>NZ_JAHVDK010000033.1:0-99999 GCF_051487185.1 Inquilinus limosus
CCCGCGACGCCGTCCCCGGCGACCTGCCCTCCGCGCCGCCGGGCGGCCGGCAGGTCGCCGATGCCGCGCGCCAGGCCGCGGGGACGGCCGGGGACGCGGCAAAGCAGGCCGCGGCCAAGGCGGCGTCGGACATGCTCAAGAAACTGTGATCGCAGCGAAAGACGAGGCCTCGGGTGGCTCAGACCAGCGTAAATCGCGACTTCTCGATCAGCGTTCCGGACAACTGGACGGACCGCACCATGACCATCTTCGCGGCGCCGGCCAAGGCCGGCCAGCCGGTGACGCCGAACGTCCTGGTGGCGTCGGACCGGGTGAAGACCGGCGAGGATCTCGACGCCTTCGTGTCGCGGCAGGTGCATGACCTGGGCCACCGGGCCAAGGATTTCCGGCTGAAGCTGCGCCGCGAGGGCGTGCTGGATGGCCGGGACTGCGTCGAGATCGTGTTTCGCTGGAACAGCGTGGAGCAGGGTTTCCTGCAGCAGCGCCAGGTCTATGCGATGATCGACGCGGCGCGGGTCCTGACCATCACCAACACTGCATCGGAGGCCGATTTCCCGGCCGCGGACAAGACCTTCCAGCGCATCCTCGGCACCTTCTCCTGGGCCGCGCCGGCGGCACCGACGGCCTGACGGTCCACCCATGGACTCCGCCTTCGCCGCCGCCCGTCTCGGGGACCCGATCGCCCACAGCAGCGCGATGATGGGCTTCCTGGTGGGTGCGCTCGTCGGCGCCGTGGTCGGCGTGGCCATCGTGGCGGCGACGGTCGCCACCGGCGGCGCGGCGCTGGCGGTGGTCGCGGCGGTCGGCGGGGCGGTGGCCGCAACGGGGGGAGGCGCGCTCGCGGGGATGAGCATCGGTCAGGAGTACACGACCGTCACCGGAGCGATCTCCACCGGCGCCTTCACCGTCTTCATCAACAACCGTCCGGCGGCGCGGGCAACCTCGGCGCCGGCGACCATGGACGTAGCCGCCTGCAGCGACCACCAGAGCCCGCAGTTCCTGGCCGAGGGCAGCCGGACCGTGTTCATCGAGATGGGGGCGGCCTCGCGCAAGGGCGACCGCACCGTCTGCGATGCCAAGATCTCCGAGGGGTCGCCGAACGTCTTCATCGGCGCCGATCCCGGGCAGTACCGCGCGATCAGCCCCGAGGTGCCGCAGGTCCTGCAGCAGATCGCACAGGGCATGGTGATCGTCGGCACAGCGGTGGCGCTGCTCGCTGGCGGCGCAGCCGCGTTCATCGGTGGGGCCAGCGCCTGCGGCACGACGCTGGGCGGGTTCATGGCGTTGGGGCGGTTCGGCCTCACCGCAGGCCTCGGAGCGGCTGGCGGATGGGGTGGAACCAAGCTCGGCGGCACCATCGGCGAGGTCTTGGGCGGCGCCAAGGGCCGCGCTTGGGGCGAAGCGATCGGCGGGTTTGCGGGGGGCATGGCCGGCGGCTATGCCGGCAACAAGCTGGGGCCGCGCGTCTTCAGGGCGGATCCGATCGATGTGGCCACCGGCGAGCTGGCCTCGAACGAGACCGATTTCGAGCTGCCCGGGCCGTTGCCCCTGACCTGGTCCCGCCTGTGGATCTCCAGCTCGACGATCGACGGCGAACTCGGGCGCGGCTGGCACAATTCGCTGGACATGGCTCTGATCCTGCCCGGCGGCGGGCGCAGTCTGTTCACCCTGCGTCACGACGACGGGCGGTATGTGCTGTTCGAGCCGCCGAGACCCGGCCATCCGTCGCTCAACACGGCGGAGCGGCTGATCCTCCACACGGAGGGCGACCGCTTCTGGGTGACCGACTACAGCGGGCTGCGCTTCGATTTCGCGACGGGAGCGGTTGTCGGGCTGCGGCACCTCGTCGGCATAGCCGACCCGAACGGCAACGCGATCGTGGTCGACCGCGGCCCCGACGGGCGCTTGCAGCGCATCGTCGACAGCGGCGGTCGCACGCTCGATGTCGCAACCGACGCGGCGGGCCGGATCCTGGCCATTGACGGCCAGGCGCCGTCGGGCGACGGGAAGCTGCGGCTCGTTGCCTATCGCTATGATGCCTCGGGCCATCTTCTGGAGGTGCGCAGGGCGGGTGGCGCCGTCTTCTCGTACGAGTATCAGGGCGACCTGATGGTCCGTCGGGTCCGCCCGGGCGGACTGGCGTTTCATTTCGAGTGGGATGATCCGGCGCGCGGTAAGGCGGCCCGCTGTGTGAACACTTGGGGGGACGGCGGATACTTCCGCTGTCGCTTCGCCTACGACGAGGCAAATCGTAGGACGACCGTCCGGGACGGACGCGGCGGCGTCACCGAGTACCACTGGAACGAGCTCGGTCTCGTGACGCTGGAGATCGATACCTGCGGCGGCCGCATCGTGCGTGACTACGACGGGGCGGGCCGCGTGGTGCTCGCCATCAACCCGATCGGCGGGCGGTCGGGTTGGGCCTATGACGATCTGGGGCGTCCGGCGCAGATCGTGGACCCGATCGGCGGCGTCATTCGCCTGCGCTACGCGGCGGATGGGCGGGAGGCGCTGACGCTCCCCTGCCTCGATGAGCCGATCGAGGTGGAGGAGCCGGGCGGCAGACGCCACCAATTCGAGTATGACGCGCGCGGCAACCTGGCCCGCTATGTCGATCCGGCAGGCCGGGAACAGCGCTACGTCCGTGATCTGCGCGGCCTCCCGATCGCCGTCCTCGATGCGGAGGGCATTCGCAGCCGCTTTGGCTGGACCACAGCCGGAAACCTTGCCTGGGAGGCGACGGAGCGCGGTGTATGCCGGCGGTTCGACCATGATGCCCTAGGGCGGCTGGTCGCCGGCCAGATCGTCGGGGAAGCGCCGATCCGCCTGATGCGGGACGATGCCGGCCGCGTGATCCGGATCGATAGGCCCGATGGCGCCCGGACCGTGCTGGCCTATGATCCGGAAGGCCGTGTCACCTTGCATCGCGACGCGGCCGGGCGCGAAACCGCCTGGGCGTATGACGGCCTGCCATACCCGGTTCGTCGGTCCAACCCGGACGGCAGCGTCTTGAGCTACCGCTATGACAGCGAGCTCAATCTGATCGGGCTGATCAACCCGAAGGGTGAACACTACGTTTTCGACTACGACCTCGCCGGCCGGCGTGTTCGGGAAGTCGGCTTCGATGGGCGCGAGCAGCGCTACATCTACGATATGGCCGGCCGTCTCCTCCGGCATGATGATGCGGGAGGGCGGGTCACAGAATATCGTCGTGATCCGCTGGGGCGCCTTCTCGAGAAGCGGTTCGCCGACGGAACGGTTCATCGCTTCGACTATGATCCGGCGGGCCGGTTGTCCCAGGCAATCAACCCGACGCGCTCGGTCCGCTTCGTCTACGACGCGGCCGGCGATCTGTTGGAGGAGCATCAGGACCAGCATGTCCTGCGTCACCGCTACGACGGGCGGCGACGTCGTGTTGCGACGGTGCTTCCGGACGGACGTGAAATCGCGATCGGTTACGACGATACCGACGAATTCGCCGATATCGGCTTCGCCGGTCGAGCGGTGGCGCGCGTCGAGCGGAACGACGCCGGGCGGGAAGTCGCTCGGCAGACGGGGGCGCTGCAATCGGTCAGCGAATACGACCCGCAGGGCCGGCTGGCGCGCCGAAGCGCATGGGCGGAGGGCAAGCCGGCAGACCCGGTGCTGGGCCGGTGGTACCGATACGACCCTGCGGATCTGATCGTCTCGATCGGCGACTGGCATCGCGGCGTCCGGAACTACAGATACGATGCCTGCGAACGGTTGCTGCAGGTGACCGGCGACCGGCCGGAGGATTTCGTCGTCGACCCCGCCGGCAATATTCTCGCCTCGGGAGAGGCGGCGGATGTCCTCGGCGGCGCCGCGCGCGGCGACCGGCTGCTGGTCCACGGCGACCGGCACTTCGAGTACGACGCCAGCGGCAACCGCATCCGCGAGGCCAGGGGCGCCCGTCAAGGCGTAGAGGTCCTCTACGGCTACGGGCCGGACAACCAGCTGGCCTCGGTGATCGAGGTCAGCCGCCTCGGCCGGCGCGAGACGAAATTCGGCTATGACGCGCTGGGCCGCCGCGTGTGGAAGGAGACGCGGGCCTGGGGGCCACCCGCGGCGAATCTGGCCGAGACACCGGTGCCGCTGCTCGCGGAGGCGCGGACGGAATTCCTTTGGACGGGGGACCTGCTCCTTGCCGAAGGCAGCGGGCGACCGGGCGCGGCGGTCTCCGACCCGCTCGCGGTGGTATATCTGTTCGAGCCGCGGAGCTTCCGGCCATTGGCGCAGATCCGGCGCGCCGAACCGAACGGCGAGGGGCAGGTCTTTCACTATCACTGCGATGTCGTCGGCACGCCGCAGGAAGTGACGAACGATGACGGCGCGATCGTATGGCAGGGGGAGCTGAAGGCCTGGGGCGGTGTGGCGGCAACCAGGATTGCCCTGGTGCCCAATCCGCTTCGGTTCCAGGGGCAGTATCACGACGTCGAAACCAATCTTCACTACAACAGATTTCGATATTTTGCGCCGGACGAAGGTTGTTTCATTGGCCCGGATCCGATTGGCCTTATGGGTGGCGAGAACTTGTACCGGTTCGCGCCGAACCCGATCATGTGGGTTGATCCGCTTGGATTAAGTTGCCACTGGGATCGCAACGTGAACCGGTGGAGGGACTCCCAGACCGGCAGATTCGCGGCCCGACCCACTGATCCCTCGCAGATGGTCCGAAACGGGAGAATGAATTACGCGGATGTTCAAGCGTGGTCGGCGCAAGGACAGCCGCAACCGGGAGGGCTGCCCAACATGTGGCAGCCCAATCCGCAGCAGTTCCCGACGGGGGGATTCAGATATCAGGAGGGCCCGTATCGCATGTGGGGGCACGGAATCAACCCGAACGCGGTCCAGAACTATCCGGGCTCGAATGCGGCAACGGGACCAACCGTCAGCATCAGGGGGCCAGGCGGGAACTATCTGGCGGGGCCCCCGCCGGGAGGAACCTTGCCGCCCGGAGCCGGCGGCCGTTGGGGACCATTCGCTTCCGACCCGAATGCCGCGCATATCCCCCTGGACAACTCGCCGTTCTAGCCATGTCGATCAAGGAACTCGCGTCTCTTGCAAGCCAGTATCCAACCATCATGAGTTTGGAGCAGGAGACGCATCTGATTCGAGAGATCGAGAAGCTCGAGTTGCGGGAAATCAAAGAGAATGTAGCGACCTTCAGTGACCTGATCGACCGGATACACGAATCGCATATAAGTAACGGAATCTTCGAGGTCGATAAGTCAAACGAAAATGTGTTCCTGGGATTTGCCCGCTGGTTGCGGTCCATAGAAGGCGTGGTGGGGATTCCTTTGGCCAGTATCGCGGATGACATCGGCCTCAGTGCCGACGACATAGCGAGATTGATGCCAGGAAAGAAGTAGACGCTAATCAACGCCGGAAGATGTGTCGGCGCAACCCGGCCGCCGTCGTCGGCGCCGGAACGTGCAACAACGGGGTGCCTGCCTCAGCTCGTCGGCGTCGTCCGGGCGATCTCGTCCACCAGGCCGCCGACCGAATCCAGCACCTGCTGCAGATCGGCGACGTCGGCGGCGCGGTCGCTGGTCGCGCGGTCGCGGTTGGCGGCCTCGCTCGCCTTGCTGCGGGCCAGCGCCAGGCGCCGCTGGGCATCATCCAGCTTGGCGGCGTCGGCGGCCGAAGCCTTGGCCCGCAGCGCGGCGATGCGGCGGTTCAGCTGCGCCATCCGGGTCCGCGCGGCGCCGAGCTCGCGGTCCACCTGCGCCTGCTCCTGCCGGATCGCGTCGGCCCGGGCCTGCAGCTGGGCCTGCTCGGCGCCGAGCGACGCCACCTCCGCCTGGCGTTGGTCGATCCGCTGCTGATAGCCGCCCGACATCAGATTGGTGACGCCGGTGATGAAGCCGCCCTCATGCGGGTCGCCGCTGCCGGCGCAGCCGGACACCGCGGCCGTTCCGGCCAGGGCGAGGATCGCTGCCAATCGTCTCGTCATCTCGGGTCCCCTTCGCTGCGCCGCGGCCGCGGCGCTACCGGTTCAGATCCTTCATCCATGCCGCGGGGTCGGCCGTGCCCTGGGCGCGATAGGCCTCCATATGCGCGACAAACAAGGCGGCATACGGGATCAGCTCGCCCGCATTGCGCGCCTGCAGCTCGCTCTTCAGCAGCTCGAACTGCGCCTGGATGACCTCCGGCGAATAGTCGCCGGCCATGGTGAAGACGGTGTCGGCGTAGTTCTCGAGCGACAGCCTCACCCCGACCCGCAGCGCCTCGCGCTGCGCCTCCATCTCGGCCACCTGCTGCTCGGCGCGGGCGAGGGCCTCGATGCCCTCCGCCCTGCCGTTGAGGCGCCGCTGCATCTCCGCCAGGGCCGGCCGCGCCACGTCGTCGATCGCCTTGCCGACGCTGGCCAGCCGCAGCTGGTCGGTGCGCAGCTTGTTGCCGAAGAAGGCGCCGAGATTGATCATCAGCCGGATGGCGCGGTCGCGCGCGTCGTTGCGCTCGGTGATCGCGTTGCGCAGATCCTGCGAGATCCGCTGCAGCCTGGCGCGCAGGGCCGGGTCGTCGGTGGTCAGGGCGGCGGTGTCGAGGTCGCGGATGGCGGTCGACTCCTGCTGCGCGGTCTCCTGCCCCGGATCGGGCGCCGCTAGCGCCTCGTATTCCTTCTGCAGCGCGGTCAGCCGCTCGGCCGAGACGATCGCCGGCGCGGCGATCACCAGCCGCAACCCGACCTGGCGCAGCGCCGTGGCTTGGCCGGTCTTCTCGGAGAAATAGGGCAACTCGGTGCGGGTGGCGCTACGCACCTGATCGAGTGGGGTCAGGAAGTCGCCGCCGCGGATGATGAAGCCGCCCGCCTGGCCGTGCAGCCGGCCGCGCCGGTTCAGCCGGAACGGCTCGAAGATCAGCTCCGAGGCGTTGCCGAGGATGTCGTAGAGGCCGAGCGGGTTCGGCTGCAGCAGCCCGACCGGATGGATCCGGCCGCCGGCCGACTGGCTGCCCTGGAACCAGATGGAACTGGCGGGGTTGCCGCCCGCCATCGGGAAGCGGTCGCCGACGAAGTCGAGCGCCGAGACCGCCATGCCGCCCCGCGCGGCGAACTCCCACTCCGCCTCGGTCGGCAGGCGCAGATAGCCCGACAGCTCGCCCTCCTTCGGCAGCTTGTCCCGGGCATGGGCCATCAGCCATTCGGTGTAGTGCTCGGCGAAGGCCAGCGCGTCGAACCAGGAGATGTCGACGACCGGCTCCCGGCCCCGCATGGTCGGCGGGCTGCAGGTGCCGCTCAACGCCTCGTACTGCGACCGGGTCACCTCGTATTTGCCGATATAGAAGTAGCGCCGGGTCTGGTCTCCGGTCGGGGTGAAGGCGCCCGCGATATTGTCGAAGCGGCGGTCGTCGATCACGCCCAGATCGGGGTCGGAGCCGCCGAGCGCCACCCGCATGTCGTTCAGCCAGCCGCCGCTCTCGACCTCGACGCGGCGGAAGGCCATGGCCCCGCCGCAGGGCATCGGCAGGACCAGGTCGTCCTCGGCCGGATGCGGGTTGGTGAAGGTCTGGGCCCACGGCGTCTCGGCGGACGGCATCTCAGCGGGCGGCGGCGTCTGGGCGGCAGCGGCCAGCGATGCGAGAACCACGACGATCCCCGCCAGTCGAACAGGCTGCCAAACGGGCATAGCGACGCCTCCTGTGCCGCCCCAGGCGCCGCGCCTCGGGCCTCGTGTTCGGGACATAGTCCTAACCGCGGGACCGGGCGCCGTCCAGACGGGCAAGATGGCTGATTTCTTTGGCGATGTTGGGGCATTCTGCGGTCAGCGGCCGATCGCGCCGCGGGCGCAACGGAGGATGCGAGACCTGTGCTGGAGGACGCTGTGACGCCGCCTCTGGTCGTGGCCGAGGGCATCGGCCGCCGCTTCGGCGGGCGCGGCGTGTTCGGCCTGAGCCGGCCGGTGCAGGCGGTGACCGATGTCAGCCTGGCGCTGGCGCGCGGCGAGACGGTCGGCCTGGTCGGCGAAAGCGGCTCGGGCAAGAGCACGATCGGCCGGCTGCTGCTCGGCCTGCAGCCGCTCAGCGCCGGGCGGGTGCTGTTCGACGGCACCGACCTCGCCGCGCTTGACCGGGCGGCGCTGCGGCGGCTGCGCCGGCGCATGCAGCTGGTGTTCCAGGACCCGTTCTCCAGCCTCGACCCGCGGCGCCGGGTCGGCGCCCAGATCGCCGACGGGCTGCGCATCCACCGCCTGGCCGATGCGGCGGAGCGCCGGCGCCGGGTGCGCGAGCTGCTGCTCCAGGTCGGGCTGCAGCCCGAGCATGCCGAGCGCTATCCGCACGCCTTCAGCGGCGGCCAGCGCCAGCGCATCGCCATCGCCCGGGCGCTGGCCACCCGGCCCGACTTCCTGGTAGCGGACGAGCCGGTCTCGGCCCTCGACGTCTCGGTCCAGGCCCAGGTGATGGCGCTCTTGTCCTCGCTCCGGGCCGAGCTCGGCCTGACCATGCTGTTCATCAGCCACGACCTGCCGGTGGTGCGGCATCTGTGCGACCGGGTCGTCGTGCTCTATCTCGGCCGGGTGATGGAGGAGGGGCCGGCGGCGGCGATCTTCACCGCGCCCCGCCACCCCTACACCCGGGCGCTGCTGTCGGCGGCGCCGCGCCTGGCGATGGCTGGCCGGCCACAGCGGATCCGCCTGGCCGGCGAGCCGCCGAGCCCGCACGACCCGCCCTCGGGCTGCGTCTTCCGCACCCGCTGCCCGCACGCCCTGCCGGCCTGCGCCGGGGCGGTGCCGCCGTTGCGCGAGGCGGCGCCCGGCCACCGCTTCGCCTGCATCCGCGACGATGTCTAGCCCGGGAGTTCCTGGGGGGATCTGGTGTGTGCTCGAAGGCGTCGGCGGCTACGCGGTCGGCGTAACGACGACATTGGAACCGTATGCCGCCAATCCCGTGATGACCCGCTCGACCTCCTCGATGCTTGTGTGTTTGGGATCGATGTCGTCCGCCACCACGCGGCCGCGGCGCATCACGACGATGCGGTCGACCACCTGGAAGACATGGTGGATGTTGTGGGCGATGAAGATGCAGGAATGCCCCGAATCCCGGGCGTTGCGCACGAAGCGCAGCACGCCTTGCGTCTCGGCCACGCCCAGATTGTTGGTCGGCTCGTCGAGGATGATCAGCTCGCTGTCGAAATGCATCGCGCGGGCGATCGCCACGGCCTGGCGCTCGCCGCCGGACAGCGAGCCGATCGGCGTGTCGGGCGGGATGTCCTTGCTGATGCCGACCTTCTTCATCAGGTCGCGCGCCACCGCCTCCATGGCGGCGTGGTCCATGCGGTTCAGCAGGCGCGGCCCCCGGATCGGCTCGCGGCCCAGGAACAGGTTGCGGGCGATCGACAGCTGCGTCACCAGCGCCGAGTCCTGGTAGATCGTCTCGATGCCGTGGGCGATCGCGTCGGTGGTGGTTCTGATCTCCACCTTGCGGCCGCGGATGAAGATGTCCCCGCTGGTCGGCAGCACGGCCCCCGAGAGGATCTTGATCAGCGTCGACTTGCCGGCGCCGTTGTCGCCCAGAAGGCCGACGATCTCGCGCTCGCCGACCGTCACGCTGACGTCCTCGAGCGCCCGGACCCGGCCGTAGAACTTGGTGATGTGGGCCATGCGGATCAGGGGTTCGGCCATCGCTGTCAGGTCCCCGCCTGGTGCCGGCGTTCGAGCCAGGAGTGCAGCGCCATCATCCCGAGGATGATCGCGCCGATGAAGATGTTGTAGGCCAGGCCGGGCACGCCGATCAGCACGATGCCGTTGCGCATCACCCGCAGGATGAAGATGCCCAGGACCGTGCCGAGGATGGTGCCGCGCCCGCCGCTCAGCGCCGTGCCGCCGATGACGACCATGGCGATGACCTCGAGCTCGTAGCCGGTGCCGCTGTTCGGGTTGGCCGCCGAGGTGCGGATCGAGCTGATCACCCCCGCCAGCGCGGCCATCGTGGCCGACAGCACGAACAGCGCGATCTTGGTGCGGCCGACGCGCACGCCGCGGGCCCGCGCCGCGCCGGGATTGCCGCCCGCGGCCTGGATCCAGTTGCCGGCCTTGGTCTGGTTCAGGACATAGCCCATCGCCACCGCGGCGGCGATGAACCAGAACAGCGACATGTAGAGGCGGAAGCCGCCGATGAAGAAGTCCCCGGCCAGCAGCTCGGCCAGCCAGTTGCCGCCGGCATTCCAGGTCCGCTGCGGGAAGCCGTCGGTGATGAACAGCGCGGTGCCGCGCACCACCAGCAGCATGCCGAGCGTGACCAGGAAGGACGGGATCCTGAGCCGGGTCACGAACCAGCCATTGACCAGCCCGACCAGGGCGGCGACGGCGATCGCGGCGACGAAGCCAACCTCCAGCGGCACGACGCCGCTGTTGAACAGCGTCCACATCAGCACCGGGGCGAAGCCGAAGACCGAGCCGACCGAGAGGTCGAATTCGCCGGACGTCATCAGCAGCGTCATGGCCAGCGCGATCAGGCCGAGCTCGACGGTGAAGGCCAGGGTGTTGCTGATGTTCTGGGGTGACAGGAATTCCGGATTGATGGCCCAGAAGACGGCGAGCTCGACCACCAGCAGGATGAACGGCCCGAATTCGGGCTTGGCCACCAGGCGATGGACGATCGACCGGTGGTCGAAGGACGGGCGGCCCCGGAGAGCGGCATCCGCGGCGGCACCGGCCGCCGCGGATGCCTCCGGCGCAGCGTCACTTGCCGGAGAGGATCTTGTCATAGATCTCGGCCTTGTCCTTCTCGTACAGCGCGCCGGTGATGACGTTGAATCCCGGCGGGATGCCGCCGGACGCCATCGCCGCCAGCGACAGGGCGACATAGCTGGTCGCCTGCGGATCCTGCCACTGCGCCGCGTTGACGTAGCCGTTGAGGACCTCCTGGGTGGTGTCGAGCGAATTGCCCCAGCCGACGACCGGGATCTCGCCGGGCTTGACGCCGACCTGGTCGAAGACGCGCTTGATGCTGCCGGTCACCAGGTCGCCCAGGCCGATGATGGCCTTGATCTTCTGCCGGTTGGCGGTGAGGTAGTCGACCATGCGGCTGATGACCTCGGCCTGATCCAGCGTGTTGTCGGTCACCTCCCAGGTGATGCCGAGCGGCTTGAACACGCTGGCGATGCCTTCCTCCTCCTGCACGCCATAGGTCGCGCCGGGGACCTCGACCGGCAGCCAGACGAAATCGCCCGACTTCACCAGGCCCTTGTCGACCAGGTATTGCGCCCAGTTCCGGCCGAAGGTGACGTTGTCGCCGCCGACATAGGCGTCGAAGCCGGCCTTGGGGTCGGGCGTGTTGAAGTTGATGATCGGGATGCCCGCGGCCTTCGCCTCCTTCACCACCTCGACCAGGCTGCCCGGGTCGGGGCTGGTGGTGACGATGCCGTCGGCCTTGGCGGAGATCGCCGCGCGCACCGCTTCCTGATGCGACGGCACATCGCCGTTGTGGAACGAAGTGTTCACTGTCTGGCCGGTATCGGCGGCCCATTGCTTGGCGCCGGCCAGGAAATAGGTCCAGACCGGGTCCGCCGGCGATCCGTGCGAGATCCAGTAATAGGTCTTGGCCTGGGCCATGGCGGGCGCGGCCAGCGCCAGCAGGACGCTGCACAGCAGCAGCGACAATCGCCTGAACATGCGCTCCTCCCCTTGTTATCGCCGCCTTCTCGCTATCGACGGGCGGACATGCGTCTAGACTGACACAGTTGCGGCCAGCCCGGCGACGGGGATCGCCATGGCTCCGGCCTCAGCCTTCCGGCTGCGTCTTGGCCTCGACGGTCTCGTCCCGCTCCGGGTCGAAGAAGGCGCGGTGGTCGGCGTCGAGCGTCAGGCCCAGGGCCTTGATCCGGTCGTCGGGCACCTTCTCCAGCCTGGTGTAGCTGGGATGGTGATGCGCCTTGTATGGGTCGTTCCAGGCGGCGTTGTAGCAGCACAGCATCACGTTGCGCGGGTGCTCGGACTTGTTCTGCTCCGAGGCGTGCAGCGTGTTGGCGTGGAAGAAGCAGGCGTCGCCCGGCTCCATCTCCATATAGTCGCGCGGCAGCCGCGCCAGCGCCTGGTTCACCCGCTCCATGTCGGCGCCGGTCTGGCCACCGACCCGGCCATGGTCGATCCGGCCCAGCTTGTGGCTGCCGCGGATCATCTGCAGGCAGCCGTTTTCCTTGGTCGCCCGGTCGACGGCGATGGCGACCGACAACATGTCGGGATAGAGGCAGCCATTGTTGTACCAGTACCCGTAATCCTGGTGCCAATCCCAGGCGCCGCCGGCCCGGGGCCGCTTCATCGTCAGCTTGGAATGGTAGTGGTAGACCTCGCCGCCCAGCAGCTTCTCGGCGCCGCCGACCATGCGCTCGCAGCGGGCAAAGGCGCCGAACAGGTCGTCGCCGGGGTGGTTCCACAGCGCCAGCTCGGTCGACCCGCCCAGGCTGTCCTTCAGCGCCACGACATGGCTGCGGATGCCCTCGTCCTGCGCGATCGCCTGTTGCAGCAGGCTGATCTCCTCGGCGTCGAAGAAGCCGCGCTTGACCACGTAGCCGTCGCGCCAGAAGGCAGCGTGGTCGGCCTCGGTCAGTTGGGGAAAGGGCATGGGGTCCTCCTGGTCTTTGAGTCCGGCTTCGCCGGCTGGCCGCTCACGGCAGGTTCTCTCTGGTGAAGATCTCGATCCGCACCGGCGCGACCGGCTGCGCCGGGCCCGGGCGGCTGTGGTGGCCCAGCAGCAGCCGCAGCGTCTCCGCTGCCTCGGCCCGCGGGTTCTGGTTGATCGCGGCGTCCATGATCCCGTCGATCAGGAAGCGGCGGGTGTGCGGCGTCAGCTCGTGGCCGATATAGACGATGCGCGGCGCGTCCGGCGGCCGCCGGCGCAGCACCTCGGCGACGCCGCGGTTGCCGCCGCCGATATTGTACAGGCCGATCAGCCCGGGATGGGCGGCCAGCAGCCGCTCCGTCACCGCGGCGCTCTGCTCGACGCTGTCATGGCCCTCGACCAGGGCCGGGACGGTCAGGTTCGGGAAGCGTTCGCGCAGCACGGCGCGGAAGCCGGCCTCGCGCTCCTCATGGCCGCGATAGGACAGGCTGCCGGCGATCAGCCCGACCTCGCCGCTGCGGCCGGCCAGGAAGCGGCCCATCAGGTCGCCGGCGGTGCGGCCGGCGGCGCGGTTGTCGACGCCGACATAGCCGATGCGGGCCGATTGCGGCAGGTCCGAGACCATTGTCGCGACCGGCACGCCGGCCGCCGCCAGCTCGGCCACCGCCTCGCGCACCGCCGGGTGGTCGAGGGCGATGAAGCCGACGCCGTCGCTGGCCTGGCCGACACGGCGCAGCGTCTCGGCCAGGCCGTCCGGATCGAAGCCCTCGATCAGGTGCAGCCGCGGCCGCACCCCGAAGGCGGTGAAGTCCTGCTCCGCCGCCAACACCGCCTCGCCCAGGTCGCGGATGAAGGTGTTGCTGCCGGCCGGCAGCACGATGTCGAACTGCAGCGCCCGGCCACGCGACAGCAGGCTGGCAGCCAGGTTGGGGGCATAGTTCAGCCGCTGCACCACCGCCTGCACCCGGCTCGCGGTCTCGGCGTTCACGCCCTCGCGGCCGTTCAGCACCCGGTCGACCGTGGCCAGGCTGACCCCAGCCTCGCGGGCGATGTCGACCATGCGGGCCTTGGCGGGGGAGGGGGAGGTGGCCTGCTTCATTCAGGTTCCGGTGCTCGTGTTGCCGATAGAGTTTCCCCCTCACCCTCCCGCCGCCTTCGGCGTCGGGCCCCTCCCTCTCCCCGAGGAGAGGGGTCGTTCACCTCTCCTCGGGGAGAGGTCGAAATCGCGCAGCGATTTCGGGTGAGGGGGAGGACTCCGGCCAAGCTTATAGCCCCAACGCCCGCAGCTTGCCGTCGATGAAGGCCTTGGCGCGGGGCACGTCGGCCTCCTCCAGATGCTCGATGATCAGCGGGATGTTCGGGTGCCGGCGGGACAGCCGCTGCAGATACAGGTCGTAGTTCAGCTCGCCCAGCCCCGGCGCCGGCAGCTCGATCTCGCCGACGCCGCGGAAGCTGTGCGCCTCCGATGCGTCGATGTCGGCGTGCTTCTCCGACTTGTCGGCGCCGGACCGCTTCACGTCCTTGGCATGGGCGATGCGGATGCGGTCGTCCAGCGCATCGAAGATCCGGTTCAGCTCGCGGTCCATCCGGTCGATGTTGTGCGCCTCGAAATAGTTGGTCGGGTCCATCAGCAGGCCGAGGCCCGGGCTGGGCACGTCGGCGAACAGGCGCAGCGTCTCCTCGACCGAGCCGATGACGTTGTTGACATAGGTCTCGACCAGGAAGACGGCGCCGTGGTCATAGGCGGTCTGGGCCAGCTCGGCGATCACCGCGCGGCACTCCTCGTAGCCTTCCTCGGTCTTGTTCTTCGGGTGGTGCACCCAGTCGCTCTCGGTGGCGAAGGTGCCGGTCTCGCTGATCACATAGGGGCTGCCCAGGTCGCGGGCATGGCGGATCAGCGTCCGCAGATGCTCCAGCTTCGCCTGCCGCGCCGCCGGGTCCGGATGGACGATGTTGGTGTAGCCGCTGATCGCGCAGACCGGCAGGTTGTGGTCGCGGAAGGTCTCGCGGATGGTCCGGCATTTCTCCCGCGTGATCGCGCTCGTCGACAGGTCCATGTCCTTGAAGGCGAGGTCGAGCTGGACGGTGTTGAACCCCAGCGACCGGATCTTCTTCGCCGTCTCCGGCAGCGAATAGGGGAAGTAGCCGGAGAAGATGCCCACCTGGATCATGACGCGTTCCTCCGTGTTTTCTCGTTGTCAGACGCCGAACTCCGCCAGGCGGACGGCGCGCTTTTCGCTCAGGGACCGGTAGGCGGCCTCGACCAGAGCCATGGTGCGGACGTTGTCGGCGCCGCTCAGCAGCGGCGGCTCGCCGGTCTTCACCGCATATTGCAGCTGCTCCATCACGCCCTTGAAGGCGTGCGGGAACCACATCGTGTCCCAACTCGGGCGCATCCATTGGCCGCCGGTCTCCGGGGCGCAATAGGCCAGCGTGCTGGGGCTGCCCTTCGGATAGTCCGGCCAGCCGATGGTGCCCTGGGCGAGGCCCTTGGTGCCCTCGACCCGCCATTTGATGTAGATGTCGCTCGCGAAGCCCTCCTGGCGCGGGCCGGACCAGACATCCTCCAGGCTCACCGCCACCAGCCCGCCCGGGAAGGACAGGGTGGAGCAGCAGATGCCGTCGCGATGCGGAAAGCCGGTGCGCGGGTCGGTCCGCGCCGCCGTGTAGATCTCGACCGGGTCGCCGAACAGGAAGCGCAGCACGTCGAGATGGTGGATGCTCATATTGAGCAGCGTCAGCCGGTCATAGGCCTCGAGGAAGGGCTGCCAGTGCGGGATCGCCCGCATCTCGATCGTCGCCAGCACCGGCGTGCCCAGCGCGCCGCGGTCCAGCAGCTGCTTCAGCACCCGCATCGACTGGTCGAAGCGCATGTTCTGGTTGACCGACAGCACCTTGCCGGCGGCCGCGGCCTCTTCGACGAGGCGCTTGGCCTCGGCATGGTCCATCGCCAGCGGCTTCTGCGCCAGGATCGCCTTGATGTGCGGCTGGCGCAGCGCCTGGCGGATCAGGTCCGGCTGCTGGTCGGGCGGGAAGGCGATGTCGAGGATCTCGACCTCGGGGTCGGCGATCAGCGCCGCCGGCGTGGCGTGGACCCGGGGGATGCCCCAGCGCTCGGCCACCGCCTGCGCCTTGTCCGGAGTGCGGCTGGCGATGGCGACGACCGGGAACCCCGCCTCGCGATACGCCGCCAGCTGCACATCCGCCATGATGAACCCGGCCCCGATCGCGCCGATGCGATGGTCGCGGCAACGGATCTCGGGGTCGGGCGTGAAACCCGACGACACCTCCACGACGGCCTCCCTTGACGTGTTTTGAGGTACGTTACCGACTCACGCCGTCGCAGACAAGCGGGTGAATATCCTCCTGTAGAAGGACCATCACTTCGATCGTTGATCAGGCTTGACGTACGTTACCGGCGCTTCGGCGCGCCTGCGCCGTCAGCTCCGTGCGGCCAGGCCCCAGCGCGCCATCTCGCCCGTCAGCGTCTCGCGGTCGGCGGGGTCGAGGGCCGGCAGGCCGGGCAGGCGCACCTGGCCGACCGGGAAGCCGAGCAGCCCGAGCGCCTCCTTGACCACGGTGACATTGGCGCCGTTGCCGTAGCGGGTGCGCAGCGCCTCGAAGCGCGCGATCTCGGCCACCAGGGCGCGGGCCTTGGCATAGTCGCCCGCCTCCAGCGCCGCGTGGATGGCCAGCGACCGGGCCGGGTCGACATTGACCAGGCCGGAGGTGAAGCCGCGGGCGCCGAGCGCGTAGAAGGGCGCGGCCCAGCCCTCGGCCAGGCCGCAGACCCAGACCGCTGTGCCGGCGTCGCTCGACCGTACGCATTCGGCCAGCAGCATCAGGTTGGTGGTGGCGAATTTCACGCCGACGACATTGGGGTGGTTGGCGACCGACAGCAGATCGGCGAGGCCCATGGCGTCGGAGCGCACATAGGCCACGAGCGGCAGGTCGACCGCGTCCGCGATCGCCCGGAAATAGGCGGCCTGGGCCTGCGGCGCGGCGAAGGGGTCGAGCGGCTGGTGCGACATGATCGCGTCCGCCCCGGCCTCCTTGGCGCGGCGGCCGAGGGCGATCGCCTCGGTCAGCGACCGGCCGACGGCGGCGATCACCCGGCTGCGGCCGGCGGCGGCCGAAACCGCGGCGTCGTGCACCAGGCGCACCTCGTCGGGCGACAGGGCGTAGAATTCGCCGGTGTTGCCGGCGGCGACGACATTGTGGATGCCGCCGGCGGCGATGCGGTCGACGATGCGGGCGGTGAGATCCGCGTCGACGCCGCCATCGGCCGAATAGGCGGTCGCATGCACGCCCGAGATGCCGCACAGCGCGCGCCGCAGGCCGTTCTGGATGTCCATTCTCAGCTACTCCTTCCGGCGCGCGAACGCCGTCTGCACATGTTGCCGGCCCGACCGCACGATGTGGTCGCGCATGGCCCGTTCCGCCGCGTCCGGGTCCCGCGCCTCGAGGGCGGCGAGGATGCTCAGATGCTCCTGCAGCGCCCGCCCGCGCTCCTCGGGGTCGCCCAGCAGGAAGCGGCGCGCCGCCTTGTCGTAGACGAGCTGCCCGGCCAGCAGGCGCTGCAGGTAGCGGCAGCCCGAGGCGGCGTGGATGGTGTCGTGAAAGGTCTCGTTCAGCGCGATCAGCCGGCGCACCGCGCCGGCCTCGGTCGCCTGCCGCATGCTCTCCCCGACCGCGCGCAGCGCGGCCAGCGTCTCGTCCGTGATCCGCGCCGCCGCCTGGCGGGCGATCATGCTCTCCAGCGCGGCGCGGGCCAGCGCCATCTCCTCGGCCTGGGCGGCGTCGAAGGTGATGCGGATGCCGCGGCGGGGCTCGGTCCGCACCAGCCCTTCCAGCTCCAGCCGGCGCAGCGCCTCCTTCAGCGGCGTGGTGCTGACGCCCAGCTGCGCCGCCGCCTGGCGCTCGTTCAGAAGCGTGCCGGTCGGGAGCTGGCCGGAGATGATGGCCTGGCGCAGCTGCTCGTGAACATGCTCGCGCAGCCCCTTCAGCATCTTCGGGTCGAGGGATGGCAGCGGGCGTTGCAAGCGGGGCCTCTCGGTGGATCCAGTTGGGACTTGATATATCAAGTCTCATGAGATTAAGTCTAGCCGCGAGACGCAGAGCGCCGGGCAGCGGCGGGGCGGGGAGGAAAAGCGCGTGAAGATCGACCGTCTGCGGACCTATATGACGCGCGACAAGGACCGCCCGCGCCTCTTGGTGGCGATCGACACCGATGACGGCCTCACCGGCTGGGGCGAGTGCTACAACCACGGGCCCGACCGGGCGCTGGTGCCGCTGCTCGACTACCTCTTCACCTTCCTGCAGGGCCGCGATCCGCGCCGGATCGAGTTCATCGTCCAGTACCTGCTGCAGCAGTCGCGCTTCCCGCCCGGCGCGCTGACCCTCGCCGCCATCTCGGCGATCGACCATTGCCTATGGGACATCTCGGCCAAGGCGCTCGGCGTCCCGGTCTACATGCTGCTCGGCGGCCATGCCCGCGACCGGGTGCGGGTCTATGCCGGCGTCTACACCGCCCCCGACGCCCCGGCGGCGCGGGAGGAGTTCGACCGGCTGAACGAGGGCTGGGGCTTCACCGCCTTCAAGCTCAGCCCCTACCGCATCAACATCTACGAGAACCGCTGGGGCGAGGTGGTGCGCACCAGCGCCGAGTATTTCCGCACGCTGCGCGAGACGGTGCGCAGCGACTACGACATCGCCTTCGACGCTCACGCCCGCATCTTCGAGCCGCAGCAGGCGGTGCAGCTCGGTAATGCGCTCGCCCCCTACGACCCGCTGTTCTTCGAGGAGCCGATCCGCCCCGAGAATGTCGAGGCCTGGGGCGAGCTGAAGCGGCAGCTGGCCTGCACGCTGGCGACGGGCGAGTCGCTGTACAGCCGGTTCGAGTTCCTGCGGCTGCTCTCCCTTCGTGGCGCCGATATCATCCAGCCCGATATCTGCGTGGTCGGCGGCCTGCTCGAGATGCGCAAGATCGCCGCGATCGCGGAGGCGCATTACGTCACCGTCGCGCCGCACAACCCGATGGGGCCGCTGGCCACGGCGGTGAACCTGCATTTCTCGGCGGCCCAGCCGAACTTCCGCATCCTCGAATACCGGCTGCCGCACGGCCCGAACTACGCCTTCGAGGCTGGGGGCGGCGGCGCGCGCAGCCAGGCCTCGGACGGCGCCTGGTATGTCAAGGACCCCTACCTGCCGCGCGACGGCTATCTCGAGCTGCGCCCCGACCGGCCGGGCTGGGGCGTCGAGATCGACGAGGATGTGCTGAAGGCCGACGGCTACATCCATTGGGAGCGGCGCGTCGGCCTCCGCCCCGACGGCTCGACGGCGTTTCCGTAACAACCAAGAAGGCGGGCATCCGCCCCATCAGGGAGGACGAGAATGAGACTGTCCCTATTGGCCGCGACCACGGCCCTGGCGCTCGCCTTCGGCCTGCCGGGCGCGCAGGCGGCATCGCCAGCGAACGCGCTGGTCATCGGCACCCAGCTGAGCGCCGTGCCCTCGCTCGACCCGGCGGCGATCAATGCGCGCACGGTCTCCGAGATCATCTCGAATCTCTATGACAACCTGGTCATGGTGAAGCCCGACGATCTCGGGACGATCCGGCCGATGCTGGCGGAGAGCTGGACCGTCTCCGACGACAAGCGCACCATCACCATGACGCTGCGCCAGGGCGCGACCTTCTCCTCCGGCAATCCGGTGACGGCGGAGGACGCGGCCTGGACCATCCAGCGCGTGGTCAAGATGGGACAGGTCGGCTCGACCGACATCGCGCTCTGGGGCTTCACCAAGGACAATGTGGAGCAGCTGGTCCAGGCCAAGGATGAACGGACCCTGGTCATCAGCCTGCCGGAGCCGGTGTCGACCGACCTCGTGCTCTACTCCCTGGCCGGCGCCTCGCTCGGCATCATCGACAAGAAGACGGCGCTGCAGCACGAGCAGAATGGCGACCTGGCCCAGAACTGGCTGAAGGCCAACAGCGCCGGCAGCGGCCCCTTCAAGCTCACGACGTGGCGGCCGAACGACATCCTGCTGTGTGACGCGCGGCCGGACTATTGGGGCGGCGCGCCGGCGATGAAGCGCGTGGTCATGCGGCACGTGCCGGAGTCCGGCAATCTGCGGCTGCAGATCGAGGCCGGCGACATCGATGTCGGCCAGTACATGGCGAATAGCGACATCGAGGCGCTGAAGGCCAAGGGCGCCACGGTCGATCCGGGGCCGGGCCTCGGCTTCTACTACATCGCCATGAACACGCAGGACCCGGACCTCGCCAAACCGAAGGTGCGCGAAGCCTTTCAGCACATCCTCGACTGGAAGCCGCTGGCCGAGACCACGATGAACTTCAACGGCTTCCCGTGGCAGTCGATCATCCCCAGGGGCATGCCCGGCGCCCCGGCGGGCGAGCCGACCGGCTACCAGTACGACCCCGAGCTCGCCAAGAAGCTGCTGGCCGAGGCCGGCTACCCGAACGGGCTGAAGAAGACGCTCTACCCCTCGGGCGACGCGCTGCTGAAGATGGCCGTCGCGCTGCAGGCCAGCGCGCGCAAGGCCGGGGTCGAGTTCGAGGTCGTGCCCGGCGAGCACACGCCGGACTTCCGCGCCCGCCGTTACCAGGTGCTGGTCGGCAATTCCGGCACGCGGCTGCCCGACCCGTTCGGCACGCTGGTGCAATACGCCTACAATCCGGACAACCGCGACGAGGCGAAGCTGGGCGGCTACTATCTCTGGCGCACGGCGATGGATGCGCCGGAGCTGACCAAGCTCGTCATCCAGTCGAAGGCCGAGACCGACCCGGCCAAGCGGTCGCAGCTCTTCGCCGAGATCGACCGGAAGTTCAAGGAGATGGTGCCGCCGCTGGTCATCGTCCTGCAGCGCACCGACCCCTATGTCATCCGCCAGGGCGTCACCGGCTACGCCGGCAACCCGACCTGGTCGACGCGCTGGCTCGACGTGAAGAAGAACTGAGCGGCGATGACGGCGGTCGACACCTTCAACCGGCCCGCGCGCTTCCTGCGCGCGCGGCGCCTGTCGGGCCGGGCCCTGTCGGTCGTCGTGACCCTCGTCGGGCTGATGCTGCTCACCTTCTCCATGGGGCGGCTGCTGCCGGCCGACCCGGTGCTGGCGGTGACGGGGTCGGAGGTCGACAGCGCGACCTATGAGCGGGTGTATCGCGAGCTCGGCCTCGACCAGCCGGTCTGGTGGCAGTTCCTGTCCTATATCGGCCGGGTCGTGACCGGAGACATGGGCCGGTCGCTGACCACCGGGCAGCCGGTCGCGGCCGACCTCCTCACCGTCTTCCCGGCCACCATCGAGCTCGCCCTCGTCGCCATCCTCTGCGGCACGCTGCTCGGCGTGCCGCTCGGCATCACCGCCGCGGTCAACCGCGGCAAGCCCGTCGACCATGTCGCCCGGGTGATCGGGCTGGCCGGCCATTCGGTGCCGATCTTCTGGCTCGGCCTGATCGCGCTGATCGTGTTCTACGCCCGGCTGCAATGGGTCGCCGCCTCGGGCCGGATCGACATCCTGAACGAGGGGCTGGTGCCGCCGATCACCGGGCTGCTGCTGCTCGACACGGCGCTGCAGGGCGAATGGGAGGTGTTCCGCGACGCGCTGGCCCACATCATCCTGCCCGGCGCCGTGCTCGGCTACTACTCGGTCGCCTATATCAGCCGGATGACCCGCAGCTTCATGCTGGAGCAGCTAGGCCAGGAATACATCACCGCCGCCCGGGCCAAGGGCGTGTCTCGCCGCCGGATGATCTGGGTCCACGCCTTCAAGAACATCCGCGTGCAGTTGCTGACCGTGATCGCGCTCACCTTCGGCGGGCTGCTCGACGGCGCGGTGCTGGTCGAGACGGTGTTCGGCTGGCCGGGCCTCGGCCAGTATCTGACCCGGGGGCTGAAGATGAACGACATGAACGTGGTGATGGGGGCGGTGCTGCTGATCGGCATCGTCTTCCTCGCCATCAACATCATCTCCGACCGCCTCTACCGCATCCTGGATCCCCGCACCCGATGACGGCCACGATGAGCGCTCCCCGCAGCGGACTCCGCGCCTGGCTTCGGGCCGACGCGCCGCAGACCGTCTTCCAGTCGGCGATGCAGCAGCTCTACCAGGGCTGGCGGCGCTTCGCCGGGCATCCGCTCGGGCTCGCCGGGCTCGGTGTCATCATCCTGCTGGTGGTCGCGGCGGTCGCCGCCCCCTGGCTCACCGCCTGGGACCCGACGGCGCAGGACATGGTCAACCGGCTGCAGCCGCCCTCGGCGGCGCACTGGTTCGGCACGGACGAGTTCGGGCGCGACGTCTTCGCCCGCGTCGTCTACGGCGCGCGGACGACGCTCTACATCATCATGCTCGTCACCGTGATCGTCGCCCCGATCGGTCTGCTGATCGGGGCCTGCGCCGGCTATCTCGGCGGCTGGGCGGACGAGGTGTTGATGCGCGTCACCGACATCTTCCTGTCCTTCCCAGGGCTGGTGCTGGCGCTCGGCTTCGCCGCCGCGCTCGGCCCCGGCATCACCAACGCCGTCATCGCCATCGCGCTGACCGCCTGGCCGCCGATGGCCCGGCTGGCCCGGGCCGAGGCGCTCAGCCTCCGCCGCGCCGACTTCATCGCCGCGGTGCGGCTGCAGGGGGCGTCGAAGACGCGCATCATCACCCGCCACATCCTGCCGATGTGCCTGCCCTCGGTGGTGGTGCGCCTGACCCTGAACATGGCCGGCATCATCCTGACCGCCGCGGGCCTCGGCTTCCTCGGCCTCGGGGCGCAGCCGCCGCTGCCGGAATGGGGCGCCATGGTCTCCACCGGACGCGAATTCATGATCGATTGCCCCTGGGTGATCACCGCGCCCGGCATCGCCATCGCGGTGGTCAGCCTGGCCTTCAACCTGGCCGGCGACGCCCTGCGCGACGTGCTGGACCCGAGGCTCGGCGAATGACCGACGCGCCCCTGATCGAGGCCCGCAACCTCCGCATCGCCTTCGGCCGCGGCGACAGCGCCGTGCCGGTAGTGCACGGCGTGTCCTTCACCCTCGGGCGCGAGAAGCTGGGCATCGTCGGCGAATCCGGCGCCGGCAAGTCCACCGTCGGCCGCGCCCTGATGCGGCTGCTGCCGCCCAGCGCCCAGGTCACGGCCGATCGCTTGGCTTTCCGCGACCTCGACCTGCTGGCCGCGACCGAGCGGCAGATGACGGACCTCCGCGGCCGCCGCATCGGCCTGATCCTGCAGGACCCGCGCTATTCGCTGAACCCGGTGGTACCGGTCGGCGAGCAGATCGCCGAGGCCTGGCGGCTGCATCACCGCGGGCCGGCGCGCGAGGCGCGCGAACGGACCCTGGCAATCCTGGAGGCGGTGAAGATCCGCGACCCTGCCCGGGTTGCGCGGCTCTATCCGCACGAGATTTCCGGCGGCATGGGGCAGCGGGTGATGATCGCGATGATGCTGATCGCCGGGCCCGACGTGGTCATCGCCGACGAGCCGACCTCGGCGCTCGACGTCACCGTGCGGCTCGAGGTGCTGCATCTGCTCGACGAGCTGATCGACAGCCGCGGCCTGGGCCTGATCCTGATCAGCCACGATCTCAACCTGGTCCGCCGCTTCTGCGACCGGGTCGTCATCATGTATGCCGGCCGGGTGATGGAGACGCTGCGCGCCGCCGATCTCGACAAGGCCAAGCATCCCTACACGCGCGGCCTCCTGGCGTCGCTGCCCTCGATCCACCGCGTCCAGGACCGGCTGCCGGTGCTGCGCCGCGACCCGGCTTGGCTGACGGCGGGAGGCATTCCGTGATCGAGGTCCGCGATCTCGGCATCCGCTTCGCCGCGGACGCGCCGCCGGCGGTGGACGGCGTCTCCTTCTCCGTCGCGGCGGGCGAGACCTTCGGCCTCGTCGGCGAATCCGGCTGCGGCAAGTCGACGGTGCTGCGCGCCATCGCGGGGCTGATCACCGGCTATGTCGGCGAGGTCCGGCTCGACGGTACGGCGCTGCCGCCGGACCGGCCGCGCGCCTTCTTCAAGCGGGTGCAGATGGTGTTCCAGGACCCCTACGGGTCGCTGCATCCGCGCCAGACGATCCAGGCCCAGCTGTTGGAGCCGCTGCGCAACCAGGGGCTGGTCCCACCCGCGGACGCGGTCGGCGCCGCGCTGGACGCGGTCGGCCTGCCGCGCGCCGCCGCCTTCCGCTATCCGCACCAGCTGTCCGGCGGCCAGCGCCAGCGCGTGGCGATTGCCCGCGCGCTGATGCTGGAGCCGGAGGTGCTGCTGCTCGACGAGCCGACCTCCGCCCTCGACGTCTCGGTCCAGGCCGAGATCCTCAACCTGCTGATGGATCTCAGGGCGCAGCGCGGCCTGACCTACATCCTGGTCAGCCACGATCTCGCCGTCGTCGCCCATATGTGCCACCGCATCGCGGTGATGCAGGGCGGCCACATCGTCGACGGCTTCGACGCCGCGACCCTGCGCGCAGGGCAGCCGGAGCATCCCTATACGCGGGAGCTGCTGGCCGCCAGCGAGGCCTATGGCGGAGCCTGACCGTTGACGAATGGATGGGCCGGAGCCGCCCCCTCACCCGAAATCGCTGACGCGATTTCGACCTCTCCCCGAGGAGAGGTGAAGGAGTTGCGGCTCCTGTTCCCCTCTCCTCGGGGAGAAGGAGGGGCCCATTCGCGATAGCGAATGGGAGGGTGAGGGGGGCGGACCTCGCCGCTGAGCGGCCCTATGTCGACGTCTATGAGGCACGACCCGGCGGAAATGGCGGAAGAGAGTGGGAGTCGAACCCACCAAGGACCGGCTCGCGGCCCCTCCCGGATTTGAAGTCCGGACGCCCCACCGGGGACGATTCTCCTCCATGCTCCGCGACCGACGCGTCGCCGCCAGGCGGGCGGAACAGATCCAGACGGTGCCGGTTCAGCCGCCGCAGGTCGCCCCGCCGCAGCGTCACCCCGTGGCGGTCGAAGAACTCCAGGATCTGAATCGCGACCTTGCGGCCGCTATCCACCTGATCACGGAACTGCGCCGCGGTGAAGCCGGTTTCGGGCAGGTCGACGGCGAGGCGGCAGAGGATGCCGACCATCTCGGCCACGGTCGGGCGCAGGAAGAAATGGTCGTGCGCCACCTCGTCGACCCGGCCCATGCGGCCGACGCGCTTCAGCAGCCGCCGGACCTCCGCCTCGTCGAGGCCGGTCTCGCCGGCGATGTCGCGCACCCGCGGCGGCCGGAACCGGGCGCCGCCGCCCAGGCGTGGGCGGATCTCGGCCCACAGCGCCTCGTCGGCCTCGGTCAGATGCGCTTCGTGACCGGTCAGCCGGACCCAGGCGCCGTCCAGCGCCACCTGGTCGGCCCGTGCCAGCCCGCGCAGCAGGGCGGCAAAGGCGGATGCCGGCAGGCGTGGCTGCGACTGCAGGCGCAGCCGCTCGAAGCCGATGCCCGGCAGGTCCGGGTTGTCGCGGTGGAAGGCGTCGAGCGTCTCCAGCAGACCCTGCGTCAGCCGCGTCCAGTCGTCGGCGGTCAGGACGAACAGCTGCTCCCCCACGGCGATGCGGACGAGGCCGAGCCGCTCGGCGATCTCGTCCAGCCGGGCGGCCCCCAGCACCCGGTCCCGCCCGAAGGCGGCCAGATCGATCAGCCGCGGCGGCACCGCCAGCAGCCCCGCCAGCGCGGCCTCGGGGTCGTCCAAAGCATGGGCGGCCAGCTGGGCCAGGCGCTCCGGGCCCCGCCGCTTGCGCGCGGGGGCGCGCAGGTCGACCAGTCGGCCGCCGCCGATGGTGCGCTGGGCCGAGGTGTCGCGGACGACATATCGGTCCCCGGCCGCGGCCGCGATCGGCCGGTCCAGCACCAGCTGCACGAAGGCCTCGCCGCCCGGCGGGATCGGATCGTCGCCCAGCAGCACGATCCGCGCTCCGACCTCGACCGCGGCGGTGTGGAAGCGCACCGGGAACCACTGCCCGATCGGCTTGCGCTCGCCCGGCAGCACCCGCAGCGTCGCGTCCGCGCGGTCCGTTGGGGCATGCAGGGCGGGGTCGAGCACCACGTCGCCGCGGGCAAACGCCTCGCGCGACACCCGCTCCCCCGTCAGGTTCAGGGCGCAGCGCTCGCCGGCCCGGCCGCGCTCGGCCGGGCGGTTCTGCGCATGGATCGAGCGCACCCGCACCGGCAGGCCGGACGGGCTGGCCACCAGCTGGTCCCCGACCGCGACCGTTCCCGACAGCACCGTCCCAGTGACGACGGTGCCGGCACCGCGCAGGGTGAAGGACCGGTCGACCGCCAGCCGGAACCGCCCCGCCGCCTCCCGGCCGGCGAACTCCATGGCCTCCAGCGCCAGCCGCTCGCCCAGCTCGGCGACGCCCTCGCCGGTGACGGCCGAGACCGGCAGGATGTCGGCCCCGGCGAGAGCCGTGCCGGCCAACGCGGCGCGGATCTCCGCCGCCACCGCCGCGCGCCGCTCGGCGGAGGCGAGATCGGCCTTGGTCAGCGCGACGACGCCGCGGGGAATGCCCAGCAGGTCGATGATGGCCAGGTGCTCGCGCGTCTGCGGCATGACGCCGTCATCGGCCGCGACCACCAGCAGAGCGAAATCGATGCCGGAGGCGCCGGCCAGCATGGTGTGGACCAGGCGCTCATGGCCGGGCACGTCGATGAAGCCCAGCACCTCGCCCGCCGGCGTCGGCCGGTAGGCGAAGCCGAGATCGATGGTGATGCCGCGGGCCTTCTCCTCCTTCAGCCGGTCGGTGTCGACGCCGGTCAGCGCCCGCACCAGCGCGGTCTTGCCATGATCGATATGGCCGGCGGTGCCGATGATCATGGCGCCACCTCCGGCAGGGGCCGGCGGGCGAGGCGCTCGGCCTCGGCGACGCCGGCGGGGTCGAGCGCGGCCCGGGCCGGTCCGAGGAAGCGGCCGGCGAGCGTGCTGCCGCCGGCGCCGCCCCGCATCAGCCAGGCCAGCGCCTGGACGGGATCCGCGGGCACGCCGGACCCCAGATGATAAGCCGCGCCGAGCATCGACTGCGCGTCGGGATCGCCTCGGTCGGCGGCCATGCGCCACCAGCGAACCGCCTCGGCGGGGTCGCGCGCCACGCCGAGCGCGTTGTGATAGAGCATGCCGAGCCGGGTCATGGCCGCGGCCACGCCCTGCTCCGCGGCGCGGAGCGCCCAGTGCCGTGCCTCGGCCGGATCGAAGATGGCGCCGCCCTCCTCGACCAGCATCCAGCTCAGCATGTCCTGTGCCGCGGCGTCGCCCTGTTCGGCTGCGGCGCGGTACAGGGCGGCCGCCCGCCTGTCGTCCCGCTTCACGCCGTCGCCACGGAAATACAGCGTCGCGAGGTTGCGCTGGCCGACGGGATCGCCGGCCTCCGCCGCCAGGCCTAGCCAGCGGACGGCGAGCGCCGGATCACGGTCAACGCCCAGCCCCTCGGCGAAACAGGCGCCGACATTGCTCTGCGCCCGGGCCATGCCTTCGCGGGCCAGCGGTCCCCAGATGGCGAGGGCTGCGGCGTGGTCGCCGGCGCGCGCCGCCGCGGAGGCGGCCGCCATCCGCTCCGCGACGGGGGGCAAGGGGGCAGCCGGTCCCGGCAGCGGCCCCGCTCGGCCCGTGCGAAGGCGGTCAAGCCAACCCATGGTCCGCTCCGGGATCGAGCGCGGCGAGAGAGGCCAGGAACCCCGCCTCGTCCTCCAGGCAGCGCAGGTCCAGCAGCAGCGCGCCGTCGGCGATGCGGCCGATCACCGGCACCGGCAGCCGCCGCAGGTCGGCGGTGAGGGCGGTCAGCGCCCGGCCGCCGCCCTCCGGCGGCGTCAGGGCCAGGGCGGCGCTCGGCAGGGTTTCCAAAGGCAGGGCGCCGGAGCCGATCTGGCTGAGGCAGGGCCGGATCTCGACCGCGGCGCGGCCGGCCAGGGCCTTCTCCACGGCGGGCCGGATCCGTCCGGCCTGCGCCTCGATCGCCTCGGCCCGGCGCGCCAAGAGGCGCAGCGTCGGCAGGCGCTCCGCCAGCCGGGCGGGATCGCGGTACAGCCGCAGCGTCGCCTCCAGCGCCGCCAGCCGGATCTTGTCGACCCGGAGCGCCCGCTTCATCGGGTTGCGGTTGACCGCGGCGATCAGCTCGGTACGGCCGACGATGAACCCCGCCTGCGGCCCGCCCAGCAGCTTGTCGCCGGAGAAGGTGACGAGGTCAGCACCGTCGGCCACGGCCTCGCGCACCGTCGGCTCATGCGCCAGGCCGATGGCGGCGAGATCGGCGAGGGTGCCGGAGCCGAGATCGTGCACCAGCGGGATCCCGTGCGCCCGCGCCAGCGGCGCCAGCTCCCGCGCCGCGACCTCGGCGGTGAAGCCGGCGATGCGGTAGTTCGAGGTGTGGACCTTGAGGATCAGCCCGGCCTCCGGCCCCAGCGCCGCCGCATAGTCCTTCGGATGGGTCCGGTTGGTGGTGCCGACCTCCGTCAGCACCGTGCCGGCGCGCGCCATGATGTCGGGCATGCGGAAGGCGCCGCCGATCTCGATCAGCTCGCCGCGCGAGATGATCGACCGCCGCCCGTGGCCGAAGGTGTTCAGCGCCAGCAGCACCGCCGCGGCGTTGTTGTTGACCACGGTGGCGTCCTCGGCGCCGGTCAGCTCGCGCAGCAGCGCCCGGAGATGGTCGTCGCGCTCGCCGCGCTGGCCGGTGGCGAGGTCGAATTCCAGCGAAACCGGGCTGCGCATGGCCTCGACCGCCGCCTCGACCGCCGCCTCGGTCAAGAGGGCGCGGCCGAGATTGGTGTGCAGCACCGTGCCGGTCAGGTTGAACACCGGCCGTTGGGTCGAGCGGGCGCCGGCCGCCAGCGTCGCCGCGGCGGTCGCCGCCACGCCGTCCGCATCCGGCGCCGGCGCGCCGGCGCGCACCGCCTCGCGCGCCACGGCCAAGGCGCCGCGCACCGCGGCCGCGGTCTGGGCGCGGCCGAAGGCCGCCAGCGCCGCGGCGGCGGCCGGGGTCTTCAGCACCTGGTCGACCGAGGGCAGATCGCGCAGTCGGGAAAGGGACGGGCGGGCGGCGTCGCCGGCCATCTCAGTAGCCCAAGAGGAACGGGTTGAAGCCGCCGCGCTCGTACTCACCCTGCTGCTGCATCAAGAGGTCGAGGCCCAGGCTGCCCGCGTCGTCCGCCATCGGCTCCAGATCCGTCTCCTTCACCTGGTACAGCACCTTCACATAGCGGTGGCAGCTGTCGCAGGTCTCGGCCTTCACCGTGCCGGCGCCGCCCTCGACCTCCTGGTAGCCGATGCCCTTGGTGCCGCCGCACAGCACGCATTGGACGCGGACATGGTGCCAATACGTGCCGCACAGGCCGCAGGCGCAGAACCTTGTGCCGTGCGCGCCGCGCCAGCCGACGACCATGGTGCTGACCGGCGGGCCGCCGCAGCAGGGGCAGGCCCCGATGCCGACCGGCACCAGCGCCCCGGCATCCAGCCGGGCCGCCAGCCGGGCGAAATGCACCTGCAGCGCCGCCGCCATGAAGGCGTGCTCGGCCAGGGCGTCGGCCGGGATGGCGCTGGCCAGAACGGCGCGCAGCATGGCTTCGCCCTGCGCCCGGCCGGCCGTACGCACCCGCTCCAGCGCCGCGGCCGCCGCTGGCGGCATCGCGATCCCGGCCGCGGCGGCGGTGAGCCGGTCGAACGTCGCCGCGAAGACCGCGTCGGGCGCGAAGCCGGCGCGGTCGAGCGGCGGCATGGCATGGGCCCGGGCGCGCGCCAGCGCCGCGCCGTCGGGCATCGCCGGCTCGGGCAGGTCGTCCTGGATCCGGTACTGCATCTCGGCGAGATCGGACAGGAACCGGAGGTAGGGGCCGATCTCGCTGCGGGCGGCCAGGGTCCGCAGGCGCAGGGCGCGGTCGACGAACAGCGTCAGCGGGTCGGGCAGGCGGGCGAAGGGCGGGGCCGCGACCTCGCCGATCACGGTCGGGTCGGGCCTGGCCGTCTTGTCGTTCATCTCATCCTCACGAACCCGACGGGCCACGTGACGCGGACTCGTCTCTGCTTACTGGGCCGCCTTCTTGTCGGCGCCGGGCCGCCGCGCCACCAGCTCGCGCAGCCATTTGCGGTGGTGGCGCCAGGCCCAGCCGCCGGTCACCCGGCCCCTGGTCATGGCGCCGATGGTGCCACGGACCCAGATCGCCGCATAGACGTGGATGATCCAGACGCAGATGATCACCACCGCCGCCGTCGCATGCACCAGGATGGCGATGCGCTTCTGCGGGATCGTGGTGAACGGATAGAAATACTGGTCCCAGACCACGAAGCCGCTGCCGATCAGGATGATGATCAGGATCGACATGCCCCAGAACACGAATTTCTGGCCGGCATTGTACTTGCCGAGCTCGGGCAGGTTCTCATCATGCGCCGTCAGGACGTCGCGCGCCCGGCGCAGCCAGGTGTTGTCCTCGCTCTTCCACAGATTGGCCTTCCAGAAGCGGATGAACAGGCCGGCGAAGGAGAAGAACAGGACGACGCCGATCCAGGGGTGCAGCGTCCGCGTCATCTGCCCGCCGCCGAACAGCGCGGTCAGGAAGAACAGGCTGGGGTGGAACAGCGCCAGGCCGGACAGGGCGAGCAGCACCAGGCTGGTCGCCGTGATCCAGTGGTTGATCCGGGCGCCGACCGTGTAGCGGTCGACGATCACCGGCTTGCCGGGATGGACGTCGTCGCCGGGCAGGACGTCGTCCGGCCGGCGGTCGGCAGCGGCAGTCATGAGCGTCGCTCCTCCGTCAGCTTCTCGGCGTTCTCCTCATCCTCCGGCGTCACCCGGTTGGCGCCCGCGAACAGATGGTGCAGCACGCCCGCGACCGCGGCGACACCCATGACGCCGAGGCCGACATATTTGGTCACGCCCTTCCAGGTCTCGACGATCGGGCTGATGGTCGGGTCCTTCGGCAGGCCGGCATAGATCTCCGGCTTGTCGGCGTGGTGCAGCACATACATGACATGGGTGCCGCCGACGCCGGGCGGGTCATACAGCCCCGCGTTCTCGAAACCGCGGGACTTCAGGTCCTTGATCCGGAAGTCCGCCCACTCCTTCATCTCCTCCTTGGTGCCGAACACGATGGCCTGGGTCGGGCAGGCCTTCTGGCAGGCCGGGCCCTGGCCGACCGCGACGCGGTCGGAGCAGAGGGTGCATTTGTAGGCCGTGTGGTCGACCTTGGAGATGCGCGGGATGTTGAACGGGCAGCCCTTGATGCAGTAGCCGCAGCCGATGCAGTTCTCGTGCACGAAATCGACGATGCCGTTCGAGTACTGCACGATCGCGCCCGGCGCCGGGCAGGCCTTCAGGCAGCCCGGATCCTCGCAATGCATGCAGCCGTCCTTGCGGATCAGCCATTCGAGATTCTGGGTCTCCGGATTCTCCCATTCGGTGAAGCGCATCAGCGTGAACATGTCCGGCGTCAGGTCGGCCGGATTGTCGTAGACGCCGAGGTTCTCGCCGACCGGCTCATGCGTGTCGTTCCACTCGACGCAGGCCGCCTGGCAGGCCTTGCAGCCGATGCATTTCGAGACGTCGATCAGCTTGGCAACCTCGGTCTGCCGCTCGGCCGGCGGGGTGATCGTGGAGGCCGAGCGGCGGATCAGGTCCTTCTCGCCGAATTTCGGGGCGGCCGGGGCGACGGTGGGGTTGGGGATCGGGGGAAACATGCTCTCTCCTCCCTTACGCCACCGGCGGCCCGGACGAGGCCTCGATGTTGACGCAGAAGGCCTTGAACTCCGGCGTCTCGATGTTGGCGTCGCCGACGAACGGCGTCAGGACGTTCGCCCCGAAGCCCTTCTTGGCGGCGCCGACGAAGCCCCAATGGATCGGAATGCCGACGATATGCACGGTCTTGCCGTCGCAGGTCAGCGGCCGGATCCGCTTGGTCACCACGGCCTTGGCGAAGACCGAGCCGCGCTTCGACCACACCCGCACCCAGCCGCCCTTGGCGATCCCCTTCTCGGCCGCCAGCTCCTCCGAGATCTCGACGAAGAACTCCGGCTGCAGGACCGCGTTCACGTGGTTGTTCTTGGTCCAGTAGTGGAAATGCTCCGTCAGCCGGTAGGAGGTCGCGGCGTAGGGGAACTCGGGCGAGGCGATGTCGGCGAACTGGGCGAAGTCGTCGGCGAACACCCGCGCCGCCGGGTTGCCCCGCACCTTCGGCGCGACGGGGTTGGCGACCGGGCTCTCGAACGGCTCGTAATGCGCCGGGAACGGGCCGTCCCGCATCATGCCCCGGGTGAACAGGCGCGACACGCCTTCCGGGTTCATGATGAAGGGCCCGACATCTTCCGGCTTCGCCGTCGGGGCGATGTCGGGGACGTCGTAGCCGGCCCATTTGCTGCCGTCCCATTCGATGATCTTGCGCGCCGGGTCCCAGGGCTTGCCCGATAGGTCGCAAGAGGCGCGGTTGTACAGGATCCGCCGGTTGGCCGGCCAGGAGAACGCCCATTTCGGGAAGGTGCCGGTGTCGTCCGGATCGGAATTGTCCTGCCGGGCCATCATGTTGCCGGCCTCGGTGAAGCAGCCGGCGTAGATCCAGCAGCCGCAGGCGGTCGATCCGTCGTCGCGCAGCACCCCGAAGTTCGGCACCTGCTTGCCGGCTTCGAGGATCTTCTTGCTCGGGTCCGTCGGATCGAACAGGTCGACGAGGGCGGACCCGTTCATCTCCTTCGCCAGCTCCTCGGCCGTCGGCTCGTTCGGGTCGGCATAGGCCCAGTTCAGGTTCAGGATCGGGTCGGGGAGGGCCCCGCCCTCCGTCTTGTACAGCTCCTTCAGGCGCAGATGGATCTGCGACAGGATCCAGACGTCGGTCTTGGACTCGCCCGGGGGCGAGCCTCCCGGCCAGTGCCATTGCAGCCAGCGCCCAGAATTGACCAGCGACCCCTCGTCCTCGGCGAAGGAGGTGGTGGGCAGCTGCAGCACCTCGGTCTGGATCTTGGCCGGGTCGGCGTCGTTGTAGATGCCGTGGTTCTCCCAGAACCGCGCCGTCTCGGTCTCGATCGGGTCCATGACCACGAGCAGCTTCAGCTTGGCCAGCGCCTCGGCCAGCTTGGCCTTGTCGGGGAAGGCCTGCAGCGGGTTGAACCCCTGGCAGAAATAGAGGTTCATCTTGCCCTGGTGCATCAGCTCGAAGGCCCGCAGAACGTCGTAGCCGGAGACGTCGAGCTTCGGCAGCCAGTCATAGGCGAAGTCGTTCTCCGGCGTCGCCGCCGCACCCCACATCGACTTCTGGAAGCTGACGAAGAACTTCTTGTAGTTCTGCCAGTAGCTCATCTGGTTCGGCCGCAGCGGCTTGTAGCCGCGGGTCGACATGTAGGTGGCGAAGTCGCGCTCCTTGTCCTGCGGGATGTTCAGATATCCCGGCAGCAGGTTCGACATCAGCCCCAGATCGGTCAGCCCCTGGATGTTGGAATGGCCGCGCAGCGCGTTCATGCCGCCACCGCGGATGCCGATGTTGCCCAGGATCAGCTGCAGCATCGCCATGGCGCGGATGTTCTGCGAGCCCTTGGAATGCTGCGTCCAGCCCAGCGCGTACATCGAGGTCATCGCCTTGGTCGGCGACGACGTCTCGCCGACCATCTCGGCCACCTTCAGGAACTTGTCCTTGGGCGTGCCGCAGATGCGCTCGACCATCTCCGGCGTGTAGACGGCGGCGTGCTGCTTCAGCAGGTTCCACACGCAGCGCGGGTGCTGCAGCGTGTCGTCGACCACGGCATAGCCGTCGGGGCCGATCTCGTAGTCCCAGCTCGACCGGTCGTAGTCGCGCTTCTGCTCGTCATAGCCTGTGAACAGGCCGTCGCTGTAGCCGAAGCCCTCTTTGACCACGTAGCTGGCGTTGGTGAAGGCCTTCACATACTCCCACTGCACCTTGTCGTTCTCGATGCAGTAGCGGATCAGGCCCAAGAGGAAGGCGATGTCCGTGCCCTGCCGGATCGGCGCGTAGAAATCCGCCACCGACGCCGAGCGGGTGAAGCGCGGGTCGACGACGATCAGCTTGGCGCCGCGGTTGGCCTTGGCCTCGGTCACCCATTTGAAGCCGCAGGGATGGGCCTCGGCGGCATTGCCGCCCATGATGATGACGAGGTCGGTGTTCTTGATGTCGGTCCAGGAGTTCGTCATGGCTCCACGGCCAAACGTCGGGGCGAGACTCGCCACCGTCGGGCCGTGTCAGACGCGCGCCTGGTTATCGAACGCGACGATCCCGGTGCTTCGCACCACCTTGTAGGTGCAGAAGGCAGTCTCGTTGGTGGTCGCCGAGGCCGCGAGGAACCCCGTCGTCAGCCAGCGGTTGACCGTCACCCCGTCCTTGTTCTTGGCGATGAAGTTGGCGTCGCGGTCGTCCTTCATGGCGCGGGCGATCTTGTCCAGCGCCTCGTCCCAGGAGATCCGCTCGAACTTGTCCGAGCCCGGGCGCCGCAGCATCGGGTAGTGCAGCCGCTGGGCGGACTTGACCGTGTCCAGCAGCGCCGCGCCCTTCGGGCACAGCGTGCCGCGGTTGGTCGGGTGGTCGGAGTCGCCCTCGATATGGGTGATCTCCGCCTTCTCGCCCTTCCGGAGGTCGCCCTTGGAGTAGAGGATGAGGCCGCAGGCCACCGAACAATAGGTGCAGGTGTTGCGGGTCTCGGTGGTGTTGGCGAGCTTGAAGGGCCTGATCGCGGCGGCGTAGGCCGCTTCGATCTCGCCGAAGCCGAAGGCCCCCAGCGTCGTGCCCGCCACACCCGCGCCGGCCCCTTTCAGGAAGCCGCGGCGCGAGAGCTTCATGTCCATCCTGGAGCCTCCCCGGAAGCCTGTTCCGCAAAAGACATATCGAATTAGGAGAAATGCTACGCTTGGAAGGGTTCCAATGTCAAAGGGGCGATGGTTCGTCGACTCAATAAATAAAATAAAGTTTTCAAAGGGTTAATAATGATTCGCAGTAGCTGCCTGAGCCCGCCGCTGCGCAGGTGGTCCCGCGAGCCCGGATTGACCATGCGCCGGGCCGCGCCGTCTAATCGTCGCGTGCCTTCACCAGCGCCTGCGCGAGCCCGACCATGAGCAGCCGTCCCGATGATCCCGATCCCGTCGCCGTTCCGCCCGTCCGGCTGACCAGCCTGGCGCATGGCGGCGGCTGCGGCTGCAAGCTCGCCCCGGCCGTGCTGCAGGAGCTGCTGGCCGGGCAGCCGGCGGCGGCGCCGTTCCGCCAGCTCCTGGTCGGCACCGAGACCGGCGACGACGCGGCGGTCTGGCAGCTCGATGACGACCGCTGCGTCATCGCCACCACCGATTTCTTCATGCCGGTGGTCGACGACCCGCGCGATTTCGGGCGGATCGCGGCCACCAACGCGATCTCCGACGTCTACGCCATGGGTGGGCATCCGATCTTCGCACTGGCCATCCTCGGCATGCCGCTCGGCAAGCTGCCGGCGGAGACGGTGCGCCAGATCCTGGCCGGCGGCGCCTCGATCTGCGGCGAGGCCGGGATCCCGGTCGCGGGCGGGCATTCGATCGACGCGCCGGAGCCGATCTACGGCCTGGCGGTGATCGGCACCTGCCGGCCGGCCGAGCTGCGCCGGAACTCGGGCGCGCGCCCGGGCGACGCGCTGATCCTGACCAAGGCGCTCGGCGTCGGCATCTACTCCGCCGCCTTCAAGAAGCAGGTGCTGCCGCCCGAGGGCTATGCCGAGCTGATCGCCAGCACGACGCAGCTCAACCGGATCGGCGCCGAGCTGGGGCGGGAGGAGGCGGTGCACGCGGTCACCGACGTGACCGGCTTCGGCCTGCTCGGCCATGCGCTGGAGATGGCACGCGGGGCCGGCGTCACGCTGGCGATCCCCGGCGACGCGCCGGCGCTCTTCGCCCAGGCCGGGATGCTGGCGCGGGACGGCTTCGTCACCGGCGCCTCGCACCGCAACTGGGCCAGCTACGGGGCGGAGGTGGCGCTGCCGCCCGACATGCCGGACTGGCGCCGCCACCTGCTGACCGACCCGCAGACCTCCGGCGGCCTGCTGATCGCCTGCGCGGCGGACCGGGCCGACGCGCTGCTGGCGCGCATCGTCGCCGCCGGCTATCCGGCCGCCCGCCGTATCGGCGTGGTCGAGGCCGGCCCGGCCAGTGTCCGCATCGAGGGCTGACGCCTGCTGACGCGGAGCCTGACAGGCGGCCCAGGGTGGAGAGCGGGACGCCGCGTGAGGATTGCAGGCATATCATACGAACGTACGATGCGTCGTTCCGCCCCATATGCTATCCGAACGTAATAGCCGGTGCGGAAGCGGCCAAACGGAAGACCGGGCCGTCTGCTGCAGTGTCCCGGAAGCGACTTCTGGTACTTCTTATCGCAACCGAGTGCAGTCGCCCGGTTGGCAAAACCTGAGCGCAATTTCGACGTAGCAATTTAATGCATACAGGAAGGCTGGAGGTGCTTTCGGAAATTCGATTTAAGCCAGAATTGATGTTGAGAGGTGATTTATGGGAGCTTTTTTCCTGCATGGTCAGCGGGTGCTCCGGGCCTATCTGCCGGCGCTTGTCGCGGCCCTCTTGCTGCTGATCCAGCCGGCCGGCGCGCAAGGGGTCGATGGGTTCGACCTGCCCGGCTCGGATTACGACAGCTTCAACGCCGGTTCGGCGTCCGTGTGCCGAAACAGCTGCGGCGGCGATCCCAGATGCCAGGCCTGGACCTGGGTCAAGCCGGGCTTCCAGGGGCCCACCGGCCGGTGCTGGCTCAAGCACCGGGTGCCGGAACTGGTCAGAAGCAACTGCTGTCGTTCCGGGCCGCGCGAATACATCGATCCGGATGAGCTGAAGGCGGAGGATCGCACCGATCGTCCCGGAATGGACTACACGAATTTCGAGACGGACTCCTGGAGATCCTGCGAAAACGCGTGTGCCGGCGACCGACAGTGCGCGGCGTGGACATATGCTCGACGCGGCTTTCAAGGGCCACGCGGCCGGTGCTGGCTCAAGACGCGTGTTCCATACCCCGTTGCCAACGAACACACCGTCTCCGGCGTCAAGTTCCGGCGGGCGTCAGTCCCGATCGATCCTGGAACGAACCTGGTCCCGGCGCCCGACTAGCGAGATCGGCGTCGCGGCCGGTGAGCCGAACATGTCGCAGATCCGCGGGTGACGCGACCATCTCGATTTCGCCTTTCAAATCCGGCATCCCCGGTGTCCGATGCCGCCGGGGATGCCGGGGATGGAGATGGCGGCTCCTGGCCGGGCTCAGCCCTGCGGCTTGTACATGACGATCGGAGGGACCGGGTCCGGCGGCAGGATGTTCACCCCGCCCAGCATGTTCATATAGGTCACGGTGCTGTGCTGGATGCCGGCCTGGTCGACCCAGTCGCCGGCCGAGCTGTCGCAGGCCCCGGGCAGCTCCGTGCTGTCCTCCGCCGGCTGGACGTAGCTGATCCCCTGCAGCTTGCCTTCGAAATAGCTCAGCCCGGCCTGCACCTCCGAGGGCGGCGACAGCTTGCACGGCTCATAGATCGTCTCGATGCCCGTCAAGTCCCACCAGGCGCGCGGCACGATGTCCATCGCGTTCCAATAGCGCGGGGCGTAGCTGAAGGCGCTCTGGAACAGCGTGGCGAAATCCGCGTTGCCCGCCGTCGGCGCGGCGAAGGTGGCCGGGACGATCGGGGCCGAGACGCCGGCCGTCTGCAGCAGGTTCTGCAGCCAGGGCGCGGCCACGGTGGTCAGGCAGCCGCCCAGGCTGTGCCCGGTCACCACCAGCACCGGCGTCTGGTTCGCCGGGTTGCCCAGATAGCCGGTGACGAAATCCGACAGGCTCTGGTTCTCCCAGCTCAGCCCCTCGATCACCTTCAGCGCCGACAGGGTGCCGTCGGCGATCCGGGCCGGATCGTCCGGCGCCCAGGGCAGCGCCACCTGCTTGGGCACGTCAAGGTCCTCGAAGATCTGCTTCAGGATGCCCCAGGGATCGTCGATGTCCACGTCGGTGCCGCGGATGCACACGGCCAGCAGCACCGGCAGGCCGGTCGGCGCATCGACATAGGCGGCGGCATAGGCGAGGTTGCTGTCGTCCCAGTCCTTGGCCGGGCCCCAGACCACGCTCCAGCTGCCGATGGCGGGATTCGGCGCCATCTCTCCCGGCGGCGGCATGCTGCCGACGGCGGTCGCGATTTCCTCCGGCTTGAAGTAGGAGATCTGGCAGAGCTGGAGATAGCTGATCGCGAAGATATCGGACGGGCTGCCCTGGGTGGCCGCCTGCTTCATCGCCTCCGGCGTCATGATGCTCCCTCTGTCCGGTTGCGGGTTACGGCCATCCGGCAACGGACGGGCCGGGCCATCATGACCGCCCGAAAAAGATATCGGATCAACAACTTTCAGTTGAGTAAAATTTATTGAGAATTACGCCTGCGAAGGCGGCTCCGGACGGATGATCTTTATGCCGATCCGGAATAGGAGCTGGACAATTATGAATTGGCCGCCTCTGCCACTGGGCGACATCATGACCACAATTTGAGCGTGCCCATTTGATGGGCGTGCGGCCGGCCCGGATGCGAAGGCCGGCTGCCCGGGCAGGGGGCGATCAGTGTCAGACAGCGGGACCGTTCAAGCGGACCCGGCGCCGCGCGCCGCGATCCGCCCGTATCTCGACATCCGCAGCGCCAGGAATCCAGCGCTGTCACCCGACGGCGGGCTGATGGCGTTCCTGAGCGACGAGACCGGCTTCCATCAGATCTGGCTGCAGCCGGCCGGCGGCGGCACCGCCTGGCGGGCGGCGGAGACCGAGGAGCCGGTCGGCGCGCTCGCCTTCAGCCCGAAGAACCGGGACCTGGTCTTCACCATGGATCGCGGCGGCGACGAGCGGCACCAGCTCTGGCTGATCCCCGGCACCGACGCCGCGCCGGTGGCGCTGACCGACGACCCGACCGTGGTCCATGTCTGGGGCGCTTGGTCGCCGGACGGGGAACGGATCGCTTATGCCGCGAACACGCGCGACCGCACTCATGTGGACATCCATGTGATGGAGGTCGCGACCCGCCGGGCGACCTGCGTGTATCAAGGCGAGCTGTACCGCGAGGTCATGGCCTTCTTCCCGGACGGCAGGGCGTTGCTGGTGCGGGACTGCACCCGGGCGATGACCGACCAGGACCTGTTCCGGCTCGACCTCGACACCGGCGCCTATGAGCCGCTGCTGCCGCATGATGGCCGGGCGCGCTACGCCGCGGCGAAGTTCCGGAAAGATGGCAGCGGCGCCTATCTGCTGACCGACCAGGGGCGGGACTTCCAGGGCGTCGCCTTCTTCTCTCTCGCCGACCGCAGCCTTCGGTGGCTGGTGACGATCGAGGGCAAGGACGTCGAGGCGATGGCGCTGTCGCCCGACCAGAGCCGCATCGCCTTTGTCGTCAACGAGGAGGGCTGGAACCGCATCCTGATCCGCGACCTCGACAGCGGCGCGGAGACGGCGGTGGAGGGGCTGCCGCCCGGCGTGATCGGCTCGGTCTCCTGGCGGCCGGACAGCAGCGGCCTGGTCTTCCCGCTCGAAGGCGCGGCGACGCCGCCCGACATCTGGGGCTTCGACCTGACGACCGGCGCCGCGGCCCGGATCACCGACGCGTCCAAGGGCGAGCTGGACACCGGCGGCTTCGTCGAGCCGGTGGTGCGCCGCGCCTCGAGCTTCGACGGGCTGCAGGTCCCGTTCCTGCTGTACCGGCCGAAGGGCGAGGCGCCGGCCGGCGGCTTCCCGGCGCTCGTCATCGTCCATGGCGGGCCGGAGGCGCAGTGGACCCCCACCTTCCGCGCCGACATCCAGTACATGCTGGCCCGCGGCATCGCGGTCGCGGCGCCGAATGTCCGCGGCAGCACCGGCTATGGCCGGCCTTACCAGCATCTCGACGACGTCGAGCTCCGCATGGACAGCGTCGCCGACCTCAGGGCGGTGCGGCTGTGGCTGGGGGCGCAGGACGAGATCGACGAGACCCGGATCGGGATCTTTGGCCGCTCCTATGGCGGCTTTATGGTGCTGGCGGCGCTGACCGAGTATCCGGAGCTCTGGCGCCTCGGCATCGAATTCTACGGCATCGCCAATTTCCACACCCTGCTGCAGACCACCGGCCCCTGGCGCCGGCGCCTGCGGGCGGCGGAATACGGCGACCCGGTCGCCGACAGGGATCTCCTTGAGCGCGTCTCGCCGATCCACAGGCTGGACCGCATCCGCGTGCCGCTGCTGGTCGCGCAGGGGCTCGACGATCCGCGCGTGCCGCCGGGCGAAAGCGAGATGGTCCATTCCTGCCTGCGCGGCCTCGGCCGGCCGGTCGAATACATCCGCGTGCCGCATGAGGGGCACGGCTTCGCGCGGCTGGACAACCGGCAGACGGTGTTCGGCGCCGTCGCCGCCTTCCTCGACCGCCATCTCTGATTTCAGGACCGAAAGGGACGATCATGCAGAATTCCGAGACGATCTGGCAGCTGGTCGACGCCAAGCGGACGGAGTTCGAGGCGCTGAGCGACCGGATCTGGGGGATGCCGGAGATCGCCTACACCGAGTACCGGTCGGTCGCCGAGCACACCGCCATGCTGAAGGCCCAGGGCTTCCGCGTGACCGAGAACCTCGCCGGCATTCCGACCGCGGTGATGGGCGAGGCGGGTGAGGGCGGACCGGTGATCGCCATCCTCGGCGAATACGACGCCCTGCCGGGGCTGAGCCAGGAGGCGGGGATCGCCGAGCCGAAGCCGCTGCCGGGCAACGGCTACGGCCATGGCTGCGGCCACAACCTGCTCGGCTCCGCCGCCATGCTGGCCGCCACCGCGGTCAAGGACTTCCTCGAGGCCACCGGCCGGCCCGGCCGCGTGCGCTACTACGGCTGCCCGGCGGAGGAGGGTGGGGCGGCCAAGGCCTTCATGGTGCGCGCCGGCGCGTTCAAGGATGTCGACATCGCCATCACCTGGCATCCGGCATCGCTGACCCGGGTCGGCGAGGCGCTGTCGCTGGCCAACACCCGGATGGATTTCCACTTCACCGGCCGCGCCTCGCACGCCGCCGCGGCGCCGCATCTCGGGCGCAGCGCGCTGGACGCGGTCGAGCTGATGAATGTCGGCGTCAACTACATGCGCGAGCACATGCCGTCGGACGCCCGCATCCACTACGCCATGCTCGATTCCGGCGGCATCGCGCCGAATGTGGTGCAGGCCTCGGCCAAGGTGCGCTACGCCATCCGGGCGCGCGACCTGGCCGGCATGCTGGCGCTGAACGAGCGGGTCAAGAAGATCGCCCAGGGCGCCGCACTGATGACCGAGACCACGGTCGCGATCTCGATCATGAGCGCCGTCTCCAACATGCTCGGCAACACGCCGCTGGCGGAGGCGATGCACCAGAACCTGCAGCGTCTCGGCCCGGTGCCCTTCGACGCGGCGGACCGGGACTATGCCGCGCAGATCCAGGCGACGCTGAGCGAGGAGGACATCCTCACCGACTACCGCCGCGTCGGCGTCCCGCCGCGGCCGGACACGCCGCTCTGCGACTTCATCGTGCCGCGCGAGGCCAAGGGCGAGCCGATGATCGGGTCGACCGACGTCGCCGATGTCAGCTGGGTGGTGCCGACGGTGGAAGCGCGGGTCGCGACCCATGCCATCGGCACGCCGGGCCATTCCTGGCAGATCACCGCCCAGGGCAAGGCGCCTGCCGCGCACAAGGGCATGGTGCATGCGGCGAAGGCGATGGCCGGAACTGCGCTCGACGTGATGAGCGACGAGCTGCTGCTGGCCCGGGCCAAGCAGGACCACCGGGAGCGGACGGCGGTCACGCCCTATGTCTGCCCGATCCCGCCGGAGGTGCAGCCGCCGCTGCAGCCGCGGCCGCAAGCCGCTTGAGGCTAGGCAGTAAGCGCCGAGTGAGTGGATAGGCCGGAGCCGCCCCCTCACCCGAAATCGCTGACGCGATTTCGACCTCTCCCGGAGGAGAGGTGAAGAAACCCTCTCCTCGGGGAGAGGGAGGGGCCCGACGCCGGAGGCGGCGGGAGGGTGAGGGGGCAGACCGCGCCGGTAAGCGAGCCCGCGGCATCGGCGGTCCAAAAAGACGTCCAGGAAGGGCGCCGACGACACCATCAGAACAGTCAGAACAGCACGGAGGCTCGATCCATGTTCGCCCGTCCGATCCCGGCGTCGTCCGGATCCCGTCCGCTCCGCCGCCGCGCTCTCGGCGCGGTCTGCGGCGCCGTCCTCGCCGCGGCGCCTTTCGCCGCCGGGGCGGCGACGCCGTCGAGCGCGCTGGTCATGGCCTGGAACATCGATGCGATCAGCACCTTCGACCCGGCCCAGATCGGCGAGGTGGTGACCGACGAGATCGTCAAGAACACCTGTGACACCCTGGTCGACTTCGACCCGGCGGACGAGGCCAAAGTGGTGCCGCTCCTCGCCGAGAGCTGGGACGTCTCCGACGACCGCCTGCAGATCACCTTCCATCTGCGCCGCGGCGCCACCTTCCCCTCCGGCAACCCGGCGACGGCGGCGGACACCGCCTGGTCGATGCAGCGGGTGGTCAAGCTCGGCTTCGGCAATGCGGCGACGCTGACCGAATACGGCTTCACCAAGGACAAGGTCGACAGCCAGATCACGGCGCCCGACGACGCCACCCTCGTCCTCAAGCTCGACAAGCCCTACCCGACCAGCCTGATCCTGCAGGCGATCGCCGCCAACCGCGTTTCCGCCACCATGGACCGCAAGACGATCATGGCCAACGAGGTGAACGGCGACCTCGGCAACAAGTATCTCGCGACCCGCACCGAATGCGTCGGGCCCTATAAGCTGGTGCAGTGGAACGCCGGTGAATCTGTCGTCCTGCAGGCGAACGAGAGCTACTGGGGCCAGGCGCCGGCGCTGAAGCGCGTCCTGATCCGCCATGTGGCGGAGGCGGGGACGCAGCGCCTGCTGCTGACCCAGGGGGATGTCGACGTCGCGCGCGACCTGACGCCGGAGGACCTGAAGGACCTGGAGAGCTCGCCCGACGTGTCGGTCGTCCGGGTGCTGAAGCCGCAGCTGTTCTTCTGGATCTTCAACAACGCCGACCCGATCTTCGCGAACGAGAAGGTCCGCCTGGCGATGCGCTACCTGATCGACTATGAGGGCCTCGCCAAGACGGTGATGACCTACACCGGTGTGCCGCGGGCCAGCTTCGTCCAGATCGGCGCGGTCGGCGCGCTCGACGAGAAGGAGGGGCAGCCCTTCTCGCTCGATCTCGACAAGGCCAAGGCGCTGCTGGCCGAGGCCGGCTATCCCAACGGCTTCAAGGCCAATGTCTTCATCGGCACCCTGCCGCATTCGGCCCCGATCGCGCAGAGCGTGCAGCAGAACGCCGCCAAGATCGGCGTCGAGCTGACGCTGGAACGCATGGCCAACGCCCAGCTGTTCAGCCGGGTGCGGGGGCGGGAGTTCCAGACCGCGATGCAGGCCTGGCAGACCGGCGTGCCCGACGCGCACGGCAACGCCTCGCGGCTGGTCTACAACCCGGACAACCGGGCCGAGGCGAAGCTGACCCAGTATCCGGCTTGGCGGGCTGCCTTCCATTCCGAGGACGCCAACAAGAAGATCGACGCGGCGCTGCTGGAGCCCGATCCGGAGAAGCGCAACGCGCTGTACCGCGACCTGCAGCTGCAGATCATGCAGCAGGGGCCGATGGCCATCATGTTCCAGATGTACAACGTCGCCGGCATCCGCAAATCGCTGAAGAACTGGAGCTGGAACGGCTTCCGCACCTACTACGAGCTGGTCGGCAAGTAGCGCATGGTCGACGCCGCCCCCATCGCCGTTCCCCGCCGGCCCGCGGCCCCAGGACGGAAGGCGCTGTCGTCCTGGGCGCTGGCGGCCGGCCGGACCGTCCTGTCGGTCGCCGTCACCCTGTTCGGGCTCGCGGCGCTGACCTTCTTCATCGGGCGGCTGCTGCCACTCGATCCGGTCACCGCCATCCTCGGCGACAACGCCAGCCAGGCGGCCTATGACGCGATGTATCGGCAGCTCGGGCTGGACCAGCCGGTCTGGGTCCAGTTCCTGCGCTACCTGCGCGACATCGCCAGCCTCGACCTCGGCACGGCGCTGACCACGGGCAAGCCGGTGGTCGAGGACATCGCCAGGGTCTTCCCGGCGACGCTGGAGCTGGCCAGCGTCGCCATCATCATCGGCACCGGGCTCGGCATCCCGCTGGGCGTGCTGGCGGCGATGTATCGCGACAGCGCGGTCGACCACCTCGTCCGCGTGGTCGGCCTGCTGGGCTATTCGGCACCGACCTTCTGGCTCGGGCTGATGGGGCTGGTGCTGTTCTACGCCACGCTCGGCTGGGTCGGCGGGCCCGGGCGCATCGACTTCGTCTACGAGTTCGACATCGAGCCGATGACCGGCTTCCTGCTGCTCGACACCGCCCTGCAGGGGCAGTGGGAGGCGTTCGGCGATGCCTTCCGCCACATCATCCTGCCGGCCTCGATCCTCGGCTTCGGCGCCCTTGCCTATATCAGCCGGATGACCCGCAGCTTCATGATCGAGCAGCTGGGCCAGGAATATGTGATCGCGGCGCGGGTCAAGGGCCTGTCCTGGGCCCGCACCGTCTGGGTCCATGCCTTCCGCAACATCGCGGTGCAGGTGGTGACGGTGGTGGCCCTGTCTTATGCCTTCCTCCTGGAAGGGGCGGTGCTGACCGAGACGGTCTTCGCCTGGCCCGGCTTCGGCCGCTATCTCACCAACACGCTGCTCGCCGGCGACATGAACGCGGTGGTCGGCTGCACGCTGCTGATCGGCGTGATCTTCGTCGCGCTGAACCTGTTCTGCGACCTGCTGTACCGCATCTTCGACCCTCGCACCCGATGAGCGCGGACATGCCAAGCAACACCGCCACCCGCATCGGCTCGCTGAAGAGCTGGCTCCGGGCCCCGGTCCCGACCTCGCCCCTCCAGGCCCGCGCCCAGCAGCTCCGGCTCAGGCTGCTGCGGCTGTGGGGCAACCCCTCCGCCTTGCTGGGGCTGGCCATCATCCTGCTGATGGTCGTGGCGGCGGTCTTCGCGCCGCTGATCGCGACCCACGACATCTACGCCCAGGATCTTTCGATCCGCCTGCAGCCGCCCTCGGCCGTGCACATCCTTGGCACCGACGAGCTCGGCCGCGACGTGTTCAGCCGCATCGTCTTCGGCGCCCGGATCACGCTCTACATCGCCGTGCTGACGGCGCTGATCGTGGCGCCGGTCGGCCTCCTGATCGGCACCACGGCGGGCTATCTCGGCGGCTGGGTCGACATCGTGCTGATGCGCATCGTCGACATCTTCCTGGCCTTTCCCAGCCTGGTCCTGGCGCTGGCCTTCGTCGCCGCGCTCGGCCCCGGCATCGAGAACGCGGTCATCGCCATCTCGCTCGCCGCATGGCCGCCGATCGCGCGGCTGGCGCGGGCGGAGACGCTGTCGATCCGCAGCTCCGACTACATCGCCGCGGTCCGCCTGCAGGGGGCGTCCGCGCTGCGGATCATCCTGTCGCATGTGGTGCCGATGTGCCTGCCTTCGGTGGTGGTGCGGATCACGCTGAACATGGCGGCGATCATTCTGACCGCCGCGGGCCTCGGCTTCCTCGGCCTCGGCGCGCAGCCGCCCAGCCCGGAATGGGGCGCGATGCTGTCCAGCGGCCGCGAATTCGTGCTGACCAGCTGGTGGATCGCGGCGATCCCCGGCTGCGCCATCCTCCTCACCAGCCTGGCCTTCAACCTGTTCGGCGACGGGCTGCGCGACATCCTGGACCCCCGCCATGGCTGACCCGCTGCTCACCGTCGAGGATCTGCGCATCACCTTCCCCGGCGGCCACGGCGTGCTGCAGGCCGTGCGCGGCATCTCCTTCGCCATCGGGCGCGAGAAGGTCGGCATCGTCGGCGAATCCGGCTCCGGCAAATCGCTGACCGGTCGGTCAATTTTGAAGTTGACGCCCAAGGCGGCGCGGGTGACCGCGGCCCGGCTGGACTTCGACGGCATCGACCTGCTCGCCGCGTCGGAGCGGCGGATGCGGGCGATCCGCGGCAATCGCATCTCGATGATCCTGCAGGATCCGAAATTCTCCCTGAACCCGCTGATGCGGGTCGGCCGGCAGATTACCGAGGCCTACCGGCTGCACCATCGGGTCGGCGCGCGCGAGGCGAAGGCGCGGGCGCTGGAGATGCTGGACGCCGTCCGCATCCGCGACCCGGAGCGGGTGTTCCGCCTGTTCCCGCACGAGGTCTCGGGCGGCATGGGCCAGCGCGTCATGATCGCGATGATGCTGATCCCGGAGCCGGACCTGATCATCGCCGACGAGCCGACCTCGGCCCTCGACGTGACGGTGCGGCGGCAGGTCCTGACCATCCTCGACGACCTCGTCACCCGGCGCGGCACCGGGCTGATGTTCATCAGCCACGATCTCAACCTGGTCGCCGATTTCTGCGACCGCGTGCTGGTCATGTATGCCGGGCGGATCATGGAGGACATCCCGGCGCGGGAGCTGCACCGGGCCCAGCATCCCTACACCCGCGCCCTGCTCGACAGCCTGCCGCGGCTCGACCGGCCGGTCGACACGCTGCAGGTGCCCAGCCGCGATCCGGCCTGGCTCGACGGGCCGACGCTGCACGGCGGGGCCGTGGCATGACCGCCGATACGATCTTGGAGGCGGTCGGCCTGCGCGTCACCTTCGGGTCCGGCGCCGCGGCGATGACCGCGGTCGACGACGTGTCCTTCGCCCTCCGCCAGGGCGAATCCTTCGGGTTGATCGGCGAATCCGGCTGCGGCAAGTCGACCGTCCTGCGTGCCCTGGCCGGGCTCAACACCGCCTATGGCGGGTCGGTCCTGTTCCGGGACCGGGAGGTGCCGCGCAAGCGCGACAAGGCGTTCTTCCGCCGCGTCCAGATGGTGTTCCAGGACCCCTACGCTTCGCTGCATCCACGCAAGATGGTCCGGGCCGTGCTGGCCGAGCCGCTGCGCATCCACGGCTTCGACCGGCCGGAGCAGCGGATCGACGCGGCGCTCGAGGCGGTCGGCCTGGGCGGCGGCTTCCGCTACCGCTATCCGCACGAGCTGTCGGGCGGGCAGCGGCAGCGCGTCGCCATCGCCCGCAGCCTGATCATCGAGCCGGAGATCCTGCTGCTGGACGAGCCGACCTCGGCGCTCGACGTCTCGGTCCAGGCGGAGATCCTGAACCTCTTGAAGGCGCTGCGGCGCGAGCGCGGCCTGACCTATCTGATGGTGACCCACGACATCGCCGTCATCGCCCATCTCTGCGACCGCATCGCGATGATGGACCGGGGCCGCATCGTCGAGGAGATGACCGCGCAGGGCGTCCGCGCCCGCCGAGCGCGCGAGCCGTACACGCGCGACTTCCTGGAGGCGAGCATCGGCTACCGGCCGGCGTCCTGACGGGGCGGAGGAGGGGAAGGTGGATCAGCTCAGCGCAGCCGAACGGGTCGAGGCCGACCACTGGCCCGGGACGACCTGGGAGATGGTCGAGGATCTGCGGTCGGCCGGATGGTCGCTCGAGCACCTGGATCGCGTCTGGGCCCAAGCCGACCGGATCGGCACCGCCGCGCTGATGATCGTGCAGGGCGGGCGGGTGGTCGCCAGCCGCGGCGACGTCGCCCGGCGCTATCTGTGCCATTCGATGCGCAAGAGCTTTCTCAGCGCCCTGATCGGCACGCATCAGGACGACGGAACGATCGACCTGTCGCTGACCCTGGAGACGCTCGGCATCGACGACCGTGAGCGGCTGAGCGAGCGCGAGAAGCAGGCGACCATCTACGACCTGCTGACCGCACGGTCCGGCATCTACCACCCCGCCGGATATGAGACGCCCTGGATGAAGTCGCTGAAGCCGCCGCGCCACTCCCAGGCGCCGGGCGCCCATTGGTGCTACAGCAACTGGGACTTCAACGCGCTCGGCACGATCTACCGGCAGCTCATCGGCCGCAGCATCCACGCCGCGTTTCGCGACCGGATCGCGGCGCCGGTCGGCATGCAGGATTTCCGCTTCGATGCGGAGCAGGCGGATGGCTGGCTTGAGCCCGATCCCTGCTCGGTCCACCACGCCTATCCGTTCCGGATGTCGACCCGCGACCTCGCGCGCTTCGGCCTGCTGTTCCTGCGCGACGGGCGCTGGCGCGACCGCCAGGTGGTGCCGCAGGGCTGGGCGGCGGCCAGCGTGCTGCCCTATTCCGATGCCGGCCCGCGCGGCGCCTATGGCTACATGTGGTGGGTGTCGCGCCAGGGCATCGCCTTCCCCGGCGTGGTCGTGCCGGAGGGCACCTACAGCGCCCAGGGCGCCGGCGGCCATTACTGCGTCGTCATCCCGCCGCTCGATCTCGTCGTCGTCCACCGCGCCGACACGGAGAAGATCGACGGGAAGCCGGTCGGGCCGGAGGTCGACCGGTTCAAGTTCGGCCGGCTGCTCGGCCTCGTCCTCGACGCCTGCCGCGCCGGATAAGCCAGGGGAGACAGCGCGCCATGGCCAGCGTCATCGAGGCGATCGCGGAATGGAGCCGGTCCGGCGTCGCGTTCAGCGATCTCGCGCGCCTGCGGGCCCGCCACGCCGTCGCCGACACCGTCGCCTGCATGCTGGCCGGGGCCGATGACCCGTCGGTGCGCGCCGTGCGCGCCGCCTTCGCCGGCACGGTTGCCGCCGGCCCGCGCTGCAACCTGATTGGCGGCGGGCTGGGCTCGGAGGCGCTGTCGGCCCTGGTCAACGGCACGGCGGCGCATGCGCTCGACTACGATGATAATTTCCGTCCGGCGGCCAGCCATGCCTCGGCGGTGCTGGTGCCGGCGCTGCTCGGCGTGGCGCTGGCCCGCGGCGTATCCGGGCGGAGGCTGGTCGACGCCTATCTGGTCGGGCTGGAGGCGCAGGCCGCGGTCGGGCGCGGCGTCAACCCGTCCCACTACGCGACCGGCTGGCATGCCACATCGACGGTCGGCTGCATCGGCACCGCGGCGGGCGTCGCCTGGCTGCGCGGCCTGGACGCGGCCGGCATCGCCCGGGCGATAAGCCTCGCCGTCAGCATGGCCGCCGGGGTCAAGGGCCAGTTCGGCACCCCGGCCAAGCCGCTCCACGCCGGCCTGGCCGCGCGCAACGCGGTCGAGGCCGCGGCGCTGGCGGAGTGCGGCATGACCGGGCGGCTCGACATCCTCGAGGCGCCGCAGGGCTTCCACGAGCTGTTCGGCGGGCCGGATGCCGCGGGCTGGGACGGGGTGTCGATCGGCAGCCCGCATGTGATCGAGAGCGACGGGCTGATGCCGAAGCGCCACCCCTGCTGCGGCTCGACCCACAACGCGGTCGACATCGTCCTCGACCTCAGGGCGCAGCATGGCTTCGCAGCGGCGGAGGTGGTCGCGGTGGAGACGCTGGTCGGCATCGCCAACCAGCGCAACCTCGCCTATCCGCGCCCGGAGGACGAGATGCAGGCGCGCTTCTCGATGCCGTATTGCGTCGCCCTGGCCCTGCTGAAGGACCGGCTGGAGCTGTCGGATTTCACCCAAGCGGCGGTCGGGGCGCCAGCAGTACATGCGCTGCTGCCGCGCATCACGATGACCGCTTGGTCACGGGAGGAGGAGCGGGCGGCAGGCCCGAGGCCGCTGCCGCACCGGGTCACGATCCGGCTCGCCGACGGCCGGATCCTCTCGGCCGAGCGCGCGGAGGCGAAAGGCAGCATCGCCGACCCGTTCGACGACGCGGATCGGCGCGCCAAATTCGCCGATTGCTGCCGCGGCGCGCTCGACCCCGCAGAGATCGAGCGCCTGTACGACCGCCTCGACGCGCTGGACCGGCAGGACGGCTTGACGTTCCTGGAGCAGCCGCTGGCGATGGCCCATATGCGCCAAGATAGCGGATGGGCCTGAGTCGCCCCCTCACCCGAAATCGCTGACGCGATTTCGACCTCTCCCCAAGGAGAGGTGTATGGGGCGCCGCGTTGATTCCCCTCTCCTCGGGGAGAGGGAGGGGCCCGACGCCGAAGGCGGCGGGAGGGTGAGGGGGCGGACTGCGCCATTGAGCAAGGCCGGCTCTGCCTACGATGACCGCCAGCGGTCACCCCGCCGAGGCCCGGCGGGGTGACGGCATCGCGTCCCGCCAGTCGGGGACCGCCGACCAGAACCGGTCGGCGCAGGGGCGGCCGGCGGCGGCGCGGTAGAGGCGGATCTCCACGATCAGCGTCCAGGCTGGGCTGCCGGCCCGCACCAGCGCGCCGGAACGAAGCTCCTCCGCGATCAGGCTCTCCGGGATCCAGGCGAGGCCCCGCCCGGCGAGGGCCATGGCCTTGAGGCCGGCCGACATCGCGTTCTCATAGACCACGGCCAGCGGCAGCGGCCGCCCGGCGAACAGCCGGGCCAGGCCATGGCCGAAGAAGGATCCGGTGCCGTAGCTCAGATACTGGATCGGCCCGCCGCCCTCGATCGCGTGCAGCGGCCGTCCCCGCCCGTCCGGGGCGGAGACGGGGATGACCCGCTCCTCGCCCAGGCAGCGGTGCTCGCAATAGGCGAGGTCGCTCATCAGCGGCACGGATTCATGGGCGTAGGTCAGCAGGAAGTCGCAATGGCCGTCCAGCAGCGTCGCGATGATGCCGGCGAAGGTCGGCCGCGTCTCGAAACGGGTCCGGATCGGGCCGAGCCGGCTCTCCAGGCCGCGGATCCAGGTCGGGAAGAAGGTCAGGGACAGGGTGTTCAGCGTCGCGAAGGACAGGATCTCGGCCGCGGCCTCGTGCCGGTCGCGCAGCTCGGCGCGGGTCTGCTGCACCAGATCCAGGATCTTCCGCGCCCGCGGCAGGAAGTCCTGGCCTTCCGCGGTCAGCCGGACGGGATAGCTGGTGCGGTCGAACAGCGGCACGCCGATCCAGCTCTCCAGCTGCCGGATGCGGCGGCTCAGGGCCGATTGGGTGACGTGCCGCTCATCGGCGGAGCGGGAGAAGCTCGATGTCGCGGACAGACTGAGAAAATCCTCCAGCCATTTCACTTCCATCAGGGGCCTCCGCTCGGGTTCGGGGCTGCTCCGATACGCGTCTCGACGGGATGGGCCCGGACGGGAGAGGGGCCGCAAGGTCCCGATGCGCGATACTGCGTCATCCGCAGCGACTGTGGAACCGAAGCGGATGCAGGCGGCGTACCAGCCGGGGAAACGGCCGTGCCCAGGCCGCCGCGCGCCCCGGCGGGGGCGGCGGTGACCAGGGCGGAGGCATTATGCGGGGCGATGCCCGCGGCTTGGGCAGGAAGCGACGGCTCTACGCGGCCAGGAAGATCCGCAGCCTGCGGCCGGCCGCGCCGGGCGGCAGGTCGACGATGACGCCGGCCTCCGCCTGCCAGAGGGCGGCTTCGTCGCCGACCCGCAGGTCCAGCACGCGGTCCGGCGCCAGGGACGGGAAGCGCAGCCAGGCGCCGACCGGCAGCTCCGGCGGCAGGGTGACGGCGATGTCGCCCTCGGCGAAGCGCAGCTGCGACAGCCGGCCCCGGATATTCGTCTCCAGCAGGACCCGGCTGCCCTGGCGCAGCGCCAGCACGCCGCCCTCGATCGCGACCGTCACCGCTCCGGCCGGGCTGGCGATCGGGCCCAGCGTCGCGTCGGCGCCGTCATTGACGACCTCCCAGCCGCCCCAGGGGTTGACGTCCATCACCCGGGCGACGCCCAGCGCCGGCATCAGCGCACCCCAGCTGTAGAAGCCCTCGGTGTCGGGCTGGTCCATCGGCTCGCCGGTCTCGGCGTTGTAGTTCTCCGGGCACAGCCGGCGCTCGTCCCAGGCGCGGCGGAACAGGCGCAGGCTGTCCTCGGCCAGCTTCGCCGCCTCGGCCTCGAAGCCGTTGCGGCGCAGCCCGTGCCAGACCATCCAGTTGAGCGGCGGCCAGATCCGGCCGCGCCAGTAGGAATTGTCCTTCGCCGCCAGGTCGTCGCGGGTGGTGCCGGGGATGACGAATTCGCCGCCGAAGGTGGTTGGGTCCTCGAGATGGGCCAGCAACTGCTGCGCCTGCTGCGGCGAGGCGGCGCCGCAGATCAGCGGATAGAAGCTGGTCGGCCCCAGGCTGCGCACGAATTCGCCGGACCACAGCCGGTTGGCGAAGATGCCGCGGCTCTCGTCCCACAGCTCGGCGCCGATCTTCGCCCGGGTGCGGGCGGCGGTCTCGGCATGAGCGGCCGCGGCGGCCTCGTCGCCCAGCTCGGCCGCGATCCAGGACAGCACCTCGGCGTCGAAGGCCAGCAGGCTGTTCAGCCCGACATCCTCGCAGCGCAGGGTGCGCGTCTCCGGGTCGTACGCCGCCTCGTCATGGATCGGCGAGTTGTCCATGCTGGATTCGTTGCGGGCGCCGAAGGACGTGCCCTTGTACAGCCCCTCGCCGACATCCGAGGTGCCGTAGGAGACGAGGCCGCGGCCGCGCGGGTCGCGCTCGCGCCACCACCAGGCGTGGTTGCGCGCCAGCGTGCCGTAGGTCAGCTCCAGCATCGGCCGCGAGCGGGAGCGGAGATAGATCAGCCACAGCAGGAACGACCCGATCGGCAGCTGGGTGCGGTCGACCCAGGCGTCGTTGGCGGTCAAAAGACAGGCGAGGTTGCCTTCCGGCGTGGCGCTGGCCAGCGACGCCGCCAGATTCTCCCGCGCCATCTCCTGGTCGAGGTACCCGGTCAGCAGCGCGTTGTAGAGCTGGTCGTTCAGCCAGACGCCGAAGCCGCCGAACTTCGACAGGTTCCAGTTCCGGCTGATCGAGGTGTAGGGGCGATGGTTGACCTCGTCCCACACCGTGTTCCAGGCCATCACGTCGCGCAGCGCGTCCAACGCACCGGCCTGGGCGCCGGTCTGGCCCGGCAGGGCAGACGCCTCGCCCGGCTCGGCCGCCAGGCCCCTGGCGCGTTCGACCGCCAGGTCCGCCCGGTCGGCCACGGCGACGCCGATGCCTCCGTTCCGCATCATCTCCAGGTTGAAGCGCAGCGCCAGCACCGGCGCCGCCTCCGACCGCGAGCCGAGATGGAAATAGCCGTGCGTCTCGTAATCCTCGGCCACGGCCTCGACCGTGGCGTGGCCGGTCACCTGCACCGGCGGCTCGGCACTGGCCAGCGCGACGAAGCGGTGGCCGACCTTGACCACGGCGGCGCCGGCCGGGTCCCAGCGCACGGTCTGTCCCTCCTCGGCCGACAGGCACAGGTTGAACCAGAATCGCAGGCCCCATTCGCCGGTCTTCTGTGTGCGCCAGGTGCCGGACAGCTCGAACGGCCCGCGCTTGGCCCAGCGCCAGGCCAGGCGGGTGCCGGCGTGGTCCAGGTCCAGCTCCACCAGGCTGCCGTCGAGGGCGTGGCGGCCGTAGCGCACGGACTTCGCCGGGAACAGCGTCGCAGCGCGGCGGCTGTCGGCATAGGCCAGCGGCGTCACCCGCACGCCCAGCGGCAGGAACACCATCTCGGCCGGGCGGCTGGACCAGGTGTTCCAGGCCCGGGCAAGCGGGACGGTCGTATCGCGCAGCATCAGGACCTCATGCCGAAAATCGTCATTGCCATGTCTTCCCAATCCGTCATGGCGAGCCCCGAAGGGGCGTGGCCATCCAGGGGCCGATGCGAGCGGCCCTGGATGGCCACGGCGCTGCGCGCCTCGCCATGACGGATAAATGCAAGTGCCGCTTCTTCTACCGACTCCAGGCCCTGAGGGCCGCTTCGGTGGTGACGATCTCCACCTGCTGGTCGAAGCGCGGCAGGATGAGGTCGAGCGTGGCGTGGTGGCCGGGCAGCGACGAGCTGGTCATCGCGTCGGACACGGCGACGATGCGGAAGCCGCGGTCGATGCCGTCGAGGATGGTGCCGAGGACGCAGACATCCGTCTCCACCCCCGTGACGATCAGCGTGTCGGCGCCCAGCGCGGCGAGCCGGTCGACGAAGTCCGGCGCGGCGAAGGCGGAATGGGTCGGCTTGTCGATGACGCTGCCTTCCGGGGCCAGCGCCGCCAGCTCCGCCACCAGATCCAGCATGCCGGGCGCCAGCTTCGGCCGGGTCACCGCGGCCCAATGCGTGTAATAGCGGCGCCAGGTGCCGGGCGCGTCCTCGGCCCGTTCCGGCGTCACGAAGCGCGGGAACAGGGTGCGGCCGGGCTTGGCCTTGACCAGCGCGGCGACGTTGGGGACCACGCTCATCAGCGTCGGGGTCGACCACACCGTGTCCTCGGCGAACAGGCGCTGCAGGTCGATGGCGACATGGACGGTGTTCGGCGACAGCGGCCCGAAGCGCGGCATCAATCCTCCAGCGCGATGGTGTGGGCGGCGGACCAGCCCAGGGTGACGGAAGCGCCGGGCTGCAGCCCTGCGCCATCCTGCGACCGGTTCTGGGCGAAGACCTTCAGCTCGCGCCCGTCCGGCCCCGCCAGCAGGTAGGTCGAGACGGCGCCGGCATAGATCACCTCGCGCAGCATCGCCGGCATCGCATTCTCGAAGGTGTGGGCGGTGTTCGGGGGCAGGATCTGCATCTTCTCCGGCCGCACCGCCAGCGTCGCCTTCGACCCGGCCGCCGGCAGCAATCCCGCGACCCGGACGATGCCGCCGCCCGGCACCTCGACCCCGCCCGCCGTGACCGTGCCCTCGAGGAAATTGGCGTCGCCCAGGAACCCGGCGGCGAAGCGGGTGCGCGGCCGCTCATAGATCTCGCCCGGCGCCCCGTCCTGTACGATCCGGCCGCGGTCCAGGATGGCGATGCGGTCGGACAGGGTCAGCGCCTCCTCCTGGTCGTGGGTGACGAAGATGGTGGTCAGGCCGCTCTCGCGCTGGATGCGCTTCAGCTCGACCTGCATCTCCTGCCGCAGCCGCCGGTCCAGCGCCGACAAGGGCTCGTCCAGCAGCAGCACGGTCGGCTTGGTGACGATGGCGCGGGCCAGGGCCACGCGCTGCTGCTGTCCGCCGGAAAGCTGCTTCGGGCTGCGGCTCTCGAAACCGGACAGGCGCACCATCTCCAGCGCCTCGCGCGCCTCCTTCGCGGCCTGGGCGCCGCGCACGCCGCGCCGGTTCAGCCCGAAGGTCACGTTCTGCAGCACGGTCATGTGCGGGAACAGGGCGTAGGACTGGAACACCATGCCGATGCGGCGCTTCCACACCGGCACCCGCGTCACCTCCTCGGCGCCGATGCGCAGCTCGCCCTCATCCGGCACGACGAAGCCGGCGACGATGCGCAGCAGGGTGGTCTTGCCGGAGCCGGAGGGGCCGAGCAGGCTGGTGAAGCGCCCGGCCTCGAACCGCGCGCTGATCCGGTCCAGGACGGTGGCGGCGCCGTAGCGCTTGCTGACGGCGGAAACCTCAACGCCGCTCACGGGCGCCTCCCATGTTCGACAGCAGGGCGAAGGCCAGGACCAGGATCATCGAGGCGCCCAGCAGGATGGTGGAGATGGCGTTGATCTCCGGCGTGAAGCCCTTGCGGATGGCGGAGTAGATCTCCACCGGCAGGGTGGTGACGCCGGGCGTGGCCAGGAAATAGGAGACCACGAACTGGTCCAGCGACACGGCAAAGGCGAACAGCGCCGCGGCGATGATGCTGGGCAGCAGGAGCGGCAGGGTGATGCTGAAGAAGGCGTGCAGCGGGGTGGAGCCCAGGCTCATCGCCGCCTCCTCCAAATCGGCGCGCTGCGACTGCAGCCCGGTGCCGACCACCAGCACGACATAGGGGATGGCCAGCGCGACATGGCCGATGGTCATGGCGAAGAGGCCGCGGCCGATGCCGGTGGAGAAGAAGAACACCAGCATCGCCGTGCCGGTGATCAGCCAGGGGATGGCGATCGGCGGCAGCAGCAGCAATTGCAGCAGCGACCGGCCGCGGAACTTCCGCCGCGACAGCGCCAGCGCCGCCGGCACGCCAATCGCAGTCGCCAGGATGGCGGTGACGACGGCCAGGATCAGGCTGTTGCCGCTGGCCGACAGCAGGCGCTCATTGCCCGGCAGCTTCGCGAACCAGTCCAGCGAGAAGCTGAAGGGCAGCTCGTAGAGCGGCGAGGCGTTGAACGCCATCACCACCATCACCGCGATCGGCAGGTACAGGAAGGCGATGACGACCCAGAGATGGGCGAGGCCCAGGCGCTTCATCGGCCCATCCCCTGCCGCTTCAGCACCGGCGAGGCCAGGGCGAAGATCGCCAGCACGATCGCCAGCATGGTGAAGGAGAGGGCGGCGCCCAGCGGCCAGTTGAAGGCCTGGGTGAACTGGTCCTCGATCACCGTGCCCATGGTGACGCCGACCCGCCCACCGAGGATGCGCGGCTCCATGAAGCTGCCGATCACCGGCACGAAGATCAGGACGGAGCCGGAGATCAGCCCCGGCGTGGAGAGCGGCAGGATGATCTTCCAGAACACCACGGGCGCGCGGGCGCCGAGGCTGCGTGCCGCCTCCAGTATCTGGTCGTCGATCGCGACCAGCGACAGGTAGCAGGTCAGGATCATGTAGGGCAGGTAGGCATGCACCAGCCCGACGATGATGGCGGGGTAGGAGTAGAGCAGCCCGAGCGGCGCCGCGTCCGGCACGATCCAATGGTAGAGGCCGTCGATCAGCCCGCCGTCTCGCAGCACCATGGTCCAGGAGAAGACGCGGACGAGGCCATTGGTCCAGAACGGCAGGATCACCAGCAGGAACAGCACCTGCCGGGTGCGGCCGAAGGTGGAGCGGGCCAGGGCCAGCGCCGCCGGCAGGCCGATCACGGCGCAGATCAGCGTGGTCCAGATCCCGATCGACAGCGAGGTCCAGGCGACGTCGCGCAGATAGGGCCGCTTCAGGAAGGCGAGATAGTTGTCGAGGGTCCAGACGATGGCCCTGCCGCCGAAGGGAGCGTATTTGAGGAAGCTGAAGCCCAGCATCATCAGCAGCGGCAGGAAGATGGCGAGCGTCAGCCAGCCATAAGCGGGCATGAGCAGCGCCGCCGTGGCCATCCAGCCGCGCTTTTCCTGCGCCGGCCGTGCCACCGCGGGCGTACTGGTCGCTGCCAGTTCGGTCATCTGATGCCGCCTGTGGTCACAGTCGCTTCCAACTCAGACTCTCCCGCCCAAATCGTCATTGCGAGGAGGCGCAGCCGACGAAGCAATCCATGCCGCCGCTCTTGCTGCCCCATGGATTGCTTCGCTGCGCTCGCAATGACGGTGAGATCTTCGAAGTGGGATTCGCAAGCGGGAGGGGCAACGCCGCGAGCCAAGCCTATCCGGCGTAGAACGCCTTCGTCTCCTGCCACAGGTCGGAGAAGGCAGTCCGCTGGTCGTCAGAGAGCGGCGACATGAACTGCAGCTGCGACAGGTATTCCTGCTTGTGGATCTGCTTGTTCAGGTCGTCGGCCGGCAGCGCCGCCATGGCCTTGGCGTTGGCCGAGGCCGGGGCGCCGATATTGGTGGCCCAATAATCGTAGAAGCCGGGGTCGACCATATAGTTGATGAAGGTCAGCGCCGCCTCCTTCTTCGTGCTGGTGGCGGGCACCGACAGCCCGTCGATCCAGCCAATGCCGCCTTCCTTCGGCACCACGAAATCGACCGGCAGCTTGAAGTTGCGCTGCGACCGCACGGCCGCGCCCGACCAGTAGATCGACACGTCGAACTCGCCGGCGGCGAAGGCCTTGTTCCACTGGTCCTCGCTGGACCACAGCAGCTTCACGCCCGGCTTCAGCTCCTTCAGCTTGGCGGCGACGGCGTCCATGTCCTTGGGCGCGTTGATGTCCTGCCCGGTCATCAGGGCGCCGATGCCGATCGCGGTGACGGCGTCGTCGAACAGCGCGACGCGGCCCGCATAGGCCGGGTCGGTCAGCACCGCCAGGCTGTCCGTCTTCACCTTGCCGCGGCGCAGGCCGAGGGCGTTGATGCCCCACAGCCAGGACACGCCATAGGTCTTGCCGTCCTCGTGGAAATTGGCGTGGTCGCGCAGCGCCGGCGCCAGGTCGGCGGCGTTGGCGACCTTGGACAGGTCGATCGGCTCCAGCAGCTCCTCGGCCTGGGCCTGCAGGGTGCGGGCGCTGTTGATCAGCACCACGTCGTAGGTGCCGGGGTTGGTGCGCAGCTTGGTCAGCATCTCCTCTTCGGAGTTGAAGTAGTCGTGCTTGACCTCGATGCCGGTCTTCTCGGCGAAGGCCTTCAGGGCCCAGGCCTCGTCGGTGCCGTAGCCCTGCCAGTTCAGGACATAGATGGTCTCCGCCGCCCGCGCCCGGCGCAGCGGCAGCCCGGCGACTCCGGCCAGCGCCCCGGCCCCGATCAGGGCGCCGAAGCGGCGCCGATTCAGCGTGATGGACATGAAGGTGCTCCCCGGCGGTTATTGTTTGTACACAAACAACGCTAACGCAGGGGGCGGGGGCTGTCAAATTACCTTGGAAGGCCAGTTCTAGGATAAAAATCCGTCGAATGAGTCATGAGATACCGTTGTGAGTTAAACGGGCTCGGGTTAAATTGAATGTATTAGATCAATGCATTGAATTGGATTCGATATGGCAAAGGCAAAAGCAACTGCATCCAATCCGATAAAGGAGACGACTAACGGGGCTGCCAAAAGCCCGCGAAAGACCGAGGCTGCGCCGGCGGCCAAACGAGCGTATGTGCGTCAGGCTGACGTGCCGAATGCTTCCTTAAATGAGGCGTTACGTCTCCCTCAAGCGATCTTCGACCATTATGCGGGAAGGCCAACTACGCCGTTCAATGTCGCCAAAGCATTGAATGTTGATCCAAAAGGATCCCAGCTTCGCCTAATATCTGGTGCTGCAATTGCATTTGGTCTAATCGAAGGTGGAGCGCAAGCAGCAAATATATCTGCTACTGATCTTGCGCGACGCATCATCCGACCAAAGGTCGAGGACGAGGATGTCATAGCTAAGCGTGAAGCAGTGCTTCGGCCTCGTGTGTTCGGGGATTTTCTCAGGAGATACGATGGCAATCAGTTTCCGCGCCAGGACATCGCTCTGAATGTTTTAGAGGAAATGGGTGTTCCCAGGATTAAGACGGAAGAAGTATTGGAAAGAATTAGCGATAGCGCCCGGTCCGTGGGATTCATTGAGGAATTGAAAGGAAAGTATTATGTCCGGCTGGATATGAATGCGCCGGATCCGTCTAGACAGGATGAGCAGCAAAGGCTTGGTATACCTGATCAGTCTTTGGCCGAAATTAATGGCAGAGCTGTTCCTGAGGAATTACCTCAGAGGGTGCTAGCTCCTCCCGCCTTAACGTCTCCGAAAGGCGCTGCTCTTACAGCAGCATTCGCAGAAGATCAAAGACGTCGCAGAGTTTTTATTACGCATGGAAAGAATAGGGAGCTTGTGGATCCCATAAAGAAGTTGCTGGAGTATGGTGAATTAGAGCCCATTGTTTCGGTTGAGCGTCAGTCTGTCTCAAAGCCAGTGCCAGAAAAATTCATGGACGATATGCGTCGTTCAGGCGCTGCCATCATCCATGTCGACGCAGAGCGAGTTCTCAAGGATAATGATGGGTCGGAACACGTAGTTCTCAATCCAAATGTGCTAATCGAGATCGGCGCAGCTATGGCGTTCTATGGTCGCCGATTCATTCTTCTGGTTCGAGAAGGAGTTAAGCTCCCTTCAAATTTGCAGGGATTATATGAAGTCAGGTATTCCGGCGAAACACTTGACGCCCACTCGACAATCAAGCTTCTGGAGGCGATAAAGGACATAAAGAACCACTCTCTTCCGACCGAGAGCGAGTCTGAATAGACGACGGGATAGCGGGCGTTCTACTCCCCCAACAGCCCTTTCAAATGCGCGATATCGCCGCGCAGGAATGGCAGCACCTCGTCGCCCATGCGCTGGCCCTGGCCGCTCGGGTGGCTGTATTCGGCCGGCAGGCAATAGACGCCGTCGTACCCGATCTTCCGCAGGCACGCCACATACTCGCACCAGGAATAGGCGGCGTGCTGATGCGTGGTCCAGTGCACCTTGTAGACCGCCTCCTCCTCCGGCGCGGTGAGCCGGCGCTGATAGGCGCTCTTGAAGTTGGCCAGGCGCAGCCGGTCGGCCAGGATGTCGACCGCCAGCGCCGTCGGCTCGCCGGCCACGCCGCAATGCGCCATGTCCAGCACCGCGCAGACATGCTTCGGGTCGTATCTCTCGATCAGGTGCAGCACCCCCGCGGCGTTGCCGATCTGCAGGCCGGAATGGTTCTGGATGCCAATGGCCACGCCGTGCCGCTCCAAGGCCGGGATCAGCGCGTCGAACTGCTGGCGATACACCTCGACCGTGGCGCGGAAGCCGATCGCCATGTCGACCGGCACGCAGATCCGGATGATCGGCACCCCGGCCTCGCCGCAGGCGGCGATGGTGGCTTCGTTCAACACGCCGGCGCATGTGCGGAGGCGGTGCTCTACCTGCCTCGGACTGCGCCTCTTTCCCGCGGCGATTCCTGCATATCACAACGGCGGGCTCGGGTTCTGATTCACCCGCCGGGGCTCGCCCCGCTTACGACCAAGGATCAATGCCGGCTCTTCTCGCTTGACCCGCCGAGTCACGCAGCGTTCAATTTCTCACTTGCAGTCGAGACAGGGAGGTCGCCGATGCGCACGGTCCTGGTCGCTGACGATCACCCGATGTTCCGCGAGGCTCTGGCGGGCACGCTCAAGTCGCTCGACGACCAGGTCGATGTGCTCGAGAGCGGCAGCTTCGGTGAGGCGGTCGAGCGGATCACCTCGGTCATGGATCTCGACCTGATCCTGCTCGATCTCCGCATGCCGGGGATGAACGGGGTCAAGGGCGTGCGCTCGCTGCGCACCCGGCGGCCGGATGTGCCGGTGGCGGTGATCTCGGCCCTGGCCGACAGCTTCGTGATGCGCGAATGCTTCGACGCCGGCGCCGTCGGCTACATCCCGAAGTCGCTGCCGCGCGACGCCATCGTCGCCGCCATCACCACCATCCTCGACGGCGGCAGCTACACCCCGTCGGAGGGGCTCGACGTGATCGGGCCGGGCGAGCTGGAAGAGGACGAGCCGCTGGACGAGGCCGTCCGCTGCCGGTTCGAGCTCCTGACCAACCAGCAGCGCAAGGTGCTGGAGCTGATGGCCGAGGGCCTGCTGAACAAGCAGATCGCCTACGCCATCGACGTCCAGATCACGACGGTCAAGGCGCATGTCTCCAGCCTGCTGCAGAAGCTCGGCGTCTCCAGCCGCACCCAGGCGGTGATCCTGTTCCAGAAATACCGCCGCGCGCTGTGACACCGCCGGCCGTGTCGGCCCGGCGCGGAATGCGCTGGTGCGAGTCGAATGGCGGTGGTTTCGAGAACCGGAGCGCAGCGGACATGAGTCCGTGAGCACCGGAAGCGCAGAAACCGCCGTCAGGCGGCCGCACCAGTAGCATTCAGCGCCGGGCCGACGCGATCAGCGCGCGCAGCCGGGCAGGCTTGATCGGCTTGGTCAGCAGGCTCACCCCGGACAGGGCCTGCACCATCGACTGCACCTCGGGGCTGCGGTCGGCGGTGATCACCGCGGCCGGGATCTCCTCGTCCAGCGCATGGCGCAGGCCGATGATCAGCTCGGTGCCGCGCTGGCCGGCGTCGAGGTGGTAGTCGGCCAGCACGATGTCCGGCCGGAAGCCATCGGCCCCGACGCAGGCCTCCATCGCCGCCCGGTCGGCGGCGGCGGCGACCCGGCAGCCCCAGCTGCGCAGCAGCCGGGTCATGCCGTCGAGGATGGCGGGGTCGTTGTCGATCACCAGCACCCGCACCCGGTCGACCGCGCCCGGCACCACGGCGGCCGCGGCCGGCTGCGCCGCCACGCAGTCCTGCGCCGGGTCGGTCAGCGGCACCAGGACCGAGAAGGTCGAGCCGCGTCCGACGGTCGAGCGCACCTTGACCTCGGTGCCGAGCAGCCGGCTGATCCGCCGCACGATCGACAGGCCGAGGCCGTAGCCCTTCTCTCCTGCGTCGGCCCGGCCCTCCGGCCCGTCCAGCCGGCGGAACTCCTCGAAGATCTCGTCCAGCCGCTCCTGCGGGATACCGATGCCGGTGTCGGCCACCTGCAGCTCGACCGCGCCGCCGCGGCGCCGGGCGCCGAACAGGATCCGCCCGGCATGGGTGTAGCGCACGGCGTTGGTCAGGAAGTTCTGCAAGAGGCGGCGCAGCAGCTGCGGGTCGGAGCAGACGGTGAGGGAGCAGGGCAGCAGGGTGAAGCGCAGGCCCTTGCGCTCCGCCAGCGGCGCGATCTCGTCGTGCAGCGCCTCCATCAGCGGCGGCAGCGGCACGCTCTGCAGATTGGCGCCGACCCGGCCGGCGTCGAGCTTGGAGATGTCGAGCAGGATGTTGAGCAGCTCCTCGACGTTCTCCAGCGCGTGGTCGATCTTGCCCAGCAGCGCCTCGCCCTCGGGCGGCAGCGTCGTGTCCTCCAGCGTCGCGACGAACAGCCGGGCGGCGTTCAGCGGCTGCAGCAGGTCGTGGCTGGCATCGGCCAGGAACTTGGTCTTGCTGATATTGGCGCGCTCCGCCTCGGTCTTGGCGATGCGCAGCTCGCGGGCGATGCGGCGGCGCTTCTCCACCTCCAGCGACAGCGCCTCGTTCAGCCGGGACAGGGTGGCGGTGCGCTCATGCACCCGCCGCTCCAGCTCCTCATTCGCCGCCTCCAGGATGCGCTCGGCCCGGCGGCGCTCGGTGATGTCCTGGATCAGGGTGAAGAAGCCGACCACCTCGTCGCGGTGGTTGCGGTGCGGCACATAGGTGGCGAAGCCGAAGCGCGGCTCGGTGTCCGACCCCGGCAGCGGCAGATCGAAGGTCACGGTGGCACCGGCCAGCGCCCGCTCGATGAAGGTCTGGCGATGGGCGTATTCGGCCCCGCCCAGCACCGCGCGCAGCGTCTGGCCCAGGATCGGGGTGCCGTTCGGCGCATAGGCGGCGCGGTAGGCGCGGTTGACGAAGCGGTAGCGCTGGTCGCGGTCGACATAGGAGATCATGGTCGGCACCGCATTGGCGAACAGCCGGATCCGCTGCTCGCTGTCCAGCAGCGCCTCCTCCGCCAGCTTGCGCTCGGTGATCTCGACATAGGAGGTGACGAAGCCGCCATCCGGCATCGGGTCGCCCTTGACCTCGAACCAGCGGCCGTTCAGCGCCACCTCCGAGGGCGGGCCGGAGCCGCGGGCCGAGCCGGGGCCGATCGGCGAGGCGGTGCCCAGCGCCGGGGCGCCGCGCCCGTCGTTGAACTCCTGGAACCGGCGGTAGGAGGCGCCGGGCTGGCGCAGCTCCGCCGGCAGCTCCAGAAGCTCGCCGTAGCGCCGGTTGGCGGTCACCAGCTTCTGGTCGCGGTCGAACACGGCGACGCCGATCGACATGCTCTCCAGCGTCGCCTGCAGATGGGCCGAGCGTTCGGCCAGCGCCTTCTCGCGCTCCTGCCGCTCGGCGTCCTTGACGTCGGTGATGTCGGTGTAGATCGAGGCGATGCCGCCCTCGGTCGACCGCCGGTCATTGACCTGGACCCAGCGCCCGTCGGCCAGGGCATAGACCCAGCGCTGGGCGCCGCCGCCGCGGGTGGAGGCGCGGTCCCGCCGGCGCTCGGCGATCCACAGCTCGGGCTTGAGGCCGTCGGACTGGATGATGCCGGCGTCGAGCGCCAGGCGGATCAGCGCATCGAGCGACAGGCCGGGCCGGATCCGGTCGGTCAGCTGCGGCCAGAAGTCGAGGAAGCGGCGGTTGAACAGCACCAGCCGGTCGTCCGGGTCGAAGATGGCGAAGCCTTCGGAGATGCTGTCGATCGCGTCCTGCAGCCGGTTCTGCGCCGTGCGGCTGGCGACGATCGCCTCGCTCAGCTCGCGGTTCGACAGCTCGACCGCCTCCAGCGCGTGCTCCAGCTCGCGCGTCCGGTCGCGCACCTTCTGGTCCAGGAGGATCGCGGTCTGGAACAGCTGATAGGCGTTGCCCTGCATGTCGAGGCTGTGCTCGACCCGCTGCATCAGGGCGCGGTTGATCTCCGACAGCTTGGCGATGTGCCGCCGCAGCGCGGCCTCCTGGTCGCCCTCCGTCCGCCGGTTCTCCTGCGCCGCCTCAGGCCCCATCGCTCACCCCGGCCCGAAGGCGATCCCGGTGAAGGTCTGGCTGACATGCATCATGCCGAACTGCTCGCCATAGGTGTTGAAGCCGACGACGTTGTTCTGGGCCATGATCTTCGAGACTTCGGTCAGCATCTGGCGCTGCTCCATCTCGACGTAGCGCAGCACGCAGTCAAATCCGATCACGGCGTCGATGCTGCCCAATTCCGCGCGCAGATCGTCGAACAGCGAGGCCAGATTCGCGACCAGATCGCCGCTCTTTGCGACGCTCAGGATGATGCCCTCGTCGATGGCGCAGAAGAAATGCAGGCAGCCCTGCTCGTCGACCCGCTGGATGGCGCGGACATAATGCCGGCCGCCGGCCCGGACCACCAGCGGGTGCGAGGCGAAGACCAGGGGCGTCAGGTCGGCCGGCGTCAGCCCGATCATCCGGGCGTATTCCTCGGCCGCCGGCTCGGCGTTGATCTCCATCACCACGCGCCGCGCCGGGTCGGCCCTGGTCACCACCATCTTCTGGTCCAGCGGCTGAAAATGCTGCCGCTCGAATACCCGGAAGGCGAGGTCGGTCGAGACCAGCACCAGGAGCGAGGCGCTCGACAGCACCCGGCCGTCCAGGAAGATCGCGGTCTCGCGGAAGGCCAGGTTGTCGCCGGCCGAGCCGCCGACCAGCGGGATCTCGCCGAGCGCGTCGCCCAGCGCGCTGACGATGATCTCCTCATGCATCGACAGCCCGTCATTGATCAGCAGGGCGAAGGTGCGCGACGGGTCGAAGCGGTTCTGGTGGCGGGCCTGGTGCTCGGCCAGCAGGTCCTTGGCGATGGCAGCGCCGTCGGCGATCTCGAAGCTCGACATCGGCTCGATCAGCCGGACCGAGGCGGCGAAGTGGTCGGCGGACAGGCTGAGGCCCGTGATCGTGCCCTGGCGGTAGCCGGCAGGGGTGATCTCGCCGGCGGTGGTGCAGCCCAGCACCCGCACCTCCGGCAGCCGCCGGGCCATGGCGGTCAGCACCGCGGGCAGGTCGTAGATCGGCGAGCAGAACAGCAGGACCATCTCCATCCGGTCCTGGGCGATCGCGTCCAGGAGCTCCTCGACCGCGTCTTCCGTCGCCGCCTTCATGCTCATCCCCCGACGGATGCCGTTCTGGCCGACGACGGCCGTCCTCTCCCTGGCTTCACTGGCTTGGGGCATTGCTTCCTCCCGAGAAGCTTAGCGGGGCCCTCTGGCGGGGACCACTGATCCAAGGACCAATTATCAGGCTTGATCGCGCTTGTGCCAAAGTCCTATTCCGAGCGGAGTTTCTTTGCCGGTACCGTTCCCCGGCAGGTTCAGGCGCCGGTTCGAGCGGCAGCGGCGCGACTCCCCGTGCGCCCCGCGCCGGACGACGCGACAAATGTGGAGGAAAACGATGAAGACGCGTGCCGCCGTTGCCGTCGCCGCGGGCAAGCCGCTGGAGATCATGGAGGTCGACCTCGAAGGCCCGAAGGCCGGCGAGGTGCTGGTCGAGATCAAGGCGACGGGGATCTGCCACACCGACGAGTTCACCCTGTCAGGCGCCGATCCGGAAGGCCTGTTCCCGGCGATCCTGGGGCATGAGGGCGCCGGCATCGTCGTCGATGTCGGGCCAGGCGTCACCAGCGTGGCGAAGGGCGACCATGTCATCCCGCTGTACACGCCGGAATGCCGGCAGTGCCCGTCCTGCCTGTCGCGCAAGACCAATCTCTGCACCGCGATCCGCTCCACCCAGGGCCAGGGCGTGATGCCGGACGGCACCAGCCGCTTCTCGGTCGGCGGCGAGAAGATCTTCCACTACATGGGCTGCTCGACCTTCTCGAACTTCACCGTGCTGCCGGAGATCGCGGTGGCCAAGGTCAACCCCGACGCGCCGTTCGACAAGATCTGCTACATCGGCTGCGGCGTGACCACCGGCATCGGCGCGGTGATCAACACCGCCAAGGTCGAGGCGGGCGCCACTGCGATCGTCTTCGGCCTCGGCGGCATCGGGCTGAACGTGATCCAGGGCCTCCGCCTGGCCGGCGCCGACATGATCATCGGCGTCGACCTGAACAACGACAAGAAGGCCTGGGGCGAGCGCTTCGGCATGACCCATTTCGTCAACCCGACCGAGGTCGGGGGCGACCTGGTGCCCCATCTGGTCAATATGACCAAGCGCGGGGCCGACCAGATCGGCGGCGCCGACTACACCTTCGACTGCACCGGCAACGTCAAGGTGATGCGGGCGGCGCTGGAGAGCGCGCATCGCGGCTGGGGCCAGAGCATCGTCATCGGCGTGGCCGGCGCGGGGCAGGAGATCTCGACCCGGCCGTTCCAGCTGGTCACCGGAAGGGTGTGGAAGGGCACGGCCTTCGGCGGCGCGCGCGGCCGCACCGACGTGCCGAAGATCGTCGACTGGTACATGGCCGGCAAGATCGAGATCGACCCGATGATCACCCACAAGCTGCCGCTCGACCGCATCAACGAGGGCTTCGACCTGATGCATGAGGGCAAGTCGATCCGCACGGTCGTCGAATACTGATGGTGGAGCTGGTCATACGCAGCAAGCATCGGGCCTTCGCGGGCGAGGTGGGGTTCTACAGCCACGCCTCGTCCGAGATCGGCGGCGAGATGCGCTTCGCCGTCTACGTGCCGCCGCAGGCGGCCGAGCGGCCGGTGCCGGTGCTGGTCTACCTGGCGGGGCTGACCTGCACCGAGGAGACCTTCATCATCAAGGCCGGCGCCCTGCAGCATGCGGCGGAGTTCGGGCTGATGCTGGTGGCGCCGGACACCAGCCCGCGCGACCGGCGCTACCCGGGCGACGACGACAGCTGGGATTTCGGCCTGGGCGCCGGCTTCTATCTCGACGCCACCCAGGCGCCCTGGCGCGACGGCTACCGCATGCACGCCTATGTGACGCGCGAGCTGCCGGAGGTGATCGGCAGGTACTTCCCGGCGCGGCGCTCGGCGATGGGGATCTTCGGCCATTCGATGGGCGGGCACGGGGCGCTGGTGGCGGCGCTCCGCAACCCCGGCCTCTACCGCTCGGTCTCGGCCTTCGCGCCGATCGCCGCGCCGTCGCAATGCCCCTGGGGGCAGAAGGCCTTCGGCAACTATCTTGGCCCGGACCAGTCCGGTTGGGCGGAGTGGGATGCCACGGCTCTGGTCGAACGGGGTGCGCGCTGCCCGGATCTGCTGATCGACCAGGGCGAGGCCGACCAGTTCCTCGAGCGCGAGCTGCACCCGCATCTGCTCGAGGCCGCCTGCCGCAAGGCCGGCCAGCCGCTGACGCTGCGCCGTCACCCCGGCTACGACCACGGCTACTACTTCATCTCCACCTTCATCGCCGACCACATCCGCCACCACGCCGGCACGCTGAACCGGGGGTAGAGACGTGACGCTCGCCATCGGCCGCCGCGGGTTCCTCATCGGTGGCGCGCTGCTGGCGGCGTCGATCGCCCGTGCCCAGGACCTGCCGCGGGTGCGCGTCGGCACGCTGCAGTTCGGCACGGTGAACTGGGAGCTGGCGGTGATCCGCGACGGCGGGCTCGACCGCAGCCACGGCTTCGTGCTCGACCCGCTGGTGCTGGCCGACAAGGACGCGGCGGCCGTCGCCTTCCAGTCCGACGCGGTCGACGCCATCGTCACCGACTGGATCTGGGTGGCACGGCAGCGCCAGGCCGGACGCGATTTCACCTTCGTGCCCTTCTCCCTGACTGTCGGCGCGCTGATGGCCGACCCCAAGACCGGCATCCGCACCATCCAGCATCTGCGCGGCAAGCGCCTCGGCGTCGCCGGCGGCGAGGACGACAAGAGCTGGGTGCTGATCCAGGCTTATGCCCGCAAGGTCGCGGGCCTCGACCTGCCGCGCGCCGCGGTGGTGAACTTCGCAGCGCCGCCGCTCCTGAACCAGCTGGCGCTGCGCGGCGACCTCGACGCCGTGCTCAACTTCTGGCAGTTCGCCGCCCGGCTGGCCGCGAAGGGCTTCCGGCCGGTGGTGGAGATCGCGAAGATCCTGCCGGAGCTCGGTCTGGACCGGCCACCGCCGCTGCTCGGCTGGGTGTTCCGAGACTCCTGGGCGGCGCAGAAACCCGACCTCGCCCGCGGCTTCCTCGACGCTTCCTTCGCCGCCAAGGCGGCGCTGAAGTCGGACGACGCGCTGTGGCAGAGCCTGAAGCCGCAGATGCAGGCCGAGGACGAGGCCGTCTTCGCCGCCCTGCGCGACGGCTACCGCGCCGGCATCCCGCCTGCTCCCAGTCCGGCGGATGAGGCGGCGGCCGCTGCGGCTTTGCGCCTGATGGCCGGAATTACCCCGGCCGCGGTCGGCGGGCTGACGGCGCTGCCGCCCGGCACCTTCTGGCCCGGCTATGGCGATTGACGCCGCACCGGCGGCTGCGGCGGCGCCGGGCCTGCGGCGCTGGCGCTGGCTGCTGTCGCTCCTGATCCTGGCCGCGATCTGGCAGGTCGCCGCCCTGCTGGCCGGCAGCCCGGTGCTGCCGCCGCCCGCCGAGGTCGCGGCCGCCGCCTGGCAGCACCTGGTCGCGGGCGACCTGCCGTACAACATCGCCGTCACCTTGGCGCGGGTGCTGGTCGCCTTCGCCGCCGCCATGCTGGTCGGCGCTGCCATCGGCATTGCCCTCGGCCGCAGCCGCCTGCTCGACGAGCTGTTCGACGGCTGGCTGGTGATCGCGCTCAACATGCCGGCCCTGGTGACGATCGTGCTTTGCTACGTCTGGTTCGGGCTGAACGAGGTGGCGGCGGTGGTGGCGGTCGCGGTCAACAAGGCGCCACTGGTGGTGGCGATCACCCGCGAGGGCGCCCGGGCGCTCGACCGGCCGCTGATGGAGATGGCGCAGCTCTTCGCCGTGCCGCGCGGCCGGGTGCTGCGGCGGATCGTGCTGCCGCAACTCGCCCCCAGCCTGATGGCCGCCGCCCGCTCCGGCCTTGCCTTGACCTGGAAGATCGTTCTCGTGGTCGAGCTGCTGGGCCGGCCGGACGGCGTCGGCTTCCAGATCCGCAGCTTCTTCAACTTCTTCGACATTGCCGGGATCCTCGCCTACACGCTGGTGTTCATCGCCGTGATCCTGGCGATCGAGGCCTTCATCCTGCAGCCCCTCGACCGCGCCGCCGGACGCTGGCGGTCGCCATGATCGGCTTCGCGCTGCAGGGCATCCGCCGGCGCTTCGCCGCGCCCGTGCCGCGCGACGTGCTGGACGGCGTCGACCTTGCGATCGGGGCCGGGGAGTTCGTGGCCCTGGCCGGGCCCTCCGGCCGCGGCAAGACCACGCTGCTGCGCATCATCGGCGGGCTCGACCCTGGCTATCAGGGCCGCATCGACTGGCCGGACGGGCCGCCGCGCCGCCGTGCCGCGGTGTTCCAGGACCCGCGCCTCGTGCCCTGGCTCGGCCTGCTCGACAACCTGCTGCTGGTCGCCGGCCGCGGCGCCGAGCCGAGGGCCAGAGAACTGCTGGCAGCGGTCGAGCTGGACGGCCGGGAAGATGCTTACCCCGGCCAGCTCTCCGGCGGCATGCAGCGCCGCGCCGCTTTGGCCCGGGCGCTGTTGGTCGAGCCCGACCTGCTGCTGCTGGACGAGCCGCTGGTCTCGCTCGACCACGCTTTGGCCGGGCGGATGCGGACCCTCCTGGCCGAATACTGGCAACGCCACCGGCCGACCGTGCTGCTGGTCACCCACGACCTGCGCGAGGCGGTGACCCTGGCCGACCGCGTGGTGGTGCTGGCGGAGGGTGTCGGGCGGGTGTCGCTGCAGCGGGGCATCGAGCTGCCGCATCCGCGCGACCCCGCCGATCCGCGCATCGACGCCATCGTCGACGCCCTGCTGCGCTTCGACCCGGGGCTGGCGGTGGCGGAGGAGGGCGAGCCGGCGGATCAAGCCTGACTGCATCCCGGCCGGATCTGTGATAGTGTTCCATCCTATTCAGCAGGATCGGAGGCGCAATTGCGCACCACCCAGCAGTTCAGCGTCACTCTTCCGAACGAGATGGCGGAGATGGTCCGGGCCAAGGTCGCCTCGGGCGAGTACGCCAGCGAGAGCGAGGTGATCCGCGACGGTCTGCGCGCCCTGCAGGCCCGCGATCAGGCGCTCGAGAAATGGCTGCGCACGGAGGTGGTGGCCGCCTATGACGAAGCCAAGGCCGATCCGTCGAGCCTTGTCACCAGCGAAGAGGTTCTCGAGGGACTGGCCAAGCTGCGCGCCCGGATGGCGAAACACCGCTGAAGCGATTTTACCCACCCACCTCCTGTCGTCATTCCCGCGAAAGCGGGAATCTCTATCCGGTTTGAGACGTAACGAGATCCCCGCTTTCGCGGGGATGACGAATGTGTAAGGGGAGGGGCTGCCCTACTTCACCGGCAGCGGCGCGTTCGGCAGGGTCGGGCGGCCGCCGGCGGTCCAGTCCTTCACCCCGCCGGGGAACCAGTGCACGGCGGTGTAGCCCTCGGCCACCGCGCGCTTGGCGGCGTTCCAGGACATCCAGCACTCCGCATCGCAGTAGAACACCAGCGGCCGGGCGCGGTCGCCCAGCGTCAGCGCCGCCAGGGCGTCGCGGAAATAGGCCTCCATCTCCGCCGACAGGGCGCCGTAGCCGGTGTTGGCCAGCCAGACGCTGCCCGGGATGTCGCGCCGCTCCGGCGGCCGCCACAGCGTCCCCGGCGGCAGCTTGTCCGGCCGCGGCGGCTGCGGCAGCACGTCGATCAGCACCACCGGGCCGCTGCGGATCAGCCGCTCCACCGCCGCGGCGTCGACCACCGTGGCGCCCTGCAGCGTCGCCGGGGTCGGCGCCCGGTAGTCCTCCATGCGGTAGCCGTCGGGCTCCGCCGGCTGCTGCGCCGCGGCCGGTGCGGCGGCGAGGCAGAGGGCCAGGACGGCGAGGTGGAGCAGGCAGCGACGCATCCCGGCTCAAAGCATGGGCTGGCCGCGCGCATCGAGCATCGGCACGCCGTACTCCTTCAGGATCGCGGTGATCGCGTCCCGGTTCTCCCGGATCAGCGCGTTGATCCGGTTCTTCCAGTCGCTCTCGCCCGGCCGCACGCCCATGGTGATGTAGAAGTCGAGCCGTGTGTCCTTCGCCTCGTTCGACAGCGGCGTCACCACCAGCGCGTCGCCGTGCTGCCTGGCGAAGTAGCCGGCGATCGGCCCCCACAGCACGGCGACGTCGATCTGCTTGCCCGCCAGGTCCTCGATCATCTGGCGGCCCGGCGCGTCGAAGCGGGTGTCGACGACCAGCGGATAGGGCCGGGCCTGCGCCATCAGCCCGTCGCGCGCCGCCAGGTTGGCGGGCGGCGTGCCGGCGGTGATGCCGAGGCGCAGGGTCTTCAGCCGAGGGTCGGCCAGTCCGGTGAGGTCGGCCAGCTTGTCCTCGCGCCGCGTCACCATGACGTAGCCGGAGCGGTAATAGGGGTTGGTGTTCTGCACCATATCGGCGCCGGCGGCGATGCCCATCACCAGGTCGCAGCGCCGCGCCCGCAGGGTCATGCGCAGGAAGCCGGTCGAGTTCGGGTACCAGGTGTAGCGCACCGGCACGCCGAGCCTGCTCGCCAGCAGCTCGGCGATCCGGTTCTCGAAGCCCTCACCCTTGTCGTTGGAGAAGGGCAGGTTGGCGGGGTCGGCGCAGACCCTGAGCGCCGAACGGTCGATCGCCTCCGGCCGTGGCGGCTCGGCCCGGATCGGGGCGGACAGCAGGACGGCGCCGGCCAGCAGGGCCAGCGCCGCGAGACGCCGGGTCGCGGTCACGCGGGGCGCCCTAGCCCGGCGTCCCCATGCAGGCGGATTCCGCCTCGGCATAGTCCTTGGACTTCTTCTCGAACTTGGCCGGCCGGCCGCGCCCCACGACACCGTCGGACCGGGCCTTGAGATAGGCGTAGATGTCGTTGATGTAGCACATCACGTTCGGGTCCGACCCCAGCGCCGGCATCTTCTTCTCGCTGGCCGTGTTCACGGTCTCCTTGCCGTTCACCACCGTGTCCATGAACTGGTCGAAGGACAGCGTCTTCAGCGAATCGACCAGGCTGGGGGCGAAGCTGCTGCCCTCGCCGTCCGGCCCGTGGCAGACGTAGCAGATGCTGTTGTAGCGGCGGAACCCATTATAGACCAGCCAGTCGACCGTGCCGTCCGCGCCGATGTGGTACGGCTTCTCCTCCTCCGTGGCCGCCGGCGCCGCGGCCGCATTCGCCGCCGGCTGCTGCCCCGCCGGGTCGCTGCTCTTGTCCTGGGCGAAGGTCGCGGCGGCGAAGCCGCCGATCGCGATCAGGCTGCCGGTCAGGAGGGCGGTGCGGAACAGGAAGGCGCGGAAAGGCATCCTCGATCCTCTTGGATGATGTGGCACGTCGGCTTGGCACAGGCCGAAGAAAGAGGAGGCGGGCCGAAGCCCGCCTCCGAGGCACAGGGAGGCTTCAATCGGGAAGGGCGAAGACGGTCAGCGTTCCGCCCAGCTGGGTGTATTGCGACAGCGACTGATAGGCACCGACCGCGCCGAGACCCTCGGTCGGGTTGGTCAGGCCCGCCGCCATCCCGATGCCGGCCCAGCCGCCGACGCCGGAGAGAACGGCAACGTACTGCTTGCCATCGTACGTATAGGTGTTGACGTTGCCGATGATGCCGGAGGGGGTCTTGAACTTGTACAGCTCCTTGCCGGTCTTGGCGTCGACCGCCTTCAGATAGCCCTCCAGCGTGCCGTAGAAGACCACGCCGCCGGCGGTGGCCAAGGCCCCGCTCCAGACCGAGAACGGCTCGGGGATCGACCACACGATCTTGCCCTTCTCCGCATCCCAGGCGATGAAGTTGCCGAGATGGTCGCCACCCGGGGCCGGGTACATGCTCAGCGTCGCGCCGACATAGGGCTGGCCGGCGGTGTAGGCCACCTTGTACGGCTCGTAGTCCATGCAGACATGGTTGGTCGGCACGTAGAACAGGCCGGTGTCCGGCGAATAGGTCGCCGGCTGCTGGTCCTTGGTGCCGAGCGCCGCCGGGCAGATACCCTGCGAGTTGACGTCCTCGCCATTGGCTTCGGTCGAGTACTTCTTGTCGCGCTCCGGCAGGCCGGTCTTCAGGTCGATCTTCGTCGCCCAGTTGACCGCCGGGTCGTATTTCTCGGCCACCAGCAGCTCACCACTCACCCGGTCCATGGTGTAGGCGAAGCCGTTGCGGTCGAAATGGACCAGCAGCTTGCGGTCCTGGCCGTTGAACGGCTTGTCGACCAGGATCATCTCGTTGACGCCGTCATAGTCCCATTCGTCATGGGGCGTCATCTGATAGACCCATTTCGCCATGCCGGTATCAGCGTCGCGGGCGAAGATGGTCATCGACCACTTGTTGTCGCCGGGGCGCTGCACCGGGTTCCAGGTGCTGGGATTGCCGGTGCCGTAATAGATCAGGTTGGTCTCCGGATCGTAGGAGAGCCAGCCCCAGGTGGTGCCGCCGCCGATCTTCCACTGGTCGCCCTGCCAGGTGGTGATGCCGGAATCCTTGCCCACCGGCTTGCCGAGATGGGTGGTCTTCTCCGGATCCATCAGCGTGTCGGCGTCCGGCCCCATCGACCAGGCGGTCCAGGCGACCTTGCCGGTCTTGATGTCATAGGCCGTCACCTTGCCGCGGACGCCGAATTCGCCGCCGGAATTGCCGATCAGCACCTTGTCCTTGACCACCAGCGGCGCCGAGGTGCCGGTCTCGCCCTTGGTCGGGTCGCCGTCCTTGGCGCTCCACGCCACCTTGCCGGTCTTGGCGTCCAGCGCCACCAGCGTTGTGTCGGCCTGGTGCAGGAAGATCATCCCGTCGCCATAGGCGACGCCGCGATTGACGGTGTCGCAGCACATCACCGGGATGACGTTCGGGTCCTGCTTCGGCTCGTACTTCCAGATGATCTTGCCGTTGTTGGCGAGATCCAGGGCATAGACCGTGTTCGGGAACGGCGCATGGACATACATCGTGCTGCCGATCACCAGCGGTCCGCCCTCATGGCCGCGCAGCACGCCGGTGGAAAAGGTCCAGACCGGTTGCAGGGTCTTGACGTTCTCCGCGGTGATCTGCTTCAGCGCGCTGTAGCGCGTGCCGGCATAGTTGCCGAGCGGCGTCACCCACTGGTTGGGGTCTTTCTCCAGCTTGATCAGCTCGTCATTGGCCGACGCGACAGTCGGCAGCGCCGCCAGCGCGAGCACAAGCGCCAAGGCGGTCCCGGAAACGCGCAGCAATCTGGGCATTCGCTCTCCTCCCATTGATCGCGATGCGGGACCCGCGGCAATGCCAGCGGCACGCCGGAGGTCCGCCTCGACGGTCGTTCACGCCATCGGGCCCGGTCGTCATGGCCTCGTCTCCGGGCCTGTTGGTGCTTCATTCGGAAGACGACCGCCATCACTTTGCGGAGACATCCAAATCCCAGTCAATTGCAAACACACAAAATCATATTGTCCTTTGGTACGAAATCCGTTTTTCGCGATTGCGAAGTAAATACTGGATTTATACCAAGGTACAATCTTCAAATATTGATTTCGTGCCCTGGTCGACAGTGCGGGGGTCGGCAGGGGCATAGCGGTCGGGCTGGCAGTGAAACCGGCGCCTCGACCGGATTTTTGCGGTGCGAAAGAAAGCGGCCGCGCCGCTTGTTCAAGGGCCAGGGCAGTACTTCCGCGACACCGGTCCAATCATGTCGCGGCGCCGCTCACGGCATGGGCTGGCCCGGCCGGCAGGCCGGGATCAGCGGGTGGGGGCCGAGGCGGACGAGGCGAAGCGAAAACTCGCGCATCGTCGGCGCGGTGTCGCGCAGCCAGCGGTACTGCACGTCATAGGCCTCGCGCTCGCGCTCCAGCCAGGCGTCGCAGTCGGCCGCCGGCGCCCCGCCCGCGGCGGCGCGCTGCAGGAAATGGGTCAGCTCGTGCACCAGGATGCTGGTGTCGGCCGGGTCGGTGCCGATCCTCAGCCGGTCGTCGAGCGCGATGGTGCCGTCCTGCCCGGCATAGCCCATCACGGCGCAGGGATGGCTGCAGGCCATCGCCTCCAGCGCCGCATGCGGCACCATCAGCACGGTCGGCGGGTCGCCGGGGATCGCATAGCCGGTGTAGCCTGAAACGGCGGTCAGCAGGCTGGCGACCAGCGCGGCCGGGACCGGGCCGGTCATCGAATCTCGTCCCTTGGAACGAATTGACCCGCCGCCGGCCCTTTGCTCTGCTGACCGCCCGACGCGACTGCGGAGCGACCGCCATGAAGGGCTGCGCGATTCTCGCCCTCCTCGCCCCGGCGCTGCTCGCCACGCCTGGCCCGGCGCGGGCGAACGACTATCCGACCCCGGTGGTGGCCGACTACGTGATCGGCTGCATGGCCAGCAACGGCGAGACGCAGGAGATGCTGCAGCGCTGTTCCTGCAGCATCGACACGGTCGCCTCGATCATGCCCTACAGCGCCTATGAGAAGGCCGAGACGGTGCTGCGCATGCAGCTTGCCACCGGCGACCAGGCCGGCATCTTCCGCGAGATGACGATGCTGAAGACCATGGTCGACACGCTGCGCCTGGCCCAGATCGAGGCCGACTTCCGCTGCTTCTGACGCCAGGCCTCGTGCGGCGCAGGTCATGACGACCTGAAACCGTCATGGCGAGGAGCGTAGCGACGTGGCCATCCAGAGGGCTGTGCCGCTGGATGGCCGCGCCCCTTCGGGGCTCGCCATGACGAGGATGGGCTAGGGTTCCAGTCTGGCATGAGCCGTCGCCTCACATCGTCGCCGGCACCGGCCAGGCGCCGGTGAAGACGGCGCCGTCCGAATCCTTGGCGGTCGCGCTCAGCCGCCCGGCCTCCGCCGGGGTGAAGCTGAACTCCACCATCGGGTTCTCGCTCAGCGAGATGTTGCCCTCGACCCGCAGCAGCTCGGCGCCGTCATAGCTGACTTCGATGGTCTCGATGAAGCGCGCCGGGACATAGGTGCGCTTGATCTGGTCCATCTGCATGCCGGAATAGTTCGGGTGCCGGATCAAGAGCTCGACCCGGCTCGGCTGGCCGATCAGCGCCGCGTCCAGGTTCTTGGTCCGCATCTCGCCGAGATGAGCCATGGCCTCATCCGGCGTCTTCATGGCGGGGGCGGAGCAGCCGCCGGCCGCCTTGACGAAGGCGGCGGTCATGAACAGCGATCCGTCGGCGGTCTCGGCCACGGCGTGGATGTTGGTGTACTCGTTCACCCGCACCCTTGTGCCGATGGTCGGGTCGGAGACGCCGTCGCCCAGCCGGAACACCGCGGCGACCGGGGCGGGGTTCTTGTCGACGACCAGGGTGACGGCGCGGATCCGCCCGGCCGGCATGCGCTCGCGGTCGAAGCGGATGGTCACCGGCACCACCGCCGCGTCATAGGCGCGCTGCGGCGCCTCCACCCGCATGAAGGCGCTGCCGTCGGCGACCGGCTTGTCGCCGAAGATCGCGGTCTGCAGCTCGGGCCAGGGATCCGCGTCGGCGGCCCGGGCGGGGGCGGCCAAGGCGACCAGGGCGATCAGCGCCAGGGCAACGGCGTGCTTCGGCATGGCATCCTCCCTTCCGCCTCCCGGCTACTCCCATTCCAGCTCGGTGTACGCCGTGGCGACGTTGCGGTCGTTGTAGTCGTCGAACAGCAGCCAGCGGTCGCGCTCGGACCGGCCGACCGTGGCCACCGCCTGGTCGAGGCTGCGCCCGGCGGCCAGCGCCGCGCGGGTCTCGGTCAGGATCAGGCGAAGATAACGCTCCTCGTCGTCCAGCGCATCCGGCCAGGGGGCGGAGGCCGGGCCATGGCCCGGCACCACCCGCCGGACCCCGCCCTCGCGCCGCAGCCTGGCGATGGCGTCCAGCCAGCCGCGCAGCGAGCCGTCGATCGCCGGCACCCGCTGCAGGAACACCAGGTCGCTGGCGAACAGCGTGCCGGTCGCGGTGTCCAGCACAGTGAGATCGGCATCGGTGTGCGCCGGCGGCCAGGCCTTCAGCTCGAGCGTCCGGCCGCCGAGGTCGAGCGACAGCCGGTCGCGCACCAGGACGGTTGGCGGCACGATCGCGGTGCCCGCGGCGGCGTCGCCCAGCGCCCGGCGCAGCCCGTCGAGATAGGTGTCGGCCCGGGCGGCCAGGCCGCGCGGCATGTTGGCGTGGCCGACGACGGTCGTGAACGGCCCGGCGAAGGCGGCGTTGCCCAGCGCATGATCGGGGTGGAAATGGGTGTTGATGACCCAGCGGATGGGCAGGGTGGTCCGCTGCCATATCGACGCCAGCAGCCGCCGGCCCTCGGCGGCGCTGCCGCCGGTGTCGATCACCGCTGCCGCCTCGTTGCCGACGACGAAGCCGAGATTGGCGATGCCGCCGAGATTCGTTTCCGTCGCCTCCTCATGCGCGCCCTGGAACACGAAGACGCCGGGCGCGACCTCCGTCACCGGCAGCGGCGGGTCGGTCGGTGGGGCAGCCGCGCCGCCCACGAGGCCCAGCGCCAGGGCGCCACCGATCGCGCGTCGGCGGCTCAGTGCCCCCGGCGGGTTCGGATCTCCCTTGCGGTCCGATGACGGCACTCGAATTCTCCCGCAGGACCAGGATCATCAGGCCGCGCTTTTGCCCTGCGGCTGAATTGGACTTTGGTCTCAGTTGCTTCTTCTCGCCTTGTCGGGGCCGGGGGCGGTTCATACAGTCGGGCCAATCCCGCCCGTCGAGCGGGCAGGCGCGGCAGGGCTCCGGCCCAGGCCGATGCCGAAGCGGAACGCCGGCCCGTCCGGCCCAGCAGGAGGACGTCCGAGATGCGAGGTTTTGCGCTCGTTGCGGCAATCGCCGCTCTCGCGCTGCCGATGGCGGCCCAGGCCCAGGACGCGGCCAAGGGCAAGCAGGTTTTCGCCAAATGCCAGGCCTGTCATTCGGTCGACGCCGGCACCAACAAGCTCGGCCCGACGCTGCACGGCGTGATCGGCCGGGCCGCGGCCTCGGTCGACGGTTTCAAGTACTCGGACGCGATGAAGAACGCGCATCTGACCTGGGACGAGGCGACGCTCGACAAGTATCTCGCCAATCCCAAGCAGCTGGTGCCCGGCACCAAGATGGTCTTCCCCGGCCTGCCGAAGGAGGAGGACCGCCAAGCCGTCATCGCCTATCTGAAGGAATCGGGCGCGAGCTGACGATGGGCGCGGGGCGCCCCCTCACCCTCCCACGCGCTTCGCGCGCGGGCCCCTCCCTCTCCCCGAGGAGAGGGGAAGACCGGCCGGGCCTTGATCACCTCTCCTTGGGGAGAGGTCGAAATCGCGCAGCGATTTCGGGTGAGGGGGCGGCGCAGGCCTCTCGGCTTCTGAGCCGTCTCCTCACAGCGCTCGGCCTGGCCGCGGCGCTGCTGGCGTTTCCGGCCGCGGCACAGCAGCAGGCGCCGAAGCTGTCGGTCACCATCGGCTGGCTCAGCGAGGCGATCCCGGAGCCGGAGCCGCTGTCGTTGGTCGAGCCGGTGGCCAAGGACAAAGGGCTGGCCGGCGCCCGCCTCGCCCTCACCGACAACCAGACCACCGGCCGCTTCCTTGGCCAGGACTACAAGCTGGACGAGACGGTCGTTCCCGCCGGCGGCGACCTGGCCGGCGCCGCCGCGGCCATGGCCGGCAAGGGCATCAGGCTGATCGTCGCCGACCTGACGGCCGACCGGCTGTTGCAGCTCGCCGACCTGCCGGAGATGAAGGACGCGGTGATCCTCGACGCCCGCGCCCAGGACGACCGGCTGCGCGTCGCCGACTGCCGCGCCAACCTGTTCCACACCATTCCAAGCCGGGCGATGAAGGCCGACGCCCTGGCCCAGTATCTGGCGTTCAAGCGCTGGACCCGCTGGGTGCTGGTCTCCGGCACGCGAGACGACGACAAGGCCTTCGCCGACGCCATCCGCCGCGCCGCCAAGCGCTACGGCGCCCAGATCGTCGAGGAGCGCACCTACGAGTTCCAGGCCGGCTCCCGCCGCGCCGACACCGGCGAGCAGCAGGTGCAGCGGCAGATGACGCAGCTGACCCAGCGCCTGCCGGACTACGACGTCATGGTCGTGGCCGACGAGAGCGAGGTGTTCGGCGAATACCTGCCCTATCGCACCTGGGATGCGCGGCCGGTCGTCGGCACCCAGGGGCTGGTGCCGACCGCCTGGCATCGCAGTCAGGAGCAGTGGGGCGGCACCCAGATCCAGCGCCGGTTCCAGCGGGCCGCCGGCCGCTGGATGCTGGAGCGCGACTACGCCGCCTGGGCCGCGGTCCGTGCACTGGGAGAGGCGGTGACCCGCACCGGCAAGGCCGATCCCGCCGCGATCCGGTCCTACCTGCTGTCCGACGAGTTCCAGCTCGGCGCCTTCAAGGGCGTGCCCCTGACCTTCCGCCGCTGGGACCAGCAGATGCGCCAGCCGATCCTGCTGGCCTCGCCGATGATGCTGGTCTCGGTCTCACCGCAGGAGGGTTTTCTGCACCAGCGCACGCCGCTCGATACGCTCGGCTATGACGAGCCGGAATCGCAGTGCCGGCTGAACCCGTGAGGAGGCGCGCATGACCAGGTTCGTTCTCCCGACCCTCACCGCAGCGATCTTCCTCGCCACCGCGCAGGCGCAGGCCTTCACCGCCTATGTCTCGAACGAGAAGGGCAACACCGTCAGCGTGGTCGACCTCGACAGCATGGCGGTGACCCAGACCATCCAGGTCGGCCAGCGGCCGCGCGGTATCACCCTCAGCCATGACGGCAAGGTGCTCTATGTCTGCACCAGCGACGACGACCACATCGAGATGATCGACACGGAGACGCTGAAGCCGCTCGGCACCCTGCCCAGCGGCCCGGACCCGGAGCTGTTCGTGCTGGCGCCGGACGGCAAGCGACTCTACGTCGCCAATGAGGACGACAACATGGTCACGGTCCTCGACCTCGAGCAGCGGGCGATGGAGACCGAGGTGCCGGTGGGGGTGGAGCCGGAGGGGATGGGCGTCAGCCCGGACGGCAAATGGCTGGTCAACACCTCCGAGACCACCAACATGGCGCATTTCATCGACACCGAGACGCTGGAGGTGGCCGACAACGTGCTGGTCGACTCCCGGCCGCGCTTCGCCGAGTTCACGCCGGACGGCAAGCAGGTCTGGGTCTCGGCCGAGATCGGCGGCACGGTCAGCGTCATCGACACCGCGTCGCGCCAGGTGGTGAAGAAGATCGGCTTCGAGGTGCAGGGCGTGCGCAAGGAGACGCTCCAGCCGGTCGGCGTGCGCATCACCAAGGACGGCAAGACCGCCTTCGTCGCCCTCGGCCCGGCCAACCGGGTCGCGGTGATCGACACCGCGACCTATGAGGTGACAGACTATCTCCTGGTCGGTCAGCGGGTCTGGCAGCTCGCCTTCACCCCGGACGGGAAGTACCTGGTGTCGACCAACGGCGCCTCGAACGACATCTCGGTGATCGATGTGGCGGAGCGCAAGGTGATCAAGTCGATCCCCGTGGGCGAACTGCCCTGGGGCGTGGCGATCCGGTAAGCCTCACGCTGACATGAAGATGCTTCATCCCCTGTTCTCCTCGGCTGTAGAATCCCCTCTCCTCGGGGAGAGGGAGGGGCCCATTCGCGGCAGCGAATGGGAGGGTGAGGGGGATGGCCGGCGATCGGGAGCGCGAGAGTCGATCCGTGCGGCGGGCGCGGCGCCTACGGCAGAATGCGACCGATGCAGAGAGGAAGCTGTGGTTCGTTCTGTCCCGCCGGCAGGTCGAGGGCGCGAGGTTCCGCCGCCAGCATCCCTTCGGCCCCTACATCCTGGATTTCTATTGCGAGAAGGCGCGCCTCGCCGTGGAGGTCGATGGCGGTCAGCACACGGCCGAACGGGATCAGGCCCGCACGACGTATCTGAATGGACAGGGCGTATCGGTGCTGCGGTTCTGGAATCATCAGGTTCTACTGGAGACCGAGGCGGTGGCCGAGATGATCGCGCACGAACTGCGGCAGCGGGCCACCCCCTCACCCTCCCGCCGCTGACGCGGCGGGCCCCTCCCTCTCCCCGAGGAGAGGGGAAGTGCTGTCGTCGAGCTTTTCATCATGTCCGCGCCCGATAGCGCCATACCAGCCCTCGCCGTCTCCGGCCTCTCCCACCGGATCGGCGGGCGCGAGATCTTGGCCGACATCGAGATCGCGGTGCAGCCCGGCACCTTCACCGTGCTGCTCGGTCAGAACGGCGCCGGCAAGACCACGCTGTTCTCGCTGGTCACCCGGCTCTACACCGCCCGGTCGGGCAGCATCCGGGTGTTCGGCCATGACCTGGCGAACGAGCCCGGCCGGGCGCTGGCGCTGATGGGCGTGGTGTTCCAGCAGCGCGCGCTCGACCCCGACCTCTCGGCCCGGCAGAATCTGCGCTACCACGCGGCGCTGCACGGCATGCCGGGCACGGTCGCCCGGCATCGGATCGCGGCGGAGCTGGAACGCGTCGGCCTGGCCCGCGAGGCCGACCGCAAGATCCGCGGCTTCTCCGGCGGCGAGATGCGGCGGATCGAGATCGCCCGCGCCCTGCTGCACGAGCCCCGGCTGCTGCTCTGCGACGAGGCGACGATCGGGCTCGACATCCGCAGCCGGGCCGCGATCCTGGCCGATGTCCGCGGCCTGGTGCGCGACCGCGGCCTGACCGTGGTCTGGGCCACCCATCTGATCGACGAGGTCGAGGCCGCTGACCCCACCATCATCCTGCATCGCGGCCGCATCCTGCGGCAGGGGCCGGCGGCAGCGATCATCTCCGATCTCGGCGCCGGCGGGCTGCAGGATGCCTTCCGCCGGCTGACGGAGGCGGCATGAGCACGGTCGAGGAAATCGCCCCGCGCGCGCCTCTCGGTGCCGTCTCCGTCGCCGGCGCGCTGCGCTGCCTCAACGGCATCCTGTGGCGCGAGGGGCTGCGCTTCGTGCACCAGCGCACCCGCTTCATCTCGGCCCTGGTGCGGCCCCTGGTCTGGCTGTTCATCTTCGCCGCCGGCTTTCGCTCGGTGCTCGGCGTCTCGATCATCCCGCCCTACGAGACCTACATCCTCTATGACGAGTACATCGTCCCCGGGCTGATCGCGATGATCCAGCTGTTCAACGGGATGCAGAGCTCGCTGTCCATGGTCTATGACCGCGAGATGGGCAGCATGCGGGTGCTGCTGACCAGCCCGATGCCGCGCTGGTTCCTGCTGGCGGCGCGGCTCCTGGCCGGGACGCTGCTGTCGCTGCCGCAGGTCTATGTCTTCCTGCTGATCGCCCGGCTCTGGGGCATCGAGCCGCCGCCGATGGGCTATCTCACGGTGCTGCCGGCCCTCATCCTGTCCGGGCTGATGCTCGGCGCGCTCGGCCTCTTGCTGTCCTCGGCGATCCGCCAGCTCGAGAACTTCGCTGGGGTGATGAACTTCGTGATCTTCCCGATGTTCTTCGCCTCCTCGGCCCTCTACCCCTTGTGGAAGGTGGAGGAAGCGAGCCCGCTGCTGCGTGACGTCTGCGGCCTCAACCCCTTCACCTATGCCGTGGAGCTGGTGCGCTTCGCCCTCTACGGCCAGGTCGACACTCAGTCGCTGCTGCTCGTTCTCGGCTTCGCCGTGGTGTTCCTCGGCGGGGCGATCCTGGCCTATGACCCGGCGCGCGGCCTCGTCGCCCGCGTCCGCGGCCCCGGCGCCGGCTGAAAGGAGGCCCGTCATGGTCCGATCCGCATGGCTTCTCGCGGCGTTCTTGGCACTGGCGCCCGCCTTGGCCTGGGGGCAGGGGACGGCGGCCAATCCGCCCAAGGACGACTGGCCCTGCGTCCAGGTGTTGCAGCCGGAGCTGTCGGTCGGCGCGATGTGGCCGGGCGAGGACCCGACCGCGAGCGGCCCGTCCTGGCGCGAGGACGCGGTGGTGGCGGCGCTGGTCGAGCGGGTGGCGCCGCGCCGGGTGCCGGTCGACGAGGCGACGGCCGAGATCCGCCGCTTCGCCGCCGGCTATGAGGGCGACCGCAAGACGGCGCTGAGCGAGCTCTTCGCCGGGCTGTTCGAGAGCATCAACGGCGAGCGCGCCACCATCATCCGCGGCATCCGACGCTACAACGCCCGGCAGGCGGCGCTGGCGCAGCGGATCGAGGAGACGACCGCGGCGCTGGACGGCGTCGACCCGACCTCGACCGACATGGCCGTGGCGCAGAAGCGGCAGGATCTGGAGCGGCAGCTCTCCTGGGACCAGCGCGTCTTCGACGAGCGCGAGCGCCTGCTGCCGGCGATCTGCGACCAGCCCTTCGTCCTGGAACGCCGCCTGTTCGCATTGTCGCGAACGATCCAGGAGGAGATCGGGAAGTAGGGGGCGATAGATCGAGCTGGACGCCCACGGCCGGCGCCGCCCCCTCACCCGAAATCGCTGCGCGATTTCGACCTCTCCCCAAGGAGAGGTGAAGAAAGCGCTGCACCGAAATCCCTCTCCTCGGGGAGAGGGAGGGGCCCATTCGCGACAGCGAATGGGAGGGTGAGGGGGCTTTCACCGCTCGCCCAAGATCGCCCGGTGGACTCCGCCACCCACCGTTCCAGCGCCTCGACCGTCACCCAGCCCTCGCCGGCGCCCGCGCCGCCGAGATGCCGGTAGGGCGCGTCCGGTTCGCCCAGGTCGGACAGCACCGCCAGCGCATGGCGCAGGTCCTCGTCGCGGCTGTAGAGGCTCGGCGTCGCCAGCACCGGCAGGCCGGCGCGGCGGGCGGCGAGCACGCCGTTGCGCGAATCCTCGATCGCGATGCAGCCGGCCGGATCAAGCCCCATCGCCTCCAGCGCCGCCAGATACACGTCCGGCGCCGGCTTCTTCCGCGGCACCGCGTCGCCCGCGACCGTCACCTCGAACAGCGCCGGCCCCTCCGGCCCCAGCGCCGCCGTCAGCAGCGCCGCGACATTGGCCGGCGTGGTGGTGGTGGCGATCGCCAGCCGCACGCCCTGCCTTCGCGCCTCGGCTAGGAGACGGGCGACGCCGGGGCGCAGGGCCACGGCGCCCGCCGCCACCGTCGCGGTGTAGCGCTCGGTCTTGGCCCGGTGCAGCGCCGCCACGTCGCAGACCGGCGGGTCGGGCAGCCCGGCGAGAAAGCGGGTGACTCGCTCCTTGCCGCCGGTCACGGCCAGCAGCTCGCGGTACTGCTCCCGGCTCCAGCACCAGTTGAGGCCGGCGGCGCGGAAGGCGGCGTTGAAGGACCGGCGGTGCACCTCTTCGGTCTCGGCCAGGGTGCCGTCGACATCGAACAGAATCGCGCGCAGCGCCACGGCTACACCGCCTCGACAAGACCGAGGCATTCGGGCAGGGCGGCGAAGTCGGCCAGGATCCCGTCGGCCTCCCGTCGGTCGACCTCGCCATAGCCGAACGGCACCGCCAGCACCCGCACCCCGGCGGCCCGGGCGGTGGCGATGTCGACCGGGTGGTCGCCGACATAGACCGTGTCCTCGGGGCGGGCGCCGAGCGCCGCGATGCAGGCCAGCAGCGGCTCCGGATCCGGCTTCATGCCGTGGCCGCTGTCGCCGCCGACCAGCGCCCCGACATGCGGCGCGAAGCCCAGCTCCCGCAGCACCGAGCGCGCGGTCCAGGCCGCCTTGTTGGTGCAGATGCCGACGGCGATCCCCGCCGAGGCCAGCGCCGCCACCGCCTCGACCGCGCCGGGATAGGCGGTGGTCCGCGCCGCCGGCGCCGCGGCGTAGTGGTTGAGGAAGCGCCGGGTCATCCACACGGCCCGGCCCGGGTCGACGGCCCGGCCCGGGTCGCAGCCGCGCAGCCGCAGCGCGCCGCGCACCAGGCCGGGCGCGCCATGGCCCATCAGGCCGCGCACCTCGTCCTCGGACAGCGGGTGGATCCCGGCCTCGCGGAACAGCGGCGCCAGGGCGGCGGCGACGTCGGCGACGCTGTCGACCAGCGTGCCGTCCAGGTCGAACACCACCGCGCGGGTGCGGGGCGCGCGGGCGCTCATGCGGCCGCCGACCGGCCGGTCCCTCCTTCGGCGCCGCGGCGGATGGCGGCGATGTTGGCGGCATAGGCGCCGCCGCGGAACACGGCGGAACCGGCGACCAGCACGTCCGCCCCGGCCTCGGCGACCACCGCCGCCGTCTCCGGCGTGATGCCGCCATCGACCTCGAGGCGGATCGGCCGGTCGCCGATCATGGCGCGAAGGCGGCGGATCTTCGCCGCCATGGCCGGGATGAAGGCCTGGCCGCCGAAGCCGGGATTGACCGTCATCGCCAGGATCAGGTCGACCCGGTCCAGCACATGGGCCACCGCCTCCTCCGGCGTCGCCGGGCACAGCGCCACGCCGGCCTGTTTGCCGAGGGCGCGGATGTGCTGCAGCGACCGGTCGAGATGCGGCCCGGCCTCGGCATGCACGGTCATGACGTCCGCGCCGGCCCTGGCGAAGGCGTCCAGATAGGGATCGGCCGGGGCGATCATCAGATGCACGTCGAAGACGCGGTCGCTGTGCGGCCGCAGCGCCTTCACCACGTCGGGCCCGATCGTCAGGTTGGGCACGAAATGCCCGTCCATCACGTCGATATGGATCCAGTCGGCGCCGGCCTCTGCGACCGCGCGCACCTCCTCGCCCAGCCGGGCGAAGTCGGCGGAGAGGATCGAGGGGGCGATGACTGATGAGACGGGGGCGGTCACAGCTTGGCCTCCACTTCCGGCGGCTCGGCCGCGAACACCCGGCTGGCGCGGATGTCGGCCTCGCCGATGGTGACGAGATCCTCGACCGTCAGGTCGGGCGGCATGTCCCGCACCAGCCGATTGGCCTGGCGCAGCCGGGCGCGGTCCAGCGCGTTGCGGATCGACCGTCCGTTGGCGAAATGCGGCAGGCGGATACGGCGGGCGACATAGTCGCGGAAGGCAGCCAGCCCCTCCGGGCTGAAGCGGTAGTTCTGGCGCTCCAGCATGCCCTCGCCGATCGCGATCAGCTCCGCCTCGGTGAAGTCGGGGAATTCGACGTGATGGGCGATGCGCGAGCGGAAGCCGGGATTGCTGGTGAAGAAGGTTTCCATCCGGTCGGCATAGCCGGCAACGATGACGACCAGGTCCTCGCGCTGGTTCTCCATTACCTGCAGCAGGATCTCGATCGCCTCCTGGCCGTAGTCGCGCTCGTTCTCCGGCCGGTACAGGTAATAGGCCTCGTCGATGAACAGCACCCCGCCCATCGCCTTCTTCAGGATCTCCTTGGTCTTGGGCGCGGTGTGGCCGATGTACTGGCCGACTAGGTCGTCGCGGGTGACCGAGACCAGATGACCGCGCCGGACATAGCCGAGCCGGTGCAGGATGTCGGCCATGCGCAGGGCGACCGTGGTCTTGCCGGTGCCCGGGTTGCCGGTGAAGCTCATATGCAGGGTCGGCGCCTCGACCGCGAGGCCCAGCCGGCCCCGGACGCGCTCGACCAGCAGCAGCGCCGCGATCTCGCGGATCCGGGTCTTCACCGGGGCGAGGCCGACCAGCTCGCGGTCGAGCTGGTCGAACACCTCGTCGATCCGGGTCTCGGCGAATTCCTGGCGCAGGTCGATGCGGGCGGGCGCCTCGAGGGCGGCATCGGTCATGGCGGGCCTCTTCGTCTTTTCTGCTATGTCAGCTCTCCCCCTCACCCTCCCGTCGCTTCGCGACGGGCCCCTCCCTCTCCCCAAGGAGAGGGGAAGGGAGGCTGCATCCCATTCACCTCTCCCCCGGGGAGAGGTCGAAATCGCACAGCGATTTCGGGTGAGGGGGGTGGCTCAGGCGCCGGGGGCTAGCGCGGCGCCTCGATCAGCCTCGTCGTGTACCGGATGCTCCGTCCCTCCGCCTCCTGGCGCTCCAGGTGGAATTCCGGCTCCTCGGGCGGGCGGTTGACCAGGAAGGAGATGCGCAGCGACTCCCAGCCATGGGTGGCGTCGAAGCCGGAGATGCGGATGTAGCGGTGGCCATGCACCTTCCGGCACGACGCCAGCTCGGTCATCACCGCGGCGGCATCGCGGATGTCGAACATCGGCAGGCCCCACATCTCCCAATAGGTGTTGCGGGGATGCGGGTCGTCGGTGAACTCGATGTTCACCGCCCAACCGTTGTCGATGCAGTACTGGACCTGGGCGGCGATCTGCCGGTCGGTCAGGTCGGGCAGGAAGGAGAAGCAACCCTGGGTGATGCGCATCGCGGCCTCCTCAGCTGGCGGCGGTGACGGCCGGCACGAAATCCGGCGTGTCGGTCGAGGCGTAGTCGAAGGTGACGTCCTTCCAGACGTCGAGCGCCTGGCGCAGCGGCTGGCAGTGGCGCGCGGCGTCGGCCAGGATCTGCGGCCCCTCGGCCTTGGTGTCGCGGCCCTCGTTGCGGGCCAGGATCATGGCTTCGAGGGCCACGCGGTTGGCGGTGGCGCCGGCCTGGATGCCCATCGGGTGGCCGATGGTGCCGCCGCCGAACTGCAGCACCACGTCCTCGCCCAGATAGTCGAGCAGCTGGTGCATCTGCCCGGCATGGATGCCGCCCGACGCCACCGGCATCACCTTGCGCAGGGACGCCCAGGGCTGGTCGAAGAACACGCCGTTGGCCAGGTTCTGCGGCACCTGGTCCTCGCGGCAGATGTCGTAATAGCCGCGGGTGGTGTGCGGGTCGCCCTCCAGCTTGCCGACCACGGTGCCGGCATGGATGTGGTCGACCCCGGCCAGGCGCATCCACTTCGCGATCACCCGGAACGACACGCCATGCGTCTTCTGCCGGGTGTAGGTGCCGTGGCCGGCGCGGTGCAGGTGCAGGATCATGTCGTTGCGCCTGGCCCATTTCGACATCGACTGGATCGCCGTGTAGCCGATCACCAGGTCGATCATGACGATGACGCTGCCGAGCGATTTGGCGAACTCCGCCCGCTCGTACATGTCCTCCATGGTCGCGGCGGTGACGTTGAGATAGGTGCCCTTGACCTCGCCGGTCACCGCCTGGGCCCGGTTCACTGCCTCCATGCAGTACAGGTACCGGTCGCGCCAGTGCATGAAGGGCTGGGAGTTGATGTTCTCGTCGTCCTTGGTGAAGTCGAGCCCGCCCTTCAGCGCCTCGTAGACCACGCGGCCGTAGTTGCGGCCGGACAGGCCCAGCTTCGGCTTCACCGTGGCGCCCAGGAGCGGCCGGCCGAACTTGTCCAGCCGCTCGCGCTCGACCACGATCCCGGTCGGCGGCCCGTCGAAGGTCTTCACATAGGCGACCGGCAGCCGCATGTCCTCCAGCCGCAGCGCCTTCAGCGGCTTGAAGCCGAAGACGTTGCCGATGATCGACGCGGTCAGGTTGGCGATCGACCCCGGCTCGAACAGGTCGAGGTCGTAGGCGATATAGGCGAAGTACTGGCCTTCCTGGTTCGGCACCGGGTCCACCCGGTAGGCCTTGGCCCGGTACTTCTCGCAGGCGGTCAGCCGGTCGGTCCAGACCACGGTCCAGGTCGCGGTCGAGCTCTCGCCCGCCACCGCCGCCGCCGCCTCGATCGGGTCGACCCCGTCCTGCGGCGTGATCCGGAACAGGGCGATGACGTCGGTGTCCTTGGGCTGGTAGTCGGGCTCCCAATACCCCATCCGCCGGTATTCGAGGACGCCGGCCTTGTAGCGCTCCTTGCCGGTGACGGTGCCGCTCTTGGCGTCGAGGGTCGTGACATTCGTGCTCATGGCGCTCTCCTGTGGGGTCATGCCGCGGCGCCGACCGCGATGCGCGGGTCCAGCGCGCCGGAGCGGTAGCGCTTCGCCATCTCGGGCAGGGGCAGGGGCTTGATCTTCGCGGCCTGGCCGGCGGTGCCGAACTGCTCGTAGCGTTCGCGGCACAGCGCCTCCAGCGCGGCCATCGACGGCTGCAGGAACTTGCGCGGGTCGAACTCGCCCCGCTTCTCCACCGCCACGCGGCGGATCTCGGCCGCCATGGCCAGGCGGCAGTCGGTGTCGATATTGACCTTGCGCACCCCGTGCCGGATGCCGCGCTGGATCTCCTCCACCGGCACGCCCCAGGTCTTCGGCATCTCGCCGCCGAAGCGGTTGAACTGCTCCTGCAGCGCCTCGGGGACGGAGGAGGAGCCGTGCATGACGAGGTGGATCTCCGGCAGCCGCTCATGGATCGCCTGGACCACATGCATGGCCAGGATCTCGCCGTCCGGCCGGCGCGAGAACTTGTAGGCGCCGTGCGAGGTGCCCATGGCGATGGCGAGGGCGTCGACCCTGGTCTCGCGCACGAACTGCACCGCCTGGTCCGGGTCGGTCAGCAGCTGGTCGTGGCCCAGCGCGCCCTCGGCGCCGTGCCCGTCCTCGGCCTCGCCCTGTCCGGTCTCGAGGCTGCCGAGCACGCCGAGCTCGCCCTCGACCGACACGCCGACGGCATGTGCGGTCTCCGCCACCCGGCGGGTGATGCCGACATTGTAGTCCCAGCTGGCCGGGGTCTTGGCGTCGGCCTCCAGCGACCCGTCCATCATCACGCTGGTGAAGCCGTGCTGGATGGCGGAGAGGCAGGTGCCGTCGTCGTTGCCGTGGTCCTGGTGCAGACAGATCGGGATGCCGGGATGCATCGCCTCCGCCGCCTCCACCATCTTCGCCAGCATCAGGTCGCCGGCATAGGAGCGGGCGCCGCGGCTGGCCTGCAGGATCACCGGCGCGTCGACGGCGCGGGCCGCGGCCATGATCGCCAGGATCTGCTCCATGTTGTTGATGTTGAAGGCCGGCACGCCGTAGCCGTGCTCGGCGGCGTGGTCCAGCAGCTGTCTCAGCGTGATGCGGGCCATCGGGGCCTCCTTGGGTTCAGTCGGGGCGCGGGCTCTGGCGTTCTGTCCTCACACCGCGTGCACGCCCTGGGCGGCCTTGACCATGTGGAAGGCGACCAGGAGCTGGGTGAGGGCGAGGGGGTGGCTGACCACGCGGCCGGCGGCGCCCTCGTAGCGGCCCAGGCCGTCGCGCAGATGGCTGGCCTCGGGGATGTGCTCCCAGAGGTATTCCTCCACCCGCTCGGCGCGGCGGTCGGAGATCGAGCCGCGGATCTCCAGCACGTCGACCGGCTTGCCCTCGTCGCGGGTCAGCTCGAAGCCGACGCTGCCGTCGCCCACCGCCTCGATCAGCCGCGTGAAGTTCGGGTGCGGCAGGGTCGGGCGCAGGATATGGGCGACGTCGAGGCGATGGTCGGTGTCGGGCGACCCGCCGTTGTTGGCGCCGGGCGGGCGCTGGAAGCGGATGACGATGTCGGCGAACAGCCGCTGCGGCCGGATGAAGGTCGGGCTGTCGTATTCCCGCTTCTTCAGTGATTCCAGCACCTGCTCTGCGGTGTAGCCGCGCTTGGTGGTGTCGCGGTGCACCTTCCAGCGGACGCGCAGCTCCTCCTCGGGGTCGAGGTAGATCTTGACGTCGTAGCAGTCGCGCATCGCCCTTGTGGCATAGCCGAGCAGCCCTTCCGCCACCACGAACTCCTTCGGCTCGATGTATTCCGGCCGGTCCAGCGTGCCGTGGTCGTGGTTGTAGATCGGCTTCAGGATCGGCTGGCCCTGGCGCAGCAGCTGCAGATGCTGCTCCAGGATGTCGATGTAGTTGCCGGCGGGGTCGAGGGCCGAGACCCCGTTCGCCGCCCGCTCGCGCCGGTCGTAGCGGTGATAGTCGTCGGTGCAGATCAGGGTGCAGCGCTGCGGGCCCAGGATCTCGGCAATGCCGCGCGACAGCGTGGTCTTGCCCGCGGCGCTGTCGCCGACGATCCCGAGGATGATCGGCCGGTCGAAGGAGGGCTTGGTCATTCTTGTCTCCCATCTCGGGTCGTGAGCCTCGGGCGCGGCTCGGAAGGATTGGGCCTGATCCAGCTGCGGCCGGCGATGTCGCCCCCTCCCCGAGGGGGAGGAAAAGGGGAGGGGGCTGCCTCCGCCCGGAAGATCGCCGCGGCGGGCGGAGGGATGGTGGGGCGGGGTGGCGGCGGCGCCGCCTGTTTCATCCTCCCCCTCCCCTCGCGGGAGGGATAGGGGGAGGGGGCTGTCTCGGCCAGAGCCGCCGGAGCGGCCGGTGCCACCCCCTCACCCGAAATCGCTGCGCGATTTCGACCTCTCCCCAAGGAGAGGTGATGCGGGGCTCGGCTCATGTTCCCCTCTCCTCGGGGAGAGGGAGGGGCCCGACGCCGAAGGCGGCGGGAGGGTGAGGGGGCGACTCCGGCCTCGACAGGTCGTGCGTCACCGCCCCGCCTCCGCCGCCTCGACATAGGTGGTCAGCACCTGCCAGCGCCGGTCGGGCGCGGTCAGCATCAGCGACTGGGTGCGGATGCTCGGGCCCCGGCGCGACACGCCCTCGAACAGGAGGCCGGTGGTGATGCCGGTGGCGGCGAACCAGACGCGGTCGCTGCGCACCAGCTCCTCGACCGTCCACCAGCGGCTCGTGTCCATGCCCTCGCGGGCCACGGCGGCGCGCTCATGCTCCAGCTGCGGGTCGATGCGGCCCAGGAACTCGCCGCCCAGGGCGCGGATGGCGCAGGCCGCCAGCACCCCTTCCGGCGTGCCGCCGGTGCCCATCAGGCAGTCCACCCCGCCGCCCGGCATGGCGGCGACGATGGCGCCGGCCACGTCCCCGGCCGGGTACAGGGCGACGCGGGCGCCGGCGGCGTGGATCTCCTCCACCAGCCTGCGGTGGCGCGGCTTCTCCAGCACATAGACGCAGATCTCGGAGACGGGCTTGCCCAGCGCCTCGGCCAGCAGCCGCAGCTTGTCGCGGGTCGGGGCCAGCGGGTCGATGCGCCCCTTCACCGCCGGCGGCCCGGCGAACTTCTCCATGTAGAAGGCGGGGCCTGGGTCGAACATGGCGCCCTGCGGCGTCATGGCGACGGCGGCCAGGGCGTTGGTCTGGCCGTTGGCCAGGTGGCTGGTGCCGTCGACGGGGTCGACCGCGATGTCGACGGCGAGATCGCCGGCGCCGCCGCGCCCCAGCCGCTCGCCCTTGTACAGCTGCGGCGCCTCGTCCTTCTCGCCCTCGCCGATGACGACGCGGCCGTCGATGTCGAGATGGTTCAGGACGGTGCGCATGGCGTCGACCGCGGCGGCGTCGCCCTCGTCCTTGCGGCCGCGTCCGATCCAGTCGAAGGCGGCGCGGGCGGCGGCCTCGGTGACGCGGCGCAGCGCGTAGATGAAGCCGTCCTCGGCGATGGCGGCACCGGTCATGCGCATCTCCACCCGTTCCCCGCGAACCGGCCGGGAGGACCGAGGCGGGGGCTTTGATCGGCGGGGAGTCTCGCGCTCCCCATGGACCGTCAGGATCGGGGAGGGGACAGCGAACCGGAACGCCCGCCCGGGTGGGCGGGCACGATCTTACGGGTGGGGTGGGAGCTACCCGGATGGGTGGGATATCTGTGGAGACGATCTAGCATGGCTGAAAGGCGGAAACCCAAGAGAGCACGTCCGACCGCCTTGCTCCAGTCATCGCGCTCATTCATATACTGTTGCTAGGATCGCCCGGTTCTGATGGGATTACGAGTCTCCGGCCACTTCATGCTGGACTTATGTTGTCTGATTATTGCATTGTGAGTGAAATCGTATAGAGGAAGTAAAACATGTCATTCAATTTGAGCATACCCGGCGATAAAAATTTGGAAATTAATTTGAATTGTGGGGATGTAATGTTTGTTCTTGGCGCAAATGGGACTGGAAAATCTAGTCTCATGCATAAATTATACGAGACTTCTTCGGGAAATGTTCGTCGTATATTAGCTCACCGTCAAACATGGTTTCACTCGCGCGCCATAAGTATGTCATCCTACGATAGAAAAAATGCGGAATCAAATATTAATGCCAGTGATAAAAGTATTGATTCTCGATGGAAAGATGATTACTCGCATCAACGCGCGGTGACATCGATTTATGACCTTATAGATGCCGAAAACCGTCGTGCGCGCCTAATTGCTGATGCCATGGATTCGCAAAATGTTGAGCTTGCGAGTGAGCTTTCCAAGAAGGATTCGCCAATTAAGGTTATAAATGATCTCTTAAAGTTGTCTAATTTACAAATAGAAATTTCCATTCGCGATTATGATGAAGTTATTGCTAATAAATCGAATTGCAATCCTTATAGTATTGCGGAGCTCTCCGATGGAGAGAGAAATGCATTGTTGATTGCTGCTGATGTTTTGGCCGCAAAACCAAAATCACTCATTCTAATTGACGAACCTGAGAGGCACCTGCATAGGTCAATTATATCGCCGCTTATAACATTGCTCGTTGCTCATCGTTCGGATTGTACATTCGTTATCTCAACGCATGATGTGATGCTGCCTCTTGATAATCCGAGTTCGCGAACGCTGCTGCTCCGAGCGTGCACTTATAAAGATTCCAACGTTACAGGTTGGGATGCCGACTTGATCGCTTCCGAAGCGGAGATCGATGACGAGCTTAAGAAAGACATCCTCGGGGGGCGTAGAAAACTTTTGTTTGTGGAAGGAACGGATCGCAGCCTCGACAAGCCCATTTATAGTTTGATATTTCCTAATGTATCTGTGATCGCAAAGTCCTCATGCCGAGACGTAGAGCACGCAGTATCTGGAATTCGGAGTGCCAAAGATCTTCATTGGCTGCAAGCATTCGGTATCATCGATAATGATAGACGTGTACAGGCAGATATAGAGCAGTTACGCACCAAAGGTGTGTACGCCATCCCGGTCTTTTCCATCGAATCAATTTACTACAACTTAGATATTCAAAAGCGAGTAGTGTTGCGACACAGCCGTGTATTGGGTACTGATGCCGAACAATTGCTCGAAGGGGCGCGAGTTAGTGCCTTGGAGGCGCTGCGGCCACATATCCAACGCCTGAGTGAGCGTGGCATAGAGGCTACCATCAGGCAAAGTCTGATGAGCCGGCTCCCGCGGCAAAGCGATATCTCCGCCGCCCAACCGATCAATGTCGCAATCGACATACCGGCTGTAGTCGCCGCGGAGGTCGCGCGCCTTCAGCAGGCTTGTGACTCTGGCGATCTTGGCTTTGTTATTGAGAGATATCCGGTGCGAGAGACACCAGTTCTAGGACGGATAGCAACACATCTGGGCTTTCGAGGGCGAGAACAATACGAAGGCGCGGTACGAAAGTTGCTGATGGACGACAGGGACGCGCTTGATTTCGTTCGGAGTCTATTTGGAACTTTGGCCGCCGACATCGCGTCGTAACCTTTTGAAGGTGGCAGGCACAGAATGGCGATCTCGTGCCCAAGAGGGTGTTTGGATATTAGCCGCCTATCGAACCTTGGCTGCCTCCACTCCTTCTGGCTACGCTACATCGCTTCTCAGCACGTCCCACTGCCAGCAAGATCCCGCCATGCCCCCCATCCCCGCCCGGGACGCGATGGTCAACCTCTATGTCCGGGACGTGGAAGGCCTCGCCGCCTTCTACCGGGAGGCGTTCGGCTTCGCCGAGACCTTCCGCACCCCGAGCGAGGGCGCGTCGAGCTGCGGCTCGGCGCCTTCGTCCTCGGCTTCGCCTCGATCGCGGCGGCGAAGGCGATGCACGGCCTGCCGCTCGACGCCGGACCCTCAGGGCCGGCCGGCCCGCCGCGCGGCGAGATCGCGCTGTGGACCGAGGATGTCGACGCGGCGGCCGCCGCCCTCGTCGCCCGCGGCGCGCGCCTGGTCTCGCCGCCTCACGACTTCATCGGCACGCTGCGCGCCGCCTGGCTGGCCGACCCCGAGGGCAACCACATCCAGCTGGTCGCGAAGCTGCCCACGGCGTAAGAGTTCCTGCTATGGCCGACCTCTCCACCCTCTACCGCGCCTATATCGACTGCCTGAACCGGCGGGACTGGGCGCGGCTGGGCGATTTCGTCGACGACGGGGCGCGCCACAACGGCCGGCCCTTCGGCCTGGCCGGCTATCGCGCGATGCTGGAGCAGGATGTCCGCGAGATCCCCGACCTGCGCTTCAATATCGGGCTGCTGGTCTGCGACCCGCCTTATGTCGCCGCGCGGCTGGACTTCACCTGCTCGCCCAGGGGCCGCTTCCTCGGGCTCGACGTCGACGGCCGCACGGTCTCCTTCAGCGAGAACGTGTTCTACGAGTTCCGGGGCGGGAAGATCGTGCAGGTCTGGTCGGTGATCGACAAGGCGGCGATCGAGGCTCAATTGCGGGGGTGAGGATGAATCCGCCGCCACGGGGTTCATAGGACCGTGTGTCGCTTGTGCTGACCATATTCCGACGGCGATTCCGAAACCATCCAGATCGTGGCGAAACGTCCTGCCCCATAGTCGGTCAGCGAATCCCGGGCCGCAGATCAATTGATGGAGTGCCGCCAAAAGGATAAAATTTTCCTCGTTTTCAGGCCGGCTGGAGCTGATGGGTCAGCCGGCCATGCCGACCTGCGACAGGGGTGGAGCCATGGCCGAGCACGCCGCCGGCGCCTCCGTCTCATTCAAGGATCTGGAGCGGCAGAGGATCGCGCAGTGCTGCTGTGGGGCGCTCCGGGCCGAGGTGTCGGGCGATCCCGCCCTGATTGCCGCCTGCCATTGCGAACAGTGCCAGCGCCGCACGGGTTCGGCGTTCGGGCTCATCGCCTTCTTCCCCGTCGACCAGGTCAGAACCGAGGGCGTGAGCAGCGTCTTCGTGCGAGACGGTCAGAAGGGCCGGAAGCTTCATTTTCACTTCTGCCCGAACTGCGGCACGACCGTCTTCTGGGAGGCCGACTTTCGGCCGGGGCAGGTCGGCATCGCAGTCGGCGCCTTTGCCGACCCGGGTTTCCCGGCGCCGACGGTATCGGCTTGGGAACAGTCCAGGCATCCCTGGATAGACTTCCGGTGCGAGCTGCTCCAACTCCCGCAGCAGCGATCCTGACGGTGCGTTTGCCAAGGTTGCGCGCCGAGCCTCGGGAACCGTCCGTCTCGATCGGATCACTGGATCCGCCGTCGTCCGTGCCGGTTCCATAGGGTCGTCCATCACATATACTGACCTCCTTCCTATCGTCGGGACGACGATGCCGGCAGCGCGGAGGCGGAGATGGCGACGATCGAAGGCACCCCGGGCGACGACCACCTGGTCGTGCAGGGCGACGACCCGTTCTACAGCGTCAACCCGCGCACCGGCGCGGATGTGATCGACATCCTGCTGCCGGCGACCAGCGAGACCTCGATCCATCTGGAGGATGGCGGCGACACGGTCCATGGTGGCGACAGCTGGGACACCGTCTATCTCTCCGGCGGCGGCAACCGCCTGTATGGCGGCGCCGGGAACGACCTCTTCGCCGTGTCGGGCGTCGGCGCCGGCAACCTGATCGACGGCGGCAGCGGCGCCGACACCGTCTCCGCCGGCGGTGCCGACGGCGCCTTCATCACCCTGGCCGAGCACCGGGCGGCCCTCCGGTCGCCGGAGTCCGGGCTGCTGGTCCAATACGACCTGCGGGGCATCGAGAACCTGCGCGACTCGCCCGGGAACGACATCCTCGTCGGCGACGACGGCCCCAACCGGCTGGAGGCGACCGGGGGCGCCGACCTGCTGTCCGGGCGCGGCGGCGACGACGTGCTGACCAGCCGCGACGACATCCCGCCCCGCAGCTCCGGCAACGACACCTTCGTCGGCGGGCGGGGGGCGGACACCATCACCACCGCCGGCGGGGCCGACACCATCCGCATCGACCGGCTGGTGGAGAGCCTGCCGGGGCGGGCGGACGTCGTCACCGATTTCAGCGTCAACGACACCCTCGACCTGTCGCGCATCGACGCCGACCAGACGGCGCCGGGCAACCAGGCCTTCACCTTCATCGGCGCCGCCGCCTTCAGCGGCACGGCCGGGGAGCTGCGCACCGAGCGGCTGGGCGACGGGCTGCTGGTCTCCGCCGACGCCGATGGCGACGGCCTGGCCGACATGGCGGTGAGATTCCAGCGCCTGGCCGGGATCGCGGCCGCGGACATCCTGCTCTGACCGGCGGGGCCGGCGCCGCCCCCTCACCCGAAATCGCTGCCGCGATTTCGACCTCTCCCCAAGGAGAGGTGAAGGGGCCGTGGCTCGCATTCCCCTCTCCTCGGGGAGAGGGAGGGGCCCGGCGCCGAAGGCGACGGGAGGGTGAGGGGGAGAGCCGGCGGGCCGGTTGATTCCGCCATCACGGGTTCCATAGGATCGCACATCGCCTATACTGACCATCTTCCTATCATCGCGACAGCGAAGCCGACACAACGGAGGCAGGCATGGCGACGATCGAAGGCACCCCTGGCAACGACCATCTGATCGTGCAGGGCGATGAAGACTTCTACTATGTCAAGGCATACACCGGCGCGGATGTGATCGACATCATCCTGCCGGACACCGCCGGGGTGGGGCTCCATCTCGACGACGGCGGAGACACGGTCAATGGCGGCGACAGTGTCGACCTGATCGGCTTCAACGGCGGCGGCAACCACCTGTACGGCGGAGGCGGGAACGACGATTTCAGCGCGGTATCCCTCGGCGCCGGCAACCTGATCGACGGTGGCGGCGGGGCCGACACCTTCGATCCCGAGGGCGGCCATGCGCGCGACGCCGCCTTCATCACCCTGGCGGAGCACCGGGCGGCCGTCCGCTTCGAGTCGTCCGGGATCTTCTACCAGTACGACCTTCGGAACATCGAGAACCTGAGCGACACGTTGGGGAACGACATCCTCGTCGGCGACGACGGGCCCAACAGCCTGTCGACGGACTCCGGCGACGACCTCCTGTCCGGGCGCGGCGGGGACGACACCTTCACCAGCTACGACGAGGTCTCACCCTCCGGCAACGACACCTTCGTCGGCGGGCGGGGGGCGGACCGCATCCACACGGCCAACGAGGTCGACACCATCCGCATCGACCGGCTGGTGGAGAGCCTGCCGGGGCATGAGGACGTGGTCCTGGATTTCAGCATCCGCGACATCCTCGACCTGTCGCGCATCGATGCCGACCAGACGGCGCCGGGCGACCAGGCCTTCGCCTTCATCGGCACCGCCGCCTTCAGCGGCACGGCGGGAGAGCTGCGCTACGAGCGGCAGGGCACCGGGCTGCTGGTCTCCGCCGACGCCGACGGCGATGCCCAGGCCGACATGGCGGTGGTGTTCGAGCGTCTGGCCGAGATCGCGGCCTCGGACATCCTGCTCTGACGGTAGGGCCGGAGTCGCCGGCCGAGTCCGCCGCCACGGGTTCCATAGGACGTCGTATTACCTATACTGATCGCCTTCCTATCATCGCGGCAGCGAAGCCGACACCGACGGAGGCAGGCATGGCGACGATCGAAGGCACCACCGGCAACGACCACATTATCGTGGACGGCGACGACGAGGACTACCGCGTCAACGCCTATACCGGCGCGGACGTGATCGAGGTCCGGACGACGACCGCCAGATGGACGTCGATCCATCTGGAGGACGGTGGGGACACCGTCCATGGCGGCGAGATCGAGGACAATATCCACTTCACCGGCGGCGGCAACCGCCTGTATGGCGGTGGCGGAGACGACGCGTTCGCCGCGTCGGCCGTCGGCGCCGGCAACCTGATCGACGGCGGCGCCGGGTCCGACACCCTGAACCTCGCGGGCACCGGTGATGGCGCCTTCATCACCCTGGCCGAAGGCCGGGCGGCGGTCCGGTCCGAGCATTCCGGGCTGATGTATCAATACGACCTGCGCGACATCGAAAACCTGATCGATACGGCCGGGAACGACATCCTCGTCGGCGACGACGGCCCCAATCTGATCGAGACGACCTTCGGCGACGACCTCCTGTCCGGGCGCGGCGGGGACGACGAGTTCAGGAGCTACGACGAGATCGAGCCCGGCTCCGGCAACGACACCTTCGTCGGCGGGCTGGGCGCGGACCGCATCCACACGGCCAACGGGGTCGACACCATCCGAATCGACCGGCTGGTGGAGAGCCAGCCGGGGCGCGAGGATGTGGTCATGGATTTCAGCGTCCGCGATATCCTGGACGTGTCGCGGATCGACGCCGACCAGACGGCGCCGGGCAACCAGGCCTTCACCTTCATCGGCGACGCCGCCTTCAGCGGCACGGCCGGCGAGCTGCGCTATCAGCGCCAGGGCGACGGGCTGCTCGTCTCCGCCGACGCGGACGGCGACGGCCAGGCCGACATGGCGGTGGTGCTCGAGCCGCAGCCGTACCAGCAGCTGACCGAGATCACGGCCTCGGACATCCTGCTCTGAGGGAAGAGGCCGGGGCCGCCCGAGATCGTCGTCCTGGATTCCAGCGCACCGATCCCGCACACTCCACACTCCCCCTCCCCTTGCGGGAGGGGGTAGGGGGAGGGGGTGCCGATCGAAGAGAACCGGCGCGGGATTGATCGACATTTCTGCCAGGGTCGTGGCGACGTCCAACATCGGCCCTGGCGGCGCCAAACCCCTCCCCCTACCCCCTCCCGCAAGGGGAGGGGGAGGATGAAAAGCATGGCCGGCTACCCCCTGTCCCTTTGCAGCAGCACGGCCACCGCCTGGGCCCGGTTGGCGGCGCCCAGCTTCTCGTACAGGTTGCGCAGGTGGAACTTGACCGTGTTCGGCGACAGGCCGAAGCGCCGGGCCAGCCCCTCGTTGCTCAGCCCCTCGGCCAGCCGCTCCAGCAGCTCTCGCTCGCGCACGGTCAGGCAGGCCAGCGGGTCGTCGGGCGCCCGGCCCAGGTCGAGGAAGGGGAACATCATGCGGCCGCGCGCCACCTCGGCCACCACGTCCAGGAGGCGCTCCGGCGGCTCGGATTTCGACAGGAAGCCGGCGGCGCCCAGCTGCATGGCGGCGCGCGCCGCCGCCGGCTCGGCGCCGGTGTAGACGACGATGCGCGGGGCGGAGTCCCGGCTCCGCAGCGCCTCCAGCACGGCGCGGCCGTCGCCATTGGGCATCACCCAGCCGATGATGCCGACATCCAGCGCGAACCGCGCCACGGCGTCCAGGAAGCGCTCGCCGTCGCTGGCCGAGACCACCAGCTCGAACCGCCGATCCTCGCCGAACAGCGACTGCAGGCCGCGCAGCACCAGCGGGTTCTTGTCGGCCAGGCCCAGGCGGATCGGGTTCGCCTCAGCCCCGCCCAAAGCGGGCGTCAGCAGCGACTGCGGGGAAAGAGGAGGGGGCCTGGTCATCCGGTGCGCTGGGTCAAGGGTTCCGCCGGATGCTATCCCGTCCGCGCTCCGCTGTCCGTCGTCCTTGGGGCCAAGGCGCGGGGGCAGGGTGGTGTAAACACATTGTGCAGTTGTATTAATCTGTGATCATGTTCATGATATGTTCCATGGACAAGGCGCAGACCGATCCGGCCCCGGAGGCCCCGGCCGCTCCCGAGAAGGGGCGGGCGGCGGATCTGCGCGTGCTGGCGGAGCTGGTCGAGATCCAGATGTCGATCGCCCGGGCGACGCAGCAGGAGGCGCTGCAGGCGCCGCAGCCCGGCGTCGACTACTGCCAGCGGATCGCCACCGCCTCGCGCGCCGTGCGGCTGAGCAGGAGGACTGGCACGCGCTGCGGGTGAAGCTGGCGATGATGGCGGCGGCCTATGAGGTRTCCGAGGACGGCGARGAGGCCGATCGCCGCGCCGCCGAGCTGACCGAGCGGCTGGAACGGCCGGAGGTGGTGGAGCTGGTGGAAGCCAGCCGGGCGGAGGTCGCGGTGGCGGCGCTGTGCCGGCGCTGGGGCTATCCGGTGCAGGCGGAGCGCTGGCTGGAGATGGCCGACGAGGCGATGGA
>NZ_JAHVDK010000034.1:0-92756 GCF_051487185.1 Inquilinus limosus
CCGCCCGTCCCCGCCCAGCCCCCGGCCGCCGCCCCGGCTCCCGCACCGGCCCAGCCGCCGGCGCAGCCGGCCTCCGCCTCGCTCGCCGGCACCCGCGTGTTCAGCGATGATTTCAGCGACGGCAACTACACCGCCAACCCGGCCTGGATCTCGCTGCAGGGCAGCTGGACCGTCGACGGCCGCGGCCTGCACAGCGACACCAAGGCGGCTGCGGGGCAGCAGGGCGGGGTCGCGGCGATCGCGCTGCAGCAGGGGCTGAAGAACAGCTTCGGCCTCGAATTCGATCTCACCGACGTCGCCAATCAGGGGCAGTTCGAGATCCGGGTGTATCAGGGCGCGTCGAAGGACTCCGGCTACCGGCTGGTCTACCTGCCGTCCAACAGCCCGGTCTTCGCCCTGTACCGCGCCGGGCGGTCGGGCATCACCCAGGTGGCGCAGACCACCAACACCGCGCCGCTGCGCCGCGGCGACCGCACTCGCATCACCTGGACCCGCGACGCCGCCGGCCGGATGGTGGTGGCGCTCGACGGCAAGACCATCATCGAGGCCAGCGACAACGGCTTCCGCGACGGCTGGAACGGCGTGATGCTGGTCAATTTCGGCGGCGACTTCGCCCTGCGCTCGGCCCAGGGCGTGAATTGATCCGGGGCGGGCTGCACTCATACCGGATCGAAGAAAGCGATCGTTCCTTGACAACGGTTTGCCGTGTCAAGCGCTTTCAGCTCCTTGACCGCTTCTCAGCCTTATCCGGCCATCAAACTTCAACGCCGGATCGGCTGAGATGGGTGGGAAGCGGTAATTCGCATCCGCTCGGTTAACGAGAAAGTTGCGCCAATACCGGGCATCGAAGTCAAGCCAGGAGGCTGGGCTTTTCTCGCTCGTACCGGTTCACGCCGGGCTAATGCCGTTGACACCACCGAGTCCAGTATCCGCCCGACCTTCATCCGCGATTTGTGACTTCGTTGGCCTTGATCACCCTGGCGGCAAGGTTCCGGAACATCTCTCGCTCAGGTTCAGAAAGTGCTGCCATGACCCGGTCCTGCGCCGCGGTTGCGATGGGGCGCAGCCGCTCACGAATGTCGCAACCCGCTTCCGTCAAGGTCAGGCCTGATGGCGCTCTCGCAATAAGCCCCCGTTGCTCAAGTCGTTTGACGATTTGCCTGACCTTCTTGATGTCGAGCGCGAGCCAATCGGACAATTCACGCTGATCAATACCTGGTTTATCTTCCAGAGAAGCGAGGATCGGAGCTTCGAAGAATTCCAAGCCGACGGTCTTTGTGGCCTCCCGCATGGCCTTGGACATGATGTCAAAGAGACGCCTCAGAAGATATATTTCATGTATACGATGGACCGGGGGAAGCGCCTGGGCCCGTTGGCCCGCTGGACGCGCCAGAAAGGCACGGATGGGTAAGTCGAGGTTCTTCACCGATTGCAGCCCGAGATCTTCGAAGACTATCGGCAGAACGCGGTGGACGTACTGGTGAGCTGACTCTGACAAGCACACTGTCCCCGGCTGAGCCAGACCCTGCATCCGTGCGGCCACGTTGACACCACCGCCAAAGAGATCGCCGTTCCTGACGATCACCTCGCCAACATGCAATCCAATCCGAAAGGAAACCCGACGCTCCTCGGGAACCTCCTCATGCACGGCGGCCACCCGCTCCTGGATGCCGAGTGCACACTGCAGTGCGTCAACGGCGCTTGGGAACTCTGCTAGAATGCTGTCCCCGGCGGTGTTCGCAATGCGACCACCGTGCTGTGCAATGAGACGGTCCGTAATTTCTCGGTGGGAAGAGAGAAGACGCAGTGTGCCGGCCTCATCCGCGTTCATCAAAAGTGTGTAGGCGGCGACGTCGGCACAGAAGATTGCGGCAAGCCGACGCTGAACGGTGGGGGCCGGATTGTTCATTGTCGTTCGCGCCCCTCCTGCCTGACTGACATACATCTCATGACCGGCGTGCTACGCCGAGGCTGCTTCCAAAGGACAGCATTTACAAGAGCGACGTCTCGGCCGGAAGCGCGTACCGGCACCGCAAGACCTGGCCGTCGCGGAGGGCTGCTGTGGGCTCAATCGAGCCGTTCATTTGGTCCGCCGCGACACGCGGGAGTCCTGGTCTGCCGGTCGCAAGCTCTACGAGCCCGGCGACATCACCGTCCCGGTGCTGCTGGTCCAGGTCGAATGGGACCTCGACGTGCCGCTCGGCGTGGCGCAGGCCTACTTCACCAGCCTGACCGGCGCCCCGTACCGGCGCTGGATCGAGATCGGCGAGGGCACCCACATGGTGCTGATGGAGAAGAACCGCCTGCAGGCCTTCCGCGCCATTGCCGAGTTCCTCGACGAGACCTACGTGCCGGAGGGGTGAGGGTCAGGCCGGAACCGGCTCCACCGCGCCGCCGGCCTCGGCCCAGTCCTTGAAGGCGCCGAGGTTGCGCACGTCCGTGTAGCCGAGATCCTGCAGCGCCTTGCCGGCCAGCGCCGACCGCCCGCCGGAGGCGCAGTACAGGATCACCGTCCGGTCGCGGCGGAAGGCCGGGTCGTGATAGGGCGACTCCGGGTCGGCGCGGAACTCCAGCATGCCGCGCGAGACATGCAGCGCGCCGGCGACCTTGCCGGCGGCCTTCAGCTCCGGCGCATCGCGCACGTCGACCACCAGCGCGCCCTGCTGCATCAGCGCGGCCGCCTCCTCGCGGCCGACCCGCGGCACCGCGGCATTGGCGGCGGCAAGCATCTCCTTGACCGATGTCGGCATCGGGACCTCCTGGGTTACGAGGGCTTGCGTCCGACCGCGAGCGCGGCCGCGAAGCCCTCCGGGTCGATGAAGGCGGGCTCAGGCCCGGCGCCGGTGGCGTCGAAGAACCGGGCCATGAAGCAGCGCAGCGCCGCGCACAGCGCGATGTCGGCGATCTGCATGTCGCGGAAGCCGGCGGCGCGCAGCGCGTCGATGTCCCGCTGGGTGATGCGCGAGGCGTCGCGGGCGACGGCTTCGGCATAGGCCAGCATGGCGACGTCGCGGGCGTCCAGCCCGGCCGTCCGGAAATCGGCCTGCACGGCCAGGACCTTGTCCCGAGATCCCAGATCCTCCACCAGCATTCTGCCGTAGACCATCGAGCAGTAGGTCGAGGGCACCTGCTTCGCGGCGACGAAGGTGATCAGCCGCCAGTCGCGCGGGGAGAGGGAGAAGTTCGCCTTCACCTTGGCATAGAACTCCTCCCAGGCCGGCAGCAGGTCGGGGCGTGCCGTCCAGCAGGCGGTCGCCGACATGACGAAGCCGAGCTGCGTCCGGTCCGCCGCATAGGAATCCGCGACCTTGCCGGTCGCATCCTCTTCCCGGATCGTCTCCAGAAACATCGTGCACGCCTCCAGCCGGCCGGCTGCCGCCGCAGCGGACACCGGACCGCCGCCGATCAGGATCGGGAGCAGGCGAGGGGCCGTCAATCTCCCGAATGGGAGGTGACAAGGGCGCCGGATTGTGCGTCGGGCGCAATAGGCCCGATTTCGGATGTGCGCGGAACCCAGCCGCGTTAAAGATCGCATCGGCTTCCCGAAGGACGAAGAACGATGGATTTCACGGTCCTGGACGACCGCCCCTATCCGGTGCTCGCCGACGCGACGATCCCGGAGTTGCCGGCCCATTACCGCGGCAAGGTGCGCGATAATTACGACCTGCCGGACGGGCGGCGCATCATCATCGCCACCGACCGGATCAGCGCCTTCGACCGGATCCTGGCGTCGATCCCGCTGAAGGGGCAGGTGCTGACCCAGACCGCGCGCTTTTGGTTCGAGGAGACGCGCGACATCTGCCCGAACCACGTGCTGGACTATCCCGACCCGAACGTCGTGGTCGGCCGCCGGCTCGATATCCTGCCGGTCGAGATCGTGGTGCGGGACTATCTGGCCGGCACCACCGGCACCTCGATCCTGACCCTGTACAAGGCCGGCCAGCGCCAGATGTACGGCGTCCGCCTGCCCGACGGGCTGCGCGACAACCAGAGGCTGCCGCAGCCGATCATCACCCCGACCAGCAAGGCCTTCGACGGCGGCCATGACGAGCCGCTGACGCCGGAGGAGATCGTCTCCCAGGGCCTGCTGACCGCAGGGCAGTGGCAGCAGCTCAGCGACACTGCCTTCGCGCTCTTCGCCCGCGGGCAGGAGATCGCGCGCCGGCACGGCCTGATCCTGGTCGACACCAAATACGAGTTCGGCACCGACGCCGACGGCCGCATCGTCCTGGCCGACGAGATCCACACGCCGGACAGCAGCCGCTACTGGCTCGCGCACAGCTATGAGGACCGCTTCGCCCGCGGCGAACGGCCGGAAAGCTTCGACAAGGACTTCGTCCGCAGCTGGGTGGCGGCGCGCTGTGATCCGTACAAGGATCCGATCCCGGAGATCCCGGCGGAGGTGATCCGCGACACCACCCAGGTCTATGTCCGCGCCTACGAGACCATCACCGGCCGCCGCTTCGAGATGCCGGACCGGAGCCGGCCGGTGCTGGAGCGGATCCGGGAGAATCTGGCGAAGTACTTCTGAGGCCGGCACCCGCCCCCTCACCCGAAATCGCTGACGCGATTTCGACCTCTCCCCAAGGAGAGGTGTAGGGGCGCCGCACCGATTCCCTCTCCTTGGGGAGAGGGAGGGGCCCGTCGCGCAGCGACGGGAGGGTGAGGGGGAGGACTGTGCCGCCGGGGCGTGCCTCTACGGCGCAATCCGCTCCGCCACCACCGTCCGCCCCTCGATCGTGCCGGTGATGCGGGCCACGGCGTCGGTGTCGCGGTCGTTCCAGGCCAGGGCCAGCGTGCCCACCGCCGCGCCCGCCAGCGTCAGCTCGGCAGTGACGTCGCCGGTCGCCTGGTTCCAGCGGATCGTGCCGGACACGGCCAGGTCCTCGGCCCAGCGGATCTGGTCGAGGGTGAAGGCATAGCCTTCGTCGAAAGCCTCGAAGCTGAACCGGCCGCCGCGCAGCCCGACGCCGCTGCCGGTCGAGTTGACGAAATAGCGCGCCAGCACGTCGCCCGCCGTCTCCGCCGCCGCGGAAGCGATGCGCAGGTCGGTCTCGGTCGCGGCATTGCCGGCATCGGCCTTGGCCGGTGCCACCTCGCCCGCCTTGACAGCGAAGGCCGGCACGGTGCGGATCGGCCGGATCCGTTGGGTGCAGGAGGTGTCGCCGGCGTCGCCGCCCGAGCGCACGAAGGTCAGCACGATCGGCGCGACGCAACCGGTGGCGTCGGCGCCCTTCGGCGGCACGAAGATCGCCTGGTCGGTGATCGCAGTGATGTGAGTCAGGTTGCGGAGCTGGACATAGGTCGCGTCCGGGAACAGCCGCGCCGTCTCCAGCCCCTCGATCGGCGAGGTGATGCTGTCGATGTCGCCCGACAGCACCAGGGTCGGCACCGCCGGGAAGGGCTTCTCGGGGTCGGCCGCGCTGCCGGGAACGACATCCTTCGGCGGCGCCGGCCAGTCGAGGCACAGGTCGCGCCGCTCCCATTTGTGCGGCGAGGCGTCGACCTCGGCGATGGTGAAGGGGGCATAGACCTCGCGGTCGGTCGCCTGCTTCCGCGCCGTGGCGCGGGCGAGTTGGCGCCGCCGCTCGGCCGGCGACGCCTCGGCGCGAAACAGCCGCGGATAGTCGCTGCAGACCACAGCGACATAGAGGGCGGTGGAGAAGGCGGATGGGTCGGCCCCCGGCGTGTTCCAGGACGAGGCCTCGGCCATCAGCCGGTGCAGCGGCACCGGGTCCCGGGCATCGAGAAAGGCGCGCGCCGCGGCGTCCAGCTCGCGGTAGAAGGTCGGGCTGCCGCCGGCGCTGTTCATGGTCAGGAACAGGGTCGGGGCGTCGACCGCGATGCCGACGGTGTTGCCGTCGCCGTCCGGCGCCTCGGCCTTGCCCGGCCTGGCCCGCAGCGCCGCCACCAGGCGCTCGATCCGGTCGAGCGAGCGGCCGCCGAGGGCGCGGCAGCTCTGCGAGCGTTGGCACACCAGCTCGAACCCGTCGCGGGCGGTGGCCCATTCGGTCGCGAACCAGGGCGACAGGCCGATGGTCGGATAGGCGCTGTCCAGCACCAGGGTGCGCAGCCGGTCCGGATGGCGCTGGGCGAAGACCTGGCCGAACCAGGTGCCGTAGCTGTCGCCGTAGAAGTCGATCTTGCCGATCTGCAGCGCGTCCAGCACTGCCGCCACGTCGTCGGCCGCCGGCGCCGTGCCGTACATCCAGGCGGCGGGACCCAGCTGCCGGCCGCAGGCGGCGACGGCCGCCGGCACGAACTCGCCCGCCTCCTGCAGCGCCTGGCACTGGATCGGGTCGGACAGGCCGGTGCCGCGCTTGTCGACCAGCAGCGTGTCGCGCCGGTCGCGCAGCGGCTCGAACAGCTTCAGATAGCCCTCCCGCGTGCCGGTGGAGGAATAGCCGGGCCCGCCTTCCTGGGCCAGGATCACGCCCTCGGCCGGCTGGTCGATGTCGCGGCGCGGGTAGTATTCGAAGCCGATTGTCACCGTGCCGGGCAGCGCGCCGGCGGGATCCAGCGGTCGGGTGATCCGGCCGCAGAAGCCGCCGAAATCGGGCTGGCAGGCGGTCAGAGTCAGGCTGCCGACCTGAAGCGTCGCGGCCGGGGCCTCGGCCGGGGGCGGTGCCTGTTCCTGCGCCACGGCACCGCTCGCGGCCAGCAGGGCGGCGGCGAGCCACAGCCGGGGCGGCCGCGCCAGCAGCATTTGACGGTCTCTACAAGGTCCGGTGCCGGGCGCGGGAGCCGCGCTCGATCGCCGCCGCCACCAGCCGGTCGACCTCGAACTTGTCGCGCATCAGCTCCAGGAGGCGCAGCTCTGGCTGGCTGGCGCTGCCGTCCGCGGCGATCGAATCGCAGGCGATGGCGTAGGCGGTCTCGCGCAGATGCTTCGGCAGCGTCTCGGCGATGATGTCGAGGGCGCGGTCGATGCCGTCATCCTGCTGTAGCAGCTCGATGCAGTCGCGGGTCAGGTCCGGGATGCGGTCGATGTCGAAGCCGCGGAACACCGGCAGGAACCGCACCATCTCCGACAGCGTCTCGACCTCCGCATCGGTCATGTTCTTGTCGGCCACGGAGGCAAGCACCATGGTGTAGATCAGGGCGCCGTGGGCGTCGGTGGTCATGGCAGTCTCCGCTGGCCGGCGAGTCGCGGGAAGGATCGCCCCGGATATCGCCCGGATCGCGCCGGGGCGTCAAGGCGAGCGGCCCTGACCATGGCGCCGGCCCCGGCCGCGACGACCGCGCTTCCCCCGCCCCGATGCGGCATGGCATGAGGGGCGCCATGCAGGCGGTCATCGACGTGGCGTTGCCGGTCTTCGGCGTGATCTTCCTCGGCGTCTTCGCCGGGCGCATCCGGCTGCTCGGCCGGGCCCAGTCCGAGGCTTTGAACGGCTTCGTCTACTGGATCGCGCTGCCGGCGCTCCTGTTCCTGGCCATGGCCCGCACCCCGGTGGCGGAGATCGTCAACCTCAACTTCATCGGCGCCTTCCTCGGCGGCATCCTCGCGGTCTGGCTGCTCGGGGCGGTCCTCGGCGCGCTGCTGCACCGGGCCGATGCCAGTGAGGCGACGATGCAGGGCATGAGCGCCAGCTTCTCCAACACCGGCTATATGGGCATCCCGCTCTTCGCCGCCGCCTTCGGCCCGGCCCGCGGCCTGCCGCCGGCGTCGCTGGCGACCGTGATCATGAGCGCCGCCTGCGTCGGCCTGGCCGTGGTCGCGCTCGAGCTGACCGGCCGCAACGGCCGCGGCGTCCTGGGCGCCGCCCGCGACGTGGCCCTGGCCCTGCTGAAGAACCCGCTGGTGGTGGCGCCGGTGCTGGGCGTCGCCTGGTCCGGGGCCGGGCTGTCGATACCGGCACCGCTGGCCACGCTGCTGTCGCTGCTCGGCGCCGCCGCCAGCCCCTGTGCCCTCTTCGCCATCGGCCTGTTCATGGCCGGCCAGGCGCTGCGCACCGGCCTCGGCGAGGTCGGCTGGATCTCGGTGCTGAAGCTCTTGTGGCAGCCGCTGATCACCTGGCTCCTTGCCGCCACCCTGTTCCCGATGGATCCGTTCTGGACCGCCAGCGCCGTGATCCTCGCCGCCCTGCCGACCGGGGCGCTGACCTTCGTCGTCGCCCAGCGCTACGGCGTCTATGTCGAGCGCAGCTCGGCGGTGATCCTGGTCTCGACCGTGGTCTCGGTGCTGACCCTTTCGCTGCTGCTGGCGATCTACGCGCCGCGCTTTCCGGCCGGGTGAGCGGCAGGCAGTCCTATAAAATTTGGCACAAACGAACGGTGCCGGATCGCGAAACCTGATGTTACTCTCCCGGAAATATCCGAAGCCGGGAGGATCCCCCATGCGTGACGACGGTCCGGTCCGCCAGCTCCCCAAGCGCACGATCGCGCTGGTCCTCGCCGGCGGACGGGGCAGCCGGCTGAAACAGCTGACCGACCGCAGGGCCAAGCCCGCGGTCTATTTCGGCGGCAAGTTCCGGATCATCGACTTCGCGCTGTCCAACTGCATCAACTCGGGCATCCGCCGCATCTATGTGCTGACCCAGTACAAGTCACACAGCCTGCTGCGCCACCTGCAGCGCGGCTGGGGCTATCTGCGCGCCGAGATGCATGAGTTCGTCGACCTGCTGCCGGCGCAGCAGCGGGTGGACGAGGCGATGTGGTACCGCGGCACCGCCGACGCGGTCTGGCAGAATCTCGACATCTTCGAGGCCGAAGGGCCCGACCACGTCCTGATCCTGGCCGGCGACCACGTCTACAAGATGGACTACGCGGCGATGCTCGAGGATCACGTCCGCAGCGGCGCCGACGTCACTGTCGGCTGCGTCGAGGTCCCGCGCATGGAGGCGACGGCCTTCGGCGTGATGCATGTCAACGATCAGTGGCGGGTGACCAGCTTCCTGGAGAAGCCGGCCGACCCGCCGCCGATGCCGGGCCGGCCCGACACCGCACTGGCCAGCATGGGCATCTATGTGTTCAGCATGCGCTTTTTGGCCGAGCAGCTGCGCCGCGACGCCGCCGACCCGACCTCGGAGCACGATTTCGGCAAGAACATCGTGCCCTATCTGGTCGAGAGCGCCCATGTCCGCGCCCACCGCTTCTCCGAGAGCGCGATCCCGAACCCGAGCTATGCCGAGCCTTATTGGCGCGACGTCGGCACCATCGACGCCTATTGGGCCGCCAATATCGACCTGACCACGGTGACCCCGGCGCTCGACCTGTACGACCAGGACTGGCCGATCTACACCTATCAGGAGCAGCTGCCGCCGGCGAAATTCGTGTTCGAGGACGGGGCGCGGGTCGGCAAGGCGGTGAACAGCACGGTCTCCGGCGGCTGCATCGTCTCCGGCTCCACCGTCCGGCAGTCGGTGCTGTTCTCGAAGGTGCGGGTCAACTCTTTCGCCCGGCTGCACGAGGCGGTGGTGCTGCCGGAATGCGACATCGGCCGCCACGCCCGGCTGAACCGGGTGGTGCTGGACCATGGCGTGAAGATCCCCGAAGGGCTGGTGGTGGGCGAGGATCCGGAGCTCGACGCCCGCCGCTTCCACCGCACCGAGACCGGCATCGTCCTGATCACCCAGCCGATGATCGACGCGCTGGGCTGACGGCTGGCCCCTGTGCCATTGTCGTCGCCGCCTGCCCACCGGCGGGGATGGCGGGCTGCGTCGAAGCGGAGGATCGAGCCGGATGAACGTCCTGCACGCGGTGTCGGAGATCTATCCGCTGGTCAAGACCGGCGGCCTGGCCGATGTCGCCGCGGCGCTGCCGCCGGCGCTGGCGGTGGCCGGGGTCTCGGCCCGCGTCCTGGTCCCGGCCTATCCGGCGGTGCGCCAGGCGATGCGGCGGCCGGAGCTGGTGCTGGAGGATCCGGCGCTGTTCGGCGGCGGCCCGGCGCAGGTGATGCTGGCGGAGCTCGAGGGCGTCGCCGTCCCGGCCTATGTGCTCGACAGTCCCGGCCTGTTCGCCCGGGACGGCAACCCCTATCTCGGCCCGGACCGGCAGGACTGGCCGGACAACCACCGCCGCTTCGCCGCCCTCGGCTGGGCCGCCGCCCGGCTCGGCCTCGGCGCCGATCCGCAGTGGCGGCCGGACATCGTCCACGGCCATGACTGGCAGGCCGGCCTCGCCCCGGCCTATCTGTCGTTCTGGGCCGGCGCAGCCCCCTCGGACGCCAGGCGCCCGCGCACCGTCACCACGATCCACAATATCGGCTTCACCGGCTGGTTCCCGGCGGAGACGGCGGCGGAGCTGGGATTGCCGCCGGAAAGCCTGTCCATCGACGGGCTGGAATATTTCGGCGGCGTCGGCTTCCTCAAGGCCGGGCTCTACTACGCCGACCGCATCACCACGGTCAGCCGCACCTATGCGCAGGAGATCCAGACGCCGGATTACGGCTATGCCCTGTCCGGCCTGCTGGCCGCCCGCGCCCCGGACCTCGTCGGCATCGTCAACGGCGCCGACTACGCCGTCTGGGACCCGCGCCACGACCCGCATCTGCCAGCGCCCTACGGGCCGGACGACCTGTCGAACAAGGCGGCGTCGAAGGCGGCGCTCCTGAGGGAATTCGGCCTGCCGGAGGATGACGGCGCCCCGCTCTTCGCCATGGTCAGCCGGCTGACCGGGCAGAAGGGCTGCGATCTGCTGCTGCATGCCGTCCCGGCGCTGGTCGCGGGCGGCGGCCGGCTGGCGCTGCTCGGCTCCGGCGACGGCGAGCTCGAATCCGGCTTCCGCGCCGCCGCGACGGAGCATCCCGACAACGTCGCCGTCCGCATCGGCTACGACGAGACTCTGTCCCATCTGGTGCAGGCCGGGGCCGACGTGCTGCTGGTGCCGTCGCGCACCGAGCCCTGCGGCCTGACTCAGATCTACGCGCTGCGCTACGGCACGCTGCCGCTGGTGCGCCGCACCGGCGGCCTGGCCGACACCGTGGTCAATGCCAGCCACGACGCCATCGTCGAGGACCGCGCCACCGGCTTCAGCTTCGACGACCCCACCGCCGCCGCCTTGGCCGGTACAATCAGCTGGGTCTGCGGCCTGTGGCGCGACCAGGCGCTGTGGGCGCAGCTGCAGCGCCGCGCCATGGCCCAGGATTTCAGCTGGGAGCGCGCGGCCCGGGACTACGTCGCCCTCTATCGCGACCTGCTGGCGGCGCCATGACCGAGCAGACTGGAACCATCCCGGCGGCCGACGGCGCGCCGGTCGTCTGGCGTCGCCGCGCGGGCGCCGCCGACGGCCGCCCCGGCCTCCTCTTCTGCGGCGGCTTCCGCTCGTCGATGGCGGGGGAGAAGGCGAGCTTCCTCGACGGCTTCGCCGCCGAACGCGGCCTCGCCTTCCTGCGCTTCGACTATCGCGGCCACGGCGCCTCGGGCGGCGTGTTCACGGAGCTGACGCTGGGCGACTGGATCGCCGACGCCCTTCTGGTGCTCGACCGGCTGACCGAGGGCCCGCAGATCCTGATCGGCTCCTCCATGGGCGCCTGGGTCGCGGCCTGCGCCGCGGTCGCCCGGCCGGGCCGGGTGGCGGGGCTGGTCGGCATCGCCGCCGCGCCCGACTTCACCGAGGATCTGATGCTGCCGGCCCTGGGCGAGGAGGGGCTGGCGCGGATGTGCCGCGACGGCTTCATCGACCGGCCCTCGGCCTATGGCGACGGCCCCTACCGCATCACCTGGCGGCTGATCGAGGAGGCGCGCTCGCACCTGCTGCTGCGCGGCCCGGTGCCCTTCGCCGGGCCGGCGCGCCTGCTGCACGGAATGGCGGATCCGGACGTGCCCTGGCGCCAGAGCCTGAAGCTGGCCGAGGCCCTGTCCGGCCCCGACGTCCGCCTGACGCTCATCAAGGACGGCGACCACCGCCTGTCCCGGCCGCAGGACCTGGTACTGCTGGGGCAGGCGGCGGAGGAAGTCGTGGCAGCCGCCAGGAGCGGGTGACTACGACAGGAACCCGAGAATCAGCCGGGCCGCCAGCGAGGCTACGACGCACACGGCGATCATGACGGCCAGGCCGCGAGCGGTCCGGTCAGCCCCCTCCGGCAGGATCTCCTTCGCCAGGAACATCAGCGACACGCCCGTCGCCACAGGAATGCCCTGGCCCCAGTCCGGGGTGCGGGCGATCAGCTGCGCCGTAGCCATGCACACGGCAAAAACTACGCCGATATCGAAGAGACTGCGGATCGTCGGCGATCGGAGCGGCTTGTCGAAGGCGGCCATCCGGCCCTCATGCGCAGTTGCGTCCGAACGCAATCCTATCAGACATTGCAGATCGGGTTGAGCGCCGCTCGATTCGGGCCTCCTCCCATGGAAGGTGGTGACGTCGACGCTGCCCGGATAGGCTGGCGGTTGCAAATCCTGCCTGCGCTATGACGGCCCATTGCGCCGCGCCGGGAGATGCCGATGCTGCGATCCTTGATCCTGACCGGGGGCCTCTGCCTGACGACGGCCATGGCAAACGCCCAGGCGCCCTCGCCGGTGCCGCCGGATGCCGAGATCCGCGCCATGCTGGCCGACCGGATCGACGTCCGGCAGCAGGGCGTCGGCATCGTCGTCGGGGTGATCGGGCAGGAGGGGCAGCGCATCGTGTCCTATGGCCGGCTGGACCGGGACGATCCGCGGGTGCCGGACGGCGATACCGTCTTCGAGATCGGCTCGGTCGCCAAGGTGTTCACGGCCCTGCTGCTGGCCGAGATGGCGCGGCGGGGCGAGGTGGCGCTGGACGACCCGGTGGCGCAGCACCTGCCCGTCGGGGTCCGGGTCCCCAAGCGCGGCCGGGCCATCACCCTGCAGGAGCTGGCCACCCACACCTCCGGCCTGCCGCGCATGCCGGAGAATTTCGCGCCGCGCGACCCCAGGGACCCCTATGCCGACTACACGCCGGCGCAGCTCTACGACTTCCTGTCCGGCTACCGCCTTCCCCGCGACGTCGGCGCCGAATTCGAATACTCCAATCTCGGCGCCGGGCTGCTCGGCCGGGCACTGGCGCACCGGGCGGGCACCGACTACGAGACGCTGGTCCGGACCCGGATCGCCGACCCGCTGGGGCTGCGCAGCACGGCGATCGTGCTGCCGCCCGAGCTGCAGGCCCGCCTCGCCCCCGGCCACGACGCGGCCTTGGAGACCGTGCCCAACTGGTATTCGCCGACCCTGGCCGGGGCCGGCGCGCTGCGCTCGACCGCCAACGATCTCCTGACCGTCCTCGGCGCCGCGATGGGCTATGACGACTCGCCGCTGCGGCCGGCGATGGACGACATGCTGGCGGTGCGCCGCGACACCGGCCATCCGGGCGATGCGGTGGCGCTGGGCTGGATGGTCAAGTCGCGCGGCGAGGACGAGCTGGTCTGGCACAATGGCGGCACCGGCGGCTACCGCTCCTTCGTCGGCTTCCTGCGCAAGGCGCGGATCGGCGTGGTCGCGCTGTCGAACACCTCGACCGAAATCGGCGTCGACGACATCGGCTTCCACCTGCTGGACCCCGCATTGCCGCTGTCCCCGCCGCCGAAGCCGCACCACCAGGTCGCGGTCGATCCCGCCTTGTTCGACGCCTATGTCGGGCGCTACCGGCTGGCGCCGGATTTCATCCTCACCGTGACGCGGGACGGCGACCGGCTGATGGCTCAGGCCACTGGGCAGGGAAAGTTCGAGATCTTCCCGGAAGGCGAGCGGCGGTTCTTCTACAAGGTGGTCGACGCCCAGATCACCTTCGAGACCGACCAAGCAGGCCGCGCGGTCCGGCTGATCCTGCATCAGGGCGGGCGCGACCAGCCGGCCGAGCGGATCGCGGATTAGAGCGGAGCAGGTTCAGGCCGGCTCGGGTCATTCCATCGCATCAAGACGGTGAGTTGTTGCCTCTCCCGCTTGCGAAACCTTCTCACAACTCCCAACACCGTCATTGCGAGCGCAGCGAAGCAATCCAGGGCCACTCGCATTGGCTCCTGGATTGCTTCGTCGGCTTCGCCTCCTCGCAATGATGAAGAGGGGACGGGCGTTGTAAAAAAGTCTCGCTTGCGGGAGAGGCAGCGCGAAGAAGCGTCACAGATCGACGTCGCGGAGCTTGAAGTTCATCCGCTCGAACTCGATGTCGACCTTCGGCGCGGACAGAAGATGTTCGGCCAAACTTCGGTGCGGTTTGACCAGCTTGCGGTACTCGGCCTCGGAGATCACGACCACCGCCGGCCGGCCGCGATGAGTCACATGCTGCGGCCCTTCCGTCAGTGCCTTCTCGACCAGCTCGCTGAACCGGTCTCTCGCGTCGCAGCCGCCAGCTCATTCGACACTCCTGTCCAGGTGAGTGACAGCAGCCACCGGCTCAAGGGCCAGGAACTCCCGCGTGATCGCCACCGCCTCGGCCAGGCCGATGCGCTGCACCTCGACCCCGGGCGGGAAGGCGGTGCACAGGCGGGTCGGCATCATCGGGTCCAGGAGGACGAAGACGCCGCGGTCGTCCGCCCGCCGCACCAGCCGGCCGAAGGCCTGTTTCAGGCGGAAGCGGGTCTGCATGTCGGTCCAGCGCTGCTTGCCGAAATGACTGCCGCGGGCGCGCGACAGGATGTCGGGGCGCGGCCAGGGTACCCGGTCGAACACCATCAGCCTGAGGGCCCGGCCCGGCACGTCGACCCCGTCGCGCACCGCGTCGGTGCCCAAGAGGCAGGCATCGGTCTCGCCGCGGAAGATGTCGACCAGGGTGCCGACATCCATGCCGTCGACATGCTGGGCGTAAAGCGGCAGCCCCGCCGCCTGCAGCGCCGGGGCGATGGCATGGTGCACGGCGCGCAGCCGGCTGACCGCGGTGAACAGCCCCAGCGCGCCGCCGCCGGCCGCCAGGAACAGCTCGCGATAGGCGGCGCCCACCTGCTCCAGGTCGTCCTTGCGCACGTCGCGCACGATCAGCACCCGGGTCAGGGACGGGTAGTCGAAGGGCGAGGGCACCTGGGCCCGGATCGCCGGCCGCGGCAGGTGGCCCGCGCCGGTGCGGTCTTCCGCCGCCCGCCAGTCCTCCGGCTGGTCGCCGGCGCCGTCGGTCAGGGTGGCGGAGGTGACGACGATGCCATGCGCCTGCCGCACCAGCGCGTCGACGAAGGGCCGGGTCGGGTCGACATAGTGGCGGTAGAAGCCGAAATCGAGCTCGCGGCCCTCCACCCGCTCCACCCCGAACCAGTCGACCAGCCAGGGCGGGGTCGGTTCGGCCAGGCCGGACAGCATGGCGCGCCAGCCGCCGATCTCCATCTTGGCGCGACGGTCCAGCGACCGGGCCGCGGCGTCCAGCCGCTGCCGCTGGTTCGGGTCCAGCGACCCGGCCTCCTCGTCCAGCCGCTCGCAGAACGACTTGGCCAGAGCCTGCAGCGGCACCTGCAGCTCGGCCAGCGCCGCGTCCAGCGCCTGGGCGGCGTCGACCAGCCCCTCCACCGGATCGGTGGTGTCGCATTCCAGGCTGTAGGGACCGTCGGAGCCCTGGGCCCGGGCATAGACCTGGGTCCGGGTCAGGGCCAGGAAGCGCTCGGCCGGGCCGCGCGGCTGGTCGTCATGGATGCGCTTGCCCCAGCCCGGGCCGGGCAGGGCGCGGGCGGCGCGCTCGATCTCCTCCAGCGCCGTCAGCGCGTTCTCGTCCGGCAGCAGGTCCTCCACCCTTCGGCGCAGGCCGCGGCCGCGGCTGGCCCGGCGCCCGCCCTCCTCATGGCCCAGCAGCCAGCGCCGCAGGTCGGTGGCCTCGAGCCCGGTCAGGTGCCCGGCGAAGGCCGAATCGGCAGCCTCGAACAGATGGTGCCCCTCGTCGAAGACGAAGCGGCTGGGCGCGTCGCGGTCGTCCACCCCGCCCAGCGCCGCCTGGATCATGACCAGGGCATGGTTGGCGATCACGATCTGCGCCTTGCGCGCCCGGCGGATGCCGCGCTCGATGAAGCAGCGGCTGTAATGCGGGCAGCCGGAATGGATGCACTCGCCGCGCCGGTCGGCCAGCGCCAGGCTGTTCGGCCGGCCGATGATGTCGGCCAGCCAGCCGGGGAAGTCGCCGCCGGTCAGGTCGCCGTCACGGGTCGCCGCGGCCCAGCGCGCCATCAACCCCAGCGGCACCGCGTCGCGCGGGTTCAGCGCCAGGCCGCGCACCGCGTCCTCGTAGTTCAGCAGGCAGAGGTAGTTCTCGCGCCCCTTGCGCAGCACCACCTGGCGGGCCTTCAAGACCGGGTCCGGGAACAGCCGGTCCATCTCGCTGTCGATCTGGTGCTGCAGGTTGCGGGTGTAGGTCGACACCCACACCGGCGCGCCGTTCTTCTGGGCCCAGACCGTGGCCGGCGCCAGATAGCCCAGGGTCTTGCCGGTGCCGGTGCCGGCCTGGGCCAGCACCACGGTCGGGTCGTCCGGCGCCGGCCGCGGGGCGAAGGCGGCGGCGGCGGCGACGGCATAGTCGCCCTGCTGCGGCCGCGGCTCGGCGCCCTCGCCCAGCATCTGGGCGAGGCGGGTGCGAGCCTCGCGCGGCTCGACCGGGTGCTGCGACGGCGGCGGGTTCGGCGGCTCCGCCTCCCATTCCGGCAGATGGGCCCAGACCTGATAGGCGCCGCGCTTGCGGTGATCCTCGACCGGCGCCCGCAGTCCCAGCGCCTTCAGCACGAAGGGTGCCCAGGGCCAGCCGGCCTCGCCCATCCGCGTCGCCAGCCCGGCCGGATCGCTGCGCTCGTCGGGGGCAGGAACCGACAGGCTGCGCAGCAGCGCCTCGGCCAGGCGGGGCAGGGCGATCGCCGCATCCTCCAGGCTGGCCGGCACCGGCAGGCCGAGGGCGGCGGCCAGGCCGCGCGGCGTCGGCACGCAGAACCGGCCGGGCCGGGCGAAGGCGAACAGCTCCAAGAGGTCGAAAGCGCCCAGCACCTCGAGGCCGCAGCGCCGCCCCACCGCCTTGGCGTGGCACAGCAAGAGGGGCGGCCCGTCGATTCGCCGGCGCAGCTCGGCCGCGTCCAGCGTCATCAGCTCCCCGTCCGCGGTCAGCAGCACGCCGCCCTCGGGGGCCAGCACCAGCGGCTCGGCTTCCGGCAGGGATAGGATCGGGGCAGGCGGGGCGATCATGCGCGCACTATAGGGTCCCGCGCCGCCCGCACCAGCCCCGACGATGCGCTTTGGTCACGAATTGTTCTGGCCGGCTGGGGGCCTTCCTGCCCATCCCTCACCGTCATTGCGAGGAGGCGAAGCCGACGAAGCAATCCAGGGGCCACGCCGAGCGGCCCTGGATTGCTTCCCCCGGCTCAAGGCCGGGGTCGCAATGACGGTGTCGGGTGTTGCAGCCCTTAGCTCTGGACAGACGCCTGGTAGATCTGGTCGACCGAGGCCGCGATCGCGGCGTTGAACTCCGCGTCGCTCATGTCGCGCTTCAGGTCCTCGACCAGGGCGCGCGAGAAGCTGGCGATCATGCCGGGGTTGGCGGCCAGGCGGCGGCAGGCGTCCGCGCGGGTGTAGCCGCCGGACAGCGCCACCACCCGGGCCGCGCCCTTGTGCGCGATCACCTCCGAATAGAACCCGGGCTCCTCCGGAAGGGTCAGCTTCAGCATCACCTGCTGCCCGGCTGGCAGCGCGTCCAGGCCCTTCAGGATCTCGGCCCGCAGGATCCGCTCCGCCCCGGCCTTGTCGGGGCTCTTGATCAGCACCTCGGGCTCGAGGATCGGCATCAAGCCATGCGCGGCGACCTGCGCCCCCAGCTCGAACTGCTGCGCCACCAGCGCGGCGATGCCGCTCTGCGACGCCAGGTTGGCGACCGAGCGCGCCTTGGTGCCGTAGATCCCCAGCGCCTTCGCCCGCTCCAAGAGCGGGTCCAGCCCCGGGATCGGCTTCATCAGGCTGACGCCGTCGGCCTCGGGCTGCAGCCCCTTGTCGATCTTCAGGAACGGCACGACGCGGCGTTCCTTCCAGAGGAACTCAGGCACCGGCCTGCCCTCCGCCTGCCCGTCCATGGTCTTCTCGAACAGGATCGCGCCGATCACCTTGTCGCCGGTGAAGGCCGGCGCGGTCATGATCCGCACCCGCATCTCATGCATCAGCCGGAACATCTCGTCGTCGCCGCTATAGGCGCTGTCGGGGATGCCATAGAGGCGCAGGGCGCCGGGCGTCGATCCGCCGCTCTGGTCCAGCGCGGCGATGAAGCCGGGCTTCTCCAGCATCTGCGCCGCCATCGCGCTATGAGCCATGTTGCTATCCTCCCTGGATCGGGCAGGGGCGGGAGGTCGGGCCTCGACCGCGTGCCTGTGGGCTGGCCTCTGTTGTGGCACGCTGGCCGCGGCCGACGCAACTTCTCCGGCCGGCTGATCCGGAATTCACGGCAACCCTTCGTCCTTTGGAAGGGATTGTACTTGTGACGGCTTTCCGCTCGGCTAGACTTCCCGCCCGTCGCAAGAGGTGCTGCCGCCATGCCCGTCCGGTTTCCGCTGTCCCGTCGTGCCCTCCTGTCCGGCGTCGGCATGACTGCCGTGGGGGCGGCGGCGTCGGCGCTGCGCCCGCGCGGCGCCTGGGCGCAGGACCCGATCAGGGGCGGCACCCTGACCGTCGCGGCGGACACCGAGCCGCGCAACCTCAACCCGGCGCTGGTCGCCTCCAACGGCGTGTTCTACGTCGCCAGCAAGGTGGTCGAGCCGCTGGCCGAGATGGCCTATGACGGCAGGCTGACCCCGGTGCTGGCCACCGGCTGGGACGGCAGCGCCGACGGCCGGACCGTCACCTTCACCCTGCGCGACGGCGTCACCTGGCACGACGGCCGGCCCTTCAGCGCGGCCGACGTCGCCTTCTCGGCGACCGAGCTGTGGGCCAAGCGGCAGAATCTCGGCCGGGTGGTGTTCAAGGACCTCGAGGGGGTGGACACGCCGGACCAGCGCACCGCCGTGTTCCGCTTCCGCCAGCCGACGCCGCTGCAGCTGATCGAGAACGCGCTGCCGGCCCTCACCGCCGTGGTGCCGAAGCACCTGTTCGAGGGCACGGAGATCGACAGCAACCATCACAACGAGCAGCTGGTCGGCACCGGCCCGTTCCGGTACCGCGAGCATCGGCCGGGCGAGTACTATCTCTTGGAGCGGAACCCCGACTACTGGAACCGCGGCCTGCCCTATCTCGAGCGCATCGTCTACCGGGTGCTGCCGGACCGCGGCGCCATCGCCGCAGCGCATGAGGCGGGGGAGATCCAGCTCTCCGCCTTCTCCGCCGTGCCGCTGGAGGAGCTGGAGCGGCTGAAGGCGCTGCCGGACATCGCGGTGGTGCGCAAGGGGTACGAGGGCATCACCTACCAGCTGACGGTCGAGATCAACCATCGCCGGCGCGAGCTGCAGGATGTCCGCGTCCGCCGCGCCATCGCCCATGCGATCGACCAGTCCTACGTGGTCGGCACCATCTTCCGCGGCTATGCCGAGGCCGCGACCGGCCCGGTGCCGAAGACGGGCGTGCCCTTCTACACGCCGGACGTCGCCACATATTCCTACGACCCGCGCAAGGCCGAGGCCCTGCTGGACGAAGCCGGCTTCCCGCGCCGCGACGGCGGCGCCCGCTTCGCCCTGCGCCTCTTGCCGGCGCCGTGGTTCGAGCAGACGCGCCAGATGGGCGACTATCTGCGCCAGGCGCTGCAGGCGGTGGGGATCGACGTCACCCTGGTCACGAACGACGCGGCGGGCCACACAAGGGCGGTCTACACCGACCACGCCTTCGATCTCGCGATCGGCTCGCCGGTCTACCGCAACGACCCGGCGATCTCGACCACCATCCTTTACCGCGGCGGCCTGCCTTCCGGCGTGCCCTTCTCGAACCAGTACGGCTACGATGACCCGGCGATGAACGACCTGATCGACCGCGCGGCGGTTGAGCTCGACCGCGGCCGGCGCATCGACCTCTACCAGCAGTTCCAGCAGCGCGCGGCCGACCAGCTGCCGCTGATCGTGGCGGCGGAGTTCACCTTCATCACCGTGGCCAGCCGCCGCCTGCACAACATCGCCACCAATCCGAGATGGGCGACCTCATCCTGGGCGGATACGTGGATGGAGGGGTGAGGGCGGTTTTGGCTACCTCCATCGTCATTGCGAGCCCCGAAGGGGCGTGGCAATCCATAGGTGGCGCCGAGGTTGACCACAGGCCGGTGTGGTAGCGTATCTCCATCGAAACGGAGGGCCGCATGCCGATCAACACCCTCTCCAGACGTGAATTCATCCGGCACCCCGGCCGAGCCAGGACGCTCGCCGGCGACGGCCCAGTGTTCATCACCGATCGCGGCCGGCCCGCCCATGTGCTGATGACGATCGAGGAGTACCGTAAGCTGACCGGCGGCGGTCGCAGCATCATCGACATGCTGACGATGCCGGGCCACGAGGATATCGAGTTCGAGCCTCCGCATCTGACCGATCCGCTGCACCGGCCGGCCGACCTGTCCTGATGTTCCTGCTGGATACGAACGTCGTCTCCGAATTGCGGCAGGCGACCTTCGGCAAGACCGACAAGGGCGTGTCACCCGGAACGTGTCCGACTTCGCACCGACCGGCGTTCGGGTTCTCAATCCGTGGGATCTGGCACGGTGAGGTACTATGGGCCGGATACACTTTGTGGGATCGCGACGAGGGCGCAGCGGACGAATGCGGTCGCTGATCTCCACTATACGATCTTAGGGCGTGAATTCATAAACGGGTTGCCGGGTACCGACCCATTGCAGGCCTGCTCCGGCTTGTGGTTAGGGATCATGGGCCCGCCATGGAGAACTAAGACATGGCCATCGGAGGTGAGTTCACTCGCCGGCTGCTGAACGACGCCGGGATCGCCGGCGGCATGCGCGTACTCGACGTCGGATGCGGATCGGGAGATGTCACCCTGCTTGCGGCGGAGTTGGTCGGACCGACCGGCGCCGTCGTGGGCGTGGATCACGAGGCCGGAGTGATCGCGGCGGCGCGCGACCGCGCCGGGAGCGAGGGGTTCAGCCACGTAGCCTTCGAAGTGGCCGATCTCGCGAGTCTGTCCGACCTGGGCGTGTTCGACGCGATCGTCGGACGTCGGGTGTTGATGTACCAGCCCGACCCCGTGCAGGCGCTCCGAAACCTGCACCGATTCCTGCGGACCGATGGCCTGGTCGTTCTGCAGGAGCACGACACCACCATGGTGCCCGCGAGCGTCCGGCAGATGCCTCTTCACGCCATGGTGCAGGGCTGGATCAAGCAGACGCTCGAGCGAGAAGGCGCCGACACCCACATGGGTTTCCACCTGCATGAGGCGCTCACCGCCGCGGGCCTGATGGTCGAGCAGGTGCGCGCGGAGCCGATCGTGCAGACGCCGACGCAGAAGTACCCCGTGGGCGCGATCATTCGCGCCATGCTCCCGAGGATCGTGCAGCACGGAGTCGCGACCGAAGAAGAGGTCGACATTGAGACGCTGGACAGCAGACTCGACGCAGAGCGCCTGAGCACGGGTGCGACCTATGTGGGTGACGTCATGTTCGGAGCCTGGGCCAGGAAGCGGACCTAAGTCTGCCCGCGCCCTCCCGCGATTTTGCTGATGTGGTGCGCATAGCGCATCGGCTTTTCTCTTTTCGACACTCCTGTGAAATCTCGCCGCACGTCGCCCGGCGATCTCGGAAAGTCTTCATTCCATAGGCGCGATATCATATGGATCGGGCATCCATGACGATGCCGGCCCGTCGTGCACGCCCTGGCCCGATCGCCACTGCGGGCGTCCCGTCGGGATCGGCGAGACGGAAGGAGACACGCGTGCCCCTGATCCAGAACATCGTCGGCGACCATCTGCGGGTCTGGACCCGGACCGCCGGCCGCCCAAGCACCCAGGCCTGCGGGATCTCCGCGCACGGCACCGATCTCAGCCCCGGTCGCACCCTGCGCGCCCCGGATGTCACGCTGGTCTACTACACCCCGCACGGCATCACGCTGCCGGACCCGAGCCTCGAACGCTTCACCGCCGGGGCGCTGCGCCAGGTCGAGACTCTCCGCACCGCCGACTCGCCGGACTACGCCCTGTCGAAATACACGAACTCGCGGGCGGAGGGCGGCCGGCGCCACAACCAGGGCGGCGAGAGCTATGCCAGCGTCGGCGCGCTGCCCGAGACCATGGCCGCCAAGGCGCAGACGGCTCGGGACAACGCCGCCGCTTTCCGCAGCGCTGGCCAGGAGAGCTACGCCCTCTCGCTTGAGGATGATGCGGCCCTCTACGCCAAGGGCTGCCAGTACGACGTGGTGACCATCCGCAACCGGGCCTGGCGCACCTCGCTCAACCCGCTGACACTGTCCGAGGTCATCACCACGCTGTGGAACGCCGGCTACCGCTACAGCACGATCCATTGCGTGTTCTGCCGCGGCGGCGGCTGAGCGGCTGTTCGGGATCGCGCCGGGAGCATGATCGAGCGGTTTCTGGTCGGGGGCGCCGCCTTTGCAGACCGGCGTCATCGCGAGCCCCCGTGGGGCGTGGCGATCCAGCCCGCGGTGGGGCAGGGCGCGAGTGGGTGCATCGTCCAGTTGCGTTAGCCTGCGATTTTGTTCATGATATGTTCCATGGACATGGCGCAGACTGATGACGAGGCGGGCGAGGCCCGACCGTCCGATCCCGACCTGAATTGGACGGGGTGGGCGCTGGACAAGCTGCGCGAGGTGGTCGAGATCGACATCCGCTGCAAGCGGCTGACCGAGCGGCAGCAGCAGGCGACCCTGGCAGGGCCGGAGGAGCCGCCGGACTTCCCGCTGATGCAGTCGCGCCTGTCGCGCTCGATCCGGCTGTCGATCGCGATGGCCGAGCGGATCCGCGGCGACTACCTGCACCGCCGGGCCGAGGGCGAGGAGTCGGGGGCGCTGGAGCGCCGCCGCCGGCGGCGGGAGCAGGCCGTCAAGGCCGTGGTCGAGGCGGTCGCGGCCGCCGAGGCTGCGGACCTCGCCATGGCCGGCGAGATCGTCGACCCCGAGGAGACCGAACGCCTGCGGTCCGAGGTCTGGGAGAGGCTGACCGAGGACGAGGTGCTGGACGTGCAGCTCGACACGCTGTCGGCCGGTGAATTCGTGCGGGAGGTCTGCCGCTGGCTCGGCCGCCGGCTGGACCCGAGCCGGTTGCCGCAGGGCTGGGACGATGTCGCCGGGGCCAATGACAACGCCGGCTCGCCCGGCGCGAGAACGGACGCCGTCGCCGCAGACGCCGGGGATGGCTGGCCTGAACAGCCGGACGCGGCCGACGACGGCCGCCCGCCATCCATGCCCGCGAAGCTGGACAGCAGTTGAGTGTCGGCGCTGCCGCGAGATGCTTCTGCTCATAAAGGCCCGGTGGTTTTTGCCGCTCCCGCTTGCGGGAGAGGTCGGAGGCGCTTGCGCCTCCGGGTGAGGGGAGGGTGTCGAGGCCAGTGCCCGCCCTCACCCGGTCTCGCTGCGCGAGCCCGACCTCTCCCGCCAGGCGGGAGAGGTGACGCCCAAGCCGGGACCGTTTTGGCGTCTTTCCGCGACGACGGGACGGCCCACAACCCCGTGGCGTTCCGGATTCACCGCGCTAAGCTGCGCCTCCCGCGGATCCCGGAGCCGCCCGATGAAGTCGCTCCTCGTCCGGCGCCTGGTCCAGGCGGTGCCGGTGCTGCTGATCGTCGTCTGCCTGGCCTTCCTGCTGCTGCGGCTGGCGCCGGGCGATGCGGTCGATGCGCTGGTGGTCGAGATGGGCGGCGGCGACCCCGGGCTGACCGCCCGGCTGCGCGCCGATTACGGGCTCGACCAGCCCTGGCCGGTGCAGCTCGGCCTCTACCTCGCCCATGTCGCGCGGCTCGACCTCGGCTGGTCGGTCGGCTTCTCGCGGCCGGTGCTCGGCCTGGTGCTGGAGCGGGCGGGCAACACCGCGCTGCTGATGGCCGCGGCCCTGGCGCTGGCGCTCTCCACCGGCATCCTGCTCGGCGTCGCCGCCGCCCAGAGCCATCTGAAGGGGCGGGGCTGGGCCGACACGCTGATCACCGGCTTCGGCCTCCTGCTCTACGCCATGCCAGGCTTCTGGATCGGCCTGATGCTGATCGTCGTCTTCGCGGTCAAGCTGCGCTGGCTGCCGCTGGCCGGCCTCGCCACCGTGCCCAGCTTCGACACCGGCTGGGCCTACGCCGCCGACGTCGCCCGCCACCTGGTGCTGCCCACCGTGGCGCTGTCGCTGATGTATGTCGCCGTCTATATGCGGCTGATGCGCGCCGGCATGCTGGAGGTGGCGGGCAGCGACTTCGTCCGCACCGCCCGGGCCAAGGGCCTGTCGCCGCGCCGCATCACCTGGCGCCACATCGTCCGCAACGCCCTCCTGCCCATGGTCACGGTGTTCGGCGTCCATTTCGGCATGCTGCTCGGCGGCAGCGTTGTGATCGAGAGCGTCTTCGCCATCCCCGGCCTCGGCCGCCTGGCCTATGAGGCGGTGACGAAGCGCGACCTCAACCTGCTGCTCGGCATCATCCTCGCCAGCGCGGTGATGGTGATCCTGGTGAACCTGCTGGTCGACCTGCTCTACGCCCGGCTGGATCCGCGGCTGAGGGGGGCGAGATGACGATCGCCTGTTTCTCGGGGCAAGCGAGATTGCCTCTCCCGCCGGACGCGGGAGAGGTCGGGCTCGCGTCAGCGAGACCGGGTGAGGGCTGGTCCCGGCCTCGACAAAATCCCCTCACCCGGAGCCGCTTCGCGTCTCCGACCTCTCCCGCAAGCGGCAGAGGCAACCGGAGCGCGCGATCCCCGCTCTGCCGCCCGGAGCGATCCTGATGCCCGTGCTGCGCCGCTTCCTGGCCGACCGCAACGGCCGGCTCGGCCTATTTGGCCTCCTGCTCGTGCTCGGCATGGCGCTCTCCGCCGGCTGGCTGTTCCCGGGCGACCCGCTGGCCGTCACCGGCCCGGCGCAGCTGCCGCCCTTCCAGGACCCGGCGCATTGGCTCGGCACCGACCGGCTCGGCCGCGACGTGCTGGCCCAGCTGTTCCACGGCGCCCGGGTGTCGCTGCTGGTCGGCGCCGCGGCCGCCGCCGTGGCGGTCGGCATCGGCCTCCTCATCGGCACCGCGGCCGGCGCTCTCGGCGGCTGGGCCGACGAGGCGCTGATGCGGCTGACCGAGGCGTTCCAGACCGTGCCCAGCTTCGTCCTGGCCTTGGCGCTGATCCTGGTGCTGGGCCCGTCGCTCGGCCATGTCGTCCTCGCCATCGGCCTCGGCGCCTGGCCCAGCCCGGCCCGGGTGGTGCGGGCCGAGATCATGGCCCTCTCGCGCCGCGACTTCGCCGAGGCCTATCGCGCGCTCGGCATGGGCTGGCTGGAGATCGCCTTCGCCCGCCTCCTGCCCAACGCGCTGGCGCCCGTCCTGGTGCTGGCGACGGTGATCACCGCCAGCGCCATCCTGATTGAATCGGCGCTCTCCTTCCTCGGCCTCGGCGATCCGAACCGGGTCAGCTGGGGCAGCATGATCGCCGACGGCCGCGCCGTGCTGCGCAGCGCCTGGTATCTCTCCGCCATTCCCGGCCTCGCCATCGTCCTCGCCGTGCTGTCGGTCAGCCTGCTCGGCGAGGCACTGACCGCGGCGCTGGACCCGCGGCGGATACGGCGGTGACCGCCGGCCTGCTCTCGATCCGCGGCCTGACCGTCGACTATTTCGGCGAGGGCGCGGCGGCGCGCGCTGTCGACGGCATCGATCTCGATCTGAACCGGGGCGAGACGCTGGCCCTGGTCGGCGAATCCGGCTCCGGCAAGTCGACCGTGGCGCTGGCGCCGCTCGGCCTCTTGCCGCCCAACGCCCGCGCCGCCGGCTCGATCCGGCTGGCGGGGACGGAGCTGCTGGGCCTGCCGGAAGAGGCGCTGCGCCCGATCCGCGGCCGCCGCATCGGCATGGTGTTCCAGGAGCCGGCGACCTGTCTGAACCCGGTGCTGACGGTGGGGGAGCAGGTGCGCGAGGTGCTGGAGGCGCACCGGCTCGGCCGCGGCCGGGCGGCGCGGGCGCGGGTGGCGGAACTCTTGGTCGAGGTCGGCATCCCCGACCCCGCCGCCCGGGCCGGGGCCTATCCGCACGAGCTGTCGGGCGGCCTGCGGCAGCGGGCGATGATCGCCATGGCCCTGGCCGCCGATCCTGAGGTGCTGATCGCGGACGAGCCGACCACGGCACTCGACGTCACCATCCAGGCCCAGATCCTCGACCTGTTCCGCAGCCTGCGCGACCGCCGCGGCATGGCCGTGCTGCTGGTCACCCACGATTTCGGCGTGGTGGCGGAGCTGGCGGACCGGGTGGCGGTGATGCAGGACGGCCGGGTGGTCGAGACCGGCCCGGCGCGGCAGGTGCTGGACGCGCCGCGGCACGGCTATACCCGCCGGCTCCTGGCTGCGACCCTGTCGCTCGACGCCCCGCCGCGCTGGACGGCGCCGCCCGAGCCGGCCGGGGACGGGCCGTGACCCGGACCGCCGCCTCACCTCATGCACACCGCCTCGACATTGTTGCCGTCCGGGTCGATCAGGAAGGCGGCGTAGTAGGTCGGGCTGTAGTCGGTGCGCAGCCCGGGCGCGCCGTTGTCGCGGCCGCCGGCGCCCAATCCCCGGGCGTGGAAGCGGTCGACCGCCGCCCGATCGGGCGCGCGGAAGGCGACATGCGTCCCGGCGTCGGCCGTCGCGGACCGGTACAGCCACAGCGCCGGCGCGCCGGCCGGGCCGAGCCCGGCCTCGGCTTCGCCGCGGGAGCACAGCTCATGGCCGAGGGGCGACAAGACAGCCTCGTAGAAGCGCAGGCTGGCGTCGAGGTCGCGGACCTTCAAGCCGATATGGTCGTACATGTCGGATCCTCCGTGGTGGGACGGAGGTCATCCTGCGGCGGGCAGGGCCAGCCTTTCTTGGAAGATCTTGCGGTCGCCTCTGGCCGCGCGGCGGAAGCGCTGCGGCGAGACGCCGGCGGCGCGGTGGAAGCTGCGCACGAAGTTCGACAGGTCGCCGAAGCCGACCTCATACGCGATCTCGGTCACCGGCCGCGCCTCCCCTGCCAGCAGGCGGGCGGCGCGGCGCAGCCGGGCCCGCAGCAGGTACTGGTGCGGGGTGACGCCCAGGCTCGCGGCGAAGACGCGCAGGAAGTGGAACGGGCTCAGCCCCACCGTCCGGGCGGCGCCGCCCAGGTCGATCGGCTGGTCGGCGTTGGCGTCGATCCACAGCGCCGCCTCGACCGCGCGGCGGCGGTCGCGCGCCGCCGGCTCGGCCCGGCGCCGCTGCCGCCCGGCGACGAGGTCGACGAATCGCACGGCGAAGGCGATGCCCACCTCGTCCAGCCCCAGGTCGCTGTGCCCCTCGGCCGCGGCCTGGGCCAGCTCGCCCAGCACCATCAGCCCGGGCAGCGGCGGCAGCGCGCCGGCGCGCCAGGCGGCGCGGTCGTCGCCGATGGCCTCGACCAGCGCCGGCGCCAGCTCGAAGGACAGGCATTCGTCGCCGCCATGGTGGTGCTCATGGGTGCAGGTGAACTCGTCGCCCGGATGGCCGACCAGCACCGACCCCGTCACCAGCTCGTCGACCCGGCCCAGCTGCCGGCAGCCGAAGCTGCCGCGCCGGACATAGGAGACGGAGTAGCCGGTGTGCAGCTCGGTGAAGGGCCGGTCGCCCGGCCCGGCGCTACACCGGTAGTCGTACACCGTGATCGACGGGTGCTGCAGGATCGTCTCGGCGGGCATGCTTCGACTCTGCGCCCGGCGGCGCGGCCGGGCAACCCCGGGTCAGCCGGCCAGGACCTCGGCGCCGTAGCCGACCGATCCGACCGGGCAGCGTCCGTCCACCGCCTCGATCACCCGCGACACCGCGGCGGAGTCGAAATCGCCGAACAGCTCGATCAGCGTCACGCCTTCCGCGACGAGGCCCGTCGCGATCCGGGCCGCGGCGTCGGCGTCCGGCACCGCGACCATCGTGGTGTGGTGGCCGTCGCGCTCCCGCACCGTCCGGTCGACGGCCGGGTCGGCGCCGGGCTCCAGCGAGATCAGCGCCTCGCGGCCCGGCCGGCCGGCCTCGAACCCCGCCTTGTAGGCCGCGACGCCGGTCAGGGACTCGAAGGCGTAGGCGACGGATCCGACCACCGCCCGGCCGGCGACCGCCTCGGCCACCCGGGCCCGCCACGGCAGCGCGAAGCCGCCGCACAGGGCGATGCGGTCGACGCCGTCGTGCGCCAGCGCCGCCGCGATCCGCGGCGCGTCCTTCGGGTCCGACAGGCCGATGATGGTCATGCGGCCGCCCGCCCGCTCGCGCGTGATCCGGTCGGTCGCGGGGTCGGCATCGATGCCGAGATAGAGGAAGGCTTGGTTGCGCATCGTCCTGCTCCTGTCCGGCGGCAGGCGCCGCCTGCGGGTTCGATGCCCAAGACATGGCAAGGCGGACTGATCGACGGAATTGGTGAAGTTTTCACGAAAATGATCGAAGATATCGATCATGCTCGACGCGCTGACCTTGGACCAGATGCGGGCCTTCGTCGCCGTGGCCGACGCCGGCAGCTTCCGGGCCGCGGCCGTCCGCCTGGCCCGGGTGCAGTCCGCGGTCAGCCACGCCGTGGCCAATCTGGAGGCGCAGCTGGGCGTCGCCCTGTTCGACCGCAGCGGCCGCCGCCCGGTCCTGACGGCGGAGGGGCGGGCGCTGCTGGCCGACATGCGCGCCATCCTGCTGAAAGCCGACCTGCTGCGCTCCCGCGCCAAGGGGATGGGCGAGGGGGTGGAGCTCGGCCTGTCGATCGCGGTCGACCCGCTGTTCCCGGAAGACCGGCTCGCCACGGCGCTGGCGGCGATGCATGCGACCTTCCCTTCGGTCGGAGTGCGGCTGTGGCCAGCGCCGCTCGGCGCGGCCGAGGCGGCGCTGCGCGACCGGCGCTGCACCCTGGCCCTGACCACGGCCGGAATCGCGGATCCGCGGATCGAGGCCGAGGTCGTGCTGACCCTGCCCTTCGTCGCCGTCGCAGCGCCGGCCCATCCGCTGGCCGCCCTCGGCGACCGGCCGCTGTCGGCCGCGGTGCTGGCGGACCACCTGCAGATCGTGGTCGAAGACCCGTCGGCCCTGACCGGGGGCCGCGACTTCGGGGTGCTGTCGCCGGGTACCTGGCGGGTCGGCGACCTGCCGACGAAGCGCGCCCTGATTCGGGCCGGGCTCGGCTGGGGCCGCCTGCCGGCCTGGCTGGTCGAGCGCGACCTGGCGGAGGGGTCGCTGGTGCGGATCCCGGCGGGTGCGCTGGGCCGTCAGGGCGAGGAGGTGATCGCCGCCGCCCTGGCGCACCGGATCGAGGACCCGCTCGGCCCGGCCGCGCGGCGGCTGCGCCAGACGCTGCTTCAGGCCGGCTGACCGGGTCAGAGGTCGAACAGCGACGCCTGGGCGGCGGCCGCGGCGCCTTCGATCCGCAGCATCCGCAGCTTGGTGTCGACCCCGCCGGGGGCGGAGAAGCCGCCGGGCTTGCCGCCGGCCGCCAGCACCCGGTGGCAGGGCACGACGATCGGGAACGGGTTGTGCCCCATCGCCTGGCCGACATCGCGGGCCAGCAGCGGGTCGCCCAGCTGCTTGGCGATCTCGCCATAGGTCATGGTCGATCCCGGCGGGATGCTTCGGGCGATGGCATAGACCCGGCGCTCGAACTCCGGCACGCGGTCGAGGTCGAGCGGCGCGGCCGACAGGTCGGCGGGCTCGCCGCGCAGCAGCGCCGTGATGCGGTCTATGATCTGCCGGATCTCGGGCGTCGGCGTACCTTCCTCGGCGCCGGGGCAGCGCCGCAGCAGCCGGGCGCGCGTCGTCGCGGCGCTGGACCCGGGCAGCTGGACGCCGGTGATGCCGCGCGGGCCCCAGGCGATGCCGCAGGTCCCGAGCGCGGTCTCGAACAGGGTGTAGAGATGCTCGCTCATGGGTCGGATCCTACCACCGGCCGTCCGGCCCGGCCGCCCGATCCTTGCGGTCAAATCGCGGAAATCGGACCCGCATGCCGAAACGCGACCTCGCCGCCGTCCCGGTGCACGAGTTCGACGGCCGGTCGATGTGAGGAGCCTGCCGGGGGCGTGGCCGCTTCAGGGTCGGGGGCCGCGGCGCGCCCAGGCCGCGACGAACAGGCAGAGCGCGATGACGGCGCCGAGCTCGGCCCAGAAGAAGATGACGATGTCGGCGCGGACGCCCAGCGGCGGCTCGCCCGGCAGCGCGCTGCGCAGCGCGGGCAGCGCGAAGATCACGGCGCCGAGCGCGCCGGCGAGCGTGACCTCGATCCGTCGCATGCCGATGAAGACGAGGCTGCCGATGACCAGGGCGCAGAGCGCCATCACGACGATGGCGACGTAGATCGCAATGCCGAAGAACGCGACGGCTCCCGTGCGGCGGACCGCGAATTGAAGCTGCAGTTCATCGGCGTTCTGTGCCGCCGCCGGCTGCGCCTTCACGGTGTAGCCGAGGAGGCCTTCCCAGACCGTGACCCGGATCGGCAGCGGCGTCTCGGTGTCGTCCTGGCCTCGTTCGCTCACCGCCAGCGTCATGGCCGAGACATACCGGTCCAGCGGATAGTCGCGCACGCTTCCGTCCTCGAGATCGAATTCGAAGGTGACCTCGGGGAGGGGCTGGCCGGCCCCGATCTGCACATGCTCGATCTGCTTGCCGCGCCTGATCTTGATCAGGAAATCGTGATCTGCGGTCGCCGCCGCCGCACCGGCCAGAGAGGGATCAGGCGTCACGCTGATCCGCATCTGCAGGGAATCGTTGACCGGATCGACTTGAATCGGCTGCACATAGAGCCTGACCCGCGCATCGCCGGCCGGGGCGCCGAACTCGGCTTCGGCCGGCGCGCTCGACACATCGAACCGGGCCAGCATGAGGACATAGGCAATCGCGCATCCGGCCAGCAACACGGCCAGCACCAGAGCCCGGCGCAGCGGCGAAGCGGGCCGTGGCTGTGGAGCTTCACCTCCGGCTGCATCAGTTGCCGGTTTGTCGGAGACGTCCATGGCTTCGCACCGGGGTTTACGGATCATTTCAAGCCGGAGCCCGGACGGCAAGGTTTGATCGGCCCGGTTACGCCCGATGGCTTAGTCCCGGTCCAGCCCGGGGATGCCCGGCAGCTCGATCGACAGATGGTCGACGAAGGCGCGGACCCGGCGCGGCACGAAGCGGCCAGAAGGGTAGACCGCATGCACCTCCAGCGGGGCATAGGCGTAGCCGCGCATCACCCGCACCAGTTCGCCGCTGTCCAGCAGCGCCTGCACCAGCGGCAGCCGGGCGCCGCCGACGCCGATCCTGGCGCGGATCGCCTCGATCAGCACGAAGGCGTTGTTGGCCAGGAAGCGCGACCGCACCCGCACCTCCAGCGGCCCCTGCGGCCCGATCAGCGGCACCGCCTCGCCGGCCGCGACCCAGCTGAAGCGGACATGCGGGTGGCGCGCCAGCTCCTCCGGCGTCTCCGGGCTGCCATGGGCGGCGACGTAGTCCGGCGCGGCCACCAGGATCCGGCGCAGCGTCGCCAGGCGCCGCGCCACCAGGCCGGGCGAGGTCAGATCACCGAGGCGGATGGCGACGTCGACGCCCTCGCCGATCAGGTCGGCGTAGCGGTCGTCGGCGATCAGCTCGACCGCCAGGGCGGGATGGCGCTGCTGGAAGCCGATCAGGATCGACGCCAGATGCGCCTGGCCCAGCCCGGCCGGCGCATGCACCCGCAGGCTGCCGGTCAGCTCGCCCGGGGTCTCGGCCAGGCTGTCCTCGGCCTCCGCCACCGCCTCCAGGATGCGCCGCGCCTGGGCGTAATAGCGCTCGCCCGCCTCGGTCAGGGCCAGGCGGCGGGTGCTGCGGTTGAGCAGGCGGACGCCCAGCCGCCGCTCCAGCGCCGCCACCTGCTGGCTGACCGCCGGCTGGGTCAGGCCCAGATCCCGGGCCGCCGCCGACAGGCTGCCCAGCTCCGCCACCCGGACGAAGGTGGCCATGGCGGTGAACCGGTCCATGCGATCATCTCAAAGTTTCATTTATGGATGATAGTAGAGGCGCCCGGCTACTCAAGGAATCCGGAATGGATGATCTCTGGGCCGAGACATCGGCACGGAGAGAGCGATGGACCGGAAGGTGGCGCTGGTGGTCGGCGCGCAGGGCGTGATCGGCCGCAACCTGGTGCAGCATCTGGCGACCTTGGAGGACTGGGACGTCATCGGCCTGTCGCGGCGCGGCGGCGAGCCGGAGGGCCGGGTCCGGCACGTGGCGGTCGACCTGCTCGACCCTGCCGATGCGCGGGACAAGCTCGGGGGGCTGCGCGAGGTCACCCACATCTTCTACGCCGCCTTCCAGGACCGGCCGAGCTGGGCCGAGCTGGTGGCGCCGAACCTCGCCATGCTGGTCAACGCGGTGGAGGCGGCCGAAGCGCCCGGGTTGCGCCATGTCAGCCTGATGCAGGGCTACAAGGTCTATGGCGGCCATCTCGGCCCGTTCAAGACCCCGGCGCGCGAGGACGATCCCGGCCCGATGCCGCCGGAGTTCATGATCGACCAGCTGGCCTGGCTGCAGGCCCGGGCCGCGGAGCGGGGTTGGGGCTGGTCGGCGATCCGGCCGGCGGTGGTCGGCGGCGCGGCACTCGGCAACCCGATGAACCTCGCCGTCGCCATCGCCGTCTACGCCTCGATGGCGAAGGAGCTCGGCGTGCCGCTGCGCTTCCCGGGCAAGCCGGGCGCCTACGGCAAGCTGCTGCAGATGACCGATTCCGGTCTGCTGGCCCGGGCCACGCTCTGGGCCGCGACCGACCCGCACGCCGCCGGCCAGGCCTTCAACATCGCCAATGGCGACCTGTTCCGCTGGACCGACCTGTGGCCGCGCCTGGCCCGCTTCTTCGATCTCGAGGTGGCGCCGCCGCTGCCGATGCCGCTCGAAACGGTGATGGCGGACAAGGAGCCGCTGTGGCGCTCGATGATCGATCGGCACGGCCTGATGCCGACCCCGTATCGCGACGTCTCGTCCTGGCGCTTCGCCGACTTCGTCTTCGGCTTCGACTACGACATGTTCGGCGACACCACGAAGTCGCGCCTCTTCGGCTTCCACGACACGGTCGACACCGAGTCGATGTTCCTCGACATCTTCCGCGACCTGCGCCGGCGCCGGATCATTCCGTGACGGAGGCGGCCCTACCGCATCCGAGGCGGGCCGCGGCGCTGCGGGCGGCGCCCCGCCTGGCGACGATCGGGCCGGGGCCGGGCCGGCTGCGTGGCGCGGTAGCGGTCGAGCATGCGGGCGAAGCTGGCCAGGAGCGCCGTCTCGATCTCCGGCCGTCTCTCCAGCCGGCTCAGCAGGAAGGCCGCGGATTCCAGCGTCGACAGCGCCTCGCGCCGGGGCTCGCGCCGCAGCTTGCCGTACAGCGACGGGCGCTGCGGCTTCAGCGCGATGCGCCTTCCCTTCAGCATCCAGGGGTTGCGCCACCACAGCGTCTTGGCCTGGCTCCAGGTGCCGTCCAGCACCACCACGCCCTCGACCTCGGCCAGCGCCGCCTCCTGGTCGGGCAGGGCGGCGCCCTTCTTGTCCAGCACCACCAGCTCCCGCCCCGGCGGGAAGTCCTGCGGCCGCATCGAGCCGAGATACAGCACCGCCCAGCGCTTCGGGTCGGCCGGCCGGCCCAGAGCCGCGGCCAGGCTGGGCCAGGACAGGCCGATCTTGAACACGGCATCGGTCAGGTGCAGAGCCGTCAGCCGGGCCGTGCCCAGTTCCTTCGCCTGCTCCTGCGGGTGCTGCAGGATCAGGAGGCCGATCCGGTTCTCGATCGGCACGACCTCGTCGCAGACGCAGATCGACGCCGGCTTCAGGCAGCGCGTGCACTCCGCGTCCGGCGCCGCGGGCTCGGGCGCGATGTCGTCGGTGTCGAAGGGATCGGTCATGCCGGTGTTGAACCGCAGTCCCGGCGCCGAAGCAAGCCGGGATCGGCGCGGGCTTGCATCGAGCCGGCCGACGCCGGATCATGGGGCATCGCGTCAACCATCGGATGTCGCCCATGGTCCCCCTCCGCCGCGCCGCACGAATGCGCCGGCCCGTCCCGCAGGAGAGCTGCCGGAAGGGGTGACCCGCGCCTGAGCGCGTGTGCGAGCGTCGGACCCGCAACCCTCCCGGTCTCCCGCGGAGGGTTTTTCATGCCCGCGGTCCGGCGCCCACACACGAGACCAGGAAGCTCCGATGGCCAAGGTTCTGATCACCAGCGCGCTGCCTTACATCAATGGCGTCAAGCATCTCGGCAACCTCGCCGGGTCGCTGCTGCCGGCCGATATCCATGCCCGCTTCCGGCGTCAGATCGGCGACGAGGTGCTGTTCATCTGCGCCACCGACGAACACGGCACCCCGGCCGAGCTGGCGGCCGCCGAGGACGGGCTGGAGATCGCCGCCTATTGCGAGCGCCAACACGCGGCGCAGGCCGACATCTACCGCCGCTTCGCCCTGTCCTTCGACCATTTCGACCGGTCCTCCGGCCCCCGCAACCATGCCCTGACCCAGCACTTCTTCCGGCGCCTGGAGGCGCGCGGCCTGATCGCGGAGCGGGTGCTGGAGCAGATCTGGTCGCCGACGGATGGCCGCTTCCTGCCCGACCGCTACGTCATCGGCACCTGCCCGCATTGCGGCTACGGCCGCGCCCGCGGCGACCAGTGCGAGTCCTGCACCCGGACGCTCGACCCGACCGATCTGATCGCGCCGCGCTCCGCCCTCTCCGGCGCCACGGATCTCGAACGGCGGCCGAGCCGGCACCTGTTCCTGCGCCAGTCCGCCCTGGTCGGCGAGCTTGAGCGCTGGCTCGACAGCCGCCGCGGCTGGCCGCCGCTGGTCGCATCGATCGCCCGGAAATGGCTGGCCGAAGGGCTGCGCGACCGCTGCATCACCCGCGACCTCGCCTGGGGCGTGCCGGTGCCGGAGCCGGGCTATGAGGGCAAGGTGTTCTACGTCTGGTTCGACGCGCCGATCGCCTATATCGCCGCGACCCAGGGCTGGGCCGACCTCGATCCCGGCCGGCGGGACTGGCGGGCCTGGTGGTGGGGCGCGGGCGATGTCGAATATCTGCAGTTCCTGGGCAAGGACAACGTGCCGTTCCACGCCATCGGCTTCCCCTGCACGCTGCTCGGCTCCGGCGAGCCGTGGAAGACGGTCGACGTGATCAAGGGCGTGAACTGGCTGACCTATGATGGTGGCAAGTTCTCGACCAGCGAGGGCCGGGGCGTGTTCCTCGACCACGCACTCGACCTGGCGCCGGCCGATACCTGGCGCTGGTGGCTGGCCGCCAATGCCCCGGAAGGCGGCGACACCGACTTCGCCTTCGGCCGCTTCGCCGCCGAGGTCAACCACGACCTGGCCGACGGCTTCGGCAACCTGGTGCATCGGGTGCTGAGCTTCACCGCTGCGCGGTACGGTGGCGCCGTGCCGGAAGGCGGCGAGCCGGGGGAGGCGGAGCATCGCCTGGCGGCCGCGCTCGACCGGCACCTGGCCGATCTCCGGGCGCATCATCGCGGGCTCGCGCTGCGTCGCGCGGCGGCGGAGGTCCGGGCGATCTGGCGTCTGGCCAACGCCTATCTCGCGGAGCAGGCGCCCTGGACCGCGATCCATACCGATCCCGGCCGGGCCGCCGTCGTGTCGCGCACGGGGATCAACCTGATCCGGGTCGCGGCGGTCGTGGCCTGGGCTTTTATCCCCGGAGCTTCCGGCCGGGTGCTGCAGGCGCTGGGGACGGCCGACCCGGTGCCGGCTTGGCCGGAGCCCGGCCGGGCGGCGCTGCACCGCATCGCGGCCGGCCAAACGGTCTCGACCCCGCCGATCCTGTTCGGGAAATTCCCGCCCGGCTGGGCCGAGGCGCAGCGGCAGGCCTTTGCCGGGCATGGCGAGACCGCGGCCGACCGGGCGCTCGCGGCGGACTGGCTAATGCACATTCCCTAGCCTCCGGCAGGAGGCCGAGGTCGCGCCCGCACGATTGCCTAAAGCGCCTCGATCCCGTCCTCGGCTTCCGCCAGGAACGGCCGTGGATCAGCCAGCCGGAAGTTGGTCGCGAGCGGCCGGACCGACTTTATCCGGTCGATCCGGAAGAAGCGGATGGCGCCGCGCAGCCGGTCCCACGCCAAAAGGTACCACACCGGTACGTTCAGATAGAGAAACTGCGGCTCGACCTCGCGCGACGTCGCCGCCCCGTGTTGATCGACATAGTCGATGGCGATGCATCGCATGTTGAAGAACGCATCGGCGATGCCGGCGAGGGCTCCTCGCTGCGGCGGGGAGAACGAGGCGAGCACCTGCTCCGACGCCGGCGTGCCGACCAGAATCCGTTTCCGCAGCGACCGGATCTTCGGCTGGTAGCTTTCCGAAAAGGCGGCGACGACCTTGCGTTTGATCGGCGCGAGCTGCTGCAGAAGCAGCGGAGAATTCATCCGCTCGGCGATCGCGATGCTGAGCAGGAGATCGATCGCTTCCGCCGTGCTGAGATGAAGCCGGCCAAGCACCCAATTGCGTTGCAGCCGCAGGCCGCCGCCCCGCCCGCGATCGGATTCGATCGGGACGCCGCCGTCGCGCAGGATCTCGAGATCACGGTTGAGCGTACGAACGCTGACGCCGAGCTCGGCTGCGAGCTCCGCGGCCGTCATGTGCTCACGGGCCTTGAGAAGCGCCGTGAGCTCCTCCAGCCGGCGCAGCCTGGAGGAGGTATCCCGCCTGCCCATCAGACAAATATGCCGTTTTTTGTCGTATTTTGCCATATACCGGCTGCTGGCAGCGCCATTTGGATGGATGGCCGAAATGACGGATTTGTCGAGCATGACGGCGCCAAAACTCAAGGACTTCTTCGATGCGAGCCTCGTGCGAGCGCTCGCGTCCGAGATGTCGAGAGCCGACCCGGGCTTCGACGCCGCCGCGTTCATCGCACACGGGAGCGACGGGCTCGATCGTCTGGAGCTCAGCGCGCGGGCATGGCATCTGGCGGAAGGGCTGCAGAAGTCCCTGCCGCAGCCCTTCCCGCGGGCGGCCGACGTGCTCGTCGCTTCGCTCGGCCCGGAGATTCCGCCGACAGGCAATAACGGCCTCTCACCCCTGCGCTATATGCCGCATGTGTTCTTCGTGCAGAAATACGGGCTCGACGACTTCGAGGCGGCGATGCGGGCGCAGTACGAGCTCACCAAGCGGTTCTCCGCGGAATCGAGCATCCGCGCCTTCCTGGTGCGGTACCCGGACAGGACATATGCGCGCCTCCTCGAATGGGCGCGCGACGAAAACGCCCATGTGCGACGGCTCGTCTCGGAAGGAAGCCGGCCGCGGCTTCCATGGGCGCCGCGGCTTCGCGCGTTCCAGATCGACCCGCGCCCGGTCATCGTGCTGCTCGAGTTGCTCAAGGACGATCCCGAACGTTATGTCCAGCGCTCTGTTGCCAATAATCTGAACGACATCGGCAAGGATCATCCCGACCTCGCGGTCGAGCTGTGCCGCCAATGGCTCGCCGGCGCGTCGCCCGGGCGCGAGTGGATCGTGCGGCACGCGTTGCGCTCGCTCGTGAAGAAGGGCCATCGGGGGGCACTGCAGGCGCTCGGGGTCGACGGCAAGCCCGAGATCAGCGTCACGGGAGCCCGGCTCGCGCCACGACGCGTCGAAATCGGCGGCGCGCTTCGCTTCTCGTTTACGGTCACCAGCACCGCTGGAACCGTGCAGGATCTGCTCGTCGACTACGCCGTGCACTTCGTCAAGGCGAATGGCGAGACGCGGCCGAAAGTGTTCAAACTTCGCAGGATGGCCTTGCCGCCCGCAGCGCGGGTGGATCTCAGCAGCATCGTGTCCTTCGAAGACATGACGACCCGGCGCCATTATCCGGGCCGCCACCGGATCGACGTTCTGATCAATGGCGTTGCCTACCCGCTCGCCGAATTCGAGGTGCGGCGGAGCCCGCCGGGTTCGTCCTACAGCCAGCCCCAGCGCTTGAACCGCCAGTACAGGAAGCCGCAGAGGCCGGCGATCACGCCGAGCACGCCGAAATAGCCGTAGGCCATGTGCAGCTCCGGCATGTTGTCGAAGTTCATGCCGTAGATGCCGGCGATCGCCGTCGGCACCGCCAGGATCGCGGCCCAGGCGGCGAATTTCCGCTGCACCTGGTTCTGGCGCGAGGCTTCCAAGAGCAGGCCCGCCTCGAAGGTGTGGGTGACGATCTCGCGCAGCGCGTCGACATGGTCGCTGACCCGCTTCACATGGTCGGCGACGTCGCGGAAATAGGGATGCATTGCCTCGTCGATGCATCCCACCTCGGTATGCTCGAGTTGGCGGCACACCTCCGCCGTCGGGGTGACGGTGCGGCGGATCACCATCAGCTCGCGACGCAGCGCATGGATGCGCTCGATATCGGCGGCGGTCAGCGGCTCCTTCAGCACGCGCTGCTCCAGCGCCGTCACCTCGTTCTCGATCGCCTCAACCACCGGCGTGTAGTTGTCGACCACGAAGTCGAGGATCGAATACAGCACGAAATCCTCGCCGTGCTTCAGCAGCGAGGGGGTGGCCTCCGCCCGCTCCCGCACCTTGGCGTAGGAGGAGGAGGGGCCGTGCCGCACCGAGACGACATAGCCGGGTCCGATGAAGATGTGGGTCTCTCCGAACTCGGTCTCGTCCTTCACCCGATGCGCGGTGCGCAGCACCACGAACAGGGCGTCGCCATAGGTCTCCAGCTTCGGCCGCTGATGCGCCTTCAGCGCGTCCTCGATCGCCAGCGGGTGCAGCCCGAACTGCTGCGCCAGGTCGCGCAGCTCGGCTTCCTCCGGCTCGCGGATGCCGATCCAGACGAAATGGCCGGGCTTCTCCACCCAACGCCGGCCCTCCGACAGGGCGATCTCGGCGACGCGCTGTCCATTCGCATAGGCGGCGGCCGCAACCAGATGACCCAAGATCCCCTCCGTCCACCGACGAGGGCCGCACGATAGCACGGTGCCGGAGGACCGCCAGCCGGGCCGTGGCGGGCAACGCCCGAAATTGGTGGCGGTTGAGATTCTACATTGATCGACATTCGTAATAGGCTGATGTTACGGTGATTCTCAATTCGGCCCGATGGCTCGAAGACCGTGGCTCAAGACGGTGCGATGCCTGCCAGAACGTGCAGACTCCCGATTGCAATTCTCCTTCTGGTTTCGGCGGCGCCCCTTGCCGGCTGCGGCTCCCTGCTGCATGAGGGCACGGCGGATCTTGCCGGCATCGGCGGCGCGGCCGCAGCGACCGCCGTCACCGACAACGCCCTGGTCGCGACCGGCATCGGACTCGGCGTCCGTTCCGCCGCCAATGCCGGGCTGCAATATGGCGAGCGCAAGGTGCATCAGGCCGAGCAGGACCGGATCGCCGCCATCGCCGGCCCGCTGGCCATCGGCCAAGTGGCGCGGTGGGACATCGCGCATGACGTGCCGATCGAGGCCGACGCCCAGGGCGAGGTCACGGTCAGCCGGCTGATCGGCGCGCCGCCGCTTGCCTGCAAGGAGATCGTGTTCTCGGTCGAGGACGAGAAGGACCGTGCCTTCTATGTCGCCGTCATCTGCCAGAACGGCGAGACCTGGAAATGGGCCTCGGCCGAGCCGGCTACGGAGCGGTGGGGTTCGCTGCAGTGAGGGGGCGGCGGCGCCGTCTCCCGCGGCTCCTGTGCCTGCTGCCCGTCCTGATGCCGCTTGCCGGCTGCGGCATGGTGGCGGACGTCAGCGGCATCGCCACCGGCGGCACGGTCGGCGCCATCACCGCCAACCCGGTGGTCGGCTACAGCGTCGGCATGGGCACCCGGGCCGCAGTCGCCGCGGGGGTGAAGTCGGTGATGCGCGGCCTGCATCGGGACGAGCAGGACGTGATCGCCGGCGTCGCCGGCCGGATGCGGCCGGGCGAGACCCAGCTGTGGCGGGTCGAGCACGACCTGCCCTTCGGCTATGCCGACGAGAACGGCGCGGTGCAGGTCACCCGGCTGATCGAGACGCCGCTCGTGACCTGCAAGGAGATCCTGGTCACGGTTGAGGAAGGCGAGGGCACCAAGGCCACCCGCGGGATCACTGTCGGAACCATCTGCCGCCAGGGCGAGACCTGGAAGTGGTCCTCGGCCGAGCCGGCGGTGGAACGCTGGGGCTTCCTGCAGTAGCGCTGGACCGCCGGTCACTCCCGCGGCATCGCCGCGACCATCTCGATCTCGACCCGGGCGCCGAGCGGCAAGGCGGCGACGCCGATGGTCGAGCGGGCCGGGTAGGGCGGCCGGAAATGGCGCTCATAGACCGCGTTCATGGCGGCGAAGTCGTCCATATCGGTCAGAAACACATTGACCTTCACCACCGCGTCGAAATTCAGGTCCGCCGCCTCCAGCACATGCCTCAGATTGGCCAGGCACCGTTCGGTCTGAGCGGCAACATCGCCCTCGATCAGGCGGCCGGTGGCGGGATCGATCGGGGTCTGGCCGGAGAGGAAGAGCAGATCGCTGCGCCCGACCACGCCGTGCGAATAGGGGCCGATGGCCTGCGCCTGCGCACTCGTCACAGCCCTGCGTGCCATCGCACCCCCATCTCGCCCCCTCAGGCGTAAGCCGCGCCACGCGGCGCAGGGCGATGATGCCGCGACCGTACGGTGGTTGGAAGACGGTTTTGCGATACCGGCAAGATTTCACGGCCCCGGACCGGCTGCGATCCCGCTTGTCGGCCGGCTGCCCCGTCCATAAGACTTCCCCCCTGTGCTCTCCCTGGCGGCAGCCGCCGTGGGCGGGCGTTGATGCGGATATTTGGGGGCAACAATCGGGCGGGGCGCCGACAGCCGGGATGAAACCCGCGCGAGCGATCCCGATCGGAGCGGGGAGAGTCACATCATGCACAGAATGCCGGCCGTTCCGGCCGTGAAGCTGCGTGCCGGGACGTCGCGTGGCGCCGCCTGGCGCAGCGGGCTGATCGCCCTGGCCGGGCTGCTGCTGGCCGCCTGCCAGACCAGCGGCCCCCAGATGGCGGCGATCGGCGGCAGCAATCAGCAGCTTCCGGGCCTGATCCGGGCGCCGCTGTCGCTCGAGGTGACGATGCCGGACGGCGCTCATGAGACGCTCGAGGCATTCGTCACGCGGCCGAGCGCGCCCGGACGCTACCCGGTCGCGCTGATCACCCACGGCACGTCAAAGGGGGCCTACAACCGCACGCTGACGCCGAACCGGTATGCGGCCACCGCCATCACCTTCGCGCGCCGCGGCTATGCCGCCGTCATGGTCCTGCGGAGGGGCTACGGCCACTCGACCGGGCGCGACGAGATCGCCGGCGTCAGCTGCGACAATCCCGACCATCAGCGCGCGGGGGAGGTTGCCCGCACCGATCTGCTGGCGGCGCTGGAGGCAGTGCGCCGCCAGCCCTGGGCGTCGCCGGACAAGGCGGTCCTGCTTGGTTCCTCGACCGGCGGCTGGGCCGTCCTGGCCGCCGCCGCGGTGAACCCGCCCGGCGTGCAGGCCGTGCTCGACTTCGCCGGCGGGCGCGGTGCCTCCTGGCCGCAGGTCTGCGGCAAGAAGAGCCTGATGGAAGCCGCGGCCGCCTTCGGGCAGACCGCGCGGACGCCGGTGCTGTGGATCTATGCCGAGAACGACAAGGAGTTCCCGCCGGTGCTCGCCCGGGAGATGTTCTCGCACTACCAGGCCACCGGCGGCGCCGGGGAGCTGTTCATCACCGCCGCAAACGGGGGCAACGGCCATTTCATCATGACGTCGGCGCCGACACTGTGGTGGCCGCGGGTCGGCGAGTTCCTCACTGCCCACGGGCTGCCGTCTGAGGAGGTGATCAAGCCCCAGACGGCCGAGAGGATGCCGGCACCGGCATCTTTGTCGGACAGGGGCGAGCGGAGCTTCAAACGCTATCTCGCCAGCCAGAGCTATGAGAAGGCCTTCGCGTCCGACGGCGAGAAAAGCTGGGGCTGGGGCGGCGGCTACCGGACGCAGCAGGAGGCGGCGCAGGCCGCGCTATCCCTCTGCCGGCTCAGTTCTTCGCATTGCATTCTCTATGCCGTCGGCGACCGGATCGTTCTGCCGGAGCCCTGATGTCCCTGGATCAGCCGGCGCGGCGCCCCTCCGTAAGGAAGGGCGCCGCCCGGCTTCTACTCCGCCGCCTGGGCCAGCGGGGCGTCAGGCGTCCAGCGCAGCACCGGCTTGCGGGCCGCGGCGGTCTCGTCCAGGCGTCGGCGCGGGGCGTGGTAGGGCGCGCCCCTGAACCACTCCGCCTGGCCGGCCTTCGCCTTCTCGACCAGCGACCGCATGGTGCCGATGAACTGGTCCAGCGTCGCCTTGCTCTCGGTCTCGGTCGGCTCGATCAGCATGGCGCCGTGGACGACCAGCGGGAAGTACATGGTCATCGGGTGGAAGCCCTCGTCGATCATCGCCTTGGCGATGTCGAGCGTGGTCACGCCCGTGTCCTTCAGCGCCCGGTCGTCGAACAGCGCCTCGTGCATGCAATAGCCGTTGTCGAAGGCCGGGCTCAGCACGTCCTTCAGCCGGGCCTGGATGTAGTTGGCGTTCAGCACGGCATCACTCGCCACCTGCCACAGCCCGTCGGCACCGTGGCTCATCATGTAGGCCAGGGCCCGGACGAACATGCCCATCTGGCCGTGGAATGCCTTCAGCCGGCCGAAGCTGTGCTCCGGCGCGCCTTCGCGGCCCTTGTGCTCGGCGACGCGGAAACCGTTCGCGTCATGCAACACGGCCGAGATCGGGGCATAGGGCGCCAGCGCGGCCGACAGCACCACCGGGCCGGAGCCCGGGCCGCCGCCGCCATGAGGCGTCGAGAAGGTCTTGTGCAGGTTGATATGCATGGCGTCGATGCCCAGGTCGCCCGGGCGCACCCGGCCGACGATGGCGTTGAAGTTGGCACCGTCGCAGTAGAAGAAGGCGCCGGCTTCATGCACCACCCGCGCGATCTCGACGATATCGCGCTCGAACAGCCCGCAGGTGTTCGGGTTGGTCAGCATGATCGCTGCCACGTCCGGCCCCAGCTTGGCCTTCAGCGCGTCCAGGTCGACATGGCCGTCCGCCGTCGCCGGGATGGCATCGACGGTGTAGCCGATCGCGGCCGCCGTCGCCGGGTTGGTGCCATGTGCCGATTCCGGCACCAGCACTCGGGTGCGATGGCCCTCGCCGCGTGCCTCCTGGGCGGCGCGGATCGCCATCATGCCGCACAGCTCGCCATGCGCGCCCGCGGCCGGGGGCAGGGCCACGGCCGGCATGTTGGTCAGGGTCTTCAGCCAATGCGCCAGGGTGTCGATCAGCTCCAGCGCCCCCTGCACGGTCGCGACCGGCTGCAGCGGGTGGATGTCGGCGAAGCCGGGCAGACGCGCCATCCGCTCGTTCAGCCGCGGATTGTGCTTCATGGTGCAGGAGCCGAGCGGATATAGCGCCGTGTCGATCGCCATGTTCATCCGCGACAGGCGGGTGTAGTGGCGCATCACCGTGGGCTCGGCCAGGCCGGGCAGGCCGACCCGGGCGCGCGGCTTGACCGATCCCAGGCGCAGCGTGTCGGTCGCGGGCTCCGGCAGGTCGACACCGCAGTGGCCGGGCGTGTCCTGCTCGAAAATCAGCTTCTCTTCGATATCCAGGCCGCGATTGCCGGTGAAGGTGTCAACCTGGGTCATCACAGCACCTCCGACAGGCCGGCGCAGAGCGCGTCGATATCGGCCTCGGTATTGGTCTCGGTCGCCGCCACCAGCAGCAGGTCGGCGAAGGCCGGGCGGTTGGCGTAGATCCGGCTGACCGGCACGCCGCCCAGGATGTTGCGCTTGGCCAGAACGTCGATGACCAGCTCCGCCGGCTTCGGCAGCTTCACCGTGATCTCGTTGAAGAAGCTCTGGTTCAGCACCGCGACGCCGGGCACCTTGGCCAGCTTCTCGGCCAGGGTCACGGCCTTGGCGTGGTTGATCCGGGCCAGCCTGGTGAATCCGGCCTCGCCCAGCAGCGACAGGTGAATGGTGAAGGCCAGGGCGCATAGGCCGCTGTTGGTGCAGATGTTGCTGGTCGCCTTCTCGCGCCGGATGTGCTGCTCCCGGGTCGACAGGGTCAGCACGTAGCCGCGCTTGCCCTCGGCGTCGACGGTCTGGCCGCAGAGGCGCCCGGGCATCTGGCGGATGAACTTCTCGCGCGTCGCGAACAGGCCGACATAGGGGCCGCCGAAGTTCAGCGCATTGCCCAGCGACTGGCCCTCGCAGACCACGATGTCGGCGCCCATCTCGCCCGGCGGGGTGAGGAGGCCGAGCGACACCACCTCGGTCACCACGACGACCAAGAGGGCGCCCTTGGCGTGGCAGGCCTCGGCCAGGGCGGACAGGTCGTGCACATGGCCGAACACCGACGGGTTCTGAACCACGACACAGGAGGTCGTGTCATCGATCCGGCTGGACAGGTCCTCGACCCCGTCCGGGTTGGGCACCGCCTCGTCCAGGGTGAAGCCCGTGAAGTCGGCATGGGTGCGGCAGACGTCGCGGTACTGCGGGTGCAACCCGCCGGAGATCACCGCACGGCTGCGTCGGGTGACACGGTTCGCCATCATGATCGCTTCGGCGCAGGCGGTGGAACCGTCATACATCGAGGCGTTGGCGACCTCCATCCCGGTCAGGAGGGCGACCTGGGTCTGGAACTCGAACAGGTACTGCAGCGTGCCCTGGGTGACTTCGGGCTGGTACGGCGTGTAGCTGGTCAGGAACTCGCCGCGCTGGATCAGGTGGTCGACCGTGGCGGGGACGTGGTGGCGATAGGCGCCGGCGCCGCAGAAGAACGGCACCGACCCGGCCGGCACGTTCTTCGCCGCCATGGCGCCCAGGGCGCGCTCGACCTCCAGCTCGCCCTGGTGCGGCGGCAGCTCCTTCAAGGGGCCGGGCAGCCGCGCGCTCTGCGGCACGTCGCGGAACAGATCATCGACCGAGCCGGCACCGATCGCCGCGATCATCTCGCGACGGTCGGCCTCGGTCAGGGGCAGGTAACGCATCAGTGCAGGCCCTCGACATAGGCATCATAGGCGGCTTGGTCGAGCAGTGCGTCGACCGCGGCGGCGTCGGCCAGCTTGATCTTCATGAACCAGCCCTCGCCGGTCGGGTCGCTGTTGACCAGGGCCGGGTTGTCGACCAGCGCCTGGTTGACCGCGATCACCTCGCCGGCGACCGGGGCATAGACCTCGCTCGCCGCCTTGACCGACTCGACCACCGCGGCCTCGCCGCCGGCGGTCAGCTGCTTGCCGATCTCAGGCAGCTCGACGAAGACGACGTCGCCCAGCTGCTCCTGCGCATAGGCTGTGATGCCGACAGTGGCGGTGTCACCATCGACGCGGATCCATTCGTGGTCCTTGGTGTAGCGAAGCGTGCTCATGCTGCTGGCGTCCCTGTTCGATCAGCGGTGGAAATTCGGGGCGACGAAGGGCAGGGCGGCCACCGCCGCCGGATGTGCCTTGTCGCGGATGAGGAGGGAGACGGGCGTGCCGGGGGCGGCGAAGCCGGCCTCGACATAGCCCATGGCGACCGGGCCGCCGACCGTCGGGCCGAAGCCGCCCGAGGTGACGCGCCCGATCTCGCGCCCGTCGGAGGAGAGGATGGGCGTACCTTCCCGCGCAGGGGCGCGGCCCTCGGGCTTCAGGCCCACGCGCTTGCGCGCCGGGCCCGCGGCCAGCTCCTTCAGGATGCGGTCGGCGCCGGGGAAGCCGCCCTGGGCGCGGCGGCGCTTGCCAATGGTCCAGGCCAGACCGGCCTCGACCGGGCTGGTCGTCGTGTCGATGTCATGGCCGTAAAGGCACAGGCCCGCTTCCAGCCGCAGCGAATCGCGGGCGCCGAGGCCGATTGGCGCCACCTCCGGCTCCACCAGCAGCAGGCGGGCGATGCGCTCCGCCTCCTCGGCCGGGACCGAGATCTCGAACCCGTCCTCGCCGGTGTAGCCGGACCGGCTGATCGTGCATTCGACCCGGTCGAGGGCGAAGGTGCCGGATTCCATGAAGGCTAGGTCGTCCGCGCCGAAGGCGTGGCGGGCCAGCACCTCGGCCGCTTTCGGGCCCTGCAGCGCCAGCAGGGCCTGGTCGTCCAGCCGCACGAGGCGGGCGCGGCCGGCCAGCTTCGCTGCGATATGAGCGAAATCGGCATCCTTGCAGGCGGCGTTGACCACCAGGAACAGCCGCGCCGGATCGGGCGTCCGGGTCACCATCAGGTCGTCAAGAATGCCGCCCTCGTCGTTCAGCAGCAGCGAATAGCGGATGCGGCCCGGCGCCAACGCGGCGATGTCGCCAGGCACCAGCGTCTCGATCAGCGCGGCCGCGTCCTCGCCCGGCTCGGCCTCCAGCCAGGCCTGGCCCATATGGCTGACATCGAACAGCCCGGCCGAAGCGCGGGTGTGCAGATGTTCCTTCATGATGCCGGCCGGGTACTGCACCGGCATCTCGTAGCCGGCGAAGGGGACCAGCTTGGCGCCGAGCTCGACATGCAGGTCGAAGAGCGGGGTGCGCTGCAGGGGGGTATCGGTCACGGTCCGGTCCTCTCGACAAAAGGTGGGCGTGCGAGGCCATCCTCGCGCGCCACCCCCTCTGTCTGGGACCTGAGAGAATCGCCGGGAACTCTGTCCGGCTTACCCCATCGGTGAGGCTGCGGCGCGCGCCGCTGCCTGCTCTCCAGAGTGCCTTACCCTGACGGTCCTTTGGCCTGAGAGTTTCCGGGGCGTTTGCTCCTTCGGCGCCGGTTCCGCGGTCATGCGGTCCCGGTCTCTCCCGCCAGGGTCGTAGGCCGTATCAATGCGCAGGCGGACACTCGTCCGTCGCGCCGAAAAAGTCAATCCGCGACGGCTACGGGCCAGCTTCCGTCATTTGTCATTGCGGCGGGCCGCCCGTGCTCGGGTCGCGCGGATCGGGCACCACCGGTGCGATGGTGCGGCGGCCGGCGGCCTGGGCGGCGGCGCCGGGCGTCCGCGGGTCGTTGCGATGCTTGTTGAACTCGAGCTGCTGCGGCGTCAGCTGAAAGCCGATCATGACCTTGTACGAGCCGCCCTCCGCCGGGCTAGAGACGGGGATCACCTGCTCCAGCGGCTCCTGGATGGTCTCGCGCGGGGTGACCTGCAGCCGGGGCACCGGGATCTTCACGTCGAAGTTGGCCTTGTTCAGGATCCGGTCCTGGGCGTCGGTGACGGCGACGAAGTACTGCACCGGGACGTCCTTCTCCAGCCAGGCGGCCGGGCCGCGCCAGGCGGTGAACTCGACATTGACGTTCATGGTTACGGCGTTGTCGCCATAGGTGCAGTCGCCCCGGGTGTTGGTGATCCGCGCCTCGACCAGCACGTCCTTCGGGTCGGTGCTGTTGTTCCGCACCAGATCATAGACCGCGGCGTCCTGCGGAATGACGATCTGGGGGCATCGCAGCCCGGCCTGCTGCGCCGCATTGTCGCCACCACAGGCTGCTAGGCCGAGCAGCAGGAGGACGGAGCCGCCGGCGCCGATTCGCCCTGAGACGCCGTACCGCGCTTTTTTTGAGAGAGCACCTATATTAGGGTCGCGGCGCAACAGTTCGGCGGGCATCGCCCTCTCCTTCAACAACGGGTTCAGGACCATAGGAAATGGCACAGGCTGGCACAAGCGCAGGCGCGGGCACGCGGGACACGCGGCCGCCCTTGACGGTGATGCTGGCCTCGCCGCGCGGGTTCTGCGCCGGCGTCGACCGCGCCATCCAGATCGTCGAGCGTGCGATCGAGAAATACGGCGCCCCGGTCTATGTCCGGCACGAGATCGTGCACAATCGCTTCGTGGTCGAGGCGCTCGAGGCCAAGGGCGCGATTTTCGTCGAGGAACTGGACGAGGTGCCGGACGACGCGCCCGTCGTGTTCTCGGCCCATGGCGTGCCGAAATCGGTGCCGGCGGAGGCGGAGCGGCGCAAGCTGCTCTATCTCGACGCCACCTGCCCGCTGGTCAGCAAGGTGCACCGCGAGGCCGAGCGGCACCATCGCACCGGCCACACCGTGATCCTGATCGGCCATGCCGGCCACCCGGAGGTGATCGGCACTATGGGCCAACTGCCGCCCGGCGCGGTGCGGCTGGTCGAATCGGTCGAGGACGTGGCGGCGCTGGAGGTCGACGACCCCGACAATCTCGCCTTCGCCACCCAGACGACGCTGTCGCTCGATGACACGGTCGAGATCGTCGACGCGCTGAAGGCGAAGTTCCCCGGCATCGCCGCGCCGAACAAGCAGGACATCTGCTACGCCACCACCAACCGGCAGGAGGCGATCAAGGGGATCGCCCCGCATTGCGACGCGGTGCTGGTGATCGGCGCCCCGAACTCCTCGAACTCGGTGCGTCTGGTCGAGGTCGCCCGCCGCGCCGGCTGCTCCAAGGCGATGCTGGTGCAGCGCGCGGCCGAGCTCGACTGGTCCTGGTTCGACGGCATCTCCACCCTCGGCATCACCGCCGGCGCCTCGGCGCCCGAGGTGCTGGTGGAGGAGGTGATGAAGGCGCTGCACGAGCGCTACGCCGTCACCATCGAGTCAGAGCCGGTCACGGTCGAGACCATCACCTTCAAGCTGCCGCGCGAGCTGAACGCCGTCTGATCATGCCGAGAGACGGGCATCTTCCGCCGCAGCGCCTGCGGACTCCTGAAGCATTGGTCGAGGCCGGCCTGGCCGGACCCGAGCGGCTGGAGGAGCTGCGCGCCGTGGCCGCGCGCTACGCCATCGCCGTCACCCCGGCGATGGCGGATCTGGTCGACCCGGCTGATCCTGCCGACCCGATCGCGCGCCAGTTCGTGCCCGACGCGGCGGAGCTGGAGACGCGACCCCAGGAGCTGGCCGACCCGATCGGCGACGGCGCGCACAGTCCGATCCCCGGCCTGGTCCACCGCTATCCGGACCGGGTGCTGCTGAAGCTCCTGCACGCCTGCCCGGTCTATTGCCGCTTCTGCTTCCGGCGCGAGATGGTCGGGCCGGGCGGCGAGGCGATGGGCGAGACCGATCTCGCGGCCGCGATCGACTATATCCGTGCCCGGCCGCAGGTCTGGGAGGCGATCCTGACCGGCGGCGACCCGCTGATGCTGGCGCCCCGCCGCCTGGCCGAGGTCGTGGCGCGACTCGATGCCGTGCCGCATCTCGGCGTGATCCGGCTGCACAGCCGGGTGCCGGTGGTGGAGCCGGATCGGGTGACGCCGGATCTGGTCGCCGCGCTCAAGGCGCAGGACAGCGCCGTTTGGCTCGCCATCCACAGCAATCATCCGCGCGAGCTGACGCCGGCGGCGCGGGACGCGATCCGGCGCCTGGCCGATGCCGGCATCGCGCTGGTGTCCCAGACCGTGCTGCTGCGCGGCGTCAACGACGACCCGGCGGTGCTGGAGCAGCTGTTCCGCGACTTCGTGCGCCTCCGGATCAAGCCCTACTACCTGCATCACGGCGACCTCGCCCCCGGCACGGCGCAGTTCCGCACCGGGATCGAGGACGGGCGGCGGATCATGAAGGCGCTGCGCGGCCGACTGTCGGGCCTGGCCCAGCCGACCTATGTCCTCGACATCCCCGGCGGCCGCGGCAAGGTGCCGATCGGGCCCGACTACCTCGCCGGCTCGGACACCGAAGGCTGGACGGTCGAGGACCCGAACGGCGCCCGCCACGCCTATCCGCCGAAGGGGTGATCGTCACTCCTGGCCGGTGAGGGGACGGAGAGACAGCAGCCGCCGGCGAACCGCCACGATGCCGCGGCTGAACAGGATCAGCATTACACCGATCGCCAGCCGTGCAGCGGTGGAGACGAAGCCGCCGAAATCGTCCGGCGCGATATCCGGCATGGGAATGTTATTCTCGGTCACGTAGCGGTAGTGCAGCCCGGCCTTGCCCCAGTAGTAGAAGGCGTCGGCGATCCCGATCGCGACAAAGTACAGGCCGAGCGCCGCAATCGCGATCTCTTCGACCGCGCGAAGGTCGGGGCCGCCGCCCTGGCCGGGAGTGGCCGGCTCGACCAGCAGGCGATCGACGATACGCCCCGATCCCCAGAACATGACGATGCCGATCAGGCCCGCGATGGCCGGCGGCACGAACGCCATGGTGATGAGGTCGCGGGCCGTCATCGGCTCCTCGATGGGCAGCGCGCGCCCCAGCAGGATCGGCAGATCGGTCACGGCGGACACGATGACAATCAGCCCGGCGATCTTGACCAGAAGGCGGGCGATTTCCCGGCATGGCATGACCCCCCGGTTCAGCCGGCAGGCAGCGTATCAGGAAGGTGCGCCCGCACTCCAGCCCGCCGCCATGCTCTCGCCTCGGTCAACAGGGCGCGCCGTACCGCCTCATTCCCCGGCCGACGGCGCGGCCTCGGCGGCCAGGTGCGGCGGCATCGCGCCGGCCTGCTTACGGCGGCTTGCCAGCCAGACCCGGAGCTTGTCGAGATACAGATAGACCACCGGCGTCGTATAGAGGGTCAGGGCCTGGCTCAGCAGCAGGCCGCCGACCATGGCGTAGCCCAGCGGCTGCCGCAGCTCCGACCCGGTGCCGGAGCCCAGCATCAGCGGCAGGCCGCCCAGCAGCGCCGCCATCGTCGTCATCATGATCGGGCGGAAGCGCAAGAGGCAGGCCTGGCGGATCGCCTCGAACGGCGTCAGCCCCTGGTCGCGCTCCGCCTGGATGGCGAAGTCGACCATCATGATGCCGTTCTTCTTGACGATGCCGATCAAGAGGATGACGCCGATCAGCGCGATGACGCTGAAGTCAAAGCCGAACAGCATCAGCAGGACGAGGGCGCCGGCGCCGGCCGAGGGCAGGGTCGACAGGATCGTCAGCGGGTGGATGTAGCTCTCATAAAGCACGCCGAGGATGATGTAGATGACGATCAGGGCGGCCGCGACCAGATAGGGCTCGCTGGCCAGCGAGGACTGGAAGGCCTGGGCGTTGCCCTGGAAGGTGCCGGTCAGCGAGGCCGGCACGCCCAGCTCCCGCTCGGCCTGCTGGATCGCCGTCACCGCATCGCCCAGCGCCACGCCCGGCGCCAGGTTGAAGCTCAGCGTCACCGCCGGGAACTGGCCCTGGTGGTTGATCGACAGGAAGGCGGTCGGTCGGGTGGTCCAGTGCGCCAGGGCGCTGATCGGCACCTGCTCCCCCGTCAGCGGCGACTTGACGTAGATCCGGTCGATCGCCGAGGGCTTGTCCTGCAGCTGGGGCAGCACCTCTATCACCACATGGTAGCTGTTGACCTGGGTGAAGTACTGCGCCGCCTGGCGCTGGCCGAAGGCGTCGTACAGCGTGTCGTCGATCAGCTGCGGCTGGATGCCGTAGCGGGCTGCGGCGTCGCGGTCGATGTCGAGCGTCAGGGTGGTGCCGCCGGTCTGCTCGTCGGTGGCGACGTCGCGCAGCTGCGGCAGCGTCCGCAGCTTGTCGTAGACCTTGGGCGCCCACTGGTTCAGCTCGTCGATATTCGCGTCCTGCAGCGTGTACTGGTACAGCGTCCGGGTCGGCCGGCCGCCGATGTTGATGTCCTGGGCCGGCTGCAGGAACAGGGCCGCGCCCTCGACCTTGGCCAGCTGCGGCCGCAGCCGGTCGATGATCTGGCTGGCCGAGGCCTGGCGCTGGTCGCGCGGCTTCAGAGTGATGAACATGCGGCCGTTGTTCAGCGTCTGGCCGCCGCCGGCACCGAGCGCCATGGCGACGGTGGCGACATCCGGGTCGGCGGCGACGATCTTCCCGAGCTCCTCCTGCTTCTGGCTCATCTCGGCGAAGGAGATGTCCTGCGCCGCCTCGGAGGTGCCGAGGATCAGGCCGGTGTCCTGCTGCGGGAAGAAGCCCTTGGGGATGATGACGAAGAGATAGCCGGTGACGGCGATGGTCGCGAGGAAGACCACCAGGGTGATGCGCCGGTGCTTCAGCGCGACGTCGAGCGACCGGCGGTAGCCCGCCAGCAGCAGGTCGAAGCCGCGCTCCGACAGCCGGTAGAGGCGCCCGTGCTTCCCGCTGTCGTGCTTCATGAATTTCGAGCACATCACCGGGGTCAGCGTCAGCGAGACGATGGCCGAGACCAGGATGGTCATCGTGACGGTGATGGCGAATTCCCGGAACACCCGGCCGACGATGCCGCCCATCAGCAGCAGCGGGATGAACACCGCAACCAGCGACAGGCTGATCGAGAAGATGGTGAAGCCGATCTCGCCGGCGCCTTTCAGCGCCGCCTGCACCGGCGACAGCCCCTCCTCGATATGGCGATGGATATTCTCCAACATGACGATGGCGTCGTCGACGACGAAGCCGACGGCGATGCTGAGGCCCATCAGCGACAGGTTGTCCAGGCTGTAGCCGAAGGTGTACATCAGCGCGAAGGTGCCGACCAGCGCCAGCGGCACGGTCACGCTTGGGATCGCCGTGGCCCAGAAGTTGCGCAGGAACACGAAGATCACCATCACCACCAGGGCGATGGTCAGCACCAGCGTGAACTGCACGTCGGCGACTGAGGCGCGGATCGTGGTGGTGCGGTCGCTGAGAATGTCGACCTTTACCGCCGGCGGGATCGCCGCCTGCAACTGCGGCAGCAGCGATTTGACGTGGTCGACCACGTCGATGACGTTGGCGCCGGGCTGCTTGAACACGATCAGCAGCACGGCGCGCTCACCGCCGGCCCAGGCGGCCAGCTTGGTGTTCTCCGGCCCCTCGACCGCCTGGCCGATGTCGCGGATGCGCACCGGGGCGCCGTTCTTGTAGGCGATGATGACGTCGTTCCAGGGCTCGGCCTTCAGCTCCTGGTCGTTGTCGTAGATGGTGAAGGTCCGCGTCGCGCCATCGATGCTGCCCTTCGGGCTGTCGGCGGTGGCGTCGGCGATGACGCCGCGCAGATCCTCCAGTCCGATGCCCAGCGCCGCCAGCTTCTGCGGGTCGACCTGCACCCGCACCGACGGCTTCTGCTGGCCGCCGATGGTGACCTGGGCGACGCCCGGCACCTGGCTGATGTTCTGGCTCAGCACGTTCTCGGCATAATCGTCGACCGCGGTCAGCGGCAGCGTGTCGGAATGGGCCACGATCACCAGGATCGGGGCGTCGGCCGGGTTGACCTTGCGGTAGGTCGGCGGCGACGGCAGGTCCTTCGGCAGCTGGCCGCCGGCGGCGTTGATCGCGGTCTGCACGTCCCCGGCCGCCGCGTCGATGTTGCGGTCGAGGTCGAACTGCAGGGTGATCGAGCTGTTGCCGAGGGTGCTGCTCGAGGTCATCTGCGACACGCCGGCGATCTCGGCGAATTGCCGCTCCAACGGCGCCGTCACCGACGAGGCCATGGTGGTCGGGTCGGCGCCGGGCAGCTGGGCCGAGACCTGGATGGTCGGGAAGTCGACCTGCGGCAGCGGCGCCACCGGCAGCAGCGGATAGGCGACCAGGCCGACCAGCAACACCCCGGCCATGAGCAGCGAGGTGGCGATCGGCTTGCGGATGAAGGGGGCCGAGATGCTCATGGTCAGGCGCCCGGCTGGCTGGGGGTGGCGGCGGCCTCGCGGATCTGCACCCGGGTGCCCGGCTGCAGCCGGTACTGGCCGGCGGTGACGACGCTGTCGCCGGCGTCGAGGCCGGTCTCAACCACGGCGGTGCCGTCGGTGATCTGGCCGATGCCGACCGGCCGCAGCTCGACCGTGGCGTCCGGCTTCACCGCGTAGACATAGAGGCCGTCGGGCCCGCGCTGCACCGCGGTGGAAGGGACGGTGACCACGTTCTGCTCGGTGCGCAGCAGCAGGCGGACGTCGACGAACTGGCCGGGCCACAGCTGGTTGTTCTTGTTCGGGAAGGTCGCCTTCAGCCGGATCGTGCCGGTGGCCTGGTCGATCTGGTTGTCGACCAACTCCAGCGTGCCCTGGTCCAGCGGCTTGTCGTCGCCGCGGGTGTCGGCGAAGACCGTGAGCGGACCCTTGGCCATCGCTGCCTGGATGTCCGGCAGGTCCTCCTCCGGCAGGGTGAAGATCACCGAGATCGGATGCAGCTGGGTGATCACCACGAGGCCGCCGGTGTCGGTGGCGTGGATGATGTTGCCCTGGTCGACCAGCCGGATGCCGGTGCGGCCGTTCAGAGGCGAGGTGATGGTGGTGTAGCTGAGCTGCGTCGCGGCGTTGTCGATGGCGGCCTGGTCGCCCTCGATCTGGGCCTGCAACTGCGCGATCAGCGCCTTCTGCGTGTCGACGCTCTGCGCCGTTGCATACTGGTGCAGGTTCTCGAAGCGCTGCAGGTCGAGCTGGGCGTTGGCCAGCTGCGCTTCGTCCTTGGCCTTGGTCGCCTTGGCTTGGTCCAGCGCCGCCTGGAATGGTCGCGGGTCGATCTGCGCCAGCACCTGGCCGGCGGTGACGTGCTGGCCTTCCTGGAAGGATACGGTCTGCAGCTGGCCGTCGACCCGGCTCTTCACCGTCACCGTGTTCAGCGCCTGCACGGTGCCGAGGCCGGTGAGGAAGACCGGCACGTCGCGGCGCTGGACGGTGGCCGCATCGACCGGCACCGCGGGCGGCGGGGCGGCCGCCTCAGGCGCGGCCGAGGCGGTGGTGCCGCGCAGCTCGTGGCCGACCAGCACGGCGGCGCAGAACACGAATAGGGCGATCGGGGTGCCGATCCGAAGCACCGTCCGGCGGGCGACAAGGGGCATCTGCATCCCTCCAGCGGGACAATCGAGAGAAGCGGGCGCCGCCGGCCTGGACAGCCGCGGCGCCCGCGATGGACGTCTTCTCCCGCTCGATCGGTTGATCCGATGCTCCCGCGAGGCCCCAGGGGAAGGGCCGGGACGGGTGTCGAATTCGTGCGCGTATGACTAGAAGATGTTTTTCCGGATTTTGAGAAGTCAATGTGGGAGAGCTCGATGATGACAGGATGACGCAGCGGGAGGATTGTAATAGACTTGGCAAGACATTAAGTCAGAAGTGATATTTATTAAATTTCGGTAAGCAGAGTTTCATTCGAGATCGGCGCTGACCACGTGTTGCAGTGCGGAATCGTACGACGACGCACCGCAATCGCGGCGGGCCTCAGGCCGAGCCGCCGGCGTTCCGCGCGACTCTCACGAAGATCACGCAACGCGATCCGGCACGCCGCCTTGGACGCGGCTCCAGGCAGGGTCGAAGAGGAACAATCATGTCTCTGCTCAGACATCCCCGCCCCGCGGGGTTCGTGGCTTTGCTCATGCTCGGAATGGCCGCCGCCGGGCCTGCGAGCGCCCGCACCGGGCTGCAGTCCCAGCACTATGAGCTGCTGCCGCAGATGGCGCAGGCCGGGTCGACTGACACCCAGGACACGTCCGCGCCATCCTTTGATCATGGTGAGAATGGCGCTGGACGTGATGCGCGTATGGGCGCCATCAGCCATGACCATGGAGAGCACGATCACGACCGTGGCGGAGGGTTCGGCGGCGGCCACGAAGGCGGCCACGAAGGCGGCCATGGCGGAGGCCGGGGGCGGTAAGCGAGCATAGTCTCCCGATCGCAGCGACACGGTCGCACCGGGGCATCGGGCGCGACCGCGTCTCTCCCTTCGACAAGCCGGCCCTTCCCGCTCTATGAAAGCGGGCGCTGTCGCTTCCATCGGGTGCCCATGGCCGTCTACACCGAAGTCACCGACGAGGATGTCGCCGCCTTCGTGGCGGAGTACGACATCGGCTCCGTCCTGTCGCTGAAGGGCATCGCCGAAGGGGTCGAGAACTCCAATTACCTGCTGGTGACCACGGCCGGGCCGCATATCCTCACCCTCTACGAGAAGCGGGTGGCCGAGGCCGACCTGCCCTTCTTCCTCGGGCTGATGCAGCATCTGGCGGCGCGCGGCATCGAATGCCCGCAGCCGGTCCCGGCCCGCGACGGCCACGCGCTGCGCCGCCTGGCCGGGCGGCCGGCGGTGATCGTCACCTTCCTCGACGGGCTATGGCCGAAACGGATCCAGCCCTGGCATTGCCAGGCGCTGGGCCAGGCGCTGGCCCGGATGCACGAGGCCGGGGCCGATTTCCCGATGACCCGGCCGAACAGCCTGTCGCTCGAGGGCTGGCGCCGGCTGGTGGCGGATTGCGCCGACCGGGCCGACACCGTGGCGCCGGGCCTGGCCGAGGGCATCACCCGCGAGCTCGCCTTCCTCGAGGCGCATTGGCCGGCCGACCTGCCGGTCGGGCTGATCCATGCCGACCTGTTCCCGGACAATGTCTTCTTCCGCGAAGGCCGGCTGTCCGGCCTGATCGACTTCTACTTCGCCTGCACCGACATGCTGGCCTACGATCTGTCGATCTGCCTGAACGCCTGGTGCTTCGAGCCGGACGGCGCCTTCAACGTCACCAAGGCGCGGGCGCTTCTGGCCAGCTATCGGGCCGAGCGGCCGCTGTCGCCGGCCGAGGTCGCGGCGCTGCCGATCCTGGCCCGCGGCAATGCGCTGCGCTTCCTGCTGACCCGGCTCTACGACTGGCTGAACCACCCGCCGGGCGCCTTCGTCCGGCCCAAGGATCCATTGGAATACTGGCGCAAGCTGCGCTTCCACCAGCAGGTCACGAGCGTGGCCGCCTATGGGATCGACCCGTGACCGACATCCCCGCGACGACGAAGAAGCCCGCGATGAAGCTGCCGAAGGTCGAGATCTTCACCGACGGCGCCTGCAGCGGCAATCCCGGCCCGGGCGGCTGGGGCGTGCTGCTGCGCATGGGCGAGGTCGAGCGCGAGCTCTATGGCGGCGAGGCGCTGACGACCAACAACCGGATGGAGCTGATGGCGGCGATCCAGGCGCTGGAGGCGATGAAGCGCCCGGTCGAGGCGGTGCTGACCACCGACAGCCAGTATGTCCGCAACGGCATCACCCAGTGGATCAGGAACTGGAAGTCCCGCGGCTGGGTCACCGCCGACCGCAAGCCGGTGAAGAATGTCGACCTATGGCAGCGGCTCGACGCCGCCATGGCGCCGCACAAGGTCCGCTGGGAATGGACCCGCGGCCATGCCGGTCATGCCGAGAACGAGCGGGTCGACGCCCTGGCCCGGCGCGGCCTGCGCGAGCACGGCCGAGGCTTGGCGCCAGCGGAGGCTTGACCCGGACCATCCTCTCTCCATATTACGAATGGTAACTTACCATTAGTAATAGTGCCGCCGTGCCCTGACGGCGGCTTGGGGAAAGGGGAAGGTCATGGTTCAGCGTGTCCTGATCGCCGGCGGCTACGGTGTGGTCGGCGGCATTGCCGCCCGGTATCTGCGCCGGCTGGCGCCGGATCTCGACATCATCCTGGCGGGGCGGAGGCCGGAGTCCGGCGTGGCCTTGGCCCGCGAGATCGGGGCGAGAACGCTGCGGCTCGACGTTGCCGACCCGGCGGCGGCGCTGGCCGATCTCGGTCCGGTCGACCTGATCGTGGCGGCGCTGCAGGATCGCGGCGACGCGCTGATCCAGGCCGCAATGGCCCAGGGCGCCGCCCATATCGGCATCACCAAGGTGGTGGAGGAGACCGGGCCCGCGGTGTTCGCGGCGCTGCACGCGCCGCCGCGGCGACCGGTCGTGCTGGCGGGCCACTGGGCGGCCGGGGTGCTGATCCTCGTGGCCCGGCAGGCGACCGAGGACTTCGCCCGGGTCGAGTCCGTCGCCATGGCCGCCGTGTACGATGCGGCGGACGCGGTCGGGCCGATGAGCGCCAGCGATGCCGCTTCCTTCTCAGGCCGCGCCCTGCTGCGCCGGGCCGGGCAATGGGCCTGGGTCGAGTCCGGCGACCACGGCCGCGCCCTGCGCCTGGCCGATGGGCATGAGGCGACGGTGCAGCCTCTGGCCACGCTCGATGTGCCCAGCCTGGCGGCACTCACCAGCGCGCCCGACATCCGCTTCGATTTCGGCGAAGGCGAATCGATCGGCTCCCGGGCCGGCGGCCGCGCCTCGCATGACGGCATGATCGAGATCGACGGGGTGCTGCGGTCCGGGCAGCCGGCCCAGCGGCGGGTCCTGGTCTCGGACCCGAAGGGGGTGGACCATATGACCGCATTGGGCGTCCTGGTCGCCGCCGAGCGCGTCCTCGGCCTGGACCGCCTGCCGCTGCCGGCCGGCGGGCTGGCCCTGCCCGAAACCCTGATCGCGCCCGAGGCCGCGATCGCGCGGTTCGAGCAGCTCGGCGTGCGGATCACGACCGAGACGGACCCGGCCTGAAGCGTGGGGCCCGCCGTGCGGCGGGCCCCACTTTGCTCAGAGCGCCGCCAGGATGGCCTCGCCGCTCGACACCTCGAAGGCGCCCGGCTTCTCGACGGCGAGATGGGTGACGACGCCGTCCTTGGCGACCAGGGCGAAGCGCTGCGACCGGGTGCCCAGGCCGTAGCCCGACCCGTCCATCTCCAGCCCCAGCGCCTTGGTCAGGGCGGCGTTGCCGTCCGGCAGCATGAACACGGTGTCGCTGCCGACCTCGTTCTTGTCGGCCCAGGCCTTCATCACGAAGGGATCGTTCACCGCCATGCAGACGATCTGGTCGACGCCCTTGCCCTTCAGCGCCTCGGCATTGCTGGTGAAGCTCGGCAGGTGCTTGGCCGAGCAGGTCGGGGTGAAGGCGCCCGGCACGGCGAACAGCGCCACGGTCTTGCCGCGGAACAGGTCATCGGTCTTGATCTCGGCCATGCCCTCCTTGCCGAGGTACTTCAGCGTGACCGACGGGATGCGGTCGCCAACCTTGATCGTCATGGGTGTCCTCTCCGCCTGATTGTGATGGGGCCGGCCCGCATCGGCCGGACGGTTACGAACTCGCGCCCCGGGCCCGCCTGAGGGCGTCCAGGACCGCCTCGGTGCTCAAGAGCTCCGGCAGCAGGATCCCGTCCGGCGCCCCCGGCCCGTACACGGCGTTGAACGGTATGCCGTAGCGGCCATGCGCCGCAAGGTAATCGGCGATCGCCTGGTCCGGATTGGTCCAGTCGGCCAGCATCGGCACCACTGCGGCCCCGCCCAGCGCGGCGGCCACCGGATCGCGGTCGATCACCAGCAGCTTGTTGACCTTGCAGGTCAGGCACCAGTCGGCGGTGACGTCGACGAACACCACCTTGCCCTCGCGCACCAGGCCGGGGATCGCCGCCCGGTCGAATCGCGTCCAGGCGATGGCCGAGGCCGCTGCTGGCGTCGCAGCGTCCGACCGGTCGAAGCGCAGCGGCAGCACCACCGCGGCCAGGGCCAGGCCGACGGCGGCCGCGGCGCCCAGACGGCGCATCGCCGTCCCGCCGCGCCACCGCAGCCACAGGACGAGGCCGATCAGCACCAGCACGGCTGCCACCGCCGCGGCAGCCATCGGCGGCACCTGGGCCGCGAGGACCGAGAGCAGCCAGGCCGCGGTGCCGAACAGGGCGAGGCCGAGCAGGGCCTTCAGCCAGACCATCCAGCGGCCGGGGCGCGGCAGCAGCCGGGCCAGGCCCGGCACCGCCGCGATCAGCAGATAGGGCAGGGCCATGCCGACGCCGAGGGCGGCGAAGATCGCGCCGATCTCGGCCGGGCCGCGCGACAGGGCGAAGCCCAGCGCGGTGCCGACAAAGGGGGCGGAGCAGGGGGTGGCCAGCAGCGTGGCGAAGGCGCCAGTCAGGAAGGGGGCGACGAGACCGTCTTTCTCCGGCCGGCCGGCGCCGCTGGCGCGGGCCGCAGTGTCCATGGCGCGGCCGGGCAGCGCCACCTCGAACAGCCCCAGCAGGTTGCAGCCGAACAGGGTGACGATGACGGCCATCGCCGCCAGAAACACCGGCTCCTGGAACTGGATGCCCCAACCGACCGAGGCACCGGCCGCCTTCAGCCCGATCGCCCCGGCCGCCAGCGCCAGGAAGGAGACGACGATGCCGGCGGCGGTGGCCAGCAGACCCAGCCGCTGCCGCCGCGGTGTCCGGCCGCCCGCCTCGACGCCCCCCAGCTTGACGATCGACAGCAGCTTCAGCGACAGCACCGGCAGCACGCAGGGCATCAGGTTCAGGATCAGCCCGCCCAGCAGGGCCACGCCCAGAATGCCCAGCCAGGCGCCGACATCCGGCGTCGTGGAAACCGCCGGTCCGACCGTCGCCTTCGCCTCTACGCTGCGCGGTCCGTCGACCAGGGTCAGGGTGACCGGGCTGCCGGCCAGCGCGGCCGGCGGGTCGGCGGCCTGGATCCGGTCGATCTCGGCCACCAGCCGGCGGCCGCCGTCGCTGGGGACGATGCGGGGGGCGGCGAAGGCGTCGCCCGGCGCGCCCTCGACGAAGATGTCGGGCGCCTCGAAGGGCTCGCGCGCGGTCGCCTCGACCCGCAGCCCCTTTTCAGTCGCCGCAACCGGGCCGATCGCAAGGCCGGCAGCGCCGCCGTCGCCCGGCACGGCGTTCCTGAACCGGTCGATCAGATTGGCCGAGTCCGGGTCGGGCGTCGCCGCCCCGGCTGGCAGGTCGAGGGTAAAGGAGAAATTGGCCGGGATGCAGATGTCGCTGCACACCAGCACCGTCGCGGCCAGGGACAGGTGCTGCGGCTGCCCCGCCTGCGCCACCGGCAGGGTCAGCGGGAACACCACCTCGGTCTCGTAGCCATAGGTCTCGAGGCCGAACAGCTGGAACCGGTGCGGCGCCGGATACGCCAGCGCCGGGGTGCCGAGATTGTCCGAGCCGCTCCAGTCCAGAGCCGGCGGCAGCCCGGCATCACCGGGGGAGCGCCAATAGGTCTTCCAGTGCGGATCGAGCCGGATGTGCAGCCCGGCCGGGATCGCGGCCAGATCGCCGGTGCCGTCGACCGCCGTGACCAGCCGCGCCGACGCGCCCTTGGCCTCTTGCCACGGCGTGGCCGCGGCATCGGCCGGGCCGGGCCGGGCCAGGGCGGCGAGGCCGAGCGCTGCGGCGAGCAGCAATGCGAGCCCTCGACTCATCGAATCTCCGACACCATGAAACCGCCTTTCTTTGGCCTATATAGTCGTTCGAAACCAGATCGCCGCGAGTTAGCCTAGTGTCGCGGTTGGAGCGGAAGACGGAGCAGTGGTCGGGATGAGTCGGGCGAAATCCTCCTCGGGCGAAGGCATGCCGGCGGGCGGAAGCTACCTCGCGGGGCAGCTCCTGATCGCGATGCCGACCCTGGTCGCGCCGCCCTTCGCCCGCACGGTGATCTATCTTTGCGCCCATAACGAGCAGGGGGCGATGGGACTCGTGGTCAATAAGCCGTTGTCGACCATCGATTTCCCGACCCTGCTCGACCAGCTCGGCATCCCGCATGGCGAGCTGCTGGGCAGCACCCGGGTCCAGTTCGGCGGGCCGGTCGAATCGGGCCGCGGCTTCGTGCTGCACTCCACCGACTACCGGGCCGAGAAGACGGTGGTGGTCGGCGAGGTCGCCGTGACCTCGACGCTCGAGGTGCTGCAGGCGATCGCCAATGGCGAGGGGCCGAGCCGGCACCTGCTGGCGCTCGGTTATGCCGGCTGGAGCGCGGGTCAGCTCGACGCCGAGATCCAGGCCAATGGCTGGCTCACCGTGCCCTGCGACCCGGACATCCTGTTCGGCGAGGACCTGTCGGTGAAGTGGGAGCGGGCGATCGCCAAGCTCGGCATCGACCCGATGATGCTGTCGAGCGAAGCCGGCCACGCCTAGAGATCGGCTGCAGAACGCGCCTTCAGACTTCAGCCAGAAAGGCCGGCGGCACGGCCTTGGTCAGCCACACACCGTTGTCGGCTCGGTGAAAGACGAAGCCTTGCCTGTGCATCACGCCGGCGGCGACGGTCAGCACCACGGGCTGGCCGTGCCGGCGACCGACCGCCGTGGCGGTGTCGACATCCGGCGAGAGGTGGACGTGATGGCGGGAGCCGGCGACCAGCCCTTCCGTCCGGATCGAGGCCAGGAACCGGGTTGCCGTGCCATGGAACAGCTGTTCGGGCGGCTCCACCGGCTCATAGGCGATCGCGACCTCCGCCGTCGAATGCCCCTGGACCGCACGGATCCGGGTGCCGTCCGGGCTGATCGCGAACCGCTTCTTGTCGTTGGTGTCGACCACCGCCCGGATCAGCTGCTGGTCCAGCACCCGGCCGTTCGCGCCGGCGGCGGCAATCAATTCGTCGATCCCGGCCCAGCCCTCGCTGTCGAGCGAAAGGCCGATGGCCTGCGGTTCATGACGCAGGACGTAGCTCAGGAACTTGCTGGTCTCGGTCAGCCGGTCGGCCATGGCGCGGGGCTCTCGGAGGTCGGCCGCCGCGAAGCCCGCGGCGCCTCCGCAGACTATCACACCCCTTGCTGTCATTGCCGGGCTTGACCCGGCAATCCAGGGCGCGTCGAGACCTTCTGGATGCCCGGGTCAAGCCCGGGCATGACAGGAAGGATGGGCGGCTTAGTTCAGTTCGCGGACGTCGGTCAGGCGCCCGGTGATCGCCGCGGCTGCCGCCATGGCCGGGCTGACCAGATGGGTGCGGCCGCCGCGGCCCTGGCGGCCCTCGAAGTTGCGGTTCGAGGTCGAGGCGCAGCGCTCGCCCGGCGACAGCTTGTCGGCGTTCATGGCGAGGCACATCGAGCAGCCGGGCTCGCGCCAGTCGAAGCCGGCCTCCTTGAACACCCGGTCCAGCCCCTCGGCCTCGGCCTGTTCCTTCACCAGGCCGGAGCCCGGGACGATCATGGCGTAGACCGTGTCGGCCACGCGCCGGCCACGGGCGACGGCGGCGGCGGCGCGCAGATCCTCGATCCGGCCGTTGGTGCAGGAGCCGATGAAGACCTTGTCGACCGGCACCTCGCTCAGCCGCTGGCCGGGCATCAGCCCCATATAATCCAGGCTGCGGCGCCAGGCGCTGGCCTTGTTCGGGTCCGGCGCGGCCTCCGGGTCCGGCACCACGCCGGTGATCGGCGCCACATCCTCGGGGCTGGTGCCCCAGGTCACCATCGGCACGATGTCCTTGGCCTTCAGCACGACCTCGCGGTCGTAGCGGGCGCCCTCGTCCGACGGCAGGGTCCGCCAGTACTCGACGGCCTTGTCCCAGTCCTCGCCCTTCGGCGCCAGCGGCCGGCCCTTCACATAGGCGAAGGTGGTCTCGTCCGGCGCGATCAGCCCGGCGCGCGCACCGGCCTCGATCGACATGTTGCAGACCGTCATCCGGCCTTCCATCGACAGGGCGCGGACCGCGTCGCCGGCATATTCGATGACGTGGCCGGTGCCGCCGGCGGTGCCGATGGTGCCGATGATCGCCAGGATCATGTCCTTCGCGGTCACGCCGAAGGGCAGGTCGCCCTCGACGGTGATGCGCATGTTCTTGGCCGGCTTCTGCAGCAGCGTCTGGGTGGCCAGCACATGCTCGACCTCGCTGGTGCCGATGCCGAAGGCCAACGCCCCGAAGGCGCCATGGGTCGAGGTGTGGCTGTCGCCGCAGACGATGGTGGTGCCCGGCAGGGTGAAGCCCTGCTCCGGCCCGATGATGTGGACGATGCCCTGGCGGGCGTCGTTCATGGTGAAGATCGGCACGCCGAAATCGGCGGCGTTCTTCTCCAGCGTCTCGACCTGGATCCGGCTCTCCTCGTCGGAGATGCCCTTGCTGCGGTCCGAGGTCGGCACGTTGTGGTCGGGCACCGCCAGGGTGGCCTGCGGCTGGCGCACCTTGCGGCCGGCCATGCGCAGCCCCTCGAAGGCCTGCGGGCTGGTCACCTCATGCACGAGGTGGCGGTCGATGTAGAGGATGCACGTCCCGTCATCCTGACGGTGGACGACATGGCTGTCCCAGATCTTGTCGAACAGTGTCCGTGGCGCGCTCATCTCTCACATCTCCTGGTCCGGCTCCCACGCCGGCGGCCCGTTTGGCCGATGCTGGACCATAGCGGAGGGCAAACCCAGGCAAAAGCTGGAATCATTTCAAAGTTGTCACCCTCTCCGCGGTGCAAATCGGGACGATGGACAGGAGTCCGGCCCGGCCGCATCCTCGGAGGAAAGAAGCAACAACACGGGATATGGGAGTGCCCATGACCATCCGCAGCGCCGCCCTCATTCTCGGCCTGGCCGCGGCTCTGGCAGCCCCGGCCGCCTCTGCCGCCGGCGGGATCAAGGGCTTCTGGCGCACCGGGGACGGCCGTTCGGTGATCGAGATCACCGACTGCACCAACGGCATCTGCGGCCTCATCGCCGGCCTGCCGCCGAACGCCCCGGCCACCGACGTGAACAACCCGGACGAGAGCAAGCGCAGCCGGCCGCTGTGCAAGCTGATCATGCTGCACAGCTTCACCCAGGTCTCCGACACGGAGTGGGAGGACGGGACGATCTACGACCCGAAGAGCGGCAACACCTACGACGCCAAGATGCATCTGACCGGGCCGGCCACGCTGGACCTGCGCGGCTATGTCGGCATCAGCCTGCTCGGCCGTACCGAGACCTGGACGCGGCAGCCGCCCGGCAGCTTCAAGCCCTGCGGGTAGGGCTTCAGACCGCCCGCCGCGCCGCCGCCACGGCGGCCAGCCATTCGGCGGTGTCGTCGACGGCGATGTCGATATGGCCGTCGCCGGGCAGCGGCTGGCCCCAGTCCGACGGGGTGCGCACCCAGACCGTGGTCATGCCGAGCTGGTGGGCCGGCAGCAGGTTGCGGGCCATGTCCTCGACCATCACCGTCGCCTGCGGCGCCAGGCCGTAGCGGTCCAGCAGCGTACGGTAGGGGCCGGGATCGGGCTTCGGCACATAGCCGGCGGCGACGATGTCGAAGATGGCGTCGAAATGCGAGGCGACGCCGAGCCGGGTCAGCACCCGTTCGGCGTGCCGGACCGAGCCGTTGGTGAACACCACCTTCCGGCCCGGCAGGTCGGCCAGCGCCGCCGCCAGGGTCGGGCTCGGCCCGATCGCCGAGATGTCGATGTCGTGGACATATTCGAGGAACGGGCCGGGGTCGACCGCGCGCTCGTTCATCAGGCCGCGCAGGGTGGTGCCGTATTCCCGGAACAGCCGCTTCTGCAGCGCCCGCGCCTCCTCCTCCGGCAGCGCGAAATGCGACCGGATGTATTCGCCCATGCGCCGGTCGATCTGGGCGAACAGGTTGGTGCGGGCGGGGTAGAGGGTGTTGTCGAGGTCGAACACCCAGTGCTCGACATGGTGCAGGGGATCGGCCGGCCGCATCGCCTCAGTCCACCGGCTTGACCTGGTGTCGCAGCAGCACCGGCATCTGCGCCATGGCGAAGGCCAGGGTCAGCGGCAGGATGCCGAACAGCTTGAAGCCGGCCCAGAACTCGGTCGAGAAGCTGCGCCAGACGATTTCGTTGATCACCGCCAGCACGACGAAGAACACCGCCCAGCGCCAGGTCAGGATGCGCCAGCCCTGGTCGGTCAGCTCGAACACCGTGCCCATCATCAGCTTCAGGAAGTTGCGGCCGGTGGCGATGCCGGTGAACAGGATCGCGGCGAACAGCAGGTTCACCACCGTCGGCTTCAGCTTGATGAACAGGTCGTCGGCCAGCCACAGTGTCAGCCCGCCGAAGACCAGCACGAAGACGCAGCCGACCATCGGCATGATCGGCCAGCGCCGCTCCAGCCGGATCGACAGCACCACCGCCACCACGGTCGCGACCATGAAGACGGCCGTCGCCGGCATGATGCCGGCGGTCTGGTTGGCGATGAAGAACAGCAGCAGCGGCCCGGCCTCAAGCGCGAGGCGCAGGAACGGCGCCTTGTCGGCCTTGGTCTCGGCGGCCACCTCGGCCCGGGGCTCGGTCTGGTCGATCATGGCCGCACCCTAGACCAAGTACCGCGTCCGGGAAACGGGGATCGCCGGGATGCGTTGCCGCGCCCGCCCATGCCCGGTGATGATGGCAGCACTGCCGATAGCGCTCTTGTCCGACATGTTCCGCGGGCGAAGGCTAAGGATGCGGGGCGCCTTGCCGCCGCCGATCCTCGCATTCGGAACGCCGCACCATGTCCGCACCCAGTCAGGCGGCCGCCGCGCCGGCGCCGCTCGACCATGCCGCCGTCCGTTCGATCATCGTCGGGATCATGCTGGCGATGCTGTTGGCGGCGCTCGACCAGACCATCGTGGCGACGGCGCTGCCGACCATCGGGCGCGAGCTCGGCGATGTCGAGCACTTGTCCTGGGTGGTCAGCGCCTATCTGCTGGCCGCGACAGCGGTGACGCCGCTCTACGGCAAGCTGAGCGATATTCACGGCCGGCGCAGTACGCTCCTGGTCAGCATCAGCGTTTTCATCATCGGCTCGGTCGCCTGCGCCGTGGCCCCGACCATGCTGGCGCTGATCCTGGCACGGACGCTGCAGGGCCTGGGCGGCGGCGGGCTGATCTCGCTGGCCCAGACCATCATCGCCGACGTGGTCGCGCCGAAGGAGCGGGGGCGCTACCAAGGTTACATCGCCAGCGTCTTCGTCACCTCCAGCGTGGTCGGGCCGGTGCTGGGCGGGGTCTTCGCCGAGCATCTGCACTGGTCGATGATCTTCTGGATCAACCTGCCGCTCGGCCTCGGCGCCCTATGGATGACGGCAGGGGCGCTGCGCCGCCTGCCGCGGCACGAGCGCCGGCACAAGCTCGACCTGCTCGGCGCCGCGCTGATGGTCGGCGCCACCGTGGCGCTGATGACGGCTCTGACCTGGGGCGGCGTTCGCTATGCCTGGGATTCGGCACCGGTGCTGGGCCTGCTCGCCGTCTCGGCGGTGTTCTGGGGCCTGTTCGCCCTGCGCCTGCTGACGGCGCCGGAGCCGCTGGTCCCGCTCGCGGTCATGGCCGACCCCGTGGTCGGCACCGCGACCGGCGCCGCCTTCTGCGTCATGGGCGTGTTCATCGGCCTGTCGATCTATGTCCCGGTCTATCTCGAGATCGTGGTCGGATTTACCGCCGGCAATTCCGGCCTGGCGCTGATGCCGCTGATGGTCGGGACGGTCAGCGGCGCCAACCTCGCCGGGCGCTTCATGGCCCGGATGCGCCACTACAAGCGCACGCCGCTGATCGGCCTCGTCTTCGCCGCCGCGGCGCTGGCCGTCCTGGCCGCGCAGCCGGCCGCCCTGCCGATCTGGCTGGTCGAAGTCCTGCTCGGCCTGATCGGGCTCGGCATCGGCACCGTGCTGCCGGTCTCCACCATCTCGATCCAGAACGCCGTTCTGCCGCACCAGATGGGCACCGCGACCGCCGCCATGAACTTCTTCCGATCGCTCGGCGGCGCCATCGTGGTCGCGGGTTTCGGTGCCGTCGTTCTCGGCAGCGTCGCCGGGTCGGGCGTCTCGGCCGAGATGCTCGGCACGGCGATGCGGGATACCGGCGACCTGGCACCGGCCTTCCGCTGGGTCTTCGCCGCGGCGGCGGCCGGCATCGCCGCCGGCTTCCTCTTCCTCTGGGCGATGGAGGAACGGCCCCTCCGCAGCGCCGCCGCCGCGCACGCCAAGGAAGCCCTGGTGGAGTGAATGGTGTTCCGCGCCGGATCGTCTCGAAATTGAGGACGATTGTCCTTTCTAGAGACGATCATGGCATAATATCCTATTCGTCCAAACCGACTTGCGTATCGCATCCCGGCGCCGCCTCCCGGGCGCCGGGAATTTTTTGCTCAGCCTTTCACCGCGCCGGCGGTGAGGCCGGAGACGATGCGACGCTGGAAGATCAGCACCAGCACGATCAGCGGCACCGTCACCACCACCGACGCCGCCATGATGTTGCCCCAGGGGATGTCGAACTGGGTGGCGCCGGAGATCAGCGCGATCGCCACCGGCACGGTCCGCACCTCGTTGGTCAGGGTGAAGGTCAGGGCGAACAGGAACTCGTTCCAGGCGGCGATGAAGGCCAGAAGGCCGGTGGTCACCAGCGCCGGGCCCAGCAGCGGCAGGAACACCCGAAGCAGGATCTGCCGGGGCGAGGCGCCGTCGACGATCGCCGCCTCCTCCAGCTCGCGCGGCAGCTCGCGCATGAAGGTGGTCAGCACCCAGACCGAGAAGGGCAGGGTGAAGATCATGTAGCTGAGGATCAGCGAACCGAGCTGATTGTACAGGCCGGCCCAGCGCACCAGCTCAAACAGGCCGGTCAGCACGGCGACCTGCGGGAACATCGACACGGCGAGGGTCAGCATCAGGATGGTGCCGCGGCCGCGGAACCGCACCCGGCCCAGCGCATAGGCGGCGCTGACCGACAGGGCCAGGCAGATCAGCACCGTCGACCCGGCGACGATCAGCGAGTTGACGATATTGGTCAGGAAGGGCTGCTCGAGGAACACGCTGGCATAGTTCTCGAGGGTCGGCGTGGGCGGCAGCAGCGCCGTGCCGAACAGCTGCTGCCCGCTCTTCAGCGACGACACGACCGCCCAGTAGAAGGGGAACACCGTGTAGACGATGATCGCCACGACCAGGACATAGAAGAACGTGCGGCCGATGCTGCGTCGGGTGGCTCTGCTCATCGTCGCCTCCTATTTGTCGAAGCGCACGCGGCCCGCCACCATCCACAGGGCGGCGAGCACGGCGATGATGACGAACAGCAGGGTCGAGGCGGCGGAGCCGAAGCCGACATTGCCGAAATCGATGCTCTGCTGCCGGGCGAAGACCGACATGCTCATGGTGTTGATGCTGTTCGAGGTCAGCACGTAGATCAGGTCGAAGACGCGCAGCGAATCCAGCGCCCGGAACAGGATCGCCACCATCAGCGCCGGCCAGATCAGCGGCAGGGTGATGCGGGTGAAGACGCGCCAGGGCCGGACGCCGTCGACCTTCGCCGCCTCGTATACCTCGTTCGGCAGCATCTGCAGCGCGGCCAGGATCAAGAGGGTCATGAAGGGCGTGGTCTTCCAGACGTCGACCGCGATCACCGAGGCCATGGAGAGGGCGGGATCGGCAGTCCAGGCGATGCGGCTGGAGATCACGCCGAGCGACAGCAGCACCTCGTTGATGACGCCGTACTGGTCGTTCAGCATCCAGCCCCACATCTTGGCCGAGACGATCGTGGGGATGGCCCAGGGGATCAGCACCGCGGCCCGCAGCAGGCCGCGCCCCGGCATATGGGCGTTCAGCGTCATGGCGATGATCAGGCCGAGAATGGTCTCGATCGAGACCGACGCCGCGGTGAACAGCACCGTGTTCCAGACCGAACGCCACCACACCGGATCGACCAGGAGACCCTGCCAGGAGAAGATGCCGCTGGTGTCGACGTCGTAGTCCACCGGCTTGTTCTGGTCGATGTCCCAGAACCGGCCGTCCTCCGGCTTCCACACCAGGTTGGCGCCGGTCGGGTCGTAGAAGACGTAGTAGCCGCCCAGGGACTCGTCCCAGTCCGCGCGGTTCGGGCCGTAGAACAGGTAGTTCTCGAAGCCGACCAGGCGGGTCGGCCGGTCGGCCTTCAGCGTCGCATCGGTGAAGCTGAGGGCGACGGTCCGCACCAGCGGCCAGCCGGCGACCAGCGCCAGCACCAGCAACATCGGGACCAGGAACATCCAGGCGGCGCGGACGCGCTGCCGGCTGAGCGCCGAGGCGGACGACGCGGCACGGGCGGCGTGGACGGTGGTCGAGGTGGCGACGGTCATGGGAGTCCTCCCCGATGTGTGGATGGTGCGGGAGGGACCGGCGGGTGGCGCCCGCCGGTCCGCGCCGTCACCAACGGCCGCCGCGGCTCAGCCGGTTCAGGTCCTTCTGCAGCTGCGCCAGGTTGGCAGCGCCGTCGCCCTGCTTCGACAGGGTGTTGTGGACCGCGTTCCAGAACAGGGTCGAGACCTCGTTGTAGCGCTCTCCGGTGATCGCCGAGGGGCGCGCGACCGCGCTTTCGAAGGCGGCCTTCAGCTGGGCGAAGAAGGGCTGGGCCTTCAGCACCTCCGGGTCGTCGTACAGTGCCGGGATGGTGGTCTGGAAGGTGGCCTCGATGGCGCGGCGCTTTTGCTCGTCCTTGCCGGTCAGGTAGAGGACGAGGTCGGCGGCCTCCTTCGGATGGGCCGAGTATTTCGACACAGCCAGGTTCCAGCCGCCGAGCGTCGCCGCGTGGCGGGCACCCTCGCCGTCGCCCTTCGGCAGCGGGGCGGTGGCGACCTTGTCCTTGACCGGGCTGTCGCCGGAATTGACCAGCGAATAGGCGTAGGGCCAGTTGCGCATGAAGGCGGCGTTGCCGGACTGGAACACGCCGCGGGCATCCTCCTCCATGTAGTTCAGCACGCCGTCCGGAGCGATCGTGCCGATCCAGGAGGCGGCGAGGTCCAGCGCCTTGGCCGCCTGCGGGTTGTTGACGGTGATCTTGCCGTCCTGGCCAACGATGGTGCCGCCGCCGAAGCTGACGATCCATTCCAGCGCGTCGCAGGTCAGGCCCTCATACGCCCGGCCCTGGAAGACGAAGCCGAAGAAGCGGTCGTTGCCGGCCTGGCGTTCGCCTTCCTGGATGGTCTTGGCTGCTTCGGTCAGCTCGGCCCAGGTCTCGGGCACCTTGAGCTTGTATTTATCCAGCAGGTCCTGGCGGTAATACAGCAGCCCGGCATCCGTGAACCACGGCAGGGCCAGGAGCTGGCCGTTGCGGGTCAGCCCTTCGACGATGGTGGGGAAGTGCTGGTCGATCGTGGCCTGGTCGACATAGGGCTTCAGGTCGATGAAATGGCTGCCGATGATGGCGGGCCAGATGACGTCGATCTGAAACACGTCGATGTCGCCGGACCCGGCGGTCAGGATCTGCTGGTAGAGGGCGAGCTGGTCGGACGTCGATTGCGGGGCGGCGACGACCTCGACCGTGTTGCCGGTCTTCTCCGCCCAGGCCTTGGCGCCCTGCTGGCACTGCGGCTGCTCGGCGCCGGCCGAGCCGCAGGAGATGGTGACCTTGACCCCGGCCGCCTGGGCGACGCCGCCCGCCAGGGCCACGGCGAAGGCGAGGGGAAGGATGGCGCTCCTCGACATGTCTCCTCCTTCTGCTTTTGGCAGCGGGAAGACCGGCGGGTCCCCCGCGCTCGTCTTGGGCAAAGGGTGACTCGCCAGGCCGGCCCTGGCGAGTCGAAACGAAATTATTCTTGAACCGAACGTTGTCAGGCCGCGCTTCGTTCCGGCTGCGCCGCCTCGGCCGCCAGGGCGCCGAAGAAGGCGGTATAGGGCGGCAGCGCCACCCGGCCGTTGTCCAACCTGGCGCCCAGCCCGGGCGCATCGGTCGGCGCGATCTCGGCCGGCGGCGCGGTCCAGATCCGGGTCTCGCCGGTCAGGTTGAAGACGCAGAGCAGCCGCTCATCGTCCAGCCGCCGTTCGAAGGCCAGGACGCCGTCGGCGGTGTCGAGGAAGCGCAGCGACCCGGTGGCGAAGGCCGGGCGGGTGCGGCGCCAGCGCAGGAACTGGCGGGTGAAGGCCAGGGTGGAGGCGGGGTCGTGCGCCTGCGCGCTCACCGCCAGGCGGCGATGCGCGTCGGGGATCGGCAGCCAGGGCTCGGCGGTGGAGAAGCCGGCTTGGCGGCCCTCGGCCTCCCACGGCATCGGGGTGCGGCAGCCGTCGCGGCCCTTGAACTCCGGCCAGAAGGTGATGCCGTAGGGGTCCTGCAGCTTCTCATAGGGCACGTCGGCCTCGGGCAGGCCCAGCTCCTCGCCCTGGTACAGGAAGGCGGTGCCGCGCAGCGAGGTCAGCAGCGCGATCAAGAGGCGCGCCAGCCGCGGGTCGGCCTCGGCGCCGCCCCAGCGCGACAGCACGCGCTTGACGTCGTGGTTGGAGAAGGCCCAGGACGGCCAGCCATCGGCCGTCGCCTGCTCGAAGGCGGTCAGCGAGGTGGCGATATGCGCCGCGCTGAAATTGTCGTTCAGCAGGCTGAAATTGTAGGCGGTGTGCAAGAGGTCGGCCTGGACGTATTCCGCGGTCCGGCCGATCGGGTCGTCGTCGCCGATCTCGGCCACCGCCATCTTGTCCGGATAGCGGTTCATCAGCTCGCGCATCCGGCGCAGGAACAGCAGATTCTCCGGCTGCGACTTATCGTATTGGTGGAACTGCATGTAGTACGGGTTGTCCAGCCGCTCGTCCCCCGTCGGCGTCCGGTCGGCCGGCTTGCCCGGGTTGTCGCGCAGCAGCCGGTCGTGCATGTAGAAATTCGCGGTGTCCAGGCGGAAGCCGTCGGCGCCGCGCTGCAGCCAGAACTCCAGCACCGACAGCACCGCCTCCTGCACCTCGGGGTTGTGCAGGTTCAGGTCGGGCTGCTGCACCAGGAAATTGTGCATGTAGTACTGGCGGCGGCGGGTGTCCCACTGCCAGGCCGAGCCGCCGAAGATCGACAGCCAGTTGTTCGGCGGCGTGCCGTCCGGCCTCGGGTTGGCCCAGATGAACCAGTCGGTCTTGGGGTTGTCGCGGCTCGACCGGCTCTCGGCGAACCAGGGGTGCTGGTCGGAGGTGTGGCTGATCACCTGGTCGATGATCACCTTCAGCCCCAGCGAATGCGCCTTCTCGACCAGCCGGTCGAAATCCGCGAGTGTGCCGAACATCGGGTCGACGTCGCGGTAGTCCGAGACGTCGTAGCCGAAATCCTTCATCGGCGACTTGAAGAAGGGCGAGATCCAGATCCCGTCGACGCCGAGATCGGCGATGTAGTCGAGCTTGGCGGTGATGCCGGCCAGGTCGCCGATGCCGTCGCCATTGGTGTCCAGGAAGCTGCGCGGGTAGATCTGGTACATCACCGCGCCACGCCACCATTCGCGCATTCAACCCCTCCGCATCTTCCCCCCTGCATCCGATCCGCGATTCGCCCGCCGTCGCGATCATCTGAATGCATTCAGTTCATACGGTAGCGGGTCTTTCTTGATCGATCAAGAGGGAGTCCGCTAGGCTGTCCCGATGAGCGACGGAACGGAGAAGCGGCGGGGCACGCTGCTGGACATCGCGGCGGCGGTCGGCGTTTCGCGCACCACCGTCTCGAACGCCTTCAACCGGCCGGACCAGCTGTCGGCCGAGCTGCGCGAGCGGATCATGGCGACCGCCCGGGCGATGGGGGTGCATGGCCCCAACCCGGCGGCGCGGATGCTGCGCACCGGCCGGGCGGAGGCGATCGGCCTCTTGTTCCACGAGACCCTGCCCTTCGCCTTCGACGACCCGGCGGCGGTCGGCATGCTGCGCGGCGTCGCCAGCGCCTGCGAGAAGGCGCGCTCCGGCCTCCTGATCCTGCCGGCGGTGAAGAGCCCGGCCAGCCGCAGCGCGATCTACCGGGCCGCGGTCGACGGCTTCCTGGTCTACGGCTTCCTGAAGGGGGCGGAGGCCTGGACGCCGCTCCTGCGCCGCGGTCTGCCGGTGGTCGCGATCGACAACCAGGTGCCGGGCGGGGTTCCCTTCGTCGGCATCGACGATCGCGGCGCCGCCCGGCGGATGGCGCAGCACATCCTGGGCCTGGGCCATCGCCGCTTCGCCGTCATCTCGCTGGAATCCGCGGTCGACGGCTATGTCGGGCCGCTCGACGCCGCCCGCCGGGCGAAGATGACCTTCCGCACCAGCGCCGATCGGCTGGACGGCTATATCGAGGCGATCGCCGCCGCAGGCATCGACCCGGAGACGGTGCCGGTCGAGGAGCGGCCGGCCTCCAGCGAGGCGCATGGCCGCGACGCCGCGCTCTCGCTGCTGCGGCGGGAGCCGCGGCCGACCGCGATCCTGGCGATGAGCGACCGGCTGGCGATCGGGGCGATCGAGGCGGCGCGGTCGCTGGGCCTGAGGGTGCCGGAGGACGTCTCGGTCGCCGGCTTCGACGACATCCCGCGCGCGGCGCTGGTGCGGCCGGCCCTGACCACGATCCGCCAGCCGCTATTCGACAAGGGCGCCACCGCCGCGCGGCTGCTGCTCGGCGCCGTGGCCGACGGCGCCGCGCTCCCGGCCGAGCGGCATCTGCTGCCGACGGAGCTGGTGATCCGCGGCTCGACCCGCCCGCCGGCGTGAGTGCGGGCGGGGCGGGTGCCGCCCCTCAGTTCGCGACGGCGCGCAGCACGGCCGGCTGGGGCGCCGCGGCGGGCTGCAGCAGCCCCTCGTAGATCGCGAGATAGTCCTGGGCCATGCGGCGTGCGGTGAAGCGCTGGTCGAACACCTCGCGAATGCGGGCGTTCGACAGCTCCGGCAGGCGCTGCACCGCCGCCACCGCGCCGATCTCGTCCTCGACGATGAAGCCGGTGACGCCCTCGTCGACGACCTCGGGGACGGAGCCGCGGTTGTAGGCCACGACCGGCGTGCCGCAGGCCATCGCCTCGATCATCACCAGCCCGAACGGCTCTGGCCAGTCGATCGGCACCAGCAGGCCGATGGCGCCGCTCAGGAAGCCCGACTTCTGCGAATCGTCGATCTCGCCGATAAAGTCGACATGGGGGCTCCTGGCCAGCAGCGGCTTGATCTCGGCGTCGAAATACTCCTGGTCGGCCTTGTCGACCTTGGCCGCGATCTTCAGCGGCAGGCCGCTCTTCGCCGCGATCTCAATCGCCCGGTCGACCCGCTTCTCCGGCGCGATGCGGCCGAGGAAGGCGAGATAGCCGCGCTCGGCTGGCACGGGCGACAGCAACTGCGCCGGCAGGCCGTGATGGACGGTGGCGATCCAGCCGGCCTTCGGCATCGGCCGGCGCTGGGCGTCCGAGATCGACACCACCGGGACGTGCTGGAACGTCTCGTAGATCGGGTGCAGCTCCGGCATGTCGAGCCGGCCGTGCAGCGTGGTCACGAACGGGGTGTCGCCGCGGCTGAACAGCGAGAACGGGAAATAGTCGAAATGGCAGTGGATGACGTCGAACTCGTCCGACCGCCGGTAGACCTGCTCCAGCATGTGCATGTGCGGCGCGATCCAGTCGCGCACCGAGGCGTCGAGCCGCATGGCGCGCGGCCAGGAGGCCTCGAGACGGGCAGAGGTCACCGAATCGCCGCTGGCGAACAGCGTGACGTCGTGACCGAGGGCGACGAGCTCTTCCGTCAGGAAGGACACGACGCGTTCGGTGCCGCCATAGAGCTTCGGCGGAACCGCTTCGAACAGCGGGGCGACCTGCGCGATTCGCATTAAGATGGAACTCCCTCCGCAGCTAGGGGTTTGTCTGACATCAGCGGCGGTGCTGCGGCGCAGCAATGCCGTGCTGCTCTTCTGGAGCATCCGGGACAACGGGCACTCGATCTGCACAGACAATCGGGAAGGGAAAAGGTTCCGACTCCGATCCGATAATGTTGTGTGGGGAAGTCCACAATTGAGGTGCAGTGCAACAGCACTGGCATCTTGCCGCCTTGCTGAAGCAGGACTCGCGCGGAGGGGAAGATGCGCCCCGCCGTCGCGGTCAGAGACAACGCAGAGGATCTGATGGACATGACGGCGTCTACGCAGACGCGCCATCTGGAAGGCTTCCGGAACCGGCCGATCGGTTTCATCCTGCACTATGTGCGGCAGGAAGCCGCGTCGCATGCGGTGGTGATCGCTTCGGTCGTTGCCGCCGTGGCCTGCGCGATCGGGTCGCAATACGCGATCAAGCACCTGGTCGACGTGCTCGCCCTCGGCAATTCCGGCATGATCTGGCTGGCCTACGGCCTGCTGGTCGGCCTGATCCTGGCCGACAACATGCTGTGGCGCGTCGGCGGCTGGGTGGCCAGCCGCGCCTTCGTCGCGGTCACCGGCGCCGTCCGCCGCGACCTGTTCCGGCACCTGACCGGCCACGCGCCGAGCTACTTCGCGGACCGGTTGCCGGGCATGGTCGCGGGCCGCGTCTCCGCCACCTCGAACGCCATCTTCACCACCGAAAGCATGTTCTCCTGGAACGTGCTGCCGCCCGCTCTCTCCCTGGTCGGCTCGATCTGCGTCCTGGCCACGGTCGACCCGGCCATGGCCGCGGTGCTGGTCGCGGCCTCAGTGGCGCTCTCGATCTTCATCTATCGGCTGGCCAAGCGCGGCGGCCCGATCCACCGCACCTACGCCACCGAGGCCGCGAAGGTCGACGGCGAACTGGTCGACGTGATCGGCAATATGGGGCTGGTGCGTCTGTTCGGCGCGACGTTCCGGGAACAGGCGCGGCTCGCCGACCGCATCGGGGTCGAGCTCACCGCCCGCCAGCGCAGCCTGCGCTACATGGAACGGCTGCGTCTGATCCATGCGGCGATCACCGCCGTCCTGACCGCTGGCCTGCTCGGCTGGGCGCTGCTGCTGTGGCAGGCGGGGCGGGCCACGCCCGGCGACATCGTGCTGGTCTGTTCGCTCGGCTTCGCCATCCTGCACGGCACCCGCGACCTCGCGGTGGCGCTGGTCGACCTGACCCAGCACATCGCCCGGCTGTCGGAAGCGATTTCGACCCTGCTGGTGCCGCACGACCTGCCCGACGCGCCGCATGCCGAGCCGCTGCCGGCGCCGAAGCACGGGGGCGGCGTGCCGATCGCCTTCGAGGGCGTCCGCTTCGCCTATCCCAAGCGGGCGCCGATCCTTGACGGCTTCGACCTGCGGATCGAGCCCGGGCAGCGGGTCGGCCTGGTCGGGCTGTCCGGCGCCGGCAAGTCGACGGTGCTGACGCTGGTGCAGCGCTTCTACGACATCGGGGCCGGCCGCATCCTGGTCGCCGGGCGCGACATCCGCGATCTGACCCAGGAGAGCCTGCGCCAGATCATCGGCGTGGTGCCGCAGGACATCTCGCTGTTCCACCGCAGCGTGCGCGAGAACATCCGCTACGGCCGGCCGGACGCGACCGACGCCGAGGTGCTGGCCGCGGCCGAGGCCGCCCATTGCCGCGAGTTCATCGAGGCGCTGCCGGAGGGCTTCGACACCGTGGTCGGCGACCGCGGCGTCAAGCTCTCGGGCGGCCAGCGGCAGCGCATCGCCATCGCCCGCGCCTTCCTCAAGAACGCGCCCGTGCTGCTGCTGGACGAGGCGACCTCGGCCCTCGACAGCGAGTCCGAGCGGGCGGTGCAGGAGGCGCTGGACGACCTCATGCAAGGCCGCACCGTGATCGCGATCGCCCACCGCCTGTCGACGCTGCAGCGCTTCGACCGGATCGTGGTGATGGAGGCGGGGCGCGTCATCGACCAGGGCACCCCGGCCGCCCTGGCCGCCCGCCCCGGCGTCTACCGCACCCTGCTGCAGCGCCAGCTCGGCCACGAGGAGGCGCACGCGGCCTGAGCCGGGTTCGCATCGGCCGCCCCGGCGTGATATGCAGCCGAGGCGGCCGCCCTGGCCGCGTCTCGGGGACGGATCGCCGATGCCATCGCTCGACCAGTTGCCGCGCACCCGCCTGCAGCACGCGCCGACGCCACTCGAGCCGTTGCCGCGGCTGACCGAAGCGCTCGGCGGGCCTCAGCTCTGGGTCAAGCGCGACGACTGCACCGGCTTGGCGCTGGGCGGCAACAAGGCGCGCAAGCTTGAGTTCCTGCTCGGCGAGGCGCTGGCCCAGGGCGTCGACACCATTATCACCGCCGGCGGCCCGCAGTCGAACCACGCCCGGCAGACCGCGGCCGCCGCGGCCCGGCTCGGCCTCGGTTGCATCCTGGTCCTGACCGACGCGGTGCCCGGCCGCGACCCGGCCTATCACAGCAACGGCAACCTCCTGCTCGACGGCCTGTTCGGCGCCCGGATCGAGCTGCTGCCCGGCACCGCCGACGCCGATGCCGAGATGGCGCGCGCCGCGGAGCGCTGCCGGGCGGAGGGGCGCAAGCCCTATGTCGTCCCGGTCGGCGGCTCCAACGCGCTCGGGCTGATGGGCTATGTCGACGCGGCGCGCGAGCTGATCGGGCAGGCGCGGCAGCAGGGCGTCGGCTTCACCCACGTCGCGCTGGCCAGCGGCAGCGGCGGCACCCAGGCCGGGCTGGCGCTCGGCCTTGCCCTCGGCGGCAGCGCGGCGCCGGCGGTCGGCTACTGCATCAGCCGGAGTTCGGCGGAGCAGCGGCCGAAGGTCGCCGGGCTGCTGCAGGCCGGGGCCGAACTCCTCGGCATCCCGGCGCCGCTGTCGGCCGCGGATCTGGTGCTGGAGGACGGCGTGGTCGGTGACGGCTACGGCCTGCCGACACCGGGGATGTTGGAGGCGGTGCGTCTGCTCGCCGAGCAGGAAGGCCTGCTGCTCGACCCGGTCTACACCGGCAAGGCCATGGCCGGGGTGATCGCCGGCATCCGCTCCGGCCGGTTCGGCCGCGACGACGTGCTGGTGTTCCTGCACACCGGCGGCGCCCCCGGCCTGTTCGGCTACCCCGACAGCTTCCCGGTCTGCGCCGGCGCATGACCGACCCGATCCCGCCGCGCTGCGCCTGGGCCCATGGCGGGCCGGCGATGCTGGCCTATCACGACGAGGATTGGGGCACGCCCGAGCGCGACGACCGCGCCCTGTTCGAGAATCTCAGCCTGCAAGGCACCCAGGCCGGCTTGTCCTGGCGCCTGGTGCTGGAGCGGCGGGAGAACTACCGCCGCGCCTTCCACGGTTTCGACATCGCCCGGGTGGCGGCGATGACGGATGGGGAGATCGAGGCGCTGCTGGCCGATCCCGGGCTGATCCGCAACCGGGCCAAGCTGAACGCGGTGCGCAGCAACGCCCGTGCGGCGCTGGCCGTGATCGAGTCCGAGGGCGGCTTCGGCCGCTATCTCTGGTCCTTCGTCGACGGCCGGCCGCTGGTCAACCGCTGGCGCAGCCCGGCTGAGATGCCGGCGACCAATGCCATCTCCGACCGGATGAGCCGCGACATGAAGCGCCGGGGCTTCGTCTTCGTCGGCTCCACCGTCTGCTACTCGCTGATGCAGTCGGCCGGGCTGGTGAACGACCATATGCTCGACTGCTTCCGGCATCCAGAGTTCGGCCAATAGGCGCCGACACAGGGCTGCTCAGCGGCGCGGCCCTACCCCCTCACCCTCCCGCCGCCTTCGGCGTCGGGCCCCTCCCTCTCCCCGAGGAGAGGGAATGGAGCCGGCGCCCTTCACCTCTCCTTGGGGAGAGGTCGAAATCGCGTCAGCGATTTCGGGTGAGGGGGTGGCCCCGGCCCCTCCACTTAATGAGCCTATGGGAGTTCGCCCGGACTTGATCCCGGCTGCCGGACGGCGCGAGGATGGGACATGGCCGAGACCAGGGCACTGCCGCCGGCGGCGCTGAAGGCGCTGTCCCGGCGGTCCGACGCAGAGGGCCTGAGGGCGCTGGCCCGGCATCTCGCGCTGATTGCCGTCGGCGTGGCGCTGGTGCTGGCGGCGCAAGGTAGCCTGTGGGTCTGGCCGGCCATGGCGCTGCTCGGCATCGCCGAGATCTCCCTGTTCAGCCCGCTGCACGAGACCACGCATCGCACGCCGTTCCGCTCGCCCTGGCTGAACCGTCTGGTCGGCTGGGCCGCCGGCTTCCTGCTGGTGCTGCCGCCGGAAGGCTTCCGGCTGTTCCACCTGGCACATCACCGCCACACCCAGGATCCGGAGCGCGACCCGGAGCTGATCGGCGCCCCGCCGCTGACCCGCCGGCGCTATCTCCTGGTCCTCACCGGCCTGCCCTATTGGTGGAACCAGGCCACAGGTCTGGTGCGGACCGCGGCGGGGCGCGACCGGTCGCCCTGGATCCCGGACGCCGACCGGCTGCGGGTGGCGGCCGAGGCGCGAATCTATCTGCTGCTCTATGCGGCGGTGCTGGCCGTCAGCCTCGCCGCCGGCAGCAGCCTGGCCCTGTGGCTCTGGGTCGGGCCGGTGGTGCTGGCGCAGCCGCTGCTGCGCTGGGTGCTGCTGGCCGAGCATTCCGGCTGCGTCCGCAGCGACGACCGCTGGGCCAACACCCGGACGACTCTGGCCGGGCTGGTGCTGCGCACCCTGTTCTGGAACGCCAGCTACCACACCGAACACCACCTGGCGCCCGGTGTGCCGTTCCATGCCCTGCCGCGCCTGCACGCGCTTGTCTCCGGCCGGCTCGAGGTGGTGTCGGAGGGGTATCCGGCGGCGCATGCGGAGATCCGCCGCACTTTGGCCTGACAGTCTCAGCCGCCGCGGCCGGTCCTGATGAAGTCGACGAAGGCGCGCAGCGGCGCCGGCATGTGGGTCCGGCTGGGGTAGTAGAGGAGGGGGCCGGAGAAGCTCTGCCACCACTCCTCCAGCACCGGCACCAGCGCGCCGCTGTCGAGATCTGGCCGCAGGAACTCCTCGAAGGAACTGATCACGCCGAGTCCGGCGACGGCCGCGGCGACCTCCAGCTCGATGGCCGTCGCGATCAAGGGGCCGTCGGGGCTGATCCGGACGATCTCCCCGTCGCGCTCGAACTCCCAGGAGCTGATCGTGACGCCGCTGGCGAAGCGGTGGCGGATGCAGGCGTGGTCGACCAGGTCCTTCGGATGGCGCGGTCGGCCGTGCTTCGCCAGGTAGGACGGCGCCGCGGCCAGGACGAAGCGCTGCACCCGCGGGCCGATCGGCACCGCGATCATGTCGCGCTCGACCCGCTCCTCGTAGCGGATGCCGGCGTCGAAGCCCTCGGCCAGCACATCGACGAAGGTGTCGTTGGACGTGACCTCCAGCCGGATGCCGGGATGCGCGGCCAGGAAGCGGCAGGCGATCGGGGGCAGGATGCATTTGGCGACGATCACCGGCACGTTCAGCCGCAGCGTGCCGGTCGGGCTGTCGCGGAAGCTGTTCACGGCGTCGAGCGCACCGGCGATCTCGCCCAGCGCCGGGGCCAGACGCTCCATCAGCCGCTCCCCGGCTTCGGTCGGCGTCACGCTGCGGGTGGTGCGGTTCAGGAGGCGAACGCCCAGCTGCGCTTCCAGCCGCCGCAGCGCATCGCTGAGCGAGGAGGCGGAGACGCCGCGCAGAGCCGCGGCGCCGCGGAAGCTGCGGGCGCGGGCCACCGCGACAAAGGCATCGAGGTCGGACAGGTCGGGGCTGGCCATCGTTCGGCTATCCGTACGGCTTGTTCGCCACTGGCCGGATTATCGCACGAACTGCGCTCCCTCATATTCCGGATGTCGAAACCCTTCCTCCGCATCGGAGCTCGCCATGCAGTACCACCCGCTCGGCGCCACCGGCCCGCAGGTCTCGGCCCTCGGCCTCGGCGCCATGGGCATGTCCCACGGCGTGTACGGCCCGTCCGACCGGGCCGAAAGCCTCGCCACCCTGCACGCCGCCCTCGACGCCGGCATCACCTTGATCGACACCGGCGACTTCTACGGCTCGGGCCACAACGAGATGCTGATCGGCGAGGCGCTGCGGGCCAGCTCGAATCGCGACGCCGCCATCCTCAGCGTCAAGTTCGGCGGCCTGCGCGATCCGGCCGGCGGCTGGACCGGCTTCGACGGCCGGCCGGAGGCGGTGAAGAACTTCCTGGCCTATTCGCTGCAGCGGCTCGGCGTCGACCACATCGACATCTATCGCCCGGCGCGGCTGGACCCGAACGTGCCGATCGAGGACACGGTCGGCGCCATCGCCGAGATGGTGCAGGCCGGCTATGTCCGCCACATCGGCCTGTCCGAGGTGGGGCCGGAGACGATCCGTCGGGCCGCCGCGGTGCACCCGATCGTCGACCTGCAGATCGAATACTCGCTGATCTCGCGCGGCATCGAGGACGGCATCCTGGCGACATGCCGCGAGCTCGGCATCGGCATCACCGCCTATGGCGTGCTGTCGCGCGGCCTGATCAGCGGCCATTGGCGGAAGGGCGCCATGGACGCCAAGGACTTCCGTGCCCACAGCCCGCGCTTTCAGGAGGGCAATGTCGAGCGGAACCTGGCGCTGGTCGAGGCGCTGCGGGCGATCGCTGCGGCGAAGGACGTCACCGTCGCCCAGATCGCCATCGCCTGGGTGGCGGCGCAGGGGCGGGACATCGTGCCGCTGGTCGGCTCCCGCCGCCGCGACCAGCTGGCCGAGGCGCTCGGCGCGCTGGACATCGTGCTGACGCCCGACGACCTGGCGCGCATCGAGCAGGCCGTGCCCAAGGGCGCCGCCGTCGGCGACCGCTACCCCGCACATGGCATGGCCAGCCTCGACAGCGAACGGCCGCAGCGGGGGTGAGCGGGCCAGGGTGAGGGGCGCGGCGATCCGTCCCTGGCGTTTCGCAGCAGGACCAGGCGATATGTCCGCATGGATATGATGGATGCCGACCCCACCGAGCCGATCGACGAGGCGATGATCAGGGCGCTGGTCCACGCCTTCTACGGCCGCGTGCGCGATGACGTCGTGCTGGGCCCGATCTTCGCCGGGGTGATCGGCGCCGATTGGGGTCCGCACCTCGCCAAGATGTGCGACTTCTGGTCCTCGGTGATGCTGCGCAGCGCCCGCTACCAGGGGCGGCCGATGCAGGCCCATGCCGCGGTCGAGGCGCTGCGGCCGGAGCATTTCGCCCATTGGCTGGACCTGTTCCGCGCCACGGCGCGCGAGGTCTGCCCGCCGCGGGCGGCGGCGCGGTTCATCGAGCGGGCGGAGAAGATCGCCGAAAGCCTGCGCCTCGGCGTGATGTTCCAGCGGGGGATCCTGCCGGACTCACCGGCGCGGCAGGCGGGCTGACCGGCTCAGCGCCGGGTGGCGGCGGAGGCGAGGAGAAAGCCGAGGCCGACCGCACCCAAACTGGCGACGACCGTGACGATGGTGAGCGCGACGGACAGGTCGCTGCCCGGCGGGCCGAACAGGGCCAGCAGGCCGGCGCCCAGCCCGGCCGCGGAGATGCCGCCGACCGTCAGCAGCGACTGCAGGTCCGACGGGCTCTTCGAAACGGCTTCGGCGCTCTTCGCGCGGCCTTCGGTGCGCGACAGGTCCATGGCTCTCTCCAGGCGGGCTGATCCGGCTGAGCCGAATGCCGCGGCTGCCGTCTCCATTATGTCAGATGTGTTGTCCGAAAAATAGGAAGGCAAGGGCGCGACGTCAGCCCCCGACCTTGGTCCAATAGCTCACATAGAACGCAGACCAGCCCAGCGTCGCGAGCAACAGCCGCACCCGCACCGGCTGCAGCCAGGCGGGCAGGGCGGGCGTCAGCTGGTGCAAGATCGCCCCGCCGGCGGCGAGTGCGACGAAGCGCGGCAACCGCACCAGCGGCGTCAGCAGCGCCAGCTCCCAGACCGGGATGCCCAAGGCCGGCGCGCTGGCCGCGGCGATCTTGTAGGGGATGCCGCTCAGGCTGGCCAGGATCAGCACCCCGGCCAGGCCGGCGGCGGACTCGGCGCCGGCCATCAGGCCCTGCAGCCGGGCGATCATGGCGGGCGAGATCGCCGGCACCGCCTCGACCACGGCCAGGGCGGTCTCCGGCGCCTGGCTGGCGAAGACCGCCAGCGCGGCGCCGCCCAGCATTGCCCCGGCCGCGGCGGCGACGGCCGCGCGCAGCCCGGCCTGCCAGCCGCGGGCCAGGGCGATCAGCGACACCGGCACGTCCGGCACGACGAAGAACAGGCTGGCCTCGGCGACGCCCCAGAGGAAGGCGAGGAGGGTCAATCCCATTCCGGGAACCTCGTGCCCTCCACGAGTTTTGCCATAGCCCCTTCCAGCGCCTCGACGAAGGCGTCGGTGTCCTCCGGCCGGTCGGCTAGCGGCGGGCCGATGAAGGCGTCGCAGAAGAACGGCACCGGCAGGAAGGCGCCGCGCGGCAGCACCTTGCCCAGCCCGTGCAGATAGACCGGCACGATCGGCACCTGCGGCCGCCGCCGCGCCAGGTGGCAGATGCCCTTCTTGAAGCGCTGCAGCTTCTCCGGCTCGCCGCGCGACCCTTCCGGGAACAGGATCAGGATGCAGCCCTGGTCCAGCGCCTCGACGCAGCCGGTCAGCGGGTCCTCGCCGCGCTCCCGCGCATGGCGGTCGAAGGGCAGGATGCCCATGCAGTTCAGCGAGAACCAGGCCATCGCCTTGCTGCGCAGGAAATAGTCGGCCGCCGCCACCGGCCGCACCTTGGGCAGGATCCGGCTCGGGAACAGCGAGGTCAGGGCCACCGTGTCGGCATGGCTGTTGTGGTTGGCGACGATGATCGCCGGCCCGGCCATCGGCAGCCGCTCCGGGTTGCGGACATGCAGCCCCACGAACAGCAGCATCAGCGGCTTGGTCACCAGCCAGTGGAACAACAGGCGCCACATGGTCCCGGCTCTACCCGCGACGACGCGGCAGCAGACCCAACGCCGTCATGGCGAGCCCCGAAGGGGCGTGGCCATCCAGCGGCACGGGCCCATGGATCGCCACGGCGCTGCGCGCCTCGCGATGACGATTTTGGGTCAGGGGACGGTCACTGCTCATCGCCGCCGGCCTCAGTAATAGAAGTACCGCATGAAGTGGAAGAACAGCGGCGCGGCGAAGATCAGGCTGTCGATCCGGTCCAGCACGCCGCCATGTCCGGGGATCAGCGTGCCGGTGTCCTTGATGCCGATGTCGCGCTTGACGGCGGAGACCGTCAGGTCGCCGAAGAAGCCGCTGACCGCCATCAGCGCCCCGGCCGCCAGCGCCATGGGCAGCGACAGCGGCGACAGCAGCGGCCCGATCAGCCCGGCGACGATCATGGTGGTGACGAGGCCGCCGACGAAGCCCTGCACCGTCTTGTTCGGGCTGACCGAGGGCGCGATCTTGTGCCGGCCGAAGATCCGGCCCCAGACATACTGCGCCACGTCGTTGCCCTGGGTCAGGATCAGGAGGAGAAGCAACAGGCCGGCGCCGCCCGGCCCGGCCGCACCCTCCTCCGGCAGCACGAACAGATAGGCGACGTGGCCGATGGCGAAGACGCACAGCATCAGGCCCCAATGCAGGGTGCCCAGCGCGCGCAGGAAACCGGTGACCTCGCCGCGCAGCACCATCATCGCCGGCACCACCATGAACAGGTAGACCGGCACCCAGATGATGAAGAAGCCGTACTGCTCCTGCCCGATCCACCACCACTGCGTCGGGATGGCCAGATAGGCGATCAGCAGCACCGCCCGGTCGGCCCGCCGCGTCGGCACCACCGACAGGTACTCCTTCAGCGCCAGATAGCTGACCACAGCCAGCACCACCAGCACCGCCACGGGGTTCAGCACCAGGGCGACGCCGCCGGCGATCACGATCACCCACCAGGAGCGGATGCGCAGCTTCAGCTCGGTCCAGTCGCGCTCCGGCTGGCTGCGGCGCAGGACCAGGACGGCGGCCTCGGCCACCAGCAGCACGGCAATCAGGGCGGCCAGCGCCCAGGCGACGGTCGGATCGATGGACAGCGGCAGGGGGCTCATACGCCGATCTCCGCCAGCGCCGCGCGGACGCGGTTCATGATGGTGAGGATCGACAGCAACAGCAGCGCCGCCAGCACCAGTGGCATCCACAGCGGCGGCGCCAGCACCTGGAAGAAGGCGGCGACGGCGAGGATGGAGAAAGCCAGCGCCCGGTCGGATTTGCCGAACGGCCCGTCATAGCGCCGGCTGGCGCCGATGGTCCGCGCCGCGATCCCCGCGGCCTCGCCGATCATCGCCAGCAGTATGGTGATCACCACCAGCCAGGGCGGTGCCGGCAGCAGGAGTGCCAGCGGCAGGTAGAGCGCCGCATCCGAGACCATGTCACCGACCTCGTTCAGCAGCGCGCCGAGCGGCGTCGGCCGGAAGAACTCGCGCGCCAGCATTCCGTCGACGGCGTTCAGCGCCATCCGAAGCAAGAGGAAGGGCGGATAGAGCAGCAGCATCCAGGACCAGCCGGTGATGGCGGTGACGAGGCCCAGCAGGACGGACAGGCCTGCCGCGGCCAGGGTCAAGGCATTGGCGCCGACGCCCGCCTCGGCGAGCCGGGCGGCAGCCGGGCGCAGCAGCGCCTGGAACCGCGGCTTGATGTCGTAGAGCGATGGCATGAACCCCCCGGCGGCATCATATCGACGCAGCATGCCGGCGCGATCATGGCGGAAGCGCGGCGATCAGGCGGCGAGCCGGCGTCCGGCCAGGATGACAGCCGCCCCGGCCAGGCAAAGCAGGGCGCCGAGCAGGTCGAAGCGGTCCGGCCGGCTGCCTTCCACGACCCAGAGCCAGAACAGCGAGGCGACGATGTAGATGCCGCCATAGGCGGCATAGGCCCGGCCGGCGAAGGCGGCGTCGACCCGGGTGAGAAGGAGGGCGAAGAGAATCAGGCTGGCGATGCCTGGCAGCGTCCACCAGGCGCTGCGGTCCAGCCGCAGCCAGGCCCAGAAGGCGAAGCAGCCGGCGATCTCGGCGACCGCGGCGAGGATGAAGGCGAGGATCGAGGTCACAGGCAGGCCTGCTGGTCATGGGCGGCATGATGCTGCGGATCGGATCGAGATTTGACAACCTCGGCTGCGCCGCGCAGCCTCGCCGCGGACCATCGCCCGCGAAGGACATCTGTCTCATGTCGACCGTGATCACGCCGCCGCCGCAGACCCTCGTCCCAGTGCTCGGCAGCGACGCCCGCTTCCCCGTCGGCCGCATCTTCTGCGTCGGCCGCAACTATGCCGCCCATGCCCGCGAGATGGGGGGCGACCCGGACCGCGAGCCCCCCTTCTTCTTCGCCAAATGGGCCGATGCGGCGGTGCCGAGCGGCAGCGAGGTCCCCTATCCGTCGGCGACCAAGGACCTGCATCACGAGATCGAGCTGGTGGTCGCGATCGGCACCGGCGGCACCGATATCGCGGCGGAGCGCGCGCTCGGCCACGTCTGGGGCTACGGCGTCGGGCTCGACATGACCCGCCGCGACCTCCAGGCCGAAGCCAAGAAGGCGGCCCGGCCTTGGACGATGGCCAAGTCCTTCGACCAGTCGGCGCCGCTGTCGCCGCTGCGCCCGGCGGCGGAGATCGGCCATCCGGCCCGAGGCGCGATCTGGCTCAAGATCAATGGCGAGACCCGCCAGTCCGGCGATCTGGCCGACCAGATCTGGCCGGTGCCGGAGATCATCGCGCATCTGTCGCGGCTGGTGGCGGTCAGGCCCGGCGACCTGATCATGACCGGCACGCCGGACGGCGTCGGTCCGGTCAGGCCGGGCGATCGGCTGGAGGGCCATGTCGACGGCGTCGGCGAGCTGACGGTGACCTATCGCTGATGCCGGCGGGCGACGACCTCGCCGCGGCACTGGCCGATGCCTGGGACCGGCTCGACCGCGCCGCGGGCGCGCGCCGCCGCACCCTCGGCCGGGTCGGTTTCGCGACCATCGACGGCCGGGGCGCGCCGGCGCTGCGCACGGTGATTCTGCGCGCGGTCGATCCGGCCGCACGCCGGCTCGAGATCCACACCGATCTCCGTTCGGTGAAGGTGGCCGAGATCCGCGCCAACCCGGCGGCGGCGCTGCTGCTTTACGACCCTGGTGAGGAGGTGCAGGTCCGTGCCGAAGGCCGGGCGGAGATGCTGCCGCCAGGCGCGGCGCTCGACGCCGCCTGGGCGGCGACGCCAGGCCCGGTCCGCGCCGCCTACCGCATGCCTGGCCCGCCTGGCACCCCGATCGCCGACCCGGCCCTGCCGCCGCCCTCGACGGGCTGGACGGAGGAGGGGCGGGAGAATTTCGCGGTGATCGTGCTGACGGTCGACCGCATCGACTGGGTCCGCCTCGTCCCCGGGGCCGACCGCCGCGCCGCATTCGACTGGACCGGCGGCGCGCTGCAGGCGAGCTGGCTCATTCCCTGACGGTGATGAGGCTCATCCCCAGGGATTGAGCATTGTCACGCCGGTCCCGGCCACATCCCCGGTGTTCCGCGTGACCAAGGTGAGGTCATGTGCGATCGCCGTGGCCGCGAGCAGCGTGTCGATGACCGGCCGCGGACGGTCCGCTGACAAGGTGCCCCACAGCTTCGCCGTCGTTGCATCGACGGCGAGGACTCGATCGACAAAGCTCGCTTCCAGAGCATCCGCCCAGGCGCCGAGCCTGGCCGCCATGTCGGCGTCGGATCGGCGCCGGATCTCGATGCCCTTGCGCAGCTCGCCGATTGACAGAACGCTGACGAACAGCCGGGCCGGATCGGCGGCGGACAGGAAGGACAGCACCCGGGGCTCCGCCCGCGTCCGCCGCGTCTCAGACAGGATGTTGGTGTCGAGGAGGTAACCGGCGGTCACAGCGCGATCTCGCGGCCGGTGTCGCCGTCGCGTTCGATAGTAAAGTCGTCCACCTTCGGGCCGCCGAGCAGCAGTGCCCGGATATCCGCCTGCTGCGAGAGCAGGGCGCGATAATCCTCGATCGACAGCAGCACCGCGCGTTCGCGGCCATGGCGCGTGATCGTTTGCGGCCCTTCCGTCCGGGCCTTCTCGACCACCTCGCTGAAACGCGCCTTCGCCTCCTGGATCTGCCACTCTGCCATGTCCTGCTCCTGACCAATCAGACTATAATATTGGTCTGAATAGTCAGTATGGCAAGGAGACCGGCGCTCTCTAGCGCCAGAACGGGCGCCAGGCCTCGCGCAGCGCCTCGGCCCGGCTGAGGCCGAGATCCCTCAGCTGATGGTCGTCCAGCGCCTCCAGCACCCGGCGCTGGCGCGCCCGCTCGCGCATCGCCCCGATCCTGCGGGCCAGCCGCAGCAGCGCCAGGCGCGGCCCCCACAGGGCCGGTGCCCGGACGGTTCCCGACGGGATGGCGGGCGCACCGAATTCTCTCATGCCGGAAGTCCCCTCTTCACCGGCGCCGGACGCGCCGCCTGGTCCCAATCGTTAGGTTTCGGGCGGCTTGCCTGCAAACGACGGCTTCTCTAGGCTGGATGAGAAAATCTCTTGCCGGAGCCGAGCCGCATGGCCCGTCGCGCCCTGCCGCCGCTGAACGGGCTGCGCGCCTTCGAGGTCGCGGCCCGGCACATGAGCTTCACCCGCGCCGCGGCCGAGCTGCACGTGACCCAGAGCGCGGTCAGCCACCAGATCCGCGGGCTTGAGGCCCGTCTTGGGGTGGCGCTGTTCCGCCGCGCCGGCCCGTCCGGCCTGGTGCTGACCGACACCGGGCAGCGGCTGCTGCCGGTGCTGCGCGACGCCTTCGACCGGCTGTCGACCGGGATCGAGCGGGTGCTGCAGCAGGAATCGGCGGGCGGGCCGCTGACCCTCAGCGTCTCGCCCTATTTCGCCAGCAAATGGCTGATCCCTCGCCTCGGCCGGCTGCGCGACCGGCATCCGGAGATCGACCTCCGGCTCAGCGCCAGCCAGCATCCGGCCGATTTCGCGCGCGAGGATGTCGACGCCGCGGTCCGGCACGGCACCGGCGGCTGGGAGGGGCTGCGCGCCGACCGGCTGTTCGACGAGGAGATGTTCCCGATCTGCAGCCCGGCGCTGCTGGAGACCGGGCCGCCGCTCAAGGTGCCGGCCGACCTGGCGCACCACACGTTGCTGAACGACGTGCGCTACGGGTATTGGGACAAGTGGCTGGCCGCGGCCGGGGTGTCGGAGCTGGCGGCGGGGCGCCGCCGCGGCCGGGTGATGGCGTTCGACGATGTCGGCCTCGTGGTGCAGGCGGCGCTGGCCGGGCTCGGTGTCGGCATCGGCCGCTGGGCGCTGTGCGCCGAGGACCTGGCGACCGGCCGGCTGGTGCGGCCCTTCGACCTGCGCATCCCGGCCGATTACGGCTATTACCTGGTCTGCCCCGAAGGCACCGCCGACCGGCCGAAGATCGCCCGGCTGCGCGCCTGGCTGGTGGAGGAGGGGCGCCGCCCCGACGCCGCCCGTTTCTGGCCGCCGGAGATCGGCTGAGGCGTCACGCCGTCACGGCCTGCCGCGCGAAGTGCCGCCGCAGCAGCCGCGCGTTCCGGCGGTTGGCCTTGAGCCCGAGATCCAAGAGGTCGCCCAGCACCGGCACGCTGCCGAGGGCCATGTCGAGCGCGACATTGCCGGCCATCAGCGCCAGCACGCGGTTCGGCGCACCGAGCCGCCGGGCCTGCAGGATGAGATAGGCGGAGACCAGCCCGCCGGCGACGTCGCCCAGGCCTGGCACCAGCCCGATCACGGAATCGAGGCCGAAGCGCCAGCCCAACAGGGGCAGACGCCAGCGCGAATCCAGCAGGATGGCGAGGCGATCCAGGCGGTCCAGTTCGGTGGCGTGGTCCAAGGCGAATCCCCGAGGTCGTCGGCCGGGATCAGATGGGGCCGGGTCTGGCGGCTGTCGTGCGGTCCGGATTCCGGACCGCACGGGCCGGCACGCCATGCTACCGTGTCCGCCATGGCGGGATACGGTCAGTTCTGTGCGGTGGCGCGCGCCCATGAGGTGCTGGGCGGGCGCTGGACGCTGCTGGTGGTGCGCGAGCTGCTGTGCGGCAGCCGGCGCTTCAACGATATCCGCCGCGGCATCCCGCGGATCTCCCGCACCATGCTATCCGAGCGGCTGCAGGAACTGGCTGTCCTCGGCGCGGTCCAGCGCGTTGAGGGCAGGCACGGCCCCGAATACGTCCTCACCGAGGCGGGGCGGGAGCTGGCCGGGCTGGTCGGCGCGCTCGGCACCTGGGGCCAGCGCTGGCTGCCGCGGCGGGCCGAGGCGGAGGATCTCGACCTCGAGCCCGTGCTGGTCGACCTGCAGCGCCGCGTCGATTTCGACGCGCTGCCGCGCGACCCGCTGGTGGTACGCTTCGAAATTCGCGGCCATCGGCCCCGCTTCCTGCTGCTGACGCCGGCGGAGGCCTCGCTGTGCACGCACAATCCGGGCTTCCCCGAGCCGCTCCGCGTCCAGGGGCCGCTGCCCGCCCTGGTGGCATGGTGGCGCGGCGATCGCGGCTTCGCCGGGGCGCAGCGTCTGGGCCTCGCGGTCGAGGGGCCGCGGGCGCTGGCCCGCGCCTTCCCCGGCTGGTTCCTTCGGTACCAGTTGGCCGACATCAAGCCCGCGGTGCCCGTCTCGGCGGAACTCGAAGCATGACCCTCCGGATCGTCCGCCTCGGCACGCCGCGCCTGCCGCGGGAGGGCACGCGGATCGGCACGGTCCGGCGCCTGCCGCGCGGCGTGCCGAAGGCGCGCTATGCCGCCGACGACTGGCTCGACGTCTGGTATCCGGAGCTCGCGCCCAGCCCCGAATTGCTGGCCCAGGGCAAGGCGGTGCGGACGGAGGCGGAGTGGGAGGCTTTCGCCCGCGCCTTCCGGGCCGAGATGGACCGGCCGGCCCCGCGCCGCACCCTCGACCTGCTGGCCGCCCTGTCGCATGGCGCCGATTTCTCGCTCGGCTGCTACTGCGCGGATGAGGGCCGCTGCCACCGCTCCGTGCTCCGCGCCCTGCTGCAGGAACGCGGCGCCGTCCTCGGCTGACGGTCCGGATTCCGGACCCCACGGTCGCCCGCTCCCACGCCATCGTCGGTCTCCCGATGACGGATGACGGGAGCGGACTCATGCCCCTCGATGCGCTGCTAGCACTGTGCCTCTACGCCTTCGTGACCTCGATCACGCCGGGGCCCAGCAACCTGATGCTGCTGGCCTCCGGCGCCAATTTCGGCCTGCGGCGCACGCTGCCGCAGGTGCTCGGCATCACCCTCGGCTTCACCGCGCTGCTGCTCGCGGTCGGCCTCGGTCTCGGCACGGCGCTGACCGCCTGGCCGGCGCTGCACATCGGCCTGCAGGTGGCGGGCGCCGCCTATCTGCTCTATCTCGCCTGGCGGATCGGCCGGTCGCGCTCGATCGGCCAGGGCGGCGGCGCGGCCGGTGAGCGGCCGCTGACCGTCTGGGAATCGGCCGCCTTCCAATGGGTCAACCCGAAGGCCTGCGCGGTGGCGGTGACGACCATGGCGGTCTATGCCAGCCCGCAGGCGCCGTTCCTCTCGGTGCTGCTGGTCGCCGCCGCCTTCGCCCTGGTCAACCTGCCCAGCATCCTGGCCTGGGCCGGCTTCGGCACGGCGCTGAAGGGATGCCTGGCCGATCCGGCCCGGCTGAAATGGTTCAACATCGCCATGGGCGTGCTGCTGGCGGCGACGCTGTGGCCGATGCTGGCGTGACCGCGGCCGATGTTTCGACCGTCCTCGAAGCGTCGGCCCAGCCGCGCCGCCGCCGCATCGCCTAGGCTGATCAGGATCGCAACCGACGGCAGGAGCCCGGCGATGCTGACCTGTTTCATCCGGTACGAGATCGACCCTTATCGCGTTGACGCGTTCGAGCACTACGCCCGCAACTGGGGCCAGGCCATCCCGCGCTGCGGCGCCGACCTGATCGGCTATTACGCGCCGCATGAGGGCTCGGCGACCACCGCCTACGGCCTCTACACCATCGGCGATCTCGCCGCCTACGAAGCGTATCGGGCGCGGCTGCGCGACGACCCGCTCGGCCGCGAGAATTACGACTTCGCTCGGCGAGAGCGTTTCATCCGGCGCGAGGACCGCTTGTTCCTCCGTCTCGTCTCCGCGCCACACGCGCCGCTGGCCGGACCCTGACCGGGCTCCTTCCTGATCCGGATGCCGCGCCGTCCCCGGGGGCGCTCTTCACCGAACCCAGCGTAGCGTGTGGTCATTGTGCCGTATTGCTCGCGCCGCTGGCCTTCGGGGGCATAGCGCAGGGTGTCGATGGCGTGGTTGGTCTGGTTGTCAGCCTCATCAACCGCTGCAGCCCGACGGAAAGCGGCGCGGGCGGCATGATGCAGATCGCCGGTCAGCTCGACGGCAGCGCCTCGGCGACCTCCGCCGCTTCGCTCGTATCGGCGTGGACCTCGGCCCGGATCACCCGCTGCGTCACCTCCTGGAGATAGCGCTGCAGGGCATGGTTGAGCTCCCGGAACTCCGGCCACAGGATCTGGTCGACGAAGCCCTGCGGCACCCGCACCATCACCGTCGTCAGACGCTGCCGCCGATAACGGAACGGCCTCAGCCCGTAGCGCCGGCACAACGCCAGGAACAGTTGCCGTGACCATTGGTCCGGCAGCGAGAACTGCATCTCGACCGGAGGATCCCGTTCCTCCTGGGCCTTCAGCCGGGCCCGCAGCCGCTGCAGCGCCGCCTCCGCGGCCAGGCGTTCCCCCGCCGTTCCGGCGCCCGCATACAGCGCCTCGATCTTCCGCAGCTTGTCCCGAAGGTGCGCGTCCATCCCCGCCGCCCGTCCCATGCCCTTGCCCCGCCCGCCACCCCGGTCGATCAGCTTGCGCACCACGACGTCCGGCGGGCGGCAACTCCTCGATGATGCCGGAACTAGTATGCGGTCAGGCTACATCGCGCATGATGCTGGGCGCGACCGGCTGCGAGCCGCCTCCCGACGCGAGCCAGTGCTGGTATGTCGTCCAGACGCCCTCGGGCAGGCCAATTCTTGGAGCCCAGCCGAGCGACGCCATCTTGCTGACGTCGAGGAGCTTCCGAGGTGTGCCGTCGGGTCGGCTGGTGTCGAAGCTGAAGCTCCCCCGGTATCCGACGACCGCGGCAATCAGGACGGCCAGATCGGCGATCGCGATATCGGAC
>NZ_JAHVDK010000035.1:0-84914 GCF_051487185.1 Inquilinus limosus
ATCCGGGTGCCGGGGCTCAGGGCCGGGCTGGCGGTCCGGCTGCAGGAGCCGGACGTGATCGAATGGCTCGACACCGAGACCACCGCCACCACCGCCGACCGCCTCTGCCGCTCCCTCGGCCTCGGCCTCTATGTCGATGACCCGAAGCCCGCACCGGACACCGGGTGACGGGCCGGCGGCCGGTTGAGCTTCCGCCTCGCCCAGCCGATCGCGACCTTCCGCGACGGGCTGGCCGAGGCCCTGGCGCTGCCCGGGCCGTTCCTGGCCTGACGGCGCGGAGCGGCCCGGGAGCGGCCTATCACTCCGTCGCCCGGTTGAGCATCGGGGTGATGTCGATCGAAGTCGGCTGCGTCGGCAGCGGATAACGGGTCTCGAAGGGCTTCGACAGGTCCAGCTCCTTCAGGTCGACCCGCATGATCGTCGGGTTGTCATAGGTGCGGAAGCTGAAGACCTTATCCGTCAACGCCTTGACCACGACCACCTGGGGATAGTCGTATTCCGGCGTCTCGCCGTCCTGCGTCCGCGAGGCGCTGGTGCCCTTCGGGATGTCGACGGTGTTGAGCAGATGCAGCGCCAGGTTGCAGGCCTCTTCGCTGTTTTTCGGCCGCTGGGCGTGCTCCGCGAAGTATTTGTTGAAGACGGTGCGGATGAAGCGGGACGGCGGGGTCGAGTCCCCAGGCACGCCGCGCATGCCGCTGCCATGCCCCGGCTGCGCGAAGCGCTTTAGGCCGATCTCGATGGGCTCGGCGTCGACGTTGGACAGACCGACATAGTTCTGGATGTTGGTGATCTGCCAGGGGAAGGGCGGGTCGTTGGTCACCACGCCGACCGGATTGTCGTAGACCTGGGTCTCGCGGTTGGTGAACTCGACGACGATGCTCCGGCCAGCCTCGTCATGGATCGGGAAATGCAGCGGCGACTTCTCATCCAGCACCAGGTCCCCCCAGACCTCGACGTCGTGGTTGTTCAGCTTGTGCTTGACCTCGTCGACCGTGGCGCAGGTGCCGAGCACCCAGCTGGCGAAGAGCTCGACGACCAGGGCCTTGTCTTGGGACACGTCGTGCTTGTAGCGCGTGGTGGGCAGCCACAGGGCGCCGATGCTCAGCCCCGCTTCGTTCATGCCGTCCGATATGATGTCCCTGTTATAGGCGCTGGTGCCGACATAGCCGTACCGGGCGGTCCAGCTCAGGCCCTTGCCACCCAGCGGCGCCGGGCTTTGCTTCGGCGTGCCCTTGCCGCCGACCAGGAGCTCGGATTGGAGATCCGTTCCGAACTCCACGCTGCGCCCGTTGACGACGCTGGCATCGCTCGCCACCAGCAGAAAATCGGTGCACATAACCTGCCTCCTCGGGTGAGGGATCCCGCCCGGAACCGGCGAAATCGGCCGGCCGGCAACCGCATTCGTGCCAGGGTGGGACCCGGGTGACGCTGGGTTCAAAAGGGCTCGGCGGCAAAGCCTTCGGGCCAATCGCCCATGCCATCCCAACCGAAGCCAGCATGGCACCTGTGGATCCGGGTCGGTAGGTCCAGATGACTGTTATCGTTGAGTCCAGATCTATAAAATCCAAGCTTGTAAGCTTTAGTCCGAAATCGAGGACAAAAAACCTGCAGCTGCGCATGCGGCGGCCATTTGAGGCTCCGAGCGCGCCAAGGGAGCCGCGGCTATGTGGAAGGCAGAGCAGTCTTGTACGGCGCTGGCGATGGCCGACGCGCGGCACAGCTTTCGCCCGCGAATGACCGCGGGACGGCACAAGCAAACCACCCAGTGCACCGGATGGTGTCCGGCTATCCTTTGACCGCCGACTGACGAGGCGGCGGTCGGCTCCGCGCCTAGCCCTTCTTGTCGGTCGTCGGCGCCTGGGGCTGCGGGATCGGCGTCTGGCTGGACTGGATCTGGCTCTGTCCGCCTTTCGCCTCGGCCTGAGCGCTGTAGGGGCAGGCGAGGGCAGGTGACGCGATCAGCAGCGCTGCGGCAGCAAATGCGATGAGCTTCATATCGGCCTCCCGTTCCTGCGCCGGAACTCCGGATCGGGATCCGAGCTGCGACGCGATGGCATGAGCGATCGATCGGGCTCATCGTACCCGTTTGGACCGGATCCGGAAAGCCGCCGGCCCGGACGGTCGCGAATCCAGCCTCACGCCCGCTGCTTCTGCGGCGCCTGCTCCAGATAGGGGGCCAGGTACTGGCCGGTGTAGCTGCGCTTGGCGCGCACCACGTCCTCCGGCGTGCCCGCGGCGATGATCTCGCCGCCGCCGTCGCCGCCCTCGGGGCCGAGGTCGACGATCCAGTCGGCGGTCTTGATCACCTCGAGATTGTGCTCGATCACGATCACCGTGTTGCCCTGGTCGACCAGCTCGTGCAGCACCTCCAGCAGCTTGCGCACATCGTCGAAATGCAGGCCGGTGGTCGGCTCGTCGAGGATGTAGACGGTCTTGCCGGTGGCCCGGCGTGACAGCTCCTTGGCCAGCTTCACCCGCTGCGCTTCGCCGCCCGACAGCGTGGTCGCGGCCTGGCCGATCTTGACGTAGTCCAGGCCGACCCGGCGCAGCGTCTCCATCTTGTCGCGGATCGACGGCACGGCACGGAAGAACTCCGCCCCTTCCTCGACCGTCATCTCCAGCACCTCGGCGATCGACTTCTCGCGGTACAGCACCTCCAGCGTCTCGCGGTTGTAGCGATGGCCCTTGCAAACGTCGCACTGGACATAGACGTCCGGCAGGAAGTGCATCTCGATCTTGATGACGCCGTCGCCCTGGCAGGCCTCGCACCGGCCGCCCTTGACGTTGAAGGAGAAGCGGCCGGGGCCGTAGCCGCGGGCCTTCGCCTCCGGCAGCCCGGCGAACCAGTCGCGGATCGGGGTGAAGGCGCCGGTATAGGTGGCCGGGTTCGAGCGCGGCGTGCGGCCGATCGGCGACTGGTCGATGTCGATGATCTTGTCCAGGAACTGGACACCTTCGATCGCATCATGCGGCGCCGGGTGCTCGTGCGCCCCCATCAGCTGCCGGGCCAGCGCCTTGTACAGGGTCTCGACCACCAGCGTCGACTTGCCGCCGCCGGATACGCCGGTGACGCAGGTGAAGGTGCCCAGCGGCACCTCCATGGTGACATTCTTGAGGTTGTTGCCGCGGGCGCCGATCACCTTCAGCACCTGGCCCTTGTGGCCGGGGCGGCGGCTCGTCGGCACCTCGATCCGCTTGGCGCCGGTCAGGTACTGGGCGGTGATGCTATGGGCGCTGCGCATCACCTCCTCGGGCGTGCCATGCGCCACCACCTCGCCGCCATGCACCCCGGCGCCAGGACCCATATCGACAAGATAGTCGGCGTTGCGGATCGCGTCCTCGTCATGCTCGACCACCAGCACGGTGTTGCCCAGGTCGCGCAGCCGCTTCAGCGTGCCGAGCAGCCGGTCATTGTCGCGCTGGTGCAGGCCGATCGACGGCTCGTCCAGCACGTAGAGCACCCCGGTCAGGCCGGAGCCGATCTGCGAGGCCAGGCGGATGCGCTGGCTCTCGCCGCCGGAGAGGGAGCCGGAGCCGCGCGACAGCGTTAGATAGGTCAGGCCGACGGCGCTGAGGAAGGTCAGCCGCTCGTTGATCTCCTTCAGGATGCGGTAGGCGATCTCCTGGTCCTTGACCGAGAGCTTGTCGTTCAGAGCCCTGAACCACTGGGCAGCCTCGGCGATCGACTTCTCCGCCACCTGGCTGATATGCAGCCCGTCGATCTTCACCGCCAGGGCCTCGGGCTTCAGCCGGGCGCCGTTGCAGGTCTCGCAGGGGCGCGTGCCCTGGTACTTGGCCAGCTCCTCCCGGGTCCAGGCGCTGTCGGTCTCGCGGTAGCGCCGCTCCATATTCGGGACAAGCCCTTCGAACGGCTTCTCGGTCTTGTAGGTGCGCAGCCCATCATCATAGCGGAACACGATCGGCTCGGTGCCGGAGCCGAACATGATCACGTCACGGACCTTCTGTGGCAGGTCGCGCCAGGGGGGCGTGGTGCTGGCGCCGTAATGCGCGGCGATCGCATCCAGGGTCTGGTGGTAGTATTTCGAGGACGACCCTTCCCAGGGCGCCACCGCGCCCTTGGCTAGGGATCGGCCTTCGTCGGGCACAATCAGTTCCGGGTCGAACACCAGCTTGGCGCCCAGGCCGTCGCAGGCCGGGCAGGCACCGTGCGGGCTGTTGAAGGAGAACAGCCGCGGTTCGATCTCCGGGATGGTGAAGCCGGAGACCGGGCAGGCGAATTTCGCGGAGAACAGGGTGCGCTCGCCGCTGTCCGCATTCTCGGCGATGGCCAGGCCGTCGGCGAGGCCGAGCGCGGTCTCGATCGAATCGGCCAAGCGGTTGCCCAGGTCGTCGCGCACCACCAGCCGGTCGACCACCACCTCGATGTCGTGCTTCAGCTTCTTGTTCAGCGCCGGCACATCCTCGATCTCGTAAAGCGTGCCGTCGACCTTGACGCGCTGGAAGCCGCGGGCGCGCAGCTCCTGCAGCTCCTTGCGGTACTCGCCCTTGCGGCCCCGCACGATCGGCGCCAGCAGGTACAGGCGGGTGCCGTCGCCCATCGCCATCACCCGGTCGACCATCTGGCTGACCGTCTGGCTCTCGATCGGCAGGCCGGTGGCGGGCGAATAGGGCACGCCGATGCGGGCGAAGAGCAGCCGCATGTAGTCGTAGATCTCGGTCACCGTGCCGACGGTCGACCGCGGGTTGCGGCTGGTCGTCTTCTGCTCGATCGAGATCGCCGGCGACAGGCCCTCGATCGAATCGACGTCCGGCTTCTGCATCAGCTCGAGGAACTGGCGGGCATAGGCCGACAGGCTCTCGACATAGCGGCGCTGGCCCTCGGCGTAGATGGTGTCGAAGGCGAGCGACGATTTGCCCGAGCCGCTGAGGCCGGTGATCACGATCAGCTGGTCGCGCGGCAGATCGACGTCGATGTTCTTGAGATTGTGCTCACGCGCGCCACGGACGGTGATGGACTTGTGCATCGCCAGGTTCACTCATGCGGGAAGGGCGTCCCCGGACCCGGGCACACCGATGTGCAATATGGGGCGGGCGAGAGCCGAAAGCGACTCCGGCCATCGGTACGCCTGTGGGTGCGGCGGCCGCGCGCCCGCAGAAGCGAGTCCGACGTGGATATCGAACATATCGGGAACGTTGCGGTCAAGAACAAAGCGGGATAGGATGCCCGCCCTGAGCACCTGGATATGCATGTCCGGGCCTCGGGAGCTTCGCAGCGGCGCGGCAGGGTGCGGGGCGATCATTGCCGCCGCGCCGGAGATTCCATGATCTGTCGGATCGGTCTGATCTTGGTCCTCTTGTGGCTGTCGGCAGCCGGCGACTCGATGGCCGCCGCGCTCGACTGCGGCGACGCTGACAAGCGGCTGTGGAGCCGCAGCGATCCCCAGGTCAATCTCAGCCACATCTTCTGCGGCGAGATCGGGCGCAACGGCGACCCGAAGGGCTTCCATTCCCGCGCCGCCGGCCTGCCGACGGGCGCAGTCGACCGGGTCGAGGAGATCGCCCATCGCGGCGGCGAGATCTACGACGCGACCGTGATCTTCAACAACGGCCGGCGCAAGCGGTCGACCTTCTATCCTGACGACTGCTCGGCGGAGGCGGTCCTGCGCTCGATCCTCTACGCCTACCGGAATCAGACCGGGGCGCATCCGGCCTGGGGCGTGCTCGGCCCCTCGGCGCCGGTGGAAGGTGGCCCGCAGGACGGCTATTGCCGCGACGATCGCGGCCGGCCCTTCGAGATCCGGCTCGGCACGATCCAGCGCCGCGGCCAGACTGCGGTCAACACCGCATTCCCGAACTGAGCGGGGCTCCCGGATGAAGGAGAAGCAGAACAAGATCGAGATCACCCGCGACGCCCGGGGCCGGCCCCGCGTCGTGCCCGGCACCGCAGCGCCGATGCTGGCCGATTTCCTGGAGACCGACCTGCGCGACGACGCCGACTGGACGGCGGGGGTGGCCGCGCGCCTGGCCGAGGCGGGGGAGGAGGGAGAGCCGATCACCGGCAATCTCTACGCTCTGGAGATCCGCGGCGCCCAGTCGGTGCTGCGCAACATCCACGACGCCAAGGTGCCGGCGCTGGCGCTGCCGACCGGGGAACTGGCGGCGGCGGTCGGCGCTTGGCTCAAGGCGCTGCGCCGCCGCGGCCCCGCGGCGCGGCCGCGGCGGAAAGAATGAGGCGGCCCCGAACGGGATTGGAATCGGCGGGCCATCCGTCTAGGGTCCGCCCCTGATAGCTCTTTTGTGAGGTCTGGATCATGGCTGGCAGCGTCAACAAGGTCATTCTCATCGGCAATCTCGGCCGCGATCCGGAGATCCGCTCCTTCCAGAATGGCGGGCGCGTGGCGAATCTCTCGGTCGCGACGTCGGAGACCTGGAAGGACCGCAACACCGGCGAGCGCAAGGAGCGCACCGAATGGCACCGCGTCGTGGTGTTCAACGACGCGCTGGTCGGGGTGGTCGAGAGATTCCTGAAGAAGGGCTCGAAGATCTATGTCGAGGGCCAGCTCGAGACCCGCAAATTCACCGACCAGAGCGGTGCCGAGCGCTACACCACCGAGGTCGTGCTGCGCCCGTTCCGGGGTGAGCTGACCATGCTCGACGGCCGCGGCGAAGGCGGCGGGGGCGGCGGCTTCGAGGACGATGGCGGCGCCGGCGGCGGCTACGGCGGAGGCGGCTACGGCGGCGGCCGGTCCTCGGGCGGCGGGTCGTCGGGCGGCGGCCGCGGCCCGATGGCGGACGACCTCGACGACGAGATCCCGTTCTGACCTGCCCGGCCTGACGAGACGGAGCGGGCCGGCCGGTGCTCCCGGCCGGCCCGCTTGCTTTGAGCGTTCAGCCGATCGCCTCGATCGGGTCCCGCCTCGTGTTGTCCGGCGGCGGGCGGCGCACCCCCGGCTGGGCGGCCCAGGTAACAGCGTTGGCGATGACCTTCTGCACCTCGGCCTGGTGGTAGCTCGGGAAGGTCTCGTGCCCCGGCCGGAAATAGAAGACCCGGCCGTAGCCGCGGCGGTAGGTCAGGCCGCTGCGGAACACCTCGCCGCCCTTGAACCAGCTGACGAAGACCAGCTCGTCCGGTTCCGGCACATCGAAGAACTCGCCATACATCTCCTCCTGCGGGATCTCGATGTAGCGGTCGAGCCCGGCCGCGATCGGATGGGCGGGGGCGGTGACCCAGATCCGCTCGGTCTCGCCCTCTTTGCCGTGGACCCGCCAGTTGACGCTGCAGCTGGTGCCCATCAGCCGGCGGAAGATCTTCGAGTAGTGGCCGGAATGCAGCACGATCAGGCCGAGGCCGCCCATGACGTGGCGGCGCACGCGCTCGACCACGGCGTCCGACACCTCCTCATGCGCCTTGTGGCCCCACCACAGCAGCACCTCGGCGCCATTCAGCGCCTCATCGGTCAGGCCGTGCTCGGGCTGGTCCAGGGTCGCGGTCGCCACCGGGAAGCCGCGCTGGCGCAGCGGGTCGGCGATGGCCTCGTGGATGCCGTCGGGATAGAGGGCGGAGACCTCGGGGTTCTGCAGCTCGTGCCGGTACTCGTTCCAGACCAGGAGGCGGGGAAGGGTCATGGCGCGTCTCTCCGGGGCGGGCGGTCAGGGTAGAATTTCGGACAGCGACACCCATGTGCCGTCCTGGGCGCCCGACCGCATGCAGGCGAAGCTGGTGGCGAGGGAATGGATATTGTCCTCGCCCGAGGTGAAGTAGCGCGGCGGCTTGCCGCGGATCGCCTCGGCGAAGGCGTTGAGCGTGCCGGCGCGGTCCATCAGCGGCTGCGGCTGCAGCGGCAGGTCCTGGACCGAGCCGTCGGGCCTGCGCAGCATCAGCCTGTCGGCCGGAGCGCCGGCCGCGCCACGGGCCTGCCACACCAGCTCGCCCTCCTCGCATTCGACCGCCCATTCGCCGGTCCAGGTGGTCGGCGTGCCACGCGACACCCAGGAGCCGTTGTAGGACACCATCAGGCCGCTCTCGAGCGCCAGCAGCGCATGGGCGGCGGCGTGGTCCTTGAACGGGCTGTCCGGCGTGTTCCAGCTGCGGCAGGCGACCCGCTGCACATTCTCGCCGAAGATCATGCGCATCAGGTCGAAATGATGGATCGCCATGTCCAGCAGCAGCGGGCCAGGGATGTCGTGGTAGCGATGACCGATCACCTTCCAGTTCTGACGGAAGTCGATCAGTGCCGACAGCGGCCGGCCATAGGCGCCGTCGCGCACTAGATTGGCCACGGTCTGCACCGCCGCATGGTAGCGGTAGTTCTGGCTGACCATCAGGATGCGGTCGACCCGCTTCGCCAGGGCGATCAGCTCCTGTGCCTCCTCCAGGGTCGAGGTGAAGGGCTTCTCGACCAGCACATGCTTGCCGGCCTTCAGTGCCGCCTCGCTGACGCTCTTGTGGCCGGCGGTCGGCAGCACCGCCAGCACCGCCTCGGCATCGACCGTTGCGATCGCGGCCTCTAGGCTCGGGAAGCACTTGTCCTCGGCCAGGCCGAGCGTCTCCTGGGCCTGCTTCAGCGCCTCCGGATTGGCGTCGACGAAGCCGACGACGTCGACCGCCTTGACCTGCGGCAGGATGGTGTGGGCCCAGTTCAAGCCCCAGCCGCCGAGGCCGACCTGGATGACCTTGACCGTCATTCCGTCTCCTTACGCTCCGTTCTCACCGGGTGATGTTCACCAGCGGCCGCCGCGGCTCAGCCGGTTCAGGTCCTTCTGCAGCTGCGCCAGGTTGGTGGCGGCATCGCCGTTCTTGGACAAGGTGGCGTGCACGGCGTTCCAGAACAGCGACGAGACTTCACTATAACGCTCGCCCGTCACCGCCGACGGCCGGGCCGTCGCCCCCTGCAGGATCTGCCGCGTCGTCTTGAAGAAGGGCCGCTTCTGCAGCAGCTCCTGGTCCTCGTACAGCGCCGGGATGGTCGGCTGATAGCCGCCTTCGAGAGCCCGGCGCTTCTGCTCGTCCTTGGAGGTGAGGTAAATGGCGAATTCTGCCGCCTCCTTGGGGTTGTTGGAGTATTTCGAGACCGCGATCTGCCAGCCGCCGAGGGTCGCAGCAGGGCGGGCGCCTTCGCCGTCGCCCTTCGGCAGGGGGGCATAGCCGACCTTGCCCTTGACCGGGCTGTCCGCTGCTTCCGCCAGGCTGGCGGCGTAGGGCCAGTTGCGCATGAAGGCGGCGTTGCCGGACTGGAACACGCCGCGGGCATCCTCCTCGATATAGTTCAGCACGCCGTCCGGAGCGATCGTGCCGACCCAGGAGGCGGCGAGGTCCAGCGCCTTGGCCGCCTGCGGGTTGTTGACGGTGATCTTGCCGTCCTGGCCGATGATGGCGCCGCCGCCGAAGCTGGCGATCCATTCCAGCGCGTCGCAGGTCAGCCCCTCATAGGCCCGGCCCTGGAAGACGAAGCCGAAGAAGCGGTCGTTGCCGGCCTGGCGCTCGCCTTCCTGGATGGTCTTGGCGGCTTCGGTCAGCTCGGCCCAGGTCTCGGGGACCTTGAGCTTGTATTTGTCCAGCAGGTCCTGGCGGTAATACAGCAGCCCGGCATCCGTGTACCAGGGCAGGGCCAGGAGCTGGCCATCGCGGGTCAGGCCCTGGACGATGGTGGGGAAGTACTGGTCGATCGCGGCCTGGTCGACATATTGCTTCAAGTCGATGAAGTGGCTGCCAAGGATGCCGGGCCAGATCACGTCGATCTGGAACACGTCGATGTCGCTCGACTTGCCGGTGAGGAATTGCTGGTAGAGGGCGAGCTGCTCCGAGGTCGACTGCGGAGCAGCGACGACCTTGACCGTGTTCCCGGTCTTGGCCGACCAGGCCTTGGCAGCCTCGTCGCACAGCCTGGACTGAATGCCGGTCGAGCCACAGGCGAAGGTGATCTCGACGCCGACCGCGGCCGGGGATGCCGCCAGGGCAAGGGCCGCAGCAGCGAGAGCGAACAGGTGTTTCCCGGGCATGGCTCCTCCTGTGATCTCGGCAAACGGATTCGGCGTCCGGTGCAACCGTTTGCAGGTTAGTGGGGGGACAGCATTTGGCAACCGCCAATCGACCGCCGCGGATCGGCATCCACCCGGGCGCTCCGTCGCGGAGACAGAGCGAAGGCATCGACGCCGGTGAGGCCGCGGATCTGCCTTGGGCTGTCTAAGGAGTATTTAAGGACTAAGCCCGAGCCGGGGCCCGCCGAGCATCCACAACCAGCGGTCGTGGCCGCCATGACACGGCCATGAGTTTTTGCAGTGCCAAGTCCGACAAAAAAATGGACATAAATAAATACTCCGTATATTTCGATACAGTCTGTAACCCCTGGTCGGGTGTCTAGGAATACACTCCGCAAGATTTCGGCCCCACCGCTCATGCATATCCCGATATGCAAAGTCTTTTGCTTTCGGAATTCTAGTGCGATCGACTGTTGTTTTGAGCGGAGGTAATAAAGCTTGTGCCGTTCACTGAACTGTGCTACATAGGCGGCTATTAATGCTAGTTTAGCTAATCTTTTAAGGAATGCAGGGAATGAAGAACTATTCTAGAGTTCCGAAACGCTAGGCGAGCGGGTTCGGAAAATGCCGCCTCCGCCTGGCGAGCCGCACGGTTTTGATATGCCCATTGAAGCCCCCTGCCGATGAACACGAATGCGCTGACACGAGCTTATCTGGTCCTCGGGGGGCTGGGGGCGGTCTCGCTGATCGCCTATGGCATCTACAAGAGCTCCGTGCCGGCGAACACGGTGCCTGCATCGGCGCCGGTCGTGCAGCCTGCGCCTGTCGACATGAAGGTCTTCGGCGTCATGACGGCGGCCCGGTTCATCGCCCGGGGGCAGGTGATCGCGCGCGAGGACGTGGCCACCACCTCGATCGCCGGGGCGGTGCCGCCGGGCGCCCGGACGGCGATCGGCGATGTGGTCGGCAAGGTGGCGACGGCCGACATCATGCCGCAGCAGCTGCTGCTCGAGTCCACGCTCTCCGCCGATCCGGCCAAGGCGGGCCTGGCGGCGCTGGTGCCCGCCGGCTATCGCGCGATCAGCATCCTGACCAATGACGAGATCGCGGTCAGCCAGTTCGTCCGGCCGGGAGACAAGGTCGACATCCAGCTGGTGCTGCCCGACAGCGTGCTGAGCAAGCAGAACGGGGTGCAGCGACCGGAAAACGATCTGAGCGAGGCGCGCACGGTGCTGCAGGACGTGCTGGTGCTCACCGTCGGCTCCACCCTCGGCGACCCGAGCCTGGCCCAGGCCGCCGCCGAGCAGGCGGCGAACACGGCCGGGCGCCGGAACGAGCCGTCGCGGACCATCAGCCTGGCCATGACTCCGGACCAGATCGCCAAATTCGCCCTGGCCCGCAGCCTGGGCTCCTTCTACCTGTCCCTGCGCAGCCCCGACGATCTGCAGCTGATCGGGGACAACACCGCCAAGCTCTCCGACATCCGCGGCCCGGCCCCGGCGCCGGCCGCCCCGGCGCCGCCGCAGCAGAAGCCGATCGAGCTGATCGTCGGCGACAAGACCCAGCTGATCTATCCCAAGACGTCCGGAGAGCCGCGATGAGGTTTGTGGTCCGTATGCTGTGTGTCGCGGTTCTCGTCCTGGTCGCCCAGATCGCCAGGGCGGAGGAGCTGCGGCTCGGCGTCGGGGCCCAGCGCGTGCTCAACCTGCCGGCGCCGATCACCCGCATCGTCGTCGGCCAGGGCGGCATCATCGACGCGACCGCGCTGAACGAGGACCAGCTGCAGATCACTGGCCTGCAATCCGGCAAGACCACGCTGGCCATCTTCACCGCCCAGTCGGACCAGGGGATCTCCTACGACGTCACGGTCGGCGGCGCGACGGTCGCCCTGCCGACCATCCCCGACCGGGGCGATCCGGCGCGGCAGATCCGCGGCCAGCCCGGGCTGCAGGGGGTGCGGGTGAACCGCGACGGCGACACGCTGGTGATGTCCGGCACCGTGCCGGATCTCGACGCCCATGCCCGGGCGTCGAGCATCGCTCGCGCCTATGGCGGCAACGTCGTCGACCTGACCCGGGTCACCGGCAACCAGATGGTGGCGGTCGACATCCAGTTCGCGGCGGTGTCGGCGACCACGCTGCGTGCCCTCGGCTTCAACTTCGCGGCGCTGGGCGGCAGCGATTTTCAGGGTGCGATCGTCGGGCCGAACACGCTGCAGAGCTTCGAGTTCAACGGTTCCGGACTGTCGCTCGAGGCCTCGGCGCCGCTGGCCAGCGCCTTCAACCTGTTCCTCGGCGATCCGCGCAACGGCATCCTCGGCATCCTCAGCGCCCTGTCGCAGGCCGGGCTGACCCAGCTCCTGGCCCAGCCGACGCTGCTCGTGCGTTCCGGCGACCAGGCCGAGTTCCTGGCCGGCGGCGAGGTGCCGATCCCGGTGCCGCAGGGCGGGGCGTCGCTCGGCACGGTGACGATCGAATACCACGAATACGGTGTGAAGCTGGAGATCGCGCCGGTGGTGATGTCGGACAAGCGCATCGTGCTCAAGGTCGCGCCCGAGGTCAGCGAGCTGGACTTCGCCAATGCGCTGGAGTTCCAGGGCTTCAGCGTACCCGCCTTCCGCCGCCGCTCGACCTCGACCACGGTCGAGCTGGGCAACGGCCAGAGCTTCGTGCTGGCCGGGCTGATGTACAGCAACAGCCAGATCAACGAGAGCAAGTTCCCCTGGCTGGGCGACATCCCGATCATCGGCGCTCTGTTCAAGAGCACCAACAACCAGCAGGAGAGGCAGGAGCTGATCATCGTCGCGACGCCGCGGCTGGTCACGCCGCTGTCGCCCGGCCAGATTCCGCCGCTGCCCGGGGTGGACACTCGCAAATACAACCCGACCGTGGGCGACATGATCCTGAACGTCGATCAGGTGCAGGATCATCTCGCGCCCTACGGGCTGATGCGCTGAGGCCGCCGATGTTCCGGATCGTCGCCGCCACCGCCGATACAGATCTCGCCGCCGGCCTGATCGCCGCCCTGGAAGGGACGGCCGCCATCATCCGCTCGGCCCCGGACTCGGCATCGCTGGTGGAGCTGTGCGGCAAGGCCAAGCCGGATCTGATCCTGCTCGACGCCGATCCGGTCGACGGCTTCGGCACCGTGCTCGCCGAGGCCGTGCGGGCCCTGACCGGCGCTGATCCGGAGGCCCCTGTCATCGTGCTCGGCGACGAAGGCGACGCCCGGTCGGTGCTGCGGGCGATCCGCGCCGGGGCCGCGGATGTGGTCGACCGGGCCGGCGACCCCGAGGCGCTGCGGGGACAGCTCGGCCGGCATCTCGCCGGCGCGCCGCGCGGCGAGGCGGGCGGCAGCGGCTCTCTGACCCTGGTGCTCAGCGGCCAGCCGGGCGGCGAAGGCCTGTTCGCGGTCAATCTCGCGGTGCTGCGGGCCCAGGCGGCGGGCGGGGCGCTGCTGATCGACGGGGCGTTGCCGTCGAGCGAGGCCGGCGCCGCGCTCAACGTGCCGCTCAACTACACCATCCGCGATGCGGTCCAGGATCTGTCGCGGCTGGATCGGACGCTGCTGTCCTCGGCGCTCGGCCATCATGTCGCGTCGGGGCTACATGTGCTGCCTCTGGCCGCGGCGGGGGAGGAGGTGCACGACATCGCGCCCGACGCCATCGTCTCGATGCTGCTGGTGCTGCGGGCACTGTTCGGCGAGGTGGTGCTGAATGCCGGCGGCATCCGCCATCCCGGCCTGCTCGACGAGTTCGTGCGCACGGCTGGCCGCATCTACCTGGTCGCGCCGCAGAAATTCACCGCTGTCAAGGCCTGCCGCGACCTCCTGGTCCGGATCGGTCCGAGCCCCCAGGTGCTCGACCGCGTGACCCTGGTGGTCGAGGACCACATGCCGGGGATCGGCCTGACCGAGGAGCAGATGCGCGAGGCGCTCGGCCTGAAGCGCTCGGTGCGCCTGCCGGCGGCCAGGGTCGAGCTGGTCAACGCCCTCAATGCCGGCCGCCCGCTGGTGCTGGAGCGGCCGCGCGCGCCCTACAGCAAGGCGCTGGCGAAGCTGGCCGCCGAGGGCGTGGCGGCACCGGCCGCGACGGCCTCTCGGCCGGCGCCGCGCGGCATCGGCCTGTTCGGCCGGCTGCGGACGTCGTGAGGGGATAGGCGATGGCGGGGCTGATCAACGGCGTCGGCGTGAAGGTTGCGGCGGATCCTGAATCGGCCGCCGCCCAGCTGCGGGTGACCGATGGCTATCAGCGCACCAAATTCGCCATCTTCAACCTGGTGCTGGAGCAGCTCGAGGCGCTCGGTATCACCGCCGAGACCGCCAGCCCGGCGATGGTCCGCGACGGCATCGAGCAGGCGATCACCCGCTTCGCCGCCAAGGAAGGGCTGGCCCTGAACGCGGCCGAGCGGGCGCTGCTGGCCGCCGAGGTGCAGAACGAGGTGGTCGGCCTCGGCCCGCTCGAGCCGCTGCTGAAGGACCCGTCGATCGACGACGTGATCGTCAACGGCCCTTACCGGATCTATATCGAGCGCGGCGGCCAGCTTTCCGCGGTTCCGGTCCGGTTCCGCGACAATGCGCATCTGATGAACATCATCCAGCGCATCGTCAGCCCGATCGGCCGCCGGGTGGACGAGGCGACGCCCTATGTCGACGCCCGCCTGCCGGACGGGTCGCGGGTCAACATCGTGATCCCGCCGATCGCGCTCGACGGGCCGATGGTCTCGATCCGCAAGTTCCGGGTCCAGGCCATGGGCGCGCAGGACTATGTCCGGCTCGGCTCGATGAGCCAGGAGATGATGGGTTTCCTCGCCGCGGCCGTGCGCTCGCGCCTCAACATCCTGATCTGCGGCGGCACCGGCTCGGGCAAGACCACGCTGCTGAACATGCTCAGCGGCTATATCGAGGAGAAGGAGCGGCTGATCACCATCGAGGACGCGGCCGAGCTGCAGCTGCGGCAGAGCCATGTGGTGCGGCTGGAGACGCGGCCGCCGAACCTCGACGGCAGCCGGGAGATCACCGCCCGCGACCTGGTGCGGAACGCGCTGCGGATGCGGCCCGACCGCATCATCCTGGGCGAGGTGCGCGGCGCCGAGGCGGTCGAGATGCTGCAGGCGATGAGCACCGGCCATGACGGCTCTATGGCGACGATGCACGCCAATTCCAGCCGCGACGCCTTCGGCCGGCTGGAGATGCTTCTCGGCTTCGGCGGGCTCAGCGGCGATCCGAAGACCCTGCGGCGCTACATCGCCAACAGCATCCAGATCATCGTCCAGGTCAACCGCATGGCGAACGGCAAGCGCCGGGTCACCTCGGTGTCCGAGCTGACGGGCCTGGAGGGGGAGAGCTACAGCCTGAATCAGCTCTTCACTTTCGAGGAGCAGCCGCCGCTGAGCGGGCTGGGCGAGTTCCGGATCCATTCGGCGCGTCCGTTCTACGCCCATCGCCTGATCGGAGCGCCCGATCTGCGGGGCGCCATGGGGGCGTCGCTATGAATGGTCTCGGCTTTCTCCTGCTCGGCGTCCTCGCTCTGCTGGTGATGGCCGGAGTCAGCCTTCTGGCCGGGCGGACGCAACGCCGCCGGCAGCAGCAGGTGCAGGAACGGTTGCAGGCGCTTCACAGCGTGTTGCCGGACGGCGGAACGGCGGTGGCCCCCCGCACCATTGCTGATCCGGCCCGGATGCCTCGTGTGCTGCGGCTTTGGCTGGATCGGGCCGATGTGACGCCGTCGCCCCGCCTGATCGTCATCGCGGGCCTACTGACGGCGGGCGTCGCCGCCGGTTTGGCGTGGCTGTTGGGCCCGATTCCGGCCGCCGCCGTCGCGGTAGCGGTTCCGGCGGGTGCTCTCTATGCCCTCTGGTTTCTCGCCAGCCGGCGCCTCAACGCCTTCATCACCGCCTTGCCGCTGTTCCTGGATGCCACGCGCCAGCTGCTGATGGTCGGCAACTCGACGCAACAGGCACTGCTGAAGGCGGCGGAGAACGCGTCGCCGGCGCTGCAGCGCTACCTGCAGCCGATGATCCGCCGCATCAACAACGGCGCGCCGATCCCGGAGGCGGTGTCCTGGCTCGCGGCCCGGCTGGGGGTACCCGAGCTGTACATGCTGGCGACGGCGATCGAGACCAATTTCCGCTTCGGCGGCCGGCTATCGGCGGTGCTGGCCAATCTGGTGCAGATCCTGCGCGACCGGGCGCGGGTGGGACGCGAGCTCAAGGCGGCGACGGCCGAGATCCGTTTCAGTGCGATCGTCCTCGGCCTGATGCCGATCATCGCCGGGGTGATGATCTGGCTGGTGAAGCCAAGCTACATGATGTTCTTCGTCGAGGCCGAGCAGGGCCCCCGGCTGGCAGCGATTGCGGTTGGCCTGCAACTGATCGGCATGCTGATCATGCGTCGCATCATGCGGCTGGAGTTCTAGGCCATGCCGATCTCTAGCCTCGAACCCGCCATTCTCGTCCTCACCGCAGCCTCGACCCTGCTTCTGCTTGGGCTCGGCCTGCGCGGTACGGTGGGCGAAGCGAAACTGCGGCGCCGGCTGACCGGGATCTCCGGCCGGTCTGGCAGCGACGATGACGGTGCCGTCGGCTGGTTGAAGCCGTTCGAACGTATCCTGGTCGGCGGCGGCAAGGATCGTGAGGAGATCCTGCAGTTCCTGCGCGCCGCTGGTTACTACGACCCGCGCAGCCTAATCGTCTTCGCCGCATTGCGCTTCGCGGCGGCAATCGCCGCCATCATTGCCGTCGCACTAGCGGTATGGCTGACGGACCGCTGGTCCGGCGTGGCGCAGTTCTATCCGTTGGCCGCCGGCGGCGTCGTTTATGTCGGCGCCAAATTCGTGCTGCGATCATTGGCCTCCAGAAGGCAGCGCCGGGTCGGCGCCGAGCTTCCTTTCGTCTTCGACGTCCTGCTGTTGATGTTGGAGAGCGGTGTCAGCCTCGACCAGTGCTTCCGGTCCCTGGCCCAGTCGGACGGGGGCGCCATGCCGCATGTCCGCCAGTCGATGCGCATCCTGGTGGAAGATCTGCAGCGCGGCATGAACTACGACCAGGCGCTGGACCGCTGGGCCGACCGGTTGGCCGTGACTGGCATCCGCGAGATCGCTTCGCTGTTCAAGCAGACTCTGCTCTACGGCACCGAGCTCGGGCCGGCGCTCAAGGACTTCGTGCGCGAATTCTCCGACCGGCGGGTCTCCACCGCCCGCGAGAGCATCGGCCGCAAGACCACGCAGATGACGATGGTCATGATCGTGTTCCTGATGCCGGCCCTGTTCATCGTGCTGACGGCGCCGGCGGTCGTTTCTTTCATCAAGACCTTGACCGGGGTGGGCCGATGACGCGGATGGCACTTCGTCTCTCGATGCTGGCGATGCTGCCGTGGCTGTCGGCCTGCTCCGGCCTCTTCGGCAGCGACAGCGCGCAGCGCCGCGAACCGTCGCCGGCCGACCAGTTGCCGCAGGCGCAGCCGCTGAACGCCGAGAATTCGCGCGACCTCTATCTCGGCATCGTCGACAAGCTGCGGCAGGGCGGCAAGTCGCGCGCCGCGCTCGCCTATCTCGACGACTACGACAACCGGCATCCGGGTGACCTCCGGGCGCAGGTGCTGCGAGCCGACGCCTTTCTCGACATCCAGGACTACGACCGGGCCGAGGCGATCTATCGCGAGCTCCTGACCGGTGACCAGGCGGCGGCGGCCTATGACGGCCTCGGCCGCGTCGCCGCCGGGCGCGGCGACTGGGCCAAGGCCCGCGCCCAGTTCCACGAGGCGGTGCGGCGCGAACCCATCAATGTCAAATACCTGAACGATCTCGGCTTCGCCGAGATGCGCGTTGCTTCCTACAACGAGGCGCTGTTCACGCTGCGCCAGGCCAATGAGCTGGCGCCCGACAACGCCCAGGTCCGCAACAACCTGATCCTCTGCCTCGATGTCGCCGGCCAGGGCGATGCCGCGAAATCCATGATCGCCAGGATCGCCGACGCCAAGGAACGGCGTGCGGTCGAGCAGATGGTCAAGGCCGCCCGCGCCCAGATCCGGGCGCCGATCACTGCCGGCACAAATCCCGCGATCGCCCCGCGGCGCCTGGCGCAGGCTTCGGAGACCCAGCCATGACGCGATCAGCCTCGACGAGTGTCCGCCTGTCGGCGTTGTGCGCTGCCCTCCTGCTGCTTCCGGTCGCCACGGCGGGGGCGCAGCAGGTGCTGGTGCCGGCCCGGCCGGCTGCGCAGCCTCCCGACTGGTTCGAGTCCAACCGCACCCTCCAGGTCCTGCGGGCGCAGCAGCAGGGGCTTCGCCCGGCCGGCCAGGGCGGCCTCGCCGCCGGCGAGGCGGAGCAGATCTATCGCAACTACATGCAGCAGATCGGCAAGCCGTTGCCGAGCGGCTCCGGCAGCTCCTATGGCGGGTCCGATCTCGGCTTCGGATCGGGCATGAATGGGTCGTCGGGGGGAAGGCCATGAAGCCCAGCGTCTTGCGATCATCCTTTGGCGACCGCGGCGCGATCGCGCCCTTTGCCGCGCTCATGTTGGTTCCGCTGATCGGCGCGACGGCTCTGGCAACCGATGTCGGCCTCTGGTACGCCCAGCGCCGGGACCTGCAGGCGGCCGCCGACATGGCGGCGCTGTCGGCCGCACAGAACCCTGCCGAGGCCTCGGCCATCGCCGGCGACCTGCTGCAGCGCAACGGCTTCGCCGGCGACGCGCTGGTGTCCGCCACCCTCGGCACCTATTGCCCGGACGTCACCATCTCGCCGCCCTCCGCCCGATTTCTGCCGGGCCTCGCCACCTGTCCGGACGGGACCAGCCCGCCGGCAGCGAACGCGGTCATGGTATCGGCCAAGACGACCGTGCCGGGCTTTCTGTCCCGCGCCCTGTTGCAGGACGATGGCGGTGGGCAGATTGGCGGCACGCCGGGCTCCGAAGGGGATCCCAATCTCCACAAGGTCAGCGTGCAGGCCACCGCCGCGCGCATCGACGAGGCCGGATTCCAGGCCGGGACCGGCTTGGTCGAGGTCGATACGCAGAAGAGCGCGCTGCTCAACGCGATCCTGGGCAATGTGCTTGGCACCCAAATCCAGCTCACGGCGGTCCACTACCAGGGCCTCCTGAACACCAATATCGACGCGCTGACCTTCCTCGACGCGCTCGCGATCCACGCCGACATCTCGGCGGGCACATATGACGGGTTGCTGGAGACCGATGTCAGCGTCGGCGTGCTGCTGCAGGCTGCGATCGATGCCCTGAATAAAGCGGGCAACATCGCTGGACTCGGCCTGCAGGCCATCGAGGGGCTGGTGGCGCTGCAGGGGCAACTTGTTGGCAATCCCGATCTCAGGCTCGGCGACCTGGTCGACCTCGGGGTATGGAAGAACCTCCCGATCGGCGGATCGACGGCACCGACGGCGCTGGCCGCCGACCTGAACGTTTTCCAGCTCGTGACCCTGGCCGTCCAGGTGGCCAACAAGAACAACGCCATCTACATCCCGATGATCAATGTCGGGCTGCCGGGGATCGCCTCGCTGCAGATTACGGCGACGGTGATCGAGCCGCCGCAGTCGCCGCCCTTCGCCTTCGGGCCGGAAGGAATGCGGGTCCACACCGCACAGGTGCGGCTGCAGCTTAAGCTTCAGCTGCTGGATCTGTTCGGTCTGCTCGGCCAAGGCGTCCAACTGCCGCTTTATGTCGAAGCCGGCGAAGGCGATGCCGTGCTGAAGGACATCTCCTGCGGGATCGAACCGGCCAAGGACGCCACCGTCACCGTCGCCGCCAAGAGCGGCGTGGCCAAGGCCTATATCGGCACGCTGCCGCCCGGCCTGATGAAGAATTTCGACCATGAGATCTCGGTCAATGACATCCAACCCGCAGCGCTCGTCGATGTCGGCGTGCTGGGGATCATCGGTCTTGTGCGGATCAACGGCCGGGCGAAGGTCGAGCTCGGGAGCGGTGCGTATCAGGATCTGGTCTTTGACCGGGAGGACATCGACAACCACGTGGCGCAGTCGGTCGCCAGCACCGGCATGGTCGACAATCTCCTCGCCAGCCTGGGCGGCGTCGATCCGGCCACCGGAAAAGCCAACCTGCAGCTCAGCGCCTGCGTCGTCAGTCTCGGCGGCCTCTGTCTGATTCCGGTCGCTCCCGAGGCGCTCGGCAAGACGGTCGGTGCCCTGCACCAGCTTCTCGACCCCGTGATCAAGGGACTCCTCGATCCGCTGGTCGACAACCTGCTCGCCGCCCTGGGCATCCGCCTGGGCGTCATGGATGTCGTCGTCACCGGCGTGCGCTGCGGCGTGCCCGTGCTGATCCGATGACGGGACACCGCCGGCGGCGCCGGGGCCGCGGGGTGGGGTGGAGTTGATCCCGGTTGTTTCAGGAGGTCACATCATGTTGCGGAAATTCTTCAAGAAGGCACGCCAGGTCGCTCGGGACGAGCAGGGCATTACGGCCGTCGAATACGCCATCCTCGGTGCTTTGATCGCTGTCGGACTGGCCGCCGCCATTCCTACCCTGACGGGCGCGTTCAGCGACGCATTCACCAAGATCTCCGAGGAGGTCGGCGGCGGCGGTAGTGGCGGTACTCAATAGCGGGCCGGCGCATTCCAACTCGACTCCCATCGATGAGTTCATGGACATAGCCATGATCTTCTCTGCACGACGTGCAACTCGAGCGGCGGGCCGTCGGCGGCCCGCCGCCTTCTCCGACGAGAGCGGGCTGGCCGCGGTCGAATTCGCCCTGGTCGCCCCGGTCTTCGTCATGCTGCTCTTCGGCATCATCATCTTCGGCATCCATTTCGGCACCTGGCTCGCGGTCAACCAGGCCGCGGCGGAGGGCGCCCGCGCCTCGGTCGCCGGCATGGATCTGGGTGAGCGTCGGGAACTCGCGACCAGCACCGCCGAGGCCGTCCTCGCCGCCTACGGGCCGATCCTGGGCGACACCGGCTGGACGGTCGATGCCAAGGCCTCGGACTCCGATCCGCGTCTGTTCGAGGTGACGGTGACCTACGACCAAGCTGCGCGCAACGCGGCCTCTGGCCTGCAGGGCGACAGCGGGGACGATGACTCCCTGATCGTGCTGCCGCTGTCCAATCCGACGGCCACGGTGATCGTCGCCAATGGCGGATATTGATGGCCGGTCTCGATTTCATCTTCCTCGGCCTTCTGGTCCTGCTTTTGCTGCCGATCGTGCTGATCGATCTGCGCGAGAGCCGGATCCCCAATGTCTGCAACCTGGCGCTGGCCGCGGGTGGGCTGGCCCAGGCCCTGGTCCGCAGCCCGACGCTCAAGACGCTCGGACTGTCGCTCGGCGTCGCCGTGCTCACCTTCCTGCTGCTCGCCGGCACCGCCTGGCTGATGCAGAAGATCGACCGGCACGCCCGCATCGGCTGGGGCGACCTGAAGTTCCTGACCGCCGCCAGCCTCTGGGTCGGGCTGCAGGGCAGCCTGATCGTGCTGATCGTCGCCAGCCTGGTGGCGCTGCTGGCCACTCTGGCCATGGCCCCCTGGCGCGGCGTCCGCTGGCGCGAGATGCGGCCCTTCGGCCCGGCGCTTGCGGTCGGCCTGCTCGCCGTCACAGTTACGGTCTTCATCCGCGGGGCCTGATAGTTCATCGAGGATATTTTGTTGATTAACCCAAACCCCTTCATCTCGCGCGACAATAGTGCTTAGCTCCCGACGATCCGCTGAAGGGAGCCTGTCATGAGCACCGATGTGAATCGCCGGATCCTCCTGGCCGCGCGGCCGGTCGGGGAGCCGAAGGACACGGATTTCCGCCTGGTCGAGGAGGCGGTGCCGGCGCCCGGGCCTAGCCAGCTGCTGGTCCGCACCCTATGGCTGTCGCTCGACCCCTATATGCGCGGCCGGATGAGCGACGCGAAATCCTATGCGGCGCCGGTCGAGATCGGCCAGGTCATGGTCGGCGGCGCGGTCGGCCGCGTCGTCGCCTCGAACCATCCCGGCTTCGCCGCGGGCGACATCGTCGAGGGCCGCACCGGCTGGCAGGATTACGCCGTGTCCGACGGCACCGGGCTGCGCAAGGTCGACCCGGCGCTGGCGCCGATCTCGACCGCGCTCGGCGTGCTCGGCATGCCCGGGATGACCGCCTATACCGGCCTCCTCACCATCGGCCAGCCGAAACCGGGCGAGACCGTCGTGGTCTCCGCCGCCTCCGGCGCCGTGGGATCGGTGGTCGGACAGATCGCGAAGATCAAGGGCGCCCGGGCGGTGGGCATCGCCGGCGGCGAGCGCAAATGCGCCTATCTGGTCGACGAGCTCGGCTTCGACGCCGCGGTCGACCACCGCGCGCCGGATTTCGCCGAGCGGCTGCGCGCCGCTGTGCCGGATGGGATCGACGTCTATTTCGAGAATGTCGGCGGCGTGGTGTGGGAGGCTGTGTGGCCGCTCTTGAACCCCTTCGCCCGCGTCCCGGTCTGCGGCCTGATCGCCCAGTACAACGCCACCGGCCTGCCGCCGGGGCCGAACCTGGTGCCGGCGGTGATGCGCGACGTGCTGTCGAAGCGGCTGACCCTGCGCGGCTTCATCGTCGGCGACTTCGCCGACCAGCACGCCGCCTTCCTGCGCGACGTCTCCGGCTGGATCCGCGAGGGCAGGATCCGCTATCGCGAGGACGTGGCCGAAGGGCTGGAGAACGCGCCGCGGACCTTCCTGCGCCTGTTCCGCGGCGAGAACTTCGGCAAGCTCCTGGTCAAGGTGGCGGAGTAGCGGTGGCAGGTCGATAGCCGCTCCTGGGCATCACAGGAGGGTCCGCGTGGCCATGGCCATGAGGCCGATGCGAGCGGTCGCGGCGTCGTGATCCGTGTCAAGCGGCAAACCGAGGTCGCGGCGGGCGGCGTCGCTCAGCGTCTCCGGCCGCAGCCGGCCCGGCCGCGCGGCCGGGCGCGTCGATCCGCCGGTGATGTGACGCCAGATCCGCCCCAGCAGGCCGGCGGGGCGCTGGCGCAGCGGCAGGCGCAGGACGTGGGTGCTCATGTCGATCTCCTCGAAGCCATTGCGACGGGGCAGGCGGCGGCCTTCGGCACCGGCGGCGGCGCCGTGTCGATGCCGTAGCGGCCGGTGATCACCGGGCCGGTGGCGTCGGACACCGTGACGACCGTTTCGGCCGCGGCGCCGGGCCTGGCCCGGTACAGCACCACTTCCGTCAGCACGGCCATCGGTTCCTCCATCTCCGGCCCCGGCGACCCCGAGGCGATGGTGGAAGACTACGCCACTCCTCCTGACAACATCCTGTCAGGAGAGATGGCCGGGCCGACGCATCGAAGCGGTCGCGGAGGGGAGAATGGGTGTGAACGCTGACGTACGCCATTCGACAATGTCGAAGAGGGCCTGTACGTTTCCGTTCAGCGTGCAGGGGCGGGGCCGGCCGTGACCGATTGGGACGATCTGCGGGTGATCCATGCGGTGGCCGAGACCGGCAGCCTGTCGGCGGCGGCGCGGCGCCTCGGCCTCAGCCAGCCCACCGTCGGCCGCCGGGTCCAGGCGCTGGAGGAGCGTTTAGGGCTGATCCTGTTCGAGCGCCGGGCCGAAGGCTATCGCCCGACCGCGGCCGGGGAGGCGCTGCTGCCGCATCTGCGCGCCATGGCGGAAGCGGCGGCGGCGCTGGAGCGCGAGGCGCGGATCCAGGCCGATCCGGGCACCGGGCTGGTGCGGGTCGCGGCCGATGGCTGGGCCAGCCGCTTTCTGGCCGAAAGGCTGCCCCGGCTGCGCGAGGCGCTGCCCGGGATCGACCTGGCCGTCGATTGGGAGCGCCAGGTTCCGAATCTGGGCGATGATGCGGTGCATATCGGCATCTACGCCGCCATCCCGGACCTGCCGGGACTGCGGTCGCGGGTGGTCGGCCGCTCCACCTACGCGGTTTACGGCGCCCGCCTCTATGTCGATCGCCATCCCAGTGCCTGGACCGAGGCGCGCATGGCCGAGTGCGACTGGGTGATCTACGACTGGGAGCGGGTCGGCCGCGACATCGACGGCTATCCGCTGGAGAAGCAGGGTCTGCTGGCGGATAGCGTCCGCGTCCTGCGCCTGACCACCACCGATCTGATGCTGTCGGCGCTGCTGTCCGGCGCCGGGCTGGCGCTGATCCCCTGCTTCGTCGGCGATGCCCATCCGGATCTGGTGCGGGTGTCGCCGCTGGTGCCGGCGATGGAGCACCGCTACCGCCTGATCGTGCACCACGATGTCGGCCGCTCGCCCCGCGTCGCCCGGGCCAAGGAAGCGATCGCCGCCCTGTTCGCGGCCGAACGCCGGCTGCTGGAGGGCGAGGCGGGAACGGTGGAGCGGGTCGGCGCGCCGATTCCGGCCTGAGATCAGCCGCGGCTGGCGATCAGCGCGGCCGATCCCGCCATCATCGCGGCGGCGGAGCGGTTGGCCAGGCGCAGCCGCCGCGGCGACAGGAAGAAGCGGCGGGCGCGCGCGGCCCCCGCCACATAGGCCGACTGGACCATGAGGTCGATGCCGATCTGCACCGCGAACACCGCGGCGATGCCGGCCGCGTCCAGCGTGGTCAGGTCCAGCACCTGCGGCAGCACGGCGCCGAAGAACACCACCGCCTTCGGGTTGCCCAGGGTCAGCGCCGCCCCGCCCAGGAACCCGCCGGCCCGCCGCGGCGCCGCTTCCGGCTCCGCCGCCGGGGCGCGCCAGAGCTTCCAGGCCAGGACCGCCAGGTAGACGATGCCGGCCCATTTCACCGCGACGAAGACCGGCTCATAGGCCAGGGCCAGCGCCGACAGGCCGAACACCGCCGCGGCCAGCCAGAGGGCGTTGCCGGCGACCATGCCGAGGACGAAGGGCACGGCCTCGCCGGCGCCGCGCGACAGCACCCGCGCCACCAGCGCCGTCTGCGCCGGTCCGGGGACCAGGGCGGCGAGGGCGACGGGCACGGCGAAGAGGGCGAGCGCGGCGGGGGTGATCATGGCGTGGTCCGATCGGCCTGCGATCCCAGCAGCATAGCGTCCCGAAAAGAGACGGCGAAGCCGCTACGGCTTGCGGCTCCACGCGCAGATCTGCGCCGAGATCACGAGTTGGCTGCCAGCCGCCACGGCCGCCTGCCGCAGCCGGTCCTCCAGCGTCTCGATCCCGATCGCCCCGGCGTCTGCCAGCCCCGATCGCTGAATGAGGGGCAGGCCGCTGCGCACCGACTCCGCCATCCAGGCATACAGCGGCGAATCCTCGCCACCGCCCACGGGGTTTTCGCTGAACAGCCGGGGCGTCGGTAGCCCGGCCTCGGCGAAGGCATGGATCAGCCGGCCGGCGATATCGGGATGGGGCAGGAGCATCCGGAAGGCGTCGAAGAGCACGCGCGCGGTGTCCTGCCACAGCGGCACGGGCGGCAGCGACTCGCAGTCGTTGTGCAGGGCGATCTCATGGAAGGCGGCAATGCCGCCGGGCCGCAGCTGCGCGGCCGCCCGTCGGATCGTGTCGATCGGGTCCGGCTGATGGATCAGGATATAGCGCCCGAGAACGGCATCGAAGGGCTCGCCGGCCGAGAAATCGTCGATCTCGGCCTCGACGAAGGCGGCATGGTCCAGGCCTGCCGCCGCGGCGCGGTCGCGGGCGACGCCCAGCACCTCGGCGCTGCGGTCGATGCCGGTCACCGAACCCGTCGGCCCAACGATCTCTGCCGCCAGCAGCGAGACGTCGCCGGCACCGCAGCCGAGGTCGAGCACGCGCATTCCCGGCTGCAGCCCCGCGGCGCGCAGCAGGCGTTCGGTGATCGGCCGCAGCACCGTGGCCTGCAGCATCAGCCTCCGGATCTCGGCCTCGGAATGGCCGAGGGCATATTCGACCGTGCTGCCAGGGCCATTCATTTTGAATTCTCCTTGGGTGCGCGTCGGTGATATCCTGCGATAAAGCATTACGTGAGTCATTATTTGATATGATTGCCGATTTTAAGTAGTGTTTTGAATAATGTTCGTAAAATATCTGCGATATGCTGCTGCCGGCGCTCGGGGCAAGCGCATGGCAGATCGGCGTTCGGGCGCCTGATGTTCGCTGCGTCGGGCTGCTAGTGTGCCGCTCCGAGGGAGGAGAGGCGCCGCGATGTACCAGGTTCCGATCCGGCCGGGCGAAAGCTGGATGCGCGCCCGGGTCCGGCGACATGTCCATGAGCTGCTGCGCCTGGCGTTGCCGGTGATCGTTGCCCGCGCCGGGCTGATCCTGATGGCGCTGGTCGACACCCTCTTCGTCGGCCGTTACGGCAGCGCCGACCTGGCCCATCTGTCGATCGCCAACGCCCCGATCGGCAGCATGATCGGCACCTCCACCGGCCTCGTGATCGGCGCGCTGGTGATGACCGCCAACGCCCTCGGCCGCGGCCGGCCCGACGAATGCGGTGCGGTCTGGCACCGGGCGCTGATCTATGGCGGCGCCATCGGCCTGGTCCTGGCCGTGCTGTGCCATTTCATCGAGCCGTTGCTGCTGCTGACCGGGCAGACGCCGGAGCTGTCGAAGGCCGGCGCCGAGATCGCCATCGTGCTCGGCTGGGGCATGCCGGCGGCGGTGGTCTACACCGTCACCGCCTTCTTCCTCGAAGGGCTGAAGCGGCCGGTGCCCGGCATGGTGGCGATGATCCTGGCCAATATCCTGAACGCGCTGATCAACTGGCTGCTGGTGTTCGGCGTCGCCGGCCTGCCGGAGCTCGGCGCCCTCGGCGCGGCCTGGGCCAGCACCGCCGCGCGCGTGTTCCTGGCGGCCAGCCTGGTCGCCTATGTCTGGCTGATGCCGGAGCACGAGACCTATGGCATCCGCCGCTGGCAGGGCTGGCGCTGGCGCGACTGGGCCAAGCAGCGTCAGCTCGGCTATGGCGGGGGCCTCAGCATCTTCATCGAATCGGGCGCCTTCACCGCGCTGACCTTGTTCGCCGGGCTGCTCGGCACCCTGCCGCTCGCCGCCTTTTCGATCGGCCTCAACCTGATCGCGCTGATCTTCATGGTGGCGCTCGGCCTCGCCTCCGCCACCGCGGTCCGGGTCGGCGTCGCCCATGGCCGGCGCGACCTCAAGGACATGATGCTGGCCGGCTGGGTCGGGCTCGGCGTCAACAGCGTCGTCATGGTGGCGCTGGGAGCCGTGCTCTGGCTCTTCGCCCGGCCGATCGCCGAGGCCTACACCAGCGACGCGGCGCTGATTCCGCTGGTGGTGCCGGTGATCCTGGTCTCGACCTTCATCCTGCTGGTCGATGGCGGCCAGGTGGTGATGGCCAATGCGCTTCGCGGCCGCGGCGACGTGGTGGTGCCGACGCTGCTGCACACGATCTCCTACATCGTGGTGATGACGCCGCTCGGCTGGTTCCTGGGCGTCCATCTCGGGCGCGGCGCCGTCGGGCTGTTCGAGGCGATTCTGATCGCCAGCGTGGTCTCGGTGGGGCTGCTGGCCTGGCGCTTCCATCTCCTGGCGCGGAGCGACGCCCGCACCGCGACGGCCGGTGCCGCCGCCTGATTGTTCGCAGGTGCGGAAACGTGCTAGCGTCGCCGCGCCCGGCAGGCCGACCGGGCACGTTCTTTTGCCAGCCCGGACAGTGCTTTGACCGAACGTTCGCCCACGCCGCCGCACCTCGACATCACTCCGGTGACGATTGAGGAGGAGATGCGACGCTCCTACCTCGATTACGCGATGAGCGTGATCGTCTCCCGCGCCCTGCCGGATGTGCGCGACGGCCTCAAGCCGGTGCACCGCCGCATCCTCTTCGCGATGAAGGAGGGCGGCTACGACTCGACCAAGCCGTTCAAGAAGTCGGCCCGCGTCGTCGGCGACGTCATGGGTAAGTATCACCCCCATGGCGACACCGCGATCTACGACGCCATGGTGCGCATGGCGCAGGACTTCTCAATGCGGCTGCCGCTGATCCAGGGGCAGGGCAATTTCGGCTCGATGGACGGCGACCCGCCGGCGGCGATGCGCTACACCGAGGCGCGCCTGGCCAAGGCCGCCGAGGCGATGCTGGACGACATCGACAAGGACACGGTCGAGTTCCAGCCGAACTACGACGAGACCCAGTCCGAGCCGACGGTGCTGCCGTCGCGCTTCCCGAATCTCCTGGTCAACGGCGCCGGCGGCATCGCCGTCGGCATGGCCACCAACATCCCGCCGCACAATCTGGGCGAGGTGATCGACGCCTGCCTCGCCACCATCGAGAACCCGGCGATCTCGATCGAGGAGCTGAACCAGATCGTGCCGGGGCCGGACTTCCCGACCGGCGCCTTGATCCTCGGCCGGTCCGGCATCCGTTCGGCCGTCGCCACCGGCCGTGGCAGCGTGGTGATGCGGGCGCGGTCGAACATCGAGGAGATCCGCAAGGACCGCGAAGCGATCATCTTCACCGAGATCCCGTATCAGGTGAACAAGTCGCGGCTGATGGAGCGCATCGCCGAGGTCGTCAACGACAAGACGGTCGAGGGCATCTCTGAGCTGCGCGACGAGAGCGACCGCGACGGCGTGCGCATCGTCGTCGAGCTGAAGCGCGACGCCAGCGCCGATGTGGTGCTGAACCAGCTGTACCGCTCGACCCCGCTGCAGACCTCCTTCGGTGTCAATATGCTGGCGCTGCACGGCGGCCGGCCCGAGCTGCTGAACCTGAAGCAGATCATCGACGCCTTCGTCGCCTTCCGTGAGGAGGTGATCACCCGGCGCACGCGCTACCTGCTGGGCCGCGCCCGCGAACGGGCCCATGTCCTGGTCGGCCTCGCCACCGCGGTCGTCAATATCGACGAGGTGATCGAGCTGATCCGCCGCGCGCCCGACCCGCAGACGGCGCGCGAGGAGCTGATGGCCCGGGCCTGGCCGGCCGGCGACATCGCGCCCTTGATCCGGCTGGTCGACGAGCCTGGCCATCCGCTGGGCGAGGACGAGACCTACCGCCTGTCCGAGGCCCAGGCCCGCGCGATCCTTGATCTGCGCCTGCACCGCTTGACCGGCCTCGAGCGCGACAAGATCGGGGACGACCTGCGCGCCATCGTCGCCGAGATCCAGGAATACCTCGCAATCCTGTCCAGCCGCGAGAAGCTCTTGGAGATCATGCGCGGCGAGCTGGCCGAGATGAAGGAGCAGTTCGCCACCCCGCGCAAGACCGAGATCCTCGACCTCGAATTCGAGGCCGACATCGAGGACCTGATCCAGCGCGAGGACATGGTCGTCACCGTCTCCAACGGCGGCTACATCAAGCGCGTGCCGCTGTCGACCTATCGGGCGCAGCGTCGCGGCGGCAAGGGCCGCAGCGGCATGGCGACGAAGGAGGAGGATTTCGTCTCCGACCTGTTCGTCGCCAACACCCACACGCCGATGCTCTTCTTCTCCAGCCGCGGCATCGTCTACAAGCTGAAGGTCTACCGCCTGCCGATCGGCACGCCGCAGTCGCGCGGCAAGGCGATGGTCAACATGCTGCCGCTGCAGCAGGGCGAGACCATCTCCACCGTCATGCCGCTGCCGGAGGACGAGAGCACCTGGGACCAGCTCTACGTCATGTTCGCCACGGCCAGCGGCAATGTCCGCCGCAACAGCCTGGCCGACTTCACCAGCATCAACCGCAACGGCAAGATTGCGATGAAGCTGGACGAGGGTGACAGCCTGATCGGCGTCAAGGTCTGCAGCGACGACCAGGACGTGCTGCTGGCGACCCATACCGGCATGTGCATCCGCTTCCCGGTCACTGACGTCCGCGTCTTCAAGGGCCGCGATTCGACCGGCGTGCGCGGCATCCGGCTGGCCAACGACGACAACGTCATCTCGATCTCGATCCTGCACCATCTCGACGCCACGCCGGACGAGCGCGCGAACTATCTGCGCATGGCCAATGCGCTGCGCCGGGCCGAGGGCGAGGAGACCGACGGCGCCGACCAGCAGCCGGTGGAGGAGCATGACCTCGACCCGGCCCGCTTCGCCGAGCTGGAGGCGGGCGAGGAGTTCATCCTGACGGTCAGCGAGGAAGGCTTCGGCAAGCTCAGCTCCGCCTACGGCTACCGCATCACCGGTCGGGGCGGGAAGGGCATCTGGACGATGGCGATGGGCGAGAAGAACACCGCGGTCGCCGCCTGCTTCCCGATCTCGCCGAGCCAGGAGATCATTCTCGTCACCGATGGAGGCCAGCTGATCCGCTGCCCGGTCTCGGATGTCCGGATCGCCGCCCGCAAGACCATGGGCGTGCGGCTGTTCAACGTCGCCGAGGGCGAGCGTGTCGTCTCCGTGGCCTCGGTGCCGGAGGAGAACGGCACCGACGGCGAGGGCGACGAGGCGCTCGAGGAGGGAACCGAGGCATCCGGCGATGCCGCGGATGAGCAACAGGACGGCGCCGCGTCGGGCGGCGATAGCGCATAAGAAAGGCCGCACGGATGTCCAAGGCGCGCATCGGGGTCTATCCCGGCACCTTCGATCCCATCACCAAGGGCCATATGGACATCATCCAGCGGGCGACACGGATCGTCGACCATCTGGTCGTCGCCGTGGCCCGCAACGACGGCAAGGGCCCGCTGTTCTCGACCGACGAGCGGGTGGAGCTGGTACGGGCCGACGTCGCCCCCCTGGTGGCGCAGGGGATCTCGATCGAGGTCCGCTCCTTCGACGTCCTCTTGATGCACTTCGCCGCCTCGGTCGGCGCCACGATGGTGGTGCGCGGGCTGCGCGCCGTCTCGGATTTCGAGTACGAGTTCCAGATGGCCGGCATGAACGCCAAGATCAATCCGGTGATCGAGACGGTGTTCCTGATGGCGTCGGACCGCTATCAGTTCATCTCCTCCCGCTTCGTCAAGGAGATCGGGCGGCTGGGCGGCGACATCGCCCCCTTCGTCAGCCCGCTGGTGGCCAAGCGCCTGACCGAGCAGTTCGCCCGCAAGGGCCTGGTGGCGGAATAAGGCCATCATCGCGTCTTGCGGGTGTTGACCGCCGGACGGGCCCTCCCTAATGTGCGCCCCGCCCGCCCGGCAGCGCTCCGGGGCGGCGATGTGAGCCGGTAGCTCAGTCGGTAGAGCAGAGGCCTTTTAAGCCCCTGGTCGTGGGTTCGAGTCCCACCCGGCTCACCATTCCCAGTGCTAAGTAGTTGATTTGTAATAGGGTTTGTAGATTTGGCCGGCGAGGTTTGTAACTCCTTGTCCGCCAGATGCTCGGTCATCTTGATCACGGCGGCCTTCGCGAGGAGCTTCTGCCGGGCTGCGGCCACGTAGCGCTCGACCTCCTTGATCGACTTGTGGCCGGTGATCGACATGATCTCGAGCGTGCTGCATCCGGCTTCGGCGAGCCGGCGTGCGGCCGCCTTCCGTAGGCCATGCAGAACGCAGCGATCCGGCACGCCGAGGCGCCGATCTTGTCGGCCATCCAGTTGCCGAACCCGTTCGGTGTGAATGGCTGTACGTACTGCGTCGTGAGGATCGCGCCGTGGCGGCGTGGCGTGGCCCGCAGCGCTTCCCGGAGATGGGGATGGACCGGGATGACGATGCTCTCGTCCTTGGCCTCCTGGTCCGTCTTCTTCTGGGCAAGGCTGATCGTGCCGGCTGTTTCGTTGTAGTCGCTCCACCGCATCTTCACGATGTCGCTCTTGCGCTGGCCGGTGTAGAGCGCGAGGGCGAAGGCGGTCCGCTCCATCGTACCGACCGGCCAACGCCTTTCGTAGGCGGCCAGCTCCTCCTCGATCCAGGTGTGAAAGGTGCCGGACGGGAAGAATGCGATTTCGGCCGTCGGGTCGTCCGAAGCTGCTGAGCAGCGTCAGCAACGGGATGGGGCGGACGCTGAGCTTTACCTACACCAACGGCAAGCTGACCAAGGTCAGCAACGGGACGGCCTCAGCCTCCTACAGCTATGACAGCGCCGGCAAGCTGCTGACCGGCTTCACCGATCCGATGTCCAAGGCCACGGCCTTCGCCTATGACTCTGGACGCCGGCTGACGACGATCACGTATCCGTCCTTCCCCAGCACGCCCTTCGTGACCAACGTCTATGACACGCTGGGCCGGGTCATGACCCAGACCGACGCGCTCGGCAATCGCTGGACCTATCTCTTCGCCAACGGGTATCGAAGCCAGGAGATCGACCCGGTGGGCGGGAGCCGGGTCCTGTATTACGACCGGAACGGAAACCACATTCGGGATACGGACCAAGTCGGCGATACCACGCAGTTTGCTTATGACGGGATCGGCCGGCCGATAAAAACGACCTACCCCCCTGGGCGACTCGGTGGAGCAGGCCTACGACGCCGCCTCCAATCTGGTGAAGCGGACGACGAACCCGATCCCGGGCGCGATCGATACCGCGACCGGCCAGCTGGCGGTGCCGATCGTCGAGAGCTGGACCTATGACCCGACCTTCAACACGGTGCTGACCGCCAAGGACGGCCGCGGCAACACCACGACCGATCAATATGACGCCAAGGGCAACCTGACCAAGGTGACGCAGCCTGCGGTGACCAAGGCGGGCGCATCGGCCAGCCCGGTCACGGGCTACACCTACAACGGCAGAGGACAGGTGCTGACGGTGACGGACCCGGAGGGCCGGGTCACCACCAACACCTATGATGCCGCGGCGCCCTTCAACCTTCTGAGCACGACGGTCGACTCCGGAACCGGCCGGCTGAACCTGACGACCAGCTGGACCTACACGCCGCAGGGGGACCGGGCGACCGAGAGAAATCCGCGCGACCTGACCACGACCTATACCTACAACTTGGCGCGGCTGCTGATCGATGAGCGTCCGCCGGCGCCGTTCACCAACAGCAACGTGACCCAGTACGATTATGACGCGGACGGGCGGCGGACGGCGGTGAGGCGCTATGTGCCGGCCTCGGACTCGGTGCCGGCAGCGTGGCGGACGACCACGACGGCGTACAATGCGGCGGGGAAGGTCAGCTCCGTCACCAACCCGGACGGGACCGTGACGACCACGGGCTACAATCTGCTCGGCCGGCCGACGGCGGTGACGTCCTCGAGCGGCCGACGGGTGCTGACGAGCTACGATGCGGCGTCGCGCCCGGTGAAGGTGGTGGACCTGGTCTTCGGAACGCTGGACCCGTCGATCACGAACAACCTTGGCGCGGTGACGCGGGAGACGCGGACCTACTACAAGGGGGGCCTTCTCGCGACGGTGGCGGACGGCAACGGCAACACGCTGACCTTCAACTATGACGGGTTCAAGCGGCAGAGCCAGGTCACCTATCCGGGCGGCGCCTTCGAGCTGCACGCCTTCGACGCCAACGGCAACGAGACGATCCGGCAGACGCGGTCGGGGGCGCAGATCAAATACGACTACGACGCGCTGAACCGGATGATCAGAAAGACGCCGCCGACCGGGCAGGAAATCATCAGCTACGACTACGACCTGACCGGGCGGATGCTGAAGGCGAGCGCGGCCTCGGGCGCCTATGCCTTCGGCTACGACACCGCCGGCCGGCAGGTCAGCGAGACGTCGCCGTTCTTCGGGACGATCGGCTGGAGCCTGGATGCCAACGGCAATCGTGTGACGCTGAGCTGGCCGGGCTCGCCGGCCTATTCGGTCAGCTATGTCTACGACGCCCGCGACCGGCTGACGGACATCCACCAGGGGACGGTGTCGGCGGGCGTGCGGCTGGCGCATTACGACTACGACACGCTGTCGCAGCGGACCAAGACCACCTTCGGCAACCCGGCGAAGGCGATCAGCAGCGTCGCCTGGACCCTGAGCGGGCAGGTGGCGCAGATCGCGCATGCCTGGTCGGGCGGCGGGGTGACGGTGGACTACGCCTACAACCAGGACCACCAGCGGACCTCGGCGACCTGGAGCGACGACACGTTCCTGCCGTCGGGTCTGGCGGCGGCGAGCCCGGCCTATGCGCCGAACGCGCTGAACCAATACGCCACGGTGGCGGGGGTGAGCTATGGCTACGACGCGAACGGCAACCTGACCTCGGACGGGGTCTGGACCTACGGCTACGACAGCGAGAACCGGCTGGTGTCGGCGAAGAGGACGGCGCCGCCGGCGGTGACGGCGACCTACACCTACGACCCGCTGGGGCGGCGCCGGTCGAAGACGGTGAACGGGGTGGTGACGCGCTGGCTGTCGGTGGGCGACCAGGAGATCGCGGAGTACACCGGCTCAACCGGGGGCCTGGGCCGTCGCACCATCTACGGCCTTGGGGAAGAGGGCTGGCAATATTGGTGGTTTGGTGAAGAACCGATGGATCTCGGGTTACCCATCAAACTGCGGCTGCAAGCCCATATGGATATCGGTGGCATCCTGTCCGCGCAACCAACTTTGTTATAACTCGATCCAGATCGAGATCTGACACGAAGCCCCGCCGGCACTCCGACGGGGCTTTTGTTCAGTCGCCAATCAGGCGCAGCCGATCCTGAACGAGTCGTCCGTCCGGGCACTACGACGTCGGACGTGAAGCATTCGTCCATCGCCGGTGTCTGACGATCCGGCTCAGAAGGTCTTCCAGTCGCCGCTGGCCTCGAAGGCCGCGGCGGCCTGGTAGATCGTGGCTTCGGTATAGTCCCTTCCGACCAGCATCAGCCCGATCGGCAACCCGCCGCCGAGACCGCAGGGCAGGGACATCGCCGGATGGCCGGTGACGTCGAACTGCGAGGTGTTGCCGATCATCTCGAAGGCTCGGGTGACGATCTCGGTGATCGAGGCGCCCGGTTCCGGCAGCGGCGTCGCCTTGATCGGCAGGGTCGGCATCAGCAGCAGGTCGTAGGTCGCAAAGACGGCGTCGTAGGCCGCCTTGATCCGGCGCGCCTGGTTCTGCGCCTTGGCGTAGTAGCGGCCGCGGTAATGGCTGATGAAGTACTGGGCGGTGAGCATCGAGATCTTGAGACTCTCGGACAGATCATCGGCGCGCTCCCGCCACGCCGCATGGGCATCGATCAGGCCGACATTGTAGAGGCCCTTCCAGTTCATCCCCATGCCATTGCCCAGCATCATCTGCCACTGCAAACCTTCCAGCGCGATCGGGGCCCAGACCGAGGCGGCGACGAGATGCTCGGGGATCGAAATCTCGGCGATCTCGGCGCCGAGCGCGCGGAACCGCTCCGCCCCGGCCAACACCTTCTCCTTCACATCCGCTTCCAGATTGGCGCCGGCGAAGCCTTCGGCGACGACGGCGATCTTCATCCCCTTCACGCCGCGGTCGAGCTCGCCGGTGTAGGAGGTGACCTTGGGCGCGTATTGCCGTGGGTCGAGCCCGTCGGGGCCGGCCAGCACCTCCAGCAGCAGGGCGTTGTCGGCCACCGTCGTCGTCATCGGCCCGGTGTGGTCGATGGTGGATTCGATCGGCATCACGCCTGTGTAGGGCACCAGCCCGTGGGTCGGCTTCATGCCGTAGATGCCGCAGAAGGAGGACGGCATGCGGATCGACCCACCCTGGTCGCCGCCGATCGCCATGTCGACCTCGCCGGCCGCGACCAGCGCGCCGCTGCCGGAGGAGGAGCCGCCGGCCGAATAGCCGCGGCGGTGCGGGTTGTGCACCGGCGCGGGCTCGGAGGTGTGGCTGCCGCCGGACAGGCAGAAGTATTCGCACACGGCCTTGCCGAGGATAGTGGCGCCGGCGTCCAGCATGCGGGTGACGATGGTGGCGTCGATGTTCGGGACATAGCCTTCGAGGGTCGAGGCGCCGTTCATCATCGGCACGCCGGCGAGGCAGACATTGTCCTTCAGCGCCACCGTCTTGCCGGCCAGCTTGCCGGTCGGCGCACCCTTCACCTCGCTCTTCCAGTACCAGGCGTTGAGCGGGTTCTCGGCCGGGCCCGGCCGGTAGCCGGGCGTGCGCGGATACTTGACCGCCGGCACCTCGTCCGGCAGCGCGTCGACCACGTCGTAGGCGGCGAAGCTGCTGCCCATCAGGGCGAGGTATTCCGCCGCCTGCTCGGCGGTCAGATGCATGCCGAGGCCGGCCGCGATGTCGACCAGCTGCGGAACGGACGGGCGGGTGACGGCCATGATGTGCTCCCCTGTCGGGCGTGGACGAACGGTGATGCGGCGATGGCGGCCCGGCGGCTACGCCATGCCGACGAACTCGGCGACCAGCTCGGGGTCGCGGAACTGCTCGGGCGCCAGGCTGCCGGTGATCCGGCCCTTCTGGATGGTCAGGATCCGCTGCGACAGCGCGGCGATGAAGTCGAGGTTCTGTTCGACCAGGATCAGGGTCAGGCCGCGGCGGGCGCGCAAGCCCTCCAGCGTCTCCACGATCTCCTCGATGATCGAGGGCTGGATGCCCTCGGTCGGCTCGTCGAGCAGCAGCAGCCTCGGCCGCATGCACAGGCAGCGCGCCAGGGCCAGCAGCTGCTGCTCGCCGCCGGACAGGGCGCCGCCGCGCCGGTCGAGCAGGCGCTGCAGCCGCGGGAACTCGGTCAGCACCTCGTCGATCACGCTGCGGTCCTCGCGGGCGGCCGCCATGCCCATCCGCAGATTCTCCATGACCGACAGGTTCGGGAAGATCTCGCGTCCCTGCGGCACGTAGCCGAGGCCGGCCCTGGCCCGCGCCGCCGTCGGCGCCCGGGTGATGTCGCTTCCTTCGAAGCCCACCGTCCCGGCCGTGGCCGGCAGATAGCCCATCAGGGTGCGCATCAGCGTGGTCTTGCCCATGCCGTTGTGGCCGAGGATGCCGACCGACTCCCCGGCCTCGACCGCGAAGCTGACCCCCGCCAGGATCGGGATGCGGCCGTAGCCGCCATGCAGGCCCTGAACTCTCAGCATCACGCCGCGACCTTCTTGCCGAGATAGACATCGCGCACTCGGCCGTCGCGCAGCACCGCGTCGACCGTGTCCTCCATCAGCACCCGGCCTTGATGGAACACGGTGACCGTGCGCGCGATCATGCGGATGAACTGCATGTCGTGCTCGACCACCACCAGTGCGCGGGACAGGTTGATCTCGCGGATCAGCTCGGCGGTGCGCAGCACCTCGTCATGGGTCATGCCGGCCGCCGGCTCATCCAGCAGGATCAGCTCCGGGTCGGCCGCGATCACGGTGCCGATCTCGACCCATTGGCGCTGGCCGTGCGACAGCCGGCCGACCAGGGTCCCGGCCTGGGCGGTCAGGCGGATCTTCTCCAGCACCTCGTCCACCACCGCCGCCGTGCGTTGCGGCGTGTGCGTGCGCCGGGCGCCGAGCCAGATGTTCTCGCGCACCGACAGCCCGTTGAACACGTTCGGCACCTGGGTCTTGATGCCGACGCCGAGCCGGGCGATCTGGTGCGGGCTGGCGCCGGCGACCGGCCGGCCGCGGAACATGATCGTGCCGGCGCTGGGGGCCAGTTGGCCGGTCAGCATCTTGAAGAAGGTGCTCTTGCCGGCGCCGTTCGGCCCGATCAGGCAGCGCAGCTCGGCCTCGCGCAGGGTGAAGTCGACCTCGCTGACCGCGGTCACGCCGCCGAAGCGCATGGTCAGGGCCCTGGTCTCGAGCAGGGGGACCGGCGTCGCCATGTCACTCCGCCTCCTTCAGCGCGCCGAGGCTGTCGGCCTCGACGGCCCGGCCGGCACGCCGGCGGAGCAGGGCGACGAGCCGGCCGCAGAGATCCTGCGCCGTCGGCACCAGCCCGCGGCGCAGCAGCAGGACGAAGGCGATCAGGATGACGCCGAGCACCAGGTTGGCGTTGAACGCCTGCTGCGTGCCGATCTGCGCCACCAGGTACTGGATCAGGACGCAGCCGATCACCGGCCCGATCAGGGTGCCGAGGCCGCCGACAGTGACCCAGATGATGATCTCGGCCGACAGGGCCAGGCTGAAGATGGTCGGGCTGACGAAGGCGCCCCAGTTCGCATAGAGGCAGCCGGCTAGACCGGCGATGCTGCCGCCGATCACGAATACCGCGAGCTTGGTCAGGCGCGGGTCGTAGCCGAGCAGGGCGGCGCGGGTCTCGTTCTCGCGGATCGCCACCGCCACCCGGCCGAAGCGGCTGGCCAGCAGGAGCCGGAGGAGAACATAGACCAGGATCAGGGCGCCGCCGGTGACGAACCACAGCTCCTCCGGGTCGAGCAGGTAGTCCGGATTGCCCGGAGCGTTCAGGCCGGGGATGGCCGGCATGCCGTTGAAGCCGCCCAGCGCCGCGTCGCCGATGCGGTACTCGTCCCCGGCGGTGGAGTTCACCAGGTTGAACAGGATCAGCGTCACCGTCAGCGTGATCACGCCGAGATAGACGTCGCTGATCCGGCCGTAGAACATGAAGTAGCCGAGCACCAGGGCGAACCCCGCCGGCACCAGAACCGACAGCGCCACGGCGCCGGTGCTGTCGCCGAAATTGGTCGCGGCGACGGCATAGGCGTAGGCGCCGAGGCCGAAGAAGGCGGTCTGGCCGAAGGACAGGATCCCGCCGAAGCCCCAGATGAAGCCGAGGCTGAGGGCGAGGATGCCCATCGCCGCGAACAGCGTGTACTGCATCAGGTCGAAGATCTCGACCTCTTGCGGCATCACGACGACGGCGGCGACCGCCGCGGCCAGCGCCGCCGACTGCGCGAGCTTGGCGAGATGGGATCCGGTCATAGGCTGCGCCCGAAGAAGCGGCCGGAGATGCCCTGGGGCAGCACCCGGATCAGGATGATGGCCGAGACGAACAGCGTCACCTCGCCGAAGACCGGCGTGGTCAGATAGGCTGCCATCTGGTTGATGAAGCCGAACAGCCCGGCGGCCGAGGCGGTGCCGGCCAGGATCGCCGAGCCGCCGCCGACCACGGTGATGAAGGCCTTGGCGACATAGGCCGCCCCCATCGTCGGCACCACGCCGGAGACCGGCGCCAGCAGCCCGCCGGCCAGGCCGGTGATGGCGGCGCCGACGGCGAATGTGGCCATGTAGACCCGGTTCGGGCTGACGCCGAGGGCGGCCGCCATGGCCGGATTCTGCATCGTCGCCCGCGCGATCAGCCCGAGCCGGGTGTAGCGCAGCACCGCCCAGACCGCGGCCAGCAGAAGCGCCGCCATCGCCACCAGGAACAGGGTGTAGAGGCTGGACCGGTAGGCGCCGATCGAGAAGCCACCGAGCGGCGTCGGCACGCCCTGGATGGTGTTGCCGTAGATCGTCGTCACCAGCCCGACAATGAACAAGCTGAGCCCCCAGGTGGCGAGCATGGTGTCGACCAGCCTGCCGTAGAGGAAGCGGATCAGGCAGCGCTCCACCACCAGGCTGACCGCGCCGACGAAGAGCGGCGCCACCACCAGCATCGCCACCCAGACGTTCACCCCGGCATTGGTCGAGACCACGGTGGCATAGGCGCCGAGCATCAGGAACTCGCCATGGGCGAGGTTGATGATGCGCATCATGCCGAAGATGATCGCCAGGCCGGTGCACAAGAGGATCAGGGACGCGACGCCGTTCAGGACGTCGAGCGCGAGAATGGCGGCGAGCTCCATCGACCCGGCCTCGCTCAGACCTTGATCACATATTGCTGGTTGTCGGTCGGCTTCTCGATCAGGTTGCAGACCGCCGCGGTGTCGGAGGGCGGCTGCTGCTCATAGGTCTCGACCACCGAGAAGTGCCGGTCCTTGACCGTGCCGAGATAGGCGTTGCGTGTGGCGTGGTGGGTGGCGTGGTCGAGCACGACCTTGCCGGTCGGCCCGTCGAAGCTGATGCCGCCCTCCAACGCCTCGATCACCTTCATGCGGTCGAGCGAGCCGGCCGCCTTCACGCCGGCGAGCCACAGGTAGAAGCCCTCATAGGTCGCGGCGGCGATCTCGGAGATGTAGGGGATGTCGGCGCCGAACTTGTCCTTCAGCTTCTTGACGTAGGTGGCGCTGGCCGGGGTCGTCAGCTCCTCGAAATAGCCGTAGGCGGCGAGGACGCCCTCGCTCTCCTGCGCGTCCAGCGTGGTCTGCTCGTTGACGAGGCCGAAGGTGGTCGAGGCGATCGGGATCTCCTTCTTCATCCCGGCCGAGGCCCATTGCCGGTAGAAGGCGGTGTGGTTGCCGCCGACCAGGGCCGACAGGACGATGTCCGGCTTGGCGGCCTGGATCTTGCTGATCGTCGGGCCGAAATTGGTCACGTCCAGCGGGAAGAAGTCGGTCGACAGGATCTCGCCGCCATTGTCCTGGACGTATTTGGTCATCCACTTGGCGGTGATCTGGCCGTAATTGTAGTCGGCGGCGATGATGTAGGCCTTCTTGCCCCAGCTTTTCATCGCCGAGGGGACCAGCTTCTCCACCGTCTGGGCCGGGGTGGTGCCGGTGCAGAAGATGTTGCGGTCGCAGACGCCGCCCTCGTAGAGCGTGTTGTAGAAGTACAGCACCTTGAACCGGTCGAAGATCGGCCGGATCGCCTCGCGCGAGGCCGAGGTGATGCCGCCATGCACGATCGCGACCTTGTCCTTGAGCGCCAGCTGCTGGGCGTACTGGCTGTACATCTGGATCGTCGACTGGGTGTCGTAATGCACCAGCTTCAGCGGCCGGCCCAAGAGGCCGCCGGCGGAATTCGCCTCCTCGATCGCGAGCTGCAGGCTGGCGACCATCGGCACGCCGGTGGCGGCGATCGGGCCGGACTGGTCGTGTAGGCTGCCGACCAGGATCGGGTCTTCGGCGCCGAGGGCGCCGTGCCGCAGGATCGCCGGGCTGGCCAGCAAGCCGGCCGCCGACAGGGCCGTGGTTTTCAGAACGTCACGCCGCGAGATTCGCATGAGCCGCCTCTCCTGTCGTCGATTTTGTGAGTTGGATATATATGAAATGGCAATTAATGAAATGGCAATAGATTTGTCGGGCGGCGCCGGGGGCGGCTCAGAAGCTGGCGATCACGCGGAAGTCGAGCCCGTCGGCCTCGGCCAGATGCACGGCCCGGCGCGGGGCCGGCCGGGGCCGCCCTGCCAAGGCGTGCAGCGCGTCGTAGCAGGACTGGCCGAAGGCGTTCGGGGTCGGCGCATGGTCGCCGAAGCTGGCGTGGTAACGCTCGAGGAAGCCTTCATTGCCGGCCGAGCGCAGCGTCGCCAGATAGATCGCGGTGATGTGGAGGCCGGCCGAGGCCTCGGCGCCGATGCCATACAGCACGGTCTCGTCGGTCGCGAGGGCAAAGCGGAGATGGCGGCGGTCGAGTCCGGCCGCGGCGAATTCGCGGTTGAAGGCGATCGCCTCCTGGCCCAGCAGCAGCAGGACCACCACGTCCGCCCGGGTCCGCCGGATCGCGGCGAAGACCGGGTCGTAGTCCCGCGCGCCATAGGGCAGCAGGGTCTGTCCGACCAGCGTGCCGCCGCCGTCTCGGATCAGCGTGCGGGCCACGGCGCTCGACACAAGCGGCCAGACATAGTCGTTGCCGACGATGAAGAAGCGCCGGGCGCCGCGCTGCTCCGCCAGCCAGTACAGGCCGGGCCGCAGCAGCTCGGCCGCGGTGACGCCGGTCGCGGTGACGCCGGCCTCGATCCGGCCGCCCTCGTATTGCGGGGTGTAGAGATAGGGGCGGCGGCCGCGCACCGCCGCGGTCACCGCCTCGCGCATGTCGCTCGGATGCATGCCGACCAGCAGGTCGACCTCGTCCAGCGCGATCAGGTCGTCGGCCGCTTCCGCCGCCTCGGCCACGGTGCCGCCGGCATCGCCGAGGACCAGGTCGATCGGGCGGCCGCGGATGCCGCCGCGGGCGTTGATCTCCGCGACCGCCAGCAAGGCGCTGGCTTCGGTCGAGGGGGACCACAGGCCGGCCGGCCCGTCCCGCGGCAGCAGCAACCCGATCTTCACGCCACGTCCTTCCGAGGCTGGGGCACGCCGACGGAGCGCTCTGGCCGCTCGGCCCGTCGAGCGCGGCTTCGAGTTTGCCGACAATCCAATGCAATGACTATGCCAGCCCTGCCGCTTGGACTGGGTTGGACTGTGCGGTTTCGGCCGCGGTCGGCATGCCGCAAAAATCGGCGGGACGGCCCGGCATGCCCATGTTCTGGGCAGTGTTGTCGGCGGGCGGGTGGCCCCGCCAGCCTTGAAAGCCGGGCCTGTCGCAGGTATTTACTTTCGAACTCATCTAATGAAATTTTGACGGTCGAGAAGGCCATGCCGCCGGAGCGCCTGGAAGATCAGCTGGCCTACCTCATCGCCGGCGTGAACCGTCAGTTCGAGGAAGAGCTCAAGGAGAAGCTGCGTCCCCAGGGGGTGCCGATCGAGCAGTCCCGGGTCCTCGGCCTGCTCGCCGACGGCCGGGGCCGGCCGATGACCGAGCTGGCGGAGCAGGTCTTCGTCGAGGCGCCGACCCTGACCAAGATCATCGACCGCATGGTGGCGCAGTCGCTGGTGATCCGCGCGCCCGACCCGAACGACCGGCGCCGCGTCCTGATCTACGCGACCAAGCGCGGGCAGGCGCTGTGGGAAAAGATCGGCGGTTACGCCCGTGAGCAGCAGAAGCGCGTCCTCGACCGCCTCTCCCCCGGCGACCTGGCGCGCCTGACCGAGATCCTGCGCGGCCTGATCGCGGAGTAGGGGCTCAGCGTTTCGCGCTGACCTCGTTGCAGATGTGCAGGGTGACCGGCCCGTCCAGGATCGGTGTCACCGCGGCGAAGAAGGCGGCGACGGCGGCGGAGCTGTTGTGTGCTTCCATGGCGGCGCGGTCGCGGAACCGCTCATAGGTGGTGAAGATCGCCGGCGTCTCGTCATCCCGGGAAACGAAGAAGTCGATCGTGCCGGGCTCCGCGGCCCGGACATTGGCCGCGACGGCAAGGAGCGCCCTCTTCAGCTCGGCCTCCGCCCCGGGTTTCGCGCGCAGGATCGCCGTGATCGTGATCATCCTGTCCGGGCCCCTCATGGTTGGATTTATTCCCTGTACCGTAATTTCAGATTATTGAATATTCAAATAACTGAGCTGCTGAGGGGGAAGCCGGAATGCCGTTGATGCGTCGGGCATTGCTGCGCCGGGTCGGGGAGCCGCTGGAGATCGGAACGGGTCCGGTGCCGGAGTCGGGTCCGGGCGAGATCCTAATCCGGATCGCCGCCTGCGGCGTCTGCCATTCCGACCTGCACGCGGTCGACGGCGACTGGGGCGAGCCGCCGAGGATGCCGCTGATCCCCGGCCATGAGGTAACGGGCCATGTCGTGGCGCACGGCCCGGGCGTCGACCGGCCAGCGCTCGGCGCCGCCGTCGGCGTCCCTTGGATGGCCGGCGCCTGCGGGCGCTGCGCCTGGTGCCGGGCGGGGATGGAGACGATCTGCCCGGAGGGCAGCGCCACCGGCTTCAGCCGCGATGGCGGCTATGCCGAATACATGGTGGCGCGGGCAGAGTTCGTCGGCCTTATCCCCGACGGCGTCGACCTCGTCCGAATCGCCCCGATCCTGTGCGCCGGGGTCACCACTTATCGTGGCCTCCGGCGCAGCGAGGCGCGGGCAGGGGACTTCGTCGTCATCGTCGGCGCCGGCGGCCTCGGGCATGTCGCCGTGCAATATGCCCGCGCCATGGGCTTGCGCCCGATCGTGCTCGACGTCGATCCGGCCAAGCTCGAGCTGGCACGGCGGCTCGGCGCCGAGGCGGTGGCCGAGGCCGGGCCCGACGCCACCGCGGCGGTCACGGCCCTGACCGGCGGCGGCGCCGCGGCCGCGATCGTCACCGCCCCGGCGCCGGCCGCCTTCGAGCAGAGCCTGGCCCTGATCCGGCCCGGCGGCACCGCTGTCTTCATTGGCCTCCCGGGCGGTGAGCGGGATGCAATCCGGCTGTCGATCGCCGCCATCTCCAACTGGGAGAAGTCGATCCGCGGCTCCAATGTTGGCACCCGCCAGGACCTGCAGGAGGCGGTGGATTTCGCGACGCGCGGTCTGGTCGCCGCGACGGTCGAGACGGTGCCGATCGAGCAGGTGAATGAGGCGCTGGCGCGGCTGCGACGGGGACAGGTCGCCGGCCGGCTGGTGCTCGACCTCGGCGGGGTGGAAGGCACAACGCGGCAGATGAACTCGAAACAGCAAAATGGGTGAAGAGAGTGCTCGGGCGTACGTGGTCGTAAATGGTTGCGTGTCCCCGCAACCAACTTTGTCATAACTCCATCCACATCGACGTCTGATCCAGAGCCCCGCCCAAAAAGGCGGGGCTTCTGCTGTTTACCGTCATGCTGCCCGCCGGCCGCGGAGGCCTGCGCCACCTGTGCTGGTCGAGGCACTAGAGCGGCTCACGCCTGTGCCACCGTGGCCGAGCCCTGAAGCACCGGCGGTTCCTTGCGCAGCCATCGCACGCGCATCGCTTCCCGTACCGGCACGCCGATCGCGAGGGAGTGCCGGCATCTGCCGATGGTCATGAGGGAGACGTCGCGCCAGAACTCTGGTCGACGCATTTGCGGGCCACCACGCCGGGATAATCGATCGAGTATTCCGGGATGAGCCCGACGCCCGCTACGGGCTCACGCCGCAGCAATTGTTCACCTGGCTCCACCCCAGAAGCCCTTGTCACGCGTGCTTGAACTGCCCGACATTGCCGCGATTGATCGGCATCACACCGGTGATGATCCTTTCCGGCAGCGGATTGACACCGGCGGCCTTCCAATCAGGCACGACTTTCATCGCACCGGTGTTGAGCCAGTGCAGCAGATGCACCGCGAGGTACGCTTCGGCGTAGGATTTCTGCGCCACGGCGCCAACGATCGTGCCGTCCTCGATGAACGGCAACATGTCGTCGTTGCGATCCATGGCGACGATCTTCACTTTGCCTTCCAGACCCGCCTCGCGCACGGCGATCGCTGCGCCCTTGCCGCTGTCGCCATCGGTGCCGCCGATCCCGACCACGTCCGGATGTGCCTGCAGCGCTTGCGCATACGCAGTGGGCGCATAGGAGGGGTCGGCCCTGTCATTGACGACCTCGGCGACTTCGATCTCCGGATACTTCTCCTTGAAGTGGGCTTTGTAGCCCTCGACGCGCTCCAGGACTGCAGGTGCGGGGAAGGTGCCGAGCAGGACCTTGCCCTTGCCGCCAATCGCCTGCGCCAGCATCTCGCCACCAACCCGGCCGGCCTCAAAGCTGCTGATGCCGAGATTGACCGCGCGTCCCGAATCCGGCACGTCGCCGATGATGGTGGCGACTGGGATGCCGGCTTCGGTTGCACGCTTTATGCCGGGCCTCATGGCGTCGGCATCGCCGGGGAAGATCAGGATCCCGGCTGGCTGGCGCGCCACCAGCTCATCCAGTTGCCGGGCCTGCGCAGCGGTGTCGAAGTCGAGCGGTCCGGTGAAGCTGGTCCTGACGCCCAGGACAGTCTGCACATCCTCGAGCGCCTTGCGATGATCGACCCAAAACGGCACCTGGGTCACGATCGACAGGAACACGTATTCCTTTCCTTCGCCTGCTGCCAGCGCCTCGCGCGAAAGCGCAGGTGACACCAGGCCGCCCAGCGCCAGGAGTGCCGCCGTGCCGGAAGCGGCCCTAAAGGCGTCCCGCCGGGCAAGCTTGATCTGATCGGTCATTTCTTCCTCCCTGGGTTCAGTTTTTTGAACCTCACGATCGCCGTCGCCGCAGCAGCATGTCGATCGCCACGGCGACGATGAGGACGCATCCGGTGACGATCATCTGCCAATAGATCGACACCGCCAGCATGGTCATGGCGTTGTTGATCAGCGCCACGAAGATGACCCCAAAGAACGACCCCAACACGGTCCCCTCGCCACCGCGCAGAGAGGCGCCGCCGATCACGGCAGCCGCCAGCACCTGGAGCTCCAGCGCGGCGCCGGCCGTCGGCGTGCCGCTCATCAGGCGAGACGCAAGCAGAATCCCGGCAAGGGCCGCGAGGAGGGCCGTCAGGACATAGGCAGCGCAGCGCACAGCGTCGACCGGGATGCCGGAGAGCCGCGCCGCCTTCTCGTTGCCGCCGATATAGTAGGCCTGGCGCAGGTAGCGCGTGTGCCGGAGAGCCAGATCACCGAGCACGACCAGCGCCAGGGTGATCCACACGATCGCCGGAAATCCCAGCCAGTTGGTCCCGCCGATATAGCCGAAGGCGGCCGGCAGGTTGCTGACCGAAAACCCTTCGGTGAGCACGAGGGCCACTCCGCGCGCCACCGACATCGTCCCGAGCGTCGCAACCAACGGGTTCACGCCGAGCCGCGTGACGATGAGCCCGTTGGCGAGGCCGATGAGAGCCCCGATGACAAGTGCGCAGACGACCGAAACGGCAATCGGCAGGCCGCCTGCGATCATCAGGGCGACGGACGTGCTGCAAAGTGCCAGGACCGATCCGACCGAAAGATCGAAGCCGCCGGAGACCAGGAGGATCGTCATGCCGATGGCAATGATCGCGGTAGGAGAGAGGCCGATCGTCATGGCTCGGAAATTCGCCATGGTGAGAAAGTGCGGCGTCGCCTGCGACATCACCAATACGATGACGAGAATCAGGACCGCCAAGGTTGCTTCTCGCTTTGCGAGCACCCGCCGTCCGAGTGCGAGAATCCTCGTCTCCGAGGTGCGCCGGTCGCTATGCGTGAGGCTCATGGAGTCGCTCGCTGGCGTTTACGGGCGGTGAGCCGGTGGCCATCGCCAGGATTGTCTCTTCCGTCGCTTCGCTTCGATCGAGCGCGCCGGCGATCTGTCCCTCTCGCATCACCAGGATGCGGTCGCAGAGCGCCAGCAGCTCAGGGAGATCCGAGGAGATGACGAGCAGGGCGGCACCGGCGTCGGCCAGCTCGCGTAGGAGGGCATGAATCTCCTGTTTGGTGCCGACATCGACGCCCTTGCTTGGTTCGTCGATCACAAGGACGCGCGGGGCCGATTCCAGCATCTTCGCCAGCAGGACCTTCTGCTGATTCCCGCCGCTCAGCTGACCAACGGCCTGGTGGGCACCCGCCGCCTTGATGCGCAGCCGAGTCATCCGCTCCTGGGCGACATTGAGGGCGGAATGGGCTTCGACCAGCCCGAAGCGCGAGAAACGATGCAGGGCGGGAGCGATGATGTTGTCCGCGATCGACATCTCCAGAAACAGGCCGTCGCTCTTGCGCTCGTCGGTGAGATAGGCGATGCCATGGCGCAGCGCGGTTCGGACATCGGTCAGACGGACAGGCTCGGAGCCGACACGAATTTCGCCGGAGGTGGCCCGCAAGGCGCCGGCGAGGGCGCGACCAAGCTCGCTGCGATGCGCGCCCATGAGCCCGGCAAGACCGACGATCTCGCCAGCACGCAACGTGAGGTCGACCGTTTCGAAAACATTGGTGCGCGCCAATCCTCTCGCTTCGAGGAGCGCCGCCCCGGTGTCGGTGCGGGACCGCGTGGGCACTGCTTCGATGTCGCGGCCGACCATGGCGCGGATGATCCCATCCATATCGCAGGCGCTGATCGATCTTGTGCTGATGACATGCCCGTCGCGCAGCACTGTCACGCGGTCGGCAATGGCGAAGATCTCGGCCAATTGGTGGCTGATGTAGATCACGCCGATCCCCTGAGCGCGCAGCTGCCGAATGACCGCGAACAGCGCCTCGACTTCATCGGGCGGCAGCGCCGAGGTCGGCTCGTCCAGGATCAAGACCCGTACGTCGAGCGACAGGGCCTTGGCAAACTCCACCAGCTGCCGCTGGCTGAGCGGCAGATCGGCCACCGCCGCCCAAGGATCGACGTCCAGGCCGAAGGGCGCGAGAATTGCGCGGGTTCGTTCTTCCAGACGGCGCCAGTCGACGAGCCCGCCGCGCGTCGGCACGCGGTTGACGAAGATGTTCTCGGCGACGCTCAGGGATTCGACCAGGCTGAGCTCCTGGAACACGATTCCGATCCCCAGTGCTTGGGCCCGCCGGGGCGTGTCGATCGTGACTGCCTCGCCGGCCACGCGAATGCTGCCCTCGTCCGGCTGAAGAACTCCGGCGACAATGTTCATGAGGGTCGACTTGCCGGCGCCGTTCTCGCCGACCAGAGCGTGGACCTCTCCGGCATCAAGGATGAAGGAAACGCGCGACAGCGCCTGGGTTCCGGCGAATGCCTTGCTCACGTCCTGGATTTCGAGGAGCGGAGCGGCGGGCATGGTTCAGCGCACGGCGACGAGCTGTTTGGACCGCGGCCGGTTCGCGTCGAAGGCGCGATCGGCCTGGGCGATGTCATCGATGTTTTCGGCGTAGGACTTCTTCGTCCGGCCGATATGGCGATGGAGAATGTCGCGCAGCATCTCGTCCTCGCCGTCGTCGATCGCCTTTACGATCGCGCGATGCTCGACCATCGATTTCTTGGTATGGCTCGGCCGCGCCGCCAGATGTGTTCTGAGCGCGGCGACCTTGCCGACGATACGGCTATAGGCCTCAGCCATATAGCTGTTGCCGCAGAAATCGAAGAATTGCGCGTGATATTCGGTATCGAGCGCGAGATAGGCACGGATGTCTCCGCGCTCCTGGGCATCCTCCATGTCGCTGACAATGCGCTTCAGCGCATTCAGGAAGGGCGCCCGGTTGCGCTCAATGGCGAAGTGGAGCGCCGCTTCTTCGAGCGTCAATCTGAGCTCGCAGAGCTCGTGAACCTCATGCGCGCTCATCGTGAAGACGAAGCTGCCGGTCTGCGGAATGATCCGCACCAGACCCTCGTTCCGGAGCTGCTGCAACGCCTCGCGCACCGGGGTCTTTGAGATGCCGAGCATGCGCGAGAGGGTGCCTTCGGAAAGCTGCTCGCCGAGGCCGAGATCGCCGCTGATGATCGCGCGCCGCAAAGAATCGACGGCCATTGCCGTCAGTGACTGGGGCCGTTCGAGCTGCTTCATCTGCGGTCTTTCAGTCCTTGCCGGAGGTTCTCGCATTATCGCGGAGAGCAGGCGCGGGTGCGAGCCGTCCTCGTCCTGGGTTGACTCCAGCTCATATCTGACATATCAGATGTTAGACAACGAGGCAAGCCGCGGCACAGACGGCATCCCGGAGGACGCGCTGGTGGCGGACGTCGAACTCGTCGTCGATTGCGGAAACACCCTTGGCGAAGGGCTGGTGTGGGACAGCGAGAAGCAGCGTCTCTACTGGACCGACATCGAGCAGAAACGGCTCTGGATCCTCGAGCCAACCTCGGGTGATGTCGGCAGCATTGCGGTGCCGGAGCGGATCAGCTGCTTGGCCCCGCGCGAAGGAGGCGGGCTCGTCGTCGCATTCGCCAGCGGCTTCGCTTTCTTCGATCCAGGGACCGGCCAGCGCGATGACATAGCGCCGTTCGAGCCGGAGCTGCCGCACACGCGATTGAATGACGGTCGCACCGATCGACAAGGACGGCTCATCGCCGGCGGCTTCGACGAGGTCGAGGGCAAGGCCGTCTCTTCGGTTGTACGGCTCGATCCCGATCTCCACGTGACCAGGCTTCTCAGCAAGGTGACATGCGCCAACGGCACCTGCTTCAGCCCGGATGGCCGGATGATGTATTTCGCCGACACGCCGGCCGGGGAGATCTGGGCATTCGACTATTCGCCATCCGACGGCACGCTGGGCAAGCGCCGCACGATCGCGCGGTTCGATGACCAGCCCGGCATGCCTGACGGCTCCTGCGTTGATGCAGAGGGGTTCATCTGGAACGCGCAATGGAATGGCCGGCGCGTGGTTCGCTACGCACCGGATGGGCGGATCGACCGCGTCCTGGAGGTGCCGGTCCTCAATCCGACCTGCGTCACATTTGGCGGCGCAGATCTCGAGACGCTCTATATCACCACCGCCCGGTACCTGATGAGCCCCGCGCAGATCGCCGCCGAGCCGCTGTCCGGCGCCCTCTTCGCCTGCAAGCCGGGCGTGCGCGGTCTGCCGGACGCCAAATTCGCGGGATGACCGCTGCATCAACGACAAGAGCTGCACGTCAGCCAGGGAGAACGCACATGGAGTTTGATCGGAAGAAGCTGTTCGCCGGGCTCGGCCTGATGCTGCTCGCCTTTGTGGCTGGGCCAGCCTCGGCTGCGGACTACGCCGCGCCCAAGCCGCTCGCCGAAGGTTCCCAGGCGCCGATGACAGGCTTCAAAGGCTCGAAGGGGGCACGGATCGCCTACATGCCGCCGGCGACGGAGTTCAACTACTACATCGCCATCGGGGAAGGCATCAAAGCGCTCGCCGCCGAACGCGGTGTCGAGACCTTCATGCTGGCCCCGCAAAGCGGTGCCGACATCAATGGCCAGATGGGCATGCTGCAGGATGTGATCAGCCAGAACGTCAGCGCGATCATCCTATCGACCCATGATGAGCATGCCGCAGCACCGCTGGTGAAGCGGGCGGTCGAGAAGGGCATCGCGGTCATTATCGTCAACTCGGATATCGCCAAGTTCCCGACACCGGTGCATGCGGTTGTCGGCTACTCTCAGCGCGCGGGCACGCACAAGATCGGCGACTATGCGCTCACGCTGGCAGCCGGCGGCGCCAAGAAGGTAGGCGTCATCGAGGGCCAGCCTGGCTATCATTCGACCGAACGTGTCGGCGGCTTCCTCGACGCGATCAAGGGATCGACGTTCGATGTGGTGTCGAGCCTCGATGGCAAGTGGAACGTCGAGGGCGGCAACGCCGCAGGGATGGACATGCTGCAGTCCCATCCGGAGATCGAGCTTATCTTTGCCGCCAATGACTACATGATCATGGGTGCGGCTCTCGCAGCCAAGGCGCTCGGCCGCGACAGCCTCATCCTCCTCGGCAATGACGGCGATACGGCGGCGCTCGAGCAGATCAAGGCCGGCGGCATCACGGCGACGGTCAACACGTCGCCATTTGTGATGGGACAGGTGGCGCTCCAGGTCACCCTCGATGTGCTCGACGGCAAGTATCCCGGCGGCTGGGTCGAAACGCCGACGCAGATCGTCGACAAGTCCAACGTGCTGCCGATTCTGCAGCATCCGGAGAAACTCTATCCCAAGCCGGCCATGGCGTATTGACGGACGGGGCCTTGCGGCGACCTGTTGGAGTGTAGGTGATGCCTGCCAGCGGCGAGATCGTCTGGGAGCTCAGGAACATCAGCAAGACCTATCCGGGTGTGGTCGCGAACGATAATGTCTCGATCCGGCTGCGCAGTGGCGAGATCCATGGGCTCCTGGGTGAGAACGGCAGCGGCAAGTCGACACTGATCAAAGTCCTGTCGGGTGCCCACAAGCCTGACGCGGGCACGATCCTCCGCCACGGCCAACAGGTGCTGCTGTCCAGCCCCTTGCGGGCCCGGGAGCTCGGTATCGCCACTGTGTTTCAGGAGTTCTCGCTCATTCCCGGCCTGACGGTGGCGGAAAACATCTATCTCGGTCGCTGGCCCGGGCGTGGCGGGCGCATTGCCTGGACAGCGATGCGCGAAGGCGCGCGCCATGTGCTCGCAAGGCTCGATCTGGCGATCGAACCTGACGCGGTCGTCGGCGAGTTGCCGGTTGCCCGGCAACAGCTGGTCGAGATCGCCAAGGCCATGGCCCTCGACGCTTCCATGCTCATCCTGGATGAGCCGACGGCCGCTCTGGGGCCAGTGGAAATCGACCATCTGCACGCGCTGCTGCGGCGGCTCAGGCAGGCGGGTTGCGCCATCCTGTACGTCTCCCATCGCCTGGACGAGGTGACGGCGCTGGTCGACGTTGCCACAATCCTGCGCAACGGCAAGGTCGTCAGCACGGCGGAAGAGACCCGGATCGAAATCGGGCCGATCGTCGGCCGGATGGTGGGCGAGGAGGTCAAGGAACACTATCCCAAGGAGCGCAACGCCACGCCCGAACCGGTGCTTGAGGCAGAGCAGCTGCGCACGGATGCGGGCGTCGTCGATGCGAGCTTCACGCTCTATCGCGGCGAGGTGCTGGGGCTGGGCGGCGTGCTCGGCTGCAAACGGACAGAAATTGCGCATGCGCTCTTCGGGATAGATCCATTGGTCGGCGGCCGGCTGCGGGTTCGCGGGCGAACGGTGCGTTTCCGGTCGCCGTCCGATGCCATCAGGGCCGGCGTGGTGCTGGCCAGCGAGGACCGGAAAGCCGAGGGTCTGTTTGCCAACTTCGATGGCACCCGCAACATCACGATCGCCAATCTGAGGGGCATATCGCGCGGGATTCGCCTCGATCTCGCGGCGGAGGGGCAGATCGGCCGTGCGTTGATCGAGCGGCTTCACATCACACCGGCGGCGGAGCGAGAGTCCGTAGAGCTGCTGTCCGGCGGCAATCAGCAGAAGATCATTGTCGCGCGTTGGCTGAATTGTGGCGCCGACGTCTTCATCCTCGATGAGCCGACGCAGGGCATCGATATCGGCGCAAAGATCGCGGTCTACCGCCTGATCAACGAGCTCACCCGTGCCGGCAAGGCGGTGATTCTCATCACCTCGGACGACGAGGAGCTGCTGGCGATGTCGGACCGTATCGCGCTCGTGCGCCGGGGCCGCATCACGCGCATCCTTCCTGCCAGCGAAGTATCGAAGAGTGATCTTCTGCAAAGCGCCGACAGCTCATCCTGGGAGACGGCGGCATGAAGGCCAGTCTCGGCCATTCCCTGATCGGACCTCTGGCAGCCACGATGCTGGCGGCGCTCGTGGTCGCGCTGACGACCGACCGCTTCGTCGACCCGGGCAATCTCCGGAATCTTGCCCTGCAGGTCAGCATCGTCGCGCTGGTCGGGATCGGCTCGACGCTCGTGATCATCACCGGCGGCATCGATCTCAGCCCGGGCTCGGCGATCGCGCTGTTGACCATGGTTTTCGCGGTTCTGGTCAAGTTCGTCGGCATCGATCTTTGGCTCGGCGTTGCCGCCACACTGCTGCTCGGTGTGATCCTCGGCGCGCTCAACGGCATCCTGACGGCGTATCTGCGGATCCCGGCCTTCATCACGACGCTCGCGGGCCTTAGCGCCTTTCGCGGCCTCGCGTTCATGTTCAACAACGGCTCGCCTGTATTCGATGTCTCACCATTGCTCGAGCGACTGTTCTACGGATCGGTTCTCGGCCTGCCGCTGCCGTTCCTCTACGTGCTGGCCTTCTTCGCAGCCGCCCACTGGCTGATGCGCTGGACCCGGCTCGGCCGCTCGATCTACGCGGTCGGCGGCAACCCGCGCGCAGCGCATCTGTCGGGCATCAATGTGAAGCGCACGCAGCTCCTGGCGTTCACCGTGGCGGGATTCATGGCCGCGATCGGTGCCGTGCTCATGGCGGCGCGGCTCAATTCGGGCTCGCCCAATTATGGCGCCGGGCTCGAGCTGCAGGCGATTGCGGCCGCAGTGATCGGCGGCGCCAGCCTTGCAGGCGGGCGCGGCAACGTGCTGGCGACATTGCTGGGCGCGCTCACCATCACCATCGTCCAGAACGGCCTCAACCTCAACGCCGTGCCGACGTCGCTGCAGAACGTGATCATCGGTCTCATCATTCTGCTGGCGGTCGGCATCGATATGTGGCGCCGGGAGATCGGGGGAATGCTGCACCTGTTTACCGGACACAATCGCACCGCTGCTCAACCGTCCAATCCACGCGAGGAAAGGACTCATCCATGACTTATCCGAGATCCTTCAATCACATCGGCCTGTCGGTTCCCGACGTGGATGCGGCCTTCAAATGGTACACCCAGGTCCTGGGCCTCTACCCCGTTATGCGGCCGACCACGATCACCAAGGACGACAGCGCGATCGGCATCATGTGCACGGACGTGTTCGGCCCGGACTGGACCAGCTTCCGCATCTGCCACCTGGCGACCGCCGATCGCATCGGCATCGAGCTGTTCGAGTTTCCCAACAACGCAAAGCCAGAAGACAATCTCGAATACTGGAAGACCGGGATCTTTCATTTTTGCATCACGGATCCCGATATTGAGGGGCTGGCCAGGAAGATCGTGGAGAACGGTGGCAAGCAGCGAATGCCGATCCGCGAATATTTCCCGGGCGAGAAGCCTTATCGGATGGTCTATTGCGAGGATCCGTGGGGCAACATCGTCGAGATCTACTCGCACTCCTATGAACTGACCTACTCGGCCGGTGCTTACGCGAAATAAGGCGAACGGCGCGGGCCATGCCAGACCAGCCAAAGGTCGTGATCTCCGATTATGATTTCGGCGACCTCGAGGTCGAGCGGAACATCCTCGAACCCGCCGGCATCCGCGTGGTCGGCCTTCAGGCGAAATCCGAGGAGGAGCTGATCCCGGAGGCGCGGGACTGCCACGCCGTCATCAACCAATATGCGCGCGTGGGCGCTGCGACCATTGCCGCGATGGAGCGCTGCAAGGTCATCGCACGCTATGGCGTCGGCGTCGATATCGTCGATGTGGAGGCGGCCACCGCGCGCAACATCCTGGTCACGAATGTCCGTGACTACTGCACGGAGGAGGTTGCGGATCACGCGATGGCGCTGCTGCTGGCGCTGGTGCGCAAGCTGCCGCAATACGACCGGGCCTGCCGCGCGGGAACGTGGCACTGGAAGTCGGGGCGACCGATCCATCGCATGCATGGCCGCGTCATGGGGATCGTGTCATTTGGCCGGATCGGTCGGGCCATCGCCGCGCGCGCCAAGGCGTTCGGCCTGAGGATCTTGGCCTACGACCCGTACGTCGACGACGCTGTGTTGGCGGCGCATGGCGTCGAGCGCGCCGACCGCGACACGGTGATCGCGCAGGCCGACTATCTGATGATGCAGGTGCCGATGACGGCGGAGACCCGCCATTTCCTGGGCGAGGCGGAACTCGACCGGATGAAGCGCGGTGCGATCATCGTGAATACCGGTCGCGGGCCAACGATCGACAACGCCGCACTGGCACGGGCGCTCAAGAGTGGGCACATCGCTGCGGCCGGGCTTGATGATCTTGAGGAGGAGCCTGCCAAGCAGCGCGCATGGGATCCGTCCGGCAATCCGCTGACGGAACTCGATAACGTGCTGATGACTCCGCACAGCGCCTACTACTCGGAAGAGTCGATCCGCATGGCGCGCGAAGTGGCCGCGCAGGAGGTGCTGCGGGTCTTGACCGGCAAGCGGCCACACAATCCGGTCAACAGGATCCGCTTTGCCGACGGTTCCTATTCCAAACCGGCCTGACCGAAAGGAAGGCTCAGATGTTGAAAGCATGCAATGACTTTGCCCGGCGTCCCGAGCTGCTGCGCCAGTTCGAGGCCGTCGCGGCGTGCTACAGCGCCTCTTGCGTGTTCGCCGACGTGCAGTACCGGCTGGGCGTCATGGCGAGCGCGATAAAACCGAGCTTTCCGGCCAAGGCGGTAGGTCAGGCTCTGACGGTGCAACTCTCGAAGGGCGATCTTGTTGACCCGCTGAAGGCGCTGGAAGTGGGCCAGCCGGGAGACATCATCGTTGTCGACGCGGGCGGCGACACCGAGACCTCGGTCTGCGGCGGCCTGATGGGCGGTCTTGCGAAGAACCGCGGGATCCGCGGGATGGTCATCGACGGCGCCGGCCGCGATATCGATGAACTCCGGGATATCGGCTGGCCGATCTGGACCCGGGCGATTACGCCGCGGGGCACGCACACCATGTTCTCTGGGCGCAAGGAGGAACTATCGATCAACGTGCCGATCGCCTGCGGCGGGGTCACCGTCAATCCCGGCGACTTCGTCATTGCCGATGAGATCGGTGTCACCGTGGTTCCCGCCGAGCGTGCCGAAGAGGTCGTCGCGCTCGCGCGCGAACAGGCGGAACGCGAGCAGCGTACCCGCGAGTGGGTTGCCGAGGGCAAGGCGATCGAGGACCTATTGAAAGAATTCGGACGAATTTAGCGCGGCGAGGCGAGGCTGCAATTTGGGTTCGAAAGCATGGTTGCTACAGCAAGAGACTCAGGACGGACGAGATCGTGCGCGTTTGATTAACGGATTTCATAGCGGTGGCGTTGTATATGTCCGGTGTAGTCCGGCCCGACCGATCGGCAGCTCAAGGCTGGTCTAGACGTTGATTGGACGTCCGCTATCAGGCTGCCAAAGCTATGGATCTCAGTCACGGCGGGACTGTGGTCGCGCCTCAATAGACCTGCTCATAGAGGGCACAAATCTCCTCGTGGTTTCGCTCCCCAAGATAGGCTTGCTCTCCTTTCTTATGCATGACGTAAACATCAGCAAATCCCACGGGGAACCAACTGGTCACGACCGCGTTGGAGCGGAAGCGATTGAGTGCTTCATCCAAGGTCTGCGGCAGACGGACATAGCCGCGTGCGCGCAGGGCACCTGCATCCAGCAGCGAAAGGTCCTCTTGCGTCGCCTGCGGTGCTTCTAACTCCTCTTCGATGCCCTGCGCGCCGGCATGGACGATTGCCGCGAGCTGCAGATGCGGACTGGCGGCGGCGTCGCCGGCGCGGAACTCGAAGTTGAACTGCGACGCTTTGGCGATGTCGCTGAGATCCGACACCGGGCAGATGCGCACCGATGCTTCACGGTCACGGAAGCCCAGATTGTTGAAAGCCGCGCTCCAGCGATGCGGCGTCAACCGCAGATAGGACACGACGCTCGGCGCCGTAATGGCGATGATCGCGTCGAGGTATTTGAGAATCCCGGCGACGAACTGACCGGCGTGGCGACCAAGTCCGTGCGCGCCATTTGGATCGTAGGTGGATGGCTTGCCTGCCCGATCGAGAAAGCTGAGATGGATGTGCACCCCGTTACCGACGCTCGCGGGATCGCGGATCGGCGTGAAGGTCACCGGCCGCTCTAACCTTTCGCCCACCAATCGCACCAGTTCGCGCAGGATGGTCGCCTGATCGGCAATGGCGACGCCATGCGCCGGCGCGGTCGTCACCTCGTATTGGCCGGAACCGTATTCCTTCATGAAGGTATCGGGCTCCAGACCGACGCTGCGCGTTGCCGCAAGCAGCGTCTCGGCAAATTCCCGAGCCCTCCGGAATCCTGCGGTCGTGTAGGCTTCACCCAACCGGCTCGGCCCGCTCCGGAACTGGAATTCGTGCTCGAACGCGCCGTAAAGCGTCAGTCCAGTCAGGCGCTCGAGCCGTTCGAGTGCCGACTTCAGGATCGAGCGCGTGCAGAGCTCCCATGGCCTGCCGTCGGTGTGCTTGATATCGCCCAGCACGAAGTGCTCGGCGGTCCCGTCATCCTCGAGCACGACGCGCACGCGGGCCGTTTCGTCTGGGATCAGCAGGAGATCGCCGAGCGCGCCGAACGGGCTCTCGGCGATGGCGTCGAAGCACGTGATCTGGACATTGGTCGGCGTCCAGCCGACGCCGCGCTTCTGGCGCACATCGAACTGGCAGGCTGGAAAGGCCTTTCCCCGGACCTTGCCGGCAAGGTCCGTGCAGCAGGCGATGATCATCTCCTCACGTATCATCCCTACCCCCGCTATCGCCGCCGGGCGGAGCCAAGCGCAGCTGGTCCCAATCCTCCAGCCGCTTGCGCGTTGCCGGCCAATTCGTCTCGGACACTTTCACGATGAGCGCTTCTACGAAGGCGATCGCGCAGACCACTGTATCCCACGCCGTGCCACTCTCGATTGGAAGCGCAACCACGATATCGCTGTGCCGTGCCACCGGCGACATCCATTTGTCGGTCACCAGCACGATCGTGGAGTGCCGCTTGGTCGCCACGATCTCCGCAAGCCGCGCAAGGTCCGCCTGATAGCGCCGGAAATCGAACAGGATGAGCACGTCCTGCCTGCGCATACGCAGGACATGATCGGGCCAAATCTCCGGGTTTGCCGGAAGATGGGACACTTTGGGCCGGATCTGCGTCAGGTGGATGGCGAGGAACGCAGCGATACTGTCGCTGATCCGCCCACCCAGCAGGAAGACGTTACGCGCTGGGTCGGCCACCAGCTCGAGCACGTGGTCGAACTGCGCCTGCGGGACACTGCCGGCCATTTCATGAAGGCGTGCGGCGACGCGGTGGGCATAGTCGTTGAGGAACTCGCCGCCATCTCGCAGCTCCTCCGTGGCCTTGAGATCAAGGGGCGAGCGCCGCCCCTCCCGCAGCTCGCCGATGAGCTGACGCTGAAACTCCTGATACCCAGCGAACCCGATCTTGCTGACAAAACGTGTGATCGAGGGCGCGCTGACGCCGGTGCGGCCGGCAAGCTCGACAATGGTCTGCAGTCCGCCGAAAGGATAGTCGGCCAGGATCGCGTTGGCGATCTTACGCTCGCTGGCGGTCAGGTTCGGGACTTCCTGCCTGATGGTTTCGCGCACCGTCATTGACGTAGCCATCACCAGCAACGCTCGTGATCGAATGACGCGATCATTGGAGTCTGAAAAAAATTAGTCAAACCAAAACGACAACATTGACAATGATCCAGAAATTTCTTTGAGTCATGTGGGCAGTTCCGAAATCCGAACGACCGGAACGCCGGAGGCAGTCTGGGACAGATGTTGCAGTCTCTGGAGCGCAGTGCGCCCCTGCTGTCGGATCGCGATCCTGCGCCGGTCGAGGTCGTGAACCCTGACGGTCGTGCCATCTTCGTGCTGACGTGCGAGCATGCAGGTCGCCACGTGCCGCTCAGACTGCGGGGTTTAGGCATCCCAGCCGCTGAGATGGACCGGCACATCGCCTACGACATCGGCGCGGAAGGGCTGGCGCGGAGACTGTCAGCGATCCTCGACGCGCCATTGGTCCTACAGCGCTTCAGCCGCCTGGTGGTGGACTGCAACCGACCGTTTGATGCACCCGATTGCTTTCCGGCGGTGAGCGACGGAACAAGGGTGCCGGCCAATGAGAACCTGACCGACCAGAAGCGACGGCAGCGGTTCGAAGGGATTCATCAGCCCTTTCACCGCGCGGTCGCCAAGCTGCTTGATCGGCGCACGAACGCCGCCATCCCCACGATCCTGATTTCGATCCACAGTTTCACCCCGCGGCTCGCAGCGGGTGCGCCGCGGCCTTGGCTCATGGGCGCCTCGTCTAACCGCGATCCGCGCTTCGCGCAGCACTTCATCGCGATCTTCCAGGCCCATCATCCCGACATCTCGTGCGCGCACAACCAGCCCTATGCGGTCGACGACCGTACGGACTACACGATCCCAGTCCACGGTGAAAAACGCGGCATCCCGCATCTGCTGCTCGAGATACGCAATGACCTGATCGGCGATGCTACGGGCCAGGAGCGCTGGTCCCGCCTGATCGCGGACAGCCTGGCTGGCGCAGCCACTGCCCAGATGAAAGAGCTTGCCTCATGAATACCGACACCCTGACAACGCGCGAAGTACCCCTCGAGCCGAGATCATCGGCGCTGTTGTTCGTCGACGTGCAGAACTTCTCGGTGCGCCGCGATGGCGGCGAATTCAAGGACGTGCCCGAGTCCGAGATTGCCGAGAGATGCGGATACTATTTTGAGCGTCTGAAATCAGTCGCCATCCCGAACATGCAGCGGCTGCAGAAGGCGTTTCGGGCTGCCAGCATCGAAGTGCTCTACACCACGATCGAGAGTCTGACCAAGGACGGCCGCGATCGCAGCCTCGATTACAAGATCACGGGCTTCAACGTTCCCAAGGGCTCCTGGGACGGCAAGGTCATCGACGAGATCGCGCCAGGCGAAGACGAGATCGTTCTGCCCAAGGGCTCGTCCAGCGTGTTCGTTTCCACCCACATCGACTATCTCCTGCGCAATCTCGGGGTGAAGCAGCTGGTGCTTGCCGGGGTCCTGACCGACCAGTGCGTGGAATCGGCGGTACGCGACGCATGCGACCTCGGCTATCTGGTGACGCTCGTGCCCGACGCCTGCGCCACTATGAGCGAGGAACGGCACCAGAATTCCCTGCGCGCCATCAGGGGCTATTGCCGGCAGGTCGACACGAATGCGCTGATCGCCGAAATCGAGAGGCAGAATTGAGCAGGCACTGGATGGGCCCGATGCCTGCCAGTACTGCGGCAGGCCACTGTCTGCAGAGCGGGTGAGAGTTCAGGGCAGGGTCGCCGCGGATGAGTTGGCTCAGAACCAAGGGGACTGAGATGAAACGATCAATCCAGAGCATATCAGGCGCGGCAGTCGCTGCTCTCTGCTTTGCAAGTGCCGCGCAGGCGGCGGACGACACCATCGTCATCGGCGGAGCCATGTGCCAGACCGGCGTGCAGGCGCCGCTCGACACGCCCGCCGTCTTGGGCGCCCAGGTCGCTGTCAAATATCTCAACGACCAAGGTGGATTGCTGGGCAAGAAGGTTGACTTCATCAATATCGACGGCAAGTCCGATCCGGTCACAGTCGGCAACGCCGCAGTCGAGCTGATCGACAAGGGCGCGGACATCATCATGGCACCGTGCGATTTCGACTTTGGCGGCCCGGCGAGCCGCGAGGCCCAGGAGGCCGGCCTGGTCGGCATCTCCACCTGCGCCTCTGACCCGCTCTATTCCTCCTGGTCGCTCGGCGACAAGCAGTTCACACTGTCCATGTGGAACACCACGATGGGCGCGACGGCCGCCGATTTCGCGTTCAAGGAAAAAGGGTGGAGGACGGCCTATGTCGTCACCGACCAGTTCATCGCCTACACCAAGTCACTCTCCAAATACTTCATTGCCCAGTTCAAGACAAATGGCGGGGAAATCATCTTCGAGGACACCTACACAAACGGTGACAACGATTTCTCTGCCCAGCTCGCGCGCCTGAGGGCGCTGGGCAAGAAGCCGGACGTGATCTTCATCTCCTCCTATGGCCAGGACATCGCCACGATCATCCGCGCCTTGCGTGAGGTCGGGTACAATGCGCCGGTGCTTGGCGGCGACTCATATGACGATCCGGCCCTGCACGCGGCGCTCGGGGAAAGCCTCGGCAATGACGTGTATTTCGTCACCCACACTTTCATGACGCCGGAAGCGCATCCGGACATGAAAAAATTCATCGACCTCTACACCGAGATGCACAGGGCAGCACCTGACACCGCCTTCGTCGCGACCGGGTGGGACACCGTCATGCTCATGGCGGAGGCCATCAAGGCGGCTGGAACGACCGACGGCGCCGCGGTGGCGAAGGCGCTGGAAGACGGTGAGTTCAAGCTACTGACTGGCGAGCTCAACTACGGCACGGCGGAAGAGGGGCATGTTCCGGATAAGGCGGCCGTGATGGTCGAACTGAAAGGCGGCAAACCGAGTTTCCTCGGCTGGCGTCGACCGGAAACCCTTCCGGCTCCCTGAGGCGCGACCGCGCCAGGACTCTGCAGGTCCCGACGCTTCTCCTTGGCGGAGATTCCATGGCCAATTCGTCGCTGCAAGCGGTCAACGTCTCTGTCGAGTTCTCGGGCCTGCGCGCCCTAGACGTCGTCACGCTCATCGTGGACCCGGAGGAGATCGTCGGGCTTATCGGGCCCAACGGCTCCGGCAAGACGACCCTGGTCAACGCGATCACCGGAGAGGTGCCGCTGGCCCATGGCAGCATATCGCTGCGCGGCGAGACGATCACGTCGTTGCCGCCCTGGAAGATCGCCCTCAAGGGAATCAGCCGCTCCTTCCAGATCGTGCGGCTGTTCAACAATCTGACGGTGACCGAGAATATCGAGGCCGCTTCCCTCGCCCACGGCGACAGCCTGCGCATCGCCCGCGCCAAGAGCGAAAGGCTGCTTGATGAATTCGGCCTGTCGGGTAAGGCGGACGAACTTGGCGGCGCCCTCAGCTATGGCGACAAGCGCCGGGTGGAGATTGCGCGCGCGCTGGCCGCCAATCCCTCCTTCCTGCTGCTCGATGAGCCGGCCGCCGGCATGAGTGAAGCCGAGACCGAGGCGCTGTTGCATATCCTCACCAGGCTCCCGCGCGACCGCAAGCTTGGCCTGCTGATCATCGACCACGACATGAGCCTGATCATGCGGCTCTGCCATCGCCTGCACGTGCTGGCCTCCGGTCGCACCATTGCGACGGGCAAAGCTGACGAGATCCGCCGCAACCCGGCCGTCATCGAAGCCTATCTTGGAGCGAAAGCTGCGCATGCTTGAGGTGAAGGATCTCGAGGTGCGCTATGGCGCGATCCGGGCGGTGCGCGGCATCTCCTTCTTCGTGTCCGACGGCGAGCTGGTTGCTTTGCTCGGGGCCAACGGTGCCGGCAAGTCCTCGACCTTGCGATGCATCGCGGGCGCACTGAGGGCGGCCGGTGGCGCCGTCCGCCTGGATGGGGAGGATGTCACCTCGGCCAAGCCGGAGATCATGGTGCGCAAGGGCGTCGCCACCGTGCCGGAAACCCGTGACGTGTTCCCGGACCTGACGGTTGACGAGAATCTGCAGCTCGGCAGCTACATCCGGCGTTCCGACAAATCCGGCGTTGCCGCGGATCGGGAGCGAATGTTCCAGCTTTTCCCGCGCTTGGCCGAGCGCCTGGGGCAACCGGCCGGAACCCTCTCCGGTGGCGAGCAGCAGATGCTCGTCATCGCGCGCGCAATGATGTCGCGGCCAAAAGTGCTGCTGCTGGATGAGCCTTCCCTCGGCCTGGCCCCGGTGGTCGTCGACCAGATCTTCGAACTGATCGCGACACTCAAGAAGCTGGGCGTCACCATCCTGCTGGTGGAGCAGAATGTCACGGAGGCTCTTGCCGTTGCCGACCGCGCCTATGTGATGCGCCTCGGGACCATCGCCGCGTCGGGGACCGCAGCGGAGATCAGCGCGGCGACCGATATCCGCGCGCTGTATCTGGGGGGCTAGGGCCGTGACCTTCGCGATCCAGTTCCTGATCGACGTTCTCAGCCTGGGCGGCGCCTATGCGCTGATGGCCCTCGGCCTGGTCATCGTCTATGGCATCCTGCGCCTGGTGAACTTCGCCTATGGCGAACTGATCATGGTCGCCGGCTACACCTTGTTTCTGATCAGCGGATCGGGTTTGCCCTGGCTGGTGATGGCGGCAGCCGCTGTCGTCATGGCGGTGGTGACCGGCATCGCCACCGACTATATCGCCTTTCGACCGGTCCGGGCGAAGGCACTGACGGCAGTGCTCATCACATCCTTCGCCTTCTCGACCCTGCTGCAGAATGCGGCCCTGCTCTTCATCTCCCCGCGCCCGCGGGTTATCCCCCTGCCGGACATCTTTTCCCGCACGGTCGAGATCGGCGGCGCCATCACGCCGATGCGCAACCTCGTCACGATCGCCGCGGCGGTGCTCCTGCTGGCGCTGTTTGCGTTTCTGATGCGCCGCACGGTCCTCGGTATCGCCATGCGTGCGGCGGCGACAAACTTCACCATGGCGCGCATGCTGGGCGTGCCTGCAAATCTTATTATCTCTTCCGCTTTCGCGATTTCCGGGCTCATCGCCGGGTTCGTGGGCCTGCTGTGGATGGGCCGGATCGGCACTGTCGTCCCCGGCATCGGGCTGGAGCCGCTGCTGGTGGCGTTCATAGCGACCGTCATCGGCGGCATGCGCAGCCTGACCGGGGCGGTCATCGGCGGCTTTGTCCTGGCCTTCATCGACACCAGTCTCAACTACACGCTGCCGCAGGAGCTGCTGAAGTTCCGGGACGCCTTCACGTTCAGCCTCGTCATCCTGATCCTGCTATGGCGTCCGGAAGGCCTGGTGAGGGGGCCGGCGAGCGGCCAACGGACATGAAGGCCCGATGAAGCGCAACCTGCTCACCCTTGTTGTTCTGGGCGGACTGATCCTCCTCGCTGTGTTGGCGAGTCAGATCGTCGGCATCCGGCTTTATGACCGTGTCGCCACGAATCTGTGCATCTCGCTCACGCTGGTGCTGGGCTTGCAAGTCTTCATGGGGAATTCAGGCATCCTGTCCTTCGCGCACATGGGCTTCATGGGCGTCGGCGCGTATGCGACCGCCGTCCTCACAATCCCCGCACAGATGAAGGGGATGGCCTTACCGGATCTTTACCCATTCCTCCAGGGTGTGCAGCTTTCGCCTCATCTGGCCATCGCGGTCAGCGGCCTGGTCGCGGCCTTGGTCGCCGCCATCGTCTCCTACCCGCTGATGCGCCTCTCCGACGCCGCGGCTGTCATCACCTCCTTCGCCCTCCTGGTCGTGCTCTATACAGCCATGACCCACTGGAGCGCGCTGACCAATGGGCCGCGGACCCTGTTCGGTGTCCCGAAGGCGACAGACGTCAAGCTGGCGGCTGTGGTGGCGCTCCTGGCCCTGGTGACCGCCGTCGCTTTCAAGGAATCGCGTACCGGCAAGCTGCTGCGCGCCAGCCGGGACGATGAGCGCGCGGCCGCAGCCATCGGGGCGCGAATCCCCCAGCTGCGCTGGCGCGCCTTCGTCCTGGCTGCGCTCTTCACCGGCATTGGCGGGGCGCTGTGGGGGCATTTCATCACCTCCTTCTCGCCGCGGGCCTTCTATCTCAAGGAGACCTTCCTCATTCTCTCGATGCTTGTGATCGGCGGCCCGAACACGGTGACCGGCGCGGTGATCGGCACCTTCATCGTCACCGCCGCGTTTGAATCGCTTCGCGGCATCGAAGGACTGATGAACGAGGCGAAAGTGACGAGCGAGCCGGTGATCGGTCTCACCGAGATCGTGCTGGCCCTCGCCATGATGGCGATCCTGGTGTTGCGGCCGGGTGGTCTGTTCCCGACCCGGGAAATCGGCGCCCTGCTGTCGCGCCGGACTGGAAGACAGGAGAAGAGCGGATGAGCTGGAAAACCGCCTATCGTTCCTTCTACTACGCTAATGCCGAGGAGCCGGCGGACATCAGGCTGGATCCGGGCACGACGGCGCTGCTGGTCATCGATATCCAGAACACGTATCTCGAGGACAAGGCGACGCCGGACGAGACCGAGCGATGGCAGCCCTTCTACCGGCGCATGCGCGGGATCGTGATCCCGAACACGACGAGGCTGATCGCGGAGTGCCGCAGGCGCGGGGTCGAGGTCATTTTCGCGCGCATCGCCTGCCTGAAGCAGGATGGCCGCGACCGGTCACTGAGCCAAAAGAAACCAGGCTTCAACTACCTATTGCTGCCCAAGGACCGCGTCGACGGGCAGATCGTGCCCGAGCTCGCGCCGCAGGGCGACGAGATCGTCATGCTGAAGACCACAGACAGCGCCCTCACCGGCACCAACCTGCGGCTCATCCTGCACAACATGGGTATCAAGGATGTGATCTGCGCCGGGATCTTCACCGACCAGTGCGTCTCCTCCACCGTGCGCAGCCTCGCCGACGAAAGCTATGGCGTCGTCGTGGTGGAGGATTGCTGCGCCGCCGCCACGGACGAGCTCCACCGGCACGAGCTCGAGGTCATCAACATGATCTATTGTCATGTGGCCCAGCTCGACGAGGTGCTGGGCTTCTTCGCGTGAGGTGAGTGATGGTCGGGCTCTATGAGCGCGACGCCAAGGCGTTGTCCCGCATGTCCTTCCTGCGGTTCTTCCCGCAGGCGGTGATCGGCGGGGACGGCGCCTACCTCATTGGTGAAGACGGCCGCAGGCTGCTGGACTTTTCCGCGGCCTGGGGTGCGGCAAGCCTGGGTCATTCGCATCCCGCTCTGCGCGCCGCAGTCGCCCGCGCCTTGGCGAGCCAAGCCGGCGCCAGTCATCTGTCCAGCGCCAATCTGCCAGCGGTCGAGTTGGCCGAGAAGCTGTTGTCGATCGTGCCGCAGCGCGCTGCAGGCCGGGTGTGGCTCGGCCATTCGGGATCGGATGCCAGCGAGACCGCGGCGCGCGCCGTGGTGGCGGCAACGGGCCGGCCGCGCATCATTTCCTTCAAAGGGGCCTATCACGGCGGGACCGTCGGCTCGATGGCAGTATCGGGGCATCCGGTGCAACAAGGCGTGCCCAAGGCGCCCGGCCTCTCGCTCATCCCTTATCCCAATCCCTATCGTGACGGCGGTGAACACGCTGCCTCCGAATCCGCGATCGCGCAGCTGGAAGACCTGCTGTCGGGGCCGGCGCCGCCAGAAGAGGTCGCGGCATTGTTCCTCGAGCCGATCCAGTCCGATGGCGGCATGATCGTGCCGCCCGCCGGCTATTTCAGGACAGTCGAGGAAATCTGCCGGCGTCATGGCATCCTGCTCGTTGTCGACGAGGTCAAGGTCGGCCTGGGTCGAACCGGAACACTGCACGCATTCGAGCAGCTGGACATCGAGCCGGACATCATCATCTTCGGCAAAGGCCTCGGCGGAGGTTTGCCCGTCTCCGCAGCAATCGGCCCCGAAGCGATCATGAATCACAAGCCGGCTTTCTCGTTCCAGACGGTCCACGGCAATCCGGTCTGTGCCGCCGCCGGGCTTGCCGTCCTGCAGACGATCGAGCGGGAGCGTCTGGCCGACAATGCGGCGGAAGTCGGCCAGCACCTCCGAGACCTGTTGCAGCGACTGAAGAACACTCACCCCATCATCGGCGATGTGCGGGGACGGGGATTGTCGATCGGCATCGAGCTGGTGGCCGATCGCACGAGCAAGGAACCGGCCAAGATAGAGGCCGCGCTTACAATCTACCGCGCGTTCGAGCTTGGCCTCGTGCTGTACTACGTGGGCGTCAATTCCAACGTCCTGGAGCTTACTCCGCCGCTGACTTTGACCAAGGAGCAGGCCAGCGAGGGTGTTGCCCTGCTCGATCAGGCGATGTCCGACGTGATGTCCGGCCGCGTCGACCGTTCGGCGCTCACCGCTTTCGCAGGCTGGTGACGCCAGACTGATGATGGCACCACCGCCCCGCGGTGGCATGCCCGCACGGCATCCAGGACGATCATACGCGAGCTCGGGGAGATAGGCGCGATCCCGGGAGCCGGGCGCGCCGCCGTGTCAGCCCGGCAGGATCCCGCGGCGATCGGTGCTTCGGCGCGTCATCACCTCGGTGCCGACATCGACGATGCGCGGCCCGGCCGGCTGGCCGGCGAGCTGGTCGCGGATGGCCAGCACGGCGGAGTGGCCGACACGGTAGCGGTAGGTCCGGACGCTTGAGAGGCTCGGTTCCGCTGCCTCCATGAAATCAAGATCGTTGAAGCCGGCGATGCCCATGTCCTCGGGCACCCGGATGCCGCGTTTGACGCATTCGAACAGGACGCCCAGCGCCAATATGTCGTTGTTGCAGAACACCGCGTCGAGCCCGGGCTCCGCGGCGATCGCCTGCCGGAACAGCTCGCGCCCCAGGGCCGGCGTCGCGAATTCCAGCATCGGCCGGCCGGTCGCCGGGTTGACCTTGTCCAGAAGATGGCGAAGGCTGGACTCGGATATCGAATGGATCAGACCCGGCCGGTCCAGCCCGGCGGCTGCCAGGGCCTGCTGGTAGCCGGACCGGCGGCCGGCGGACCGGCTGTTCATCCAGCCGCTGAGGAACGCGATGCGGGTGTAGCCCTGGTCGATCAAATGCTCGGTCATCCGCCGGCCGGCATCCTCGTGCGAGAAGCCGATGATGCGGTCGATCGGATCGGGCGACAGGTCCATGATCTGCACCACGGGGCATCCGGCCTTCTCCAGCATGCGCCGGGCATTCGCCGTTTGATTGATACCGGAGACGATCATCGCCGACGGCTTCTGGCGCAGGAACACGCCGACCAGCCGCTCCTCCTCCAACGGGTCGTAGCGGGTGTTGGCGACCTGGATCTGCAGGTCGGTGCCGCCCACGCCGTCATAGATGCCGCGCAGCACGTCGGCGAAGACCACCTGGGTCAGCGATGGCACCAGCACGCCGATGACGTCGGTGCGGGTAGAGGCGAGGGCGCGGGCGCTGAGGTCGGGGATGTAGTTCAGCTCGCGGATGGCGTCGTGGACGACCCGCCGCAGCGTCTCCGACACCCGGTGCGGCTCGCGCAGGACCCGGGACACGGTGATCGTGCCGACGCCGGCATAGGCCGCGACATCCGCCATCGTCGGTGTGCTGCCGCCACGGCGCCTGCGGGTGGGGGGCTTTTCGGAAATGGTCGTCTCCTTCCGGTCTGCCGGCAGTATCGGGGCGGATTGCGGCGGAATTCAAGCTGAACGCCGTCCTCGACGTCCCTCTTCGGACAGAACCAAATAATTCTCTGGTCGGTATCTTGACTCTGTGAAAATGGCAGCGCTACCATCAGCGCATCACAGGCAGAGATCCGTTCATGTCCTCATGAATTTGAGGAGACGGACCCGTTTGCCTCAAAAAATCCGATGGGGAGGAACCTATGCCTTTCACCAGGCGGGACGTTCTCGGGGCATCGGCTGCGCTGCTGGGGGCAGGCCTGACGGGGACCTTCGGGACCCGGGCCTCCGCCCAGTCGACCGACACCATCCGCATCGCCTTCGCCGCGCGCAACAACCGCACGCTCGACCCCTCGAACTCGATCCAGGGGGCCGACAACTGGTCGATCGTGCATATCCACGACACTCTGGTGGCCTCGCCGAACGGCCGCTTCGCCGAGCGGCCGGAGGAGTTCGTGCCGCAGCTGGCCGAGAGCTGGACGACGTCGTCCGACGCCCGGACCTGGAGCTTCAAGCTCCGCCAGGGCGTCCAGTTCCACAAGGGCTATGGCGAGATGACCTCCGACGACGTGGTCTTCACGCTGAACCGCATGCGCGACCCGAAGCAGGTCGGCGGCAACAAGGTGCTGTACCAGAACATCGCGGATGTCCAGCCCGACGGGAAGTACGGGGTGACGATCTCGCTGCGGCAGCCCGACCCGCTGCTGCTGAGCGGCACCATCCAGGACTATTCCTGCGTCATCCTGTCGAAGAAGGCAGTGCAGGAGAGGGGCGAGGCGATCCAGCGCGACCCGATCGGCACCGGCGCCTACCAGTTCGTCAGCATCGATCCCGACCCGTCGAAGGGCATCATGATGACGGCCAACCCGGACTATTTCGGCGGGGCGCCGGTCACCAGGAACCTGCAGGTGATCTACATCCTCGACACGACCGCGCGCACCCTGGCGCTGCTGTCGGGCGACGTGCATATGATCGAGGGCGTGCGCGCGCCGGGCTGGGTGCCGGCGATGAAGCAGAAGAACCCGAACCTGCTGTTCGACGTGGCCGCGCCGGGCAGCCTGTTCACCATGAGCTTCAACCTGACGCGCAAGCCGCTCGACGACCTCCGGGTGCGGAAGGCCTTCGCCCATGCCATCGACCGGGACGCCATCGTCGCGGCGATGACGCCGATCAGCCGCCGCACCTACGGCCTGAACCCGCCCGGTTTTCCTGGCAGCTACGCGGCGGACACGCTGCCGGCCGAGCTCCGCTACGAATTCGATCCGGACAAGGCGAAGGCGCTGCTGGCCGAGGCCGGCTATCCGGACGGCTTTACCCTCGACGCCTATACGAGCCAGCGCGAGGACTACGCCTCGGCGATGCTGGTGGTGCAGGAGCAGATGCGCAATGTCGGGGTCAACATCAACCTGCAGGTGATCGACCACACCACCTTCCACGCCAACAACCGCAAGGACATGAACAGCCTGCCGCAGAACTCCTCGGCCTATCCGCCGGTGCCGACGCTGCCGCTGGCGGACATCCTGTCCAAGGTGGCGGAGGTGAAGTCCGACGGCAGCGGCGGCGCCAACTACTCGCATTACGGCGTCGCCCTCCCCGGGATCGACGACCTGCTCGACGCGGCGGGGAACGAGCCGGACTACGACAAGCGGCTGGCGATCATTCAGGAGGCCGAGCGCAAGGTGATGACCGATCTCCCGGTCCTGCCGATCGCCACCAACGGCTATCTCATCGTGCGCGATCCTCGGGTCGAGCTCGGCTACGAGGTGAAGTCCGGCTACGCCTACTGGCGGCTGGACAAGGCGAAGATCGCCTGAGGCGGCGGGCGCCGCCTGCGCAATTGCGAGAAGGACTGACCATGACCGCAACCGCCCTCCGATCCGGCGGCGCTCCCGGCGACAGGCGCGTCCTCGCGCCGGGCACGTTCTGGTACGACACGATGCGCCGCGCGGGGCAGAACAACTTCAATGAACGCGATCCCGAGACCCTCGATGTCGAGGCCTGGATCGACTACTGGAAGCGCCTGAAGATCGACACGCTGCTGCTGAGCGGCGGCGGCATCATGGCGTTCTACCCGACCAAGGTGCCCTATCACCACCGCAGCCGCTATCTCGGCGACCGCGACCTGTTCGGCGAGTTCGCCGCCGCGGCCAAGCGCGAAGGCATGCGGGTGGTCGCGCGGATGGATCCGAACTGGTGCTATGCCGATGGCGCCGAGGCCCATCCCGAATGGATCGCGCGCACCGCCGACGGCCGGCCGGTGCATCACCCCGAGGTGCCGGAGCTGGTCCGGACCTGCATGTTCTCGACCTTCTATACGGAGCAGATGCCGGCGATCTACCGCGAGATGAACGCCCTCTACGACATCGACGGCTTCTTCACCAATGGCTGGCCCAGCACCGGCCGCAGGCCTCCCTGGTACAACACCGACCACCAGCATCTGACCGAGTTGCCGCCGCAGGAGTTCCACCGGATCTATGAGAACCGAGTGCTCGAGATCTGGAGGCTCTGGGACGGCATCGCCAAGGAGCGGTCGCCGGAGAACGTCTATGTCGGCAATCTCGGCGGCGGCATCCGGGCGGTGACCGACGTGATGGAGATCGCCAAGGTCGCCGGCTGGTTCAATGCCGACCACCAGGGCCGCAACAACCAGACCCCGATATGGGACTGCGCCCAGCAGGGCCGCGTCGCCCATGCGGTGATGGACGGGCGGGCGGTGACCAACGTGACCGGCGGCTACGCCAATGCCGACCCGTTCTGGCGGCACACGAGCAAGGCGCCGGAGGAGACGACGCTGTGGATGGCCCAGTCCACCGCCAGCGGCATGGTCCCGTGGTACCACTGGCTCGGCGGCGCGCCGGAGGACAACCGGTTCCGCTGGACCGGCGAGGCGTTCTTCCGCTGGCTCGCCGAGCATGAACGGCATTTCCGCAACAGGGCGCCGGTGGCCAACCTCGCCATCGTCTTCTCGCAGCGGACCAACGCCTTCTACCGGCCGTCCGGCGGCGGCGACGTCACCGACTATCTGCAGGGCTGGTACTACGCCCTGCTCGAAGCCCGCATCCCGTTCGAGTTCCTGCACGAGCAGAACCTGACGCCGGAGCGGCTGAAGAAGTTCGCCGCCATCGTCCTGCCGAACACGGCGATGCTGTCCGACGCCCAGGCCAGGGCGATCGAGGACTATGTGGCCGGCGGCGGCGCGATGGTGGCCACCTTCGAGAGCGGCTGCTTCGACGAATGGGGCCGTCGCCGCGGCACGCCGGCCCTGGCCGGGCTGTTCGGCGTCGAGGTCGTCGGCCAGCCCTTCGGTGCCGCGCAAGGGGAGCACAAGCATCATCGGCGCGGGCATTTCGCGCGCATCGAGGGCGACCACCCGATCCTCGCCGGCTTCGGCGACACGATGCTGCTGCCCTATGGCGAGTTCCGGCTGCCGGTCGCGCCCGGCGGGGCCGGGCTCCTGAGCATCGTCGAGCCCTATGCTGCCTTCCCGCCCGAGATGGTCTACACGAACACGCCGAGAACGGACGAAGCCGCCCTTTCGGTGCGGCAGCACGGGCAGGGCAGGGTGGTCTGGTTCTCGGGCGACATCGACCGGTCCTTCTGGCTCTCGACCAATGGCGATCTCGGCCGGCTGATGGCGAACGCCGTGCGCTGGGCGCTGGACGGGCGGCAGCCGGTGCGCATCGAGGGGCAGGGGCTGATCGATGTCTTCCCGTGGGAGACCCAGGAGGGCTACGCGCTCCATATCCTCAACTACACCTCGCCCAATGCCTTGCGCGGCTGGGTCCGCGAGACCTATCCGCTCGGGGCCCAGACGGTGAGCTTCGAGGTCGCGGCCGGCCGGGCGATCCGGGCGGTGGAGGCCCTGCGCGCCGGCCGCAGCGTGCCCTTCACCCAGACCGGCGCCACCGTCCGCTTCACGCTCGACGGCATCGCCGACTACGAGGTCGCCGCGCTGACTTGACCGCGCGGCGACCGATCGACACCAGGACGGCACGAGGATCCTCATGGCTGCAGAGACTTCCGTCACCCTGCTGATGCCCGACCCCGTGGTCGCCCCGGTCCGGTGGGCGGCGGAGGAGTTGCTGCGGGCCCTGCGGCAGCGCGACGTCGAGGCCGCGATCGGCGGGGTGCCGGCGGGCTTCACAATCCGCGTGGCGACCTCCGGCGACCAGGAGGCCGCGGCCGCCGCCGCGGCATCGTCGGTGACACTGCCGGAGACGACGGAGGGGCTGGCACTACTGCCGGTGACGGACGGCATCGTCGCCTGGGGTTTCGATACCCGCGGCCTGGTCTATGCGCTGACCGAGCTGACCGACCGGGTCGGCCATGCCGAGGGCGACCTGTTCGGCCCCGGCCTGCCGCTGGTGGAGCGGCCCTCGGCCCGCATCCGCAGCATCGCCCGGCTGTTCTGCTCGGAGGAGGAGGACAAGAGCTGGTTCCACGACCGCCAGTTCTGGCACGAGTACCTGACGATGCTGGCCGGCAACCGGTTCAACCGGTTCGCCCTGACGCTGGGCATGGGCTACAACTACCCATACCACAACAACTTCATCCGTGACGTCTATTTCTACTTCCCGTACCCGTTCCTGCTCGATGTCCCCGGCTATGACGTCGACGTCAAGGAGCTGACGCCGGAGGAGCGCGAGGCCAATCTCGACACCCTGAAGTTCATCGCCCGCGAGACCGCGCGGCGCGGGCTGGACTTCCAGCTGGCGCTGTGGACGCAGCGCTATGATTTCGACGACGTCCCGAACGCCAACTACACCGTCCGCGGGATCGGCCGGGACAATCTGGCGCCCTATTGCCGCGACGCCATCACGGCGCTGCTGAAGGAGGTGCCGGAGATCACCGGCCTGACCTTTCGGGTGCATGTCGAGGGCGGCATCCCCGAAGGCGACTACGCGTTCTGGGAGCAGGCGTTCCAGGGCGTCGCCGCGGCCGGCCGGCCGGTCGAGATCGACATGCACGGCAAGGGGCTGGACCACAAGACCATCGGCCTGGCGCGAGCGTCCGGCATGCCGATTACCGCGTCGCCCAAATACATGGCCGAGCATATGGGGCTGCCCTACCACCAGTCGGCGATCCGGGAGCGCGAATACCCGCCCGAGGTGGCGCGCAGCGAGCGCGAGCAGCTGAGCGAGGGATCGCGCAAGTTCCTGCGCTACAGCTATGGCGACCTGCTGAGCAAGGACCGCGACTGGAAGGTGCTGTACCGGATCTGGGCCGGCACCCAGCGCGTGCTGCTCTGGGGCGACCCGGTGCTGGCCGCCGGCTACGGCCGCAGCTCGACCTATTGTGGCTCTGACGGTGTGGAATGGTGCGAGCCCGGCTCGTTCAAGGGCCGCATGGGCACCGGCGTGCCGGGGCAGCGCTTCCACTACCGGAAGCAGGGCCTGGCGACGAAGTACGACTGGCAGAAATACGCCTATCTCTACCGGGTCTGGGGCCGGCTGCTGTACAACCCGGAGGCCGATCGCGACGGCTGGATGCGCCATCTCCGCCGGGCCTGCGGTGACGCCGCGGAAACCTGCGAGACCGCCCTGTCGCTGGCCAGCCGCGTGCTGCCGCTGGTCAGCCTGACGCACGGGCCGTCGGCCTCGAACAACCACTACTGGCCGGAGATCTATTCCAACCTCCCCATCGGCACGGTCGGCCATCACCAGCCCTATGGCCGCGACATGGACGGGCCGGTCCGCTTCGGCAACGCGCCGACCTTCGATCCGCAGCTCTTCGCGACGCCGCGGGAGTATGCCGAAGCGCTGCACGAGGGCCGCACTGACCGGCGCTACTCCCCGCTCGACGTCGCCGACTGGCTGGAGCGGCTGGCCGAGGGCTGCGATACGGCGCTGGTGTTGCTCAAGGGCAGCGGCACCTTCGAGACGGCGGAGGTCCAGCGCATCGTCATCGATGTCGGCATCCTGTCCGGCATCGCCCGGTTCTTCGCGCAGAAGTTCCGCGCCTCGACCTGGGGCGAGCTGTTCATCCTGTCCAGGGCGACGGTGACGCTGAACCGGGCCGAGGCCCATCTGAAACGGGCCGTGCTCGCCTGGCAGGGCATCGCCGACAACGCGCGCGACGTCTATCACGACGACCTGACCTACGGGCCGCAGAGCTGGCTGCGCGGCTCCTGGCAGCAGCGGCTGCGGGAGATCGAGATCGAGCTGACCGACCTGCAGGCGATGCGATCCGAGCCGCCGCATGAGACGGTCCATCCCGACGACAGGACCCGGGCGGCCATCGCCCGGCTGCAGGGGCGAAAGCCGACGCGCAGCCTCGCCGCGGGAGTCACGGCGCCGGCGACCTTCCGGCATGGCGAGGCGGTGGAGGTTCGGGCCGATCTGGCGAAAGCGCTGCCGGGCGGCGGCGAGCCGGTGCTGCACTACCGCCACGTCAACCAGGCCGAACGCTGGCAGGCGACGCCGATGCAGTGGAACGGCAGCGGCTTCGCGGCGGTCATCCCGCCCGACTACACGGATTCGCCCTTCCATCTGCAGTTCTACGTCAGCGCTGTGGCCGGGGACCAACTGGTCCTGGCGCCCGGCCTACGCGACGACCTAGCCAATGAGCCCTATCTCACGGCCCTGCAGGTGTGAGATGGCGCGTCGCCCAGCCTCAGCCGCCGGCCGTCGTCTTCCGGACGACCAGCTCGCCCGGCAACAGATGGACATTGCCGGCTTCGGCCGGCTCCGCCTTCCCGGTCACCAGCCGGACCGTCAGCTCGACCATGGCGTCGAGCGGCTGGCGGAAGGTGGTCAGCGAGTAGCGCGGCCATCGGGCCATGGCGATGTCGTCGAAGCCGGCGACTGCGATGTCCCCGGGCACGGACAGGGCCATCTCGTCGCGCAGCGCGTCGAGGCCGCCGACCGCCAGGATGTCGTTGGCGAAGAAGATCGCGTCGGTGCGGGTGGTGCGGGCGATCTCGATCGCCGAGCGGTAGCCGGCATCGTAGCTGTACTCGCCGCCGGCAACGGAGGCGGTGAGGGTCATGCCCAGCTCCGCCACCCGGGCGATGAAGGCGTGCTGGCGTTCGAGATTGGCGCTGGCATGCGGCACGCCGGCCACGAAGGCCACGCGGCGCCGCCCGAGGGCGTGGAAATGATCGGCGATGGCGCGCGCGCCTTCGGCGTTGTTGCAGCAGACGCCGGTTATGTCCGAGTCCGGGACGGTCCGGTTGATCATGATCGCCTTCCGTCCCTCGGTCGCCCAGACCAGCGAGGACCCCGACAGGGGGGCGGCCGAAACGATGACCACCGCGTCGACATTGTACTGCCGCAGCGCCACGAGCTGCTGCTTGATGTCGCTGCCCGGCGTCAGGTTGAACATCAGGCTCTGCTGCCCGACGGTCTGCAGGCCCCGCGACAGCTTCTCGATCAGCGTCGGATAGAACGGGTTCTGCATGTCGGAGACGACGATCCCGACGATGTTGCTCCGGCGCTTGGACAGGGTGCTGGCGATGGCGTTGGGGCTGTAGCCCAGGCTCTCCGCCGTCGACAGGATGCGCTGGCGCATCTCGCTCGAGATCGAGGCACCGGGCGTGTAGGCGCGCGAGACCGCGGACTGGCTGACGCCGATCAGCCGGGCGAGCTCGCGCGCGGTGATCGGTTTGCGCAGATCTCTGGAGCTCACGGTCGCCTTCCCTCGCTGTCACCCGCCTCAGCCATAACACGGGAGGAGCCGAACCCAGCCTTGGCCGTGGCCGGTTCCGGTTTCCGTCGCCGCACTATGTGTGTGCGTTGCATACGGATGCAAGACTCGATATCGTCCTGGTCAACAGGGCAGGGGGAGGCGGCGTCGCGATGGCATCCGCATTGACCGGGCTCAGCGTCGTCGACCTGTCGGAATCCGTCGGCGGACAGTACTGCGCCAGGCTGCTGGCCGATTTCGGCGCGGAGGTGGTGCTGGTGGAGCCGCCGGACGGCTCGGTCCTCCGCCGCATGCCGCCCTTCAGCGAGGCCGGCGACCGCGGGTCGCTGCTGTTCTTCCACCTCAACACCGGCAAGCGTTCGGTCAGCCTCGACCTCGGGAGCGCTGGGGGACGCGATGCCCTCGACGGCCTGCTGCGCATGGCGGATGTCGCGATCCTGCCGCCGGGATCCAAGCCGCAGCGTGTGCTCGCACTCAACCCGCACTGCATCGCGGCGGTGGTCAGCCCCTTCGGCGCGGACGGGCCGCTCAGCGCCTGGAAAGGGCCGGAGATCGTGCTGCAGGCCCTGTCCGGCATGATGCACAACAACGGGGCGCACGGCCGGGAACCGCTCTATGGCTGCGGCCGCCGGGCGTCCTTCGCGGCCGGCATCGCCGCCTATATCGGCGTCACCGCCGCGCTCTACGCCCGCGAGCGCACGGGGCTGGGCCAGACCGTGACGGTGGACGAGGCCGAGACCGCGGCGGCGATGTGCTTCCCCTATGTGCTGCAGCACATCTACAACGGCACGGTGAAGGGCAGGGGAGACCCGAACATCCCGGCCGGCCAGGTGCGGTGCCGCGACGGCTGGGTCTGCATCTGGATCTACAATCACCGCTGGAGTGCGCTCTGCCGGGCGCTCGGCCTCGAGCACCTCGAGCGCGACGAGCGCTTCAGCGCCCCCACTCCGCGCCGCGCACGCTGGGCGGCGCTGTTCGAGATCATCCAGGACAAGGTCGCGGGCCTGGAGGCCGAGCAGCTCGTGGCCGAGCTGCAGCGGGCCGAGGTGATTGCGGCCAAGGCCTACCGCCCGTCGGAGCTGCGCGCCAGCTCCCACCTGAACCAGCGCGGCTATTGGGAGGCGGTGGGCGAGGAGGTGATCCTCGGGCCGCCGTTCCGGATGAGCCGGACGCCGCGCCGCGTCCGCTCCGGCGCGCCGCGGCTCGGCGCCGACAACGGTGGACCGCGCGGGACGGCGCCGGCGGGCTGGAGGACCAGGCAGTCGAGAGCCGACGCCGTCATCCCTGGAACCGGACCTCTGGCCGGGCTGCGCGTGCTCGAGCTGACCACGGCCTGGGCCGGGCCGATGGCGGGCCGGGTCCTGGGCTTTCTCGGGGCCGAGGCGATCCATGTCGAATCCCCGACCCGGGTCAACTCCTGGCGGCTGAACAAGGAGGTGCCGAACCCGGTCAACTTCCCGGACGGCGACCCGGGCGCCCGCCCCTACGACCGGGCCTTCCAGTTCAACTCGCAGAACGTCAACAAGCTGTCCTGCATCCTCGACCTGAAGACCGGGGAGGGGCGCGAGATCATCCGGCGCCTGGCGGCGGTCAGCGATGTCGTGATCTGCAACTTCCGGCCCGGCACCCTGGCGAAGCTGGGCCTCGACTACGACAGCCTGCGCCGGATCCGGCCGGACATCATCGTGGCGGAGCTGCCGGCCTTCGGCGCCGAGGGGCCGATGGCGCGCTACGCCGCGCTGGGCCCGACCATGGAGATGTCGACCGGCATGTCGAGCATGATCGGCTATCCGGGCGGCCAGCCGGAGACCACCGGGCCGTCCTATCTCGACCCGATCGGCGGATTCAACGCCGCGGCCGGCATCCTGACGGCGCTGCTGCACCGCCAGCGCACCGGCGAGGGCCAATATATCGAAGTGCCGCAGGTCGAGGCCGCGATGCAGCTGATCGGGCCGGAGCTCCTGGCGGCGATCGAGACCGGGCGCGACCCCGCTCCGAACGGCAACCGCTCGCCCCATGCCGCGCCGCACGACGCCTTCCCGGTCAGGGGCGACGACCAATGGGTGGCGATCGCGGCCGAGACCGAGGCGGAGTGGCAGACCCTGTGCGGCGTCATGGGGCATCCCGGCCTTGCCGCCGATCCGCGCTTCGCCACACTCACGGCCCGGCAGGAGAACATCGAGGCGCTGACCGCGATCATTGCCGATTGGACCCGGAGCCAGGACAAGCATGCGGTCGCGGCCAGGCTACAGGCGGCCGGCGTTCCCGCCGCGCCGGTACAGACCCCCGAGGATCTGGCGCGGAGCGGCTACCTGGCGCATCGCGGCTTCTTCACCGTGCTGGAGCACGCCGATGCCGGCCGTCATCCGCATCCGGGCCTGCCGATCCATCTCGCCGCCACGCCGGGCAGCCAGCGCCGGGCGGCGCCGTGCTTCGGCGCCGACAACCGCCGAGTGCTGCGCGACATCCTCGGCATGACGCCGGCGGAGATCGCGGCCGTCGAGGCCAGCGGCGCGATGGCGACCGAACCTCGGCCGGGGGCCTGACCATGACCGGTGTGCGGGACCACGGATCGGGTTTCCCCAGGACGGTGCGCATCCCCATCCGTCTCGACGACGATCCCGGCTACCGCGGCTCCGTGCATGACGACGCGGTGGCGCGGCGCATGGGCTTCCGGGCGGCGCTGGTGCCGGGCGCCTTCGTCTACGGCCATGTCAGCCGTATCGCCATCGAGGCCTGGGGCATCGACTGGGCGAGACACGGCCGCATGGAGGCGCGCTTCCGCCGGCCGGTCTATGACGGCGACGTGCTCACTGTGGCGGCCTCTGCGTTGGTCGATACCGGCTCCGAACACCGGGCCACGATCACCCTGCGCAACCAGGAGGGCGAGGAGGTGGCGACCGGCTGGGTCGCGATGCCCGGCAAGCCTCCGGTGCCACCGCCGGTGGAGGGCTGCCCGGTCCTGCCTCTGCCGGATCCGCCGCCCGCCGTCGCCCCGGGTGGCATGACGGTCGGGACGCGCCTCGGCTCGCACGACGCGGTCCTGACCGAGGCGGAGTTCCGCCGCTCGCTCGCCGCCTTCGACGAGCGTCACCCGCTCTATGTCGATGGCGGGCTCGTCCATTCCGGCTGCTTGATCCGGCGGACCATGGCCGATGCTAATCGCAGCTTCCGCTTCCCGGCGCCGGTGGTGTTCGTGTCCGGCGAGGCCCAGCATTTCGCGCCGGTTTCGCCCGGCCAGCGCCTCGCCACCTCCGGCACGGTCACCGCGGTCTACGAGCGCAAGGGCAGGCACTACTTCGAGACCGAGGAGTTCCTCGTCGTCGACGGCGCCCGGGTGGCGGCGCGGTTCCGGCGGATCTCGATCTACGCGTAAACGTCCGGTGCAGTGATGTTGCATACGGATGCAAAGAGAGTAAGGTAAACACACGACGGGAGCGAAGCCGTGGCCCCAAGCGCCAGCATCAGATCGGTCGAAGCCTTCCAGGTCAGCTGGCAGCCCGGCGACCCGCCCGGCCGGCGCAGCGCCCTGGTGCGGATCACCACGGAGGACGGCGTGGTCGGCTGGGGCGAGGCCTCGCCGATGCAGGGCGGACTGCACTCGATCGGCATCGTCGAGCGCGACCTGGCGCCGGGCCTGGTCGGTGCCGACGCCTTCGACACCGCGGTGCTGTACGACCGGCTGCTCCACCGCAACATCAAGCTGGGGCCGGAAGGGGCGCTGACCGGCGCGCTGGCGGCGGTCGACATCGCGCTGTGGGACATCAAGGGCAAGACGCTCGGCCTGCCGGTTCACAAGCTGCTCGGCGGCGCCTGGCGCACGGAGGTGCCGTTCTACGCCTCGATCGGCGGCAACGCCGCGCGGACGGTGGACGAGACGGTGCGCGTGGTCGAGGCGCGCTGGCGGCGCGAGACGCCGGCGGCGATCAAGATCCGCCGGGACGGCGACCGCTCGATGCTCGACCTCGACATCCCGGGCGACATCGCCAAGGCCAGGGCCGTGCGGCAGCTGGTCGGCGACGGCACCCCGCTCGCCTTCGACGCCAACAACGGCTACTCGGTCGGCGGTGCCATCCGCGTCGGCCGCGCGCTCGAGGAACTCGGCTACATCTGGTTCGAGGAACCGGTGCAGCATTACGACGTGCGCGGCATGGGCGAGGTGGCGCAGCGGCTCGACATCACCGTCTCGGCGGCGGAGCAGAGCTACACGCTGCAGGCCCTGGTCGACATGATCCGCGCCGGGGTGCGCATGGTGCAGCCGGACATCGTCAAGATGGGCGGCATCACCGGGCTGATGCAATGCGCCGCGATCTGCCACGCCCATGGGGTCGAGCTGGTGCCGCACCAGACCCAGCCGGTGATCGGCCATGTCGCCAACCTGCATGTGCTGGCGGCGCTGATGCACCTGACCAAGCCGGCGGAATACGCCGACGCGTCCGGCCGGATGGATGTCGGCTTCAAGGATCCGCCCCGGCCGGCCGACGGCCGGTTCGTGGTGCCGCAGGGGCCGGGGCTCGGGATCGAGGTCGACGAGGCGGAAATCAACAAGCGGCGCTGACCGGCGCCGATAAGCGACAGGGGAGACGGCCATGGAGTTCAGCAGGCGAAATGTGCTTCAGCTCGGCGTCGCGACCGCGGCGCTGGCGGGCTTCGGCGGCGCCCGGGCGCAGGACGCGTCGCAGAACGCGGATGTGATCCGCATCGGCATAGCCGCGAAGGGGCCACGCCACAGCGACCCGAATCTGACCACCCAGGGCTCGGACAACTGGGCGACCGAGCAGATCTACGAGCAGCTGGTGCGCCCGGAGGACGGCACGTTCGCGGTCAAGCCGGAGGAATTCCTGCCGACGCTCGCGACCAGCTGGAGCTCGTCGCCGGACGCCAGGACTTGGACCTTCAAGCTGCGCGAAGGGGTGCAGTTCCACAAGGGCTATGGCGAGATGACCTCGGAGGACGTGGTCTACTCGTTCACGCGCGCGATCACCTCGGGCACCAACAGGACGATCCTGTCCAACATCGCCGACGTCGTGGCGAACGGGCCTTATCAGGTGACCATGACCCTGAAGAGCCCGGATCCGCTGTTCCTGGGCACTTCCGTCTTCAACAACAACACCTCGATCGTCAGCAAGAAGGCAGCTGAGGAGATGGGCGAGGCCTTCGGCACCGACGCCGTCGGCACCGGCCCCTACGAGCTGGTGAAGTTCGACACCCAGGTCGGCACGACGCTGAAGCGCCACGACGGCTACTGGGGCCAGAAGGCGAAGATCGGCAATGTCGAATGCGTCTACATCGCCGACACCTCGGCGCGGACGCTGGCCCTGCTGTCCGGCAACATCGACATCATGGAGGCGGTGCGCGCCCCGGGCTGGGTCGCCTCGATGCAGCAGCGCGATCCGACGCTGAAATTCGACATGACGGTGCCGGGGTCCTTCAACACCCTGCACATCAACCTGACGCGCAAGCCCTTCGACAACCTGAAGGTCCGGCAGGCGCTGATGCACGCCATCGACCGTCCGGCCGTGGCCCAGGCGCTGGCGCCGATGGGCGGCACCATGGCGGGGCTGCAGCCGGACTTCTTCCCGGCCGGCTTCAAGACCGAGGACCTGCCGGAGGATCTGCGCTACCCCTACGACCCGGATAAGGCGAAGGCGCTGCTGGCCGAGGCCGGCTACCCGGACGGGATCAGCTTCTCGTCGCTCTGCAGCCAGCGCGAGGACTATGCCTCGACCATGCTGATCGTGCAGGAGCAGATCCGCCTGGCCGGGTTCAACCTGAATCTCAGGATCGAGGACCACACCGCCTATCACGCCGACAACCGGTCGGACAAGAACACGCTCGCCATGCATTCGTCGAGCTATCCGCCGATCCCGACCCAGCTCTATTTCCAGCAGCTGTCGGCGCAGTCCGAGGTCAAGTCCGACGGATCGGGCGGCGGCAACTACAGCCATTACGGCGTGGTGATGCCGGGCATCGACGACCTGCTGGCCCAGGCCTTGCAGGCGACCGACTTCGCGACCTACGAGAACATCTGCCGCAAGATCGAACTGCAGGTGCTGCGCGACCTGCCGCTGATCGGCCTGTCCACCCTGTCCTTCACCACCGCGCGCCGGGGCAATGTCGATCTCGGCTACCCGGTGAAGAGCGGCTATGCGCGCTGGCGCTTCCACCGGGCGACCAAGACCATCGTCTGACCCCGCAGGGGAGGGCCCGCCATGGCGCGGTATCTGATGTGGCGATTGCTGGATGCGGTTCCGACCATCCTGCTGGTGCTGACGCTGGTGTTCGTCTGCATGCGCATCCTGCCGGGCGACCCGGCGCTGGCAGCACTGGGGGACAACGCCCTGCCGGACCAGATCGCGGCGTTCCGTGAGAAGATGGGGCTGAACGTCCCGCTCTGGCAGCAGTACTTCAACTTCCTCATCGGCGTCCTGACCCTGGATTTCGGGCGGTCGCTGATGAACAACACGCCGGTCCTGCAGCTGCTGGCCTACAACCTGCCCTACACGATCGAGCTGACCATCGCCGCGATGGTGATGGGCATCGCGGCCGGCATCCCTCTCGGCGTGCTGGCGGCGACCCACCGCAACCGGACGGCGGATTCCGGCGTCCGGGTGTTCTCGCTGATCGGCTACGCCATCCCGGACTTCTATCTGGGCGCGCTGCTGCTGATCACCTTCTCGCTCACTCTCGGCTGGTTCCCGATCAATGGCGGCGGCGACGGCTTCCTCGACCGGCTGCACCATATCGTGCTGCCGGCGCTGACCCTCGCCTTCGTCAAGGCCGCTTTTCTCGGCCGGCTGACCCGGACCTCGCTGCTTGAGGTGTTCGGCAAGGACTATGTGCGCACGGCGCGGGCCAAGGGGGCGAGCGAGCGGCGCGTCATCTACCGGCACGGGCTGCGCAACGCGCTGCTGCCGCTCTCCACCGGCATGGGTCTCAGCCTGCTGGCGACCCTCTCCGGCTCGGTGGCGATCGAGCTGGTGTTCAACCGGCCCGGCATCGGCAAGCTGCTGATCGGGGCGATCACCGAGCGCGACTACGCCGTCATACAGGGCGGTGTGATCGTCTTCGCCCTGTTCGTGGTCCTGGTCAATCTGCTGATGGACCTCGTCTACATCGTGATCGATCCGCGGATCCGGGTGACGTGATGGCTGCGATCATCGACACCGCCGAACCGATCGCCCCGGCCCCGAACCGGCTGGCGGTCCTGATCCGCATCGTGCTGGGGCGCCCGGCCACGATCTTCGCCGCCTTGATCATCGCGATCTTCGTCGTGGTGGCGGTGCTGGCGCCCTGGATCGCGCCCTACAACCCGCTGGCGCAGAGCATCCTCAAGATCAACCAGGGTCCATCCTGGGCGCATTGGCTGGGCACCGACCAGTTCGGCCGCGACGTGCTGTCCCGCATGATCTACGGCTCTCGCAACTCGCTGATCTTCGGGCTGCTGTCGCCGGTCCTGGCGGCGATCACCGGCACCACGCTCGGCGTCGTCGCCGGCTATTTCGGCGGCGTGGTCGACCGCGTCATCTCCCGCCTCGTCGACCTGCTGCTGGCGTTTCCGGAGCTGCTGCTGGCGATCATCATCGCAGCGGCCTTGGGCGGCGGCTTCTGGAACGTCGTCGCGGTGCTGACCGTCGCCTTCGTGCCCGGCTTCGCCCGCGTCGCCCGGGCCCAGACCCTGTCGGTGAAGCAGGAGCCCTATGTCGAGGCCGCGGTCGCGGTCGGCGTCAGCACGCCGGTGATCATCTTCCGCCACATCGTGCCGAACATCGCGGCGCCGATCGTCGTGCTGGTAACGCTGTGGGTCGCCTCGGCCATCCGGCTCGAAGCCTCGCTCAGCTTTCTCGGCATCGGCACCCAGCCGCCGAACCCGAGCTGGGGCAACATCATCCGCGACGGGCTGAACAACCTGTTCGGATCGCCCTGGCCGATCATCGGCGCCGGCTTCGCCATCACCTGCGCCGTCCTCGCCTTCAACCTGTTCGGCGACGCGGTGCGCGACGCCCTCGATCCGGAGACCGCCTCGTGACCGCGCCCCTGCTCAAGGTCGAGGACCTGGCCGTCGAGTTCGGCCCGAAGGCCGCGCCGCTGCGGGTGGTCGACGGCGTCGGCTTCGAGATCCAGCCCGGCGGATCGCTCGGCATCGTCGGCGAATCCGGCTCCGGCAAGTCGATGACCTCGCTGTCGATCCTGCGCCTGATCCCGGAGCCGCCGGGCCGGATCGCGCAGGGGCGGATCCTGTTCAACGGCACGGACCTGCTGGGCCTGCCGCGGGCGCGAATGCCGGAGATCCGGGGCCGCGACATCGCCATGATCTTCCAGGAGCCGATGAGCTCGCTGAACCCTGTCATGACCATCGGCGACCAGATCGGCGAGGCCATCCTGCTGCATGAGCGCGGCAGCCGAGAGGAGCGGCGCCGCCGGACCATCGAGATGCTGCGGCTGGTCGGCATCCCCGATCCGGAACGCCGGCTCGGCGCCTATCCGCATCAGTTCTCCGGCGGCATGCGCCAGCGCGTGATGATCGCCATGGCCATCGCCTGCAACCCGAAGCTGCTGATCGCGGACGAGCCGACCACGGCGCTGGACGTCACCATCCAGGCCCAGGTGCTGGACCTGATGAAGCGGATCCGCGCCACCCTGAACACGGCGGTGCTGCTGATCTCCCACGATCTCGGCGTGATCGCCGACATCTGCGAACGGGTGATCGTGATGTATGCCGGCCGGGTGGTGGAGGATGCCGACGTCCGCTCCATCTTCCGGCGGCCGTCGCACCCCTACACCCAGGGGCTGCTGCAGTCGATCCCGCGGCTCAACGACGATCGCCGGCGGCTGTACCAGATCGCCGGCTCGGTGCCCCAGGCCGGCGGTCTCGGCACCGGCTGCCCGTTCCAGCCGCGCTGTCCGCTGCGGGTCGACCGCTGCGCGGTGGAGCGGCCGCCGATGTTCAGCTTCGGCCCGCAGCACCGCGCGGCCTGCTGGGTCACGTCCGAGGCGGCGTCCGTCGGCGCCGCCGAGCCGGCGCCCAGCGCGAGGGCCATGCGATGAGTGGTACTGCGACCGAAACCCTGGTCCGGGCCGATGGGCTGACCAAGACCTTCCAGGACGGCGGCGGCCTCAGCTTCGGCCGCCTGCGCCCGGCCGTGCGGGCGGTCGACGAGGTCTCGCTCGAGATCCGCCGCGGCGAGACTCTGGCGCTGGTCGGGGAATCCGGCTGCGGCAAGTCCACGTTGGGCCGGCTGCTGCTGCGGCTGATCGAGCCCAGCGCCGGCCATGTCTTCGTCGACGGCACCGATCTGACCGGCCTGTCGCGCGGGCAGATGCGGGCGATGCGCCGGCAGGTGCAGATGATCTTCCAGGATCCCTACGGCTCGCTCAGCCCGCGGCGCAGCGTCGCCGATATCGTCGCGGAGCCGCTCGAGGTGTTCGGGCTGGTGCGGTCGCGCCGGGAGCGCCGCGACAAGGTGGCGGAGCTGCTGCGCCAGGTCGGGCTGCCACCGGCCACCATGGACCGCTATCCGCGCCAGTTCTCCGGCGGGCAGCGCCAGCGTATCGGCATCGCCCGGGCAATCTCGCTCGACCCCGCCTTCATCGTGGCCGACGAGCCGGTCTCCGCCCTCGACGTCTCGATCCAGGCCCAGATCGTCAACCTGCTGCAGGACCTGCAGGAGCGGAAGAACCTCTCCTATCTGTTCATCGCCCATGATCTGGCCGTGGTGCGGCACATCGCCGACCGGGTCGCGGTGATGTATCTGGGGCGGATCGTCGAGACGGGCCCCAAGGCCGCCGTGTACGGCACGCCGCACCATCCCTACACGCAGGCGCTGCTCTCGGCCGCACCGGAGCCTGATCCGGACCGGCCGCAGAAACGCATCATCCTGCAGGG
>NZ_JAHVDK010000036.1:0-81395 GCF_051487185.1 Inquilinus limosus
CCGGCCGACCCGGCGCCGGCCGCGCCTGCCGTCGCCCCGGCGCCAGCCCCCGTCGCAACTGCGGCCGCGCCGGCGGCCAAGCCGGCGCTGCGGGCCGACCCGAAGAGCTTCCAGGAGCTAGTGGAGATCGCCTTCCATCGCGACGTGGTGCTGCACGGCCAGCTGTTCAGCGCGGTGCATCTCGTGCATTTCGAGCCGGGGCGGCTGGAGTTCCGGCCGCATGAATCGGCGCCGCCGGACCTGGCCAACCGCCTGGGCACCGCGCTGCGCGACTGGACCGGCGAGCGCTGGGTGGTCAGCGTCTCCGGCGCCGAAGGCGCGCCGACGCTGAGCCAGCAGGCGCGGACCGACCGCGAGAACGCGCTGGCCCAGGCCGCCGAGCATCCGCTGGTCAAGGCGGTGATGGCCGCCTTCCCGGGCGCGGTGATCCGCGACCTGCGTAATCCTTTGGACCAAGATGGGCCGCTGGGGCAGGACGAGGCGGCCGCGCCGGGCGCCGAGCCGATGCCCGGCCCCGAAGCCACCGATGAAGAGGAGCCGCGAGAGGCATGAAGAATCTCGGACAGATGATGAAGCAGGCGCAAGAGATGCAGGCCAAGATGGCCGAGATGCAGTCGCGCCTGGCGGAGATCGAGGTTCCGGGCCAGGCCGGCGCCGGCATGGTCTCGGTGGTGCTGAACGGCAAGGGCGAGCTGCGCTCGCTCAAGATCGACCCGAAGCTGGCCGACCCGTCCGAGATCGAGGTGCTGGAGGACCTGGTCGTCGCCGCCTTCAACGATGCCAAGGGCAAGGTCGAGGCCGCGGTGCAGGAAGAGACCCAGAAGCTGATGGGCGGGCTGAAGCTGCCGCCGGGGATGAAGCTGCCGTTCTGAGACGTCTCGTCTCCCCCATGCCCCTCCGCCTCGCCTATATGGGCACGCCGGATTTCGCGGTGCCCGCGCTGCTCGCGCTGCTCGATGCCGGGCATGAGATCGCGGCCGTCTACACCCAGCCGCCGCGCCCGGCCGGCCGCGGCTACAAGCTGCAGCCCTCGCCGGTGCAGCGCGTGGCGGAGGAGCGCGGCCTGCCGGTCCGCCACCCCAAGACGCTGCGCACCCCGGAGGCGCAGGCGGAGTTCGCGTCGCTGGGCCTCGACGCCGCGGTGGTCGCGGCCTATGGGCTGATCCTGCCGCAGCCGGTGCTCGATGCGCCGCGGCTCGGCTGCTGCAACATCCACGCCTCGCTGCTGCCGCGCTGGCGCGGCGCGGCGCCGATCCACCGCGCCATCCTGGAAGGCGACACCGAGACCGGCGTCACCATCATGCGCATGGAGGCCGGGCTGGACACCGGCCCGATGCTGCTGATGAAGCGCGTCCCGATCGGCCCGGAGATGACGACGCCGGAGCTGCACGACACCCTCGCCGCGCTCGGCGCCAAGCTGATCGTGCCGGCGCTGGAAGCGGTGGCCGCGGGCACGGCGGTGGAGACGCCGCAGCCGGAGGCGGGCGTCACCTACGCCGCCAAGATCGGGCCGGAGGACGGCCGCATCGACTGGGCTGATGCCGCCGCCGTCGACCGCCAGGTGCGGGCGCTGACGCCGAAGCCCGGCGCCTGGTTCGAATATGCCGGGGAGCGCATCAAGGTCCTTGCCGCCGCGCCGACCGAAGGCTCCGGCGCGCCCGGCACGGTGCTGGACGACAAGCTGACAGTCGCCTGCGGCCGCGGCGCGATCCGGCTCCTTCGGCTGCAGCGCCCGGGCAAAGCGCCGGTGCCGGCGCGCGACCTGCTGAACGGCTTCCCGATCCCGGCCGGAACAATCTTGAGCTAGCCGCGGAATAAGATCCCAAGCCCGCCGTTGTCACGGAAACGTAACATGATCCGGAGACAACGGTGCCTGCCCGACAGACCCTCGCGCTGCCCCTCGCGCCGCCCCTCGCGCCAGGCCGCCTGAGCCTACCCGCGCCGCGGACGGTTCTCGCCCTGCTGTTGGCGGTCCTGCTGCCGGTCGCGGTCGAGCTTGGCCTGGCGTCGTCGCTCGACCGGCCGGCCCGCGCCGCCCTGATCCTGTTCAGCCTCGCCATCATCGGCTGGGGGCTGACCCGGCTGGACGACACGCTGGTGGCGCTGCTCGCGGCACTCGGCATGGCCCTCTGGGTCTTCCCGACGCCGGATCCGGTGTTCGCGGCGCTCGGCAACGATCTCGTCTGGCTGCTGATCGCCGCCTTTATTCTGGCGGATGCGCTGAAGCGGGCGGGGCTGGCCGACCGCCTGGCCCGGCTGGTCGCGGCGCGCGCCCGCACACCGCGCACGCTGTTCCACGGCCTCGGCCTCGTGATGCTGGCGACCGCCTTCGTCGTGCCGTCGACCTCGGGCCGCGCCGCGCTGATGATCCCAGTCCACGCGGCGCTGACCGGCGCCACGACCAATCCCCGCCTGCGGCGCGCCCTGGCTCTCCTGTTCCCGACCGCGATCCTGCTCTCCGCCTTCGCCTCGCTGACCGGCGCCGGCGCCCATCTGCTGGCGGCGGAGATGATCGGGCGCTGGACCGACCGGCCGATCGGCTTCCTCGATTGGGCGCTGCTGGGCCTGCCCTTCGCCCTGGCCAGCACCGCGCTGGCGATCGAGGCGATCCTGCTGCTGTTCCTGACACCCGAGGACCGCCGCACCCCGCTGGCGGCGCCGGCGGCGATGGCCGCGGCGCCCGAGCGCTCCGCGGCACCTGCGGGCGCGATCACGGCCCTGGTCGTGCTCGGCTGGTTCACCGCGCCGCTGCACGGCGTCGACGACACGCTGATCGCGTTGGCCGGGGCGTTGCTGCTGACCCTGCCGGCCCTGGGCGGCGGCGGGCTGCGCGATGGGCTGAAGGCGGTGGAATGGCCGCTGATCCTGTTCATGGCGGCGACCATCGCCATCGCCGACGGGCTGACCGCGTCCGGCGTCAGCGGCCGGATGGTCGGCGGCGCGCTCGAAAGGCTCGGCGGCATGGCCCCGGTGCTGGCCTGCGCCGGGCTCGCGGCGATCGGCCTCCTGCTGCATCTCGTGGTGCAGTCGCGCACGGCCCGGGTCTCGGTGCTGCTGCCGCCGGTCCTGGCCGGGGCGGCCGGGCTGGGGCTCGACCCCGCGGGCGCCGGGCTGCTCGTCGTCGCCGCCACCGGCTTCTGCCAGACGCTGATGGCCAGCGCCAAGCCGGTGGCGATGTTCGGCCTGGCCGGCGAGGGCCAGGGCTACGGCCCGGCCGATCTTCTCCGTCTCTCCCTGGCGCTGCTGCCGATGCTGTTCGCGCTGCTGCTGCTCTTCGCCCTGGCCATCTGGCCGGCGCTGGGCTTCGGCCGCTTCCCCCTCTGACCCGCACTTCGAGGACGACATGATGATCACTCGATCGAACCGACCGATTCGCGTCCTGCTGGCCCCGTCCGGATTCAAGGAGGGGCTGGGCGTGGCCGAGGTGATCGACTGCATGGCCCGCGGCGTCCATGCCGCGCTGCCGCAGGCCGAGATCCTGTCGGCGCCGATGGTCGATGGCGGCGAGGGTTTCACCGAGACCCTGGTGGCCCTGACTGGCGGCCGCCTGCACCGGGTCACGGTCACCGGGCCGGTGGGACAGCCGGTCGAGGCGCAGTTCGGCTTCCTCGGCGGCCGCAGCCGCATCGCGGTGCTGGAGATGGCCTCCGCGGCCGGGCTGCGCCTGGTGCCGCCGGACGCGCGCGATCCGCTGCGCACCACCAGCCGCGGCGTCGGCGAGTTGATCCGGGCCGCGCTCGACGCCGGCGCGCGGCGCATCCTGGTCGGCTGCGGCGATTCCGGCATCAATGACGGCGGCGCGGGCATGGCCCAGGCACTCGGTATCCGGCTCCTGGACGGCGACGGGGCCGAGATCGGTGCCGGTGGCGGCGCCCTCGCGGGGCTGCGGCGGATCGACCTCGCCGGCCGCGACCCGCGGCTGGGCCGGGTGCGGATCGACGTGGCGCTGAACTGGCACAACCAGCTACTCGGGCCGCGCGGCGTCAGCCGCGTCTTCGGGCCGCAGAAGGGCGCGACCCCAGCGGCGGTCGAGGCGCTGGAGCAGGCGCTGGAGACCTATGCCGTGGCGGTGCGGCGCGACCTCGGCATCGAGCTGCGCGGCATGCCGGGCAGCGGCGCCTCGGGCGGGCTCGGCGCCGGGCTGCACGCTTTGCTCGGCGCCGTGCTGCACCCGCGCTACGACATCGTCATGCGCTATATCGACATCGACGCGCTGCTGCGCCGGGCCGATCTGGTGCTGACCGCGGAGGGCAGCCTCGACGGCCAGACCCCCTTCGGCAAAGTGCCGTCGGAGATCGCCCGCCGGGCCAAGCGCTACGGCCTGCCGGTGATCGCGCTGGCCGGCACGGTCGGGCCGGACGCCCATCTCAACCTCGCCGCTGGGATCGACGCCTATTTCAGCATCCTGAAGCGCCCGTGCTCGCTGGCGGAGGCGCTGGCCGAAGCGCCGCGGCTGGTCGCCGACGCGGCGGAGCAGGCGCTGCGCATGGTGCTGGCGATGACCGGCACGATGACCGGCACTGGCGCTTCCCGCCGGGGCCGCTATGGTGCGCCGCATGGCGCGGTACAAGCTCACCATTGAATATGACGGACGGCCCTTCGTCGGCTGGCAACGGCAGGCCCATGGCCTGTCGGTGCAGCAGGCGATCGAGGAGGCGATCTTCCGCTTCTGCGGCGAGGAGGTGCGGATCACCGCCGCCGGCCGCACCGATGCCGGGGTGCATGCGGCGGGGCAGGTGGCGCATGTCGACATCGCCCGCCCGACCGACCCCGGCACGGTGCGCGACGCCGTCAATTTCCACCTGAAGCCGCTCCCGGTCGCGATTCTGGTGGCGGAGCCGGTGGACGACGCCTTCGACGCCCGCACCTGGGCGATCATGCGCGCCTATCGCTACCGCATCGTCAACCGCCGCGCTCCCCTGGCGCTGGAGGCCGGGCGGGCCTGGCAGGTGGCGCGGCCGCTCGACGCCGCGGCGATGCACGAGGCGGCGCAGCATTTGGTCGGGCATCACGACTTCACCAGCTTCCGCGCCGCCGAATGCCAGGCCAAGTCGCCGATGCGGACGCTCGACCGGCTCGACGTGACCCGCCGTGGCGAGGCGATCGAGATCGAGGCCGAGGCGCGGTCCTTCCTGCACCACCAGATCCGCAACATCACCGGCACGCTGAAGCTGGTGGGCGAGGGCAAGCGCCCGCCCGGCTGGGTCGCCGAGGTGCTGGCGGCACGCGACCGCTCCGCCGCCGGCGCCACCGCGCCGCCGGACGGCCTGTGCTTCCTGTGGGTGCGCTACAGGGAGGATTTGGCGACCAGATCGACCCAGCCGGCCAGCAACTCGGAGGCCAGCGCGTCGAACACCACCAGCCCCGCCGCGATCGGCACGTCGACGTCGACCGCGGTGCGCAGCACGAATCCCTCGTAGAGGTAGCAGGCGACGGCGACGGCGATGGCGACGAAGACGCCAAGCGCCCCGGGGAACAGGCCGACGGCGTCGAGGATGATGCGCACGAACTGGGCCAGCATGATCAGCAGCGCCGCCCAGTTATAGGCGACGATGGCTTCGGGCAGGCGCCGGCCGCGGTCGAGCCAGGGCAGGATCCAGGTCAGCGCCGCCGGCATCAGCGCCCAGCCGGCGACGAAGCCGAGCGACTGCACGGCCAGCGGCAGCGGCTGCAGCAGCAGGGACCATCTGTCGCCCAGGAACAGGAACTGGGCGATCAGGTAGAGCGGGAACGCCAGCGCCCCGGCGACGAAGCTCTTCGCCGCCCCATCCGGCGAGATGTCGAACATGGCCATGCCGCCGACATCGCGCCGGGCCAGGCGCCAGGCGCCCCAGACACCGCGGATGATGTCGGCCGAAGACACCGCCATGGCGTCAGCCCTTCTCCGGTAAGCTGTCCTCGAGCACCGCCTGGTAGATCCGGGCCAGCGTCTCGATGTCCTCGACCGGGACGTTCTCGTCGGTCTTGTGGATGGTGGCGTTGACCAGGCCGAGCTCGACCACCGGCGCGTAATCCTTGACGAAGCGGGCGTCGGAGGTGCCGCCGGAGGTGCTGAAGGCCGGTTGGCGGCCCGTCACCCGCTCGACCGCGCCGGCGACCCGCCCGGTCAGCTCGCCCGGCGCGGTCAGGAAACTGTCGGCGCCGCTGTGCAGTTCCAGCGCGTAATCGCCGCCGACCGCATCGAAGCGCTGGCGCAGCCAGGCGCCCAGGCTCTCCGCCGTGTGCCGGTCGTTGAACCGGATGTTGAAGGTGGCGCGGCCCTCGGCCGGGATCACATTGGCGGCCGGATTGCCGACATCGATGGTGGTGATGGCCAGCGTTGACGGGTCGAAATGGGCGCTGCCCTCGTCGATCTCCGGCCCCGAGCCCCTCGGGCTCAGCGCCGCCAGCATCCGCACCAGCCGGGGCAGGGGGTTGTCGGCCTTGTGCGGATAGGCGACATGGCCCTGCACGCCGCGCACGGTCAGCCGGCCGGTCAGGCTGCCGCGGCGGCCGATCTTCATGGTGTCGCCGACCACCTCGCTGCTGCTCGGCTCGCCGACGATGCAGGCATCGATCGCCTCGCCGCGCGCCGACAGGGCCTGCAGCATCTTGACCGTGCCGTTGACCGCATCGGCCTCCTCGTCGCCGGTGATCAGCAGGCTGATCGAGCCGCCGAAATCCGGCCCGCGCGCGGCCAGGAAGCGCCCGGCCGCGGCGGCGAAGGCGGCGACCGCGCTCTTCATGTCGCAGGCGCCGCGACCCCAGATCCTTCCCTCGGCGATCCGCCCCTCGAAGGGCGGGAAGCGCCAGCGGGACTCGTCTCCCGGCGGCACCACATCGGTGTGGCCGGCGAAGCAGAGATGCGGCCGGCCGCTGCCGATCCGGGCGTAAAGGTTGTCGATCGGCGCCGTGCCCGGCGCCTCGAACCGCATCCGCTCGCAGCGGAAGCCCAGCGGCGCCAGCGCCGCCTCCAGCACCGCCAGCGCCCCGGCATCGGCCGGGGTGACGCTGGGGCAGCGGATCAGGGCCTGGGTCAGCGCGATCGGGTCGGGCGCGGTCATGGTCGCCATGGAGAGGGTCAGTCGCGCAGCAGCTCGTTGATCGAGGTCTTGGCGCGGGTGCGCTCGTCGACCCGCTTGACGATCACGGCGCAGGCCAGCGACGGGCCGGGCGTGCCGTCGGCCAGCGGCTTGCCGGGCATCGACCCCGGCACCACCACCGAATAGGCCGGCACCCGGCCGTAGGTGACGGTTCCGGTCTCGCGGTCGACGATCTTGGTGGTGGCGCTCAGGAACACGCCCATCGACAGCACCGAGCCGCGCTCAACGATCACGCCCTCGACCACCTCGGAGCGGGCGCCGATGAAGCAGTCATCCTCGATGATCACGGGGTTGGCCTGCAACGGCTCCAGCACGCCGCCGATGCCGACGCCGCCCGACAGGTGGCAGTTCTTGCCGATCTGGGCGCAGGAGCCGACGGTGGCCCAGGTGTCGACCATGGTGCCGCTCTCGACCCGGGCGCCGACATTGACGAAGCTCGGCATCAGCACCACGCCCGGCGCGATGTAGGCGGAGCGACGGACGACCGCGCCCGGCACGCTGCGGAACCCGGCCTCGCGGAAGCGGTTCTCGCCCCAGCCCAGCGTCTTCGGCGCCACCTTGTCGTACCAGACCGCGCCGTCGGGACCGCCCGGCACCACCTTGCTGTCGGTGATGCGGAAGGACAGCAGCACCGCCATCTTCAGCCACTGATGGACCTGCCACTGCCCGTCGATCTTCTCGGCCACGCGCAGAAGGCCGGAATCGAGGCCTTCCAGCGCCGCCTCGATGGCGTCGCGGGCCGGGCCCGTGGTGGCCGGGGTCAGGCTGTCTCGGCCGGCCCAGGCCTGTTCGATGGCAGTCTTCAGCGCGGTGTCGGTCATGGCGGGAATTCGGCAATCTCAGGTGTCGGGCCCGCACGATGGGGCGCCCCCGTCCGGCTTGTCAACGCCACCCTCGGCCTGAGCATCATGCCGACCGGTCGCCGCTGCGGTCCAGTCGGCAGCCGTCGATTCGCCAGCTGCCGTCGGGCTGCCGCTCCATGAAGTATTCGGCGATCACCGGCACCCCGTCCGGCCCCACGAACAGCACCTTCTGCACGATCCGGCCGCCGGTCGTGACCAGCTCGCGGAAATCGACCGAGCGCGGCCGGTAGACCGGCTGATAGCCCTGCCGCACCATGGCCATGAAATTGTCAGGCGTGCCGAACATGCGCTGGATGCCGGGCGAGGCGTAGCCGAAGGCCTCCGCCGCACGGTCGCCCTGGAAGGCGTCGAGCTGCTTCCGGATCACGCCGACGATCGCGGTGCGGTCGGCATCGCCGGCCGGCGCCTGCGCGAATGCGGGCATCGCGATCAGGAGGAAGAGGGCAAGAACGCGCCCGACCACGTCGCAGACCAGCCCCATGACGCCCTCCCGGACGACCATCCCTGGAGATGAGATGGCGCTGCCGAAGCGGGCCGGAAAGCGGGCGCAGGGCAGGGGGCTCGGCCCATGCGGCGGCCGCATGCCTCGTTTCGTGTCGGATCGATGAAAATGGGCTTGCAATCGGGGCCGGGCATCGACTAGGTTCCGCCCGCCTGACGACGGGGCGCCGACGAGACGCCCCGCAGAACGCGCCCGTAGCTCAATTGGATAGAGCATCTGACTACGGATCAGAAGGTTAGGAGTTCGAATCTTCTCGGGCGCGCCACTATCTCGCTGAGATAGCTGCTTCTTCATCCTCATCGATCAGAAGGTCCTGTCCGGGTTGCGACCCTGACGGTCGACTGCCTTCATCGTGGAGGTTGGGCGCCCTCGCAGAGCTGGCACACACCTCCCGATCGGTTCGCTGGCGAGGAACCATCCCGACATCGCGCATGTTCCAGCCCACAACGGCTGGAGCCTCCCGATGCCGACCCGCCGCTATGCAATCCTCGAAGCACCGTCCACGCTGGGTCTGGCGACCAACGGCGTGGAGGGCTTGCCCGACCGGCTCCTCGAGCTGGGCCTTGCGGAGCGCATCCCGGCGCGCCGCGCCGGGCGGCTGGCCGTGCCGCCGAAGGATCCGATGCCCGACCCCGAAACCCGGACCCTGAACGCCAAGGCGATCGCGGCATGGTCGCCCAAGCTCGCCGACGCCGTGGGGGAGGTGCTGGACGCGGACGAGTTTCCGGTGGTGCTGGGCGGCGACTGCACGATCCTGTTGGGCTCGATGCTCGCGTTGCGGCGGCGCGGCCGCTATGGCCTGTTCTTCATCGACGGCAATGCCGACTTCTTCCAGCCCGAGGCGGACCCCAACGGCGAGGGCGCGTCCATGGACCTGGCCTTCGTCACCGGGTACGGGCCGGCGCTGCTGACCAACCTCGAGGGCCGCTCTCCGCTGGTCCGGGCCGAGGACACCGTCGCGTTCGCCTTTCGCGATCACGAAGACCAAGCCGAATTCGGCAGCCAGCCTTTGCCCCCGGAGCTCCGCGCCCACGATCTCTACGATGTGCGCAGCATGGGCGTGGAAAACGCCGCCCGCGCCGCGGTCGACCACCTGATGCGGGCGGAGCTGGACGGCTTCTTCATCCATCTCGACGCCGACTGTCTCGACGACGCCATCATGCCGGCGGTCGATTTTCGCGTGCCGGGCGGCCTGTCGTGGGACGAGCTCGGGGCTGCGCTCCGCATCATCCTGGCGAGCGGAAAGGCGGTCGGCCTCGAGGTCGCCATCTACAATCCGCGCCTCGACGAGGACGGCAGCGCCGGCCGCGGGTTGGCCGATGTGCTGGCCGCAGCCCTCGGAACGGCGGCGCCATGACATCGCGAACCACACGATCCGGCCACCAGCAAGTCAAGCGAAACCGCATTCCTGGCTAAATCGTCATCGCGACGAAGCCGGTGTGGCGATCCAGGGGCTGGTGCCGCCTGGATCGCCACGCCCCTTCGGGGCTCGTAATGACGGGTTGGCTTTACGGAACAGTCCACTTCACGGGCAGGTCATTCATGGCCGGTGTGTGCCCGGGAACCACTCGACATGGGTATCGATCGTGCGGCCATAGTAGACCGCGCGGCGGCCCGCCAGGCTGACGAAGTAGCCGACGCAGCCCGCGGCGGTGATGCGTTCGCAGAAGGCGCGGAACTTGATCTCCTGTCGCTGGATGGCGCGCACCGCCTGCTCGACGCCCTCGGCCGAGAACAGCCCGGCCGCAGGGGCGAAGGCAAGACCTTGCGTGACCTCGAAGCTGCCATCCGGTATGTAATACGTCTTCGTTCCGGCCATGAGGTCGGCGTGATAGCGTTCGACCCCTGCAGCCATCAGCGCCTTGACCACTTCAGGAAACGTGATCCGCTCCTCGTCAGAGGCCCTGGTCAGTTCACGCACGACTTCCTTCACATGGGCGTCCATGTGCTTCTCCTTTCGTTGTTGAGGCGGTGGTCGCCGGCCGCGGCGGTTTGGCCTAGTCCACGGGAACGGCCTTCAGCCCTCGTCGTCGGACGATCTCTTTCATCGTCGCTTCGATCGTTTCGCGCGTCGGCGGATCGAGATGTCCAAAGAACGTCTCGTCATTTTCGTCAGCCAGGGCGGCGAGCTCCGGCACCAGCGCGTGGCCTTCGGGCGTCAGCGCCAGCTCCTGCGAACGGCGGTCGCTTTCCGCCGCCTCGCGTGTGATCAACCTTTTGGCGACCAGCCTGTCGGCCAGCTTGGAAATGGCGCCACGGGTCATGCCGAGCCGGTCGGCGAGTGCGCTTGGCCTGAGCCTCACGTCGTAAAGCTCGCGCATCACCACCCACTCCGCGACGGTCACGCCGCGCGCCTGAACCTTCATGGCGAAGGCGTGCGAGACCTGGTTCGACACGTAGCGGAGCCAGTAGCCGAGATGGCTCTCCAGCGTGCTGATCGGCTTCTGTTTGCGAGACATCGATCCATCCTGTTGACTAGGAAACTATCTGATGATCGTTTCCTAGTCAACCATTTCGTCGGGCCGATATGGTCCGCCAGCAGTGGCGGGTTCGAGGCCTGGCGGGACGCCGGCGGGCTGCTGGCAACTACCGGCGTAGGGGGGCCTTCAGCCCGATACCGGCCCCGGCTGTCCCGCACAGCTCGGCAGGTCCGGATCGACATGGCCCCAGCGTGGGGCCGAGGCGGTCCAGATCACGCTGGCGGGGCGGGCGATCTCCGGGTCGTCCAGGGCGCCCGCCCGGACCACCATCATGTCGGGCCGGTCCGACGCCTCGCTGAACAGCGGCGTGCCGCATTTCGGGCAGAAGCGGCGGCGCATGATGTTGCCGCTGTCCGCCCGGCTGACGTATTCGGCGACCTCGCCCGTCAGCGAGAAGCCCTCGGTCCGGAAGATCGCGTTGATCGAGGCGTTGCCGGAGGACAGGTACTGGCAGTCGCGGCACCAGCAGGCGCGGGTGGCGACGGGCGGCTGGTCGAACCGGAAGCGGACGGCGCCGCAGAAGCATCGGCCGGTGATGGGCTTTGACAGCACGCTGCCCTCCTCAATGGCGTCGAGACCGAGTCAGGGCGCAGGCTCCGGCTCCACGATCCGCGGCTGAGAGCCGGGCTTCGGAAGCGCATGCCCGACGATGTCCGGCACCCTGAACTTGCGCCGGTAGCGGCCCGGCGGCATGCCCGCGAGGCGCCGGAAGAGCCTGCGGAACGACGCCGCGTCCTCATACCCGACCTCGCGGGCAATGGCTTCGACCGGCGCCGCGCCCGTCTCCAGCAGCTGCTTGGCCTCCTCGATGCGCAAGGCCTGGATATAGGCCAGCGGCGAATAGCCGGTCGCCGCCCTGAACCGGCGATCGAAGGTGCGCTTCGGCAGGCCCGATTGGCGGACCAGCTCGGCGACGATGTCGAGGCGCTCGTAATTCTGCGCAAGCCAGGTCTGGCAGCGCAGGATCACGGCGTCGCGGTGGTCGACATTGGCGATCATCGACGCGTAAGGCAGCTGGCCGTCGCGGTGCCACTGGTAGAGGAACAGCTTCGAGATGCGGATCGCCTCCTCGGTTCCGGCATGCCTGGCGATGAGCAGAAGGGCCAGATCCTGCCAGGACGACGCTCCCCCCGAGCACACCAGGCTGTGGCCGGGGCCGCTCTGCACGAGGATACGCTCCTCGCGCACGGTCACGTTCGGGAACATCCGGCGAAAGAGGGGGACATAGCTCCAGTGCGTGGTGGCCTCCCCGCCGTCGAGCAGGCCGGCCTCCGCCAGCACCAGCGAGCCGCCGCAGGCGGCGTAGAGCTGCGCGCCCTGCGCGTGCATGTCCCTGATCCACCCGATCAGCCGGCGGTCGAGCGCGCGCACGCTCTCCATCCGCTCCGCCATGACGTTCGGCACGAAGACGATGTCGGTGCGCGGCACGTCGGCAATCGTGTCCTGCGGCAGGATGCTGACGCCGGTGACGAGCTGCAGGGGGCCCGGCTCGGCGGTGACCAGACGCGGCTCGAACAGACGCTCGCCGGCGCGTTGTCCCTTGAGCGCGTCCCACAGCCAGCCCGCCGCCCACAGCGTGTCGTAGACGCCGTAGACGATCGACGGATCGCATTCGCGAAACACGACCACGCTCACATGGATGGGCTTGGAAGACATCGCGGCACGAGCGTGGCTCAAATGGCCCGGTGACGGCCATTCTGCCTCTCACGCCGGCGCGGCGCCAGAGGCTAAGTCCTCCCGGCACCGGCGGCAACAGCGCTGCCGCCCGAAAGGTTGAGAGGATCGGCGCCATGCAACTGGACACGGCCAAGCTCGAATCCCTGCTGGGAACGATGGTGAACGAGATGGGCGCGGCGGCCAATGCCGCGCTCGTGCTCATCGGCGACAAGCTCGGGCTGTTTCGCGCGCTCGCCGGCGGTGCGCTCACGCCGGCCGAGCTCGCCGGGAAGACCGGCACGCACGAACGCTATGTGCGCGAATGGCTCTCGGCGCAGGCGGCATCCGGCTTCGTCACCTATGACGGCGGAGCGGGAACCTTCACCCTGTCGCCCGAGCAGGCGGCCGTGTTCGCGGACGAGGACAGCACCGTGAACATGACGGGCGGCTTCTATTCGCTCGCCGCCGTGTTCGCCGACGAGCCGAAGCTCACGGAGGCCTTCAGGAACGGCAAGGGCGTGGGCTGGGGCGAGCACTGCAATTGCCTGTTCTGCGGGGTGGAGCGGTTCTTCCGGCCCGGCTACAAGGCGCATCTGCTGACGGAGTGGCTGCCGGCGCTCGACGGCGTCGTCGCCAAGCTCGATCGCGGCGCCAAGGTGGCCGATGTGGGCTGCGGACACGGTGCCTCGACCCTGATCATGGCCCAGGCGTTCCCGAACTCGGAGTTCGTCGGCATCGACTTCCACGAGGCCTCCATCGCCCATGCACGCGAACTTGCCGGCGGCCTCGGCAATGTGCGTTTCGAGGTGGCGCGCGCGCAGGACTACCAGGGCAATGACTACGATCTGGTCACCCTGTTCGACGCGCTCCACGACATGGGCGATCCCGTCGGCGCGGCGGCGCATGCGCGCAGGACCCTGAAGAGCGACGGCACGCTCATGCTGGTCGAGCCGATGGCCGGCGACAGTCTGGCCGAGAACCTCAACCGGGTCGGGCGCATCTTCTATGCGTTCTCGGCCAGCGTCTGCGTGCCCGCGTCCCTGAACCAGGAGGTCGGCGCGGCGCTCGGTGCGCAGGCGGGGGAGAGACGCCTGGCCGAGGTCGTCCGCGAGGGCGGGTTCTCACGCATCCGCCGCGCGGCCGAGACGCCCTTCAACATGGTGCTCGAGGCCCGGCCCTGAGCAGGTCGGCGAGCTTGAGCACGGTGTTCCAGTTGCGGCCGGTGCCGCGGGTGCCGAGCGTCCGCTCGATCACCGCCATGGTCAGCTTCGAACGGCCGATGCCGTCCGGATAGGCGACATAGACGTGCCGGCCGTCGGCGCGCACCTGTTCCCGCCCCGCGATGCCGGCCTGCAGCGCGGCGACGGCGGCTTCGTCCGGCGCCTGCTTCAGCGGCAGGAGGACGAGATGGCTCGGGTCGCTCTCCGCCTCGTCGGGAAACGGGTTCCGTGCGATCACGGCGGCCCAGTCGGCGGCGCTGCGGACGAAGACGTCGGTGCGCAGGCCGAAGCGCTGCGCGAGTGCGTCCTCCAGCGCCCGCTCCAGCTCCTCGGCTGGGCGGCCGTCGCCCTGGAAGGCGAGATTGCCGGTCTGCAGCAGCGTGCGCGGCTCGGCGAAGCCGAGCTCCGCTGCCAGCGCGCGCAGGCCGGCCATCGCGATCGGCGCATGGCCGCCGACATTGACGGCGCGGAGCAGGGCGATCCAGCTGGTCATACCGGGATCATACGGTGCCGAGCCGATCCGCTGCAGGTCAGAAAATACTTTAAGCCTAAAACAATCCGCCGTACTCTTCCGGAACAGGGCCGGGGATCGCGCGTCCGGCCCGGGACGGGAGACGGACGGGATGCGGATCACGGTCATCGGCGGCGGTCCGGGGGGCCTGTACTTCGCGCTTCTGGCCAAGAAGGCGCGGCCGGACTGGCATGTCGAAGTGCACGAGCAGAACCGCGCCGACGACACCTTCGGCTTCGGCGTCGTCTTCTCCGACGACACGCTGGACGAGTTCCTGTCGCGTGACCCGGAATCCTACGAGCGGATTCGCGAGCGCTTCGCCTATTGGGACGACGTCGCGATCCACTATAAGGGCGAGACCATCCGCTGCGCCGGCAACGGCTTCTGCGGCACCTCACGGATGACCCTGCTGCAGATTCTGCAGGGGCGCTGCCGCGAGGTCGGGGTCGAGCTGTCCTTCTCCGAGCGGATCGACCCGGCGACGCTGGACCGGCGCTTCGCGGATTCGGACATCATCGTCGCCGCGGACGGCATCAACTCGGCGATCCGCGAGCATTTCCGCGACGCCTTCCGGCCCGAGGTCTCGCTCAAGGCCAACCGCTTCTGCTGGATGGGCTCGACCCGGCCGATGAGCGAGTTCAACTACTTCTTCCGCCAGACCGAGCACGGCGTGATCTGCGCCCACACCTATCAGTATGAAGCAACTCAGGGCGAGGGAGGCCGCTCGACCTGGGTGTTCGAGATGGACGAGGCCTGCTGGCAGGGCCACGGCTTCACCGAGGCGGATGAGGAGGGCTCGCGCGACAGGCTGGCCGCGATCTTCGCCGAGGAGCTGCAGGGTCATCCGCTGCTGCTCAACCGGTCGATGTGGCGGCGCTTTCCGCGGATCTTCTGCGAGCGCTGGTGGCACCGGAACATCGTGCTGCTGGGCGACGCCAAGGCCTCGGCGCATTTCTCTATCGGCTCCGGCACCAAGCTGGCGATGGAATGCGCCATCGCCCTGGCCGATGCCGTCGTGGCCCATGCCGAGACCAGCGTGGAGCAGGCCTTCGCCGCCTACGACAAGGCGCGCCGCACGCCGTGCCAGGTCACCCAGCACAATGCCGACGTGTCGCTGGCCTGGTTCGAGCACATGAACCGCTCCTTCGACATGGATCCGATGCAGTTCGCCATGGTGGTGATGTGCCGGGCCAAGTCGATCACCTACGATAACCTGCGCATCCGCGACCCGGACTTCGTGCGCCGGGCCGACGACGCCTTCTACGAGCGGCTGTGGCGCGAGACCGGCGACGACTACCGCGCCACCCGGCCGACGCCGATGTTCACCCGCTTCCGCCTGCGCGGAATGGAACTGAAGAACCGGGTGGTGATGTCGCCGATGGCGCAGTATTCGGCCGACCGCGACGGCAACCTGACGGATTGGCACTTCGTGCACTACGCCTCGCATGCCCTCGGCGGCATGGGGCTGATGTTCGTCGAGATGACCTGCCCGTCGCCGGACGCCCGGATCAGCCTGGGCTGCGCCGGCCTGTGGACCGATGCGCATGAGGCGCAGTGGACGCGGCTGGTCGATTTCGTGCACGCCCACAGCGACACGAAGATCGCCATGCAGCTCGGCCATTCCGGGCGCAAGGGGTCGACCCAGCTCGGCTGGGAGAATCCGGACCACCCGATCGCCGATCCGGAGGACAACTGGCCGGTGATCTCGGCCTCGCCGGTGCCCTGGATCGAGGGCGTGAGCCCGGTGCCGAAGGAGATCGACCGCGCCGAGATGGAGCGGATCAAGGCGGATTTCGTGCAGGCGGCCGAACGCGCCGCCCGCGCCGGCTTCGATCATCTCGAGCTGCACTGCGCCCATGGCTATCTCTTCGCCTCCTTCCTGTCGCCGCTGACCAACCGGCGGACGGACGGATACGGCGGGCCGATCGAGAACCGGCTGCGCTACCCCTTGGAGGTGTTCCGGGCGATGCGGGCGGTGTGGCCGGAAGGCAGGCCGATGTCGGTGCGCATCTCCGCCACGGACTGGAAGGAGGGGGGCATAAGCGAGGCCGACGTCTTCGCCATCGCCGAGGCCTTCCGCGACGCCGGCTGCGACCTGATCGACGTCTCCGCCGGCCAGACCGTGCCGGACCAAAGGCCGGTCTATGGCCGCATGTTCCAGGTCCAGTTCGCCGAGGCGATCCGCAACGTGCCGAAGATGGCGACCATGGCGGTCGGCGCTATCACCGAGCCTGGCCAGATCAACACCATCCTGCACACCCGCCGCGCCGACCTGGTGGCGCTCGCCCGGCCGCATCTGTGGAACCCGACCTTCGTCCGCCAGGCCGAGGCCTGGTACGGCGTCCGCAGCCAGTCCTGGCCGCAGCAATACTGGCCCGGCCGCGACCAGGCCTTCCGCGAGCTGGGGCGACAGGCTGAGAAGCAGACCGAGCTGCAGATCAAGGCCCGGCCGCGCCGGCACGCCCGCTGATCAGCTGCGGGCCGCGGCGGCCACGGCGTCGGCCAGGCGGTCCAGCTCTTCCTCCGTGTGCAGGTAGGAGACGGCGGCGCGGCAGATGTCGCCCAGGCCCCGCGCAGTCATGTCGAGCGGCGTGTAGGCCACGCCGTTGATGGCGATGGTGATCCCCTCGGCCGCCAGGCGCCGGCGCAGCTCCGCCGGCTCGATCCCCGCGACGGCGAAGGACACCAAGGCGGCGCGCTCGACGCCGAGGTCGTGGACGGTCACGCCCGGGATCCTCGCCAGCCGGGCGCGCAGCCCCTGCGCCAGCGCGTCGAGGCGGGCACGGATGGCGTCGATGCCGATGGCGCGGGCATAGCGGATCGCGGCGCCGAGGCCGAGCCGCAGCGCCATCGGGAAATCGCCGGCCTCGAAGCGCAGGGCGCTGTCCTGCAGCCGGGCGCCGTCCGGCGTCCAGGCCGCGGTGCGGGCGTCGTGATAGGGCGGGTCGAGCCGGTCGAGGAAGCCCTGCCGGACATAGAGCAGCCCGGTGCCGCGCGGACCGCGCAGATGCTTGCGGCCGGGCGCGATCAGCACGTCGCAGCCCAGCGCCGCGATGTCGATCGGGATCTGGCCGATCGCCTGGGAGGCGTCGAGGAAGTAGGGCACGCCGGCGGCGCGGGCGACGCGACCGATCTCGGCGGCCGGGTTGATCAGCCCGCCATTGGCGCCGATCCAGGTCAGCGACACCAGCGTGACGCGGCCGTCGATCATCGCGGCGAGGGCTTCGGGCGAGGCCCGGCCGGTCTCGTCGCAGGGGATCACCTCGATCGCCGCGCCGGTGCGGGCGGCGGCGCGCTGCATGGTGGTCAGGTTGCCGCCCCATTCCTGGCGGCCGACCAGGATGCGGTCGCCGGCGGACAGGGGAAGGCCGGCGAAGGCCAGGCCCCAGCCCTGGGTGGCGCTGCCGGTGAAAGCGATCTCGCGCGGCGCGGCGCCGACCAGGGCGGCGGCCTCGGCGCGCGCCTCCTCCAAGGCTGGTGCTGCCGCCAGCCCGGCCTCGATCGGGCCGGACACCGCCTCGCGCTGCAGATGGGCCAGGACCGCGTCCAGCACCGGCGCCGGCGGCAGCGAGCCGCCGGCATGGTTGAAGTGCAGCATCCGGTCGATGCCCGGCGTCTCGGCCCGCAGCCGTGCCACGTCCATGGTCAGTCCTCGAGCTCGACGACGGCGTCGACCTCGACCGCGACGCCGCGCGGCAATGCGGCCACCCCGACCGCGGCGCGGGCGTGCCTGCCCTTGTCACCGAACACCGCGGCGATCAGGTCCGAGGCGCCGTTGCCAACCTGCGGCTGCTGGGTGAAGCCGGGCGCCGAGGCGACGAAGACGCCGAGCCGGACGACGCGGCGGATGCGGGAGAGCTCGCCGCCGGTCGCGGCCGCGACCTGGGCCAGGATGGCAAGGGCGCAGAGCTGTGCGGCCTTCTGCCCGTCCTCCAGCGAGACGGTGTCGCCGAGATGGCCGAGATAGGCGGGGCCGTTGCGGTCCTGCGAGATCTGGCCGGAGACGAACAGCAGGTTGCCGGCCTGGACATAAGGCACGTAGTTGGCGGCCGGCGCGGGGGCCTCGGGCAGGTCATGGCCCAGGGCGGCGACGGCTTCGGCGATGGTCTTCGGCATGGTCCGGTCCTGTCGTGAGGATGGCCGGATGCTAGACGCCGCCGGGCGCCACCGACGAACGCGAAGTTTTCGTCCTATGAGTGACTTGGATTCACCTATGAGGCGGCAGCCGCCTCGCCGCGGATCCAGTCGGCGAAGGCGGCGACGGGCGGGGGCAGGGGGCCCGGCCGGGTCACCAGCCAATAGCCGAGGCCGGGCGGGGCGAAGGGCGGGCCGCCCAGCGGCTCGACCAGCGCGCCGCTGCGCAGCCTGTCGCCGATCAGCGCATGCCGGCCCATGGCCACGCCCTGGCCGGCCAGCGCCGCCTCCAGCACGATGTTGTAGTCGTGCAGCATCAGGGTGCGGGCGCGTGCCAGCTCGAAACCGTGCGCCGCCGACCAGGCCGGCCATTCGATCGGCTCGCGGGCGTAGGACAGCAGCAGGGTGTGGTGCAGAAGGTCGGCCGGGCGCGCGATCGGCGGGCCGCGCCGCAGCAGCTCCGGGCTGACCACCGGGGCGATCCGGTCGGCCAGCAGCAGCATCGCCTCGACCTCCGGCCAGCCGCCGGTGCCGTAGCGGATCGCCAGGTCGGCCTCGCCGCCCTTGACGTCCGCCAGGGCGTTGGACGGCTCCAGCCGCAGCTCGATCTCCGGATGCGCGGCGGCGAAGCGGGGCAGGCGCGGCACCAGCCAATGGGTGGCGAAGGAGGCGAGCAGGCTGACCCGCAGCAGCGCCCGCCCCGGCGTCCGGACGGCGCGCGTCTCCTCCTCCAGCAGGTCGAAGGCGCGGCGCACGCCGTCGAGATAGCGCTCGCCCGCCGGGGTCAGGACGATGGCACGGGTCTTGCGCCGGAACAGGGCGGTGCCGAGCTCGCGCTCCAGCCGCTGCACGTGGTGGCTGATCGCGCTCGGCGTCACCAGCAGCTCCTCGGCGGCGCGGCGGAAGCTCAGATGCCGGCCGGCCGCCTCGAAGGCGCGCAGGGCAGGCAGGGAGGGCAGGCGCCGCGGCATCGTCGCCTCACGGCCCGAAGACCGACCAGCCCATCACCTTGGCCAGCCGCTCCAGCGCCAGGGTGCCGAGCAGCGAGTTGCCGTGCTGGTTCAACCCGGGCGACCAGACGGCCACCGAGGCGCGGCCCGGCACGATCGCCAGGATGCCGCCGCCGACGCCGCTCTTGCCCGGCAGGCCGACGCGGAAGGCGAAGTCGCCGGAGCCGTCGTAATGGCCGCAGGTCAGCATCAGGGCGTTGATCCGCCGCGCCCGCTCCGGCGACACCACGCGATGCCCGGTCGAGGATCGGCCGCCGCCATCGGCCAGGAACAGCCCGGCGGTGGCGAGCTGGCGGCAGGTCATGGCGATGGCGCATTGATGGACATAGACGCCGAGCGTCAGCTCCACCGGATGCATCAGGTTGCCGAAGGACTTCATATAGGCGGCCAGCGCCATGTTGCGGAACGCGGTCCCGGCCTCCGACCGCGCCACCGTCTCGTCGATGGCGATGCTCTCGTCGTCGGCCAGCCCGCGGACGAAGCGCAGGATCGAGCCGATCGCCTCGCGCGGCTGGTGCCCGGCCAGGACCACATCGGTCACCACCAGCGCGCCGGCGTTGATGAAGGGATTCCGCGGCACGCCCTCCTCGTGTTCGAGCTGGACGATCGAGTTGAAGGCGTTGCCCGACGGCTCGCGCCCCACCCGCCGCCACAGCGCGTCGCCGACGGCGCCGAGCGCCAGGGTCAGGGTGAAGACCTTGGAGATGCTCTGGATCGAGAACGGCACCTCGGCGTCGCCGGCGCTGTGGAAGCCGCCGTCCAGGGTGGATACCGCGATGCCGAACTGGCCGATATCGACCTTCGCCAGCTCCGGGATGTAGCCGGCGACCTCGCCGCGCCGCTGCTCCCGCGCCATGGCGTCGGCGATCCCGCCGACGATCTCGCTCAGATCCGGCATTCCCGGCTCAGCCCGCCCGGTCGATCGTCATGTACAGGGCGGCGCCGTCGGGCGTGTCGATCGGGCCGCGGCGCCGGAACCCGGCCTTCTCATAGGCGCGGATCGCGGCGGCGTTGGCCGGGGCCGGGTCGACCTGCACCCGCGCCGTCTCCGGCAGGGCCAGCAGGCGGCGCAGCACCAGCCGGATCAGCCGGGTGCCCATGCCGCGGCCGATCACGTCGGTCTCGCCCAGGAACAGATCGATGCCGAAGGTCTCGCGCGGCAGCTCATGCGCGGCCCAGAACGGGTCGGGGTTGGCGTGGTAGACATGCATGTAGCCGATCGGCCGGCTGCCCTCCTGCGCTAAGAACGGGGCGATGTTCGGCTCGACCAGATGGGCGGCGATCTGCGCCAGCTCCTCCTCCGGGTCGCCCCACCAGCGCATGACATGCGGCAGCTCCAGCCAGCGGGCGATGATCGGCAGGTCCTCGATCCTGAGCGCGTTGAGGCCGATCGACGGGTCGACGGCATCGGCGATGCGCTGATCCGCCAGCTTCAGCGCGACGGCGGCCGGCCCGGCTGCGGGGAAGGGATGGTCGTCGCTCATGCCGCGCCGGGGGCGGCGATCCCGCCGTGTCGGGGAAGGGAAGGGGTCATGGACGGCATCGGCGCTACGAACGGGTCAAGAACCTGTACCCGATCACGGCGGACGGTCAAAGGGTCCTGTGCCGCAACTCAGAGATCGTACGGCAGCTCCTCGTCCCTCTGGTTCAGGAACAGCAGGACGAGGCCGGTGACGGTCAGGAACAGATGCGCGGCCGGCTGGCCGTTCCACTCCTTCGACTGCCACATGGCGAACCATTCGCCGCCGATGGCGACGAAGCCGAAGGCGTAGAGCAGGAAGCCCATGCCGACACCAGCCAGCGCCGGCGCCTTGGCCCGGGCGAAGACGGCGGCGGGCGCATCCCAGCGCAGCGCCATGCTGACGGCACCGACCCAGCAGACGACTGCGGTGGCCATCTGCCAGATGATGATCAGGGCGTAGACGAGATGGTGGGCCCACGGAACGTCGATCGCCCGCCACATCAGGGCGGGCGACCGGAAGGTGGTGTCCATCGCCAGCACATGCTGGACGAAGGCGAAGTTGGGCCCGTAGTCGGTCAGGTTGCCGACCGCGACCAGGGTGAAGAACAGGGCAATGCCGGCTGTCGCCAGGATCTTGAAGACCCTGGCGGTCAGCATCAATGGGCCATCGCCGGCTCGCGGCCGATATCGGCCATCGGGTGCCGCTCCGCCCGCTGCAGGGCCTGGCCCTGGGCATCGAACAGATGGCAGGTCTCGGCCGCGAAGCCGATCTTGATCTGGTCGTTGGTCTTGACCCGGCTGTCGCCGTCGGCCTGCACGGTCAGCATGCCGACCTCGGTCTTGACGTAGAGATAGGTCTCACCGCCCAGCCGCTCGACCACCAGCACCTGGCCGGGGATGGCGGCGGCGCCGGTGCCGCTCTCGTTCATGTGCTCCGGCCGGATGCCGAGCGTGACCTTGTCGCCGGCCTTGGCCCGGCCCGGCTGCACCGGCACGGTGACGGAGCCGGCGCCCGGCAGCTTGACCGTCGCATTGGCGCCGTTGGCCGCGGTGATCTCGGTCTCGATGAAGTTCATCTTCGGGCTGCCGATGAAGCCCGCGACGAACAGGTTGTCCGGGTGGTGGTACAGCTCGAGCGGCGAGCCCACCTGCTCGATCACGCCGGCGTTCAGCACCACGATCTTATCGGCCAGCGTCATCGCCTCGACCTGGTCGTGGGTGACGTAGATCATGGTCGCGTTCAGGTCGTTGTGCAGGCGGGCGATCTCGATCCGCATCTGCACACGCAGGGCAGCGTCCAGGTTCGACAGCGGCTCGTCGAACAGGAACACCTTCGGGTTGCGCACGATGGCGCGGCCGATGGCGACGCGCTGGCGCTGGCCGCCCGACAGCTCCTTCGGCTTGCGCTTCAGGAGATGCTCGAGCTGCAGGATGCGGGCGGCGTCGCCGACCTTGCGCTCGATCTCGGCCTTGCTGGTCTTGGCGAGCTTCAGGCCGAAGGCCATGTTCTCGTAGACCGTCATGTGGGGGTAGAGCGCGTAGCTCTGGAACACCATCGCGATGCCGCGTTCGGCCGGGGGCAGGTCGTTGACCCGCTGGCCCTCGATGGCGAGGTCGCCGGCGGTGATGTCCTCGAGGCCGGCGATCAGCCGCAGCAGGGTCGACTTGCCGCAGCCCGACGGACCGACGAAGACGACGAATTCGCGGTCGCGGATGTCGAGATCGACGCCCTTGATGATCTCGAGGTCGCCGAACGACTTACGAATGCCACGGAGCGTAACGCCAGCCATGTTTCCTCCACTGCGCAAACTTTGTCCGCACCATATCCAGCACGGGCGGCGGAGGCCAGCATTTTGGAACGGGCCGCGCCAAATCGTCTGATGTTTGCACGATTCTGATCCGGACGTCCGGGCCGCCAGCCTCGCAATCGATTGACACGGGCGCGGCCTGTCCCCTTAATCCGCCCGCCCGAGAGGAGCCGCCGCGGCATGCCGATCCAAGATCCTATCCCGCTCGCCAGGACCGGCGCCGCATCGTGACCCGCCGCGCCATCAAGCTCGCCACCGCCCTGGTCGGGCTCGCCGGGCTGTGCGGCGTCATCGGGCTGGTCGCCTCCCAGAACGCCGAGGCGGTGCTGCGGCTGCTGCTGGGCGCCAGCGGCGGCATCCTGCTGGTGATTGCCTTCCATTTTCTGCCCTTGGCCTGCTCGGCGCTGGGCTGGCGCGCTGCCATGCGGCCGCTGTGGTCGGCCGGGCCCGGCATCTTCGTCTGGGCGCGGCTGGTGCGGGAATCGGCCAATGCGGTGCTGCCGGTGGCCCAGGTCGGCGGCAATGTGCTCGGCGCCCGCGTGCTGGCGCTGCACGGCGCCGGTACGGTCCCGGCCGGCGCTGGGATGCTGGTCGACCTTACCTTCGAATTCCTGAGCCAGATCGTCTTCTTCGCCATCGGTCTCGTGGTGCTGCTGCTGATCGGCAGCGGCGACATGCTGCGCTGGGGCGGGCTCGGCCTGATGGTCGCGGTCCTGACCGGCGTCGCCTTCGTGCTGGTGCAGCGCTGGGGCATGTTCCGGCTGTTCGAGCAGCTGCTGGGCCGGATCGCCCGGCAGTTCGACTGGCCGGCGCTGGGGTCGCTGGCCGGGCTGCACGACACGATGATGGCGATCTACCGCGACCGCCGGGCGATGGCGCTGTCGGGGGCCTGGCATCTGGCGGCCTGGTTGTTCGGCGCCGGCGAGGTCTGGCTGGCCCTGCAGGTGCTGGGCGCCGACATCGGCTTCGCCGAGGCCCTGGTGATGGAAAGCCTGGGCCAGGCGGTACGCACCGCCGCCTTCCTGGTGCCGGGGGCGCTCGGCGTCCAGGACGGCAGCCTGCTGGCGCTGGGCGTGATGTTCGGCCTGCCGCCGGAGCTCGCCCTCTCGGTGGCGCTGGTCAAGCGCATCCGCGAGCTGCTGCTGCATGCCCCGGCCCTCCTGATCTGGTACCTCATTGAAGGCCGGCGCCTGCTGCGGACGCCGGAGGTTGCGCGCGAGCAGGCATGAAGTCGATCTACACCCAGCCCCACACCTCCTGGACCCATCGCCTGACCCGGATCATGGTGCGGCCCCTGGTCGGCACCCGGGTCACGCCGAACCATCTGACCACCGGGCGCCTCGTCACCGGCCTCGCCAGCTGCGCCGCCTTCGCCGTCGGCGACGCGCGCTGGACCCTCTGGGGCGGGGTGATCTGGCTGGTCTCCTGTCTGCTCGACCGGGCGGATGGCGAGCTGGCGCGGCTCGGCAACAGCTCCTCGCGCTTCGGCCATGTCTACGACACGCTTTGCGATCTCGCGGTCAACGCGCTGATGTTCCTGGCGATCGGCATCGGGCTGCGTACCGGCTGGCTGGGCGAGATCGGTCCGCTGCTCGGCCTCCTGGCGAGCGCCGGGGTGCTGCTGGCCTCGATCCTGTCGACGCGGCTGGAGGCGGCGGGCGCGGTCGAGACCAAGGCCTATGTCGGCATTCTCGGCTTCGACTTCGACGACGCGCTCTACCTGTTCGCGCCGGCGGCCTGGTTCGGGCTGTTCCCCTACATCCTGATCGGCGCGGCGATCGGCGGGCCGTTCTTCGCCATCCTGACCGCGGTGCGCCTTCGCGCCGCACGGGCGGAGACCGGGGCAGGATAGAGCGCCTATTGACACTCATTCGCAGTCTCATCTAAATCCGGCGGACCACACCGGAGCCGCCGACGCATGTACATCTGCATCTGCAACGCCCTGAACGACACTCAGATCCGGTGTGCCGTCGAATCAGGAGCTAAAAACGCGGGGCAGGTCTATGCCGGGCTCGGCTGCGCGCCGCGCTGCGGCAAATGCGTCACCGCCATCCGGCAGATGGTGAATGAGGCCAACCGCGAGCAGGACGACGCGCCGGTCCTCCTCGCCGCCGAGTAAGCCGCCTCTGTACCTGGCGCTGTCGCGGTGCTAGCCAGCCTCCCTAGAGTTCGAAAAGGGAGGCCAGGGTGGCTGAGACCGGGCGCATCATCATCGACACCGATCCGGGCCAGGACGACGCCATCGCCATCCTGCTGGCGATCGCCTCGCCGGAGCTGGAGATCGCCGGCATCACCACGGTGGCCGGCAATGTGCCGCTGCACCTGACCACCGCCAACGCGCTGAAGCTGTGCGAGCTGGCCGGGCGCACCGATATCCCGGTGGTCGCCGGCTCGATCCGCCCGCTGGTGCGGCCCCTGGTCACGGCCGAGGCGGTGCATGGCAAGACCGGCCTCGACGGCTCCGGCCTGCCCCATCCCGTGACCAGGCCGGTGCCGGGCCATGCGGTCGACTGGATCATCGACACGATCATGGCGGCGCCGGAGGGCACCTACACCCTGTGCCCGCTCGGGCCGCTGACCAACATCGCCTCGGCCCTGATCCGCGAGCCGAAGATCGTACCGCGCATCCGCGAGATCGTGTTCATGGGCGGCGGCTTCTTCGAGGGCGGCAACACCACCCCGGCGGCCGAGTTCAACATCTATGTCGACCCGCACGCCGCCCATGTGGTGCTGACCAGCGGCATCAAGCTGACCATGGTGCCGCTCGACGTCACCCACAAGGCGCTGATCTCCCGCGCCTGGCTCGACAAGGTGGCGGCGCTCGACACGCCGGTGGCGAAGAGCGTGGTCGGCATGCTGGATTTCTACGAGCGCTTCGACATGGACCGCTACGGCACAGCCGGAGGCCCGCTGCACGACCCCTGCGTCATCGCCTATCTGCTGCAGCCGGAGCTGTTCCGCGGCCGCGACTGCCATGTCGCGGTCGAGCTGGCGGGCGAGCACACGCTGGGCATGACCGTGGTCGACTGGTGGGGCATGGCCGAGAAATGGGGCCGCGGCGAGGACAGGCCGAAGAACTGCCGCGTGCTGCGCGACATCGACGCCGACGGCTTCTTCGAGCTGATCTACCAGGCGCTGCGGCGGCTGTGAGGCGGCCGTGACCGAGGTCCTGGAAAGCGTCTTCACCATCGAGGCGGCACCGCTGAAATTCGGCGCCGGCGCGGTCGAGGAGCTGGGCTGGGAGCTGAAGCGCCTCGGCGTCTCCCGGGTGCTGCTGGTCGCCGACCCGGCGCTGCACGAGTTCAAGCTGGTCGACCGGGTGATCGGCATCATCCAGCGCAGCGGCATCGGCGTGACCCGGTTCGAGGGCATCGCGGTCGAGCCGACGCTGGAATCGCTGGAGCTCGCCGCCGAGGTCGCGATGGCGGCGGAGGTCGACGGCTTCGTCGCCCTCGGCGGCGGGTCGACCATCGACACCGCCAAGGTGGCCAACCTGATCAAGCGCCATGGCGGCGCGATCATGGATTACGTCAACCCGCCGATCGGCGGCGGCCGCAAGCCGCCGGGACCGCTGTTCCCGCTGATCGCGGTGCCGACCACATCGGGCTCGGGGTCGGAGGCGACGACCGTCGCCATCCTCGACATCCCCGATCTGAAGGTGAAGACCGGGATCTCGCACCGCCATATCCGGCCGGCGCTGGCCCTGGTGGATCCGGAGCTGGCGCGCACCACCCCGGCCGGCGTCACCGCCTCGGCCGGGCTCGACGTGGTCTGCCACGCCGTCGAATCCTACATCTCCAAGCCCTTCGACGCCCGGCCGCGCCCGGCCACGCCGGACGAGCGGCCGCCCTATCAGGGCAGCAACCCGGTGGCCGATGTCTGGTCGCTGCAGGCGATCGAATTCGGCGGCCGGTACCTGGCCCGGGCGGTGGCGGACGGCGACGACCTGGAGGCGCGCGGCACGATGATGCTGGCCGCGACCATGGCCGGGATCGGCTTCGGCACAGCCGGCGTGCACATCCCGCACGCCTGCGCGTATCCGATCGCCGGGCTGAAGCACGTCTTCCACGCCGCCGGATACAGCCGCGACCACGCCTTCGTGCCGCATGGCTATTCCGTGATCGTCACCTCGCCGGCGTCATTCCGCTTCACCTATGACGCGGCGCCGGAGAAGCACATCCGGGCGGCGGAGCTATTGACCGGGCGACCGGTCAGCGATCCGGGGCCGGACAGCCTGCCGGATGCGCTGACCGCCCTGATGCGCCAGGTCGGCGCTCCGCGCGGCATCGCCGAGCTCGGCTATGACGAGGCCGACATCCCGGCCCTGGTCGAGGGCGCGCTGAAGCAGCAGCGGCTCCTGGTCGGCGCGCCCAAGCCGGTCGGGCCCGCCGATCTCGAGCGCATCCTGCGGGAGTCGATGGCGAACTGGTGATGCCGGCGGGCTTTAGGATCAACCCTCCAGCCTCATTCGTCATGGCGAGGCGCGGAGCGCCGTGGCCATCCAGGAGGGGCGGTGCCGCCTGGATGGCCACGCCCCTCCGGGGCTCGCCATGACGGGTTAAGTGTTGCGGCCGTTGGTATCACGCGGCGCGCAGCACCACCTCGGCCGGAACGTAGTTCAGGCCCAGGGCCTCGGCCACCGGCTTGTTGGTGACCTGGCCGGAATGGACGTTCAGCCCCTCGCGCAGATGCGGGTCGTCCAGGCAGGCGCGGCGGTAGCCCTTGTCGGCCAGCGCCAGGGCGAAGGGCAGGGTGGCGTTGTTCAGCGCCACGGTCGAGGTCCGGGCCACGCCGCCCGGCATGTTCGAGACGCAGTAATGCACCACCCCGTCGACCACATAGGTCGGGTTGTCGTGGGTGGTCGGGCGCGAGGTCTCGAAGCAGCCGCCCTGGTCGATGGCGACGTCGACCACGACCGAGCCCGGCTTCATCTTCGCCACCATGGCGCGGGTCACCAGCCGCGGCGCCGCGGCGCCCGGCACCAGCACCGCGCCGATCACGAGATCGGCGCTGGTGACATGCTCCTCGATCGCGTCGACGGTGGAGAAGACGGTGTTCAACTCGGCGCCGAACTGCAGGTCCAGCTCCTTCAGCCGCTGCAGCGACTTGTCGATCACCGTGACGCTGGCCTCCAGCCCCATCGCCATGCGCGCGGCGTTGGTGCCGACCACGCCGCCGCCCAGCACCACCACCTTGGCCGCCGGCACGCCCGGCACGCCGCCCAGCAGCATGCCCCGGCCGCCCTGGATCTTCTCCAGGCAATGGGCGCCGCACTGGATCGACATCCGGCCGGCCACCTCGCTCATCGGCGCCAGCAGCGGCAGGCCGCCGCGCGAATCGGTGACCGTCTCGTAGGCGATGGCGACCGCGGCGGACTTCATCAGGAGCTCGGTCTGGCGCGGGTCCGGCGCCAGATGCAGATAGGTGAACAGCACCTGGCCGCGGCGCAGCATGCGGCATTCGTCCGGCTGCGGCTCCTTGACCTTCACCACCATCTCGGCGCGCTCGAAGATCTCCTGGGCGGTGGACACGATCTCCGCCCCCGCGGCGCGGTAGCGGTCGTCGCCGAAATCGATCCCGGCGCCGGCATTGGTCTCGACGATGACGCTGTGACCGTGATGGACCAGCTCGCGGACGGAGCTCGGGGTCAGGCCGACACGGTACTCGTGGGTTTTGATTTCCTTCGGCACGCCGATGAGCATGTTTCCCCCGGGTTTCGTGACCGGCGGCCGCCCTGCGGGCGGCGCCTACCCGATTCCTACAGCAAGCTCGCGGGGAATGACATCACCTGTCGAGCCGAAGCCGCCTGTTGGGGGCCAACGACAAAACCGCCGCGAGGCGATGCCCCCGGCGGTCCGGCAAATCCGTTCTGTCGTCCGCGGCGAGGCCGCGGTGGGCACTCTGCCGTCCGCGGTGGCCGCGGACGGGGCGTCGTCAGAAGCCTTCGCGTTCGAGCCGCTTGCGCAGCATCTTGCGGGCGCGGCGCACGGCTTCGGCCTGCTCACGGGCGCGCTTTTCGGAGGGCTTCTCGTAGTTGCGACGAAGCTTCATCTCCCGGAAGATGCCCTCGCGCTGCATCTTCTTTTTCAGCGCGCGCAGCGCCTGATCGACGTTGTTGTCACGGACATGGACTTGCACGTTCTGCCATCGCTCCTTTCACAGCCGGGGTGATCCCGGTGCAGGTCTCAGTGGGGCGTGTCTTGTATCACGCGACTTTTTGCTTGCCAAGTCAGGGCAAATCAGGTTCGGCCGTCAGCCCGGCTAGCCAGGAGGCAGGATTTTGACGCTGTTGAAGATCGTCGGCATGGGCCATCCGGTCCTGCGCCGCATCGCCGACCCGGTGGCGGATCCGGCCGATCCGGAGATCGCGCGCCTGGCCGCCGACATGATCGAGACGATGCGCGACGCACCGGGAATCGGCCTGGCCGCGCCGCAGGTCTATCAGCCGCTGCGGCTGATCGTGTTCGAGGTGCCGCCGGGGCGGCAGGAGGAGGGGGAGCCGCCGGCGCCGGAGGAGCCGACGGTGCTGATCAATCCGGAGATCGTGCCGCTGGTCGAGGACAAGGCGCTGGGGCTCGAGGGCTGCCTGTCGATCCCCGGCTTCCGGGGCCTGGTGCCGCGCTGGCGGCGGATCGGCTACCGCGGCCTCGGCCTCGACGGCAGACTGATCGAGCGCGAGGCCGAGGGGCTGCACGCCCGCGTGGTGCAGCACGAGGTCGATCATCTCGACGGCGTGCTGTATCTCGACCGGCTGCGCGATCTCGGGGACCTCGCGGTCGACGCCGAGGCCCGCCATCTCGCCGACAGAGCTTGAGGGATGCACCCATGACAGACCTGACGCCGAAGGACCGGACGGCCGAGCGCGACGCCCTGCTGCTGGCCGTCCTGCCGCATGTCGCCTTCGACGGCTGGACCCGGCAGGCCCTGCGCCTCGGCGCCGAGGATGCGGGATTCGGCCTCGACGAGGCCGCCACCCTGTTCCCCGGCGGAATCGCCGAGCTGGCGGAACATCTGCACGACTGGGCCGACCGCGCGATGCTGGAGCGGCTGACGGAACAGGGCGAGGCCTTCGAGGGCGTGCGGGTGCGCGAGAAGATCGCCCAGGCGGTCATGGCCCGGCTCGACGTCCTGCTGCCCTATCGCGACGCAGTCCGCCGCGACCTGGCGCGGCGGGTGCTGCGCCCGCTGTCGCGCCGCGGCCTGCACCAGCTGCACCGCACCGTCGACGCGATGTGGCGGGCGGCCGGCGACCGTTCGACCGACATCAACTACTACTCCAAGCGCGGGCTCCTGGCCGGGGTCTACGCCTCGACGCTGCTGGTCTGGCTCGACGACCGTTCCGAAGGGCAGGAGACGACGCGCGCGTTCCTTGAGCGCCGGATCGGCGAGGTGCTGGCCTTCGGCCGCCAGATTTCCGGGCTGAAGCGGCTCGGCGATCTCGCCGAAGCGCCGTTCCGGCTCGCCGCCCGGCTGCGCGAGGGCCGGGGAGCGGCGGCTGGTTAGGCCAAAGACTCGTTGTCATCGCCGGGCTTGACCCGGCGATCCAGGGACCACCCAGAGCGGCATCGATATTCCTGGATGCCCGGGGGTCAAGCCCGGGCATGACAGCCTTATAGGTTGCTACGACTTACTTCTTCCGGAAGGCGTCCAGCGCCACGACCTTGGCGCCGTCGCCCGGCGCTGCCTCGGCCGGGGCCTTGGCGGCCTCGGCCGGCTCTGCCGCGGCCTCCTCGGCGGCGGCATCCTCCTCGCCGGGTTCCCGGGCGGACTGGAACTGCAGGGCGAAGTTGACCGACGGGTCGGCGAAGGTGGTGATCGCGGCCAGCGGGATCACCAGGCGCTCGGTCTTGCTGGAGAAGCTGAGCGAGACCGAGAACCGGTCCTCGCAGACCTCGAGCCCGAAGAACTGGTGCTGCAGGACGATCGTCATCTCCTGCGGGTACTTCTGCCGCAGATAGTCCGGAATCGTGACCCCGCGATGATTGGTCACGAAGGTCAGGTAGAAGTGATGGTCGCCCGGCAGGCCCTTCTCGGCCACCTGCGCCAAAGCTTCCCTGACCACGCCACGAAGGGCGGATTCGACCATGCGGTCGTATCGAAGTTCGTCGTCCATCCGATCACACTAGACCGGGGCCGGCGGGTTGAAAAGGGAGACGCGCGGCCCGGAGCCGCCCAAGTCCGACATTCCGGAAATGGAAACGGGGCGTTCTGTTGCTGGGTGCCCCTGACCCCACCTCGACGGGGCTAGCCGCCGAGGGATTTAGGTGAGGACGCTAAGCTGCTTACGCAGCCGCGCGAACCTCAGCAAAGTTGTCGTTGGCAACTATTGCTATGGCCCGATAACGGCGGAACCATGCCGGACGAAAACCTTTTCTTTACTACACGCGTCGATCCTGTTTCGCCCCCGCGCTCCGTCCAACGCCGGAGATTTGGTGGAGGCGCCGGGTACTGCCCCCGGGTCCGCTGTGCCTATTCCAAAAGGCGTTTATCGTCATAGTCGGTTGCCCGACGCCCGTAAGATAGGCATTCGCCGCCGCGGAGGGAAGGGGCTAGCCCGGTCACAGCACGAAATCGGCGGCGATCAGCCCGATCGTCCCGGTCAGGCGGATGTGGAGGTCGGAGACACCGTCGCCATTGATGTCGCCGGCGATGGTGGTGGCGCCGTCGAACTGGGCGAAGCGCAGCTCGCCCGCGTGGTGGCCGTACAAGGCCATGCCGATGAAGCTGAAGGCCTGGTCGCCGCCAATGGTGCCGACGGCGTCGATCGAGGACAGGTCGATCTTGTCGCCCTGGGACCGGCTGAAATCGGTGATCCGGTCGGAATTGGCGCCGACCACGCTGTCCCCGGGGACAGCGAACGCGAACCGGTCGGCGCCGGCGCCGCCGGTCAGCACATCTTTCCCGGCCAGGCCGTTCAGGACATTGGCGCCGCCGTTGCCGGTCAGGGTATCGGCGCCCTTCGAGCCGTTGACGTTCTCGATGCCGGAATAGGTGTCGCCCTGGGCATCGCCGCCGCTGCCCGTGCCGGTGGCCAGATTGGCCACGACGCCGACCGAGCTGGTGTAGTAGCTGACGAGATCGCTGCCGGCGCCGCCGTTCAGCATGTCGGCGCCGGCGCCGCCGCGAAGCACGTCGTCGCCCCGGCCGCCGCTCAGCTGGTTGACGCCGCCGCCGCCGTTGAGCTGGTCGTTGCCGTCGCCGGTGATCGCATTCTCGATCACCGTGCCAGCGGCGAAGGCGATGGCGCGGCCGGCGATGGTGGCGGCGCCGCTGAGGAGGTTGATCACCGCGGTGCCGGTCAGGGCGGCGCCGTTGATCGTGTCCGCCCCGCTGCCGTCGGTCAGGGTCCGGCGCGCCGCGTCGGTGCCGAGCGTGGCGAATTCGTCGGTGTAGACATAGGTGTCGTTCGCGCTGGCGGCATCGCCGTAAAGGCGCAGGCTCCAGGAATTCAGGATTCCGGTGTCGCCGCTGACCAGGTCGCGGATGGCCAGCGTCCAGGTGCCCTGGCCGCTCTCGCCCCAGTGCTGGACGGTGCCGAAGGTGAAGTTGATGTTGTCCTGGCTCGAACCGTCGGCGGCGTTCTCGCTCAGCCCAGGGCGGTTCACGAGGATGCTGTTGGTGCCGTCCGGCGAGGTCAGGACGATCACCAGGTCGCCGATCCAGGTGTGGCTGATGTTCAGCGTCACCTCGACCCGGTCGATCTCGATGCCGGTGGCGATGGTCAGGGTGGTGGTCACGCCGGTCGAGCTGCCGTCCGGAATGGCTAGGCCCGGCGAAGCCGAGGCGGAGACGCTGATCTCGTTGGCGCTGGTGTGTGCGGGGCCGCCCCAGCTCTCGGCCAGGCGCACCGCGGCGTGGGCGTCGACCAGGCCGAAGCCGATCTCGTGGCTGACCGTCAGGCCGCCGCCGTTCCAGTTGGTGGCGCCGTTGGTCTGATCGTCGGTCGCGCCAGGGGCGGCGGAACGGGCGGTGTAGGCCAGGATCTCCTGCACGTCGCGCCAGCCGAGATTCGGGTTGGCGTCGAGCATCAGGGCGACGATGCCGGACACCATCGGCGCCGCGGCCGAGGTGCCGCTGAAGTCGGTGGTGTCGTCCCCCGCGGCATAGCCGGCGGCGCCGGCCCGGTCGGTGGTGACGATGGTGCCGGCGGATGGGCTGCCCGGCGCCCCGACCAGGATCGTGGCGCCGGGCGTCGAGTAGTCGGAGATGCTGCCATCCGCATCGGTGGCGCCGACGGTGATGGTCCAGCGGTTGTTCTGGAAGCTGTGCAGGTTGGTGTCGTCGCCGCGCTCATGGGCGTTGCCGGCGGACTGGACGATGATCGTGCCCAGCCCGTCCCGCCCGTTCGCGGCCGCGTTGATGGTGGCGGTGCGGGCGGCGGCCCAGGCGGTACTGCCGAAATTATCGAGGAAGGCGGAATTCGGATCGTCGAAGAAGGCGTTGCCGAAGCCCCAGCTGTTGTTGAGCACGTCGGCCTCGGCCGCGGCATGGTTGCGCGCGTTCACCGCCGCGGTCTGCAGCGTGTTGAAGTACAGCGGGTCGTAATAGGACAGCAGCGTCGCGCCATAGGCGATGCCGACGACGCCCGTGCCGTTGCACTCGGCGGCGATGATGCCGGCGACGGCGGTGCCGTGGTTGTCGTCGGTCGTCACCGGCGCGCCGCCCGCACCACCGGTATAGGCATTGAAGCTGTGCGCGGTGTCGATGTTGCCGTTCAGGTCGGCGTGGCTGAAATCGATGCCCTGGTCGTGCACGGCGACGACCACGCCGGCGCCGGTATAGTCGTCCCAGATATTGCCGGGATGGATGCCCCAGGCGCCGGTGAGATGCCATTGCTGGGCGTAAAGCGGATCGGTCGGAGCCGGCATGAAGAAATATCCCGCTATGAAATCAGACGCCAGGAACATAGCAGGAAATACGTCCGGCTCGCGTGGCAATCGTCCTAGGCTTGCGAGATCCGGTGGCTTGGCTCCGGCTCCTGTGCCCACACCAGCCCTTGTCCCGAAATCTGGCGCGGCTACACTATCTCTAGAATCTCAGACAGAAACCTGACCCCATGACGATCACCGCCGACCAGCGTGCCGAGCTGGACCAGATTCGCGCCGCCACCTTCGCCACCCGCCGCGCCACCGTGCCGGCGTTGGAGGAGATCCTGTTCGAGCCGCTGCCCGTGCTCGACCACGGCTTCGTCCGGGTGATCGACTACATGGGCGACGATTCGGCGGTGGTGCAGGCGGCGCGCGTCTCCTATGGCCGCGGCACCAAGAAGGTGTCGGAGGATGAAGGGCTGATCCGCTATCTGATGCGGCACTGGCACACCACGCCCTTCGAGATGTGCGAGATCAAGTTCCACGTGAAGCTGCCGATCTTCGTGGCCCGGCAGTGGATCCGGCATCGCACCGCCAATGTGAACGAATATTCCGCCCGCTACTCGATCCTCGACCGGGAGTTTTACCTGCCGGCGCCGGAGCATCTGGCGGCGCAGTCGCGCAACAACCGCCAGGGCCGCGACGCGGTGCTGGAGGGGGAGGAGGCGTCGCGGGTGCTCGACATGCTGCGCGAGGATGCCGAGCGCTGCTGGCGCGACTATGCCTGGATGCTGAACGAGGAGATCGACGGGACCGAGCCGGTCGATCCGAACCGCCAGGGGCTGGCGCGCGAGCTGGCGCGGATGAACCTGACGCTCAACACCTACACCCAGTGGTACTGGAAGACGGACTTGCACAACCTCATGCATTTCCTGAGGTTGCGGGCCGATCCTCATGCACAATATGAGATCCGGGCCTATGCCGACGTGATGCTGGACGCGATGGAGCGCTGGGTCCCGCTCGCCACCCGGGCGTTCCGCGACTATCGGATGAACGCGGCGACGATCTCGGCGCCCGGACTCGCCGTGCTGCGCCGCCTGCTGGCGGGCGAGACCGTGGCGCAGCCGGACAGCAGCCTCAGCCCGCGCGAATGGCGCGAGCTGATGGCGGTGCTGGGCCGCCCGGCTTGACGCCGCAGAGCCGGGCCCGGCTCTGCGGTCCGGCTAGTTCTCCGGGATGCCCAACTCCTCACGCGCCGCGGTGACCAGCGGCCTGGTGGCCTCGTTGTTCTCCCATTCCTGCCCCGACAGCCGGTCGGCCATCTCGTTCTGGACGGTGCAGTCGGGCAGGGCCGAGAGATAATTCTTGAGGTATTGCTGCACGTTCCCGGGAACCGGGCTTTCCTCGCCCGGATTGGTCATGGCGGGCACCGGGTCGTTCACGTTCTGCACGACCACGTTGTAGAGCTCTTCCATGACCGCGCCGGAGTCGTCTCCCCAGTCGTGCCGGGCAACCGCCTGGAATTGGGCGCTGTTGTCGGCGCTGGTCACCTGCCCGACGTAGTTCCAGATCTGGGCCCTGAGCTGGGCGCGGTCGCCGCTGTCGGCGGCCGTCTGGATCGCCGTCAGCCCCGGATCGGTCTGCGTCGCACCGGGCTCCTGCGCGGCGTTGGTCTGCAGGCCGCGCTCCTGTGCGATCTGGGTGACGTCGGCCTTGATGTCCTCGCCGTTGACCGGCCATTCCTGGCCGAGCAGCTGATCCACCATCTGCTGCTGCGCACCCGTGTCGTTGCCCAGCGCGTCGAGGGCGTTGTTGATCACGAAGGTGCGCGCATGGGCGGAGCCCTCGGCGGCATAGTCGTAGCCGACCAGGTCGAAGGTGGCCTGGACGAAATCCTCCTGCGGCACCGAGTTCAGATAGGTCTGAATGTCGGCGTCGATCTGGTTCCACTGCTCGGTCGCGGTGCCGTCATCCGCGTTCGCAGCGTGGTTGGCGCGGGTCTCGATGCTCTGGGCGAAGGCGTCCCGGCCCTCGGGCCCCAGGGCCCCGGCGCCTTCAGGCGTGGGGGCGGGCACCGCCACGGCCTCGCCGATCTGGATCAGGTCGTCATCCGCGAATTCGTTGTGGGCGGTCATCTCGGTCCAGGGCGAGCCGATCTGTTCCGACATCGACCATTGCGAATCGCCCTCCTCGGCGATCAGGAACCGCATGTTCGAGGCCTCATTCGCGTCGATGCCGTTCCGTTGCATCGCCGCCTGGACCGCCGCCTGCCATTGCTGCTGCTGCCCGGTGGGCACATGGGTCGTGACGCCGTTCTCGACCCTGACCATACGCCCGTCCTTGTCGACCTCGATCGCCATTCCGGCCTCCCCCATCGCAATCGGCGGCACCATAAGCGACGAGCTGTTCCAGGAAGATGACGGTTCCGTGAAGATGCCGATGGAGGAGATGGAAATCCTATGAAGGACGAGTTGTCCTTCTTTGTCATACAAATGAAATAACGGCGTCATGCAATTTTTCTAGGATTCCCGACCGGTCAACGAAGGCGGCGGGAAGTCATGCTGAAGCCGATCGAGCGTACTCAACGTCCCGCCAACCCGGTCCGGCCCAACACCGACGCCGAGTTCCAGGCGGCGGTGCAGCGGGCCCTGGCGGCCCGCGCGGCGGCCGAGGGGCGCCCGCCCGAATCGCATGGCTACGAGACGGCGGGCCAGGTGCAGCCCGGCGACGGGCTGATACGGCTGGTGGGAACCGACGGCGTCGCCAACAACGGGCAGTTCCCGGATCCGAACAACGTCAACCCCGGTGACATCTACTTTCAGCAGGGACCGTCGCCGGTCAGCGCCCAGACGGAAGGCGTGATCGACACGGCGCTCGCCTACGACCGGGAGCACGGCGCGAACGCACCCGACAGCCAGCGCAACTGGGATGCGGTGCAGTCGGCGATCGCGGGCGAGCTGCGCCAGACCGTGCAGCTCGACGCCAACGGCCAGCTCCAGCTCACGGCCGACCAGCAGGCGAAGCTGCAGGCGCTCAACAGCTGGGCGGTCGGCACCGACCGGTTGTCGCTGGAGACGCAGCAGGCGCTGGCGCAGGTCGACGGCGAGGTCCAGCAGCAGTCGCGGGACACGGCTCTCGACCAGATGATCTCCTCCGTCGAGGCGAATCTGGAGCAGGTCAATGAGAAGCTCGACGACCAGAGCTTCGTCCGCAAGGGCTGGGGCTGGATCACGCCGGGCGAGAGCGCCGGCGAGGAGTTCAGGGGTTTCCTGGAGGACAAGCGCGACGCTTTGACGGAGCTGCAGGAGGAGAGCGACGGGCTGCCGCAGGCGCAGTACGAGCAGAGGGTCAACGCCATCCTGGGCAACTTCGAGGCGGAGTTCCAGGAGCACGCCGACGCGATGGCAGAGAGCGACGAGACCTGGAACACGATCGGCGAGGTCGGCCGGGTCGTCGCGGCGACGACCGTCGGCATCGTCACCACGGCGGCCACCGGCGGCAATGTCGTGGCCGGCTTCGCCGCAGGCTTCGGCACCTACGAGCTGATCGACGCGGCCGGCGACATCAGCGCCGTGGTCCAGGGCGAGGACATGTATGCCGACGGCCACAGCTCGCTGATCGGCTTCGGCATGGATGCGGCGAATCTCGACGGCGACAAGGGTGACGGCTGGGGCGTCAGCGGCGACCACGCCATGGCGGCGCTGAAGGACACGGCGATCGACGGGCTGTCGTCGATCACCACCGCCGGCGCCACCACGGCCGGAATGCGGGTCTCGACCGCCGTGGGCACGCGGCTCAGCGCCACCGCGCTGCCGAACCTGGCGCAGCGGTCCGTCGCCACCGCGGCGGGCGCCACGACGGGCCAGGTGGTGAACGGCGCCGGCCAGATCGCCTCCGACGCCACCCGGCTGGCCTTCGACGGCAAGCTGCTCACCGACGAGGGCGGCCAACAGCTGCTCAACTCCGCCAAGACGCAGGGCATCTATCTCGCCACCGCGCCGGTCACCGGGGCGGTGGCGGGCGCGATCCCGGTGCAGCGGTTGATCAGCCCGGCCGCCAACGCGGCCGACGATGCCGTCAACGCAACCGACGACGTCGTCAATGCCGCCGATGATGCCGTCAACGCGGCCGACGACGTCGTCAATGCCGCCGATGATGCCGTCAACGCGGCCGACGACGCCGCCAACGCCGCGGACGATGGCGTCAACGCGGCCGACGACGCTGCGAACGCTTCCGACGATGCCGCCAACGCGGCCGACGACGCGGCCAATGCATCCGATGGCGGGAGCCCGGCAGCGCAACCCACGCGCCTGTCGCGCCTTGGCCTGACCGCCCAGTTCGGCAACGATCTGGTGAGCAATTTCGGCGGCGCTGAGCTGGTGGCGCAGCTGACCGAAGGCCGCCACATGAACCGGAACGAGGCGATCTCGGCGGCGATGGGGGCAATACCGGGCACCGTCCAGAACGTCGCCATGCACCCCGACATGATGGGCCGGATCGCCGCGCGCCGCGAGATGCTGATGGAGAATGGCGGAATCCGGCAGGAGGCGGACGTTCCCAAGCTGTGGGGCTGGCAGAACAAGATCCCGGAGTTCCGCGTCGGCGCGCAGGTCCGGATCCTCGGCAACCCGGACATGGTCACGCAGGATAACCTGCCGCAGTTCGGCCGGCCGACCCTGGCCTCCGCCGGCGGCGCCATCAGCACCAAGATGAACGTCAGGGCGCTCGGGCAGTCCGTCATCGACAGCCTGGTGATGGGGTCGACCAAGCCGTTCCGGCTGACATTGGGCCGCGAGCTGACGGTGTCGCAACGGCCGCACGAATACCGCAACATCACGCTCAAGGAGGCGGGGCTGTTGCCCACCTCCAACCAGACGGTCTTCCAGATCAAGGGATCGACCGTGCTGAAGGACGGTCAGCAGGCGCTGTTCGCGACCGATCCGACCCAGGTCTCGGCGGATTTCATGCCGACGCTGCAGGGCGTGCGCGACGTCGGGGCGCCGCGCGACGCGGACGGCAACGAGCTGCCCGGCAGCGTGATGGAGCTGAGCTGGGGCGCCATGCTGCCCGACGCGCAGACGGTGGCGCTCCACCCGGGCGAGATGGATCTGCTCGGCACCGTCGCCGGGCGTGACGCCCCCGTCGACGCCTTCGTGGCCGTGCCGGAGGGCGGCATCACCTTCACCAAGCTGATGGAGGAGCAGAAGGTCGGCGTCCGGCCGCGCTTCTGGACCAACTTCATCCCCGGGCTGAAGCATGTGCCGCGCCTGGGCGCTGAGCGGCGGCCTGAGGACAACATCAAGGTCATCATCCCCGAAGGCACCGTGCTGTCGCGGCAGGCCTGGGACCAGATGCAGGCCACCTATGAGCGGCTGTCGATGCGGACCAGGATCGTGGTGGACGACGAGACCAGTCGGCTTCTCCTGGACTCGGAGCCCGATCTCGCGACCATCCGGGACCTGGTCGGCGATCAGCGCATCGATCCCAGCACTGCCGTCTCCTACGTGCCCGGCCGCGCCAGCGGCATGCGCCTGTCGGCGGTCACCGGCAAATATGCGGAGGAGTATGTCGATCTCCTGACCGGCATGGACTACCGGTGGCACCGCGATGCGGCGAATGCCGACTTCATCTTCAACGACCTCTATCCGACCGAAAGCATCCCCGGCCTGCCGGACAGCGTGCCCAACCCCGACCGGGCGATCTCCAACGACGCTTACCAGCACCGAATCGCGGCGGATGAGTTTGACCGAATCCAGGGCGAGGAGACGGGCGCCCTGCCGCGCTCGACGGAGCAGGACAGGACGCCGCTGGTGCGCGGGGTGCCCTCCGAGGTCAACATGTACCGCCGGCTGGCCGGACCGATGGCCTCCTTCGTGGCCGAGGCGACGCGCTTCACCGCATCCCTGAAGCTGCCGGCGCTCAGCCTGCCCTTCCTCCCGGTCGCCGCGTCGCTCGAGTTCCGGGGCCAGGTCAAGATCGACCCGCCGGGCAAATCGAAGGAGACACCGCGCGGGGTCTCCAGTGCGGTGCGGGAGAGCGAGACGGTCCTTCGCACCTACAGCGATGCCAACGGCACCTTCAAGCAGCTGCCGGTCCCCGGCTGGCTCGACTCCTTCCTGAGATGGTCAGAGCAGGGGCAGGGCGTGCTGTTCCCGGAGGGCGGCGCCCATGCGATGACGCAGTATCTGAACGATCTCGATGCCCAGGCGACGACGCCGCAGCAGCATCAGGAGATCGCGGACTTCCGTCGTGACGTGCTGCCGAAGCTCGGCAACGAGATCCTGACGACGCCGGCCACGGCCGAGGCGATCCGTCGGTTCCTCGAAGGCCAGGCCAAGCCGGTCGGCACCTCGACCCCGGCCGATCCGATGCCGCTGTGGAACGAGAGGCGCCGCGCCGGCGGGAATGGCTGACCGTCCGTTCAGTCAATTCCGGATCGGCTGGGTCACTCCAGGTCGATCACCGGCCGGCTGCACAGGTTGAGGCTCCAATACTCGGCCTCGGCGCCGTCGTTCTGGCGGACTTTGACGTCGAAATAGCAGCCGCCGCGCAGGTCGTCGGTCGGGATCCGGGCGGAGGCGCCGGGCGGCAGCGGTGCCGTGCGCAGCCGGTTGTAGCCCCAGGAGCTCTCGAAATCCGGCGAGACGCGCAGATCCTCGATCGTGCCGCTCCGCCGGTTCTGGATTTCGACCGAATCCGGCAGGGCCTGCGCCCGCGCCGCGGCGGCGAAGCCAGCCGCGAGCACGGCGAGGACCGCGATCCGGCAGAAGCGTCCCATCACTCTCCCACTCCGAGGGGCCGGCGTCCGGTCCTGCCCGGCGCCGCGATTTGGCTTCTTATCGGATCGATTTGTGGCGAGGAGGTGACGCTGTGGCCGCTCACTCGATCACGATCCGGGGGGCGGCCGGGCCGCTGCCGGCGCGCAGCTTCTCCCACACCCTCGCGGCGATGGCACGGTAGGCCTCGGCATGCGGGCTGTCCGGCGCCGAGACCACGATCGGGCGCCCGGAATCCGAGGTCTCGCGGATGGCGATGTCGAGAGGCACCTCACCCAGGAAGTCGCAGCCCAGCTTCGCCGCCTCCGCCCGCGCCCCGCCATGGCCGAAGATGTCGGTGCGGTGGCCGCAGTTCGGGCAGCAGAAATAGCTCATGTTCTCGATGATCCCGAGCACCGGGACATCGACTTTGCGGAACATGTTCAGGCCCTTGCGGGCGTCGAGCAGGGCGATGTCCTGCGGCGTCGACACGATCACCGCGCCGGCCAGCGGCACCTGCTGCGCCATGGTCAGCTGGGCGTCGCCGGTGCCCGGCGGCATGTCGACCACCAGCACGTCGAGCGTGCCCCAGTTGACGTCGCGCAGCATCTGCGACAGCGCCGACTGCACCATCGGGCCGCGCCAGATCATCGGCGTCTCCTCGTCGATCAGGAAGCCGATCGACATCACCTTCAGCCCGTAATTCTCCTTCGGGTCCAGGCTCTTGCCGTCGGGCGAGCTCGGCTTACCTGTGATACCGGTCATCCGCGGCATCGAGGGCCCGTAGATGTCGGCGTCGAGCAGCCCGACCTTCAGCCCGTTGGCGGCGAGGCCGAGGGCGAGGTTGACCGCAGTGGTCGACTTGCCGACGCCACCCTTGCCCGAGGCGACGGCGATGATGGCGCCGACGCCGGCGACCGGCAGCTTGCGGCTTTGTGCCCCACCCGGGGCGGTGGGGCGGGGCGGCGGGGCAGCGGTCTGGGCCGCCTGGCCGGGGCCGCGATGGGCGGTCAGCACCGCGGTGACCGACAGCACGCCCGGGATCGCCGCCACGGCCTTCTCTGCGGCCTGGCGCAGCGGCTCCAGCTGCGGACCGCGTTGCGGGTCGACCTCGATCGAGAACAGCACGTGGCCCTCGCGCAGGGTCAGGCCGGAGATCATGCCGAGGCTGACGAGGTCGCCGCCGCGCTCCTCATCCCGCACGCGGCCCAGCGCCTCGCGCACTGCGGCTTCGGTTACCGTCACGCGGCCGTTTGCCATGGTTGAACTTCCTGCCCATTGTCCAATATGACAGGCTCCGCATTTGCGACCCGCCGCGCCGAGATATAGCATCCGGCGCCCGGGATGACAGGGCGGTCGACGGGGAAGGGATTTGGATGCCGTGGAGTAATCAAGGCGGTGGTGGCGGCGGCGGCCCCTGGGGCGGCTCACCGCAGGGCGGCGGACAGAATCCCTGGGGGCGCGGCGGGCCGAGCCAGGCCGACATCGAGGAGATGATCCGCCGCGGCCAGGACCGGTTCCGCCAGGTCATGCCGAAAGGCTTCGGCGGCGGCCGCGGCATTCTGATCGCGATCGTCGTCATCATCATCGGCTGGCTCTTGACCGGCATCTACCGGGTGCAGCCGGACGAGCTGGGCGTGGTCCAGCGATTCGGCGCCTATGCCAGGACCGAGCAGCCTGGCCTGCGCTACCACCTGCCGGCGCCGATCGAGACGGTGACCAAGCCGTCGGTGACGACGCAGAACCGGATCGAGATCGGTTTCACCAGCGGCGAGGGCCGCGCGGCGGGCCGCGACGTGCCAGACGAGAGCCAGATGCTGACCGGTGACGAGAACATCGTCGACATCGACTTCGTCGTGCTGTGGCGCATCTCCGACCCGGTCGCGTTCCTATTCAATATCCGCGATGCCCGGGCCACCGTGAAGGTGGCGGCGGAAAGCGCGATGCGCGAGGTGATCGGTCACACCGAGATCCAGCCGGCGCTGAACGAGGCGCGCGGCCGGATCGAGCAGGACGCCCGGCGCCTGCTGCAGGCCACGCTCGACAGCTACGGCAGCCCCGGCCGGCCCGGCATCGGCGTGGTCATCGACCAGGTGCAGCTGCAGAAGGTGGCGCCGCCGCAGCAGGTGATCGACGCCTTCGACGACGTGCAGCGGGCGCGCCAGGACCAGGACCGCCTGCGCAACGCCGCCGAGACCTACCGCAACGACATCGTGCCCCGGGCCCGCGGCGATGCCGAGCGGATCAGCCAGGAGGCCGAGGCCTATCGCGAGCAGGTGGTGGCGCGGGCCCGCGGTGACGCGGCGCGCTTCACCTCGGTGCTTCAATCCTACCGCGCGGCGCCGGCGATCACGGCCGAGCGCTTCTATCTGGAGACGCTGGAGAGCGTGCTGAAGGGTGCGAACAAGATCATGATCGACGACGCCGTCGGCGGCCAGGGCGTGCTACCGTATCTGCCGCTGAACGAGCTGATCAACCGCCCGGCTCCGGCCCCGGCGCAGCGGGGAGGGCAGTGAGATGAATGCCAAGCTTGCCGCTCTCGGCGCCGCCATCGTCGTCGCCGGCCTGGTCCTGGCCGATTCCCTCTACACCGTCGATCAGAACGAGCAGGCCCTGGTGCTGCAGTTCGGCGAGGTGGTGAAGGTCGAGGACGAGCCCGGGCTGAAGCTGAAGCTGCCGATCATCCAGAACGTGCAGTTCTACGAGAAGCGCGTGCTGGACGTGGATCCGCCGGTCGAGCAGGTGATCCTGTCCGACCAGCGCCGGCTCGACGTCGACAGCTATGCCCGCTACCGGATCGTCGACCCGCTGCTGTTCTTCCAGTCGGTGCGGAACGAGCAGATCGCCAGCACCCGGATCAGCAGCTTCGTCAACAACGCCCTGCGCAACGTGCTCGGCAACTACACCCAGCTCGACGTGCTGTCGGAGCAGCGGGGGCCGATCATGCGGTCGATCCGGGATCAGGTCGAATCCAACGCCAAGCCGCTGGGCATCGAGATCGTCGACGTCCGCATCGTCCGCGCCGACGTGCCGGAGGGCACGGTGCAGTCGGTCTATGACCGCATGCGCTCGGAGCGCGAGCGCGAGGCGGCGCAGTACCGCGCCCAGGGCGAGGAATATTCGCTGCAGATCCGGTCGCGCGCCGACCGCGACGTAACCGTCCTGAAGGCCGAGGCGGAGCGTAAGGCGCAGGAGCTGCGCGGCCAGGGCGACGCCGAGGCGATCCGGGTCCAGGCCGAGGCCTACGGCGCCGATCCGCAGTTCTTCTCCTTCTACCGCAGCCTGCAGGCCTACCAGAACACGCTGGGGACGACCGGCACCACGCTGGTGCTGTCGCCGAAGGGCGATTTCTTCAAGTACTTCAACGACGTCACCGGCCGCGGCCTGGTGCCGGCGGTGACCCAGGAGACCCCGCCCGGCACCAATTCGGCGCCGCCGGCCCCGGCGCCGGCGGCTCCTGCGCCGGCTCCGGCCCAGCCCGAGCCGGCCCCTGCGGCACCGGGTAGCCCCGGCTGATGGAAGCCCGCATCTCGCCACGATCGGGTGTATGATGACAGACGCCGGCTCTTGTATGGGGCCGGCGTCGTGCTTTGAGCGAGGGAGAGCGTTCGTGACCAGACCGATTGCCCGCCACCGCCCGACCGGCGCGATCGCCGTGGGGGAGACCGCCCTGCTGCGCTGGGCCGCCACGGTGCTGGTTGCGGCGGCCATGCTGATGGCGGCGGCCGGCGCCCGCGCCGCGCCGGCGCCCGACAGCTTCGCCGATCTGGCCGAAAAGCTGGTGCCGGCCGTGGTCAACATCTCGACCACCCAGAAGGTCCAGGACGGCCAGGATCTGCCGGAGATGCCGCAATTCCCGCCGGGGTCGCCGTTCGACGAGTTCTTCCGCGACTTCTTCAACCGGCGCGGCCAGGGCGACCGCCCGCCGCGGCCCCGCAACGCCACGGCGCTCGGCTCCGGCTTCATCGTCCGGGCCAATGGCTTCATCGTCACCAACTACCATGTGATCGAGGACGCCGAGGAGATCACCGTCGTCCTGCACGACAACACCAGCCTTCCGGCCAAGCTGATCGGCCGCGACGACAAGACCGACCTGGCGGTGCTGAAGGTCGAGACCGACAAGCCGCTGCCCTTCGTCCAGTTCGGCGACAGCGACCAGATGCGGGTCGGTGATTGGGTGATGGCGATCGGCAACCCGTTCGGCCTCGGCGGCAGCGTCACCGCCGGCATCATCTCGGCCCGGTCGCGCGAGATCGGTGCCGGGAATTATGACGACTTCCTGCAGACCGACGCCGCCATCAACCGCGGCAATTCCGGCGGTCCGATGTTCAACATGGACGGGAAGGTGATCGGCATCAACACCGCGATCTACTCGCCTTCGGGCGGGTCGGTCGGCATCGGTTTCGCCATCCCCTCATCGCTGGCCAGCGGCGTGATCGACCAGATCATCCAGTTCGGCCGCACCAAGCGCGGCTGGCTGGGGGTCCGGATCCAATCGGTGACGCCGGAGATCGCCGAGAGCCTGGGGCTGGAGAAGCCGGAGGGCGCGCTGGTGGCCGGCGTGACCGACAAGGGCCCGGCGGCCAAGGCCGGGATCGAGACTGGCGACGTCATCCTGCAATTCGACGGCAAGCCGATCACCGAGAGCCGCCGCCTGCCGCGCGTGGTCGCCGACACGCCGGTCGACAAGCAGGTGTCGATCACGGTCTGGCGCAAGGGCGCCCGCAAGGACCTGCCGGTGACGCTGGGCGAGCTCGAGGCGGCCGAGGAATCCGGCCTCCTGGCCTCGACCCCGGACAGCCAGGGCGACAGCGGCAAGCCGCAGGCGCTTACGGCTCTCGGGCTCACACTGTCGCCGATCACCGACGCCCTGAAGAAACAGTACTCGCTGCCCGACGACCAGAAGGGCGTGGTGGTCACCGACGTCACCGGCGGGTCGCCGGCGGCGGAGAAGGGGCTCAAGCCCGGCGACGTCATCGTCGAAGTCGGCCAGGCCGAGGTGGCCAACCCGGACGACGTCGCCAAGAAGGTCACCGAGGCCCGCGAGGGCGGCCGCAAATCGGTGCTGCTGCTGGTCGAGAGCGGCGGCGACCTGCGCTTCGTCGCCCTGCCGGTCGGGTCGGGCTGAGACCGGGGTACGGCCAGTCAACTCTACCTGCCATGCCCGGGCTTGACCCGGGCATCCAGGGAATGTCGATGCCGCTCCGGGGGGCCCCCTGGATCGCCGTTCTCGGGCTTGACCCGAGGACCCGCCCGGCGATGACAATAGAGGGGGCGCGCAGGAGAACGTGTTGAGGGCGCTGCTCATTGGCAGCGCCCTTTCCTTTACCTGGACCTATCCCCGCCGGCGCAGCCGCCGCAGATCCTCGAGGCGCAGGGCGCCGAGGCCGAACAGGGTGGCGAGGTAGATCAGGCCGGCCGCGGCCAGCACCGCCAGCACGGTAGCGATCGCCAGCAGGTCGGAGCGGCCTGCCAGGGCCGGCGCGGCCAGCACCAGCAGGCCACACAGCGCCGCCGCCATCACCGCCCCGGCCAGCACCATGCGCGGCAGCCGCCGCCGGGAAGCGGCGTCGAGGCTGAAATGACCGCGGCGGTGCAGCACCCAGGCCAGCAGCAGGATGTTCAGCCACACCCCGGCCGAGGTGCCGACGGCGAGGCCGACCTGCGACAGGGTGTCCATCAGCGCGATCTTCAGCCCGACATTCAGCGCCACCGTGGCGACCGCGATCTTCACCGGCGTCGCCGTGTCGCCGCGGGCGTAGAAGCCGGGCAAGAGGCAGCGCACCAGCACCACGGCCGGCAGGCCGAAGGCATAGGCGGTCAGGGTCAGGGCCGACTGGTGGCTGTCGACCGCGGTGAAGCGGCCGCGCTCGAACATCGCCGCCAGGATCGGCTCCGCCGCCACCAGGAAGGCGACGGCGCAGGGCAGGGTGAGGGCCAGGGTCAGCTCGATTGCCCGGTTCTGGCTGGCCAGCGCGCCCTGGTGGTCGTCGGCGGCCAGGCGACGCGTCACCTCCGGCAGCAGCACGGTGCCGACGGCGATGCCGATGACGCCGAGCGGCAGCTGGTTCAGCCGGTCGGCATAGTTCAGGTAGGACTGGGCGCCGGTCGGCAGCGCCTGGGCGATGATGGTGTCGGCGAAGACGCTGATCTGGGCCATGCCGGCGCCCAGCGTCGCCGGCCCCAACGCCCGGAAGAAGCGGCGCACGCCGGGCGACAGGCGCGGCCATACCAGCCGCAGCGAGACCCCGGCCCGCCGCATGTCCCATGCCAGATACAGAAACTGGGCGATGCCGGACAAGAACACGCCCCAGGCCAGGGCATGCCCGGCGGAGGGCAGGAACGGCGTCAGCCCCAGCACCGCGCCGATCATGAACAGGTTCAGCAGGATCGGCGCGGCCGCCGCGGCGCCGAACCGGCCCAGCCCGTTCAGCACGCCGCCCTGCAGCGACACCAGCGACATGAACAGCAGGTAGGGGAAGGTGATCCGCGTCAGCTCGATCTTCAGGTCGGTCTGCGCCGCCGGGACGCTGCCCGGCTCCATCAGCGCGATCAGCCAGGGCATGGCGGCCAGGGCCGCGACCAGCACCACCAGGAGGACGGCCAGCAGGATCGCCTGCACCTGCTCCGCCAGCTCCAGCGCCCGGGCCTTGCCCTCGCGCTGCAGCGTGGTGGTGAAGGCCGGCAGGAAGGCGACGTTGAAGGCGCCTTCGGCGAACAGCGACCGGAAATGGTTCGGCAGCCGGTTGGCCAGGAAGAAGGCGTCGGCCACCGGCCCGGCCCCCAGCACCGCGGCGATGATCTGGTCGCGGACCAGGCCGAGCACGCGGCTGGCGAGCGTCAGCCCGCCGACGGAGGCGATCTTGCGGTACATCGTCAGGCCGGGACGAACTCCGAAGCGCGATAGCCTTGCAGGTAGAGGAGGGCGGTCAGGTCGCCATGGGCCACCGACACCGGCACCGACTCCCGCACCAGCGGCTTGGCCCGGAAGCCGACGCCGAGCCCAGCGGCCTGCAGCATCGGGATGTCGTTGGCGCCGTCGCCGACGGTGATGGCGTCGTCGAGACCGAGACCGCGCTCCGCCGCCATCTCCAGAAGGAAGCTGCGCTTGGCGTCCTTGCCCAGGATCGGCTCGCGCACCCGGCCGGTCAGGCGGCCATCGGCCTGGATCAGGTGGTTGCCCTCCGACCGGTCGAAGCCGACGGCGGCGGCCACCGGGCGGGTGAAGGCGTCGAAGCCGCCGGAGACCAGGGCGCAATAGGCGCCGTTGGCCCGCATCGTCGCCACCAAGGTGCGGCCGCCCGGCGTGTAGCGGAGATCGGCCAAAGCGCGGTCGATGATCGACAGCGGCTGGCCTTCGAGCAGGGCCACGCGCTCGACCACCGCCTCGCGGAAATTGATCTCGCCGCGCATCGCCCGCTCGGTGATCGGCACCACCCGGTCGGCAACGCCGGCCAGCGCCGCCAGCTCGTCCAGCGTCTCGCCCTCGACGATGGTGGCGTCCATGTCGGCGACCAGCAGGCGCTTGCGGCGGCCCCGGGCCGGCACGACATTGGCGTCGACCGGCTGCCCGGCCAGCGACAGCCGCGCCGCCGCCTGCGCCGCCTTGGCATCGACCCCGGCGAATGCGATATCGCAGGCGACGCCGGGGGCCAGCCAGTCGACCGCCCCCGGCGTCCCGCCCGCGATCGCCAGCGCGTTGCGCAGGTGGCGGGTCAGGGAATCGTCGAGGACCGGCCGGTCCGGGGCGGTGGTGAGGGTGAGGACGAGATCCATGACGCGGCGCAGCTCCCAAGCTCGGGCCCCGGATATGCCGCAGCGCGGCGGTGCCTGTCTATGCGCGAAAGGCGCCGGGGTGGTTGTGCAGGCACAGCTCCTTTGCGTTGCCTCTCCCGCTTGCGGGAGAGGTCGGAGACGCGAAGCGGCTCCGGGTGAGGGGATTTTGTCGAGGCCTGTGCCAGCCCTCACCCGGACGTCCTGGCGGACGTCCGACCTCTCCCGCCCCGCGGGAGAGGCAACGCGACGAGCTGGCGGGGCTCGATGATGGCGGAGAGCGTCATCGTCATCGGCGGTCCGACCGCCAGCGGCAAATCGGCGCTGGCGCTGGGTCTTGCGGAGGCGCTGGACGGCGTGGTGATCAATGCCGACAGCATGCAGGTCTATGCCGAGCTGTCGATCCTGACCGCCCGGCCCGGCCTGGTCGACCTGGCCCGGGCGCCGCACCGGCTCTACGGCGTGCTGCCGGCCTCGACGCGCTGCTCCGCCGCCGCCTGGTGCGACATGGCGCTGGCCGAGATCGGGCTGGCGCAGAAGGCCGGCAAGCGGCCGATCGTGGTCGGCGGCACCGGCCTCTATCTGCGTGCCCTGACGGAAGGGCTGAGCCCGATCCCGCCGGTGCCGGAGGAGATCCGCCGCGCCACGGCCGAGCTGCATGACAGCCTGGGCGGCGAGGCGTTCCATGCCGAGCTGATGCGCTGGGACCCGAAGATGGCCCGGCGCCTGGCCCCCGGCGACACCCAGCGGCTGATCCGGGCCTGGGAGGTGATGGTGGCGACCAACCGCTCGCTCGCCGACTGGCAGCAGGAGGCCGGCTCCGGCCCGCCGCCGGGCATGGTGTTCGACTGGATCGTGCTGGCGCCGCCGCGCGACGTGCTCTACGCCGCCTGCGACGGCCGCTTCCGCGCCATGGTCGCCGCCGGGGCGCTGGAGGAGGTGCGGGCGCTGCTGGCGCTGAATCTCGACCCGGAGCTGCCGGCGATGAAGGCGGTCGGGGTGCCGGAGCTGGCGGCGCATCTGCGCGGCGAGACCGACCTCGAGACCGCGATCGCCCGGGCGCAGCAGGCGACGCGTAACCTGGCCAAGCGCCAGACCACCTGGTTCCGCCACCAGCTCCCGGCCGGGAACGCAAGGGTGCAACGCTGCCATGTCGTCAGTGCGCAATATTCGGAAAAAAACTCCTCCGAAACTTTGTCTTTTCTTCGCATTCTGGATTGACCTCTCGGATTCCGCCGTCTAGCTTGCCGACCCTCGTTGATCCCCAACGTTGAACTCCGCGGCCCGGAGGGGGCCGCAACAGAGCCCGCGGCCGAAGGGCCGCAACACTGAGGTTGCGATGTCGACAGAAACGCTGACCGGAGCCGAAATCGTCCTGCGTGCCCTTCGGGACCAGGGCGTAGAGGTTATCTTCGGATATCCGGGCGGTGCTGTCCTTCCGATCTACGACGCGATCTTCAAGCAGAACGCGATCCGCCACATCCTGGTCCGGCACGAGCAGGCGGCGGTGCACGCAGCGGAAGGCTACGCCCGCTCGACCGGCAAGGTCGGCGTCGTCCTCGTCACCTCCGGCCCGGGCGCGACCAACGCCGTCACCGGCCTGACCGACGCGCTGATGGATTCGATTCCCATCGTCTGCCTGACCGGGCAGGTGCCGACCCATCTGATCGGCAACGACGCGTTCCAGGAATGCGACACCACCGGCATCACCCGGCCCTGCACCAAGCACAACTACCTGGTGAAGGACGTGAACGCGGTGGCCCGCACGCTGCATGAGGCGTTCTACGTCGCCCGCAGCGGCCGGCCCGGCCCGGTGGTGATCGATCTGCCGAAGGACGTGCAGTTCGCGGAAGGGCTCTACACCCCGCCCGAGCATGTCGAGCACCGCACTTATCGGCCGCGGACCGAGCCCGACCCGGACCTGATCGAGCAGGCGGTCGAGCTGATGGCCAAGGCCGACCGGCCGATCCTGTACACCGGCGGCGGCATCATCAATTCCGGCCCGGACGCATCGGCAGCGCTGCGCGAGCTGGTCGCGCTGACCGGCTTCCCCTGTACCTCGACCCTGCTGGGCCTCGGCGCCCTGCCGGCCTCGGACCCGCGGTTCCTCGGCATGGTCGGCATGCATGGCACCTACGAGGCCAATCTGGCGATGCACGGCTCCGACCTGATGGTCGCGCTGGGCTCGCGCTTCGACGACCGGGTGACCGGCAAGATCAGCGCCTTCGCGCCGGGGTCGACCAAGATCCATGTCGACATCGACCCGTCCTCGATCAACAAGAACGTCCATGTCGACCTGCCGATCGTCGGCGACGCCGGCAAGGTCATCCGGGCGATGATCGAGGTCTGGAAGCGCCGCGGCTACAAGCCGCGCGAAAAGGCGCTGGCCGCCTGGTGGGGCCAGATCAAGCAGTGGCAGGCCCGCAACTGCCTGAACTTCAGCCAGGACCGGTCGCCCGAGGCGGTCATCAAGCCGCAATACGCGATCAAGCGGCTGGGCGAGCTGACCGCCGACCGCGACGACGTCTACATCACCACCGAGGTCGGCCAGCACCAGATGTGGGCGGCGCAGCTGATCCCGTTCCAGAAGCCGAACCGCTGGATGACCTCGGGCGGTCTCGGCACCATGGGCTACGGCCTGCCGGCCGCGGTCGGGGTGCAGATCGCGCATCCCGAGGCGCTGGTGATCGACGTCGGTGGCGAGGCCTCGACGCTGATGAACATCCAGGAGCTGTCGACCATCGCCCAGTACCGGCTGCCGGTGAAGATCTTCATCGTCAACAATTTCTGGATGGGCATGGTGCGGCAGTGGCAGGAGCTGCTGCACGGCGAGCGTTATTCCGAGAGCTACTCCGAGGCGCTGCCCGATTTCGTCAAGCTGGCCGAGGCTTTCGGCCTGACCGGCCTGCGCGCCACCTGCATGGGCGAGGCCGATGACGTGATCCGCGAGATGCTGCGGATCAAGGGTCCGGTGGTCGTGGACATGCAGGTCTCCAAGATGGAGAACTGCTTCCCGATGATCCCGGGTGGTGCTGCCCACAACGAGATCCTGCTGGGGCCGAGCGACCACGCCGCCAAGCCGACCTCGGAGGAGGGGATGGTGCTCGTATAAGGCGCGGACGACGCCCTTCGCCGCAGCCGCCCCAGAGGGCGGCCGCGACTCTCGTCTCGTGACCTTCGGATCGCACCATGACCCCGCACACCCAGATCGCAACCCATACCATCGCCGTGCTGGTGGACAACGAGCCGGGCGCGCTGGCCCGCGTCATCGGCCTGTTCTCCGGCCGCGGCTACAATATCGAGAGCCTGACCGTGGCCGAGGTCGACGCGGCGCGGAACCTGTCGCGCATCACCGTCGTCACCTCCGGCACGCCGATGATCATCGAGCAGATCAAGGCCCAGCTCGACCGGCTGGTGCTGGTGCACAGCGTGCACGACCTGACGCTGGAGGGCCCGGCGGTCGAGCGCGAGCTGGCGCTGGTCAAGGTCCGCGGCAGCGGTGACAAGCGCATCGAGAGCCTGCGTATCGCCGACGTGTTCCGGGCCCGGGCCGTGGATTCGACGACCGAGAGCTTCGTCTTCGAGGTCACCGGATCGTCCCAGAAGATCAACGCCTTCATCCAGCTGATGATCCCGCTCGGCCTCGTCGACGTCAGCCGGACCGGTGTCGTTGCCATCGCCCGCGGGCCCGAAGGGCTGCTGGCAAATGAGTCGTCGGCCTCGGCGTTGTGATCCTCGGTGGATCATCTATGATGCTATCAAAAATGATAGCGGAGTAAGGCATGGGCCAGGTGATCATTCGCAATCTCGACGATCGCATCATCGAGCTCTGGAAGGCGAAGGCGGACTTCGAGGGCACTTCGCTCGAGCAGACCCTGCGGGATCTGCTGATCCGGGAGGCGCCGCTCGCGCCTGACCAGAAGCTCGCGATGCTGAAGGCGTTCCGGGAGTCCAACCATCGCACTCAGACGAGCGACAGCGTCGACCTGATCCGGGAGGATCGGGACGCACGGTGACGATCATCGCGGATGCGAGCCTGGTGGCGAAACTGCTCTTCGACGAGCCCGGGACGGCGGAGGCCGAGGCCGTGGTTCAGCGTGGCGACCCGCTGATCGCGCCGGAGCTGATCATCGCCGAGCTGGCCAGCCTCGCCTGGAAGAAGCGGCGGCGCCAGGAGCTTTCGGCCGAGGATTCGGTCGCCGCGGTGGCGTTGGCGGCGCGGATGCTGGAGCGGTTGGAACCTGTCGTCTCCTTGCGGCAGCGGGCGATGGAAATCGCGAACGAGCTCGATCACTCGCCCTATGACTGCTTCTATCTGGCGCTCGCCGAGCGGGAGCAGGGGAGGCTGGCGACGTTCGATCGCGGCCTGTCCGATCGGGTCTCGGCGAGCCGGTACGCCTCTCTCTTGTTGGTTGCGGATTAGGATCGGCGTTGGACGGGCCGCCCTCCGCTGTCGCGATCGCCCGTCGGTGTAGGAAGAAGGAACCAGTACGATGCGCGTTTATTACGACCGCGACGCGGATGTGAACCTGATCAAGTCGAAGAAGGTGGTGATCGTCGGCTATGGCAGCCAGGGCCATGCCCATGCCGCCAATCTGCGCGACAGCGGCGTCAAGGAAGTGCGCATCGCCCTGCGCCCGGAGAGCCCGACGGTGAAGAAGGCCGAGGCCGCCGGCTTCACCGTGATGTCGCCGGCCGAGGCCGCTGCCTGGGGCGACGTGCTGATGATGTGCACGCCGGACGAGCTGCAGGCCGACATCTACGCCCGCGACCTGGGGCCGAACATGAAGGAAGGCGCCGCCATCGCCTTCGCCCACGGCCTGAACGTCCACTTCAACCTGATCGAGCCGCGCAAGGACCTCGACGTGTTCATGGTCGCGCCGAAGGGCCCGGGCCACACCGTGCGCTCGGAATACCAGAAGGGCGGCGGCGTCCCCTGCCTGATCGCGGTGCATCAGAACGCGACCGGCGCCGCGCTCGACATCGGCCTGTCCTACGCCTCGGCGATCGGCGGCGGCCGCGCCGGCATCATCGAGACCACCTTCAAGGAAGAGTGCGAGACCGACCTGTTCGGCGAGCAGGTGGTGCTGTGCGGCGGCCTGACCGCGCTGATCATGGCCGGCTACGAGACCCTGGTCGAGGCCGGCTACGCGCCGGAGATGGCGTATTTCGAGTGCCTGCACGAGGTCAAGCTGATCGTCGACCTGATGTATGAGGGCGGCATCGCCAACATGCGCTACTCGATCTCCAACACCGCGGAATACGGCGACTACGTCACCGGCCCACGGATCATCACCGAGGAGACGAAGAAGGAGATGAAGCGCGTGCTGGACGACATCCAGTCCGGCCGCTTCACCCGCGACTGGATGCTCGAGAACAAGGTTGGCCAGGCCAGCTTCAAGGCCACCCGCCGCCGCCAGGCCGAGCACGACATCGAGAAGGTCGGCGAGAAGCTGCGCGCGATGATGCCGTGGATCGCCAAGAACAAGCTGGTCGACAAGGCCAAGAACTGATCCCGACACGATCCGGGAAAAGGAAAGGGCCCCGAAAGGGGCCCTTTTTATTGCGCGGCTACTCTGCCGGGGCCGCGACGCTCCGTCCGAGGACGGCCCGCCGGAGCAGCCAGGCCGCGACCACCGCGACGGCGGAAGCCAGGCTGAGCACGATCTGCGACCGGGTGTCCGCCTGGAACCCCATCGCCACCAGCACCGACGCCATGCCGGCGATGGTGAGGAGGGTGAGCCCTGGGTACAGCCACATCTTCACCCGCAGCCGCTCCGGCGGGGTGCGCGGGCGCAGCACCAGCTGCGACACGGCGATCAGCAGATAGACGAACAGGATCACCGCGCCGGAGGAGTTCAGCAGGAACAGGAACACCGTGTCCGGCGAGACATAGGCGGCGATCACCGAGAGATAGCCGATCACGGTCGATGCCAGGATCGCCCGCACCGGCACGCCGCCCGCGGTGGTGCGGGTGAGGGCGGCCGGGGCCTCGCGCCGCCCGGCCAGCACGAACAGCATGCGCGAGGCGGTGTAGAGGCCGGAGTTCAGGCAGGACAGCACGGCAGTCAGCACCACCGCGTTCATCAGGTCGCCGGCCCAGGGGATGCCCATCCGCTCGAAGGCGACGACGAAAGGCGATTGCTTCGACGCTAGGCTGTCCCAGGGCAGGATCACGGCCAGCAGGAAGATCGAGCCGATGTAGAAGATCAGGATGCGCACCACGACGGAGCGGGTGGCGCGCACCACCGCACGCTCCGGGTCCTTGGCCTCGGCGGCGGCGATGGTCGCGATCTCCGCCCCCACCATCGAGAACACCACGACGACGATGCCGGAGAAGATCGCCCCGACCCCATTCGGCAGGAAGCCGGCGGCCGGCGAAAGGTTCGAGAAATCCATGCTGTGGCCGGGCCACAGCCCCAGCACATAGACGGTGCCTAGCACCAGGAAGACCACGATGGTCGCGACCTTGATGCCGGCGAACCAGTACTCGAACTCGCCGAAGGAGCGGACGGAGTAGAGGTTGGTCGCGGTCATCAGCAGCAGAAGGCCGAGCGACGCCGCCCACAGCGGCACCTCCGGCAGCCACTTCTGCAGCAGGCCGGCGCCGGCCACTGCCTCGAAGCCGACCACGATCACCCAGAAGTACCAGTACAGCCAGGCCACGGTGAAGCCGGCCCAGTCGCCCAGTGCGAGCCGGGCATAGTCGGAGAAGGAGCCGGTGGAGGGGTTGGCCGCCGCCATCTCGCCCAGCATGCGCATCACCATGATGATCAGCACGCCGGTGACGGCATAGGTCAGGAAGGCGCCCGGCCCGACCGTGCCGATGATCGAGCTGGAGCCGACGAACAGGCCGGCGCCGATGACGCCGCCGATCGCAATCATGCTGAGGTGGCGTTGCTGCAAGCCCTGGTGGAGCCGACCGTCCGGTCCTGCGGCCATGGTTCGATCTTCTTCTTGTGGATCCGACGCGCGCCCTCCTAGCCTGATTTCCTCAGCGGCACACGCGATTTTGTCGGGAATGGGGCATTCTGGTCCGTGTGCGACATCAATTGCAGGATTTCCGTCCGCACTCTGGGAGACTGATATGCCGAGCTACAGCGACGAGGACATGGCCCATCTCGCCCGGCTGGTCGGGCTGGCGCAGTCCGACCCGGACAATATCCGCCTGATGTCGCCGCGCGACGCCTGCGCGGTGGCGCTGCTGCTGAACCGCCTGGACCTGCTGCCGGAGCCGCAGCGCCACCCGCTGGCGGCGCTGGAGCTGCTGGGCCCGGCCGGGCGGGAGATGGTGCTCGACCTCTACCACCGCCGCGCCGGATCGGACGCGACGCAGGACGCGTGAACAGCGGATCAGCCGGGAGGAGGCAGGGCGGTCGGGGCCAGCAGCAGAATGGCGCCGAGGGCGATCAGCACCAGCGCCGGCCAGTTTGCCCTTAGACCAAAGCCCCACAGGCTGAAGGACCGCTTCTCGCGGTTGAACCGGCCGATCCAGATGCCCTGGAAGGCGGAATACACCACCCCGGCGATCACCAGGAGTGCACCGATCAGGGGGAGTAGTGCGGCGGACTGCATGCGACCTCCAACCGCGGCCCGCCCGGCGGAACGTGTCGCAGCGCCGGACGGATCGGCCAAAAGATCAACGGGACCGGGCCGGAGGCGGTTCCTGTCTGCGGGTCGCAGCCGAATGGGAGACGAGCCGGCGAGGAGTGGTCGCTGATCCCCTCGGCAGGCTCAGCCGGCGCGGAACAGGCCCAGGCGCTGCAGCAGCCGGCCGATGACGCGGCCCAGCCGCTCGGCAAAGCTGGCCGGCGGCGGGGGCTGGCGGGCCGGCTCCGCCGCCTGCGGCCGATGGCGTGCGGTCTCGGCGTCCTCACCGCCGAAGGCGGCGCGCGCCTGCTCCAGCAGCGCGGGGATCGACCGTGCCTGGCGCAGCAGCATCGGCAGGAACAGGAGCGCGACCACCGCGCCGATGATCAGGAGCTTTGCACCGCTCAGGCCCATGACGGCTCTCCGTTCAGCCCTGCTTGCCGGCGGGGCGCTCGCGCCGGGCGCGCACCGGGACGGTGCGGCGGGAGGCCAGCTTGGCGAAGACCGCCAGGGTCAGGGCCCCGGCCAGCAGCGGACCGCCGGTCATGACGATCCATTCGGTCTCGCCGATGCCCTCCAGCTCGCCGACCCCCTGGGCCACCAGCCAGCCGGGCGCCAGCATGGCGGGAACCCAGACGATCGCCGACAGGATGTTGGCGATCTGGAAGCGGGACTGGCGCATGCGCATGATCCCGGCGACCAGCGGCACCACGGCGCGCAGCGGCCCCAGGAAGCGGCCGAGGAAGATCGACGCGGTGCCCCAGCGGCGGAAGAACAGCCGGCCGCGGGCGATCATCGCCTTGTCGCGCGAGAACGGCCAGACGTTGCGGGCGTTCGGCCCCAGCTTCTGCCCCAGCCAATAGGAGACGGCGTCGCCCAGCACGGCGCCGGCGATCGACCACAGGATCACCGGCGCGGGATGCAGGATGCCGCCGCCGACCAGGGCGCCGGTCGCCAGCATCAGCGCGGTGCAGGGGACGAACAGGCCGAGCACGGCCATGGATTCACCGAAGGCCAGCAGGGCCAGGATCGGCCCCGCCCAGGCCTGGTTGTCGGTGATGAACTGCGTGACCTGGGCGACAAAGGATTCCACGATACGTCCAATCGGCTCACGTCAAAAAAAGAGGGCCGGAGGCACCGTTGCCTCCGGCCCCAGCTTACTCTCAGAGCTCCTCGCCGCCCATATCGAACCCGGCGTCGGACGCCAGGTCGCCGGCGGCATCCTCGGCCGCCTGGGCGACGTCGGGCGTGAAGGCGTCCATCAGCAGATTGCCGAGGACCACGCCGCCGGCCACGCCCATGGCGGTCTGCATCGCCCCTGCCAGGAAGCCGCCGCCGGCGGGGCGGTGGCCGTAGCCGTGCGGGGCGCCATAGCCGGGCTGGGCCTGGCGGCCCCACGGGGCGGAGGGGGCCGGCTGCGGCCGCTGGCCGCCGCCGAACAGCCCGGCCAGGAAGCCTCCGGCCGCGGGCTGCGCGGCGCGCCGCTCCAGATCGTTGATCCGCTGCTGTGCCGCCGCCAGCGCCTGCTCCTGCACCAGGATGACCTGTGCCATGTAGTAGGCGGCGGCCGGCTGCTCGGCGAGGCGGCGCCGGATCAGATCCTCGGCGCCGGCGTCGCGCGGGCCGCCGTCGCGCTCGGCTCGCGCCAGCTTCACGAAGAGGTCGTCGATGGCCTGCTTCTCGTTGTCGTACACGCCCTTACTCCTCCCGCGCGCCGGTCAGGTTCAGCAGCAGCTGGAACATGTTGATGAAGTTCAGGTACAGCGACAGCGCGCCCATCACCGCCAGCTTGTTCAGGCTCTCGCTGTCGTAGTGCTCGGCGTATTCCTCCTTGATCCGCTGGGTGTCCCAGGCGGTCAGGCCGGTGAAGATCAGCACGCCGGCGACCGAGACGATGAACTGCAGCGCGGTCGAGCCGATGAAGAGGTTCACCAGGCTGGCGATGATGATGCCGATCAGGCCCATCATCAGGAACGAGCCGAAGCGGGACAGGTCGGCCTTGGTGGTGTAGCCGTACAGGCTCATCGCGCCGAACATCACCGCGGTGATCATGAAGGTGCGGGCGATGCTGGTCCCGGTGAAGACCAGGAAGATCGCCGCCATCGACAGGCCCATGGCGGCGCAGAACAGCCAGAACACCGTCTGCGCCGTGGCGGAGGAGATGGCGTGGATGCGGAACGAGAAGAAGAAGACGAAGGCCAGCGGCGCCAGCATCACCACCCACTTCAGCGGGGTGGTGAAGATCGGGATGTAGATCGCCGGGGTGCTGGCGACCAGGAAGGCCACCAGGCCGGTCACGACCAGGCCCAGGCCCATGTAGTTGAAGACGCGCAGCATGTGCTGGCGCAGGCCGACGTCGAGCTCGGCGGCCGTCGGGCGCGCCGTCGTCTGCCATTGGTATTGCGGCATGTTCATGGGGTCGTCACTCCTTCGTGAGCGTTCAGTAGAGGGTATCGGCCAGGCCGTTTGCGGCGACCAGCAGGTCGTCCGCCTTGGCATCGGCGCAGAGCGCGTAGACCGACGGACCCACCTGCCAATAGGCAACGGTGACGTCCTTCGCCCGCTGCGCCTGCGGCTCCTGCACGTCGAAGCTGTCGGTGGCGGCGGCGAACAGCGTCACCAGTCCGAACCGGTCGGTGTCGATCGTCGCCTCGAAGCCCGAGCCGCCATCCCAGGGCACCACCTCGATCGACCGGATCGACCAGCCCTGCGGCAGGTCGGGGAGGGTGATCGGCGCCTTGGCCAGGTCCTCCGGCTTCAGCCCGCCCTTGGGCTCGGCCGGGTCGACCAGATGGCGGTACAGCACGGTGCGGTAGGCGTCGCCGGCCTCGTCGGCATAGGCCGGGATGGTGGCCGAGGCGCTGTCGATCCGGGTCACGCCCAGCATCGACTGGGCGCCCCAGCCGAGGCCGACCAGCAGCACCACCGCGGCGACCCGGCGCAGCCGGCCGGTCAGCCGGCGCCAGCGCACGGCGCGGCCGAGCAGACGGGCGTTCTCATAGCTGGCGACGCGGATGCCGGCATCCTCGGCGAAGGCCAGGCGCAGCGCGTCGCGCAGGCGCAGATCGGCCATCACCTGGGCCGCCACCGGCGGGTTCGCTTCGAGATGGGCCTCGATCTCGATCCGGCGGGGCAGGTCGAGCTCGCCATCGATATAGGCCTGGATCTCGGCTTCGGTCGGGGTCTGGGTCATGGGCTTCACTCCACCAGCCGCAGCCGCGGCGGGGTCGGTCCGTCGGTGCCGCGGTCGCCCGCCGCATCGCCGGCGCCGCTGCCGACGATCTCGCGCAGCGCTGCCCGGGCGCGGCCCAGGCGCGACATCAGAGTGCCGATCGGGATGCCGAGGATGGCCGCGGCCTCCTGGTAGCGGAACTCCTCGACCGCCACGAGCAGCAACGCCTCGCGCTGCTCCTCCGGCAGGGCCAGCATCGCCCGCTGCACCTGGGCCAGCTGGACCCGGGCGTCCTGGCTCGGCGCGCCGGATTCGGGCGCCAGCTGCGTCGCCTGGACGATGCGGGCGTCCTCGGCCCGGCGGCCGCGCAGGCGCGAGGCGTGGGTGTTGTGCATGATCGCGAACAGCCAGGGGCGCAGCGCCCGGTCCGGCTGCCAGCTGCGCCGCCCCTCGTAGGCCTTGAGCAGGGTTTCCTGCAGCAGGTCCTCGGCTTCGGCAGCATCCCGGGTCAGGACCAGCGCATAGCGCTTCAGCCCCGGCAGCTCGGCGATGACGTCGAAATCGTCCTTGCGGCGTTTCATGACCCATATACGCAGCTGCCGGCGATTTTCATCCCGCGCCGCGCCCTTCTTTCGGCGGATGTGCCGACAAACTCTCAACAAGATCCTGGATATGATGATTTTTCTGAGGTTTTTTCAGACGAAAACCGCGCCGCCGGTGTTATTAGGCAGCGGCACTCTTTTTCCCTCTGCGATTCGGAGCGATATGACCGACGACACTGTGGAGCAACGCCGATCGGTCGATCCCTCCATGCCCGATCGCTATCTGGGTCGACCCGTCGGCGCCACCGCAGCTTCAGTCGCTCTGCCCTATCCGTCCCGGCCCGGCGTCATCGAGCGCTGGCCGAGCTGGCTGGTCGGCCTGGCCGGGCTGCTCGCCCTCGGGCTGCTGCTGCGCATCATCCTCGCCCTGGCATTCCCGCGCATCCACCACGCCGACGAGCTGTTCCAGTATTACGAGCAGGCGCATCGGCTGGCCTTCGGCCAGGGCATCGTGCCCTGGGAATATCGCGAGGGCATCCGCTCCTGGCTGTTGCCGGGCATTTTGGCCGGGCTGATGAAGGCGGTGTCCTGGGTCAGCGACGACCCGTCCTCCTATCTCGCCGCGTCGAAGGGACTGTGGTCGGCGCTGTCGCTGAGCATCCCGGCGGTCGCCTTCCTCTGGGCCAAGCGCGCCGCCGGCCCGACGGCCGGGCTGACCGCGGCCTTCATCGCCATTGTCTGGTTCGAGCTGGTCTACTACGCGCCGACGGCGCTGACAGAATCGATCGCCACCAGCCTTCTGCTGATCGCCTGCTGGCTGGCCTGGGCCGCGGAGACGGTCGACCGCCGGCGGCTGATCTGGGCCGGGCTGCTGTTCGGCCTGGTCTTCGTCTTCCGCTTCCACCTGCTGCCCGCGATCGCGACCGCGGCCGTGGTCGCCAGCCGGGGCGACTGGCGCGGCCGGCTGCGGCCGATGCTGCTGGCCGGGCTGGGGCCGGTGCTGCTGTGCAACGGGCTGCTCGACTGGGTGACGCTCGGCTGGCCGTTCCAGTCGGTCGTGAAGAACTTCTGGATCAACATCGTCGAGGAGAAGAGCCACAGCTTCGGCGTGATGCCGCCGGGCTTCTACCTCGAGGAATATGCCCGGATCTGGTCATGGTGGTTGGCGCCGATGGCGGCGCTGATCGTGCTGGGGGCGCGCGGCCAGCCGATGCTGGTGGCGGTGCCGCTGGCGATCGTGCTGTCGCACAGCCTGGTGGCCCACAAGGAGTACCGCTTCGTCCTGCCGGCGCTGCCCTTCCTGCTGATCCTCGCCGCGCTGGGGACCGAGCGGCTGGCCCGGCGCCTGGGCAAGGAGCTGGCGGCGGAGAGGTGGAGCGGCGTGCCGCGCTGGGCGCCGCTGGCGGTGCTGTGCGCCGCCTGGGTGCTCGCCTCGGGACTGCTGTCGGCCAGCGACCGCTGGGGGCCGGAATGGACCCGCGTCGCGCCCGGCATCGCCGCCACCCAGGCGCTGCACGAGCGTGAGGCGCTGTGCGGCCTGGGCCTGCTGACGCCATGGTCGGACCTGGCCGGCTACACCACTCTGCATCGCGACGTGCCGGTGTTCTGGTTCGGCGACGACACGCGGCGGTTGTGGCGCTCGGTCCCGTCCTTCAACTACGTCATGGCGCGGCCGGAGCAGATGCCACCGAGCACCGGCTACCAGCTGGAGAGCTGCCCGAGCGAGATCTGCCTGTACCGCCGGCCGGGGCAGTGCACGGCGCCGCGGGACATCGGCGTGAGCGGGGCGATGGCCGAGCGCGGGATGTGATTTCCGGCGGCATGATTCGGCCCGACTCTCCGCTTGAGACTCGGGTCGCGCTGGTCTAAAGCAACGCGGCGGCGGGATCGGCCCGCCGTTCCCGCCCCTCGCACTGGACCTTACCCAGCCGAGCCCGGCTGACAGGACATCACGGCCGCATGTTCAACTTCTTCGGTTTCCTCTCGGCCGACATGGCCATCGACCTGGGCACGGCGAACACGCTGGTCTACGTCAAGGGCCGTGGCATCGTCCTGAACGAGCCGTCGGTGGTGGCCATCGCCAATATCCGCGGCAAGAAGCAGGTCCTGGCGGTGGGCGACGAGGCCAAGCAGATGCTGGGCCGCACCCCGGGCAACATCACCGCCATCCGCCCCCTCCGCGACGGCGTCATCGCCGATTTCGAGGTGGCGGAGGAGATGATCAAGCATTTCATCCGCAAGGTGCACAACCGGCGCAGCTTCGCGGCGCCGGAGGTGATCGTCTGCGTGCCGTCGGGCTCGACCGCGGTCGAGCGCCGCGCCATCCAGGAATCGGCCGAGAGCGCCGGCGCCCGTCGGGTCTATCTGATCGAGGAGCCGATGGCGGCGGCGATCGGCGCCGGCCTGCCGGTGACCGAGCCGACCGGCAGCATGGTGGTCGACATCGGCGGCGGCACCACCGAGGTCGCGGTGCTGTCGCTCGGCGGCATCGTCTATTCCCGCTCGGTCCGGGTCGGCGGCGACAAGATGGACGAGGCGATCATCGCCTATATCCGCCGCAACCATAATCTCCTGATCGGCGAGGGCTCGTCCGAGCGGATCAAGAAGGAGATCGGCTCCGCCGCCCCGCCGGAGGATGGCGAGGGCCGGTACATGGAGATCAAGGGCCGCGACCTGCTGAACGGCGTGCCGAAGGAGCTGGTGATCTCCGAGCGGCAGATCGCCGAAAGCCTGGCCGAGCCGGTCAGCCAGATCGTCGAGGCGGTGAAGGTGGCGCTCGAGCACACCGCGCCGGAGCTGGCGGCCGACATCGTCGATAAGGGCATCGTCCTGACCGGCGGCGGCTCGCTGCTGGGCAATCTCGACCTGGTGCTGCGGCACGCCACCGGTCTGCCGGTGTCGATCGCCGACGACCCGCTGTCCTGCGTCGCGCTGGGCACCGGCCGGGCGCTGGAAGAGATGAAGACGCTCAAGCACGTTCTGATCAACATGTACTAATATGCCGTGATCCGCCCGGCGCAGGCTGGGGGATCTGCAAAAACGGTAGTACGCTCCTTTTGGGAATCCGGTCTTCGGCGGACGGACATGCGGGTGATGCAGCGGAGCAGGCCGGTGGCGCGCATCGCGGCGATCAGGGCCGCGGCGCACCGATTCTCCTTCGGCCTGCTGCTGTTCGCCGCGATCAGCCTCTTGATGGTCGGCAAGATCGACGCGGTGCTGGTCGACGGCATCCGCGCCCGCGTGGTCGACGCCGTGGCGCCGATCCTCGACGCCATGTCGCGCCCGGCCGCCAGCGTCGCCCGGATGGTGACGGAGCTGCAGAGCCTGTCCGACATCCGCGGCGAGAACGCCCGGCTGCGGCAGGAGGTGGCGACGCTGCGGCAGTACCAGGACGTCGCCTTCCGGCTCGAGGCCGAGAACCTGACCCTGCGCAACCTTTTGAACTACACGCCGGATTCGGCGCATTCCTTCCTCACCGCCCGGGTCGTCGCCGACAATGGCGGCGCCTTCGTGCGCAGCCTGACGATCAATCTCGGCGCCGCGAACGGCATCCGCGACGGCCAGGCGGTGCTCGGCGGTCGCGGCCTGATCGGCCGGATCGTGCAGACCGGCGACCATTCCGCCCGGGTGCTGCTGATCACCGACCTTAACGCCCGCATCCCGGTGGTGGTGGAGCGCACCCAGCAGCGCGCCGTCGTCGGCGGCGACAACACCGACCGGCCGCGGCTCTTGTACCTGCCGCCGGACGCGTCGATCCGCGTCGGCGACCGGATCGTCACCTCCGGCAGCGGCGGCATGTTCCCGGCCGGCCTTCCGGTCGGCGTCATCGCCGCCGCCCAGGACAGCGCCGTCCGCATCCAGCCGATCGAGCCGCTCGAGGCCATCACCTACGTCAAGGTCGTCGATTTCCGCACGCTCGATCCCGGGATGGCGATGCAGCCGGTGCCCGGCTTCGCGCAATGACCGGGGACCTGCTGCACAAGCTCGACCTCGCCGCGCGCCACGCCGCCCCCGGGGCCGTGACCCTGATCCTGGTGCTGGTCGGGGTGACGCCGACGCATCTGCCCTATTACAGCAGCATCGCGCCGTTCCTGCCGCTGGCCTCGGTCTACTACTGGGGGGTGCACCGGCCCGACCTGATGCCGATGTGGCTGATCTTCCTGGTCGGGCTGCTGCACGACGTGCTGACCGATTCGCCGATCGGGCTGCATGCGGCGATCCTGCTGCTGTGCCAATGGGTGCTGCTGCGCCAGCGCCGCTTCCTGGCCGGGCGGCCCTTCGTGGTGCTGTGGTTCGGCTTCGCCGTGCTGGTGGCCGCGGTCACCCTCATCGAATGGATCGGTGTTGGCCTGTACGATTTCGCGGTCGTGCCGCCGCGGCCCCTCTTGGTCCGGCTGGTCCTGACCATCGCCGTCTTCCCGCCTCTGGCCTGGCTGTTCATCCAGGTGCATCGCGGCTTCCTGCGGGCGGGGGACTAGGCCGATGGAGCGCGACACCGACCGCGCCCGTGGCTTCACTCGTCGCGCCTTCGCCCTGGGCGGGCTGAAGCTCGGCCTGCTCGGCGTTCTGGGCGGGCGGCTCTACTACCTGCAGGTGGAGGAGAGCGACCGCTACAAGGTCCTGGCCGAATCGAACCGCATCAACATGCGGCTCCTGGCCCCGTCGCGCGGCCTGATCACCGACCGCTTCGGCGTCCCGCTCGCGGTCAACGACCAGAACTTCCGGGTCGTGCTGGTGGCGGAGGAGGCGAAGGACATCCAGGCTGTGCTCGGCCGGCTGGCGCAGGGCGTGCCGCTGAGCGAGGCCGATCTGGCCCGCATCATCCGAGACGTGAAGCGCCGCCGCGCCTTCGTGCCGGTGACGGTGAAGGAGAGCCTGAGCTGGGACCAGGTCTCCTGGATCGACGTCAACGGGCCGGAACTGCCGGGCCTGTCGATCGAGGTCGGCGAATCCCGCCGCTATCCCTTCGGGGTCGAGACCGCCCATATCATCGGCTATGTCGGCGCCGTGGCCGAGGGCGACCTGACCGGCGACCCGGTGCTGAGCCTGCCGGGCTTCCGCATCGGCAAGTCGGGGATCGAGCGGCAATACGAGGCCGATCTGCGCGGCGTCGCCGGGTCGAGCCAGGTCGAGGTCAACGCCGTCGGCCGGGTGATCCGCGAGCTGGACCGGGAGGAGGGCAAGCCGGGCCGGGAGGTGCGGCTGACCATCGATTTCGAGCTGCAGCGCTACGTCATGGAGCGGCTGAAGACCGAGTTCAGCGCCGCCGCCGTGATCATGGACGTGCACAGCGGCGACGTGCTGGCCATGGCCTCGCACCCGTCCTACGACGCCAACCTGTTCCCGAACGGGATCAGATCGGCCGATTGGCGCCGCCTGGTCGAGGACCCCTACGGCATCCTCAACAACAAGGTGATCAACGGCCAGTACCCGCCAGGGTCGACCTTCAAGATCGCGGTGGCGATGACCGCTCTGGAGGCCGGGGTGACCACGCCGGAGCAGCGCATCTTCTGCCCCGGCTATACCAATCTCGGCGACCACCGCTTCCATTGCTGGAAACGCGGTGGCCACGGCAGCCTGAACGTGGTCGACGCGCTGGCCCAGTCCTGCGACGTCTATTTCTACGAGATGGCGCGGCGGCTGGGCATCGACCGGCTGGCCGAGGGCGCGAACAAGTTCGGCATCGGCCACAAGCTGGGGGTCGACCTGCCGAACGAGCGGCCCGGGCTGATGCCGACCAAGGCCTGGAAGGAGGGCGCGATGGGCACCTCCTGGCAGCTCGGCGAATCGCTGATCGCCGGCATCGGCCAGGGCTATGTGCTGGCGACGCCGCTGCAGCTCGCCACCATGACGGCGCGGCTGGTGAACGGCGGCAAGGCGGTGGTGCCGCGCCTGGTCATGGCGGTCGGCGACGAGGCGATGCCGGAGACGCCGGACGTCCCGTCGATGGGCTTCGCCAAGGCCCATATCGACGTGGTGATGGAGGGCACGGCCGCGGTGATGACCCGCGGTACCGGCCGCAAGTCGCAGATCAAGCAGAAGGGCATGGAGATGGGCGGCAAGAGCGGCACCAGCCAGGTCCGCCGCATCAGCATGGCCGAACGTGCCGCCGGGGTGAACCCCGACAACTGGCCGTGGAACCAGCGCCACCACGCCTGGTTCGTCGCCTACGCCCCGGTCGGCGCGCCGCGCTACGCCTGCTCGGTGATCGTCGAGCATGGCGGCGGCGGCAGCGAATACGCGGCGCCGATCGCGCGCGACATCCTGCTGGAATGCCAGCAGCGCGAGTCCGGCCGCAGGCTGCTGTCGGCCGCGCCGGGGGAGGGCGCGGACAAAGGTTAAGATTTTCGTGAAGAAAGGGTTGCAACCGGTCGGGGCGTTGGCTATATCACCGCCCGTCCCGAGCGAACGGGCGCATAGCTCAGTTGGTAGAGCAGCTGACTCTTAATCAGCGGGTCCTAGGTTCGAGCCCTAGTGCGCCCACCAGTTCGCGCGATGGAAAGAAAACGGCCCGCTTCGGCGGGCCTTTCTTTTTGCTGGTGACCGGCGCTGCCGCTCATTCCTCGCCGACCCTTCCTCCCTCCCGCATGATCCGCCGCAGCATGTCGCGGAAGCGGGCGATCTCCTCGACCGTCAGTGGTCGGGCGGCGAGCGGGCCGGAGTAGACCTCGTCGCGGCGGTCCGGCGGCAGGGTCAGGGAACGCCAGCTCGATGCGGCGCCGGCGACCATCCGGCGCGACAGGAAGCTGCAGCCGCGGCGGAAGAAATCGGTCTCCCAATCGTCGAAGGGCTGATCCAGCCGTTCCAGGTAGCGGGCGGCCCATTCGGCGATCTCGGAGCGCGGTTCGCGGCTCTGGCCTCCGGTCATGCGTCAATCTCCGGATCCGATGCTGGGGCTGAAGCCCGGTTCGGCCGGGCATAGGACAGGGGTCGTTAATCCTTCGTGAATTCCGGCCGGGGAAGCCGCCCCGGGCCGAGCTGCAGCGCCGCCTCGATCCGCTGCAGCCGCGCCAGCGCCGAGGCCAGGGCGGCGCAGAGCAGCCACAGCACCAGCCCGGAGATCACGGCGCCGCCGCCGATGGTCCAGGCCTCGATCTCCAGCTGCCGGCGCAGCCCCGGCCCGTCGCCGATCATGTCGGCGAGGGCGGCGATGCGGGCGTCCGGCATCCCCATCATGTCGGTCGGCCGGTCGGGGATCAGGGCAGAGATCTGCCCGAGCGTGTCGGCGGCGCCGAACAGCCGGGCGGCCAGGACGGCGCCGATCAGAAGCCCGCCGAGGAACAGGGTGACGCCGAGGGCGTGCAGGGCGACCGCCAGGCCCGGCATGCGCAGGCTGTCCGGGTCGCGGCTGGACAGCGGGCGTCGGTCCCTGGAGGCCTGGAGCATGTATTCCCTCGCTCGATCCGGGGGCCACCGCCACACCCGGCGGAATCCCTCCGGATCGCGCCGATCTTAGAACGGCGCGCTTTGGGAGGCGAGGGGGCGGCGTCCAGACGTTTCCTCAGGCGGCGGGCACCGGCGACGGCTGCACGGCGTAGCCGACATAGAGGGGATGCTTGGGCGAACCGTCCGAGGTGATGGCGAGGGCGTGCGGCACCGCCCCGGCCTCGATCAGCATCCGCAGCAGGGAGCGGCCCCAGCCGGGGCGCACGGCATCGCAATGCCGGCCCCAGCCGCAGACCACCAGCGCTGCGGCCCGGGCGGCCTCGACGATCGCCGCCGGATTGCCGGGGCCGACCGGATCGGCCTCGGCATAGAGCGCCTTCGGGTCGGTCGAGCGCAGGGCGAAGGCGTTGGTGACGATCAGCCCGCCATAGCCCATCGCCCGCGCCCGGCGCTCGCAGCGCTCGACCGTCGGGTCGTTCTTGACCTCGTCGGCGGTGGACGGATTCAGCAGCAGGAAATTGGCCGGCGGCACCGACCGGTCCCAGCGCCGCCACAGCAGATAGCGATAGCGCCGGCAGGCGCTGAAGGTGGCGCCGCGGTCGATGAACAGGTCGGGCTGGGCCATGCCGGATCTCCGATCGAAACCGGCAGGGTCTTAGCGCAACCGTACGGCCGCGTCCCGTCCTTCATCAATCATGCGGGCTGAGGGCGCGAAGCTGCTCCTCCGCCCGGTCGAGGCCCAGCGATAGCAGCGCCGCGATCTCATCCTCGCGCAACCCCTTCTCCAGGGCGCGCCAGCGCAGCTCGCAGCGCCGCACCGCCTCCTCGAGATCGGCTTCGGACCGGATATCCCGGATCGGTCGCATGGGACGGGCGGCTCCTCGGATGTCGGGTCGGGCGGGGAGGAACGGGATTCGGCGCAGCGAATCCATCGGCATCGACGCGGCGGGTCTCGCGGCCATCAAGGTGTCTCGCAGGGTTGCGTTCGTGTTTTGTTCTAGTCGAAATCGGCATTCGAGTCGAGTCCGGAGGATGCCTCCGAAGCCTTAGAACGCGCACGGACTCGGCTGCATCAGAAGCGCACAGCGAGACGTCCGGTCACGGCATAGTCGTCGCCGCCGTCGCGGCCCAGCGTGGTCTCGCCGCCGATCTGCGCCGTCACCGCCGGGATCAGCCGGATGGCGACGCCGCCGGCCAGCCGGCCATAGGCGCCGCCGGACGCCTCGACCTTCTGGATGCGCTCGACATCCGGCACGGTGACGAGAGCGGTGGCGATCGAGCGGTCGCCATCCAGCAGGTCGCCCTCGACCGTCAGCTCGAGATGCGGCGTAACCACGGCGGTGCCGGCCTCGAACCGGGCGGCGGCGGCGATCCCGGCGCTGCCGATCAGGGCCTCGGCCGTCTGGCCCTCCACCGTCATGTCGAGGCCGGGGGCGCCGGATTCGGAATAGCGGTCGATCTCCACCCGCGAATAGCGCAGGCCGAGGATCGGGCCGAAGGTGAAGGCGTCGACGGCGAAGCGGTAGCCGGCCCGGCCGAAGACGCTGAGGCTGTTGCCGTCCGGGTCGGCGGAAGCGCGCAGCTGCGGCACATAGGTCCGGCGCTCCAGCTCGTAGCTGTCGAAGCCGTAGGCGACGCCGGCGCCGCCGAACAGCGCGCCGTCGTCATAGCCGGCCACGGCGCCGATCCGGACGGAGCTGTAGTCGACCGTTCCCCAGCCCCGGTCGAGATCGGCATCGCCGGTGTCGTAGGCGGCGACGACGCCCAACGTCACCCGATCGACCGGCCGCACCGTGACGCCGCCGGTGATCGAGGTGACGCCGTAGTCGAAGCCGGTGGCGCCGCGGTCGAAGCCCTGGCTGCCGAAGGCGCGCTGCAGGGTGAGGAAGCCGTCGACCGGCCGGTCCGCAGGGTCGGGGGCGCCGGCCAGCATCGGACTGCCAGTCGCGTCGCTGCTGCTGATCGCGTCCGTGGCCCGGCGCAGGAAATTGTCGCTGGCCAGCAGGGCGAGCCCGGCCTGCGCGCCGATCGTTGTGGGCGCCATCAGCGTGTCGGCGGCATATTGCGCCAGCAACTGGTGCCCCAGCGCGGTCGGGTGCACGCCGTCCCAGAACAGCCGGCTCTCCGGATCGCTGCAGACCGATCCGGGCGTGACATAGGAGGGCAGGGAGGTCGCGCTGGCGACGCAGGCCTCGGTGACGTTGCCGAAGCCGAAGCGGGCCGGGTCGGCCAGCACGGTCTTGAGGCCGGTGGCGAAGTCGGCCACCATGATCTGGACGTCCAGCTCGCGCGCCAGCGCGCCCATCTGCCGGTTCAGCGCCTCGGCGTGGCCAGTGGACAGGGCGCTGGCCAGCGCCTGGCCGGCGGTGCCGCGGAAGGACGGGGTGGCGCCGAGATCCGGCACGTTCGGCACCAGGATCGTCTTTGCCCCGGCCGCGGCCAGCCGGCGGATGTCGGCCTCGATGTTGCCCACCGTCCGCGCCACCTCGGCCTGCAGCCCGGTCGGCGACGGCGTGCCGCCCAGCCAGGCGAAGTAGTCGTTGGCGCCGCCATACAGGATCACCAGCTCGGAGGCGCCGAAGCGGCCGCCGGTTCCGGTATAGGCGTCGATCTGGTCGCGGATGCCGGGCAGGGTGATGCCGCCCTGCGCCAGCAGCGGGTTGGCGATGTTGCCGCTGTCGGTCTCGGCACCGCCGACGGCGAAATTGCGGCCCGGCTCGGCGTCGAGGCCCAGCAGGCCGGGCAGGCGTTCGGCATAGGTCGGGCCGTTCGAGAAGCGGGCATCGAAATAGGGCGGCGACACCGGGAAGCGCAGCGGGAAGGCCGGGTTCTGCTGCTGGATCAGCCCCGGGATCCGGCCGCGGTCGCTCAGGCTGTCGCCGAACACGGCGATGGAGGAATAGGGCTCGTCGGCCCGGGCCACCGCAGCCGGAACCGCGACGGCCAGCAGCGCCATCGCCACGCAACGCTTCATGAGCAATCCCCCCGGATCGGTCAGACGACTCTGACGATAGGGCGGCAATGCTACACGCTGACGGTCACCCGCACACAGGAAGAAGGCTGCCTAAAGTCCGGCAATGGCGGCACACTCCCGGATCAGCGCCGCGCGGGCGGGGGGCAGGCCCTCCGCCGGCCACGGCTCCAGCCCCAACTGGCGGCGCCCCAGCTCGGTCAGGTCGGCCTCGGTGCCGCGGCCGCGATAGGCCTTCTCGCGATGCTCGGGCGAGAAGTCGGGCGGGGTCTCGCCGGCCAGGAAGCGGGCCCGCTGCCGGGCCGCGTATTCCGCGTTCTTGGCGCAGAGCGGGCCGGCGCCGATGAACATGACGTTGGAATAGTTCGTGCCGCGATGCTCGTCCTCGACCCCGTGGATGCAGTCGGGGTGCCACCACACCGTGTCGCCCGGCTCGGCAGTGGGAATCGAGATCTTGGCGTCGATCAGCGGCTGGTGCCATTCCGGCAGGATCGCCTGCGCCTTGCCGCGGGCGGCGCCGCAGATCAGATCCTCCGGCACGTCGTCGCGCAACGGCCGCAGCAGCAGATAGGCGATCGAGTGCTTGATCATCGGCACCACCTGCAGCGTGCCGTCGTTCCGGCCCTGGCCGGTCAGGGCCAGCCAGCCCTGATAGGCGCGGAAGAAGGTGCTGGTGTTCGGCGCCGGGAACTCGCGCGCCTCGACCCGGAACTCGCCGTCGAACGGATCGTGCCGCTCCCAGTCGCCGCTGAAGACGTGGCGGTAAACGCGGCGGTATCCGGGGTCGAGCCAGCGCTCGATCGAGCCGCCATCCATATGTGGCGACAGGCCCAGCGTGGTGTCGCCCGGCTGGCGCCGGCGCACCCGGTCGGCATAGGTGACCTCGCGGTCCGGGTCGAAGAACATTCGGCCGGCCGTCGCCTCGTCGCCGGTGTCGCAGAACCGCCAGAGCCGGTTCATGAAGCGCCGGGCCGCGGCCATGTTCGGATGCTGCCGGGCCTCGACCTGCGGCCGCGACCAGTAGATGGCGAAGATCTGCGGCGTCTTGGCGCTCAACCCGCCGAAATATTTCTGCAGGTTGCCGTCGTCCTTCTGGTCGGCATAGCCGTTGCCGTCGATGTACTCCGCGACTTCGTCGTTCCAGCGGGTGATCTGGTCCCGGTCGACCGTGCCGCGGATCAGCGCCGCGCCGCGGCGTCGGATCTCCGCCATCTGGTCGGCGGAGACCCTGTTCTCGACGATGTCGGCGAAGCGGACCACCGGGACCGGCGACCGGTCCTTGGCGTCGGCCTCGCGGATCGCGTCGGCCTCGCGCCGGACCGCATCCTCCAGCCGCCGCCAGACCCCGGCGACGTCGCCGATCGCGCTGCGCAGCTCCCGCTTCACCGCGCGGATCTGCGCGGCGTCATCGATCTCGGTCATGGCTCAGCCGCCGAAGCGCTGTTTCAGCGAGTCGAAGCCGGCCTGGAACACTCCCTGGCCGATCAGCTTGCGCATCGCCGCCTCGTTCTCGGCCGACACGTCGAACTCGGCGGTCCATTCGGCATAGCTGCGGTTGCCGTCGGTGACCGGCAGCAGGCGCAGCGTGGCGACGTAGTTCTCGACCGGCATAGGCGATTCCAGGATCGAATAGCGGACCCGGTGCTCGGCGTCGGAGAGCGCCAGCAGCTTCTCGCGGATCAGGCCGCCGCCGCCGGCCAACTCCATGCTGCGGATGCAGCCGATGCGGTCGGGATCGCCGCCATCCTCGACCTTGCTGCTGGCGATCGCTGGATGCCAGTCGGGCAGGCCATTGAAGTCCCGGATCGCCTGCCACAGGGTCTCGACCGGGGCATTGATCACGCTGCTGGTGGTCACTCGGATCATGCTCGCATCTCCTGGTTGGGACGTCAGAACGAGACCTGCTTGAAGGCGCGGGTCTGGGCGGTCAGGGCCTGCTCGGTCGGCAGCCGCTCCATCGAGCTGGCACCGTAGAAGCCGTGGCAATGTTTGCAGCGCTGCAGGACGTAAGCCGCGTCCTCCGGCATCGCGATCGGCCCGCCATGGCACAGCACGATGATATCCGGGCGCACGGCCAGCGCCGCCTCGGCCCATTCGTCGATCAGCCGGACGCAGTCGTCCAGCGTCCTGGCCGTCTCGGCGCCGATCGCGCCGCCGGTGGTCAGGCCCATATGCGGCACGATGATGTCGGCCCCGGCCTCGGCCATCGCCACCGCCTGCTCGGCCGAGAACACATAGGGCGTGGTCAGCAGGTCCAGGGCATGGGCGCGGGCGATCATCTCGACCTCGAGGCCATAGCCCATGCCGGTCTCCTCCAGATTCTGGCGGAACACCCCGTCGATCAGCCCGACGGTCGGGAAGTTCTGCACCCCGGCGAAGCCCATCGCCTTCAGCTCGGCCAGGAAATGGTCGGTCAGCAGGAACGGGTCGGTGCCGTTGACCCCGGCCAGCACCGGGGTGTGCTTCACCACCGGCAGCACCTCGCGCGCCATCTCGACCACGATCTCGTTGGCGTTGCCATAGGCCAAGAGGCCGGCCAGCGAACCGCGGCCGGCCATGCGGTAGCGGCCGGAATTGTAGATCACGATCAGGTCGATGCCGCCGGCCTCCTCGCATTTGGCCGAGAGGCCGGTGCCGGCGCCGCCGCCGACGATCGGCTCGCGCCGTTCGACCATGCGGCGAAACTTGGTCAGGAGGTCGGCTCGGGCAAAGCGAGTCATGGCGGCGTCCTCAATGATCGGCGATGGCGCGGAACTCGCGCACCAGCGCGGTGGCGAACTCCGGGTCGTTGATGGCGTGGGGCAGGCGAACCAGCCGGCGGTTCGGGGTCTGCTGCACCGTCGCCTCCAACGCCTGGAACAGTGCCTGGTCGGCGGCCGGGTCGTGGAACGGCTTGCCCGGCGTGTCGAGCAGCGACACGCCGCCCTCCGGGATCAGGAAGCGGACCGGCCCGTCCATCCGGTTCAGCTTGGCGCCGATCCAGCGGCCCATCTCGACATTCTCCTCCACCGTCGTCCGCATCAGCGTCACCTGCGGATTGTGGACGTAGAGGTTCCGCTTCAGGAAGCGCTCCGGCACCGTCTCCATGGCGCCGAAATTCACCATGTCGAGCGCGCCGCAGGAGGCGACATAGGGAACGCGGGTGCGGATGATGCTGTCGAACCGGTCCTCGCCGGCCGGGAACACGCCGCCGAACAGCAGATCGCAGATTTCGGTGGTGGTGATGTCGACGACGCTGCCGATCAGGCCGGAATCGACCAGCTTCTCCATCGACTTGCCGCCGGTGCCGGTGGCGTGGAAGACAAGGCAGTCGTACTCGCCCTCCAGCGCCTGGCGCACCTGCTCGACGCAGGGGGTGGTGACGCCGAACATGGTCAGGCCCAACGCCGGCTTGTCGGCGTCGCTCCTCGGCGCCGGATGCGCCACCATCCCGGCCAGGGCGTGGGCGGCGTTGCCCAGCACGGCGCGGGAGATGCGGTTGATCCCGGCCACGTCGGTCACCGAATACATCATCATGATGTCGGCCGGCCCGACATAGGGCGCGATATTGCCAGAGGCGACGGTCGACACCATGACCTTCGGCACCCCGACTGGCAGGTCGCGCAGCGCCGGGGTGATCAGCGCGGTGCCGCCGGAGCCGCCGAGGCCGACCGCGCCGGCCACATCCGTCCGGCTGCCCAGGAAGCCGCGCAGCGCCGCGGCCATCGCCGCCACCGCCCGGCCGCGGTCGTCGACGAACACCGCGTCGGCGCCGTCGGGATGATGCAAGGCCACCTCGCGCGCCGTCACATCGACGGGAATGCCCTTGCCGGGCCCGTTCGGTCCGGTGCCGACATCGACCAGCACCGCCGGAACGCCGCGCGCCTCGATCAGCCCCTTCACATAGGCCAGCTCGTGGCCCTTGGTGTCGCAGGTCCCGATGACATAGGCCTTCATGGCGCATCCTTCCCTGAGGGTCGCCGGCGTCCCCGCGCCGGTTCTTGCCTCCGGTTGTCGCGCCATGGCGGCCGCGAGGCAAGGGAGGAGGAAAGGTTCGGTCTTCTTTCGTCCGACAATCCGGGTCTATGCTGATGCCAATGACTCGAGGCAGCCCAGCCGGGAGAGCGCCCATGACCAGCCTGACGCGCCTGGACCACGTCAACATCTGGACCGCGGACATGAAGCGGCTGATCCGCTTCTATCGCGATGCGCTCGGCCTCGAGCCGGGGCCGCGCCCTGACTTTCCCTTCCCCGGGGCCTGGCTCTATCTCGGCGATCAGGCAGTGGTGCATCTGGTCGAAGTGAAGGAACAGCTGCATCCGGAGCAGGTACAGCTGTCGCATTTCGCCTTCCAGAGCAGCGGCGATCTGGACGACTTCCTGGTCCATCTGAAAGGCCTCGGCATCGAGACCAAGCTCGGCCGGCCGCCGCGCAGCGGTCTGGTCCAGGTCAATTTCCACGACCCGGACGGCAACCACATCCATGTCGACTTCCGGGACGGGACCACGCCGGACCTGGTGCCGTACCGGGAAACCGCCTAGGCCCGCCCCCGCGTCGGCCCCAGGCATCCGGCCGTCGCAATCAAGCCTCAGCCGCGGGCCGCTCCCGTGCTAGGTGTCGGTCATGGATTCACGGCCGGTCCGCCGGCCCCAGCGAGACGACGCGGCACCCATGGCGAAACGGCTGATCCTCAAGCTCTCCTGCACCGACGTTCCCGGCATCGTCGCCCGGATCTCGGATTTCCTGTTCCGCTCCGGCCTCAACATCCTCGAGAGCGCGCAGTTCTTCGACCGCGACACCGGCCGCTTCTTCATGCGGGTGGTGGCCGAGGCGGTGGAGGGCGCGGTCGACCTCGACGCGCTGCGCGAAGGCTTCGGCCCGATCGGCAGCGAATACGGCATGGGCTGGGAGATCCATGACGCCGACCGCAAGGTCCGCGCCCTGATCATGGTGTCGAAGTTCGACCACTGCCTGAACGACCTCTTGTACCGGGTGCAGATCGGGGCCCTGCCGCTCGAGATCCCGGCCGTAGTCTCGAACCACCGCGACAGCTATCAGCGGGTCGCCGCCGCCGGCATCCCGTTCCACTACCTGCCGGTGACCCGGGAGAACAAGGCGCAGCAGGAGCGGCGGCTGATGGAGCTGGTGGAGGAGGAGGCGATCGATCTCGTCGTCCTCGCCCGCTACATGCAGGTGCTGTCCTCCGACCTGTGCCGGCGGATGGAGGGGCGGGTGATCAACATCCACCACTCCTTCCTGCCCAGCTTCAAGGGCGCCAAGCCCTACCACCAGGCCCATGCCCGCGGCGTCAAGCTGATCGGCGCCACCTCGCACTACGTCACCGACGACCTCGACGAGGGGCCGATCATCGACCAGGACGTGACCCGGGTCGACCACACCGCTTCGGCCGAGGACCTGGTCGGCATCGGCCGCGACGTGGAGAGCGTGGTGCTGGCCCGCGCGCTGAAGTACCACGCCGAGCACCGCGTGCTGCTGAACGGCGCCAAGACCGTCGTCTTCAAGTGACCGGTCCTCGCCCGGTTTGACAGCGGCCTGCCTCTGCCATTAACTTAACTATAAAGTTAAATGTCATGGGGGAGGCCGCAATGGCGGAGCGAGTTCTCGTCCTGGTCGGCACCAAGAAGGGCGCCTTCATCGCCGAGAGCGACCCGGCGCGGCGGTCGTGGCGGCTGCGCGGCCCGTTCTGCGAGACCTGGCCGATGAACCATGTCGTCGCCGACCCGGCGACCGGCGCGATCTACGGCGCCGGCGGCAACGAATGGTTCGGCCCGGCGGTATGGAAGTCGACCGATCTCGGCGAGACCTGGTCCCATTCCAGCGAGGGGCTGGCCTATGCCGAGGGGCAGGAGCCGATCAAGGCGGTGTGGAGCCTGGCCTCGCGCAACGGGCGCCTCTATGCCGGTGTCCAGCCGGCGGGGCTGTTCACCAGCGACGACGGCGGTCAGTCCTGGACCCATGTCGAGGGACTGCAACGCCACCCGACCCGGCCGGAGTGGAGCCCGGGCGGGGCCGGGCTGATCCTGCACTCGCTGGTGCTGCATCCCGATGACCCGAACCAGATCTGGGTCGGCATCTCCGCCGCCGGGGTGTTCCACACCGCCGATGGCGGCGAGTCCTGGGAGACCCGCAACCGCGGCACCCGCGCCGATTTCCTGCCGGAGGACCAGAGATATCCGGAATTCGGGCAATGCGTGCATTGCCTGGTGATGGCCTCCGGCAAGCCGAACCGGCTGTACCAGCAGAACCACTGCGGCATGTACCGCAGCGACGACGGCGGCCGCAGCTGGGAGAGCATCGAGGCCGGGCTGCCCTCCAGCTTCGGCTTCCCGGCCGCGGCCCATCCGCGCGATTCGGAGACGCTGTTCCTGCTGCCGCTCAACGGCGACATCAAGGGCCGCTACGTGCCGGACGCCAGGGCCGCGGTCTGGCGCACCCGCGACGGCGGCGCCAGCTGGCAGGACCTGCGCCGGGGGCTGCCGCAGGAGAACGCCTATTTCGGTGTGCTGCGCCAGGCCATGGCGACCGACCGGCTGGACCCCGCCGGGGTCTATTTCGGCACCTCGGGCGGCGCCCTGTTCGCCAGCGCCGATGAGGGCGAGAGCTGGGATTGCGTCGCCCAGCACCTGCCCTCGATCCTGTCGGTCGAGACGCTGGTGGTCGACCGGTAACCATGGCCGAGTTGCGGATCGAGCCGGAGACGACGCCGGCCGTGGTGGTGCGGCTGCCGACAGTGCTGACCATGCTGTTCCCGGGCGCGCCGCAGCGGGTGGAGCTGCGTGCCGGCACCGTGGCCCAGGCGATCGACGGGCTGAATCAGCGCTGGCCGGGGATGGGCGACCGCATCCGCGACACCCGGCCGGCGATCCGGCGCCACATCAACATCTTCGTCGGCGGCCGGCGAGCGACGCTGGAGACACCGCTGTCGCCGGGGACGGAGGTGATCGTCCTCACGGCCATCAGCGGCGGCTGACCGCCGCCGCGCCGTTGTGGCCCCGCACCGCCAGCCCGAGCAGCAGCAGGCACAGGGCCGAGGCGGCGAAGCCGGCGCCGGCCGCGGCCGGCCAGCCCCAATGGCTCGCCGCAGCGGCCAGCAGCGGCGGGCCCAGCAGCGACCCGGAGGCGCCGCCCTGGGCCAGCAGGCCATTGGCATTGGCCATGTCGCCGCCCGGACCCACCGCCTCCGGCAGGCGGGCGAAGACCACGGCCGGCACGGCGCCGGAGATCGCGTTCAGCAGCGTGGCGACCGCGGCCGGCCAGATCCAGGATCCGTCAGCCCCGGTGAACACAGCGAAGAGCAGCAGCGCCGGCACGGTGATGCCGAAGGCGGTGAAGCCGCCGAGCGGCCGGTCCCGCCGCATCCACCAGGCGGCGGCGAGGCCGCCCAGCACCGAGGAGAAGGCGGCCAGGCCGGTGATCAGCCCGGCCACCGAGGCCGAGACGCCGTGCCGGCTGGTGAAATAGGCCGGCATCACCGCCAAGAGGCCGACCTCGAACACGGTGTAGCAGGCGAAGCCCACCGCCATCAGCCAGGCCCCGAGCGGCGCCCGGGTCGGCCGGGTGGCGTCGTTCGCAGCCCGGCGCGGCGCCGCGCCCGGCGGCGTGGGCAGACGCCAGGCCGGCAGCAGCAGGGCAGCGGTCAGGACCGCGCTGCCCAGCAGCACCGCGCGCCAGGGCGCGGCCTCCACGCCGACGCCGGCCAGAACGCTGCCGACGGCGAAGCCGACCGGGAAGAAGGTGCTCCACAGCGCCAGCGCGGTCGCCCGCTGCGCCGGGGTGGCGACGGCGATGGTCAGGGTCGGCGCCGCGACCGCCACGGCGAGATAGGCCGCGGCCTCGACGATCCGCCACAGGAACAGCCCGGCCACCGCCGAGGTCGCGGCCATGCCGGCGGCGGAGACGGCGAGCAGAAGCAACCCGGCCAGCAGGGCGCGGCGGGCACCGACCCGGCCGACCACGACCCCGGCGAACAGCCCCAGCGTGGCGCCGCCGATCTCGAGCAGCGAAACCAGCAGCGCCGCGACGGTGAGGTCGAGGCCGAGGTCGCGCTGCATCGGCGGCAGCAGAGCCGACAGCTTGCCGAGCTGCGCCGCCGCGATCACGCCGGCGGCATAGATCACGAGGATCGCCGGCCAGGATCCGCGGGACGACATGATCACTCCGTGTTCAGGACGGCGTGATTCTAGCGAAGGCGCGAGGGAGGGCGGCTGAATAAGATATTCAGACGATGGTCTCGGCCAGGCGCACGAAGGCGCCGTCGGAGAGCTGCAGACGCGTCCAGCGCATGCGGCCCTCGCGGATCGGGACGATGGGGGAGCCATTGGCGCTGGTCTCGATCTCGATCTCGGGCGGCTCCGGCTCGAACCAGCCCTCGTCGGTCAAGGCGGCCTCGGCGGCCTGGATCTCCGGCGTGGCGAAGCGCCACAGCGAGACACCCAGCAGATCCGGCGTCCGGAAGTTCCAGTCGCGGCTGCGCCCGCGCGACGCCGCCAGCAGCCGGTGCGTCAGGTCGCAGACCAGATGCATGCTGCCGGGCGCCTCGGTGACGAGCCGGGCCAGGGCGTGGTCCGCGGCGCTGTCGAGGCGGGCGCTCATCAGCCGGCGCAGGCGCGCCTGCTCCTCGGCGTCGGGGGTCAGCGTGCCGGCCTCCCAGCGCGACACCATCGCCTGCGACACCTGCAGCAGCTCGGCGGCGTGGCTCTGCTTCACCCGCCGCAGCGCGCGCCACAGCCGCAACGACCGGCCGAGCCCGTCGGCGGCGCAGATGCTGTATCCCGGAGCGGTCATGATCCCCTGAAGATGGGCCGCCGGCGCGCGGCTGTCCAGGGTAGGGATGGTGCTGACCCTCACCGTCATTGCGAGGAGGCGAAGCCGACGAAGCAATCCAGGGGCCACGGCGAGCGGCCCTGGATTGCTTCGCTGTGCTCGCAATGACAGTGCCGGGAATGGCGGCCTCAGCTCTCCCAATCCGAATTCAGGATCACCTCGGTGAAGTCGACCCGCTTGTAGGTCGGGTCCATCCGCGCCAGCACGTCGGCCTTCACATTGCCGAAGGTGGTCTGCGGCTTGCGGATGGTGCCGTGGGCGAAGGCCTCGATGATGCCGTGCTTGAAGTCGGGGCCGCGCGGATGGGCGTCTATAACCTGGCGGCGCTGCTCCTGGGTGAAGTCGTGGAAGGCGAGGCCCAGCACGTCCATCTCCACCCCGGCCGTCACCAGCGCCACGATCGGGTGCTTGTGCTCCGGGATGCCCGGCGTGGTGTGCAGCGCGATCGCATCCCACACCAGGTCGATGTCGGCCGCGGGGATGCCGTGGCGCTTCAGGAAGTCGCGCGCGGCGTTGGCGCCGTCGACCTCGAAGCGCAGGTCGGGGCTCGCATAAGCATCGGTCAGCCCCATGTCGTGGAACATCGCGCCGGCATAGAGCAGCTCGGGGTCGAACTTCAGCCCCTTGCGCTGCCCGGTCAGGGCGCCGAACAGGTAGACTCGGGTCGAGTGGTGGAACAGCAGCTCGCTCTCGGTGTCGCGCACCAGCTCGGTGATCTCCCGCGCCATGGCGCTGTCGGGGATGCGGATGCCGGCGATGGACTCGGTCATGGTCCGGCCTTTCTCTGATCTTCGGGATGTCGGTCCGGCGGTCGGCGCCGGCCCCTCCTATGTGCGTCGCGGAAGCCGCCTCCCTCAACGCGACCGGGGCGGCGCTTTCGGACAATGGCACGCGCAAAACGGACATTGCGGCGGGGCCGCCGGCATGGGATGGCTCGACGGGCGGAGGGGAGGGACATGTCGGTGCGGACGGTCGCGATCGCCATCTTTCCGGGGGTGCAGGCGCTGGATGTCGCCGGGCCGGTCGACGTCTTCGCCGAGGCCAACGGCTTTATCGACGGCGGCGACCGTTACAAGACGCTGCTGGTCGCTGCCGATACCGTGCCGCTGCGCGCCTCGAACGGCATGCAGATGCTCGCCGACCGCAGCTTCGCCGACGCCGTGGAGCCATTCTCGATGGTGCTGGTCGCCGGCGGCCCTGGCCTGCCCACGGCGCCACCCGATCCGCTGCTGTCCGCCTGGCTGGCCGAGGCCGCCCCGCGGGCGGAACTGCACGGATCGATCTGCACCGGCGCCTTCGCCTTCGGCCATGCCGGGCTGCTGGACGGCCATCGGGTGACCACGCATTGGCAGAACGCGCCGCGCCTGGCCGAGCTGTTCCCGCGCGCCCAGGTCGAGCACGACCGGATCTATCTGCGCGACGGGGCGCTGGTGACCTCGGCCGGGGTCACCGCCGGCATCGACCTGGCCCTGGCGCTGGTGGCGGAGCATCACGGTGCCCGGGTGGCGCTGGCGGTGGCGAAGCGTCTGGTGGTGGTGGCGCAGCGCCAGGGTGGCCAGTCCCAGTTCAGCCCGTTCCTGACCGCCCCGGCCGACCCGGACTCGCCGATCGCCCGGGTGCAGGCGCATGTCATGCAGCACATCGGCGCCAGCTTCACGGTCGAGGACCTGGCCAGGGTGGCGGGGATGAGCGGCCGCAACCTGGCGCGGCTGTTCGTGCAGGAGACCGGCGTGACGCCACACGAGTTCGTCGAGCGCGCCCGCGTCGACGCCGCCCGCAACCTGCTGGAGGGCAGCGACCGCGCGCTCAAGGCGGTGGCCTATGACTGCGGCTTCGGCAGCGCCGACCGGATGCGCATCGTTTTCGCCAAGCGGCTGGGCGTCACCCCGGCCCAGTACCGCGCCAGCTTCCGGGTGCCGGCGGACTGACACCGACGCGCCTGCCGTCGGACGTCTTCTCACCCCTCTGCTGCGGAACTATCCGGGCGCATTGGTGGCGAGGGAACCGCCCTCACAAACCCTCACCGTCATCGCGAGCCCCGCAGGGGCGCGGCGATCCAGCCTGCCGCCACCCGCGCCGGCTCGAGGACGCAGGACGGGAGTCGGTGAACGCGATGGCCAGTTGCGTTAACCAGCAGTTTTGTTCATGATATGTTCCATGGAGATGGCGCAGACCGATGCTGGTTCGGGCGAGGCCCGGCGGTCCGATCCCGACCTGAACTGGACGGGATGGGCGCTGGACAAGCTGCGCGAGGTGGTCGAGATCGACATCCGCTGCAAGCGGCTGACCGAGCGGCAGCAGCAGGCGACTCTGGCGGGGCCGGAGACGCCGCCCGATTTCCCGCTGATGCAGTCGCGCCTGTCCCGCTCGATCCGGCTGTCGATCGCGATGGCCGAGCGGATCCGCGGCGACTACCTGCACCGCCGGGCCGAGGCCACAGAGTCGGGGGCGCTGGAGCGCCGCCGCCGGCGGCGGGAGCAGGCCGCGCGGGCGGTGGTCGAGGCGGTCGCGGCCGCAGAAGCCGCGGACCTCGCCGCGGCCGGCGAGGCCGTCGACCCCGAGGAGACCGAACGCCTGCGGTCCGAGGTCTGGGAGAGGCTGACCGAGGACGAGGTGCTGGACGTGCAGCTCGACACCCTGCCGGCCGATGAATTCGTGCGGGAGGTCTGCCGCTGGCTCGGCCGCCGGCTGGACCCGGGCCGGCTGCCGCAGGGCTGGGACGATGTCGCCGGGGCCAACGACAACGCCGGCTCGGCCGGTGACGGCACGACCGTCGCCGCTGATCTCAAGGCAGGACACGGCTGGCCTGAACAGCCGGACGCGCCCGAAGACGGCCGCCCGCCATCC
>NZ_JAHVDK010000037.1:0-67346 GCF_051487185.1 Inquilinus limosus
GCCAGCGCGGCCAGCGGCGCCGCGGCGAAGCGCGCCGCCTGGCGCAGACGGTCGGCCTCGGCGGGGCCGAACGGCCGGGTGCCGGCCCAGACCAGCACCGCCGGCCCGGCGGTATATTCCCGCACCGGACCCGGCCCCAACCCCGACAGCCAGTCGCGGCCGGCGCGGCCGGGCGGGCCGGCCGCCGCCAGCGGCATGCCGGCGAAGCCCAGCGCCTCGATCACCGCCCCGGTCTCCGCCCGCCACAGCCAGGTGCGGCGCGCGACGATCGGGTGCGGCACGGCGAGCGTCAGGGCCCCGCCCGCCAGCGGCAGGCCGTCGGCCGCGAGGCGGCCGCCGAGCTCGGCCAGGAAGCGGTCCGGTCCAGACGCGGCGTCGGCATCATCCACGAGCCAGGCGAGGGGCGCGGGCAGATCCATGCCGCGATCATGCCGTCGCGGGCCGGGACCTGTCACCCCGCCGCGGCGATGGTGAAGCCTGGTCGTGCCGTGTTATTTTGGCGCCAGGAACCAGAATCGGCGGCAGGGGGAAGCCCATGGACGAACCGACCGTCTTCCGGCGCGAGATCCTGGTCCCGGCGCCGCCCGCCACCATCTTCGCCTTCCTGACCGACCCGCAGCAGATCCTGCGCTGGATGGGCATCGGCGCGACGCTGCAGCCGCAGCCCGGCGGCCTCTACCTGCTCGACGTCGACGGCGTCAACATCGTGCGCGGCGCCTTCCGCGAGGTGGTGCCGGTACACCGCCTGGTCTACAGCTTCGGCTGGGAGGGCAATGCCGACGTCCCGCCGGGTTCCAGCCAAGTCGAGATTGACCTGATCGAGCGGCCGGACGGCACCCTGATGCGGATGACCCATAGCGGCCTGCCGCCATCGGCCCTGTCCTCCCACGAGCGGGGCTGGGCCTTCTATCTCGAGCGTCTGGCGGCAGTGGTCGCCGGCCGCGATCCCGGGCCCGTCCCGTCGCCCGCTCGCCCCCCGCCGGAGGCCAGGGGCTGACCGTCGCAACCGTGGAGGAGACCGATGCAAGAGGCCCTCGTCGTCCGCCGCGAGACCCACATCCCGGCACCGCCCGCCGCGGTGTTCGCCCTTTTGACCGACCCGGAGAAGATCCTGCGCTGGATGGGCACCGAGGCGCAGATGGAGCCGCAGCCGGGCGGGCTCTATCTCGTCAACGTCACCGGCGCGCGCTTCGCCCGCGGCACCTTCCGCGAGGTGGTGCCGGTGCATCGCCTGGCCTACAGCTTCGGCTGGGACGGCAGCGAGGCGGTGCCGCCGGGGTCGAGCCTGGTCGAGATCGACCTGATCGAACAGTCGGATGGTACGCTCTTGCGCCTGACCCATACCGGCCTGCCGAACGCCGAGCAATGCGCTGGCCATGCCGAGGGCTGGGCCCATTATCTCGACCGCCTGGCCGAACTGGCCGGCGGTCGCGACCCGGGCCCGGACCCGTGGCTCGGGCGGGACGGGGGGCAGGATTAAGCCGCCCCTCCGCCGCTGCCGCGTTTTGGAGCCCCGGGCATCCGCGGCTTCCTACCGGCTCAGCGCGATCCCGCGAGGCGAGCCGGACTTCCTGCGGACGCCCAACCAGGCGTTGAGCCGACCCTGGACTGCGCGAGGTTGTGGAGCTTGAAGGCGACCTCGGTGCGGTTCCGGGCCTGCAGCTTCTTCATGATGCTGCGGATGTGCACCTTCACCGTGCTCTCGCAGAGATTCAGCTCATAGGCGATGATCTTGTTGGCCTTGCCTTTGGCGACGGCCTCGGCGACGGCTGCCTGCCGCTCGGTGAGCAGATCCTCCAGGGGCGCGACGCCCTGGGGCCGTTCCGAGGGTGCCTGCTGGAGCTGCATCAGGCTGCTGGCCGGCACGAACAGCCCGCCGGCCCGGGCCAGCGAGATGGCTTCGACCGCGACGGAGAGGCTGACGCTGGTCGGGATGTATCCGCGAGCACCGTGGCCCAGGATCGTGAGCACATGGGACGGATCCTCGATGTCCCCCATCACGATCGTCGGGATGCGGCCGAACTCCCGCGCCAGGAACTGCAGACTCTGCGCCAGATCCGGGTCGCCTGCATCCGTCGCCCCGATGCTCAGCAGGATTGCGACGGTCCCTTCTCGGATCCGCTCGCACTGCAGCCATTCCTCGATGCGAGCAAAGGTATGATTTCGGAACCGGCTTTCCGTCGCCTCGAGCGCCCGTGCCAGGCTGTCCCGGCCAAGGGTGCGGGAATCGATGATCGCGATCAGCGGCGTATCGGCACCCAGCGTGGTCGGCGGTGATGTCGCGGCCGCCGTCGTGGCGTCCGCAGAGTGGCCGTTTTCGTGAGCCGGCTGGGGGAGTGCCGTCTCCTCGCTGGCGAGGGTGCTGGCCAGGGGGGATTGAAATGCCCGGTATGCAATCATGGTATACTCCTGCAAGCCGGCCAGACCGGTGATATCCTGCGGCAATTCTCGGTGAATTGGCTGAGCCGGCGAGAATTAGCGACAAATAGAAGTAGTGGTCTGGCTATGTTTGATTGCTGCGAAAGTGGATGAAGTTCATTTAACTATTATGTTATGCAGTATCTTGGTTGAGCCGCCGGCGGTTACCGAGATGGACAGCCAACAGCTATCAGAATGAAGCATGAGCGGACCGGTGCGAGTCAAGGAAATCGGTTAAAATTTTATGGATAATTTAGATTAATCCCGCCCGCCCCAAACGGGATAGGTCGATCGCCCGAAAGGGGATGTTGACAGGCGGAGCGGTCAGTCTTCGCCTTTGCGTGCCAACCGGCCCTCCCGCGCGTCATTGGCCCTGGCGGTTCGCGCCGGCCTCCCGGCCGACCCCCGGCACCGCGGTGCCTGCGATCGTCTGAGCCCGCTCAGCCCGCCACCGGCAGCGCCTGCCAGCGGCCCTTCACCTTCTCGAAGCTCTGCGCCGGCATCGGCACGAAGCCGGCGCCGTCCCAGCGCCGCGGCTCCAGCGTCAGGCGGTTGCCGTCGATCAGGATGCGGTTGTAGGCATTCGGCTCGTTGCGCCGCCGGCTCGAGGTCGCGGTCGCCGCCTGCGCCACCAGGATCGGCCGCCGCACCCGGCCGTGATGGGTGGTGACCTCACCGTAGAAAGCCCGGTGCAGGTGGCCGGTCAGGATCAGGTCGACCCCGGCGGTGGCGAAGAAACGCAGCGCCGTCTCGGCGCGCGCGATCAGCTTCGTCTCCGGGGCGTCGGGCGGCGGCAGGAAGGGGTGGTGCGCCACCACCACCTTCAGCATGCTGCGGGGCAGGGCGCGCAGCGTATCCCGCACCCGTTCGATCTGCTCGAAGCTGATCGAGCCGTGCGACCAGTTCCAATGCGCCACCAGCCGCCGGGCGGTGTTGACGCCGATCAGCACGATCCCGTCCTCGACCAGGAGCGGGGCGGTGTCGGGAGTGATGTAGCGGCGATAGCGCGAGAACGGCTTGGTGAAGCGCGACAGCAGGTTGTGCCGCGGGATGTCGTGGTTGCCAGGGACGACAATGTAGGGGGCCGGCAGACGATCCAAGAAATCCCGCGCGGCCGCGAATTCGGCGCTGTGGGCGTCCTGGGTCAGGTCGCCGGAGACGGCGATGACCGAGGGGGCAAGCGCCTTCAGCTCGGCCAGCAGGGCCTCGACCAGAGCCGGCTCGGTGCGGCCGAAATGCAGGTCGGAGATGTGGGCGACGCTCTTCACTCTTCAAACGGGCCTGTCGGGTCGGCGCGCGGCACCAGCACGGTCAGCGCCTGCGGCAGGATGCGATAGCGCAGCGGCGTCGCCAAGAGATGGTTCTCGCCGTCATTGGCGACCCATAGCCGCGCGCGGCGTGAGATCACGATCACCCGGCGCGCCCGCAGCGCCGCCGCCGCCGGGTCCTGCTGCCAGGTGCCGGCGACGATGCGGGCGATCAGGCGCCACAGGTCGAGCCGGCGGCCGAGCCGCGCGGCATAGATGCCGAGCGTGCCGCCGTCCAGCGCGGTGCGGCTGTGGATCGCGGCGAAGCCTTCGGCCAGCGGGTTGTTGGTGACGGCGAGGGTGCGGGTGATCAGCCTCAACGGCCGCCCGTCGGCCTGCAGCACCACATGCAGCCGCGGCCCGCGGTCGTAGGCGCGGAAGAAGGCGCGCACCAGCCGCAGCCATTTCATCGGTCCCGGATCGTGCCGCATCCGCTCGCGCTGCAGCACCATGCGCGGCGCGATGCCGGGCAGCGAGCTGTTCAGGAAAATCCGATCGTTGACCAGGCCGACATCGATCCGCCGCGTCGTGCCGGCCAGAAGGGCCGTGACCGCGGCCTCCGGCGCCAGCGGGATGCCGAGATCGCGGGCCAGCAGGTTGGCGGTGCCGAACGGCACGATGCCGAGCGGCCGGGCGGCGCCGGCCCGGTTCTCCGGCAGCAGACGCTCGGCCGCGGCGATGATGGTGCCGTCGCCCCCGCCGACCAGGATCGCCTCGGCGTCGGAGGCGATGGCGGCGTCCAGCGTCCGGCACAGCTCGATGCCCTCGGCCACCGCCACCAGCGGCTCGGCCCCGGCCTCGGACAGGAGCTGTTCGAGCCGGGCCGCGATCGCCGCGGGAGGGCGGCCGAGAAGCGCGCCCGCGGCGCCGTTCAGCACCAGCGCGATGCGCATTCGGCGGTCCTCAGCGGGCAGTGCCGGTGGTGCCGCCTTCGCAGGTGCAGGCAGTGCTCGGGATGGCGCCGCCCGGAATCGGGCAGCTGCCGTACATCGTGACGCAGCGATAGGCCGCGCCGACCGACGGCGCAGGCAGCAGCGGCGTGTTCGGCACCTTGCGGCTCAGGCTCTCCGGCTGGCGGGGCGCAGGGACCGGCTGTGGCCGGAACGGCGCCAGCTGCGGCGGCCTGAGCTGCCCCGGCGGGGTGATCTGCAGCGGCGGGGGGCGGCCCCCAACGGCCGGCGGCGAACCGATGCCGCCCCTGCAGGGGCTGCCGATCTGGGTCGGATCGACGATGCATTGCGCCGTCGCCGCGGGCGCGGCCGCGACGGCGAGGCTGGCGGCCAGCGCCAGGCGGATCAGTGGGCTCATGCTGATGACATGTGCGGCGATCGGCCGTCTTCAATGGCGGCGGGACGCGATGTTTCGCTGCGCTTCCGTCGCATTTCGTCCTAAGCTCTGGACAGAATCGGGAGTCGGCCGTGACGCCGGGCCTATTGCCGGCCGGCGGACCTGCGGCCGGGCTTCGCAATGTTCGCAGATCCTATCGATGAACGCAGCCGATCGGCGCGGTCGGCCGGCGTTCCGTCAGCCCCAGCCACCGAGAGGCAGCCATGGCTTTCTCCCTGAAGATCAACGGCACGGCCCATGAGGTCGATATCGACGGCGACACCCCGCTGCTGTGGGTGCTGCGCGACGTGCTCGGCATGACCGGCACCAAGTTCGGTTGCGGCCTGGCCCTGTGCGGTGCCTGCACCGTGCATGTCGACGGCCAGGCCGTCCGCTCCTGCCAGACCCCGGTCGACAGCGTCGGCGACAGCGCGATCACCACCATCGAGGCGATCGGCGAGACACCGCAGGGCCAGGCGCTGCAGCAGGCCTGGCTGGAGCTCGAGGTGGTGCAGTGCGGCTACTGCCAGTCCGGCCAGATCATGTCGGCGGCGGCGCTGCTGGCGCAGACGCCGAAGCCGACCGATGCCGATATCGACGCCGCCATGTCCGGCAATGTCTGCCGCTGCGGCACCTATCACCGGATCCGCGCCGCGATCCACAAGGCCGCGGCCTGAGGGAGGAACAGACCATGCCTGATGGTTCGCAGACCCTCGACCGCCGCGGCTTCCTCAAGGTCGGCGCCGCCGTCGGCGGCGGCCTGGCCCTCACCGTCGCCCTGCCGCCGGCCCTGCGCCCGGCCTGGGCAGAGACCCAGGTCTCGCACCGCTTCGCCCCGAACGCCTTCATCCGCATCGACCCCCAGGGGCTGGTCACGCTGGTGATGCCGTCGGCGGAGATGGGGCAGGGCATCTACACCGCCGAGGCCATGCTGCTGGCCGAGGAGCTGGAGGTCGGCCTCGACCAGGTCCGGCTCGAGCATTCGCCGCCGGACGATGCGCTCTACGGCAACGCGCTGCTGGGCAGCCAGGCGACCGGCGGCTCGACCTCGATCCGCGCCTTCTGGCCGCCGCTGCGCCAGGCCGGCGCGGTCGCCCGCACCCTGCTGATCGCGGCCGCCGCCCAGCAGTGGAACGTCGATCCGAAGACCCTGAAGGCCGAGCGCGGCGCGGTGACCGACGGCAAGCGCAGCCTGAGCTATGGCGAGCTGGTCGATCTGGCCGCGACCCTGCCGGTGCCGGATCCGAAGACCGTGGCGCTGAAGGACCCGAAGGACTTCACCCTGCTGGGCACCCCGGCCAAGCGGATCGACTCGCCGGACAAGGTGAACGGCAAGGCCGAATTCGGCATCGACGTGAAGCTGCCGGGCATGAAGGTGGCGGCGATCGCGATCTCGCCGGTCACCGGCGGCAAGCCGAAGACCGTGGACGAGGCGGCGGCGATGGCGGTCAAGGGCGTGCGCCAGGTGGTGAAGACCGACGCGGCGGTGGCCGTGGTCGCCGACCATATGGGCGCCGCCAAGAAGGGGCTGGAGGCGGCGGCGGTGCAGTGGGACGACGGCCCGAATGCCAGCGTCAGCAGCGCCGACATCATCCGCCAGCTCGAGGAGGAGTCGAAGAAGCCAGGCGCCGTGGCCCGCAACGAGGGCGACACGGAAAAGGCGCTGGCCGGCGCGGCGCAGCGGCTGGAGGCGATCTACCAGGTGCCGTTCCTGGCCCATGCGACCATGGAGCCGATGAACTGCACGGTCCATGTGCGGAAGGACGGCTGCGAGATCTGGGTCGGCACCCAGGTGCCGACCATGGCCCAGGGCGTCGCCGCCCAGATCACCGGTCTGCCGAAGGAGAAGGTGCAGGTCCACAACCACCTGCTCGGGGGCGGCTTCGGCCGGCGGCTCGAAGTCGACGGCATCGCCCATGCGGTCAAGGTGGCGCAGCAGGTCGATGGCCCGGTGAAGGTGGTGTGGAGCCGGGAGGAGGACATCCAGCACGACATGTACCGGCCGTACTACTACGACCGGTTCGCGGCCGGGCTGGACGCGCAGGGCAAGCCGGTGGCCTGGACCCACCGCATCGCCGGCTCCTCGATCATGGCGCGATACTTCCCGCCCGGATTCCAGAACGGGATCGACCCGGACGCGGTCGATGCCGCGGCCGAGCCGCCCTACGCCTTCCCGGCGATCCGGGTCGAGTACGTCCGGGTCGAGCCGCAGGGCGTGCCGACCTCCTGGTGGCGCGGCGTCGGGCCGACCCACAACGTCTTCGTGGTCGAGAGCTTCATCGACGAGCTGGCGGCGGCGGCCAAGCAGGACCCGGTCGCCTATCGCAAGGCGCTGCTCGGCCACAACCCGCGGGCCCTCGGCGTGCTGACGCTGGCGGCGGAGAAGGCGGGCTGGGGCCAGCCGATGCCGCAGGGGCACGGCCGCGGCGTCATGGTGCAGTTCGCCTTCGGCAGCTATGTCTCGATGGTGGCGGAGGTCGAGGTGGCCGGCGACGGATCGATCAAGGTCCACCGGCTCGTCTGCGCCGTGGATTGCGGCCTGACGGTGAACCCGGACACGATCGAGGCGCAGGTCCAGGGCGGCGCGATCTTCGGCCTGACCGCGGCGCTGCATGGCGCCATCACCTTCGCCAACGGGCGGGTGGAGCAGGGCAATTTCGACACCTACCTGCCGATGCGGATCGACGAGGTGCCGGTGGTCGAGACCCATCTGGTCAAGAGCGCCGAGGCCCCCGGCGGGATCGGCGAGACCGCGACCGCCGCCGTCGCCCCGGCGGTGGCGAACGCGATCTTCGCCGCGACCGGCAAGCGCCTGCGCAGCTTGCCGTTCGATACCGACCAGTTGAAGTCGTCCTCGTGAGCGACGCGCACCGGCATGGCCGTCAGACGGCGGCCGTGCCGGTGCCGCGGTTCCTCACCGGGCCCGGGCGAAGGCGAGCCAGACCCCGCCGCCGATCAGGCAGACGCCGCCGGTGCGCGACACCAGCCGGACGTGCCGGCGCGACAGCATGGTGCCGGCACGGCCGGTCAGCAGGGCGTACATCCCGTCCGACAGCGCCGCGACGACCAGGGCGGTGGCGCCCAGCAGCAGCACCTGGCTGGACTGGTCGCCGCCGGGCTGCACGAATTGCGGGATGAAGGCGCCGAAGAACAGCAGCATCTTCGGGTTGCTCAGCGCCACCAGCAGGCCCTGCAGCACGAAGCCGCCGCGCGGCGGGCGCAGGGCGCCGGACTCGGCCAGCGCGTCCGGGGCGCGCAGCAGCTTCCAGCCGATCCACACCAGATAGGCGGCGCCGGCCAGGCGCAGCCAGTCGAACCAGTGGCCCATCGCCTCCACCACCGCGGCCAGGCCCAGGGTCAGGACACCGAGCATCACGACCAGGCCGATCTGGCCGCCGAGGATGTTGAGAAGGCCGGCGCGGGTGCCGTGGGTCAGGCTGTTGGCGACGATCAGCGTCACCGACGGCCCCGGGATGATCGCGACCAGGATGCAGGCGGCGATATAGGCGATATAGACCTCGACGGTCATGGGCGGCCTCCTCCGAACCGAAGCGCAACACGGTGTCACGCTCCGGGGCCGCGGGGAAGATCCTATCCCCTCGCCTTGGCCGCGGCGGCCATGGCCTGCTCGGCGATCAGGCCCATCGAGGCGGCGGCGCCGCCCAGCGACCAGCCGCCGTCGACCGGCAGCACCGCGCCGGTGATGAAGGCGGCCAGCGGCGAGGACAAGAGGCGGCAGGCGGCGGCGATGTCCTCGGCCGTGCCCATCCGGCCCAGCGGCACGCTGCGCTGGACCAGCGCGCGGGCCTGCGGCGTCGGCGCCAGCCGGGCCATGCCCTCGGTGTCGTCGATCGGCCCGGGGATGATCGAGTTGATGCGGATGCCGTCGCGGCCCCATTCCATCGCCAGCACCCGGGTCAGCATGTCGACGCCGGCCTTGGCGGCGCAGACATGGGCCTGCATCGCCATCGGCGCCGCCGCCTGCGGGGCGGAGATGTTGATCACCGAGGCGCCCGGCTTGCGCAGGAAGGGATGCGCCGCCCGCAGCACGTTGAAGCTGCCCAGCAGGTCGATATCGACCACCGACTTGAAGCCGTTCGCCGACATGCCCAGCGCCGTGGCCGGGAAGTTGCCGGCGGCGCCGGAGACCAGCACGTCGAAATCGCCATAGGCGTCGTGCGCCGCCTGCAGCGCCGCCTCGGTGGCGGCGTAGTCGCGCACATCGGCGGCCCGGCCCATGGCCTCGGCCCCTTCCTCGCGCAGCTGCGCCACCGCCGCCTCGACCTTCTCGGGGCTGCGGCTCATCACCGCGACGCGGGCCCCGGCCCGGGCAAAGCCGAGGGCGATGCCGAAATTGATGCCGCTGGTGCCGCCGGCGACGAACACCGTCCGGCCGGCGAAGTCGATGGTCTCGGCCATGGTCCGGCTCCTCAACCGCGAGGTGAAGATGGATGGGGCGTCATTGGAATAGAGCGCCTTCCCAAAGAAAACCCGTCATGGCGAGCCCCGCAGGGGCGTGGCCATCCAGGGGCCGGTGCCGCTGGATGGCCACGCCGGCTTCGCCGGCTCGCCATGACGATGAGGCGATGACCGTCACCGACCAATTAATGCGCCTCGGCCCAGCTGCGGCCGATGCCGGCCTCGGCGATCAGCGGCACGTCCAGGAAGGCGGCCGACTGCATCACCTGCTGCGCCACCTCGGCGGTGCGCTGGGCCTCCGCCTCCGGCGCCTCGAACAGCAGCTCGTCATGCACCTGCAGCAGCATGCGGGCGCGCAGCCCCTCCGCCGCCAGGGCGCGCGGCAGCCGGCCCATGGCGCGCTTGATGATGTCGGCGGCGGTGCCCTGGATCGGGGCGTTGATCGCCTGGCGCTCGGCGAAGGCGCGGCGGGCCGGGTTCGGGTCCTTGATCCCGGGCACGTGGCATTTGCGGCCGAACAGGGTCTCGACCCAGCCGCGCTCGCGCGCCGCGCGCTTGGTCTCGTCCATCCAGGCCTTCAGCTCCGGCAGCCGGTCGAGATAGGCGCGGATGAAGGCGGTGGCCTCGGCTTGCGGGATGCCCAGCTGCGCCGCCAGGCCGAAGCCGGAGATGCCGTAGATGATGCCGAAATTGATCGCCTTGGCCTTGCGCCGGATCTCCCCCGTCATCTCCAAGAGCGGCACGCCGAACACCTGGCTCGCGGTCATGGCGTGGATGTCGGTGCCGTCCTGGAAGGCCTGCTTCAGCAGGGACACGTTGGCGATCTGCGCCACCAGGCGCAGCTCGATCTGGCTGTAGTCGACCGAGACCAGCTTGTGCCCTTCCTCCGCCACGAAGGCGTAGCGGATCTTGCGCCCTTCCTCGGTGCGGATCGGGATGTTCTGCAGGTTCGGCTCGTTCGAGGACAGCCGCCCGGTGTTGGTCGCGGCCAGGGAGAAGGAGGTGTGGACCCGCCCGGTCCGCGGGTTGATCTGGGTCTGCAGCGCGTCGGTGTAGGTGCCCTTCAGCTTGGCCAGCTGGCGCCATTCCAGGATCTGGGTCGCGATCACATGGCCCTGCGCCGCCAGCATCTCCAGCACGCTCGAATCGGTCGAATAGGCGCCGGTCTTGCTGCTCTTCTTGCCGCCGGGGATGCCCAGCCGCTCGAACAGCACGTCGCCCAGCTGCTTCGGGCTGCCGACATTGAACGGCCCCTTGGCGGAGATGTAGATCTCCGCCTCCAGCGCCGCCATGCGCTCGGCGAACTCCATCGACAGCCGGGCCAGCGCGGCGCGGTCGACCTTGATCCCCGCCATCTCCATGTCGGAGATGACGCCGACCAGCGGCCGCTCGATGGTCTCGTAGACCGTCGTCATCCGCTCCGCCACCAGCCGCGGCTTCAGCAGCGTGTGCAGGCGCAGCGTGATGTCGGCGTCCTCGGCGGCGTAGGCCAGGGCCTTGTCCAGCGGCACCTTGTCGAAGGTGATGGCGTTCTTGCCGGTGCCGCAGACCGAGGAATAGGGAATGGTGCGATGCTGCAGATGCAGCTCCGACAGCTCGTCCATGCCGTGGCCATGCGCCCCGCCGTCGAGGGTGTAGGAAATCAGCATGGTGTCATCCCACGGCGTGATCGGCATGCCGATGTCGGGACGGCTCAGGACGTGGTCGTCGTATTTCAGGTTGTGCCCGACCTTCAGCACCGACGGGTCGGTCAGCACCGGGCCCAGGATGCGGCGGACCTCTTCGATCGGGATCTGCCTCAGCGGCTCGCCCTCGAGGTTCAGCCCGTCGCCGCCAGGGGGCACATGGCCGATCGGGATGTAGCAAGCCTTGCCGGGGGCGACCGCCAGCGAGATGCCGCACAGCATCGCCCCCTCGGCGTCCAGCGAATTGGTCTCGGTGTCGATCGCCAGCACCCCGGCCTCGACCGCCGCATCCGCCCAGCGCTGCAGCGCCGCCGCGTCCTGCACCAGCTCGTAGTCCTGGGCGATCGCCTCCGGCTTGCCCGGGGCGGTCAGGTCCGGCTCGCCGTCGGCCGTGGTGCCCAGCTTCTCGAAGGAGGCCTCGACCCGGGTGATGGTCGAGCGGAACTCCATCTCCTCCAGGAAGCCGATCAGCTTCTGCCGGTTCGGCGGCCGCACCACGATGCCGTCCAGGCCGACCGGCACCGGCGCGTCGCTGCGCAGCTTCACCAGCTCGCGGCTGATCCGCGCCTGCTCGGCGAATTCGATCAGGGCCTCGCGCCGCTTCGGCTGCTTGATCTCGCCGGCCCGGGCCAGCAGGGTGTCGAGGTCGCCGAACTCGGTGATCAGCTGCGCCGCGGTCTTGACGCCGATTCCCGGCACGCCGGGCACGTTGTCGACGCTGTCGCCGGCCAGGGCCTGCACATCGACCACCTTCTCCGGCGCGACGCCGAACTTCTCCATCACCTCGGCCGCATCGATCGGCCGGTTCTTGATCGGATCCAGCATGCTGACGCCGTCGCCGACCAGCTGCATCAGGTCCTTGTCGGAGGAGACGATGACGACGCGGGAGCCTTCCTCCTTCGCCATCCGGCAATAGGTCGCGATGATGTCGTCGGCCTCGAAGCCCTCGACCTCGATGCCCGGCAGGTTGAAGGCCTCGCTGGTGGCGCGGATCAGCGGGAACTGCGGCACCAGCTCCTCCGGCGGCTCGGAGCGGTTGGCCTTGTAGTCCGGATAGATATCGTTGCGGTAGTTGGTGCCCTTGGCGTCGTAGATCACCGCCAGATGGTCGGCGTCGAGATCGGCCAAGAGGCGGATCAGCATGTTGGTGAAGCCGTAGACGGCGTTCACCGGCAGCCCGTCCGACTTGCGCATCATCATCGGCAGCGCGTGGAAGGCGCGGAAGATGTAGCCGGAGCCGTCGATCAGGTAATAGGTCTTCATGGGCTGGCCTCGGGCGGAACAGAGCGCGACCATGCCGCGCCGGAGGGCGGGTGTCCACCCGGTCGGGTGCAGGCTCAGGCCGGCTGGAACAGCTCGACCACGTTGCCGGATGGATCCTCGCACAGGATCTGCCTGCCGCCGGGGCCGGTCACGATGTCGTTGCGGAACCGGACGCCGTTCTGCCGCAGCGAGGCGACCAGGGCCTCGAGGTCGTCGACCTGCAGCACGAATCGGTTCCAACCGCCGGGCTCGGGCACCCGGCCGTCCGGCATCGGCCGGCTGGCCGAGGCGCCGGGACCCGCGGTCCAGAGGATCAGCCCGTCCCGCTCCAGGATCGCCATGGCCGGCCCGAACTGCTGCTGCAGCCGGAAGCCCAGATGCTGTGTGTAGAACGCGACCGCCTGGCCCACGTCGTGGACGATGTAACGGACCGACGCCATGGCGCTGCCTCCCCGGTGGTTTTGACCGAGAGGATAGCCCGGGAGCCGGCCCCGCAGAAACTGATTGCAAAATATAACTAGTTAAAATATGAAATCAGAATCGACCTCATCGGGAAGGAAACGCACCATGTCCAAGCTCGTTGTCCGCGCCTTCTCCATCTCCCTGGACGGTTACGGCGCGGGGCCGGCGCAGAGCTGCGACGACCCGCTCGGCAAGGGCGGCGAGGCGCTGCACGAATGGTTCTTCCCCACCCGCACCTTCCGGGCCATGTCCGGCCAGGAGGGCGGCGAGACCGGGGTCGACGAGGATTTCGCCGCCCGCAGCTTCGAGAATGTCGGGGCGTGGATCCTGGGCCGGAACATGTTCGGGCCGGTGCGCGGCCCCTGGCCGGACCACAGCTGGAAGGGCTGGTGGGGCGACAATCCGCCCTATCACGTGCCGGTCTTCGTCCTGACCCACCATGCCCGGCCCTCGCTGGAGATGGACGGTGGCACGACCTTCCATTTCGTCACCGACGGCATCGAGGCGGCGCTGGAGCGCGCGAGGGACGCCGCGGGCGGCAAGGATGTGCGGGTCGGCGGCGGCGTCGCCACGGTCCGGCAATATCTGCGCCAGCGGCTGATCGACGAGATGCATCTGGTCGTCTCGCCGATCCTGCTGGGCAGCGGCGAGGCCCTGTTCGCCGGGATCGACCTGCCCGCCCTGGGCTATGGCATCGGCGAGCGCGTCGCCACCGCCGCCGCCACGCATTTCACCGTGACGAAGCAGGGCTGAGATCTTCTCACCCCAGCAGCGCCGCCAGCACCGCGTCCAGGCGCTGGCGGCCGCCCGGGGTGGCGACGAGGCGGGTCTCGTCCTCGGCCAGGAAGCCGCCGGCGACCAGGCGGTCCAGCTTGCGGCGGTCTATAGCTTGATCGAAGGGCAGGCCGGATTCGTCGGCGATGCGGGATTTCGCCACGCCCTCGGCCAGGCGCAGCCCCATCATCAGCATCTCGTCGCGCCGGGCCTCGGGCGGCACCGGCTCGCGCCCGTGCTCGGCGTGGCCGGCCGCCTCCACCCGCTCCAGCCACACCTCCGGCGCCCGATGGGTGCGGGTGGCCCATTTGCCGTCGTTCAGCGTCAGCCTTCCATGCGCGCCGGGGCCGATGCCGACATAGTCGCCATAGCGCCAATAGGTCAGGTTGTGCCGCGATTCCTCGCCCGGCCGGGCGTGGTTCGAGATCTCGTAGCCGGGCAGGCCGGCGGCGCCCAGCACCTCGGCCGTGGCCTCGTACAGCGCCGCCTGGGTGTCCTCGTCCGGCAGCACCAGCTCGCCGCGGGCATAGAGGGTGTGGAAACGGGTGCCCTGCTCGATCGTCAGCTGATAGGCGGAGATGTGGCCGACGGCGTGGTCCAGCGCCCGGCGCAGCTCCGCCGTCCAGCCGGCCACGGTCTGGCCCGGCCGGGCGTAGATCAGGTCGAAGGAGAAGCGGTCGAAATGCCGGGCCGCCAGGCCGACGGCGGTCAGCGCCTCCTCGACCGAATGGGTGCGGCCGAGGAAACGCAGCGACGCCTCGTCCAGCGCCTGGACGCCGAGCGACACCCGGTTCACCCCGGCAGCGCGGAAGCCGGCGAAGAGGTGGGATTCGACCGAGGTCGGGTTCGCCTCCAGCGTGACCTCCGCGTCCGGCGCCAGGCCCCAGCGCTCAGCCGCACGGTCGATCACTGCCGCTGCCGTCGCCGGCTGCATCAGGGACGGGGTGCCGCCGCCGAAGAAGATCGAGGTCAAGGTCCGCCCCGGAGTCAGGTCGGCGAAATGGTCCAGCTCCGTCACCAGCGCCCGGCGCCAGCGCTCATGCTCCACCTGCTCCCGGACATGCGAGTTGAAGTCGCAATAGGGGCATTTCGATTTGCAGAACGGCCAATGGACATAGAGGGCGAAGCCGGGGGCGGTCATGGCCGGCACCCCTTTTCACATCCCCCCTCCCCTCGCGGGGAGGGGGGACTCAAATGGGTCGGGGGGTGAGATGCTGCGCTGTTCATCCGCCCTCGAAGCACCGGGCCACCAGCTTGCGGAAGGCGTCGGCGCGGTGGCTCATGGCGTGTTTCTCGGCGGGATCCATCTCGCCGAAGGTGCGGCCGTGGCCGTCCGGCACGAAGATCGGGTCGTAGCCGAAGCCCTTGGTCCCGCGCCCCGGCCAGACCAGCGTGCCGCGGATCTCGCCCTCCACCGTCTCGCAATGGCCGTCCGGCCAGCACAGCGACAGGGCGCAGACGAAGCGGGCGGTGCGGTCCGGATTGTCGCCCAGGCGCAGGCGCACCTGCTCCATGGCATGGCCGAAGTCGCGGCCGGTCCCGTCGGGCGTCTCGGCCCAGCGGGCGGAGTAGATGCCGGGCGCGCCGCCGAGGCCGGAGACGGCGATGCCGCTGTCGTCGGCCAGCGTCGGCAGGCCGGTCGCCGCGGCGACGAAGCGGGCCTTCAGCTCGGCATTGGCGATGAAGCTGTCGCCGGTCTCCTCCGGCTCCGGCACGCCTTGCTCGGCGGCGGAGGTCAGGCGCGGCACGCGGCCCTGCAGCAGGGCCGCGATCTCGGGGATCTTGCCCTTGTTGTGGCTGGCGATGACCAGGCGGTCGCCGGCGAAGCGGCGGGCGGGAAGGTGTCGGCTCGTCATGATGGGCATCAGATACGCGCGCCGGACGCTGGAATCAAAGGCGGCGGTTGGTGCACTGTGTCGCCTCCAACGCATGACGGGTGGGGCAAGGACGATGAAGGTCGCATTCCTGGGCATGGGCGTGATGGGTGCGCCGATGGCGGGGCATCTGGTCAAGGCGGGGCACGAGGTCACCGTCTTCAACCGCACCGCGGAGAAGGCCGAGGCCTGGGCCGAGCGTCACGGCGGCCAATGGGCCCCGACCCCGGCCGAGGCGGCGAAGGACGCCGAGATCGTGTTCATGTGCGTCGGCAACGACGACGATGTCCGCGCCGTGGCCAAGGGGCCGGACGGCGCCTTCGCCGGCATGTCCGGCAGCGCCATCCTGGTCGACCACACCACCGCCTCGGCCGATCTGGCCCGGGAGCTGGAGGCAGAGGCCGACAAGCTCGGCTTCGGCTTCCTCGACGCGCCGGTCTCCGGCGGCCAGGCCGGGGCCGAGAACGGCGTGCTGACGGTGATGTGCGGCGGGCGCGAGCCGGTCTTCGCCATCGCCAAGCCGGTGATCGACGCCTATGCCCGCGCCTGCACCCTGATGGGCCCGGCCGGCGCCGGCCAGCTGACCAAGATGGTCAACCAGATCTGCATCGCCGGGCTGGTCCAGGCCCTGGCCGAGGGGCTGAACTTCGCCCAGAAGGCCGGGCTCGACGGCAACCTGGTGCTCGACGTCATCTCCAAGGGCGCGGCGCAGAGCTGGCAGATGGAGAATCGCGGCCGCACCATGCTGCAGGGCAAGTTCGACTTCGGCTTCGCCATCGACTGGATGCGCAAGGATCTCGGCATCTGCTTCCAGGAGGCGCGGCACAACGGAGCCCGGCTGCCGGTGACGGCGCTGGTCGACCAGTTCTACGCCGCGGTCCAGGCCAAGGCCGGCGGCCGGGTCGACACGTCGAGCCTGCTGCTGGCGCTGCAGGATTGAGCCGGACCTCCGGACTGCTCGACGGCACCGTCCGCATCCCCTCCCTCTCCCCGAGGAGAGGGGCGTTTCACCTCTCCTCGGGGAGAGGTCGAAATCGTGTCAGCGATTTCGGGTGAGGGGGCGGCTCCGGCCCACCCGCCGGCACCCTGCGTCTCGCGCGAATCCCGCCCTGGGCCTATCCTCCCGGCCGGGAGGATCGCGCATGTTCTCCGGTCTCTTCGATCGCCAGATGGCGATGTACACCAGCTTCCACCGCGACGGGCGCAACCGGCTGACCCATTTCTTCGGCATCCCGGCGATCATCCTGGCGGTGCTGATCGCGCTGGCCACGGTGCCGCTCGGCACTGTCGGCGGCTGGCCGGTGACGCTGGCCGAGCCCGTCGCCCTGCTGGTCTGGCTGCTGTGGATCGCGCTCGATCTCGGGCTCGGCCTGGCCATGGCGGTGGTGGTGATCCCCGGGCTGATCGTCGCCCATGCCGTGGTCGACGGCGGCTCGGCCCGGGTCACCTGGGTGGTGGCCGCCACCCTGTTCGTCGGCGGCTGGGCCCTGCAGCTGCTCGGCCATGCCTATGAGGGCAAGAAGCCGGCCTTCCTGTCGAACCTGTTCCAGCTGCTGATCGGCCCGATGTTCCTGATGGCCGAGACCGCCTTCGCCCTCGGCCTGCGCTCCGGGCTGAAGCATCGGGTCGAAGCCACGGCCGCCGCTTATGGCGCGGGGGCTCAGTCCAGATAAGTCCAGGTGTCTGCCCCGTCGAAGCGGCGCACCGGCACGTCGGCGATATCGGCCGGATCCATCAGCCGGGCGTTGACGGCGACCCGCGCGGGATCCCCGGCCGGCAGCCCTTCCCAATGGGTGGTGCAGCCGCAGGTCGGGCAGTGGTGGAGCGCCAGGGTGCGGTCGCCCTGGATATAGGGCACGGTGGTGCCGGCGCCCTGCACGATGGTCAGCTGGTCGCGCGGGTAATAGGCCCACAGCGCGCCGAGGCGGCGGCAGATCGAGCAGTTGCAGGAGGTCAGCCGCTGCGGCCGCTCCGCGACCTGCAGCCGGACCGCGCCGCAATGGCAGATGGCTTCGATCAAGATGGCCTCACGGGGACGGCTCGGATCCCGGAATGATCCGCCCACTGCACCCGGACCGCAACTGCGGACGCCGGAGTCCCGAAGGCGCGGGCATGTCCCGCGAGCGCGGCATCGCACCGGGCCGGTCCGGATTGACCCCACAGGGATTGCTGTCTATGCCCCGCTATTGATGCGGTTCGAACTCGACGATGCGGGGGGGGGGAGATGTTTCGAGGCGCGTTCAAGTATCTCGGCCGCGCGATGGCCATCGGCATGGCCGAGCATTTTGCCAAGAAGGGCTATCTGAAGGACGCTGGCGCCCGTCTCGAGCGCCTTGAAAGCGCGGTTCGGGAGTTGGCGGCAAACACTCGGGCGAGCCGGCCGGAGCAGTGGGAGGCGATGACCTCGGCCCTTTCCGATCTGACCCATGTCCTGCGTCAACATGCGATGGAGACGGTCGCATCGGTCCAGCCGACGGATCGCCTGCTGACTGGCCACGTCACCGGTGTTTTCTCGCAGAACCACGAGGACGCCATCCTGGCGGAGATTTTCGGCCGCATCGGCACCACGGATCGGCGGTTCCTTGAGATCGGCGTCGGAGACGGCAGCGAGAACACCACGCGTCTCCTTCTCGCCCTGGGCTGGAGGGGGGCCTGGATCGAATGCCATCCGCCGTCGGTGGCTGCGATCCGGCAGCGATTCTCCCGGGAGATCGCCTCCGGCGACCTGCTGCTGATTGAAGACGTGATCACCGCGGAGAATGCTGCCGACATCGCCGCCCGGATCGGGACCGGCGAAGAGGACATCGATCTTCTGTCCGTCGATATCGACATGAACACCTCCCATGTATGGCGGGCCCTGCCGATCCCCGCCCGGGTGGCGTGCGTCGAGTACAATGCGAGCTTCCCGCCCGAGGTGGAGTTCGAGGTGGCCTACGATCCGGGATCGACATGGGATGGCTCGAATTATTTCGGAGCGTCCCTGAAGTCGCTGGAGCGGATCGGGCACGCCAAGAACATGGCGCTGGTCGGATGCGATCTCATGGGCGTGAACGCGTTCTTCGTCCGGCGGGACCTGGCCGACCTGCATTTCCCCGGACCGCGTACCGCCGAGGCGCATTTCCAGCCTCCGCGCTATCATCTCTCCGGCCGTCGCGGACATCCGCCTGCATCCGGAGCATTCCGCCGCGCCGATCCCGGTCCGCGCTGACGGCGCGGCGCCTACGGCCCGACCACGCCCGGCAGCTCGGCGCCCATGGCGCAGGAGTCGAGCCCGCCGAGGCCCTCGGCCAGGCCGGTGGCGTCGATGCTCAGCGTCTCGTCCGGCACCGCCTTGCCGCCGCGGATCGCGGTGAAGCGCAGCGTCGCCTCCTCGGCGTCGAGAGCTTCCTGCAGCGCCGGCGTGTCCTCCAACGTGAAACGCCAGGTCGGCAGGCCCGGCGAGGCGACCGGAACCGCGACGGCCCGGTCCCCGAGCCGCAGCTCGGCTGTCCCGTCGGGATCGAACCGGTGGCGCGCAGACGCCAGGCCGGGGGCGGAGACGATGATCTCGATCCGGCCCTGGTCGCCGCGCCGGATCCACTCGGTCTGGCCGGCCTGCCGTCCCAGGCGCAGGAAGCAGACATTGCCGGGCAGCCGGTACAGGACCGGGCCGCCGCTATCGGGCGCGTAGTCGATCAGCTTCTCGGCGTCGGGCAGGGCGGCGAAGGTCCGGAAAGCCCCAGCCGCGCCGTCGCCGATCTGCGGCAGGCCCGGTATCAGGACGGCGGCGAGCAGCGCCAGGAGGCCGAGCATCACCCTCTCCCGCGTGGTGGCGGCGCAGGATTTCACAGCCTCCGCTTCGGCTCAAGGGTCGGGCCGCCGCATTTGTCCGGCTTGCACTGGTCGGAACTTCTATTCCTCATCGTCATGGCGAGCCCCCGAAGAGGCGTGGCCATCCGGCGGCACCGGCCCCTGGATGGCCCCTTCTAAACTCAAGGGGGCGCTGCACGCCTCGCCATGACGATTTTTTTCGAGCGGAATGAGCGCTCGAAAAGGGTCCGGCTCAGCCCTCGCCCAGCGCCGCCTTCTGGATCGCCGCCAGCTCGGCCGTGCCCTGCTCGGCCAGCACCAGCAGCGCCTCGAACTCGGCCCGGGAGAAGGGGGTCTGCTCCGCCGTCGCCTGCACCTCGACCAGACCGCCCTTGCCGGTGATGACGAAGTTGGCGTCGGCCTGGGCGGTCGAATCCTCGGCATAGTCGAGGTCCAGCACCGCCTGGCCCTGGACGAGGCCGCAGGAGATGGCGGCGACGCTGTCGGTCAGCGGCAGCGCCTTCAGCTTGCGGATCTGCACCAGATGGCGCAGCGCCAGCACCAGCGCGACATAGCCGCCGGTGATCGCGGCGGTGCGGGTGCCGCCATCGGCCTGCAGCACGTCGCAATCGACCTTGATCTGGATCTCGCCCAATGCCTTCAGGTCGGTGACGGCGCGCAGCGACCGGCCGATCAGGCGCTGGATCTCCTGGGTCCGGCCGCTCTGCTTGCCGCGGGCGGCCTCGCGGTCGGTGCGCTGGTCGGTGGCGCGCGGCAGCATGCCGTACTCCGCCGTCACCCAGCCCTTGCCGCCGCCCTTCAGCCAGGACGGCACCCGGTCCTCGACCGAGGCGGTGCACAGCACATGGGTGTCGCCGAACTTCGCCAGGCACGAGCCCTCGGCATATTTGTTGACGTCGGTCTCGAGGCGGATGGCGCGCAGGGCGTCGAAGGCGCGTCCGGACGGTCGCATGAGGGGACTTTCTGTTCTCGGCGAAAGGCCCGCACGCTATCCTCGCCGCCCCGGTCCGTAAAGCCCGGGAGACGTTGATTCGGGGCCGATGGTCCCTACATAGCGTGGCGACGGCCATGACAGTTATGAGCGATTTCACGATCCGGCCCGGCGGCCAGGCGTTCCGGGACCTCGACGAGCGGTCGCGGGAGATCTTCCGCCTGATCGTCGACGCCTATGTCCAGTCCGGAGAGCCGGTGGGCAGCCGCACCCTGTCGCGCCGGCTCGGCATGTCGCTGTCGCCGGCCACGATCCGCAACGTCATGGCGGATCTCGAGGAGGCCGGGCTGCTTTACGCGCCGCACACCTCGGCCGGGCGGCTGCCGACCGATGCGGGGCTGCGCCTGTTCGTGCACGGGCTGATGCAGCTCGGCGATGTCGGCGAGAACGAGCGCGCCTCGATCGAGGCGCTGTGCGCCCAGGCCGGGCGCGGCGTCGCCGAGATGCTGGAGGAGGCGACCTTGGCCCTGTCGGGCCTGTCCGCCTGCGCCGGCCTCGTCCTGGCGCCGAAGACCGACCGGCCGCTGAAGCACATCGAATTCGTCAACCTGGCGCCGGGCCGCGCCCTGGTCGTCCTGGTCACCGAGGACGGCATGGTCGAGAACCGCGTGGTCGAGGTGCCGCTCGGCCTGCCGGCCTCGACCTTCATCCATGTCACCAACTATCTCAACGCCCGCATCGTCGGCCGCACCATCGGCGAGGCCCGGGCGGAGGTGCTGGCCGAGATCGAGGCGCAGAAGAGCCAGCTCGACAGCCTCGCCGCCAAGGTGGTCCAGGCCGGCCTCGCCACCTGGAGCGGCGGCGGCGGCACGCTGATCGTCAAGGGCCAGTCGCGCCTCCTCAACGACGTCACGGCGCTGGAGGATCTGGAGCGCATCCGCGCCCTGTTCCAGGCGCTCGAGACCAAGGAGGCGATGCTGAGGATGCTCGACGCGGCCAATGCCGCGGAGGGCGTGCAGATCTTCATCGGCGCGGAGAACCAGCTGTTCAGCCACACCGGCTGCTCGATGATCATCGCCCCCTACAAGGGGGGCGACCAGCGCGTGGTCGGCGCCATCGGCGTGATCGGGCCGACCCGGCTGAACTATGCCCGCATCATCCCGATGGTGGACTACACCGCGAAGATGATAGGCCGTCTGCTCCGGACCCACGAGACCACGAACCAGGTAGCATGATGCACAACAAGACGATGTCCGCCGAGCCCCGCCCCGACGTGACGGAGCCGGAGACCGGGGCCGTCGGGCCCGAGGTCGAGGGTGTCGCCGAATCCGAAGCTGCGGCCGAGACCGAGGCCGCGGCCGAGGGCTGGGCCGCCGCCGAGGCGTCGCCCGAAGCCTCGGCCCTGTCGGAGGCGCGGGAGCGGGTCGCGGCACTCGAGGCCGAGAACGCCAAGCTGAAGGATCAGGCGCTGCGCGCCCTGGCCGACGCCGAGAACATCCGCCGGCGGTCGGAGCGCGAGCGCGAGGACACGGCGAAATATGCCATCTCCGGCTTCGCCAAGTCGCTGCTCGACGCCGCCGACAATCTGCGCCGCGCCATCGACGCCGTGCCGGGCGAGGCGGTGGAGACGGATGCGGCGCTGAAGACCCTGGTCGACGGCGTCGCCGCCACCGAACGCCAGCTGCTGGCCGCCTTCGAGCGCAACGGCCTGACCCGGATCGAGCCGGTCGACGAAATCTTCGACCCGAATTTCCACCAGGCCATGTTCGAGCTGCCGGGCACCGGCAAGCCGGCCGGCACCGTCGTCCAGGTGGTCCAGCCCGGCTATGTGCTGCAGGGCCGGCTGCTGCGCCCGGCCCTGGTCGGCGTGGCCAAGGGCGAATGATGCGGACGGCGCGGCGGCTCGGCCTGCTCGCGGCGCTGCTGGCGGTGGCGGTCGGCGCCGCCGCCTGCGAGCGGTCGGAGAAGCCGGCTCGGGGCCCCTATGTCGGCGTCGGCGCGGGCCTGTCCGCGCCGTCCTGACCCGCCTCGCGCCTCGCCGCAGCGGGCGACATGAAACTGTCACCGAGCACGGGTAGCGTCGCGGTCCTCCCGCGAACCGCGGTATTGTGAGGCTCGCTGCTCGAGGCGCGTGTGCATGGCCGGTCCGATCTATCGACATCTGCTCGGCATTGCGGTGATCGCCGCCCTGGCGCTCGCGCTCGTGCTGCCGGCGGCCCAGGCCGACGGCACCGGCCTCTGGCTGGCCGCAACCGGGGTGCTGGCGCTGGCCGGCATCGCCGGCGTCTTCGCCTGGCGCCTGCTGCGCGATCTCGACTTGCTGCGCCGCCACATCGAGGCCTCGACGGCCGAGGCGCCGGACCGGCCGCCGCGGCCTTCGACCGAGATCGGCCAGATCCTGTTCCTGCATCTGCAGCGGCTGCAGCGCCACGCCCGCGGCCGCGAGCGCACCCTGGCGGTCGAGCTGCAGACCGCATCCGAGATCCTGGAGGCGCAGGAGGACCCGATCCTGGTGCTGGCGGGCGACCGCAGCGTGCTGCGCGCCAACGGCGCCGCCGGGCGGCTGTTCGGCGACCGCCTCCTCGGCCGCGACCTGGCCGAGGCGATCCGCCATCCCGAGGTCATCGCCGCGGTCGACGCCGTTCTCGCCGGCGGCCCGATGCAGACCGTGCCGCTGAACCTGCCGGTGCCGATCGAGCGCGAATTCGAGGTGCGGATCCAGCGCTTCGAGCGCCGTGGCGACTCCGGAGAGCGGGACTCGGGCGACAGGCCCGAGCCGGCGCTGCTGGTCACCTTCTACGACCTCACCGCCTCCAAGCGGGTCGAGCAGATGCGCGCCGACTTCGTCGCCAATGCCAGCCACGAGCTGCGCACGCCGCTGTCCAGCCTGATGGGCTTCATCGAGACGCTGCGCGGGCCGGCGCGGGACGACGCGGCGGCCCACGAGCGCTTCCTCGGTATCATGCAGCAGCAGGCCGAGCGCATGTCGCGGCTGGTCAACGACCTTCTGTCGCTGTCGCGGATCGAGCTGGACGAGCATGTGCCGCCGACCGGCCGGGTCGCGGTCGGCCCGCTGCTGCAGTCGGTGGCCGACGCACTCGAGCTCAAGGCCCAGCGCAAGGCGCAGCGGCTCGAGCTCGACCTGGCGCCTGACCTGCCCCAGGTGGTCGGGGATTCGGACCAGCTCTATCAGGTGTTCCAGAACCTGGTGTCGAATGCGATCAATTACGGCCGGCAGGGGGGCGTCGTCGGCATCTCCGCACGGACATCCGCGGAGGGGCGGGGCGCCGGCCTCGTCGTCAGCGTCAGCGATCAGGGCGAGGGCATCGCCAAGGAGCACCTGCCGCGGCTGACCGAGCGGTTCTACCGGGTCGACCCGGCGCGCAGCCGCGCCGTCGGCGGCACCGGCCTCGGCCTCGCCATCGTCAAGCACATCGTCAGCCGCCATCGCGGCCGGCTGGAGATCGACAGCGAGGTCGGCCGCGGCAGCGTCTTCACCGTCCACCTTCCCGCCGCTCCGGCGGGCCGCGCCTCCGGACGGGGGCTTCATAAAACTGTAACGGAACTGTCTTAAAAGCGTCGGTGGCGGCGACTATAGCCTGCTTCCGAAACGGCTGACGCTGTTCGATCGCAGGCCCCCGCCTTGCGGTTTCTGCCATTCTGCGTGGAAAGGCTTCCCACATGAAAAAGACCCTCGCCCTGGCCGTCCTCGCCCTGGCGGCCACCGCCGGCGCGGCCCAGGCGCGCGACCAGATCCAGGTCGCCGGCTCCTCGACCGTCCTGCCCTTCGCCAATGTCGTGGCCGAGTCCTTCGGCCAGGCCTTCTCCGGCAAGTTCAAGGCGCCGATCGTGGAGTCGGGCGGCACCGGCGGCGGCCTGAAGTCGTTCTGCTCGGGCGTGGGCGAGAACACCATCGACATCGCCAACGCCTCGCGCGCGATCAACAAGACCGAGTTCGAGACCTGCGGCAAGAACGGCGTCAAGGACATCATCCAGGTCAAGATCGGCTATGACGGCATCGTCTTCGCCTCGATCGTCAACGGCCCGAACTTCGCCCTGACCACCAACCAGCTGTGGAAGGCGATCGCCGCCCAGGTGGTGGTCGACGGCAAGGTCGTCGACAACCCGTACAAGACCTGGAAGCAGATCGACCCGAGCCTGCCGGACCAGGCGATCCAGACCTTCATCCCGGCCGAGAACCACGGCACCCGCGAGGTCTTCGTCGAGAAGGTGCTGACCGGCGGCTGCGAGCAGGAAGCGGCTGTCAAGGCGCTGAGCAAGGACGAGCAGAAGGCCGTCTGCACCAAGGTCCGCAAGGACGGGCTGGCGGTCGACATCGCCGGCGACTACACCGAGACCCTGGCGCGGATCCAGAGCACCCAGAACGCGGTTGGCGTGTTCGGCCTGAGCTTCTACGAAGAGAACAAGGACAAGGTGAAGGTCGCGACCATCAACGGCGTCACCCCGACCGCCGAGACCATCGCCTCGGGCGAGTATCCGGTGTCGCGGCCGCTCTACTTCTACGTCAAGAAGGCGCATCTCGGCGCGATCCCGGGCCTGAAGGAATACGTGACCTTCTTCCTCAGCGACCAGATGGTCGGCGATGAGGGCGCCCTGGTCGAGAAGGGCCTGATCCCGATGCCGGAGAAGGAGCTGAAGGACCAGCGCAACGCCGCCAACGCCGGCACCACGCTGAGCATGTGATCGTCCCGGCGGGGCCGCGTGACGCGGCCCCGCCAGTCCTCTCAGGCGCGAGACAGACATGTCCCTGCCCGTGATCTTCGCCGTCATCCTGATCCTGATGGCGGCCGGCTATCAGATCGGGCTTCGCCGCTCGGTGGCGGTGGCCGACGGCCGCCCCGGCGAACTGCATTCCCGGCCGAGCGCCTACGGCGCCTATGTCGCGTTGTGGGCCGGGCTGCCGGCCCTGGCCCTGCTCGCGCTCTGGCTGATCTTCCAGCCCATCATCATCGCCGCGGTGGTCGACGGCACGCTGCCCGACAGCGTGCGCAACCTGCCGCCCGACCAGCTCGGCCTGATCAAGGGCACGATCGAGAACCTGGCGGCCGGCGGCGCCGTCGCCGGCGACGCCGAGCCCTATATGCGCGCCGCGGCGGACGAGATGGTCCGGCTGCAGTCGACCGGGCGGACGTTCATGATCTCTGCCGTCCTGGTCCTCGCCGCGATCGGGCTGTTCTTCGCGGTCAGCCGCGTCTCCAAGGATTTCCGGGCACGCAACCGGGTCGAGGCCGCCACGCTCGGCCTCCTCGTCGTCTGCTCAGCCATCGCCATCGTCACCACGATCGGCATCGTGCTGTCGATGCTATTCGAGGCGCTGCACTTCTTCGCCCTGGTGCCGCCGCAGGACTTCTTCTTCGGCCTGGTCTGGGACCCGGGCTTCGCCGGGGCGGGCAGCGAGGGCGGCGGCGGCCGCTTCGGGCTGATCCCCGTTCTGTGGGGCACCATCTTCATCTCCGCCATCGCCATGGCGGTGGCGGTGCCGATCGGCCTCCTGGCCGCGATCTACCTGTCGGAATACGCAGACCGGCGCATCCGCGCCTGGATCAAGCCGGTGCTGGAGATCCTCGCCGGCATCCCGACGGTGGTCTACGGCTTCTTCGCCCTGACCACGGTCGGCCCGTTCCTGCGCGACGCCGGCGCCGCGATCGGGCTCGATGTCTCGGCCACCAGCGCGCTCAATGCCGGGCTGGTGATGGGGATCATGATCATCCCCTTCGTCTCCTCGCTGTCCGACGACATCATCAACGCGGTGCCGCAGCGCCTGCGCGACGGGTCCTACGGCCTCGGCGCGACGAAGTCGGAGACGATCCGCCAGGTGGTCATGCCCGCGGCCCTGCCGGGCATCGTCGGCGCCGTCCTGCTGGCGGTCAGCCGTGCCATCGGCGAGACCATGATCGTGGTGATGGCCGCGGGCCTGGCCGCCAACCTGACGCTGAACCCCTTCGAATCCGTGACCACGGTCACGGTCAAGATCGTCAAGCAGCTGACCGGCGACCTGGCCTTCAACAGCCCGCAGGCACTGGTCGCCTTCGCGCTGGGGCTTACCCTCTTCGTGGTCACCCTGTGCCTCAACATTGTCGCCCTGCACATCGTGCGCAAATATCGGGAACACTATGAGTGAGGCCGATCTGATGAACGGTGCCCAGCCCCGCGCGGTGACTCACGTCACCAAGCAGGCCGCCTTCACGGCGAAGCTGAAGCGCCGGCACGCGGCGGAGACGCGCTTCCGCCTCTACGGCATCGCCGCGATCGCGGTGGCGATCTGCTTCCTGGTCGTGCTGTTCGTCTCGATCATCGGCCAGGGCTACAGCGCCTTCACGCAGTCGATGATCCGGCTGGAGGTGACCTTCGATCCGGAGGTGATCGATCCGTCCGGCCAGCGCGACCCGACCGCCCTGATGACCGCCGACTACGACCAGCTGGCGCGCGACGCCCTGCGCAAGCAGATCACCGTCACGAGCGCGGCGGAACGCCGGAAGTCCAACGCCCTGCTCAGCCGCGGCGCGCCGATCGCGCTGCGCGACATGGTGCTGGCCGACCCGTCGGTCGTCGGCACCACCCGCACCGTCTGGGTCCCGGCGCATGGCGACGTCGACGCGCTGATCAAGGGCCAGATCTCCCGCGACCTGCCGCAGGAGCAGCGCCGCCTGGACGACCAGCAGACCGCCTGGGTCGACCAGCTCTCCGCCTCCGGCGCGCTGGAGCGCCGCTTCAACTGGGCGCTGTTCACCGCCGGCGCCTCGAGCAACCCGGAACTGGCCGGCATCGGCGTCGCCATCGTCGGCTCGGCCTATATGATGCTGATCGTGCTGCTGCTGGCGCTGCCGATCGGCGTGCTGGCGGCGGTCTATCTCGAGGAATTCGCCAAGAAGAACCGCTGGACCGATCTGATCGAGGTCAACATCAACAACCTGGCCGCGGTCCCGTCGATCGTGTTCGGCCTGCTCGGCCTGGCGGTGTTCATCAACTTCTTCGGCCTGCCGCGGTCGGCGCCGCTGGTCGGCGGCCTGGTGCTGACGCTCTTGACCCTGCCGACCATCATCATCGCCACGCGCGCTTCGATCCGGGCGGTGCCGCCCTCGATCAAGCAGGCGGCGCTCGGCCTCGGCGCCTCGCGCATGCAGGCGATGTTCCACCACACCCTGCCGCTCGCGGCGCCCGGCATCCTGACCGGCACGATCCTCGGCCTGGCCCATGCGCTGGGCGAGACCGCGCCGCTGCTGATGATCGGCATGGTCGCCTTCGTGGTCGGCTACCCGGCCACGCCGGTCGACCCGGCCACGGCCCTGCCGGTGCAGATCTACATGTGGTCCGGCGCGGCGGAGCGCGGCTTCGTCGAGCGGACCTCGGCCGGAATCATCGTCCTGCTCGTCTTCCTGATCATCATGAACAGCTTCGCGGTTTGGCTGCGTCGCAAATTCGAACGCCGGTGGTGAACCCCATGACCGTGATCCAGACAATCGTCCCGCATGCCGCGACCCCGGCGGCCGCGGCCGAAAGGCCCTCGAAGATGGTGGCGCGCGGCGTCAAGGTCTTCTACGGCCAGAAGGAGGCGCTGCACGGCGTCGATGTCGACCTGCTGGAGAACGAGGTGCTGGCCCTGATCGGCCCCTCGGGCTGCGGCAAGTCGACCTTCCTGCGCTGCCTCAACCGCATGAACGACACCATCGAGGGCGCCCGGGTCGAGGGCACCATCAGCCTCGACGGCGAGGACATCTACGACAAGCGGCTGGATGTGGTGCAGCTGCGCGCCCGGGTCGGCATGGTGTTCCAGAAGCCGAACCCGTTCCCGAAGTCGATCTTCGACAACGTCGCCTACGGCCCGCGGATCCACGGCTTCGCCAGCCGCCGCGACGAGCTGGAGGCGATCGTCGAGAAGAGCCTGATCGGCGCCGGGCTGTGGAAGGAGGTCCGCGACCGGCTGAACGAGGCCGGCACCGGCCTGTCCGGCGGCCAGCAGCAGCGCCTGTGCATCGCCCGGGCCATCGCCTGCAGCCCGGAGGTGATCCTGATGGACGAGCCCTGCTCGGCCCTGGACCCGATCGCGACCGCGCATATCGAGGAGCTGATCGACGAGCTGCGGCGCGAATACACGATCGCAATCGTCACCCACAACATGCAGCAGGCGGCCCGCGTCAGCCAGCGCACCGCCTTCTTCCATCTCGGCGACCTGGTCGAGGTCGGGCACACCGAAGAGATCTTCACCAATCCGAGGGACGAGCGGACCCAGGGCTACATCACCGGCCGCTTCGGCTGAGCCCCGCCCCGATCGACCGCCACCCCAGACACCGGAACCACCGCCCATGTCCAGCGAGCACATCGTCAAATCCTTCGACCAGGAACTGGAGACGCTGCGCCGCACCATCGTGCAGATGGGCGGGCTGGCCGAAAGCCAGCTCGAGCTCGCGATCCAGGCCGTGGTCCGGCGCGACGCCGACCTCGCCGACCGGGTGATGCGCAGCGATCAGCAGATGGACGCCTACGAGGCCTCCATCGATAGCGTGGCGATCCGGTCTCTGGCGTTGCGCCAGCCGATGGCGGTCGATCTGCGCGAGGTGGTGTCGGCGCTCCGCATCGCCTCGGATCTGGAGCGGATCGGCGACTACGCCGCCAACATCGCCAAGCGGTCCCTGGCCCTGGTCCAGGTGCCGGTGGTCCGCCCGGTGGCGACGCTGCCGCGCATGGGCCGGATGGTACAGCAGATCATCAAGGACGTGCTCGACGCCTATACCGAGCGCGACCTTGAGAAGGCGCTGTCGGCCTGGCGCCAGGACGAATCGGTCGACGACCTTTACACCAGCCTGTTCCGCGAGACCCTCACCTACATGATGGAGGATCCGCGCAACATCACCCCCTGCACCCATCTCCTGTTCATCGCCAAGAACATCGAGCGGATCGGCGACCACGCGACCAACATCGCCGAGCTGATCCACTTCCTGCTGACAGGCAAGCCGGTGACGGATGTGCGGCCGAAGGGCGACGCCACCTCCTTCACCGTCGTCACCCCCGAGGCAAAGCCGGAGGAGAATCAATGAGGGCCGGCATCCAGCCGCTGGTTCTGGTGGTCGAGGACGAGGTCGATCTCGTCACGCTCTTGACCTACAACCTGGAGCGCGAGGGCTTCCGCGTCCTCGCCGCCTATGACGGCGAGGAAGCCTTGCTCCTGGCCAGCGAGCAGCGCCCGGATCTGGTGCTGCTCGACTGGATGCTGCCGCATCTCTCGGGCATCGAGGTCTGCCGCCAGCTGCGCCGCGGCGCCAAGACCCGGGACATCCCGGTGATCATGCTGACCGCGCGGGGCGAGGAAGGGGACCGCGTCCGCGGCCTCGATTCCGGCGCCGACGACTATGTCGCCAAACCGTTCTCGACGCCGGAGCTGATGGCCCGGATCAAGGCGGTGCTGCGCCGCACCTCGCCCTCCAGCGCCGGCGACATCCTCAGCTACGCCGATCTCAGCATGGATCTCGGCGGCCACCGCGTGCGCCGCGGCAACCGCGACGTGCATCTCGGCCCGACCGAATTCCGCCTGCTGCGGCACTTCATGCAGCATCCCGGCCGGGTGTTCAGCCGCGAGCAGCTGCTCGACATCGTCTGGGGCCACGACGTCTATGTCGAGCCGCGGACGGTCGACGTGCATATCCGCCGCCTGCGCAAGGCGCTGAACGACGACAGCGACGTCGACCTGATCCGCACCGTGCGGTCCGCCGGCTATTCGCTGGACGTCCAGGCGCAGGCCTGACGCCGGGAACCATCTGCCATAGCTGTCGGTTGTCTGGGCAAACGGCACGGAGATGTCGCGTGAACAAGGATTCGTGGCTGTTCCTCCGGGTCTGGGCCCGGTCACCGCTGAAGGTCGCGGCCTGGGCGCCCTCCAGCCCGGCCGTGGCGCGCGCCTTCGCCCGGCATATCGATCCCCGCTGCAGCGATCCGGTTCTGGAGCTCGGCGCCGGCACCGGCAGCCTGACCGAGGGGCTGCTGGCGACGGGGTTGCCGCCGGAAAAGCTGGTCGTCCTCGAGAAGATGCCTGAATTCTGCGCCGTGCTGCGCCAGCGCTTCCCCGGCGTGACGGTGCTGGAGGGCGACGTGGCCGAGATCGGCCGGATGCTGGATGACATCGGGATCAAGCGGCTGTCCGTGGTGGTGTCCAGCCTGCCGATCATCTGGTTCCCGCTCGACCTGCAGCGACGCATCATCGACGCCGCCTTCGCCCGCATGGGCCGGTCCGGGCGGTTCCTGCAGCTCACCAACCAGATCCTGTCGCCGCTGCCGCGGCGCAAGCTGGGGCTGCAGGGCCGGATGGTCGACTTCGTCTGGCGCAACCTGCCGCCGCTCGGCGCCTGGAGCTACCGGCGCCCCGTGGGCGTGCCTGACGCCGCCTGATCGGCACCGCTCGACGCAAAGGAAAAGCCCGCGCCGCCGGTCAGGCAGCGCGGGCTTTTTCGTTGTGAGCGAGAGCGGTGCCGATTACTTGACCGGCGCGCTCGGCACGAACCAGCCGGCCGGCAGACCATTGGCCTGGCGGCGTGGCTCGCTGGCGTCGGCGACCTGCTGGAGGGGCTGGGCCCGTCCGGTCTTGGCCGAGGCGACGCGGGCCGGCAGGGCGTCGGGGATCGGCGCCATCCGGGTCGGCGCCACGGCCGCGCGGGCGGCGGGAACCGGGGCCGGCGTGACGGCGGCGACCTGGGTCTCCGCGGCCTGGGCCCGCGCCGCGGGCGCATCCGGGATCGGGGCCATCCGCACCGGCGCCGGCGCGGCCGGACGGGCGGCCGGGGCGGCGTCGGCGACCTGGGTGCTGCCGTCGGGGATCGGGGCCATCCGCACCGGCGCCGGCACGGCCGGCCGCGCCGCCGGGGCTGCCGCGGCCACCTGGGTGGTTCCGCCGTCCGGGATCGGGCGCATCTGCACCGGGCCGGGCTGCACCACGCGGACCGGCGGCAGCGCCGATGCCGTGCTCGACCCGTCCGGGATCGGCTTCATCGCCGCGACCACGGTGGCGCCGCGGGTCGAGGAGCCATCCGGGATCGGCTTCATCGCGGCGACGACGGTCGTGTTCCGGGTCGAGGAGCCGTCGGGGATCGGCGCCATGCGGATCGCCGCCGGCACCTTCTGCTGGATCTGGTTGGCGGCGTACTGGGTCATCCGGTCGCTGCCGCCGTCCGGCAGGATGCCGGCGATCTGCGGCGCGATGATGTCCATGTAGCGCCGCGTCTCGCGCGGCAGCGGCCGGCCTTCCTCGACATACTGGCGGTACCGCTCCGGCCCGGCATTGTAGGCGCCGAGGAAGCCGGGATAGCCGTACAGATCGTACATCTCGCGGATATAGGCGGCGCCCGCCATGATGTTGTCGCGCGGCTCGTAGGGGTCGCCGCCCAGCCCATGGGACCAGCGCAGCTCCTCATAGGTGTCGGGCATGACCTGCATCAGCCCCATGGCGCCGGCGTGGCTGGTGATCGGCTGGCCGCCCTTCCAATGGGTCTGGCCGCCGCTCTCCACCTGCATCACCGCGCGGATCCATTCCTCCGGGATGTTGAAGCGACGCGAGGCCTCATGGATCTCGGCGCCCCATTCGCCCCGGTAGGCGACCTGGGGTTTCGGCTTCGGCGTCTCGGCGCAGGCGGCGAGCAGGCCCGCGAGCAAGGCCGTGGCCGCAACCGTCCTGGTCCAGCGGTTCGTCCCTGGCATGTTCCCCTCCACCCCAAATACGAAAGGCCAGCGGCGTCCCTGCCGCGGACCCTATAAATTCATGCAGACCCTCAACTTATACGGACAAGTGCTTCATTCAAAGAAGAAAAGCACCAGTCGCCCATCCCCCTGGGCGGCTTCATCTACAAGGAATGCTGACCCATATCGGACAAATCGTCGAGCGAAATCGTCACATGAATGATGCCCGGCTCGTCCGGCACGTCCTCGCGGGCGAATCCGAGCTCCTCGGCCATGCGCAGCATGGTGACGTTCTCCCGCAGCACCTCGCCGAAGATCCGCTTCAGCCCGCGGCTGCGGGCATAGACGATGATCTCGGTCATCAGCCGGTGCCCGAGGCCCTGGCCCTTGAGGTCGGAGCGCACCATGATGCCGTATTCCGCGGCCTCGCCGTCCGGGTCGGCGATGATGCGCACGGCGCCCAGCAGCACGCGCCGGCTGTCCTCCGCGCCTTCGGCGACCAGCGCCATCTCGCGGTCGTAGTCGATCTGGGTCAGCCGGGCGGCGAATTCGTGGCTGAAGCTGCGCATGGCGCTGAAGAAGCGCAGCCGCACATCCTCCGGGCTCGACCGCTGCAGCATCTCGCGGATCGCCGGCTCGTCCTCCGGCCGGATTGGCCGCAGCGTGATCTCCCGCCCGTCGCGCAGCGTCAGGCGCTGCACCAGCCGCTGCGGATAGGGCCGGATGGCGAAGCGCGGCGTGCCGGGCGGCAGCGGCGGCTGCACCCGGATGCGGGCGCCGGGCGCCAGCACGCCCCCGGCGCCGGCGTAGAGCGGATTGATCCGCAGCGCCGTGACCTCCGACAGGTCGGCGGCGAGCTGCGACAGCTTCACCAGCGTCAGGGCGACGGCGTCCAGATCGGCCTTCGGCCGGCCGCTATAGCCCTGCAGCAGCTGCCAGACACGGGCGCGCATCATCAGCTCGTGCGCCAGCACCGCGTTCAGCGGCGGCAGGGCGGCGGCGCCGTCGCGCAGCACCTCGGCCGCGGCGCCGCCCCGGCCGAGCAGAAGGATCGGGCCGAACACCGGATCCTCGTCGATGCCCAGCACCAGCGGATGCGTCTCGGGTGGGGCGGCGTCGCCCTCGGGCACCAGCGGGATGCGATAGGCGTCCAGCACCGACCGGGACTCGGCTTCGGTCAGCTCGGCCCGGCCCTCCGCCAGCACGGCCGCGATCACCGCCCGGGCGGCGTCGGCATCCGGCTGGAAATCCTCCGGCAGGGCCGGCGGCGTCTGCATCAGCATCGTCTGGTTGCGCCGGTGCCGGGCCAGATGCATGAAGGCGCGCGCCGCCTGGCCGGGCGTGGCATAGGCGGGGATGCGGGCCTCGGCGAACAGGCGCCGGGCCTCGCCGGCGGCGCCCAGCCAGCTCGCCAGCACCGGCGGGCGCCTTCCGTCGCGCAGCGCCGCCTCGGCGACGGTGCGGGCCACCGCCCGCGCGGCCTCGACCGGGTCGGCGATCGCGCTCGGGCCGTTCACCACCAGCACCGCATCCTTGCCGGGGTCGGGAAGCAGCGTTTCGAGCGCGTGGGCGAAGCGGTCGCCCGGCGCCGCGTCGCCCAGGTCGACCAGGCCGGCGGCTCCGCCGACATCGGTCAGCGCCTCCGCCGCCAGCAGGCCGAGCCCGGCGCCGTTGGTCAGGATCGCGAGGCGCTCGCCCTCGACCCGCAGGCCGCTGGCCAGGGTCTCGACCGCATCGAACAGCTCGGCCAGGTCGAACACCCGCAGCATGCCGGCGCGGCGGAAGGCGGCGTCGTACACCGCATCCGGGCCGACCAGGCCGTCGGCGCCGCCCGCCCGGCTGTCACCGAGGCCGGGCCGGATCACCACCACCGGCTTGGTGCGGGCGGCGATGCGGGCCGCCGACATGAATTTGCGGGCATGGCTGATCGTCTCGATATGCAGCAGCACGCCGCGGGTGCGGCCGTCGGCGGCCAGCCAGTCCAGCATGTCGCCGAAATCGACGTCGGCCATGCCGCCCAGCGACACGATGTGGCTGAAGCCGATGCCGTGCTGGGTGGCCCAGTCCAGCACCGCGGCGGCGACGGTGCCGGACTGGCTGACGAAGGCCAGGTCGCCGGGCCTGGGCGCGACATGGCCCAGGCTGGCGTTGACACCGTGATGCGGCGCCAGCAGGCCGAAGCCGTCGGGGCCGAGGATGCGCAGCAGATGCGGCCGGGCCGCGTCCAGCATCGCCTGGCGCAGCCGGGCGCTCTCCGTCCCGTCCACCGCCGCCGGCCGGTCGGTGCCGACGATCGCGGCGGCGCGGGTGCCGCGGCGGCCCAGCTCGGCGATCAGGCCGGGCAGGGTCTCGGGCGGCGCCGCGATCACCGCCAGGTCCGGCACCATCGGCAGCGCCGCGACCGAGGGGTAGGCGAGGGCGCTGCCGACCGACCGCGCCGCGGCGGCGACCGGCATCACCGGGCCGTCGAAGCCGCCGGCGAACAGGTTGCGGGCCAGCACCGCGCCGATCGGGCCGTCGGCGATCAGGGCGATCGAGGCCGGGCGGAACAGGGCGTCCAGGTTGCGGACCGACATCGCAGGCTCCCGCCGGAAACCGTCGCCCCAGGGTGGCCGACCGGACCGTCGGGCTCAAGCGGGGATGTTCGTCGTCAGCGGTCGGCCCGCCACCGTACGTGTGCGGCCATTCTTGATCCCGGTACGAAATACTTACTCGTCATGGCGAGCCCCGCCCCACACGCCTATTGGGGGGCGTGGCCATCCAGCGGCACCGGCCCCCTGGATGGCCACGGCGCTGCGCGCCTCGCCATGACGGTTTTACAAAGCGGACAGATCGATATTTCCAACGTAGGTATCAGTCGTGGCACTCGGGAGGCTCGGCGTCCTCTCCGGCCTCCAGCTTCTTCAGCCAAGCGTCGGCTTCGCCGGCCGCGACATGCAGACGATCGGACTGATACGACAGCCATGCGGCCTCCGCATCTCGGCGAAATTGTTCGCGCCGCTTCTCGCGTTCGGCGGTCACGTCATGCATCGCCCAGCACCGCCCGGTAGCGCTCGGCCGTCGCCTCGTCGAAGCAGCAGAAGATCACGCGCCGCACTGCCGGCGTGTCCGGCAGCATCGCCCGGACCGTGGCGACGGCGATGCCGGCGGCGCGGTCGGGCGGGAAGCGGTAGACGCCGGTGCTGATGGCGGGGAAGGCGATGCTGGCGCAGCCGTTCTCCTGCGCCAGTCGCAGCGCGGCGCGGTAGCAACCGGCCAGGAGCTCGTCCTCGCCCTGGTCACCACCCTGCCAGACCGGGCCAACGGCATGGATCACATGTCTGGCCGGCAGCCGATACCCCCGGGTGATGCGGGCCTGGCCTGTGGGGCAACGGCCCAGGGTCCGGCACTCGGCCAGGAGCTCGGGTCCGGCGGCGCGGTGGATGGCGCCATCAACGCCACCGCCGCCCGACAGGGCAGAATTGGCCGCGTTGACGATCGCATCGACCTCGAGCCGGGTGATGTCCCCGACGATGATCTCCAGCGATGCCGTCATGGCGCGGCCTCCATGGTTCTACTCGGCGGCGCTCTTCTTGTCGGTCTTGGCGCGCTCGATGCCGTCGACGATCATCTCGGCCGCCCGCTGCGGGCCTTCCCAGCCGAGGATGCGGACCCACTTGCCCTTTTCCAGATCCTTGTAGTGGGCGAAGAAATGGGCGATCTGGTCGCGCAGGATCTCCTGCAGGTCCTCGTAGCTCTGCACCTTGTTGTAGTAGGGGTGCAGCTTCGATACCGGCACCGCCAGGATCTTCTCGTCCTGGCCGGCCTCGTCCTCCATCAGCAGCACGCCGACCGGGCGGGCGCGCAGCACGGCGCCGGGCATCACCGGCTCGCGGCCGACGACGATGACATCGACCGGGTCGCCGTCGCCCGACAGGGTGTGCGGGATGAAGCCGTAATTGCCCGGGTAGGCCATCGCGGTGTGCAGGAAACGGTCGACGAACATCGCCCCCGACTCCTTGTCGAGCTCGTACTTCACCGGAACCCCGCCCATCGGGTTCTCGATGATCACGTTGACGTCGAAGGGCGGGTTCACCCCGACCGCGATCTTGCTGATATCCATGACGGCCCTTGGTCAGTTCCTGAGGGTTCCGGGCGCGGACCATAATGCGGACCGCGCCTGTCGGCTAGTGCCGAGCCATTCCCTCCCCGCGGGTCGCCCTGTCTTTTTTGTGCGGCGCAGCGAACCGGTCGGGCCGGTCAACGCCGCTGCGCCAGGGCGTCGTAGGCGGCCAGTGCCGCCGCGGTCACGATCTCGTTCACGGTCGCGCCCATCTGCACCACCTGCGCCGGCTTCTCCAGGCCGCAGAGCAGGGGGCCGATCAGCGAGGCGCCCGCCAGCTTCTGCAGCATCTTGGCGCCGATATTGGCCGCGTTCAATGCCGGCATGATCAGCAGATTGGCCGGGCCGGACAGGCGGGCGAAGGGGTACAGCCGCTTCATCAGCGCGTAGTCCAGCGCGACCTCGGCGGTCATCTCGCCGTCATACTCGAAATCCACCTCGCCGGCCTTGGCGCGGGCATCCATGATGGTGACCGCGTCGCGGATGCGCTGGGTGAACTCGCGCATCGGCTGGCCGAAATTGGAGGAGGAGACGAAGGCCAGGCGCGGCTCGTGCCCCAGCTCCCGGGCCTTGGCCGCGGCCTGGAACGCGATGTCGACCAGCAGCTCCGGATCCGGCCGCTCATGCACCGTGGTGTCGGCGATCAGCACGGTGCCGCCGCGCACGGTCAGCATCGACAGGCCGAAGGGCACGTGATCCGGCGCCGGGTCGAGGACCCGGGTGATCTCCTCGAAGCAGGTGGTGAAGTTGCGGGTCAGGCCGGTGACCATGGCGTCGGCGTCGCCATTCGCCACCATGCAGGCGGCGAAGATGTTGCGGCCCTGATTGACCATGCGGGCGACGTCCCGTTGCAGCAGTCCTTGGCGCTGCAGCCGGCCGTAGACGAAATCGATATAACGTTCGTTGTGCTTCGACAGCCGGGCGTTGTGGATCTCGAGCTCGGCCGCGGTCGCCTCCGGCAGGCCGATCCGGGCCATGGTCTCGCGCACCCGCTCCTCGCGGCCGATCAGGATCGGCGTGCCGTATCCCTGGGCGCGGAAGGCAATGGCGGCGCGGATCGTGCGCTCTTCCTCGCCCTCGGCGAAGACAACGCGGGTGCCGTTCTCCGCCACCTTATCGAAGATCAGCTGCAGCTTGTCCGCGGTCGGATCCAGGCGGCGGCGCAGGCTCTGGCGGTAGGCGGCGATGTCGGTGATCGGCTTGCGGGCGACGCCCGATTCCATCGCCGCCTGGGCCACCGCCAGCGGCACCTCCTCGATCAGCCGCGGATCGAACGGCACCGGGATAATGTAGTCGGGGCCGTAGCGCAGCCGGCGGCCGGAATAGGCGCTGTCGACCTCGTCCGGCACATCCTGCCGCGCCAGCCGGGCCAGGGCATGGGCCGCGGCCAGCTTCATCGCGTCGTTGATGGTGCGGGCGCGGACGTCGAGTGCGCCGCGGAAGATGTAGGGGAAGCCGAGGACGTTGTTGATCTGGTTCGGATAGTCCGACCGCCCGGTGGCGATGATCGCGTCCGGCCGCACCGACCGCACCTCGTCCGGCGTGATCTCGGGGTCGGGGTTGGCGAGGGCGAAGACGATCGGCCTGTCGGCCATCGACTTCACCATGTCCTTGGTCATCGCGCCCTTGACCGACAGGCCGATGAACACATCGGCGCCCTCGACCGCCTCGGCCAGGGTCCGGTGCGGCGTGTCGACGGCATGCGCCGCCTTCCACTGGTTCATGCCCTCGGTGCGGCCCTGCCAGACCACGCCCTTGCTGTCGCACAGGATGATGTTCTGCGCCGGCACGCCCAGCGACTTGAACAGCTCGACGCAGGCGATGGCGGCGGCGCCGGCGCCGTTCAGCACCATGCGGACGTCGCCGATGGCGCGGCCGGTCAGCTCCAGCGCGTTGATCAGCCCGGCCGCGGCGATGATCGCGGTGCCGTGCTGGTCGTCGTGGAACACCGGGATGTCCAGCAGCTCGCGCAGCCGGGCCTCGATCACGAAGCAGTCCGGCGCCTTGATGTCCTCGAGATTGATGCCGCCGAAGGAGGGGCCGAGGAAGCGCACGCAGTTGACGAATTCGTCGACGTCGCGGGTGTCGACCTCGAGATCGAAGCCGTCGACATCGGCGAAGCGCTTGAACAGGACGGCCTTGCCCTCCATCACCGGCTTGCTGGCCAGCGCGCCGAGATCGCCCAGGCCCAGCACCGCGGTGCCGTTCGAGATCACGGCGACGACGTTGCCCTTGGCCGTGTAGTCGTAGGCGGTGGCGGGATCGGCATGGATCCTGAGGCAGGGCGCGGCCACGCCGGGGGAATAGGCCAGCGCCAGGTCGCGCTGGGTGGTCAGCGGCTTGGTGGCGCTGATCTCCAGCTTGCCGGGACGGCCTTGGGCGTGCAAGGCGAGGGCATCGTCGTCGAGCGAGGTCTTGGTCACGGTCATGATGTCCAGCGGCGCAGCGTGGCGGGCCGAGTAATGGACCCCCCGCCGGCGGGGAGCGTCAAGCCCCGCATTGCGGGCCGGCCGTTCTGAGTGTGGCTTCGATGCAACGCTGCGCCATCTTCGCGCGGCCTCTTGAAAAGGCACTTGCGGACCGCAGCGGCGATCCCGTATCTCTCCTTCCCACTCCGAATTCCAGGGAGGATCGTGCAATGACCATCGTTCTCGCTTACCGCGGCCCGGCCGCCTGAACGTCTGCACGATCAGTTCTCGTCGCCTCACCGACCTGACACTTTCCCTGCGCTGACCTGATCGCTGCCGACACCGCCGGACGACCCTCACGGGCCGTTTCCGACGACTCCGCATCCGATCGTCCACCCCAAACCGTCACCCCATTCCGCCCGGCATCCCGCCGTGCGGATTCGCCCCGTCCGACCCCTTCGGTCGGACGGTTTTCCCACCTCCAGATCCGTTGGAGATCATCATGCATATCTCGACCGAGAAGCGTGCCTTCCGTCCGTCCCTGTCGCTCGTCGTCGTCGCCTTTGCGGAGCTGGGCCGCGTCCTCGTGACGCCGCGCCGAAAACCCCGCGATACCGACTCGCTGAGCGAGCATCTGAAACGCGACGTCGGGTTAAGATCTTGATACGGCAGCGGGGCGGGGTCTTCGGACGCCGTCCCGCCGCTCCCCGTCCATAGATCGACCGCCGTCCCCGGCCTCGAGCCGGGCGCGCGACCGCACGTCGCCGCCCGGACCGCAGGCATTCGACGTTGGATAGGACTATAGTCATGTACGCATATCGTGCGCCGCCGCAGCCGGCCGCGCCGGCGGTGCGGCTCGTTCCCCTGGTCACGGCGCAGGACCGGGCGGTGTTCGCCTCGCTTCGGGTGGCGCCGGGGCAGGAGGGCTTCGTTGCCAGCAATGCGGAATCGATCGCCGAGGCCGATGCCTCGCCATGGTGCGCGCCTCTCGGGGTCTGCGACGCCAGCCATGGCGGCCCGGTCGGCTTCGTCATGCACGCGCTGGACCCCGAGGACGGCCATCGCTGGATCTACCGGCTGATGATCGACGCCCGGTTCCAGGGCCGCGGCTTCGGCCGCGCCGCCCTGCGGGCGACGCTCGCCATCCTGGGCCGCCTACCCCACGGCGAGCAGGTGCTGCTGGGCGTGGTGCCCGGCAACGCCACGGCCCGCCGGCTCTATATCTCCGAAGGTTTCGTCGAGACCGGCGAGATCCTCGGTGACGAGCTGGTGCTGCAGCGCGTCCTGCACCGAGTCGAGGCCGCCTGAGCGGCGGCCTCGATTTCCTTTCCTTGCCTCACGCGGGGTGAATCGGGGCCTCGGCGCAACCGCGTTCCGGCCCCCGCATGCACGTGCTACGGTCCGCGCTTCGCCGATCCCGTCCCGTATTTCGTGCCGATAGCCTTGCCCGACAGCAGTATCCCCGCGACGACCGATCCGTCCGTCACGCCGATGATGGCGCAGTATCTGGAAGCCAAGGCGGCCCATCCGGACTGCCTGCTGTTCTTCCGGATGGGCGATTTCTACGAGATGTTCTTCGACGACGCGGTCACGGCCGCGGCGGCGCTCGATATCGCCCTGACCAAGCGCGGCCAGCACCAGGGCGAGGACATCCCGATGGCCGGGGTGCCCGCCCACAGCCACGAAGCCTATCTGGCCCGGCTGATCCGCCAGGGCTTCCGCGTCGCGCTGTGCGACCAGACCGAGAGCCCGGAGGAGGCGAAGAAGCGCTCCGGCAAGACCCTGGTGCGGCGCGAGGTGGTGCGCATCGTCACCCCCGGCACGGTGACCGAGGACGGCCTCCTCGAACCCCGCGCCGCGAATCATCTGGTGGCGCTGGCCGACGTCGCCGGCACCCTCGCCATCGCCGCGGTCGACATCTCCTCCGGCGACCTCGTGACCGAGCCGACCGCGCCCGACCGGCTGGGCGCGGCGCTGGCGCGTTTCGACCCGAGCGAGATCCTGCTGCCCGAACGGGTGCTGCAGAATCCGGACCTCTTCGAGCTGCTCGGCGAATGGAAGATGCGGCTGACGCCGCAGCCGGGCGCCCGCTTCGACAGCGAGAACGGGCGGCGGCGCCTGCAGGAGCTGTTCCGGGTCGGCACGCTCGACGCCTTCGGCAGCTTCGAGCGGGCCGAGGTCGCGGCGGCCGGCGCGCTGGTCGACTACATCCAGCTGACCCAGAAGGCGCTGCCGCGGCTGTCGCCGCCGCGCCGCCTGCCGCGCGGCGCGGTGATGGAGATCGACGTCGCCACCCGCCGCAACCTGGAGCTGACGCGGACGCTGTCGGGCGAGCGCAAGGGCAGCCTCCTGGCCGCGATCGACCGCACCGTCACCGGCCCGGGCGCCCGGATGCTGGCGACCCATCTCGCGGCGCCGCTGACCGAGCCCAATGCCATCGCCGAGCGGCTCGATGCCGTCCAGGCTCTGGTCGAGGACAGCAGGCTGCGCGAGGATCTGCGCGCCCTGCTGCGCGCCTGCCCGGACGCGGAGCGGGCGCTGACCCGGCTCGGCCTCGGCCGCGGCGGCCCGCGCGATCTGGCCGCGATCCGCGACGCGCTGCGCCAGGGCGGGCGCTTACGCGAACGGCTGGGCGCGCCGCGCTTCCTCGACCTGCCGCTGCTGCTGTCCCGCGCCGCGGCCGAGCTCGGCGAGCATGACGGGCTGGTCGATCGGCTGACCCGGGCGCTGGCGGAGGACCTGCCGTTGCTGATCCGCGACGGCGGCTTCATCGCCCCCGGCTACCTGCCGGAGCTGGACGAGGTCCGCACCCTGCGCGACGAATCGCGCCGGCTGATCGCGGCGCTGCAGCAGCGCTATGCCGACGAGACGAAGATCCAGAACCTGCGGATCCGCCACAACAACGTCATCGGCTACCACATCGAGGTCTCGGCCAACCAGGCGGAGAAGCTGCTGCAGCCGCCGCATGCCGGCACCTTCATCCATCGCCAGACCATGGCCTCGGCGATGCGCTTCACCACGGTCGAGCTCAGCACGCTGGAACGGTCGATCGCCGAGGCGGCGGACAAGGCGCTGGCGATCGAGCTGCGGCTGTTCGCCGATCTGGTGGCCGAGGTCACCGGCCGGGCCGAGGCGATCTCCGGCGCCATCCGCGCTTTGGCCGCCTTCGACGTCGCCGCCTCGCAGGCCGAGCTGGCGGTCGAGCGGCGCTATTGCCGGCCGAAGGTGACCGACGGCACCGCGTTCCGGATCAAGGGCGGCCGCCACCCGGTGGTCGAGATCGCCCTGGCCGAGGCCCAGGCCGGGCCCTTCGTCGGCAATGACTGCGACCTGTCGGAGGAGCGGCGGCTGTGGCTGCTGACCGGCCCGAACATGGCCGGTAAGTCGACTTTCCTGCGCCAGAACGCGCTGATCGCGGTGCTGGCCCAGATGGGCGGCTTCGTGCCGGCGGAGGAGGCGGAGATCGGCGTGGTCGACCGGCTGTTCAGCCGGGTCGGCGCGGCCGACGACCTGGCGCGCGGCCATTCCACCTTCATGGTCGAGATGGTGGAGACAGCGGCGATCCTGAACCAGGCGGGGCCGAGGGCGCTGGTCATCCTCGACGAGATCGGCCGCGGCACCGCCACATTCGACGGCCTGTCGATCGCCTGGGCCTGCGTCGAGCATCTGCACGAGACGACGCGCTGCCGGGCCCTGTTCGCCACGCATTACCACGAGCTGACGGCGCTGCAGGCGCGGCTGCCGCGCCTGGCCTGCCACACCATGCGGGTGAAGGAATGGCAGGGCGACATCGTCTTCCTGCACGAGGTGGCTCCCGGCACCGCCGACCGGTCCTACGGCATCCATGTCGCCCGCCTGGCCGGGCTGCCGGCCGCCGTGGTCGGCCGGGCGCAGGAGGTGCTGGAGGCGCTGGAGCAGGGCAAGGAAGGCCGCAGCGTCGCCAAGCTGGTCGACGACCTGCCGCTGTTCTCGGCCGCGGCGGCGCGCCCGGCCGCCCCGGCGGCGCCGAGCGGCCCGTCCGAGCTCGAGACGGCGGTCGCGGCGCTCGACCCCGATGCGATGACGCCGCGCGAAGCGCTGGAACGGTTGTATGCTCTGAAGGCGCTGCTCACCTAAGACCTGATCATGCCCGACGAGACCGCAATCCGCCCTGGCGCCCGTCCCGGCCTTCGGGGCCGCCTTCGACGCTTCCTGCCGCGCGGCGCCGCGACCGCCGCCGCCCCGGCCGTCATGTCCCCCGCCTCGGCCAAGGGGCGCGGCGAGCGGATCGACGCGCCGCACGAGATCGTCGACCCGGCGGCGCTGGAGCGGCGGCTGCACGAGGCGCTGACGGCGGGCGACGCGCAGGCCCAGCGCGGCGCGATCCTGGCGGCGCTGCGCGAGACGCTGGCGGCCGGCCGCGCGGCGATCCGCCGCCGCTTCGTCGAGGAGGCGGGGACGGCCGATGCCTGCGTCGCCGAATCCGCCTATCTCATGGATGAGCTGATCGGGGCGCTGGCCTCGCTGACCGTGTCGCGGCTGTTCCCGGTGTCGAACCCGACGGTGGGCGAGCGCTTCGCCATCGCCGCTGTCGGCGGCTATGGCCGCGGCGAGCTGGCGCCCTTCTCCGACATCGACCTGCTGTTCCTCCTGCCCTACAAGCGCAACCCGCGGGTCGAGCAGGTGGTGGAGTACATGCTCTACCTGCTGTGGGACCTCGGGCTGAAGGTCGGCCATTCCGTGCGCTCGGTCGACGACAGCCTGCGCCTGGCCCGCAGCGACGTCACCATCTGCACCAGCCTGATGGAGACGCGCCTGCTGTGGGGCGAGCCGTCGCTCTACGACACGCTGCGCCGCCGCTTCGTCGAGGAGGTCGCGGCCGGCACCGGTGCCGCCTTCACCGAGGCCAAGCTGGCCGAGCGCGACACCCGCCACCGCCGCATGGGCGACAGCCGCTACGTGCTGGAGCCGAATGTGAAGGAGGGCAAGGGCGGCCTGCGCGACCTGCAGACCCTGTTCTGGATCGGCAAGTACCTGTACCAGGTCGACGACGTCGACGGCCTGGTCGCCAAGGGCGTGCTGACGACGGAGGAGGCGCGGCGCTTCCGCCGCTCGGAAAGCTTCCTCCTGGCGGTGCGCTGCCATCTGCACTACCTGACCAACCGGGCCGAGGACCGGCTGACCTTCGACCTGCAGCCGGAGCTGGCGCGCGTCGCCGGCTACACCGACCATGCCGGCGCCAAGGGCGTCGAACGGCTGATGAAGCACTACTTCCTGGTCGCCAAGGAGGTCGGCAACCTGACCCGCATCTTCTGCGCGGCGCTGGAGGCGGAAAGCCAGCGCCGGCCGAAGCGCGGCCTCGCCTTCCTCGGCTTTGCCGCGCCGATGGTGGACGGGCTGCCGCTCGACGGCGACCGCATCAGCCTGGCCGGCGAGAAGCAGCTGCGCGACCATCCGGTCGACATCATCCGGCTGTTCCGGGTGGCCCAGGCGCGCGATCTCGACATCCACCCGGCGGCGCTGAAGCTGATCACCCGCAACATCGACCTGATCAATGGTCTGCGCGAGGATCCGGCGGCGAACCGCATCTTCCTCGAGATCCTGACCGCGGAGCAGGACCCCGAGATCCCGCTGCGGCGGATGAACGAGGCCGGCGTGCTGGGCCGCTTCATCCCGGATTTCGGCCGGGTGGTGGCGCAGATGCAGTACGACATGTACCACACCTACACGGTGGACGAGCACACGCTGTTCGCGCTCGGCATCCTGCACCGGATCGAGACCGGCGAGGCGGCGGAGACGCTGCCGCTCGCCACCCAGGTGATGCGCAAGACCGGGTCGCGCCGGGCGCTCTACGTCGCGCTCCTGTGTCATGACATCGCCAAGGGCCGCGGCGGCGACCATTCGATCCTGGGCGCGCGGGTGGCGCGCAAGCTCGGTCCCCGTTTCGGCCTGACGCCGGAGGAGGTCGAGACCGCGCAGTGGCTGGTGCGCTGGCACCTCCTGCTCAGCGACACCGCCTTCAAGCGCGACATCGAGGACGACAAGACGGTGCAGGACTTCGTCGCCGCGGTGGAGAGCCCGGAGCGGCTGCGCCTGCTGCTGGTCCTGACCGCGGCCGACATCAGCGCCGTCGGCCCCGGCCGCTGGACCGCCTGGAAGGCGACGCTGATGGCCGAGCTGTACCACCGGGCCGAGGAGCGGCTGTCCGGCGCCGACGAGGCGGTCGGCGTGGAGCACCGTGTCGACCAGGCCAAGGAGCAGCTGCGCCAGGCGCTGGCGGACTGGCCGCGGGAGGCGGTCGAGGCCTATCTCGGCAAGGTCAGCCGCGCCTATTGGCTGGCCTTCGACGGCGCCACCCAGGCCCGCCACGCCCGGCTGGTGCGCGCCGCCGAGGAGGAGGGCGAGCCGCTGGCGATCGACATCCGGGTCGACCAGGAGCGCACGGTGGCCGAGCTGACCATCCACACCGCCGACCATCCCGGCCTGTTCTCGCGCCTGGCCGGCGCCATCGCCGTCTCCGGCGGCACCATCGTCGAGGCCAAGATCTTCACCTTCGCCGACGGCATGGCGCTCGACACCTTCCTGGTGCAGGACGCGGTCGAGGGCGGCGCCTTCGACGCGCCGGAGAAGCTGGCCCGGGTCCGGGTGTCGATCGAGCGCAGCCTGTCCGGCGAGATGAAGATGTCGGCGGAGCTGGAGCGGCGGCACCGCAGCTATCCGCGCCTCCATTCGGTCTCGATCGCGCCGCGCGTGCTGATCGACAACGAGGCCAGCCGCACCCATACGGTGATCGAGCTGAACGGCCGCGATCGGCCGGGCCTGCTGCACGCGGTCGGGCGGGCGCTGACCGGGCTCGGCCTGCAGATCTCCTCGGCCAAGATCTCCACCTTCGGCGCCCGCGCCGTCGACGTGTTCTACGTCAAGGACGTGTTCGGGCTGAAGGTCGAGCACGAGGCGAAGCTGGCGCAGATCCGCAGCACCCTGGGCGAGGTGCTGGCCGACCCGGTGGCCAGGCCGCTGCCCGCCGCGCCGAAGCGCCGCCCCCGCGCCCGCCGGTCGGCGGTATGAGCGTCTCATTCATGATGGCCCATGACTTTTGTCCTCCCCCTCCCCCCGCGGGAGGGGGTAGGGGGAGGGGGTGTCGATCGAAGAGGGCTGGCGCGAGGTCATTCGAGAACACATCGGTGCCGTGCCGATCCGTCGGCATTGATCTGACGGCACCAAACCCCTCCCCCTACCCCCTCCCGCAAGGGGAGGGGGAGGATGAATTTGGGCGCGAGGATATCCGATGACCCCTCCCGCCGAACGCATCGCCGTGATCGGGCTCGGCTATGTCGGGCTGCCGGTGGCGCTGGCCTTCGCCCGGCGCTTTCCCGGCACGATCGGCTTCGACATCGATCCGGCCCGCGTCGCCGCCCTGCGCGACGGCCATGACATGACCGGCGAGGTCGAGCCGGAGGAGTTGGCCGGCGCCGACTTCACCGTTACCGCCGACCCGGCCGACCTGGCCGGCGCCAGCTTCTTCGTCGCCACCGTGCCGACCCCGATCGATGCCGAGCGCCGGCCGGATTTCGGGCCGCTGCTGCGCGCCTGCGAGACCATCGGCCGGGCGCTCAGGCCCGGCGCCGTGGTGGTGTTCGAATCCACGGTCTATCCCGGCGCCACCGAGGAGGTGTGCGGCCCGGCGCTGGCCCGCGCCTCCGGCCTCAGCGCCGGCACCGACTTCGCCCTGGCCTATTCGCCGGAGCGGATCAACCCCGGCGACCGCGAGCACCGGCTGGAGCGGATCGTCAAGGTCGTCGCCGGCCAGGACGCGGCGGCGTTGGAGCGGGTGGCGGCGGCCTATGGCGCGATCGTCCCGGCCGGCATCCACCGGGCGCCGTCGATCCGCGTGGCCGAGGCGGCGAAGGTGATCGAGAACACCCAGCGCGACCTCAACATCGCGCTGATGAACGAGCTGGCGATGATCTTCGACCGGCTCGGCCTGCGCACGGCGGAGGTGCTGCAAGCCGCCGGCACCAAATGGAATTTCCTGCGCTTCCAGCCCGGCCTGGTCGGCGGCCATTGCATCGGCGTCGATCCGTACTACCTCACCGCCAAGGCGGAGGCGGTGGGCTACCGGCCGGAGATGATCCTGGCCGGCCGCCGCATCAATGACGGGATGGGCGCCTTCCTGGCCGGCAAGCTGGTCAAGGTGCTGGCGCGGCAGGGCCGCACCATCCTCGGGGCCCGGGTCGGCATCCTCGGCCTGACGTTCAAGGAGAACGTCTCCGACCTGCGCAACAGCCGGGTGCCGGACATCGTGGCCGAGCTGCGCTCCTACGGCGTCGAGCCACTGGTGCACGATCCGCTGGCCGATCCCGAACGGGCGCGGCGGGAATACGGGCTGGAGCTCGCCGGCCTCGACGCGTTCCGCGACCTCGACGCGCTGGTGCTGGCGGTGCCGCACCGGGCCTATCTCGACCGGCCGCGCGACGAATTCTGGGCTTGCCTCAAGGATGGCGGCCTGGTGATGGATGTGAAATCTGCGCTGGATCCGGCGAGCGTGCCGCCCCGCCTGGCCTATTGGAGTCTCTAGATGTCCGCCCCGGTCGCTGCCGCTGAACCCGTCCTGGTCACCGGGGCCGCCGGCTTCATCGGCTTCGCTTTGGCGCGGCGGCTGCTCGACTCCGGGCGGCGGGTGGTCGGGGTCGACAATCTCAGCCCCTATTACGACGTCCGGCTGAAGGAGGCGCGGCTGGCGCAGCTGGCGGACCGGCCGGGCTTCGCCTTCCACCGGCTCGATATCGCCGACCGGTCGGGCATGGCCGGGCTGTTCGCCGAGGTGAAGCCGGCGCTGGTCGCGCATCTCGCGGCCCAGGCCGGGGTGCGGCATTCGCTGAGCCACCCCGAGACCTATGTCGACGCCAATGTCGTCGGTTTCCTCAACGTGCTGGAGGGCTGCCGCCACCACGGGGTGCGCCACCTGGTCTTCGCCTCCTCCAGCTCGGTCTACGGCGCCAACACGGCGATGCCGTTCTCGGTGCGCCAGAATGTCGACCATCCGCTCAGCCTCTACGCCGCGACCAAGAAGGCGAACGAGCTGATGGCGCATTCCTACAGCCATCTCTACCGCCTGCCGGTCACGGGGCTGCGCTTCTTCACCGCCTACGGCCCCTGGGGCCGGCCGGACATGGCGATGTTCCTGTTCACCCGCGCCATCCTGGAAGGCCGGCCGATCGAGGTGTTCAACCACGGCCGGATGCTGCGCGACTTCACCTATATCGACGACTTGGTCGAAGGCGTGGCCCGGGTGCTGGACCGGGTGCCGCAGCCCGACCCCGCCTGGACCGGCGACCGGCCGGACCCGGCCTCCAGCACCGCGCCCTATCGGCTCTACAACATCGGCAACACCCAACCGGTGGCGCTCTTGGACATGATCGCGGTGCTGGAGCGGGCGCTGGGCCGCGAGGCGCAGAAGATCTTCCGCGGCCTGCAGCCCGGCGACGTGCCCGAGACCTATGCCGATGTGGCGGAGCTGGAGGCGGCCGTCGGCTTCCACCCGACGACGCCGATCGAGGTCGGCATCCCGCGCTTCGTCGAGTGGTACCGCGGCTTCTACGGCGTGTGATCAGAGCGGCTTCGGCACCAGCGACTGGACATCGGCGCCGTTGACCAGGACCTTCCCCGACGGGTCGATCACGATGTCGTAGTCGCGGGCCGACCGGCCGTCGGGCAGCGTCGTCTGCCGGCCCAGCACCTGCAGCACGCTCAAGCCCGCTGCGGCCTGGCTGGCCTGCGGATCGGCCTGCAGCGCCTTGACCAGCCCGTCGATGCCGGTCAGGCGCAGCTGGAGGTCGCCCGTCTGCCCCCGCACGGCATCGCGCGCCGACGCGATCGTGCCGCGGAGATCGAGCGAGGCCTCCGGCGCCGCCAGATGGACGGCATCGATGCGAACGCGCATCGAGGATTCCGAGACGAGGCGCGTCACCTCGGCCGGATCGCGCTCGCCGGGCAGCATCTCATCCGCGATCATCGTCCAAAGCGGCATCCCATCGATCGTGATCTGGATCGTTCCCTCGGTCGGGAGCCAAGCGGTGTAGGGGGTGGGTGGTTCGATCGAGAGGTCCCGGCTGTCCAGCCGCAGGGCGACGCGCGCACCATCCCGGTCGAAGCTGCTCATAGCGCCGCCGATGGCGAGAATCCCGATCTTGGCCGTTCGTCCCGGCACCTTGGTGGTCAGCCCTTCGACTCTTATCTCCTCTCGACTGGCCCGGCCGACGCTGGCGAGGAAGCTCTCCTGCAGGTCGCGGATGGCAGGGTCGTCGCCCGCGACCTGCGCGGCGTCGCCCGTCAGGCCGGCGAGGCGTCTGACCAATGCGATGGCACTGTCGCTCAGCCCCACGACATCCACGCCTTCTGCGCCGACATCGAAGACGATCCGGCTGGCGGTGATCGTGCCGGTGCCGCTGGGCGACGGCGAGACGAAGCCCTCGATCGTGTAGCGCGAGGTCAGGTCCGAGCGCTTGTCCCCCAACGCCTTGCCGCCGTTCGAGATGGTCAGGCGATCGATCTTGGCCGGATTGCCGGCATCCTGGCGACCCACAGTCAGTCGATGCAGGATTGTATCGACCGAAACGACAGCCGGCTCGTTCAGGTCGATAAAGCCTTCCGTGCGGCGGCTTTCGGCGGTGACCATCCACACCACGCCGTCCGCCCGCTCCAGGCGGCACGTCACCGGAGCTTCGCTGCTGAGAGCATAGCGTCCGGCTGTCGTCGGGGTTGCGCGCATCTGGCCCGGATCGCATGCGAGGATCGTGCGGCCGAGAAAGGACCAGAGCCCGTCGGACAGCATCTTCTGCCTGCCGCCCGGCGTCTGAATTCTGTACCCGTCACCATCGGGCTCAACGTTCCAATGGCCGATCATCTGGAGGGTCGGCAGCTTGGTCACGAGATAGTCGGCCTCCGCCGACGTCAGGTCCACGCCGGAGGGCATCCAGGCTTCCAGGGCTGACTTCAGCTTCGCCGCTTCCTCGGCCGTCGCCTGGGCCGAGGCCGGACCGGCCGCAGTCGTCAGCAACCCGAGGCCGAAGGCCAGGCACAGAATCCGCCGCATCGTGTTTTACTCCCCCGTTTCCGCCACTATGGCTCCGGCCCGGGGACGGGTGAAGCCGGATTCAGCCGCGCACCGCGGCCCTCCACGCGCCGGGCGGGCCGCCGAAGGCGGCGCGGAAATGCCGGGTCAGGTGGCTCGGATGGGTGAAGCCGCAGGCGGCGGCGATCTCGGCCAGCGGCTGGTCGCTCTCGGCCAGCAGCCGGCGGGCGCGGTCGAGCCGCCGGGCCAGCACATAGGCGTGCGGCGGCAGCCCGACGGAGGCGCGGAACATCCGGGCGAAGTGGTACTCCGACTGCCCGGCCACCGCCGCGAGCCGGCCGAGCGTCAGCGGCTCGTCCAGCGCCGCCTCGACGAAGTCCAGCACCCGGCGGCGGATATGCGGGGCCAGGCCGCCGTCGAGGGCGGGGGAGGGGCGGCGGCGCAGCCGGCGGCCGGCGAGATGGGCCAGCAGCTCGTGCCCGGTCTGGGTCGCCGCCAGCCGGGCGCCGGTGTCGCCCCAGTCCAGCCGGATCAGCCCGGCCATCAGCCGCGCTGCCTCCGGGTCGTCGAAGAAGGTGTCGTCCGGCAGCGTGGTCTCGCGGATGTCGGCATCGTGGGCGGCGGCGCCGGCCGCGGCCAGGGCGCCGGCGTCGAAGTAGAAGTGCAGGAAGCGCATCGGCCGGCTGAGGATCCAGTGCGATTCATGCTCGGCCGGCAGCAGGCAGAACCGGCCGGGGCCGCCGTATCGGCCGGGGAAGCCGATGCGCTGGGTGCCTTCGCCGCCCTCCAGGTACAGGCTCAGCGTGTGGTGGCCAGGGGAGCGGTAGCCGGTGGTGTCGTGGGCGTTCCACCACTCCGCCAGGGTGAAGCCGTCGCCGATCTCGACCGTCCGCTCCAGCACCGCGCGCGACGAGGCCAGCGCCGCGACCACGCCGTAGCGCGCCGCCAGCCGCTGCAGCTGGGCGTCCTCGATCCTCTGTCCGGGCCGGTTCATGGTGCGGTCAGGTTAGACCCGCGCCGGGCCGCGGGCCAGGGGCGGCGCCGAAACTGCGCAAGGATGTGCAATCACGGGCGGAGCCGGCGGGCGCAGGGTAGGGGCGAGACCCGGAACCCCGATGCCGTCATGACCGCCGCCCTGTACCTGCTCGTCGTCCTGATCTGGGGCACCACCTGGATCGCCATCCACTACCAGATCGGCCCGGTGCCGGTGGAGCTGTCGATCCTCTACCGCTTCGCGCTCGCCGCCCTGGTGATGTTCGCGCTGCTGCTGGTGACGCGCCGGCGCGAGCGGCTGCAGGCCCGCGACCATCTGGTCTGCCTCGGCCAGGGGCTGGCGCTGTTCAGCGGCAATTTCCTCTTGGTCTATCACGCCTCGGCCTATGTCCCGAGCGGCCTCGTCGCCGTCGCCTTCTCCACCGGCAGCGTCTGGACCGCGCTGTTCAGCCGGGTCGCGCTCGGCCAGCCGCTGAAGCCGCGCGTCCTCGCTGGCGGCGCGGTCGGGCTGGCTGGGCTGTGGCTGCTGTTCGGCATCGACCCGGCGCAGCTCGATCTCGAGATGCTCTGGGGCCTCGCCCTGGCGCTGGCCGGCACCATGGGCTTCGGCGTCGGCAACGTCCTCGCCGTGGTGCACCGGCGCCGCGGCCTGACGCCCTGGACCACCACCGCCTGGGGCATGCTGTACGGCGCGCTGATCCTCCTGGCCGTGGCGCTGGTCCAGGGCCTCCCCTGGCGCTTCGACCCGTCGCCCGCCTATGTCGGGGCCCTGCTCTACCTCGCGATTCCGGGCTCGGTGATCGCCTTCCTGGCCTATCTGACCCTGGTCGGCCGCATCGGCGCCGACAGGGCGGCCTATTCGACCGTGCTGTTCCCGCTGGTGGCGCTGAACGTTTCGGCGCTGCTGGAAGGCTATGTCTGGACCGCGACAGCGGTGGCCGGGGTGGCGCTGGTGCTGCTGGGCAATGTGCTGGTCTTCGCGAAGCTGCCCGGGCGCCGCAACGGCGCGGCACCGGCACGGGCCTGACGGTCAGATCCCGCTCGGCGGCCCGTCATCCTCGAAGGCCGGCAGGGTCTCGTCGATCGCGTGCCAGGGCAGGCGGGTGCCGATCCAGGCGTGCTGGCGCGGCCGCAGCGCCGTCGGGTCGTCCAGCGTCGCCAGGGTGACGCCCATGGTCTTGCCCTCCGGCTCGAAGCCCTCGAAGGCCAGAGGCGAGCCGCAGCCCGGGCAGAACCAGCGCCGGCCCTTGGACGAGGAGCGGAAGCCGCGCGGCTCGCCCTTCGTCCAGCGGAAGCCCTCATAGGCGCCGGTGGCCCAGGCCACGGCCGGGCTGCCGGCGGCCTTCTGGCACATCCGGCAGTGGCAGTAGTCGACCGAATGGATCGGCCCGTCATGGCGATAGCGCACGGCGCCGCACAGGCAGCCGCCTTCGAGCGGCAGCGGGGCGGCGCTCACGGCCGGCCGATCACCATCGGCCGCCGCGACGGGCGGCTGCGGCGCCGGCCGATCGGCAGCGGCGGCAGGATCTCCGCGCGGCACTCCGCCGGCCGCACCGGGGCGCGGCGCGGGGCCGGGGCGAAGACGGTGAGATAGGCGTCGAGCAGATGGTGGAACATCGGGGCCTCCTGGGCTCACCAAGACTCTGCCGCTTCGCCCGCCTCGGCACAAACGCCGTTCCCTTGCAGCATCTGTAAGGAAAAGTTACAGATGAGCGATGCGCCCGCTGCCGCCGCTGAACGCCGTCCGCGCCTTCGAGGCCGCCGCCCGCCGCGGCAGCTTCACCGCGGCCGCGGCCGAGCTCGGCGTCAGCCATGCCGCGATCAGCCGCCATGTCCGCGGGCTGGAGGCACGGCTGGGCGTGCCGCTCTTGCTGCGCGACGGCCGCGGCCTGGCGCCGACCGAGGCGGGGCGGGCCTTCGCCGCGGTGGTCGCCGACGCCTTCGACCGGCTGTCCCAGGGCATGGTCGCGATCGCGGCCGAGGCCGGGCGCGGCCGGCTGCGCCTGTCGGTCGAGCCCGCCTTCGCCGGGCGCTGGCTGGTGCCGCGGCTCGGGTCGTTCCGCAAGCTCCACCCCGGCATCGACATCGAGCTCGACCCGACCCAGCGCCTGGCCGATTTCCGCGGCGACCGGACCGACCTGGCGATCCGCTACGGCCGCGGCGGCTGGCCCGGCCTGGCCGCCGAGAAGCTGGTGCAGGTGATGGACTACCCGGTCTGCGCCCCGGCCCTGGCGGCGCAGCTGACGACGCCGGCGGACCTGCGCGGCCAGACCCTGCTGCATGACGAAAGCGCCCAGACCTGGGCGCTGTGGCTGGCCGCGGCGGGGGTCGAGGGCATCGACGCCACCCGCGGCCCGCGCTTCCTCGACGTGGCGCTGGCGCTCGACGCCGCCATCGCCGGCCAGGGCGTGGCGATGGGCGACGACGTGCTCTGCGCCCGCGACATCGCCGCCGGCCGGCTGGTGCGGCTGTTCGACGTCACGGTGCCGCGCAGCTGGTACTGGCTGGCGATGCCGGAGGACCGCCGCCTCTCCCCCGCCGCCGGCGCCTTCCGGGCGTGGCTTCTGGACTGCCTGCCGCCGGTGGAGGAGGGGTGAGCGGTGGAGGGCGGAGATCGGGTCTTTGTCGTCATTGATGGGCGCCGGTATTCTCCCTGTGGGATGGGAGGTTTTCATGGACCATCGACAAAATTGGGAACGACTGGAGAACCTGCTCCAAACAGCGCTCGATCATGAGCAGTCCCGCCTTCCTTCGGAGGACGTGAGCAATATTCGGCGCTTCATCGATCATGGTGAATATGGACTGGCATGGGAGGAGTTAACGGCCGCCCTCTCGGAGCTGAATTTGGTGCCGAATGAGCGTACCAAGAAGACCATGCAGGAAGCCGCCAGCCTCATGTACCCAGACGGCCGCTAGCCGCCCTTTGCGGCCAGGCGCCAGTTTCGTGGATGCCGTCCTCATCGTCATCGCGAGGCGCGAAGCGCCGTGGCGATCCAGAGGTCGGTGTCGCTGGATGGCCACGCCCCTTCGGGGCTCGCCATGACGACGACGCTGGTCAATTCCCCGACCCGGCCGGCCGTGTCACAAAATTCACCAGCCGTCCAGGCACCGCGATCTCCCGCACCACCTCGCGGCCCTGCAGCAGTGCCGCAACCCGTGGGTCGGACCGGGCGGCGGCGATCAGGGCCGGGGCGTCCAGGCCGGCCGGAGCGCGGATGTGGTGCCGTACGCGTCCGTCCAGCTGCACCGCGTAGTCGCGGCTCTCCTCCGCGGCCAGAGCCGGGTCGAAGCCGGGCCAGGGGGCGTGGGCCAGCGAGTCCCGGTGGCCCAGCTTCTGCCACAGCTCCTCGGCGATATGCGGGGCGAAGGGCGCCAGCAGCAGCGCGAAATCCTGCACCACCGTGCGCGGGCGCGGGTCGGCGGCCGCCAGCGCCCTGGCCAGCCGCATCAGCCGGGCAATCGCGGTGTTGCAGCGCAGCGCCTCGATGTCGGCGGTGACCGCCGCGACCGTGGCGTGGCGCAGCCGCAGCAGATCGGCCGGCGGCTCCACCTCCCGCACCGCCGGGCTCAGCGCGTCGTCCGGGCCGCAGACGACGCGCCAGGCGCGGTCCAGGAAGCGGCGGATCCCGGCCACGCCGTCGGTCTGCCAGGGCTTGGCCGCCTCCAGCGGGCCCAGGAACATCTCGTACAGGCGCAGCGCGTCGGCGCCGTGCTCGGCCACCACCGCGTCCGGGTTGATGACGTTGAAGCGGGACTTCGACATCTTCTCGGCCTGCCGCACCACCGGCACCGCGCCGGCATAGTAGCCGCCGTCGCGCTCCTCCACTGCCGTCGCCTCGTAATAGCGGCCGGAGGCGTCGCGGTAGGAGGGGGCCAGGATCATCCCCTGGTTGAACAGCCGCTGGAACGGCTCCGGCGTCGAGACCACGCCGATGTCGTACAGCACCTTGTGCCAGAACCGGGCGTACAGCAGGTGCAGCACGCCGTGCTCCGCCCCGCCGACATACAGGTCGACCGGCAGCCAATAGCGCTCGGCCTCGCGGCTGACGATCTCGCGGTCGTTGCGCGGGTCCAGGAAGCGCAGATAGTACCAGCAGCTGCCGGCCCATTGCGGCATGGTGTTGGTCTCGCGCCGGGCCGGGATGTCCGTGCCGGGCACGGTGGTCTCGACCCATCCGGCGGCGCGGGCCAAAGGCGGCTCGCCGCCCGGCGCCGGCGCATAGTCGTCCAGCTCCGGCGGCAGCAGCGGCAGGCTGTCCTCCGGCAGCGGCACCACCGAGCCGTCGGCCAGGTGCAGCATCGGGATCGGCTCGCCCCAATAGCGTTGGCGCGAGAACAGCCAGTCGCGCAGGCGGTAGGTCACCCGGCGCGTGCCGTCGGGGCCCACCTCCTCCGACCGGCCGATCCAGTGGCGTTGCCGGGCCTTGATGCTCTCCGGCCAGTCCAGCCCGTCCAGGTCCGCCAGCAGCCGGTCGGCATAGGCGGTGATGCGCAGCATCCATTGCCGCATCGGCCGCTGGACCACCGGGTCGCCGGTCTCGACATAGCGGCCGTCCTTGACCTCCTCATTCGCCAGGACGGTGTTCTGGGCCGGGCACCAGTTGACCGCGACCTCGGCCTGATAGGCCAGGCCGCGCTCGACCAGCTTCAGGAAGATCCATTGCGTCCAGCGGACGAAGCCGGGATCAGTGGTCGCCAGCTCGCGGTCCCAGTCGTAGGAGAAGCCCAGGCGACGCACCTGGCGGCGGAAGGTCTCGATGTTGCGCCGGGTGGTGACCGCGGGGTGGATGCCGGTGCGCATGGCGTAGCGCTCCGCCGGCAGGCCGAAGGCGTCCCAGCCGATCGGGTGCAGCACGTTCCAGCCCGCCATGCGCTTGTAGCGGCAGACGATGTCGGTGGCGGTGTAGCCCTCGGGGTGGCCGACATGCAGCCCGGCGCCGGAGGGGTAAGGGAACATGTCCAGCGCGTAGAATTTGGGTTTCGCCGGGTCGATCTCCGCCCGGAAGGTGCGGTTCTCGTCCCAATAAGCCTGCCATTTCGGCTCGATCGCCTGCGGATCGTAGGCCATCCGTGCCTCCTTGCCCGTGGAGAGGGGGAGCTATGGCCGACGGCGGACCTCCCGCCGGCGGCCGCCGGGAAGTCGGGGATGGCTGGGGACGGGCCGCGGCGCGGCCTGGATGTCGGTGGTCATGGGATGGGATCGCAGCAGAGGAGGACGAACGCCGGACGCAAAGGTCCGGCCGGCTCAGAAAGCCGGAGTGCTAAGTCGTCCCGAAACTGCGCAGTTGGTCGTCATGGCAATGCCAGCATGGCGGATTCCGGTCGCGCCGCCAAGCCCGCTAGCTGGTCTTGATCGGCGAGGGGACCGAGGCCACGGCGGCGGCCGGGGTGGCGTCCTGGGCCACCGGCGCCCGGCGCACCGTCTCGCGGTGCAGGATGTAGAGGCCGCTGGCGACGACGATGGCGCAGCCGACCAGCATGGTCGGGTCCGGCACGTCCCGCCACAGCAGGTACCCGGAGACGACGCCCCAGATCATCTGGGTGTACTGGAACGGCGCAACCACTGCCGCCGGAGCCTGGCGGTAGGCGTTGGTGACGAAGAGATAGGCGGTGCCGCCCAGCACGCCGCCGATCGCGATCGCCAGCAGGTCGTTCAGCGCCGGCATCACCCCGCCGAAGGCCAGGATCATCAGCCCGGTGACGACCGCGGTGGTCGCGTTGGCGTAGAAGCCGAAGGAAATGCGGTTCTCGCTGGCGATGAAGCGGCGCAGCAAGAGGAAGCCCAGCGCGTTGACCACGGCGGAGAACAGCGCCCCCAGCACCGCCGGGTTGGCCATGCCCGCGCCCGGCCGCAGCATCACCATGACGCCGATGAAGCCGACGCCGACCGCGGTCCAGCGCCGCCAGCCGACGGATTCACCGAGGATCGGCACCGACAGCGCGGTGATCAGCAGAGGCGCGCAGAACAGCACGGCGTAGACGTCGGCGATCGGCATCTCGGCATAGGCGTGGAAGCAGGCGAAGGACCCCGCCAGCCCCATCGCCGACCGGGCCCCGTGCAGCCAGGGCCGCCGGGTGCGCAGCTGGCCGAAGCCGCCGGTGAGCTGGGCATAGGCCAGCATCGGCAGCAGCCCGAAGACGGAATTGAAGAAGATCACCTGGTGCAGCGGAAAGCCCGCGGAGACCCATTTCACCGCGGTGTCCATGCAGGTGTAGAGGGCGAAGCCGAGACAGGCGAAACCAATGCCCGCGGCGACGGAGGCGCGGGGCTGGGCGAGCGTGAGCGTCATGGGGGCGGCGGCCGGCGTAGGGCGGCCTTGAGGCCGCGACCGTCACATTACGGCCGCCGAATCGGCCGCGCCATTGCGCGCCGCGCATCGCCTGCCTTCGATTCGTGCAGGACTGGTTGCCTAAGTTTTGCCGTTATGGCTTGCGCGTCGGGCAATTGATTGCCGTCATTGCGAGCGAAGCGAAGCAATCCAGGGCAGCTTGCACAGGCCCTGGATTGCTTCGTCGGCTTCGCCTCCTCGCAATGACGAGGAGAGAGGACCGCGCCTAAGACCCCGGCGTCGTCAGGCCGAGGGTGGCGCGCGGCACCAGCATATAGGCCCGGCCCTCGGCGTTCATGGCGCTGGACAGGGCGCCGGCCTCGTGCCCCTCGCCCCAGTACAGGTCGCCGCGGATCGGGCCGCGGATGGCGCCGCCGATGTCCTGGGCCAGCACCAGCCGGCGCAGCGTCCGGTTCGGCACCGTCGGGTCGTCCTCGATGTCGAGCCAGACCGGCGTGCCGAGCGAGATGTAGTCCTTGTCGACCGCCAGGCTGCGGCCCGGCGTCAGCGGCACGTCATGCGCCCCGATCACGTCCTCCGCCGGCTTCTCGCGGAAATAGACGTAGCTCGGGTTCTGGTTCATCAGCCACTGCGCCCGGTCGGGATTGGCCAGCATCCAGTTGCGGATGTAGCCCATCGACATCTCGTCCAGCGTGGCGATGCCGGCATCGACCAGCACCCGGCCGACCGCCTTGTAGCGCCGGCCGTTCTGGCCGTCGAACTTCAGCCCGATGACGCTGCCGTCGGTCAGCCGGACCTTGCCGGAGCCCTGGATCTCCAGGAAGAAGGCGTCGATCGGGTCGTCGACCCAGACGATCTCGTAGCCGCGGCCGTCCAGGACGCCGCGGGCGATCTCGGCCCGGCTGCGGCCGCGGTCCGCCGCGCGCGACGGGGTGCGGTAGAGCGGCGTCTGGAAGGCGCCGCCGCGCACCCGGCTGCCGTTCAGCTCGGGCGCGAAATAGCCGGTGAAGCGGCCGTACTGGCCGCCATCGAAGCCGGTCAGGGCGACCGGGGTGAACCAGGTCTCGAAGAAGCGGCGGGCCTGGGCCTCGTCCTGCGCGGTCAGGCGGTGGGCGGCGTCGCAGATCGGCTGCCAATCCTCGACCGGCCCGTCGATGCCGTTGTAGTTCAGCCGGGTGCCCGGCGGCTTGGTCAGGTAGATGCTGCAGGTGTTCCACAGCGCCGGCAGGGCCGCGGCCACGTCGTCCTCCTGCCAGCCCGGCAGGTGCCGAAAATCGGTGGCGACGCCGCCGGTGCCGCCGCCCTTGGGCGGCCGGGTGGGGCCGGCGCAGCCGGCCAGGATCAGCCCCAACACTGCGATCAGGGCCGCGACACGCGAAACGGAGCGCATCTACGCAGCGCCTCCGTCCGGATCCTCGTCCTCTTCGATGCGGTGGCCCTCGTGCTGGCGCGCGTCGCGCTCCGCCGCGTCGGCATCGCGCCGCTTCTCCGCCCCCGTGCGGCCGAAGCGGACGCGGTTCTGCTGCGCCTTCGCCTCCTTCTCGGCGCGGGCCCTGGCCTTGCGCGCCTGCCGCAGATTGATCACCTCGCCCATCGCTCCGCCTCGCTCCCTCCGTGCTGACGACACTATCCGAAATGACGGCACCGGATAAGACCACTGTCGTATGGTGGTCCCGGAGTTCTGTCTCAATCCTGATTTGTATTGTGATTCCCGCGGGCAATTTCCGATCATGCGCCGGAGTCGCAACCCCGACGACGCCTGCAGCGCCTTGAAGAAACTCGCCTTCGGTCTCCTCCTCGTCCTCGCCCTGCTGATCGCCGCGGTGCTGGTGGTGCCGGGGCAGATCGACTGGACACCCTATCGCGGCCGGATCGCCGAGGAGATCGGCGCCCTGACCGGCCGGGCGGTGACCATCGACGGGCCGGTCTCGTTGCAGATGCTGCCGATGCCGCGGCTGTCGGCCGGCGACGTCCGTGTCGCCAGCGTGCCGGGCGCGACCGTGCCGGACCTCCTGGCCGCGAACGGCGTCGACCTCCGGGTCGCGCTGCTGCCGCTGCTGCTGGGCCGGATCGAGGTCCAGGGCGTCACCTTCGACCAGCCGAGCGTGGCGCTGGAGACGTTGCCGGACGGCCGGCGGTCCTGGGACGGGCTGGGCGAGGGCATCGGCCGCCGGCTCGTCGCCGTCCGCGCCGCGATGCGCCAGGGGTCGATCCTGTGGCTCGACCGCCGCGCCGGCCGCCAGCTCACCATCCAGGCGGCGGATCTCAGGCTGACCGCGCCCGGGCAGGGTGGGCCGGTCGCGATCACCGGCACCGGTCTGGTCGCCGGCGTGCCGGTGCGGCTCGACCTGGCGGTGCAGCCGCGCTCGCCGCTCGGCGCCCTGCCGGTGACGGCGACGGTCGGGCTCGACGCCGCCGAGGCCCGGTTGGGCGGCCTGCTGCGGCCCGATGGCGGCCTGCAGGGCGACCTCTCGGTGGTCGGCAAGGATCTCGACGCCAGCCTGGCGCGGATCGGCGTCAAGCTGCCCGACTCCCCGTCCCGGCCCGGCGTCTTCGCCCTGCGCGGCACGGTGCAGGTGGCGGCGGACCCGTCGGGGGCCGAGCGGGTCGAGCTGACCAACCTGACCGCCGATCTCGGCGACATGCGCGCCGCCGGCGGCGTGGCCGTCACCTTCGCCGCGGTGCCGCGGGTCGAGGCGACGCTCGGCTTCAACCGGCTGGCCCTGGCCGACTGGGTCGGCGACGCCGATCCGGCGACGCTGGCCGGGCGCCTGGCAGTGGCGCTGTCGCGCAAGGTCGGCCTGCCGGTCGCCGGCACGGTCGACCTGTCGGTCGCGGCCCTCGCCGTGCGCGACGGGCTGCTGCGCGACCTGCGGCTGCAGGCGACGCTCGACCCGGCACGGATCGGCCTGACCCGCCTCGCCTTCGGCCTGCCGGGCGGCGCGTCGGCCGCGGTCTCCGGCGCCGTCCGTCTCGACGGTGACCGGCCGGCGGCGGACCAGTTGTCGGTGCAGATCGCGGCCGAGGACCTGCGCGGTGCGCTCGACTGGGCCGGCATCGATCCTGGCCCGATTCCGTCGACGGCGCTGCGCCGCGGCCGGGTCGCCGCCACCCTTTCGGGCGACATCGCCAATCTGAGGGTCGCCGGCCTCGACGCCGATCTCGATGGCAACCGGCTGACCGGCGCCCTGACCTATGTCGGCGGCGACCGGCCCGGCATCGGCGCCCGGCTGAGGCTGAGCCGGCTCGATGTCGACGCCTACCGGCCGGCCGACGCGCCGCCGCTCTCCCGCCTGCTGTGGTCGGATGCCGAGCTGCGGGGCCGCCTGCTGGCCGCGCTCGCCGGCCTCGACGTCAATCTCGACGCCACGGTCGACTCCGCCCAGGTCGACGGCGCCGCCTTCAGCGGCCTGCAGCTGGAGACGACGCTGGCTCAGGGCGCCCTGACCGTCCACAGCGGCCGTATCGAGGGGCCGGGTGGGGCCGGGCTGAGCGTGACCGGCGGGATCGGCCAGCTGGCCACCCTCGGCGATCTCGACCTGCAGACCACGCTCGATGCCCGGGACCCGCCGGCGCTTCTCCGCGCGCTTGGTCTCCATGAGGCGGTGCCGATGCCGCCGGCGGGGCCGGTCAAGGCATCGCTGCGGCTGCGCGGCGACCCGGCGGCGCTGTCGGTCGACGGCTCGATCGACGCGCTGGGCGGCACTGTGGAGCTGGGCGGCAGCATCGCCGACGCGGCGACCGCGCCGCATGTCGCGGTCAGCCTGCGCGCCACCCATCCCGACCTGCCGGGTCTGCTGCAGCGTGTCGGCGAGGGCGGCGTCGCGGCGCCCGGGCTCGGCGGCGTCGACCTTTACGCCGATGCCGACTGGGCCGGCGGGCGGCTGCGCCTCGACAATCTGCAAGGCACGGCCGGCCCGGTCTCGCTGGGCGGGACGGTCGAGCTCGACACCGGCGCGGCGCGGCCGCGGCTCACCGTGTCGCTGCGCACCACGGCCCTAGCGCTCGACCGGCTGCTCGCCGGGGCCCGCCCGTCCGGCGATGCGCTGGGTCCATGGTCGGCGCGGCCCTTCGATCTCCGCGGCCTCGCCCGCATCGACGGCACCTTCGTCCTCGACGCGGCGGCGATCTCGCTCGCCGGTTGGACGCTGGACCAGCCGGAGCTGCGCGTCCGGCTCGACCAGGGCGGGCTGGCGCTGGACCGCCTCTCGGCCGGTCTCGCCGGCGGGCGGCTCGGCGTCAACGGCCGGATCGACTGGGCGGAGGCGCCGCGCTGGACCGCCCATGCCGATCTGGTCGATGCCGATCTCGCCGCGGTCCTGCGCCAGACGGCCGGGCCGCAGGGCCTCACCGGCCGGCTCGACCTCGGCCTCGACGTCGGCTCGGCCGGCAACAGCGTCGCCGGCCTGGTCTACGGGCTGGGCGGCAAGGGCCTGGTGGCGGTGCGCGACGCCTCGCTGTCCGGCATCGATCTGGCCGCCGCCGAGCGGCTGCTGGCCGATCCCGGGTTGCCGGGCGCCTTTCTGGAAGGGTTGCGCGCTGCCTTCGCCAGCGGCAGCACGGCGGTCCCGGCGATCAACGCCACCTTCACCATCGCCGGCGGCGTGGTGTCGTCGACCGATCTGCGCCTCGCCACCGACACGGCGGTGGGGACCGGCGGCTTCACCCTCGACCTGCCGCGCTGGCGGCTCGACCTCGGTGTCGATGTCGGCTTCCGCGCTCATCCCGACGTGCCGGCGGTGGGCCTGCGCTTCGACGGCACCCCCTCGGCCCCGGTGCGGCGGCTGGAGACCCGGGCGCTGGAGGACTGGGCCGCCGCCCGGGCCGCGACCCGGCCAACGGAACCGACGCCGGAGCCGGCGCCGGAACCCTGATCGGGATCTTTAGCGTGGCGGAGAGGTCTGCGCCGCCCCCTCACCCGAAATCGCTGGCGCGATTTCGACCTCTCCCCAAGGAGAGGTGATGCGGGCTCGGCTCCGTTTCCCCTCTCCTCGGGGAGAGGGAGGGGCCCGACGCCGAAGGCGGCGGGAGGGTGAGGGGGCCGGCCTTGCCGCCGAGCAAGCCTGTCTTTATCCCCCGATCACGCAGTTGACCCACAGCACCACGGCCTGGGCATCGGCCGAGGGGTTGGCGAAGCGGTGCGGCCGGCGGCTGGCGAAGCGGAAGCCGTCGCCGGCCTGGAGCGTCCAGCTTTCCGCATCCACGGTCAGCGTCATCTCGCCCTCCAGCACCGTGCCCGCCTCCTCGCCGGCATGGGTGTAGAACTCGTCGCCCGTGCTGGCCCCGGGCTCCATGATCACCAGGAACAGGCTCAGCCGACCATCGCCGGCGGGGCTGAGCAGCTGCTTGGTGATGCCGGACCGCCACAGGTTCAGCCCCGGCCGTTCCGCCCGGCGCATCACCACCGGGTCGGCGCCCTCCGCCGGCGCCGGGCCGAACAGCCCGGCCAGCCCGACGCCCAGCACGTCTCCGATCGTGGTCAGCACCTTGAGCGAGGGCGAGGACAGCCCACGCTCGACCTGGCTGATGAAGCCGATCGACAGGCCGGACCGGGCGGCGACCGTCTCCAGCGACAGGCCCCGGGCATGGCGCAGCGCGCGGATGCGGGCGCCCACGGTCAGGTCGATGCTCATGCGGTGGTCCGGTTTCATATAGGTGAAAATCGCTTGCCAAACGCGCCCGAGTATGCCGATTTCATATAGATGAAACCACTCCGGCATGCGGGCGGCCGAACGGCCCTCACGGAAGCCGGTTCATTCCAGGACAGGGGGCAGGGCGATGCGGATCGGGAGGATCATCCAGGCTGCGGCGGCCATGCTGGTGGTCGCGGCGGCGACACCGGCGGCGGCGGAGGTGCTGAAGGTCGGGTCGACCCCAACCGGCGTGCCCTTCACCTTCCTCGACACCCAGTCGAACACCATCCAGGGCATCATGGTCGACCTGGTCGGCGCGGTCGGGAAGGAGGCCGGCTTCGAGGTGCAGATCGAGCCGATGGCGTTCTCGACGCTGATCGCCTCGCTGACCTCGGGCAAGATCGACCTGATCGCGGCGGCGATGTTCATCACCCCGAAGCGGCAGGAGGTGATCGACTTCTCCGCCCCGATCTACACCTATGGCGAAGGGCTGATCGTCCCCAAGGACGACGCCAAGGACTATGTCGCGCTGGCTGATCTCAAGGGCCTGACGGTCGGGGCGCAGGTCGGCACCGCCTTCGTCGACGCGCTGCAGCAGAGCGGCCTGTTCGCGGAGGTCAAGGCCTACGACACCATCCCCGACATCCTGCGCGACGTGAATGCCGGGCGGCTGGCCGCCGGATTCGCCGACTATCCGATCCTGGCCTACAACCTGAAGGACGGGGCCATCCCCGGCGTCCGGCTGGTCGAGAGCTACAAGCCGCAGGTGGTCGGCTCGGTCGGCATCGGCCTGCGTAAAGGCGACCAGGCGCTGCGCGACCGGGTCGACGCGGCGCTGGCCAAGCTCAAGGCCGACGGCACCATCGACCGGATCCTCGGCAAATGGGGTGTGAAGCCGCAGGGCGCCTCCTGAGCCCGGCGATGCAGAGTTTCCTGCGAGACGCGGTCGAGTTCCTGCCGATCCTGCTGCACGGCGTCGGGCTGACCCTCCTCGTCACCTTCGGCGCGCTGGTACTGTCGACCCTGCTGGGCCTGGTCTGGGCCGTCCTGCGGGTCTCCGGCATCGGCGTGCTGTCGGGGCTCAGCGCCACCGCGGTCAACGTGATCCGCGGCATCCCGATCATCGTCCAGCTGTTCTACCTGTACTTCGTGATGCCGGATCTCGGCCTGTCGCTGACCGCGCTGCAGGCCGCGATCATCGGCCTCGGCGTCGCCTATTCGGCCTATCAGGCGGAGAATTTCCGCGCCGGCATCCAGGCGATCGACCGCGGCCAGATCGAGGCGGCGCAGTCGATCGGCATGGGCTGGGGGCTGACCATGCGCCGGGTGATCCTGCCGCAGGCGGTGCGCATCGTGCTGCCGCCCTACGGCAACATCATGATCATGCTGCTGAAGGATTCCTCGCAGGCCTCGACCATCACGGTCGCGGAGCTGGCGCTGCAGGGCAAGCTGATCGCCTCGGCCTCGTTCAAGAACACCAGCGTCTTCACCCTGGTGGCGCTGATGTACCTGGCGATGAGCATCCCGCTGATCCTGCTGGTCCGGCATTTCGAGAAGAAGGCGGGCAAGCCGTGATCGAGCTCAAGGGTGTGCGCAAGCGGTTCGGCGCGGTCGAGGTGCTGAAGGGCATCGACGCCCGCGTGGCCAAGGGCGAGGTGGTCTGCATCATCGGCCCTTCCGGCTCCGGCAAGTCGACCATCCTGCGCTGCATCAACGGGCTCGAGACCTATGAGGCCGGCGAGATCCTGGTCGAGGGCCGGCGGGTCGACCGGTCGGCGCGGTCGATCGTCGAGATCCGCACCCAGGTCTCGATGGTGTTCCAGCGCTTCAACCTGTTCCCGCACCGCACGGCGCTGGAGAACGTGATCGAGGGGCCGGTCTTCGTGAAGCGAGAGCCGCGGGCCGAGGCGGTCGAGCGTGGCCGCGCGCTGCTGGCCCGGGTCGGCCTCGCCGACAAGGCCGAGGCGCGGCCGGCGCAGCTGTCCGGCGGGCAGCAGCAGCGCGTCGCCATCGCCCGGGCGTTGGCGATGCAGCCGCAGGCGATCCTGTTCGACGAGCCGACCTCGGCCCTCGACCCCGAGCTGGTGGGCGAGGTGCTGGCGGTGATGCGCGGCCTGGCCGAGGACGGCATGACCATGGTCGTGGTCACCCACGAGATGGGCTTCGCCCGCGAGGTGGCCGACCGGGTGTTGTTCATCGACGGCGGCGTGATCGTCGAGGAGGGGCCGGCCAAGTCGGTTCTCACCCAACCGAGCCATCCGCGCACCCAGGACTTCCTGCGCCGGGTGCTCCACCCGCTCTGACATCGAGGCGAGACGTGGCCGAACCCTTTCCGCTCGAACCCTCGCTCTGGGCCGCCACCGCGGCGCCGGCGCCTGAGACGCCGCTGCTCGGGGATTCGACGGCCGCGGATGTCGCGATCATCGGCGGCGGCTATGCCGGGCTGTCCGCGGCTCTGCATCTGGCCGAGCGCGGCGTGCGGCCGGTGCTGCTGGAGGCGCGACAGATCGGCTTCGGCGGCTCCGGCCGCAACGGCGGCCAGGTGATCCCCGGGCTGAAGCACGATCCGGACGCTCTGGTCGCCCTATTCGGGGCGGAGCGGGGCGGTCGGCTGATCGATTTCGCCGGCGGCACGGCCGATCTGGTCTTCGATCTGATCGAGCGTCACGGCATGCAGGTGCCGTACCGGCGCGAAGGCTGGATCCAGGGCGCCCATTCCCCGGAGTGCCTGGCCGAGGCCGAGGCGCGGGCGGCGCAATGGGCGAAGCGCGGGGCGCCGGTGCGGCCGCTGGACAAGGCCGGGATCGCGCGCCTGCTCGGCACCGACCGCTATCTCGGCGGCTGGCTGGACGAAAGGGGCGGCGGCATCCAGCCGCTCGCCTATGCCCGCGGCCTGGCTGGGGCGGCGCTGAAGGCCGGGGCCGCGATCCACACGGGCACGCCGGTCACCGGCCTGGACCGGGCGGAGGGGCGCTGGCGCCTCAGCACAGCCGGCGGCGCCGCGGTGACGGCGGATCGCGTCCTGCTCTGCACCAACGGCTACTCGAAGGGGCTGTGGCCGCGGCTGGAGCAGACGATCATCGCCGCCAACTCCTTCCAGGTGGCGACGCGGCCGCTGACCGACCGGGAGCGGGAGACAGTGCTGCCCGAGGGGCAGGTCAGCTCCGACACCCGCAAGCTGCTGCTGTATTTCCGGCTGGACCATCAGGGCCGTCTGCTGATGGGCGGCCGTGGCCCGTTCCGCGAGCCGAAGGGCGCGTCCGACTGGGCGCATCTCGAACGCGTCGTCGGCAAGCTGTTCCCGCAGCTCTCCGGCATCGCCATCGAGCATCGCTGGTGCGGCCGCGTGGCGGTCACGCGGGACTACCTGCCGCATCTGCACGAGCCGGCGCCGGGCCTGCTGATCGATATCGGCTGCCAGGGCCGCGGCGTTGGGCTGCAGACGGCGATGGGCCGGGCGATGGCGGAATACGTCGCTACAGGTGACGCCGTGGCGCTGCCGCTGCCGCCCGTGCCGATCCGGCCGCTGCCGCTGCACGCCCTGCACCGGCTCTACGTCTCCGCCATCGTCACCTGGTACCGGATGAACGACGGCGGGTTGTGACGGCCTCTACCCCGCGAAGTGGCTGCCCGGCAGGCCGCGGCCGGCGTCCTTGATCTCGAACAGGCCGCCGGACAGCGGGTGCTGGCGCAGCGCCGCCTCCGACATCCCGGCCCGAGCGGTGGTGACGTAGAGCGTGGTCAGGCCGGGGCCGCCGAAGGCGCAGCTGGTCACATGCGGCGCCGGAATGGCGATGGCGCGGTCCAGCGTGCCGTCGGGGCGGAAGCGGCTGACCCGCGACCCGCCCCAATGCGCCACCCAGAGATGGCCGTCACGGTCGACCGTCATGCCGTCCGGCACGCCGTCGCTGCCGTCGTCGGCGAACAGGACGAAGGGCCGGCGGTTCGAGATGGTGCCGCTGGCCAGGTCCAGGTCGTAGGCATGGATCACCCGCCGCTCCGAATCCGCCTCGTACAGGATGCGGCCGTCGGGCGAGAAGGCGGGGCCATTGGTGACGATGTAGCCGTCATCCATGCGGTGCCAGCGATGGTCGGGGTCCAGCCGGTAGAAGGCGCCGGTCGGCTCGGTGCAGTCGAAATCCACGGTTCCGGCCCAGAGCCGGCCCATCGGGTCGACCTTGCCGTCGTTGAAGCGGTTGCCCGGCCGGTCCGGCTCCGGGTTGCCGATCGGCGTGACCCGGCCCTCGGGCAGGTCGATCAGGTGGAAGCCGCTGCGCAGCCCGGCCACCAGCCCGCCGCGCCGGCGCGGCGCGATGAAGCCGATCGGCTCCGGCATCGGCCACACCGATTGCGCCTTGGTCGCCGGGTCGTAGCGGAGGATCCGCGGCTGCAGGATGTCGACCCAGTAGAGCGCCTGCTCCTCGGCCAGCCACAGCGCCCCTTCGCCCAGCGTCGCCTCGGCCGCCCAGATGCAGACCGCGTCCTGACCCATCGCCGTTCCTTCCCGCCGCCGCGCCGGGCCGAATCGCCCGGCGCCTCCGCGAGCGATTGTGGTCAGAAATGCCCCGGGGTCCAGTCCGGCGTCTCGGCGCCGGCGGCTTTGCGCAGTGCTTCCAACAGCCCGGCCGAGGGCTGGCGGGTGACCGGCAGCTTCTGCCGGCGCTGGAAGGCGCCGATGGCGTTGCGGGTCTTGCTGCCGAGCTGACCGTCCACCGGGCCGGCGTCGTAGTTCATCATCGTCAGCAGCTGCTGGATCTCCTTGATCTGGGCGTTCCCGGCCGGCTGGCTTTGCGCGGCGGGCGGCGCCGCGGGAGCTGCCGTGGCTGGGGCCGCGGCGCTCTGCTGCGGCTGCGCCGCCGGCTCGGCCGCGCCGCGCCGCGGCGGAGAGCCGGGGGCCGTGGCCGAGCGCTCCGGGG
>NZ_JAHVDK010000038.1:0-59148 GCF_051487185.1 Inquilinus limosus
TCCGAGCACTGGGTCGTGCTCTCCGGCACCGCCCGCGTCACCATGGAGGGCCAGTCCCGCATCCTGCGCGAGAACGAGGCCGTCTACCTGCCGATCGGCACCGACCACAAGCTCGAGAACCCCGGCAAGATCGACCTCGAGCTCATCGAGGTCCGCACCGGTCCCTATCTCGGCGAAGACGACGTCGTCCGGTTGGAAGCGGCCGACGAGCTGCTGTTCGGATGATTCCGCTCCAGCACACCTGCCCCCGCGCAATCGTAGATTTAAAATCTATGATTGCCGGGAACAGGCGGCCGATTGAAGGTTTCGTAATTCGATTCCTGCGGTAGAGTGGTTGCCGCTGCGTTCCGCTGCCCGCCCGCCATGCCGAATCGCTGAAAGAAGACCGACATGCCAGCAGGCTCTTCGAGACTCCAGGACCAGACCGTCGCGGTGATCGGCATGGCCTGCCGCCTGCCCGGCGCGGCCGGCCTCGATGAATTCTGGTCGCTGCTGCTCCAGGAACGTTGCAGTGTCTCCACCATCGGCGGCGACCGCTGGGCGGTCGAACGGTTCTACCATCCCCGCCGGGGCGAGCCGGGCCGCAGCTACACCCTCTCCGCCGGGCTGATCGAGGCGCCGAACGGCTTCGACGCCGCCGCCTTCCGGATCGCGCCGCGCGAGGCGGAGCAGATGGACCCGCAGCAGCGGCTGCTGCTGGAGCTGGTGTGGGAGGCGCTGGAGGATGCGGGCCTGCCGCCCTCCACGCTGGCGGGCCAGCCGGTCGGTGTCTTCGTCGGCTCCTCCTCGGTCGACGCCTATACCCGGATCGTGGGGGATGCGAGCGGCATCGACACCCATTTCATGACCGGCAACACCGCCTCGATCATCGCCAACCGGATCTCCTACATCTACGATCTGCACGGCCCGAGCCTGACCATCGACACCGCCTGCTCCTCCTCGCTGGTGGCGCTCGACGCGGCGGTCCGCGCGCTGGCCCGGGGCGAGATCGACACCGCAGTGGTCGCCGGGGTGAACATTCTCGGTGCGCCGCAGGCCTTCTACGGCTTCTCCCGCGCCGGCATGCTGTCGCCGACCGGGCTGTGCCGGCCCTTCGCCGCCGCCGCCGACGGCTATGTCCGTTCCGAGGGCGGCGCCGTGCTGGTGCTGAGCCGCCTCGACGCCGCCCTGTCGCGCGGACGCCCGCCGCGGGTCATCATCGGCCCGACCGGCGTCAATTCCGACGGCCGCACCGTCGGCCTGTCCCTGCCCTCCACCGAGGCTCAGCGCCGGCTGCTGGAGCGGGTCTACGGCGAGGCCGGCATCGACCCGAACGACCTGGCCTTCGTCGAGGCGCACGGCACCGGCACCCGGGTCGGCGATCCGGCCGAGGCCGAGGCGATCGGCCGCGCCCTGGGTCAGCGGCGGGACGCGCCCCTGCCGGTCGGTTCGGTCAAGTCGAATGTCGGCCATCTCGAGCCGGCCTCGGGCCTGGCCGGCATGGTCAAGGCGATCCTGGCGATCGAGCACCGGCTGCTGCCGGCGACGCTGCATCTCGACACCATCAACCCGGATATCCCGTTCGATGCCCTGAACCTGGTGCCGGCGCAGCGGGCGATCGCGCTGGTCCCGGGGCGCGGCCCGATCATGGCCGGCGTCTCCTCCTTCGGCTTCGGCGGCACCAACGCCCATGCGGTGCTGCGGGCGCCGCGCCCGGACGAGATGCCGGCCCCCACGCCCGAGGCCCCCGCCCGCGCCCTGCTGCTGTCGGCCCATGGCGAGGAGGCGCTGCGCAGCCTGGCCGGACGCTACGCCGAGGCGCTGGAACGGCCGGAGGCGGCGCCGGCGCGGATCGCCCGCCACGCGGCCCATGAGCGGGAACTGCTGGCGCATCGCGTCGCCCTGCCGCTCGGCGACGACACCGCGGCCCAGCTGCGGCGCTTCGCCGAGGGCGACCGGACGGCGCAGGTGCTGTCGGCCCGCAGCGACGGCGCGGCCGGGCCGGTCTGCTTCGCCTTCTCCGGCAACGGCTCGCAATTCGCCGGCATGGGGCTGCGGGCTTATCGCGCCAGCCGCCCGTTCCGCGAGGCCCTGCACGAGGTCGATGCGCGCTACGCCGCCCTGGCCGGCTGGTCGCTGGCCGAGGCGCTGCAGGACCCGGCACTGGAGGAGCGGCTGCACGCCACCTCCACCGCCCAGCCGCTGCTGTTCGCGGTGCAGGTCGCGCTGACCGAGGCGCTGGCCGCCGAAGGGCTGGCGCCGGCCATGGTGATCGGCCACAGCGTCGGCGAGGTGGCGGCGGCGCTGGCCGCCGGCATGGTGACGCTGGACCAGGCGATCCGCATCATCCATTGGCGCAGCCATTGCCAGGAGCAGCTGCGCGGCCTGGGCACCATGGCGGTGCTGATGCTGTCGCGCGACGAGGCCGAGCAGGCCCTGGCCGAGGCCGGTCTCGACGGCGTCGTCGTGGCCGCGATCAACAGCCCGGTCTGCGTCACCGTCTCCGGCCCGAAGGACCAGATCGAGGCACTGCTGAAGCTGGCCCGGCAGCGCCGGGTGGCGGCGCAGCGCGTCGGGGTCGACTACCCGTTCCATTCCCCGCTGACGGCGCCGATCGAGGCGCCGCTGCGCGCGGCGCTGGCCGACACGGTCTCGGCCGACGGCCGGATCCCGTTCATCTCCGCCGTCACCGGCGGGGCGCTGGCCGGCGCCGCGCTGGACGCCGAGTACTGGTGGCGCAACATCCGCCAGCCGGTCGATTTCGCCGCGGCGGCGCGGACGGCGCTGGAGCTCGGCGCCGGAATCTTCGTCGAGATCGGCCCCCGGCCGGTGCTGACCGGCCATCTGCGCGACATCGCCAAGGCGGCGGAACGCGAGGCCGCCATCCTGCCGACGCTCGACAATCGGCCCGACAAGCAGGCGATCGAGGACGGACAGGACCCGGTCCAGCGCAGCGTGCTGCAGGTACTGCTGCGCGGCGGCGCCGTCGACCGGCGGCCACTGTTCGGCGACCGGCCCGCCGGGCGGCGCCAGCCCCTGCCCCATTATCCCTGGCAGCGCCGCGACCTGCGCCAGGCCCCGACCACAGAGCGCATCGACATCTCCCTGTCGCGGCCGGCACATCCGCTGCTGGGCACCCGTCTCGGCGACGGCACCTCGGAGTGGCACGGCCTGCTCGACCCCGATCTGCTGCCCTACCTGGCCGAGCACAAGGTGGCGGGCGAGGTGGTGGTGCCCGGCGCGGCGCTGCTGGAGATGGCAGTCGCCGCTGGCCGGCAATGGTTCGGGGTCGACGCCATCGAGGTCGAGGATTTCGACATCCTGCAGGCCCTGGTGATCGCCGAGGCGACGACGCGTGAGGCTTGGCTGCGGCTGGCGCCGAGCACCGGCGCGGTCGAGATCCTGAGCCGGCAGCGCCTGGCGGAGGAGGAATGGACGCTGCACGCCCGCGGCCGGGTCGGCCCGAGCCCGGTCACCGCCGCCCCGGACGGCGACTCCAGCAAGGCCGGCGAGGCCCTGCGCGCGATCGACCCCGAAGCGATCTACGCCGCGGCGGGGTCGGCCGGGCTGGACTACGGCCCCAGCTTCCGCCGCGTGGCTGCCATCGCCACCGACGACGACCGGACGATCACGGTCGAGCTGGCGCCGGAGGCCGCGAATAACGGCCTCTACACCGTGCCCCACGCGCTGCACCCGACCACGCTGGATGCCGCCTTCCACGGGCTGTTCGCGCTCTATGGCGGGCTCGGCGGCGGCGACGGCGGCGCCTTCCTGCCGGTCCGCTTCGCCGCGCTGCGGGTCTACGACTCCGTACCCGTCACCCGGGCCCGGCTGGATCTGCGCCGCGCCACCGCCCGGTCGATCCTGGTCGACATCGCGCTCGAGGATGCGGCGGGCATGGTCGTGGCCGAGCTGCGCGGCGCCCGCTTCCAGCGCAGCGCGCTGCGCCTGTCGGCCGGGGACGAGCTGCTGTACCGCTCGGTCCGGCAGCCCTGGGACGACAGCGGCGCCGGCGTGACCGCGGCCGATCTCGACCAGGCCGCGGCCGGGCTGCTCGGCCGGCACGAGACCGGCGACGACTGGCTGCTGCTGACCGCCTGGGCGCGGTCGATGGCGCATCGCGCGGTGCGGGCCGTGGCGGGGTCCTCCCGCTTCACCGTCGACCGCCTGTGCCGCAGCGGGCGGCTGGCCGCCGCCGCGGTGCCGCGCTTCGAGGCGCTGCTGAAGATCCTGTCGGAATTCGGCCTGGCGACGGGGCAGGAGGGCACCTGGCATCTGACCTCCGCCCGCCTGCCGGCGCCGCCGGCGATCCTGCGCTCGATCCTGGCCAGCCATCCGCAGCGCGGCGCCGAGACGGTGATGGCCGCCCGGCTGTCGCGCGACCTGGTCGCCGCGTTGCGGACCGGGCAGACCTTGCGCTTCTCCAAGGGCGTCGAGGCGCATGCCCGCGCGGCCTCGCCGCTGCTGCCGCTGGCGGCGGAGCTGATCGGCCGCTTGGCCGCCGGCCGCGCGGCGCCGCCGGCGTTGCTGCTGGTCGACCCGGAGGGCGAGCTGGTGCCGCTGCTGCTGCCGCTGATCCGCGGCGGCGCCCTGACCGTCGCGGTCACCGGGCCTGAGCCGAAGGCGCTGGCCGCCCTCGCCGCGCGCAGCCCGCGCCTCGCCGGCCTGCGGATCCTGGACGATCAGGCCGCCGTCCCGCCGGGTCGCTTCGATCTCGCCCTGTCGGCCGGCGCCGCGCCGGCGGGAGACCAGGCAAAGCTGGGTCAGCAGATCGCCGAGCTGCTGCGCCCCGGCGCCCCGGTCGTCACCATCGACACCATCCCCGACGTGGTCACCGCCCTGCTGCTCGACGGCATGGAGGACGGCGCCGCGGCGGCCCCGGACGGGTTGGCCGGCCCGCTGGAGCAGGCCGGCTTCCGGCCGGCGTCACGGCATCGCGCCGGCACGCCGGCGGCGGCGGCGCAGCTGGTGGTCTGGGATCGGCCGGCCGGCGCGGCCGCCGAGATCCCCGCCGCCACCGCCCGGTCGATCCTGATCCGCCCGCCTGTGGCCGGCACCGACACCGAGCTGATCGGCGATCTCGCCGACCAGCTGCGCCGGGCCGGCCATCCGGTCCGCATCGATGCGGCCGCGGTGCCGGCGGAGGGCGACACCGTGCTGCTGCCCCTGATGCTGGATGCGGCGCGCGACCCGGTCGCCTTCCTCACCAGCGCCATCCTGGCGGTGCGGGCGGAGGCCGAGACCCTGCCGGCCGGCAAGATCACCCTCTGGCTCGTCGTCCGTTGCGGCAAGGTGAACGGCAAGGCCGATGGCGGCCGCAGCCTGGCCGAGGCGCTGGCGGCGGCCGGCCGCACCCTGGCCAACGAGTATTCCGGCATCGCCGTCCGTTTCGCCACGCTGGCCCCGGCCATGGCGGACGACGCCGCCACGGCGGCGCTGGCCCGGCTGATCGGATCGGCCACCACCGAGACCGAATTCGAGATCGCCCGCGACGGCATCTTCGTCAGCCGGGTGGAGCCGGTGCGGCCGGTACCGCAGGAGACCCCGGCGCAGGATCGCGCCGCCCGCCTCGCCCTGGCCGCCCCGGGCAGCCTGGGCCGCATCGGCTGGACCGCGGCCGAGCGCCGGGCCCCGGCGCCGGACGAGATCGAGATCGAGGTCGCGGCCAGCGGGCTGAATTTCCGCGACGTGATGTTCTCGCTGGGCCTGCTGCCGGACGACTATCTCGAGGACGGCTTCGCCGGCCCGACCCTGGGCTTCGAATGCGCCGGTATCGTCTGCCGCGTCGGCGAGGCCGTCACCGGCCTGCAGGAGGGCGACCGGGTGATGGCCTTCGCCCCGGCCGCCTTCGCCACCCATGTCACGGTGCCGGCCCAGGTGGCGATGCGGGTGCCGGACGGGATCGACCTGGCGGCTGCGGCGACCATGCCGGTCGCCTTCATCACCGCCTGGTACGCGCTGGTCCACCAGGCCCGGCTGGGCCGCGGCGAAAGCGTGCTGATCCACGGAGCCGCCGGCGGCGTCGGCCTGGCGGCGCTGCAGATCGCCAAGCTGCGCGGCGCCACCGTGGTCGCCACGGCCGGCAACGAGGACAAGCGTGCCCTGGCGCAGTTGCTGGGCGCCGACCTGGTGCTGGATTCCCGCTCGCTCGCCTTCGCCGACGAGATCCGCTGGCGCATGGGCGGCGTCGATGTGGTGCTGAACTCGCTGTCCGGCGACGCCATGCGCCGCAGCCTGCGGGCGCTGAAGCCCTTTGGCCGCTTCATCGAGCTGGGCAAGCGCGACTTCGTCGCCGACACCGCGGTGGGGCTGCGCGCCTTCGCCCGCAACGTCTCCTATTTCGGCGTCGATGCCGACCAGCTGCTGAATGCCCAGCCGGGCCTGACCCGGCGCCTGCTGCGCGACCTGGACCGGCTGTTCGGCCAGAGCCGCCTCACCCCGCTGCCGCACCGGGTGTTCCCGGCCGAGCAGGCGGAGGAGGCGTTCCGGCTGATGCAGGGCGCCGGTCATATCGGCAAGATCGTGATCACGCCGCCGCGCGAGATCCCGGCGGCGCCGGCGGCGGAGGCCCGGTTCCAGGCGCAGGACACCGGCTTCCACCTGGTCACCGGCGGCACCGGCGGCTTCGGCTTCGCCGCGGCGCTGTGGCTCGCGGAACACGGGGCGAAGACGGTCGTCGTCGCCTCCCGCCGCGGCGCGCTGGGCCCGGCCGAGACGGCCGAGGCCGAGCGGCTGGCGGCGCGGGGCATCAGCATCGTGGCGGAGCGGCTGGACGTCACCGACCGGGCGGCCTGCGAGAAGCTGCTGGCGACGCTGGAGCGCCGGCACGGCCCGCTGCGCGGCATCATCCATGCGGCGATGGTGCTGGATGACGGGCTGCTGCGCGACCTCGACGCGGCGCGGATCGAGCGGGTGCTGGCGCCCAAGATCAAGGGCGCGATCCATCTCGACCTGGTCAGCCGCACCCGCACGCCGGACTATTTCGTGCTGTTCTCCTCCGCCACCACCCTGATCGGCAATCCCGGCCAGGCCAACTACGTCGCCGCCAACGCCTATCTGGAGGCGCTGGCGCGCACCCGCCGGGCCCAGGGCCTGCCGGCCCTCGCCGTGGCCTGGGGCGCGATCGCCGATGCCGGGGTGCTGGCCCGCGACACCGCCAAGGGCGACGCGCTGAAGCGGCGGATCGGCCGGTCCTCGCTGAAGGCCGCCGAGGCGCTGGAGCAGCTGGGCCGGCTGCTGGCCCGGTCGGCGGAGACGCCGGAAGAGGCCGTGGTCGCCTGCGCCCGGATCGACTGGCAGGCCGCGACCCGCGAGTTGCCGATCCTGGCCACGCCGCGGCTGGCGTCGATGGCCGACGGCCGGCGGGCCGAGGCGGCGGAGGCCGAGGTCGATCTGGCCGTCCTGATCGCCGGGCGGACCGACGCCGAGGCGCAACAGGTGGTGACCGAGACCATGCTGGCCGAGATCGGGCGGATCCTGCGCATGCCGCCGGCCGATATCGACGCCGACCGGCCCTTCGCCGAGCTGGGCATGGATTCGCTGATGGGCCTCGAGCTGGATGCGGCGATGCAGAGCCGCTACGGCATCGACCTGCCCTTCCTGTCGATCGGCGCCGGCCTGACCATGAACGAGCTGAGCGGCCGCATCGTCGCCAAGCTGCGCGGCGGCGCGCCGGCCGCCGCCCCCGAGGCGCTGCCCGCCAGCGAGGAGGTGCAACTGATCGCCAAGCATGTCGAGATCGATGCCGAGGCGGAGACCGCGGTGCTGGTGCGTGAGGCCGTGCGCGAACGGGCCAAGACCACCCGACGAGTTCTGGGATGAAGTTGTGATGAGTAAGAGCCGTCTGTCCAACGCCGCGCTGCGCTCGCTGATCGACGAGGTGCGCGACAAGGCCGCGGCGCCGGTCGAGGTGCCGGCGGCGCCGGCGCAGCGCCAGTACGACACCGCCTTCGAGACTCTGCCGGGCTACGAGGCGCTGCGGATGCAGCGCGCCGCGGCCGATATGCTGGGCATCCCGAGCCCGTTCTTCCGCACCCACGAGAAGCGCGCCGGGGCGGTGTCGCGGATCGCCGGGCGCGAGGTGATCAACTTCGCCTCCTACGACTATCTCGGGCTGAACGGCCATCCGGCCGTGGCCGCGGCGGCGAAGGCGGCGGTCGACGAGTTCGGCACATCGGTCTCGGCCAGTCGCCTCGTGGCCGGCGAGCGGCCGTTCCACACGGCGCTGGAGCGGCGCCTGGCCGAGGTTCACGGCGTCGAGGACGCGATCGCCTTCGTCAGCGGCCACGCCACCAACGTCGCCGTGATCGGCCAGATCACCGGTCCGGCCGACCTGATCCTGCACGATGCGCTGATCCACAACAGCGTGATCACCGGCGCCCAGCTGTCCGGGGCGCAGCGGCGGGCCTTCCCGCACAACGACCTGGACACGCTGGAATCGATCCTGACCGCCGAGCGCGACCGCTGGCAGCGCGTGCTGATCGTGGTCGAGGGGCTGTATTCGATGGACGGCGACACCATCGACCTGCCCCGGCTGGTGGAGATCAAGCAGCGCTTCGGCGCCTGGCTGATGGTCGACGAGGCGCACGCCCTCGGCGTGCTGGGCCCGACCGGGCGCGGCGTCGCCGAGGCCGCCGGCGTCGACCCGCGGCAGGTCGACATCTGGATGGGCACGATGTCCAAGACGCTGGCCTCCTGCGGCGGCTACATCGCCGGGTCGCGCGCCCTGGTCGAGTACCTGAAGCTGATGGCGTCGGGCTTCGTCTACAGCGTCGGCATGCCGGCGCCGGCGACCATGGCGGCCCTGACCGCGCTGGAGCTGATGATCGCCGACACGGATGGGCGGGTGGCCCGGCTGCAGGCCAATTCCCGCCATTTCCTGGACCGCGCCCGCGCCGCCGGCCTCGACACCGGCCTGGCCCAGGGCCATGCGATCGTCCCGATCATCCTCGGGGATTCGCTGCAGGCGGTGCTTCTGTCGAACCGGCTGCTCGAGCGCGGCGTCAACGTCTCGCCGATCGTGCATCCGGCGGTGCCGGAGAAATCGGCCCGGCTGCGCTGCTTCGTCACCTCCGAGCATGACCGCGACCAGATCGACCGCGCCGTCGCCATCATCGCCGAGGAGCGCGAGCAGCTGCGGCACGAAGCGCCTGTGGCCGCGAAGCTGGGCGCCGTCGCCGAGTCTAAAGAGCGTGCGCGTCGATCTCGAAGCGCAGGAAGCGGTCGATGAAGGCGGCGCGGATCGGGCGCGGCGCCAGCCGGCCCAGGCGGATCAGCCAGACCAGCGGCCAGGGGAAAGCCACCCAGGCGCGGCCATGGGCGACGCGGCCGGCGATGTGCTTCGCCGCCCGCTCGGCGCTCCACTGGAGCGGGCGGGGGCCGCGGTAGCGGTCGCTCATCCCGGTGGCGATGAAGCCGGGGCAGACGATGGTCACCCGGATCCCGTCCGGGCGCAGCCAGGCCAACAGCGCCTCGCCCCAGGCGACGAGCCCGGCCTTGGAGGCGGAATAGGCCGGCTGGTCGGCCAGCGGCATCAGCGCCGCCAGCGAGGCTATCAGGACGATGCGGCCGTCCCGGCGCCGGCGCATCGGCTCGATCAGCGGCGACACCGTCGCGATCGCGCCTTCAAGGTTGATGCGCAGCTGCGCCGTGACCGAGGCCTCCGGCTCGCAGCCGCGGCCCGGGGCCAGCCCGGCCTCGACCCCGGCATTGGCGATCACCACCGCCACCGGATGGCGGGCGTCGAAGCCGCGCAGGAAGTCGCCGAGCCGGGCGCCGTCGCGCACATCGATCTCGGCCGTCTCCACCACTGCGCCGCGGCACCGGCAGGATTCGGCGACCTCGGCCAGCCGCGCGGGGTTGCGGCCGATCAGGGCCAACGCCACGCCCGGCACCGCATAGTGCCGGGCCAAAGCCGCGCCGAGCCCGTGCGACGCCCCGGTCACCACCACAGCTCTCGGCACAGCCGTCATGCCGTCTCCCCGATCCGCGCGGCCGCATCCTGCAGCGGCCGGACCGTGCCGTCGAGGATGCGGCGGCAGGCGCCGTCGACCGCGAGATCGATGCCCCGCAGCGAGAAGAAGCTGCCGCGGATCTGGGTCCGCGCCACCACGACGCGGCGGAACGCCTCCAAGAGGTCGCGTCGCGGCGGCTGCCCTTCGGCCCAGAAGCGGTCGAGCCCACCCTGGAAGCCGAGGCCCGGCAGGTCGAACACGGCGGTGCCGAGCGCCTTCACCGGCTTGCCGCGCTCCATCGCGATCAGGCCGACCGTGGAATTGACCACGACCACGCCGCGGGCGCCGTCGACCAGCTGCTGCAGGTCGCCGCCGTCGATGAAGTCGACCCGGTCGGCGACGCCGTGCGCCGCGGCCAGCTCCGCGATCCGCCGGCGCTTGAGGACGGGGCGTATGTCGAGCGGGTGCAGCTTCACCACCAGGCGGCTGTCGCGATCGGCGCAGCGGGCGAAGGAGGCGATGGTCTCGGCCGCGGCCTCCAGCGTGTCGCGGAAGCGGGAATGGGTGCGGATCTGGAAATCGGTGTCGAGCTGCAGCGGATGCAGCCAGTAGCGGCCCGCCTGGTTCCGCAGGCGAAGCATCGTCCGTTCCGCCTGCCGGCGGGCCCAGGGAAAGCGGAGGAAGCGGCCCAGCCAGCCGGCATATTCCACCAGCGGGTGGTCGAGGGCGTGGTGCTGGTAGTGCGGGAAGGCCGGCATCAGTGTGACCAGCCCGGCGGTCCACAGCACGTCCCACACCGCCCGGTGCAGGAAGTAGGACGGCACCGGCCCGGCCTCGGGGGCCGGCTCCAGCGACTGGGCCATGGCCAGGATCGTGGCCGGGCTGCGGGGCAGGTCGGAATGGCCGTTCACGCCCCAGGGCTCGCAGGTGATCCAGCCGGGGCGCAGGTAGCCCTCCTCGAGCAGATGCAGCCGCAGGCCGCGCCGGCGGGCCAGCTCCACCGCCACGGCATGGTGCGGCCGGCAGTCGCCGAACAGCACCAGATCGGTGACCTGCTCGGATTCCATGAGATCGGCCAGGAAGCCGTGCCACTCCGGCAGGCGGCCGCGGAAGGCGATGGCGGGGCGGCGCCAGAAGACGACGTCGCCGCCGCAGATATCGACCTTGACGATACGGGCGCCGGCGGCCTGCAGCGCCGCGGCCAGGCGCCGGTGGAACGGCGATGCGGGGCCCTGCAGGAACAGGACCACGCGCGGCGACGCGCCGCCGCGCGCGGCGGCGGACGGGCGTTGCGGCCGCCCGTCCATGCTCACCACCCTCAGAACGGGATGCGGGCGTAGACGTCGCCCGACACCGGCCACAGCTTGTCGTCGAAGGACACCGCCTGCGCCACCGGGAAGGCCTCGAACAGGTCGCGGCCGTCGTAGCGCAGCGGCTGCCAGGTCTCGTCGATCCAGGTGATCACGTCTTCCCACGGCGTCTCCAGGCTGCGGTCGCGGCAGAAGGCGATGACGCCCGACTTGCCGACGCCGGAGTAGAAGTCGCGGATGCGGTGGTCGATCCGGTTCTCCGGATCGTCGACGTCGAGCAGCAGCCGGCCGCCCTCATAGGTGCCGAACCAGCCGCAGGGGATGCCGTAGGTCTCGGCGATCACCATGCCGTGCAGGCTGGTCGAGATGATGCGCCGGCAGGACACGATCTCCTCCACCTTGGCGGCGAAGGCATCCACCTTCGGCGCGGTGTAGGTGTTGATCAGCCGGATCGAGCCCGCCAAGCTGGGCGGGATGTTGTAGCGCTTCAGCGCCTCCTTCACCCCGGCCTGCGGGTCCATCGCGGCGAGCTCGGAGATGTGCAGGATCACACCGAGCTCGTGCGTCTTCTTGACGTGGTTCATCGGCATGATCCGCGGCAGGAACCAGACCGGGTCGCCGAACACGTCGGGCACCTTGATGCCCTGGCCGCGCAGCACCTGCGCGGTCTTGCGGCCGCGCACGCCATGCACCACGAATTCGGTGTTCTGCGGCCGGATGTACTGCCGGATCGAGCGGTCGACCGGGTTCAGCGTCGCGTCCATCCCGGTGCCCCAGAAGTGCAGCACGCCGTTCTTCTGGGCATGGCCGATGGTGCCGACCGCCACCATCCGCTCCGACGCGTCGTCGAAGGCGGCGCGGCGCACCGGCAGCCCAGCGATGGCGGCGACCACCACGGCGCTGAGCGCGTCGCCGAGATTGGCGTGCGGATGCTCGCTGGTGGAGGCGACCCAGGACAGCGGGATCGACAGCCGCTTGGCGTTGAAGCGCAGCAGGGTCTCCATCCGGTCGCGCGACACGGCGTCGGTCTTCGCCACCGCCGGGGCGGCGACCGGGGTCGGCACCGGGGCGGGCTCGGCGACGGGCTCCGGCGCCCGGGCGATGGCGGCGGATCCGGCGGTCATCGGCGGGGCGGAGGCGGCAGGCGCCACGGACTTCGCCGGCGCCGGAGGCGGGGAAACGGTCATGGCGGAAACAACCTTCAGGGCAGGGGCCGGCTTCGCGACCGGAGCCGCGACCGGAGCCGCGGCCGGGGCCTCGGCCTTGGCCGCACCGGCCCGGGCCAGGGCGACGCGCTTGCGGTCCTCGCGGCGCAGCTCGTCCACGGAATGCTGCAGCACGAGGCCGGACAGCACCGGATGGTCCCACACGGTGCCGCCGGCCGGCGCCGCCAGCGGCTTGACGTCGAGCGGGAAGGCGTTGATCAGCGCGTCCTCATCGATCGACACCGGCTCCCACACGTCGTCGATGGTGTCGATCACGTCCTGCCAGTCGGTCGCGATCCCGCGCGGCTGGGCGTAGGCCCAGATCTTCTCCTTGCCGATGCCGGTGTAGAGATCGACGATCCTGAGATCCGTCGTCCCCTCCGGATCGAGCTCGGTCAGCGTCAGGCCGGCCTCGTTGCCCTGCGGCGAGAAGTACAGGCAGGGGATGCCGTAGCTTTCGGCGATCACCATGCCGTGCAGGCTGGTCGATACGATCCTCTTGCAGGCCAGGATCTCGTCGACCTTGTCCTTGAGCCCGCCGATGCCGATCGGCGTCACCGTGCTGATCAGATGCACCCGGTCGGCGAATTCGGGCGGCAGCTCGAAGCGCTTGTAGTCGACCCTTGGCCGCGCCTCGGCGAAGGAGCGGTCTGCCAGCTCCGACAGATGCAGGATGACGCCGAGATCCCACTTCTTCTCGACCTTCGGCTTGTAGAAGCGCGGCAGCAGCCAGACCGGATCGCCATAGACGCCGCCCTTGGGCTTGCCGCCGAGCAGCCTGGCCGAGACTGGCCCGCGACTGGCCGGCACGTGGAACACGGACTCCGGCGGCAGCGTGAGCGGGATTCGCTCGGCCACGGGGGCCGACGGATTCTTCCAGTTCGAACTGCCGGTGCCCCAGAACCAGACTTCGCCGCCCTCGAACCCATGGCCGATCGTGCCGACCGCGGCGAGACGCGCCGATTTCGACCGGGTCGGGACGCGGGCGATGTCCAGGCCGGACACCAGGGCCACCATGACCGGACTGAGCGCATCACCGAAGTTCAGATAGTCCATCTCCTTGGTCGAGCCGGCCCAGGAGAGCGGGATCTGTCCCGCGTCGCGCGTGGCCCGCAACAAGCTGTTCATCATGCGCCTCGTCCACTTCGATAGGGTCGGTTTCGGATCGCCCAACCGGGCTTCGGCCTCACGCCCGGTCCGCCAGGGGCCGCCGCAGCAGCGCCGCCATGCGCTGCAGCGGCCCGCCGGCCGCCCGGCTTTCGGCGGCAGGCCGGATCACCGTCTGCGGCCGGTGCTGCAGCGGCAGGCGCTGCAGCACCGGATGCTCGAACACGGTCTCGCCCCGCCGCGGCTGCAGCGGGTTCAGGTCCAGCGGGAACGCTTCCAGGAGCGGCGCCGTGTCGAACTCCGGGCGCTGCCAGGCCTGGTCGATCGCCGCCATCAGCGCCGGCCAGTCGGTACGCTCGCGGCGCGGCTGGCCATAGACCGGAATGGCGGTGCGGCCGAGCCCGCGATAGAGGTCGACGATCCTGAGATCGAGCGTGCCGTCGGGATCGAGCTCGGCCATCCTCAGGCCGCGCGGCGCCCGGGGCGAGAAGTACAGGCAGGGAATGCCGTAGCTTTCGGCGAAGACCATGCCGTGCAGGCTGGTCGAGACGATCCGTTCGCATTCCAGGATCTCGTCCAACCGGGCCCGCATCCCGCCCAGGCTGATCGGCGTCACCGTGTGGATCAACCGGACGTCGCCGGCCAGCTCCGCCGGTACCTGGTAACGGATGTGCTCCGCCTTCGGCCGGACCTCGAAGGACCGGTCCTGCAGATCGGCCAGGTGAATGATGACGCCGAGCTTCCACTTCTTCCGGCGCGGCCCGGGATAGAATTGCGGCAGCAGCCAGACCGGATCGCCGTAGACCGCCGGGCCGACGGCGTTCTCCTCGCCCAGGATCCGGCGCGACACCGGCCCGCGCGTCGCCGTGACGTGCAGCCGCGTGCCGGGCAGCGGCGCCACCGCGACGCGCTCCTCCGCCGGAGCGGACGGGTTGCGCCAGCGCGAGCTGCCGGTGCCCCAGACCACGATTTCGCCGTCCTTCAGGCTGTGGCCAATGGTGCCGACCGCCGCCATCCGCAGGCGCGGCGATTCATGCGCGACATGCTCGACCGGCCGCCCCGACAGCAGCGACACCATCACCGCGCTCAGGGCGTCGCCGAGATTGACGTAGTCCTGCTCGCGCGTCGCGGCCACCCAGGTCAGCGGTACGATCTCCCGCTGCCTGACCGATGCGGCCAAAGCGCGAATGGTCTCGTTGCTCGGCACAGCCATCGGTCGCCCGTGATTCCAGTTTCGCCGTCAAAGGTTTTAAGACGGAATCGGCGCCGGTGTCATGCGTTTTGCGGCGCGAAATCGCACTGCGAAGCAAAATTTTGCGTCGCACCGGCATCGGGACACCTTTAAGTTCGGGTATGAATTCCTCTTCCGGATCAATACGATATGCCGAGCGAACGTGAAGTCGGTTTTCCCGGAGATCGGCCGGACGATTCTCACATTCCTCGCCGCGCAAAACCTACGAAAACTTTCGTGCGACATCCCGCCGCCTCGCCGGAGAGACGGTTTCGACGATGCTGGCCGTGGGGGAGCCAAGCCCGACAGCGCAATCATGAGGCAGCGTATGCAGATCCGTTTCCGGCTCCTTCCGGCCACCCTGGCGCTGGTTCCAGCCGCCCTGGCGCTGGCCGCCGGCCTGGCCGCGGCGCCGCCGGCCCGGGCCCAGGCCGAATCCGACAAGCTGATCGACTTCATGATCATGGATGTCTGCGTGGACCAGCAGGACCGGATCCTGCCGGGGCTGGCGCCGGGCGACGCCGACTGCACGCGCCGCCGCAACATCCGCGCCGGCGAGGCGGTGCCCTACCACCTGCACAACTTCGGCGCACCCGGCGACCCCTGCCCGCAGCGCCTCGGCACCGTGTCCAAGGACAACATCCCGATCGAGAAGCGCGGCGTCACCCGTATCGTCAGCTTCTACGACCGCGGCGTCGATCACAGCTGCCCCGACGCCGACCCGGGCGCGCCCAGCTTCGGCAAGCTCGACGCCGGGCGCGAGGGCGGCTCGGTGCAGTGGGTCGACGAGCGCTGGGGCTACATCATGGGCAGCTGGAGCCCGGTCGCCCTGTCCTACTGGCTGACCCCGTCCTGCGCCGGGGCGCCCGACACCTCAGGCCGGTTCCGCTACGGCTGGGTGATCGGCCCGGCGACGCTGCCGCCCGAAGGCCAGGGCGGCTTCGAGGTGTTCCAGAGCAAGCTGGTCACAGCCAAGGACGGCCGGGAGCCGGAGGCCGGCTGCCCGAAGCGCTTCGCCCGCCCCTTCACGATGTGGATGCGCGACCGCTTCACGTACAAGGACGGCAAGACGCTGGACAGCCTGATCTCGATGCGCTTCTCCGGCTCCAGCAAGGACGGCGACGGGCCGGGCCGGGCGCCCCAGGTCGAGATCACCTACTGGACCAAGGAATTCGGGCTGACCCGCTGGGAGAAATGGGCCCGCGACGACTGGGTGCATCCGCGCAAACGGCAGGCGGCCGCCACCCTGGGGCGCACCCTGTTCGCCCGCGACACCTGCAGCCGCCCCTATGTCTTCCGCACCAGCCCGGTGCCGGGGCTGACGATCGAGGACAGCGGCAGCAAGGACGATTACGGCCGGGTCCTGACCGATGCGCGGACCGGCGAGAGCCATGCCTGGCACATGTCGCTGTGCAACGACTACAGCAACGTCGTCAAGGATCCGGCCGGCGGCCTCGTCCCGCCCTGGGGAGAGGGGCTGAGCGACATCTTCTGGGCGGAGTAGGCGAAATTCGCCCCGGCGGCCCTGACGCGGTCTTCTGCGCTTCCGGTGTTCACGGACCTCATGTCCGCTGCGCTCCGGTTCTCGAAAACCACGCCAGCCGACTCACCGGAACGAATTTCGAGCCAGACTCTCGGAGCTTCCGGCGCTCAGCGCCGGAAGCCGTCGGTCCGCGGCCCTTCCGACCGGCGGTCGGGGATCGCCCCGGCCTTCGCCCAGTCGTGCCGGACCCCGGCCGGAGCCCCGCGGCGATGCCGGCGGCGCGACCGCCCGGCCTCGACCCGCCGGCTTTCCTCCTGCAGCCGCAGCGTGATCGGACCATGCGTCGAGCCGTCCGGCTCTGGCGCCAGCCGCCGTCGCCACACCACCCGCTCGTGATGCGAGGCCGGCGGCAGCATCGGATAGGCTGCGGGCAACCCCCAGCGCCGGCGATACTCGGCCGGGGTGAGCCCATGCACCTCATCGAGGTGGCGGCCGAGGTCGCGGCAGCTCCGTCCGTCCTCCAGGCAGACCAGGAAGCCGAGCCCGATGGTCTCGGGCAGCGGCACCGGCGGCACCCGAACCGGCGTCGCGACGGGGCGACGCTGTTCGGCCGGGCGCCGCGACGGGCCGGAGAGATCGTCGAAGGTCGCCAGGATCCTGCCGACCAGCAGGGGATCTTCAGGCGCGGATGCGGGCTGGCGCGACCGGAAGGCCCGGGCGATCTCTGCGGCGAAATCCCGATGATGCGACATGAGGCGGCGGGGATCGATGTCCGACCCGGTCTGGTCCCGGCTCGCCTTTCGGCTCGCTTCGTCAAGCTGATCAACACGCATTCATTCGTCCTTCTGACGCACAGCTTTGATGCCGGCTCGACCCGGCAGAACCACTGCCGGCGAGGGCCCGCGAAGGCGCGCCATCGCCGCCCAACCGTGATTCCCCGGTCGGCCGACCGACCGACGTGGTGAAACCCCTCCCTTGGACTTCCTGTCGTTGATTGCAACCCGCCCGATGCATATTCGGATATTGTACGGCCCGAATCGCGAGATCAGCCTACCAGCAAGCGTGAGACAGGTTAATCCTTAAAAACTATTGCTGAAGACCGTTTCAAGATTAAGTCGCACAGCCAATCCTGCCGGCCAAGCCGACGCAAGAGATGGCACGATGTTGCGCAAGGCCGAAACCACACCCGGACTCCCGACGACCGCAGCCCGCCACAGGCTTGTCGCTGCCAATATCGGTAAAATATGCCGGGATTTCGACGCAAAGGCTTTCGGGATCTGTCCACAACTGGCCGGACGGGGCGAGGCCGCGCCGCGGCTCCGCCGATTCCAGGTGATCTCTACAACCTATGGATTGCAGTCCTTCAAGAATCGGAGACCGTCGGGGGCGCTCGTCGGCGGCTCCACGGTCCCGAGACCTGCCTTTTATGCCGCAGCCGCCGATCGATTCAGCATTGCGTTATCGTCTTGCGGAAATCGTACGAAACATCCTAAAATTGAAACTAGATTTTTTGCCATCCAGTGGAGGGAGGCGATCCGAATCCTTCGGCGGCCGCATTTTAGACGCGCCTCGCCCACGGACGGATCGCTAACTAAGAAAGAGCATCATGGCCCGCCCAAGCGAAACCGAGATCCTGAGGTTCACCAAAGAAATCGTTGTCGCCCATGCGTCCCGCAACACGCTCGACAGCGAGAGCCTTCTCGACCTGATCCGAAACGTCTACACCACCCTCAGCGCCACGCAAGGCCCGGCTGCCGAAGAAGGCGAGGCCGAGCGCGTGGAGGCCGCCCTCGTCCCGGCCGAGGCCGGCCAGGAGGCTGCACCGCTGGTCCCGGCGGTGCCGATCGAGGAATCGGTGACCCCGGACTACATCGTCTGCCTCGAGGACGGGCGCCGCTTCAAGACCATGAAGCGCTGGCTGCGGGCGACCTACGGGCTGAGCCCGGAGCAGTATCGGGAGAAATGGGGCCTGCCGCCGGACTATCCCCTGACGGCGCCCAACTACACCAAGGCGAAGTCGGCCGACGCCAAGCGGCAGGGCCTCGGCTCCGGCCGTCCCGCCCGCGTGGCCCGGGCCAGCCGGCCGGGCCGGCAGCGCGCCGCCCGCCCGAGCGAGAAGAAGACCAAGCCGTAGCCTGAGCCTGCGGCCGGCCGCCGCGGGACGCGGCCGGGTCCGGGAAGAAGTCTGCTCCGGCCTGACTTGAACGCGTCTGCGGCAAGGCTTTCGGACTCGACAGTCCGGCGTTATGTTCTATATTCGTTCCAGCCGTCACCGCGACCTGGACCGTCATGGGACATATCCAGCAACTGGCCTTCGCGCTCGGGCCGATCGAGATCAGGCCGGCCGCGCCGGCGCGGCCCCGGCCGAGCCCCCAGCCGGCCAAATCGACGACGACCGCCATCCAGCCGCTGCTGCTGCCGGAGGCGCCCGCCCCCTCTCCCGCCGCGCCCGCTGCGGAGGCCGTCCCCGCCGCCGTGACGCCGGCGCCTCCTCCCCCCGCAGCCGAGCCTGAATTCCGCCCGCCTTCCGCCCTCGATGCCCCGCCGGTGGCCGAGGACGCAGCGCCGGTGGAGGCCGCGCTGTATGTGGTGACCGGTTTCGCGCGGGGGCGCGAGCGGCGGCGAAGCGGATGGCGTCGACTGCCGGAGCAGGGTTTCGCCAGTCGGCGCCTGGCCGAAGCGCATGCGGCGCGGCTGCTGGCCTGCGGCCGTGCCGACGGCGTCATCCTGGCCCGGCAGACGGTCGGCGCGGAGATGGAGGCGATGGACGAGCCGGTGATCCTGGAGCGCCGCGGTGAGCTGCCGGCGGAGCTGCTGGAGGGCTGACACGGGAAGGACGTCGCAAGGGCCGCCTTCGCGACGCTCGGAGCAAGTCCGTCAATGGACGCCGCTCAACTGCCGCAGGCTCTGCCGCGCCCGGCCGAGACGCGAGCGGATGGTGCCGACCGGGACGCCAAGCGCGTCGGCCGCCTCGTCATAAGAGGCGCCGCCCACCGCGACGATCTCGAGCACCTCACGATGGTCATGGCTGAGCCGTGGCCACGAATCCTGGATCCGGGCGATGTCCACCCTCTGCTCCTGGTTGACCGGAACCGCGACCTCGCAATCCTCGATCTGGAATTGGCTGGCGGCGCGGCGGGATGCGCCGACGAATTTCGATAGGAAGATCCGGCGCATCATCACCACCAGCCAAGCCATCAGGTTGGTGCCGGGCCGCCAGAGATGGAATTTGCAGAAGGCGCGCATCAACGTCTCCTGCAGCAGATCCTCCGCATCCACCGGATCGCGGGTCAGCGACGCCGCGTAGCGCCGCAAATCGGGCATCTTCGGCGCCACCAGGGATGCGAAGCCGGCCGACGGGTCTCCCTTGATCCTGGTCATCGTTCTCCGCCCTCTCCTGCCCCGGCCTTTGGCCGAGCAAATTCTTTCCGCTCCCCGACGAGAGAGCACGAGCTCTCCGGCGGATGATGCGCGGTGATCGGCCGATCGATTGCCGATCTTGGAGTGAATTGAACCTGTAACCCTCGACAAGTTCCCAGGTTCCGCCGAATTTTCGGCGAAAACATTCCTTACCAGATGATCCTAACATCATAGGATGCTCCCCAATCAACTGAATACACTCGTTCCGCTTCGTCAGTTTTAACATATGATAAGAACTCGATTATTATGTCTGATGTAGCAAATACAACATTTGTTGGCATCCGCGCGGCGGATACCCGCTGCCGACCCTGGGGCTGGCATGTCCCGTCGCGGTCGACGAGACCGCTCCCGGCAAGTCGAACTTCGGGCCGCAAACATTCGTCAGACAAAGGGATTCCGGCTTCCGCAGCGGCGGCCGCCTGGCGTATGGAGACGATACGCCGCCGGACCGCCTGGTCCGGAGGAAAGTCGAGGTTCGGGCCAGGCCCACCGAGATCCGCCGCGTTCGACGGCGGAAAATGCCTGCGCGTCCTTGCGTAGGCGTCGAACAGGAGAAGGCAGGGAATGCTCAAGACCTATCTGACGGCGACGGCGGCAAGCCTTCTGGCCCTGACCGTTGCGGCCTATGCCCCCTCCGCGGCCGCGCAGGCCAAGGAGGAGGTCGAGGTGATGCACTGGTGGACCTCCGGCGGCGAGGCAACCGCCCTCAACGTTCTGAAGGAGCAACTGCAGAAGGAAGGCGTGACCTGGAAGGACGCGCCGGTGGCCGGCGGCGGCGGCGACGCGGCGATGACCGCGCTGCGGGCCCGGGTGACCGCCGGCGACAAGCCGACCTCGGTGCAGCTGCTTGGCCTCGCGGTTCGCGACTGGGCGGAGCAGGGCGTGCTGACCGACCTGACCCCGCTGGCCGAGAAGGAGCATTGGGCCGACCATGTCCCGCCGGCCGTTCAAGCCTTCTCGATCTATGACGGCAAGTGGGTCGCCGCGCCTGTCAACATCCACCGCACCAACTGGCTGTGGATCAACAAGAAGCTGCTCGACCAGGTCGGCGGCAAGGCGCCGACCAGCTGGGACGAGTTCCAGTCCCTGGCCAAGAAGTTCAAGGACGCCGGCATCACCCCCTTGGCCCATGGCGGGCAGGCATGGCAGGAGGCGACCATCTTCGACGCCATCGTCGTCGCCGTCGGCGGCAACGACTTCTACAGACAAGCTTTCGTCGACCTCGACCCCGAGGCGCTGGGCAGCGACACCATGCAGAAGGCGTTCGACCAGCTGCGCGTGCTGCGCGGCTGGGTCGACCCGAACTTCTCCGGCCGCGACTGGAACCTGGCCTCGGCCATGGTGATCAACGGCGAGGCCGGCATGCAGGTGATGGGCGACTGGGCCAAGGGCGAGTTCATCAAGGCCGGGCTGAAGCCGGGCGTCGACATCGTCTGCGTGCCCTATCCGGGCAGCGAGAAGGCGTTCATCTTCAACAGCGACCAGTTCGCCATGTTCAGCCTGGACGACAAGGCCCGGCAGGACGCGCAGCTGAAGCTGGCCAGCGCGATCGAGAGCCCGAGCTTCCAGGAGAGCTTCAACCTGGTGAAGGGGTCGATCCCGGCCAACACCGAGGTGAAGCCGGACAAGTTTGACCCCTGCGGCCAGAAGTCGATGACCGACCGCGACGCCTTCAAGGACACCGGCGGCATGCTGCCGAGCCTGGCCCATGGCCACGCCGCCTCGGCCGCGGTCAAGGGCGCGATCTACGACGTCGTCACCAATTTCTTCAACTCGAACCAGTCCTCCGCCGACGCGGCGAAGGCGCTGGTCGACGCCGTCGCGCTCGCCCAATAAGCTGCATGGGGGCCTGGTTTCCGGCCCCCGTTTTTCCCCGCCCCTGCTGTTTCGAGGGCCTGCCGATGGCCGCGATCTCCGAGCCCGCCGCCGCGGGTCGCCGATCCCCATTCGATTGGCTCCAGGCGATCCTGCCCAAGCTCGTCCTGGCGCCGTCCTTCGCCGTGACCATCGTCTGCGTTTACGGCTTCATCCTGTTCACGCTGTACCTGTCGATGACCAACTCGACGATGCTGCCCAGCTACCGCTGGGTCGGCTTCGTCCAGTACGCCAAGCTGTGGGCCGATCCGAAATGGACGGTCTCGCTGATCAACCTGGCGATCTACGGCGTGCTGTACATCACCATCAGCACCGGCATCGGCCTGCTGCTGGCGATCCTCCTCGACCAGCGGATCCGGATCGAGGGGGCGCTGCGGACCATCTACCTCTATCCGATGGCGATCTCCTTCATCGTCACCGGCACCGCCTGGAAGTGGATCCTCAACCCCGGACTCGGCCTCGACAAGCTGATGCACGACCTGGGCTGGACCAGCTTCACCTTCGACTGGCTGATCAACGGCGACATGGCGATCTACACCATCGTCATCGCCGGGGTGTGGCAGTCCTCCGGCTTCGTCATGGCGATGTTCCTGGCGGGCTTGCGCGGGGTCGACAACGACATCCTGAAGGCGGCCGCGATCGACGGCGCCACCCTGCCGCAGACCTACCGGCGGATCATCATCCCGCTGATGCGGCCGGTGTTCCTGTCGGCCTTCGTGGTCTCGGCCCATCTCGCGATCAAGAGCTTCGACCTGGTCATGGCGCTGACCGCGGGCGGGCCCGGCACCTCGACCTGGATGCCGGCGCTGTACATGTACAGCCTGACCTTCACCCGCAACCAGATGGGCCTGGGCGCCGCCAGCGCGGTGATCATGCTGGCCACGATCAGCGCCATCATCGTGCCTTATCTCTATTCCGAGCTGCGGGGTGCCCGCCGTGACTGACGCACCACTCATGGTTCCGGGCCCGCGCTCGACCTTGCAGGTCGCGCTGCGCTGCCTGCTCTTCGCCATCCTCGGCGTCTTCGCGCTGATCTACCTGTTCCCGCTCTTCGTCATGATCGTCACCTCGCTGAAGACGCTGGACGAGGTTCGCGCCGGCAACCTGCTGTCGCTGCCGCAGAACCCGACGGTGGAGCCCTGGATCGGCGCCTGGAGCACGACCTGCGTCGGGCTGACCTGCGAGGGGCTGAAGGGCTATTTCCTGAACTCCGTCCTGATGACGGTGCCGGCGGTGGCGATCTCGGCCGTGCTCGGCGCCCTCAACGGCTATGTCCTGACCAAGTGGCGCTTCCGGGGCGACAGCATCGTCTTCGCCCTGATCCTGTTCGGCTGCTTCATCCCGTTCCAGATCGTGCTGCTGCCGATGGCAACGACGCTGGGCTGGCTCGGCCTTGCCTCCTCCACCCCGGGGCTGGTCTTCGTCCACGTGGTCTATGGCATCTGCTTCACCACGCTGTTCTTCCGCAACTACTACGCCGCCTTCCCGGATGATCTGGTGAAGTCGGCGATGATCGACGGCGCCAGCTTCTTCCGCATCTTCTGGCGCATCCTGCTGCCGAATTCGGTGCCGATCATCGTGGTCACGGTGATCTGGCAGTTCACCAACATCTGGAGCGACTTCCTGTTCGGCGTGTCCTTCGCCGGCGGCGGCACCTCGATGCCGGTGACCGTGGCGCTGAACAACATCGTCAACAGCTCGACCGGGGTGAAGGAATACAACGTCCACATGGCCGCGGCGATCATCGCCGCCCTGCCGACCCTCGTCGTCTATGTGCTCGCCGGCCGCTACTTCGTGCGCGGCCTGATGGCGGGCGCGGTGAAGGGATAACCGCACCATGGCCTCTCTTTCGATCCGGAACGTGATCAAGCGCTACGGCGCCATCGAAATCCTCAAGGGCATCGACATCGACATCGATGACGGCGAGTTCCTGGTGCTGGTCGGCCCGTCGGGCTGCGGCAAGTCCACTCTCTTGAACATGATCGCCGGGCTCGACACCATCTCCGACGGCACCATCGCGATCGACGGAAAGCGGGTGAACGAGCTGCATCCGAAGGACCGTGACATCGCCATGGTGTTCCAGTCCTACGCCCTCTACCCGAACATGACGGTCGAGCAGAACATCGGCTTCGGCCTGGAGATGCGGGGCGTGCCGAAGGACGAGCGGGCCCGGGCGATTGCGGATGTCGCCAGGCTGCTGCAGATGGAGCATCTGCTGAAGCGCAAGCCCAGCCAGCTGTCCGGCGGGCAGCGCCAGCGCGTGGCGATGGGCCGGGCGCTGGTGCGCAACCCCAAGATCTTCCTGTTCGACGAGCCCCTGTCCAACCTCGACGCCAAGCTGCGCGTGGAGATGCGGACCGAGATCAAGAAACTGCATCAGCGGCTGAAATCGACCATCGTCTATGTCACCCACGATCAGATCGAGGCGATGACGCTGGCCACCCGCATCGCGGTGATGCGGGCGGGCGAGCTGCAGCAGCTGGGCACGCCGCGCGAGATCTACGACCGGCCGGCCAACACCTTCGTCGCCGGCTTCATGGGCTCGCCGCCAATGAACCTGATCAGGGCCAAGATCGTCGACCGGGGCGGCCCGCACGCCGCCATCGACCGGATGCAGGATGGCGAGATCGTGCTGCCGCTGCCGGCCAATGACGGGCTGCGCGGCGCCGCCGGGCGCGAGATCATCCTGGGCCTGCGCCCCGAGAACATCACCGACCCGCAGAGCGCCGCGGTCGCCGGCCCCGGCCCGGTGCTGGAGACCGACTGCCTGATCGAGGTGACCGAGCCGACGGGCCCGGATCTGATCGCCGTGGTCGAGATGGGCGGCAAGGAGGTGCTGGCCCGGCTGCGCCCCGACGCCGAGGCCCGCCCCGGCCAGCGCAGCCGGCTGGTCTTCGACATGGGCAAGGCCGTGGTGTTCGACGCCGGCACCGAGGCGCGCATCGCATGACGCCTCTCCGCATCGGCCTGATCGGCTACGGCCCCGCCGCCCGCGTCTTCCACGCGCCGCTGATCGCCGCCTGCCCCGGCACCGAACTGGCCGCGGCGGCGGTGCGGAATCCCGAGGCCGTCACCGACGCCCCGCCCGGCCTGGCCATCGTCACGGTCGACGCCCTGCTGGCCGATCCCGCGGTCGAGGCGGTGGTGGTGGCGACGCCGAGCGGCAGCCATCACGAAGTGGCGCGCCGGGCGCTCCTGGCCGGCAAGCATGTCGTGGTCGACAAGCCGGTCACCGTGACCGCGGCGGAGGCCGACGATCTGATCGCGCTGGCGGCGGAGCGGCGGCGGGTGCTGAGCGTGTTCCACAACCGACGCTGGGATGGCGACTTCCTGGCGCTGCGCGAGCTGGTCGCGGAGGGCCGGCTGGGCGCCGTCCACGCCTATGAGTCGAACTACGACCGCTTCCGCCCGACCGTGCGGGCGCGCTGGCGCGAGCAGGCGGTGCCCGGCTCCGGCCTGCATTACGACCTCGGCTCGCATCTGATCGACCAGGCGCTCGTGCTGTTCGGCCGGCCCGACCTGGTGCGGGCGGAGCTGCGCGCGATCCGCCCGGGCGCCGAGGCGGTGGACGACGCCGTCATCACCCTCGGCTTCGGCCCGGTGCGGGCCCTGCTGCGCTGCCGCGCTTTGGTGCCGGAGCCGCAGCCGCGCTTCGTCGTCCATGGCCGCAACGCCAGCTTCCGCAAGGACGGGATCGACCCGCAGGAGGACCATCTGCGCGCCGGCACCGTGCAGACCGAGCCGGAAACCGGCTGGCTGACCATCGGGCAGGAGACCGGCACGGCGGAGGCGCAGCCCGTGACGGTCGCGCCCGGCGGCTATGGCGCCTTCTATGACGGCTTCGTCGCCGCGGTGCGCGACGGCGCGCCGCCGCCGGTCGACCCACGCGACGCCCGCGACGTGATCCGGGTGATCGAGGCGGCGATTCAGAGCTCCACCACAGGGCGCGATGTCCGGCTGGAGTGGTAGGGCCAGGTCTGGTCCTGAACCCTCTCCTCCGTCATCCCGAGCGCGGCGCAGCACGGAGTGATGCGCCGCAGAACCGTGATCTCTTCGAGGCTGCGTCGAGATCCCGTGTCTGCGCAGCGGCACTTCGCGCCGCAGCGCGCACGGGATGACGCTGAATTGATGGACTCGCTGGCGCCTCAGCTCGACTGGCGTCGGACCAGGGAGAAGCCGAGGTCGATGATCCGGCCTTCGGCCGGCTGCGCGCCCTTGCCCAGCCGGGCCAGGATCAGATCGCCGGCGCGGCGCCCCATCTCATAGGCGGGGATCCGGATCGTGGTCAGGGCCGGCTGCAGCTGCCGGCCGATCTCCAGGTCGCCCAGGCCGACGATGGCGATGCGGCCGGGCACCTCGATGCCGCGCCGCTGGCATTCCAGCAGGCCGCCGACTGCCATCACGTCGGTGGCGAAGAAAATGCCGTCAAGATCCGGGGCGCGCGCGAGCAGCCGGTCGAGTGAGACCCGCCCGGCCTCGATCGACAGATCGGCGGGGGTCTCGCATTCGGGCGCGGCGGCGCCGGCGTCGACGAGGGCCTGCGTGAAGCCCGACAGCCGCGCCGCGGCCCGGCTTTCGGCCGAACCGACGAAGGCGCAGCGCCGCCGGTCGCGCCCGATGAGGTGCCGCGCCACCTCAACGCCGGCCGCGAAATTCGAAAAGCCGACGGCCATGTCGATCGGGTCGTCCGACAGCTCCCAGGTCTCGACCACCGGGATGCCATGCTGGCGCAGCAGAGTCCGCACCGCCTCGTCCTGCACGGCGCCGACCAGCACCAGCGCCTCCGGCCGGCGCCCGACCAGCGCCCGCACCAGCTGGCGGCGCTTCTCCTCGGAATAGGCATAGTCCGCGATCACCGGATGCAGCCCGGCGCCCTCGGCGGCGTCGGTGACACCCCGCACCGTCTCGGAGAAGACCGAGTTGCCGATGGTCGGCACCAGCACCGCCAGGATGCCGCTGCGGCGCGAGGCCAGGCTGCTGGCCGACAGGTTGGGGACGTAGCCCAGCGATTCGACCGCCGCATTGATCCGCGCCAGCGTCTCCGGTGACACCCGCCCCTCGCCGCGCAGGGCGCGCGACACCGTCATCGGGGAGGTGCCCGCCAGCGCCGCCACATCCTCGATGCGCGGCTTCCGTTTCGATGCTGTCTCGTCTCGCATGAAGCAGACCTTGAAGCGAAGCCGCAGCCGATTGCAAGCCGGCCGCAGGCGTTGACGACCCTGCGCGGTAACGCTACCGTTCCATCACGGTAGCGCTACCGAGCCCCAAGGGAGAAACGCCATGATCAAGGACGAGGAGGTCGCTGCGTATCGCAGGGACGGGGTGGTGGTGGTCGAGGACGTGCTGGACGCCACGCAGCTGGCCGAAGCCCGGCGGGTCGTGGCCGAGTTCATCGAAGGGTCGCGCGCGGTCGCCGCGCACACCGATGTCTACGATCTCGAGCCCGGGCACACGCCCGAAGCGCCGCGGGTGCGCCGGATCAAGACGCCGCACAGATACCATCCGCTGTTCTGGGACATCGCCCGGTCGCCCCGGCTGGTGGTGATCCTGCAGCGCCTGCTGGGGCCGGGCGTCCGGCTGCACGGGTCGAAGATCAACCTGAAGTCGCCGCAGTTCGGGTCTCCGGTCGAATGGCACCAGGACTGGGCCTTCTACCCGCACACCAATGACGACATCCTCGCCGTCGGGGTGATGCTCGACGACTGCACGGTTGAGAACGGGGCGATGCTGGTGCTGCCCGGAACGCATCAGGGCCCGGTCTACGACCACCATTCCGACGGTTATTTCTGCGGCGCCATGGACCCGGAGGCCTGCGGGCTGGACTTCAGCAAGGCGGTGCCGGCGGTCGGCCGCGCCGGGTCGATGAGCTTCCACCATGTCCGCGCCGTGCACGGCTCGGCCCAGAACACCTCGGACAAGCCACGTGCGCTGCTGCTCTACGAGTTCGCCGCGGCGGACGCCTGGCCGCTGATGGGCGTGCCGGACCTGGCGGAGTTCGACCGCCGCCTCGTGGCCGGCGAGCCTAGCATCACGCCGCGGCTGGCCGACGTGCCGGTGCGCATGCCGCTGCCGCCGGCGCCGCGCCAGGGTTCGATCTACGAGAACCAGAGCACGGCCAAGTCGCGCTATTTCGCGGACCGCAAGACCGCTGCTTGAGCAGAGCCCGTCCCGCACGGGGCTGGGCCGCTCGAACCATCAATAACCGGCCCGAGCCGGAGCGAGGGAGAGGGACGTCCCATGGGAAATGCACCCCCGCAGGGGGCGGGCGCGCCGAAGCGCCCGCTGACCCGGGTCATGTTCGCCGCGGCCGTGGGCTCGGCGCTGGAATGGTACGATTTCTTCATCTACGGCACCGCCGCTGCCCTGGTGTTCGGCGAGCTGTTCTTCCCGAAATTCGACCCCAATGTCGGCATGCTGGTGTCGCTGGCGACCTTCGGGGTGGGCTTCCTGGCCCGGCCTTTCGGCGGCCTGCTGTTCGGTCATCTGGGCGACCGCTGGGGGCGCAAGCCGGTGCTCGTCGTCACCATTCTGATGGTCGGCGGCAGCACCTTCCTGATCGGCCTGTTGCCGACCTACGACCAGATCGGCCTGTGGGCGCCGCTGCTGCTGGTGCTGATGCGCCTGCTGCAGGGGCTGGGGGCCGGCGCCGAATATGGCGGCGCGGTGCTGCTGGCGGTGGAATACGCGCCGGACGGGCGGCGCGGCTTCTTCGGCAGCTTCGCGCCGATGGGCGTGACCATCGGCAACCTGCTGGCCGCCGGCGTGTTCGGGCTGGTCACCCTGCTGCCGCATGAGGACCTGCTGGCCTGGGGCTGGCGCATCCCGTTCCTGATCAGTCTGCTGCTGCTGGGCTTCGGCGTGTTCATCCGGATGCGAATCGACGAGACGCCGGTCTTCGCCGAGACGCAGGAGCGGCAGCCGCCGATCCGGGCGCCGGCCCTAGCCGCGCTGCGCCGCCATCCACGCAACTTCGCCGTCGTGGTCGGGGCGCGAATGGCCGAGAACGGCCTGGGCTACCTGTTCCCGGTCTTCGGCCTCAGCTACATCATCAACACCCTGCACCTGCCGCGCGACGTGGCGCTGCTGGGCGTGTTCGGCGGCAACTTCGCCGAGATCTTCGGCATCCTGTTCTTCGGCTGGCTGTCGGACAAGGTCGGGCGGCGGCCGGTCTATATGGGCGGGGCGCTGTTCTCGGCGGTGTTCGCCGTGCCCTTCTTCATGCTGCTGAACACCGGCGACACCACCGCCATCCTGCTGGCCTTCGTGCTGATCATGGGCATCGGCGGCGGCGCGATGTTCGGGCCGCAGGCGGCCTATTTCGCCGAGCTGTTCGGCCCGCGGCTGCGGTTCAGCGGATTCGCCTTCGCGCGGGAGCTGGGGTCGATCCTGGCCGGAGGCCCCGCCCCGGCCCTGTCGGCGATGCTGGTGATCTGGTTCGACGGGGCGCCCTGGGGAGTCGCGCTGTACGTCATCGCGCTGTCGCTGATCACCGTCGCCGCCGTCTGGTGGGGACCGGAGACCAGCGAGAGCGACCTGCGGAAGGACTATTCGACGGCGGAGGAGCGACGGCCGGAGCGGACGCAGGCGGTCCCGGTCCGGCCGGTCGCCTAGGCTCAGGCCGCGGCGATCACCTCGATCTCGACCAGCCAGTCCGGCGACAGCGTCTGCGCCACCAGGGCCGTGGTCGGCACGACATGGCCCTGGAGCGCGGCGATACGCGCGGCCTGGTTGGCCTCGGCATAGGCCGGGTCGCGCAGATAGCTGGTGATCCGCACGATGTTGCGCACGGTCATGTCGGCGCTGGCCAGGATGGTGCGGATGTTCGACCAGATCAGGTCGAGCTGCTGCTCCAGCGTCGTGCCGGGGACGCCCTGGGCGTCGAGGCCCATGGTGCCGGCGACGTAGAGGATGCGGTTCGGCTGCCGCACCTCCAGCGCATGGATGTAGTCGGGCGTCGCCGGATAGATGCCGCTGGTCGGGTTGTGCGGAACGGTCTGCATGACTTCCCCCTTTCGCTTGCCCGCCCTGCATCGCATCGATCGGGACCGCCCGGCAACCCGCTGCGCTTGACAGCAGGGGAGCCGGCTTCCGACACTCCGCCCGCTCAAGAGCAAGAACATGGCGGAGGCTGGAGCATGAGTGAGGCGCAGGAGAGCCGGCTGACCGGCGGGCCGGACTATCGGCCGCTGAACGAGGCGTCGATCCGCCCCTATCTCGCCGGCCTGCCCGCGCTCCGCGACCGGCTGGGCGGCGACCCGGCCGGCTGGCACGTCACCGAGGTCGGCGACGGCAACCTGAACCTGGTGTTCATCATCCGCGGCGCCGCCGGCGGCCTCGTGGTCAAGCAGGCCCTGCCCTATGTCCGGCTGGTCGGCGACAGCTGGCCGCTGCCGCTGGACCGCGCCTGGTTCGAATGGCACGCACTATCCGAGCAGGCCCGGCATGTGCCGCATCTGGTGCCGAAGCTGCACCATTTCGATGCCGCCATGGCACTGATCGTGATGGAGTGGCTGACACCGCACATCATCCTGCGCAAGGGGCTGATCGCCGGCACCCGCTATCCGCATCTGGCCGGACACATGGCGGAGTTCCTGGCCCAGACCCTGTTCAAGACCTCCGATCTGCACGCCCCCGCTGCCGAGAAGAAGGCGAAGATGGCGCCGTTCTGCGCCAACACATCGCTGTGCAAGATCACCGAGGACCTGGTGTTCACCGATCCCTACCGGATCGCGCCTCTGAACCGCTGGACCTCGCCGCAGCTGGACGGCATCGCCGCCGAGTTCCGCGCCGACGCCGCCGCCAAGGTGGCGGTGCAGGAGCTGAAATGGGCCTTCCTGACCCGGGCCGAGGCGCTGGTGCATGGCGACCTGCACACCGGGTCGATCATGGTGACGGAGACGGACAGCCGCGCCATCGACCCGGAATTCGCCTTCTACGGCCCGATGGGATTCGACATCGGCGCCCTGCTGGCCAATTTCTTTCTGGCGTATTTCGCACAGGACGGGCACGCGACGGCAGAGGACGACCGCGCCGACTACCGCAGCTGGCTGCTGGTCCAGGTCGAGGCGATCTGGGCCGGGTTCGAGAAGCGGTTCCTGGAGCTGTGGCGCGCCGAAGGCAAGGGCGACGCCTTCGCCCGCGACCTGTTTGCCGACGGCGACGGCGCCCTGGCGCTGGACGCCCACCGCAAGGCCACCATGGCGCGGCTGTTCCGGGAGACCGTGGGCTTCGCCGCCGCCAAGATGATCCGGCGCATCCTGGGCTTGGCCCATGTCGCCGATCTCGAGACCATCGCCGACCCGGACCTGCGCGCAGCCTGCGAGACCAAGGCGCTGCGCCTGGCCCGCGCCTTCCTGGTCGAGCGCGACCGATTCACCGGCCCGGCCGATCTGCGCCACGCGGCCGAGACCGTTTTCCGCGAGGGTTGAGCCATGAAAATCGACGGACGTCCCTATCGCACCATCTGGCCGGCTGAGGACGGCTGGCGCGTGGTCATCATCGACCAGACCAAGCTGCCGCACGGCTTCGAGACGGTCGTGCTGGAAACCATGGAGCAGGCGGCCCACGCCATCCGCAGCATGCAGGTGCGCGGGGCGCCGCTGATCGGCGCCACCGGCGCCTACGGCCTGGCGCTGGCGCTGCGCGCCGACCCGTCCGACGCCAGCCTGGCCGCCGCTTATGACCGCCTCCTGGCCACACGGCCGACCGCGGTCAACCTGCGCTGGGCCCTGGACGATGTGCGCGGCCGGGTGGCGGCGCTGAAGCCGGCGGAGCGTGCGGCTGCCGCCTATCGCCGTGCCGCCGAGATCTGCGACGACGACGTCGCCACCTGCCGTGCCATCGGCGAGCACGGCCTGGCCGTGTTCCGCGAGACCTGGGAGCGGAAGGGCCGGCCGGAGCGACTGAACGTGCTGACCCATTGCAATGCCGGCTGGCTGGCCACGGTCGACTGGGGCACCGCCCTGGCGCCGATCTACATGGCCCATGACGAGGGGCTGCCGGTGCATGTCTGGGTCGACGAGACCCGGCCGCGCAATCAGGGGGCCAGCATCACCGCCTTCGAGCTGGGCCGCCACGGTGTTCCGCACTCGGTGATCGCCGACAATGTCGGCGGCCATCTGATGCAGCACGGCATGGTCGACCTGTGCATCGTCGGCACCGACCGCACCACCGCGACCGGCGACGTGTGCAACAAGATCGGCACCTATCTGAAGGCCCTGGCGGCACATGACAACGGCGTGCCGTTCTACGTCGCCCTGCCCTACACCACGATCGACTGGACCCTGACCGACGGCATCCGCCAGATCGAGATCGAGCAACGCGACGCACGCGAGCTGACCCACGTCACCGGCCGGACCGAGGACGGGCGGATCGAGACGGTCGGCATCCTGCCGGAGGGCAGCGCCGCTGCGAACTGGGCCTTCGATGTCACCCCGGCGCGCTACGTCACCGGGCTGATCACCGAACGCGGCGTCTGCCCCGCCAGCCGGGAGGGGCTGGCCGGGCTGTATCCCGACCAGGCGGCATAGGGACTCTGCCTCCCCGTCGGATCGTCGCCCCCTGATCTCATCCCTCGTCTGACCAGGGCCGCTTGACCGGCTTTTGATAGGTACGGTACTGTATCGTACCTATTTGATGCTGCGAGCGCGCGAAGGAGACGAGGCTGCCGATGAAGCGCATTGCCAAGCGTGTGGCTGCCGGGACCGCTCTTCTCTCCGTCATCGCCGCCGGCGGCGCCTGGGGATGGGCCTGGTGGGACGAAGGCCGATCCAGGGAATGGACCGACAACGCCTATGTCCGCGCCGACATCACGGCGATCAGCCCCAAAGTGTCCGGCTATGTGGCCGAGGTGCTGGTCGACGACAACCAGATTGTCGAGGCCGGGGCGATCCTGCTGCGGATCGCCGACGAGGATCATCGGGCCCAGCGGGACCGCGCCGCGGCCGCCATCGCGCAGGCCGAAGCCGCCGCCGAGAATCTGACCCGCCGGAAGGCCCTGCAGCTGGCGAAGATCCGCGAGGCGGAGGCGACGATCGATGTCGGCCGGGCCGATATGGAGCTGTCGCGCCGCGAGCTGGCGAGGGCGACCCGCCTGGTGGGCCAGGGCTGGACGCCGCAGCGCAGCCACGACACCGCCACCGCCGACGCCGAACGCGCCCGTGCCGCGCTGGCGCAGGCGGAGGCCGCCGCAGCGGCCGCGCGCGAGCAACTGTCCGTCCTCGAATCCGAGGCCCAGCAGATCGCCGCCCGGGCGGCGGAGGCGCGCGCCAATCTGCAGCTCGCCGAGATCGCACTGTCGGACACGGTGATCCGCGCGCCCGTCGCCGGCGTCGTCGGGAATCGCCGCGTCCATGCGGGCGAGTATGTGCGGCCCGGCGCCGCCCTTCTCTCCGTGGTGCCGGTCGACGCCGTCTGGGTGGTGGCGAATTTCAAGGAGACCCAGGTCGCCCGCATGGCGGTGGGTCAGCCGGCGGAGATCCGTGTCGACGGCTATTCGGACGCGATCATCACAGGACAGGTGGACAGCCTGGCGCCGGCAAGCGGCGCCGCCTTCAGCCTGCTGCCGCCCGACAACGCCACCGGCAATTTCGTCAAGATCGTCCAGCGCGTCCCCGTCAAGATCATGCTCCCCGCCGGTCACGGCCTGCTCGGCCGGCTCGTGCCCGGCCTGTCGGTCGATGTCGCCGTCGAGGTGGGTTCCGGCCCGGGCACGGCGGCGGCTTCCGAGAGCGGACCTGCCCGGGCCGGCGCCACGATCTTCCGGACGGCGGATGAAGCATCGTGACCGCGGCGGCCGATCCCGCCCCGTCGCCGGCCGGACCCACGGCACTGCCGGCGCGTCGGTCATGGCTGCTTCTCGGTTTCCTGACCGTCGCCGCCGCGATGGATGCGGTGAACAGCACCGTGCTGGTGGTCACCCGCGGCCATGTCATGGGCGGCATCCATTCCACCCAGGACGAGGTCGCCTGGGTCAACATCGCCTATCTCGCCGCCAAGCTGACCGCCTTTCCGCTGGCGGCGTGGCTGACATCGCGTCTGGCGCCGCGCCGGCTGCTCGCGGGCGCGATCCTGGTTCTGCTCGCCGGCGCCCTCGGGGCCGCCGCAGCCGGCGGCCTCGACGTCCTGGTCGCGTGGCGGATCGCGCAAGGCGTCGCCGGCGCCGTCTTGCTCGTCGCCGGCCAGTCGCTGCTGTTCGAGGTCTTCCCACGGTCCCGGCAGGGGCTGGTCCAGGCCGTCTTCGCCTTCGCCACGACCATGGCGCCCACGACCCTGTCCCCGGCCCTGCAGGGCTGGACCGTCGACACGCTCTCCTGGTCCTGGATGTTCCTCGCCAACGTGCCGCTCGGTCTGGCCGGCCTGGCGGCCGTGCTTCTCGCTCCCAGCCGCCGCGATCGGCCGGAGGCGAACGGCCGGCTGGACTGGCTCGGCCTCCTGCTTCTGGGTGCGGCGATGACCGCCTTCGTCTACGTCACGCAGGAGGGCAGCCGTTACGACTGGTTCGAGGAACCCGAGATCGTGGACGTCAGCCTCGCCGGGCTGGGCGCCGCCGCCGTATTCCTGGCATGGCAGGCCCTGGCGCAGAAGCGCGGGGCGCTGATCGGCTTCGCCGTCTTCCGCGACGAGCACTTCAGCTTCGGCTTCATCGTCAGCTTCGTCGCCGGCGGCGCGCTGTTCGGCAGCGCCTTCGTCATCCCGGCCTTCGCGACCAGCGTCCTCGGCCTGTCGCCGACCTATGCCGGGCTGCTGCTCCTGCCGAGCGGCGCGCTGGTCTGCATCGGCCTCCTCGCCGCGGGCGCGCTGATCCAGTTCAAGGGGCTCGATCCGATCAAGCCGGTTCCCTTCGGCATCATCTGCTTCATGACCTCGATGTGGATGCTGTCGGGCTCGACCTCCCAGAGCGGCCTGCCCGACATGGTGCCGGCCCTGCTGCTGCGCGGCCTCGGCCTGGGTCTCCTCTTCGTCTCGCTGACCGTGGGCACGCTGCGCGATCTGCGTCCGGAGGTGCTGCCCCAGGGCGTGGCGCTGTTCAATATCGGCCGTCAGATGGGCGGTCAGATCGGCGTCGCCAGCCTCGCCACCTATCTCGATCACCAGAACGCGCTCAACCGCACGGTGCTGGCCCAGCATCTCGCGCCGGGAAACCCGGTGCTCGCCGAACGGCAGGAGGCCTTGGCGGCGTTGCTGACCGCGCGGGGCTATCCCGCCGAGGAAGCCGGCGCCGCAGCGACCGCCGTCATCCAAAAGGCCTTCGTGCAGCAGGTGTCGACGCTGTCCTTCAACGAATGCTTCCTGGCGATCGCGTTGCTGTTCCTGGTCGCGGCGCCGGTCCTGGTCGCGACCAAGCTCACCCTCGCCCGCCTCATGGGGCATGTTCCGCACTAGCTCCGCGGGCGCCATTCAGGAACATACGGACCGCGGATTCGACGGCCGCCCGGGCTTCGGCGGGCGTCAGTGGCGGCCGCAGCCCGAGCACGACCTGGAGATGGAGGTCGTCGCGGATCATTCCCAGGAAATGCTCGGCCAGCCGCTTCGGGTCGCCGGCCTCGATCCCCCAATCCCTTCCCTTCTCCTCCAGCACGCGCGCGAGATTCGCGCTCGTCCGGCCCGGGCCGGCCTCGAAGAACACCTTGGCGAGGTCGGGAAAGCGGCTGCCCTCGCCCACGACCGTGCGATAGAGCTGCAGCGCCTCGGGCGACATGATGACGCCGAGATAGCGCTGCCCGACCTCTTGCAGCGTCGTCTCGAGATCCGCCCGGGCAAAGTCGGCTTCGGCCAGGGCCCCCATGGCGTGACGGGCGATCTCCCGCACCACCGTCGCGAACAGTTGCTCCTTGTTGCCGAAATAGCTGTAGATGGTGCGCTTCGAGCCCCCGACCTTCGCGATGATCTCATCCACGCTCGCCCCGGCGAAGCCGGAGGTGAAGAACACCTCGGTGGCCGCCCGAAGAAACTCCTCCTGGCGGGCCTCCTGCCGCGCGGCGCGGAGAGCCGTTGTTCCCTTGCTGTTCCCGGCTGTCGGGCGATGTCTTTCCGTCATGGCGACCATCCCTTTGCCCCGGAGCCGCGACGGCAAGGCTCACCAGAGCGTTCAAAAGAGCAAAGCTTCCGCCCAGCCTAGACGGTACCGTACCGTTTGACGATCTGCAGTTGACCGGATCGCGACACGAAGACCGATCAACAGCCATACAGGGAGAGCTTCATGTCCCGCTTCCTCACCGCCACGGCGCTGGCGCTCGTCCTGACGGCCGGCATCGCCTCGGCCGAGGCCAAGACGCTGGTCTATTGTTCCGAGGGCAGTCCGGAGAACTTCAACCCGCAGATCAACACCACCGGCACCAGCCTGGACGCCTCCGTGCCGGTCTATGACGGGCTGGTGGCGTTCGAGCGCGGCGGCACCAAGGTGGTGCCGGCCCTTGCCGAATCCTGGGACGTGTCGGACGACGGCACGGTCTACACCTTCCATCTGCGGAAGGGCGTGAAGTGGCATTCGAACGAGACGTTCACCCCGACCCGCGACTTCAACGCCGACGACGTGCTGTTCTCGTTCAACCGGATGTGGAAGGAGGACAGCCCCTATCACAAGGTCTCCGGCGGGTCCTACGACTATTTCGGCGACATGGGGATGCCGACGCTGCTGAAAGCGATCGACAAGATCGACGACTATACCGTCCGCTTCACCCTGACCCGGCCGGAGGCGCCGTTCCTGGCCGACATGGCGATGAACTTCGCCCAGATCCTGTCGGCCGAGTACGCCGACGCGATGATGAAGGCCGGCACGCCGGAGGATGTGGACCAGATCCCGATCGGCACCGGCCCGTTCCGCTTCGTCCAGTACCTGCCGGATGCGATCATCCGCTACAAAGCGTTCGACGAGGCGTGGAGCGGGCGGGAGAAGATCGACACGCTGGTCTTCGCCATCACCCCGGACGCCTCGGTCCGCTACGCCAAGCTGAAGGCCAATGAGTGCCAGGTGATCCCGTCGCCGAACCCAGCCGACCTGGCGGCGATGCAGCAGGACCCGGTGGTGACGGTGATCGGCCAGCCCGGCCTGAACACCGGTTATGTCGCCTTCAACGTCACCAGGAAGCCGTTCGACAACGTCCGCGTGCGCCGCGCCGTCAACATGGCGGTGAACAAGCAGGCGATCCTCGACGCCGTCTACCGCGGCACCGGCCAGGCGGCGAAGAACCCGATCCCGCCGACCATCTGGTCCTACAACGACAACATCCAGGATTATCCGTACGACCCCGAGACGGCAGAGAAGCTGCTGGCCGAGGCCGGCTACCCGGACGGCTTCGAGACCGATCTCTGGGCCATGCCGGTGCAGCGGCCCTACAATCCGAACGCCCAGCGCATCGCCGAGATGATGCAGGCGGACCTGGCCAAGGTCGGCATTCGGGCGAAGATCGTCTCGTATGAATGGGGCGAGTATCGGAAGCGCGTGCAGGACGGCGAGCACCAGATGGCGCAGTTCGGCTGGGGCGGCGACAACGGCGATCCGGACAATTTCTTCAACAATCTCCTCGGCTGCGATGCCGCACGTGAAGGCGGCGGAAATATCGCGAAGTGGTGCGACCGGTCTTTCGAAGAGCTCATCCAGAAGGCGAAGGTCACCGCCGACCAGGCGGAGCGTGCGAAGCTCTACGAACAGGCGCAGGCGATCTTCCACGAAGAGGCGCCGTGGCTGCCGATCGCCCATTCGGTGGAGTACCAGGCGATCCGCAAGGAGGTGCTGAATTACGTCATCACCCCAGTGCGCATCCACGACTTCCGCGGCGTCGATATCCGGGAGTAGCCTGCCTGCCTCGATTCGTAGGGAGACAACCCCATGTCCCGCTTCCTGTCCGCCACGGCGATGGCGCTGGCCCTCGCCGCGGGGATGGCCGCGTCGGCCCAGGCCAAGACGCTGGTCTACTGCTCCGAGGGCAGCCCGGAGAACTTCAACCCGCAGATCAACACCACCGGCACCAGCTTCGACGCGGCGCTGCCGATCTATGACGGCCTGGTCGCCTTCGAGAAGGGCACCACCAAGGTGGTCCCGGCGCTGGCCGAGTCCTGGGACGTGTCCGACGACGGCACGGTCTACACCTTCCACCTGCGCAAGGGCGTCAAGTTCCACGCCAACGAGACCTTCACCCCGACCCGCGACTTCAACGCCGACGACGTGCTGTTCTCGTTCAACCGGATGTGGAAGGAGGACAGCCCGTACCACAAGGTCTCCGGCGGCTCCTACGACTACTTCGGCGACATGGGCATGCCCACGCTGCTGAAGGCGATCGACAAGGTCGACGACTATACGGTCAGGTTCACCCTGACCAAGCCGGAGGCGCCGTTCATTGCCAATCTGGCGATGAACTTCGCCTCGATCCTGTCGGCGGAGTACGCCGACGCGATGATGAAGGCAGGGACGCCGGAGCAGGTCGACCAGGTGCCGATCGGCACCGGGCCGTTCCGCTTCGTCCAGTACCAGCCGGACGCGCTGATCCGCTACAAGGCCTTCGACCAGGCCTGGAGCGGCCGCGAGAAGATCGACAACCTGGTCTTCGCCATCACCCCGGACGCGGCGGTGCGCTACGCCAAGCTGCAGGCCGGCGAGTGCCATGTCATGCCGTACCCGAATCCGGCCGACCTGCCGGCGATGCAGAAGGACCCGAACCTGACCGTGCTGAGCCAGCCCGGGCTGAACACCGGCTATCTGGCCTTCAACGTCACCAAGAAGCCGTTCGACGACGTCCGCGTGCGCCAGGCCATCAACATGGCGGTGAACAAGCAGGCGATCCTGGAGGCGGTGTACCAGGGCACCGGCCAGGCGGCGAAGAACCCGATCCCGCCGACCATCTGGTCCTACAACGACAGCATCCAGGACTATAAGTACGACCCCGACGCCGCGAAGAAGCTGCTGGCCGAGGCCGGCTATGCCGACGGCTTTGAGAGCGACCTGTGGGCCATGCCCGTGCAGCGGCCCTACAACCCGAACGCCCAGCGCATCGCCGAGCTGATTCAGGCGGATCTCGCCAAGGTCGGGATCAAGAGCAAGATTGTTTCGTACGAGTGGGGCGAGTACCGGAAGCGCACCCAGGCCGGCGAGCACCAGATGGCGCAGATGGGCTGGGCCGGCGACAATGGCGATCCGGACAACTTCTTCGCCAACCTGCTGGGCTGCGATGCCGCTCGGGTGGGCGGATCGAATATTTCGAAGTGGTGCAACCAGGATTTCGAAAAGCTCATCCAGAAGGCCAAGGCCACGGCCGACCAGGCCGAGCGCGCCAAGCTGTACGAAGAGGCCCAGGTGATCTTCCACGACCAGGCGCCCTGGCTGCCGATCGCCCATTCGGTGGTGTATGAGCCGATCCGCAAGGAGGTCTCGGGCTACACGATCATCCCGGTCGGGCTGCACGATTTCCGCGGCGTCGACATCGCGGAGTAAGCAACAAACGGGCGGGAAAGCAGCGGCCCGCTTTCCCGTCCGTTTCTTTTTGAGCCGCCCAAGTTACGATCCGCCGGATGGCGTCCCCAGGGCGGGCCTATATTGGGAAGCGATTCATTTTGCCCGACATATTCGGCCAGTTGACATCGCCCCCCGCCCCTGCGGTAATCCCGTGCAACCCACGGTTTGGGCAATACAGCTATGCGGCAAGCCCAGGCCGAAGGACCACCATAGGGGAGAGTTTCATGTCCCGCTTCCTGTCCGCCACGGCGATGGCGCTCGTCCTCGTCGCGGGGGCGGCGGTGTCCGCCGATGCCAAGACGCTGGTCTATTGCTCCGAGGGCAGCCCGGAGAATTTCAACCCGCAGATCAACACCACCGGCACCAGCTTCGACGCGGCCGGCCCGATCTACGACCACCTGGTCGAATTCACCAAGGGCACGACCAAGACCGAGCCCGGCCTGGCGGAGTCCTGGGACATCTCGGACGACGGCACGGTCTACACCTTCCATCTCCGCAAGGGGGTGAAGTGGCATTCGAACGACAAGTTCACGCCGACCCGCGACTTCAACGCCGATGACGTGCTGTTCACCTTCAACCGGATGTGGAAGGACGACCACCCCTACCACAAGGTCTCCGGCGGCCAGTACGACTACTTCGGCGACATGGGCATGGGCACGCTGCTGAAGTCGATCGACAAGGTCGACGACTACACGGTGAAGTTCACCCTGAACTCGCCCGAGGCGCCGTTCATCGCCAACCTGGCGATGGAGTTCGCCTCGATCCTGTCGGCGGAATATGCCGACGCGATGATGAAGGCCGGCACGCCCGAGCAGGTCGACCAGGTGCCGATCGGCACCGGATCCTTCCAGTTCGTGCAGTACCAGCCGGACGCGCTGATCCGCTACAAGGCCTTCGAGGGGGCCTGGAGCGGCAAGGAGAAGATCGACAACCTGGTCTTCGCCATCACCCCGGACGCCGCGGTGCGCGCCGCCAAGCTGAAGGCCGGCGAGTGCCACGTCATGCCGTATCCGAACCCGGCGGACGTGCCGGCGATGCTGAAGGACCCGGCGCTGAACGTGCTGAGCCAGCCCGGCCTGAACACCGGCTATCTCGCCTTCAACACCACCAAGAAGCCGTTCGACGATGTGCGCGTGCGCCGCGCCGTCAACATGGCGGTGAACAAGCAGGCGATCCTCGATGCCGTGTATCAGGGCGCCGGCGAGGCGGCGAAGAACCCGATCCCGCCGACCATCTGGTCCTACAACGACAGCGTCCAGGACTACAAATACGACCCTGAGGCGGCGAAGAAGCTGCTGGCCGAGGCCGGCTATGCCAACGGCTTCGAGACCGATCTGTGGGCGATGCCGGTGCAGCGGCCCTACAACCCGAACGCCCAGCGCATCGCCGAGATGATGCAGGCGGATCTGGAGAAGGTCGGCATCAAGGCGAAGATCGTTTCGTACGAGTGGGGCGAATATCGGAAGCGCCTGCAGGAAGGCGACCATCAGATGGGCCAGCTGGGCTGGACCGGCGACAACGGCGACCCGGACAACTTCCTGTACAACCTCTTGGGCTGCGACGGGGCGCGGCCGGGCGGCTCGAACATCGCGAAGTGGTGCTACAAGCCCTATGACGAGATCGTCAAGAAGGCCAAGACCATCTCGGACCAGGCCGAGCGCACCAAGCTGTACGAGCAGGCGCAGGTGATCTTCCACGAGCAGGCGCCCTGGCTGCCGATCGCCCATTCGGTGGTCTACGAGCCGACCCGCAAGGAGGTCTCGGGCTACAAGGTCAGCCCGTTCGGCCGCCACGACTTCAGCGACGTCGACATCACCGAATAGAGAGAGGTAAAAGGGGGAGCCGGGCGGGGGAGCAGGGGGATGCTCCTCCGCCCGCATCTTTTCCCGGGCACGAGATCATGTTGCGTTTCATCCTGACCCGCTTCGCCATGGCGGCGGTGACCTTCCTGGGGATCACCGCCCTCAGCTTCTTCCTGATCCGGGCCGTGCCCGGCGACCCGATCCAGGTGCGGGCCGGCGAACGCGGCATCTCGCCCGAGCGCCATGCCGAGCTGATGCACGAATACGGGCTGGACCGGCCGGTGTCGGTGCAGTTCGCCTCCTATATCGGCCAAGTGCTGCAGGGCGACCTCGGCGCCTCGACCACGACGCGGCGGCCGGTGCTGAGTGAGTTCCTGAAGCTGTTCCCGGCGACGCTGGAGCTCGGGATCTGCGCCATCCTGTTCGCCGTGATCATCGGCCTGCCGGCCGGCATCCTGGCCGCCACCAACCGGGCGTCCCCCATCGACCACGGCATCATGGGCGCCAGCCTGACCGGCTATTCCATGCCGATCTTCTGGTGGGGGCTGCTGCTGATCCTGATCTTCTCGGTCGGCCTCGGCTGGACCCCGGTCTCCGGCCGGATCTCGGCCCTGTACTATGTCGAGCCGAAGACCGGATTCATGCTGATCGACAGCCTGCTGTCGGACGAGAAGGGCGCCTTCCGGTCGGCGCTGAGCTATCTGATCCTGCCGACCATCGTGCTGGGCACCATCCCGCTCGCGGTGATCGCGCGCATGACCCGGTCGGCCATGCTCGAGGTGCTGAACGAGGACTACATCCGCACTGCCCGGGCCAAGGGCCTGGGCGTCCGCCGGGTGATCGGGCTGCACGCGCTGCGCAACGCGCTGATCCCGGTCGTCACCGTGATCGGCCTGCAGGTCGGCACGCTCCTGGGCGGCGCGATCCTGACCGAGACCGTCTTCGCCTGGCCCGGCATCGGCAAATGGCTGGTCGATGCGATCGCCCGCCGCGACTACCCGACGCTGCAGGGCGGGGTGCTGCTGGTCGCCACCCTCGTCATCGCCGTCAACCTGCTGGTCGACCTGGCCTATGGCCTGCTCGACCCCCGCATCCGGCATGTGAAGTAAGCCGATGACCGCCAGCCCCGATCCCAACGCGCCGCTGATCGCCGGCGACCCCGTCCTCACCCCCTACGCCCCGGCCCCGGCCGTGGCCGCGAAGCCGCCCGGCCCGCTCCTGGAGTTCTGGCGCTCCTTCAGCGCCAACAAGGGGGCGCTGACCGGCCTCATCGTCATCGTGGTGATCGCGCTGGTCGCCATCTTCGCCGACATGATCGCGCCGCATTCGCCGATCGACCAGGACCGCACCGCCTTCCTGGTGCCGCCCTTCTGGCAGGAGGGCGGCAGCCTGGCCTATCCGCTGGGCACCGACGACATCGGCCGCGACATCCTCTCGCGCCTGATCCACGGGGCGCGCCTCTCCATGATGATCGGCATGATCGTGGTCACGCTGTCGCTGGCCATGGGCCTGCTGCTGGGCCTGGTGGCGGGCTATTTCGGTGGCGTGCTGGACACTGCGATCATGCGCCTGCTCGACATCATGCTGGCGCTGCCCAGCCTGCTGCTGGCCATCGTCGTCGTCGCCATCCTCGGCCCCGGCCTGGTCAACGCCATGATCGCGGTCTCGATCGTCACCCTGCCGCATTATTCGCGGCTGATGCGCGCCGCGGTGCTGAGCCAGATCCGCCGGCCCTATGTCACCGCCTCGCGCGTCGCCGGCGCCGGCACCCTCAGGCTGATGTTCGCCACCATCCTGCCGAACTGCATGGCGCCGCTGATCGTGCAGGCGACGCTGGGCTTCTCCACCGCCATCCTCGACGCCGCGGCGCTGGGCTTCCTCGGCCTCGGCGCCCAGCCGCCGACGCCGGAATGGGGCACGATGCTGGCCTCCTCCCTGCAGTTCCTGCAGCGCGCCTGGTGGGTGGTGACCTTCCCCGGCCTTGCCATCCTGATCACGGTGCTGGCCTTCAACCTCTTGGGCGACGGCCTGCGCGACGCCCTGGACCCGAAGCTGAAGCGCTGATGCCGACCTTCGTACCGATTGTTCCGTCATCGCGAGCCGGCGAAGCCGGCGTGGCGATCCAGGCCGGTGCCGCTGGATGGCCACGCCCCTGCGGGGCTCGCCATGACGATGTGAGTTCATGCCAAGGGACCCCGGTCTGACATGGCCCTGCTCGACATCCGCAACCTGACGGTCGAGTTCCCGGCCGGCAAGGGACTGTTCCGCGCCGTCTCCGGCCTCGACCTGTCGATCGACTCCGGCGAGATCCTGGGCATCGTCGGCGAGAGCGGCTCCGGCAAGTCCGTCACCATGCTGGCGCTGATGGGCCTCGTCGCCTTCCCCGGCAAGGTCACGGCCGACCATCTCAGCTTCGACGGCCACGACCTCCTGAAGATGTCGCCGCGCCAGCGCCGCAAGATCATCGGCAAGGACATGGCGATGATCTTCCAGGAGCCGATGACCAGCCTGAACCCCTGCTTCACCGTCGGCTTCCAGATCATGGAGGCGCTGAAGGTGCATGAGGGCGGCAGCCGCCGCGCCCGCCGCGAGCGGACCATCCAGCTGCTGTCCCAGGTCGGCATCCCGGCGCCGGAGACCCGGATCGACGCCTTCCCGCACCAGCTGTCGGGCGGCATGAACCAGCGGGTGATGATCGCCATGGCGATCGCCTGCCGGCCGAAGCTGCTGATCGCCGATGAGCCGACCACGGCGCTGGACGTCACCATCCAGGCGCAGATCCTGCAGCTGCTGGTGCAGCTGCAGCGCGACCAGGGCATGGCGCTCGTCCTGATCACCCACGACATGGGCGTGGTGGCGGAGACGGCGCAGCGCGTCAACGTGATGTATGCCGGCGAGCTGGTAGAGGAGCGCATGGTCGACGGCCTCTTCGGCCGGCCGCGCCACCCCTATACCGGCGCCCTCTTGGAGGCGCTGCCGGAGCGCAGCGCCGGCCACCGCCGGCTGCCGACCATCCCCGGCGTGGTGCCCGGCCCCTATGACCGGCCGGCCGGCTGCCTGTTCAACCCGCGCTGCCGCAACGTGCTGGACCGCTGCCGGGCCGAGCACCCGGAGCTGACGCCCGACCTGGACGGGCGGACGCGCTGCTTCAATCCCCTGCAGGAGGCGCAGTCGTGAGCGCCGTCGTCGAAGCGCGGCAGCTGAGCCGCTTCTACGAGGTCAAGACCTCGCCCTTCCGCGCGGCGCAGACGCTGCGCGCCCTGACCGAGATGTCGTTCACGCTGGAGCCGGGCAAGACCCTGGCGGTGGTGGGCGAGAGCGGCTGCGGCAAGTCCACCCTCGCCCGCGTGGTGACGATGATCGAGCCGCCGAGCGAGGGCGAGCTGACCATCGACGGCATCCCGGTGGCGACGGCGGACAAGGCGCAGCGCCGCCGCCTGCGCAGCGCGGTGCAGATCGTGTTCCAGGACCCCTACGGATCGCTGAACCCGCGCAAAAAGGTGGGCACGATCCTGGAGGAGCCGCTGAAGATCAACACCAGCATGAAAGCGGCCGAGCGGCGCCAGGCGGCCGAGGCGATGCTGGCGAAGGTCGGCCTCCGGCCCGAGCATTACGACCGCTATCCGCACATGTTCTCGGGCGGGCAGCGCCAGCGCATCGCCATCGCCCGGGCGCTGATGCTGCGGCCGAAGGTGGTGGTGGCGGACGAGCCGGTCTCGGCCCTCGACGTCTCGATCCAGGCCCAGGTGCTGAACCTGTTGATGGACCTGCAGGAGGAGTTCGGCCTGGCCTACCTGTTCATCAGCCACGGCCTGTCGGTGGTGGAGCACATCGCCGACGATCTGGTGGTGATGTATCTCGGCCGGCCGGTGGAGCACGGCACCAAGGAGACGATCTTCCGCCATCCGCGCCACCCCTACACCAAGGCGCTCTTGGCCTCGACGCCCTTCGTCGACCCGGCGAAGCGGGCCGAGCGGGTGGTGCTGAAGGGCGAGCTGCCCTCCCCCCTCGCCCCGCCCCCCGGCTGCGCCTTCCACCGCCGCTGCCCGTATGCCACCGACCTCTGCCATTCGGTGCGCCCCGAGCTGCGGCCGGTGGATGGGCGCATGGTGGCTTGCCATCATGCGGAGCAGGTGGGGTAGGAGCCGGCAACCCCTTCCCGGGCCTCGGCCGGTATCGCCGGCCGGGCCACCGGCCCCGGATCGAACCGACGATCAGGATCAAAATCCGACGACGGGCGTAGTATCTTGGCATTCAGGCCTTCTGGCCATCGGATGACGCCGGATCGGGGAGCACGGGGTGGACAGCTGGGGCAGGCACAGCCGATCGCCGCATCGGGAAGAGAATGTCGTGATCCTGAGCGCCCGGGATCTGGCGGCGATAATCGTCGGCACCAATGACGGGCTCTCGCAGGGGACGCTGAAGATCCTCGACCTTCCCGGCCTGACGGCGCTGCTGCGGGATTCCACGGTCGCGGCCACGCTCATGCGCGAGCTGGGCGTGACGGGCAGCTACTACTTCCGGGAGGTCTCGGGCGAGACCTATGTGATCTTCCGGGGCTATCCGGGCCAGCGCACGGTCCTGCAGGGCACCCGCTACCTCGACCGCAACCCGCTGATGCTTCGCTTCGGGATCTCCAAGCCGATCCTGGGCGTGGCGATGCTCAGCAACGTCATCTTTAACATCGTCGCCTACACGACGATCGAGGTCTTGCGGTTCCTCGTCTCGGACGAGCAGAGTCTGAGCCGGATGCTCGCGTCGATCGTGACGAATGTGAGCATCGGGCTGATCGCGACGGCCACTGCCGTTCTCGCCGCCAGCTTCGTTTCCGGCACTGTCGTGATCCTCGCCATCGGGGTCCCTCTTGCGGCGGGGCTTGCCGTCGGCGCGGCATTTGGGTACGCGGCGGATGCTCTCGGGATCTCCGAAAGACTGGCCGAGCTGATGGAGCGGACCGGCATGGCGGTGGAGAACGGCCTGGTGGAGGTGGTCGAGCTGGTGGATCAGTCGCTGCTGGACGGCCGGATCGCCGCCGGGATCGCCCGCGGAGCGGAGCAAGCCCGGCGGGATGCTCTCGGCCGGATGGGCCTGGGCCGCATGCCCGGCGGCGGCTTCGGCTGGCCGCGCTGGTAGCCCCCGGCATGGGCGTCTACGGGGCGGGGGCCTGGCTGCGCGCAAAGGCGTGGCGCGGCCATCTCTTCTTCGGGGTGCTGGACGTGATCGCGATCGGGCTGGTGGCCGCGGTCGTCCTGCAGATCGCGAAGGCCTATGCCGGCCTGAACGCCGGCGCGGAGGCCGTCGCCCTGCCCACCGGGCGAAGCGCGGCGGGGCTGTTCGCATGGTGTCTGCCGGCCCTCCATGCCGCGATGACCTGGACCGGGTCCTTCCCGGGGCAGGCCGCGGGGCGGCGGCAGCCCTCCGGGCGCCGCCGGGGGGCCATGGGGCCAATGGCGGCCGTGATCTTTGTGCTGGCGATCGCATCCGCCGTGGCCGGGGTCTCGACCGCCGACCGGCTGCAGGCCCGGGCCGAGGCCGCCGGCTACACCCCCTGCGGCCGCGAGGCCGGACGCATCCGCCAAAGCCCGTACCAGACGGGCTATGCCAGATCCGAGTATGCATGCCGGGCGGCAGGGTACGAGGCGGGGGACTGATGCCGCGGCCGGTGGACGGGCGCATGGTGGCTTGTCATCATGCGGAGCAGGTGGGGTAAGGGGGAATTACGGTGACAGTGCATTCTCAGCGGCCGGCCTCCGCCCCGCCTGGCGGGAGCGAGGATGCGGCTGCTCGGCGTTCGAGCCGGTCCAGGACGTCTTGGTCGCCGAGCGGGCTGCCGATCTGCTCGGCCCGCCGCAGCCGCGTCGACGCCGCCTCGTCCTCGCCGGCGGTGAGAACCGCGGCGAAATCGGTATGGCGCGACAGCACGGGCTTCACGGTCGTCAAGCCATCGGGCGCGACCCGCGCCTAGTGGACCGGCGCGCTGGACCCGAGCCAGTCCGCTGCCCGGACGACCAGCCCAGCCTGCACCGGGTAGAGCGCGACGTAACGGCCCAGGTGGATTTGGGCACTGTCACCGAGATCAAATCCAAGCTGTCAGTAATGCACTGGAGGCTGACCCTTTGGTTTTAATCTCCGGCGCAGCCATATGGCTATGCCGGATATAGCCGGCACTGCGGCTACGACGAAGGTCCAGACCGGATTCACGTTCGAAATCACATCTTTGACGCTCTGCCACGCCCCAACATTGACCGTGATATTGTCCTCATAGGTCTTCAATGTATATGGCGCACCATCATCGATGTGCACGAACACACTCAGCGTGAGAAGTTGGTTCGGCCCCTCCAAGATTGGAGTTACCTTCCACTGCCATGTCGTGGCAGAGAGGTCGGATATTTTCTTTTTAACCAATTCTTTCGGTTCAACGACTAAGCCTTCGCTGCCGCTAAGTTCGACAGACATTTCTGGAGTAACTGGTACCGATCCGGTGGCAGTCTCCCCTTGTGCTGCCTTTGGCAAGGTCGGAGCCTCTCCAGTTGGAGCAGCAAGCCGGAAGAAGACTGTCGTTGGCTGGTCGCGCCACATTTCTCGAACTCGATTGTAGATAAAATCTCCCTTATCAAGGCCTCCGACTAATTCCTTCAGACTTCTTACGTGACGGGCCGACACGACTTTGGCGGAACAGAGGCCATCCAGACAAACCTGCTGCAATGCATTCTCTATCCGAGATATAGTCGATGGAACCTGGAGAGATATACTGATGCTTTTTCTACCATCCGAAATAATTTGAATCTCATCTGGTCCGCGATGAGCAATTGCCATATCTCTATCGTTTGAAATATTATAATTGAATACAACTGCCGATGGCAAAACAACCAACAAAATCACCACAACAAGAGAGAAGTATTGGATTAACCTTGATTTTATTTTAAAGAATTTATTAAACGCCACTACAGAAGCAGTCAATATTATGGCAGACACTAAGAGAATCCAAAAAAGTGGATTAGAAATCATGCCTAAAATAGATGACCGCATCATGATGCTCCACACTAATATGAGAGAGCAATCTTAGAATATAGCATAAGCTCAATCCTCCGATATGGAGAACTCATTCCTACCATAAATGATATCTGCGGGTTACGTATGGCACTAATTTTCCAGGCAGCACTAGTGTGGACTGAATCCTGGACTGCACCCCAGCAATGGGACAGTGGAATTAGGGGTGACAGCGCATCCCTAGCGGCCGATTTCCGCCCCCGACCAGCCAGAGCCAAGCTGTGGCGGTGGTCGCCGTGGCGTCTAGTACCGCCTGGATGGCCACGCCCCTTCGGGCCTCGCCATGACGGTTCTTTTCGGGGAACCTTGTCGAATCGCGAGATCCCGAGATCGAGGCTGTCCGTGCCCAAAGCCCTGAAGAAGCTGTTGCCGAAGAATTTCGAGGACCTGCTCGCCAGCGGCGACCTCGCGGCACTGAAAGCGGTGTTCGAGACCTGCGAGCCGGATGCCCGCGGCGGCTACGCCAAGCAGACCGCGCTGGCCTTCGACGCCTGCCCGGACGAGCTGGCGCGCTGGCTGGTGGCCCGGGGCGCCGATCTCTCGGCGGCCGACACCTGGGGCAACACGCCTCTCCACACCCGGGCGCGCAGCCGGCGGGGCCGCATCGAGGTGCTGCTGGAGCTGGGGGCCGACATCCACAGCGCCGGCGCCCCGGTCGGCACGCCCCTGCATGCGGCGGCGGACTCCTTCCATGTCGAGAATGCCCGGCTGCTGCTGGACCGCGGCGCCCGGGTCGACGCCGTCAACAGGGAGGGGCTGACCCCGCTGGAGCTGGCGCTGCGCGGCTGCAGCAACATCAACCTGGCGGACATGGCGGCGCTGGCGGAAACCCTTCTCGCCGCAGGCGCCGCCCGGACGCCGCGGATGAAGGGGCTGGTCGAGCAGATCGGCCAACGCTTCGAATTCCACCGCGGCAACTTCAACCCGGAGGCCGTCGACGCCGCCAGCGCCGCGCTGGACCGGCTGTACGCGCTGTTCGACACCCCACCGGTTCCCCGCCGCACCTTGCACGACGGCACATTGCCGATCACCGTCCGGGCGACCCGATGGCAGGAGCAGCACCAGGAGCTATGGGAGCTGCTGGTCCCCAGCAGCGGTCCTGCGGCCACGGTCCAGGGCGAGGTGATCCGGATCACTGGCCGCATCTGGGGTGAATTCGAGCGCAATGGCGGCGCCAACTGGGATGTGGATTACGGCAGGATGGCCGAGGCGCTGCTCGGGCATGTGCAGATGGGCCATCCGCTGCCGCCGGCGCACGTCGCGGAGATCGCCGGCATCATCGCCGAGATCCGGCGCATCTCCGGCAACACCGGGCGCCTGGCCGAGCTGGCGGTGGCCTGGGTGCTGGCGAACCCGACGCCGGTCAAGCTGGAACCGCCGCCTTACAGTCGGTAGTTCGTCAGGAAATGGTGCAGCAGGTTGTTGCACGATTGCCGTGGGGCGCGGCATCACGCCCGTCGCGGCAGGGACGCGCATCGCGGTTTTCGACATCAACTCTTCCCCTCCCCGTCATCGCGAGCCGGCGAAGCCGGCGTGGCGAACCAAAAGGCCAGTGCCGCCTGGATGGCCACGCCCCTTCGGGGCTCGCCATGACGGGTCGACAGTCCGGGCCGCCGGTATGACGGGATCGGCTGGTGCAGGCGCTGTCGCAAGCTCGTGCTTTGGGCATTCGCGCGCGGACCCCTCCCCCTGCCCCCCTCCCGCAAGGGGAGGGGGAGAAGAAAGGGCAGGTTCCGGCTCTGTTGAACAAGCCCCCGCATGCGGCCACGCCGGGCCTGCGGCCGGGTGAGGTCGGTGCCGTGGCGCGACTTGCCGCCGATGAAGGTGAAGCCGAGGATGTCGGAGGCCCGCGGCCCGCCGCGCCGTGGCGGCCGAGCCCAGGCGGCATCCAGGCGCAAGCAACCACTCGGAGGGCAATCATGGACTGGAGGAAGCATGTGCGAACCGCCCTCGACGGGCGGCATCCCGGGCTGGGGCATCGGGTCGAGCTGGGCCTCCACGCGCTGATCCTCTATTCCGCCCTGTCGATGGGGATCGAGACCCTGCCCGGGCTGCCGGGCTGGGCGATGACGATGCTGTTCGCCTCCGAGATCGTCGTCGTCGCGGTGTTCACGATCGAGTACGCCTTGCGCCTCGCCGCCTCCCCCGCCCCGGGCGCCTATGCGCGGAGCTTCTTCGGCATCGTCGACCTGCTGGCGATCGCCCCCTTCTATCTCGGCCTCGTCTTCGCCGGCATCGGCATCGACCTCCGCGCCGTCAGGGCGCTGCGGCTGCTGCGCGTCGTCCGGCTGCTGAAGCTGGCCCGCTACACCAACGCCATCGACCGCCTGATCTCCGCCTGGCGCGCCGTGAAGGAGGAGGTCGCCGTCTTCGGCATGGCGGCGGTGATCGTCCTCTATGTCTGCGCGCTGGTCATCTACCAGTTCGAGCACGACGCCCAGCCCGAGGCATTCACATCGGTTCTCGACGCGATGTGGTGGGCCGCCGTGACGCTGACCACGGTCGGCTACGGCGACATCTATCCGGTGACGCCCGTCGGCAGGCTGTTCACCGTGCTCATGCTGTTCGTGGCGCTGGGCATCATCGCCATACCGACCGGGCTGGTCGCATCGGCGCTGAGCGCGATCCGGGCCAAGGAAGCCGCCGCCGAGGACAGGGAGGCGGCGCGGCCTTCGGGGACAGTCCGCGACTGAGAGACCGCCTGGAAACGCTGCCGGTGCGGCCGCCCCCGGGGCCGGCGCCGCCTGGATGGCCACGCCCCTTCGGGGCTCGCCATGACGGCTCCGGGATTGCGGTGCCAGCGCGCTTCAGCGGATGTCCACTCGACGTCATGCACTGTCAGCGAAATCAGGTCACACTCAGCGGGCGCGACCGGGAACGGCCGCCCCCGCCTGCCTTCGTCTTCTTCTGCGGCCAGTGCCTTCAGGCTAACCCAATCTGTCGAGGCGCTGTCGGCGTCCTCCTTGCGGTTATCACGCCCCGCAAGCTGAAGGGGCTGGTCATGAGGATCGCCCGCGCTCTGCTCCTGGCGACCAAATCCGACCGAAACCATGTATGATACGACTGCGAGGAACCAGCGGGTGGCGCGATGGCGCTCATGATGGGTGCCCTTTACGAGGCACTGCGCTCGGCCAACGTGCCGGAAGACAGAGCCAGGCGCGCGGCAGAGGAGGCAGCTGGCGTCGACACCCGCACGGCGAAGCTGGAATCGGACGTGGCAACGCTGAAGTGGATGGTCGCGTCGGTGATCGCCCTCCAGATCATGACCTTCGCCGGCCTGATGTGGTTGCTGTGGGAGGGTTCTCCGACGGTCCCGTGACAGGGTCCGGATGCCGATCACGGCCGGTCCAGGCTTCCGCGAGTGCCTTCCGAGAGCGGAGGTTGTATCGTCCGGGCCGGAGTCGACCCGGAGCGGTCACCCGCGCCGTCGGCCCCCCCTCAAATCCGCGGTCAGGATCTCCCATATGGGACAGGCAACGAGAACCGAATGCGACCGGAAAGAGAGATGAACACCTTCAGCCGCCGCGCGGGCAGAATCGTCGCGAGCCTCGTCATCGGGCTGGGCGTCCTCCTGATGGCCGTCGACCAAGCCGACGCCCGGCGCACGAACTCGGGCGGCTTCGGCAGCCGCGGTGAGCGCACGTTCCAGGCGCCGCCCGCCACCCCGACCGCGCCCGGCGCCGCGGCGCCGATCGACCGCACCATGACGCCGCGCACGCAGGCGACCCAGCCGAACCAGTCGCAGCAATCGCCCGGCGTCCAGGCCCCGGGAGCCGGGAGATTCGGCGGCTTCGGCGGTATTCTGGGCGGCCTGGCGCTTGGTGGCCTCATCGGCGTTCTGCTCGGGCACGGCATCGGCGGTGCCGCCGGGCTGGTCGGATTGGTTCTGCAGGTCGGCCTGGTTGTCCTGGCGGTCATGGCGTTCAGACGCTTCTTCGGCCGCCAGCGCGGGCCGGCCTTTGCCGGTCCGTCGATGTCCCCCATGCGTCGGGAGGCCTCAGGCGATCCTGCCGCACGGCCGGCGGGTTCGGGGTATTCCGGGCCGGCGGGGCGGGCCGCGCAGGGTGTCCCGCGGGACGGGGTCGGCCTCGGCCAGTCGGACTTCGCCGCCTTCGAACGCCTTCTCGGCGAGATCCAGGCCGCTTACGGGGCCGAGGACTTCGCAGGCCTGCGCGCGCGCACGACCCCGGAGGTCATGTCGTACTTCGCCGAGGAGCTCGGCGGGAACGCGACCCGCGGCGTGAAGAACGAGGTCTCGGACGTCCGCCTGCTGCAAGGCGATCTGGCCGAAGCATGGCGCGAGGGCGATACGGACTACGCGACCGTCGCCGTCCGGTATTCGAGCGTCGATGCCACGCGCGACCGGAAGACCGGGCGGATTGTCGAGGGTGACCCGGACAGGCCGACCGAGACCGTCGAGGTGTGGACCTTCGCACGGAAGCATCGCGCCGATTGGAAACTGTCGGCGGTTCAGGCGGCCGCTTGACGCTTTCGAGGACGCCAACCGTCCGACCTGTTCCGACCGACGCCAGGAATGCCCTTCGGGGCTCGCCATGACGGGTCGGGGGCCGAGGCCGCGCCCCCCTTCGGAAGCGGCCGTCGGCCTGTGTTCTCTTTTTGTTCTTGACGTGATGCCGCGTCGCGCCGCATAGTTCAGGCATCTCGAACAGTTGCGCCCGCCCGGCCCCGCCGCGGCGGGCTTTTTCGTGCGAGGTCGAGGATGAAGGCGGTCGCGCCATGGGCCATCTGGGTCAAACCGAGCTGGCGCCGGTTCGCGCAGCACTTCACGCGCTTCGGCGACGCCACCCTCGCCGCCGAGCATGTCGGCTACAGGGGGAGCAACGCCAGACACCAAGGCGTTGCGCTGATGACCAAGCCCGGAATCCTGCTGGCCTGCTTCGAGGAGATCGAGCGGCGGCGGCAGTGCAAGGGGCCGGCCCCGCACGACGACGCGGTGCGCAAGCTGATCGACGCGGCCGCGGAGTGCCTTCGCCCCGGCGCGGTCAAGGGCCGCTCCGCCCGCTGGCTGCCGAACCTGCAGCAGGCGTATCGGGAGTTCTGCCGTGACCGCGGGCTGACGGAGGACGGGCTGTTCCCGGAGGAGGTGGTGGACGCTATGCCGGCGCCGGCCGCGTTCACCCTGCCGCCGCCCGACCTGGCGCCCGCCTTCCTGCAGCTGCTGGAGCGGTCGCGCTACAAGGGCGTCCATGGCGGCCGCGGGTCGGGCAAGTCGCATGTCTTCGCCGAGCTCTTGGTGCGCCGCTGCGTCGAGGCGGCGCCGGTGCGGGCGGTGTGCATCCGCGAGGTGCAGCGCTCGCTCGACCAGTCGGTCAAGCGGCTGCTCGAGGACAAGATCCAGGCGCTGGGCCTCGGCCCTGCCTTCAAGGTGCAGGCCGACCGCATCCTCGGGCCGCAGGGCGGCCGGATCATCTTCCAGGGCATGCAGAACCACACGGCGGAGAGCATCAAGTCGCTGGAGGGCTACGACATCGCCTGGGTCGAGGAGGCCCAGTCGCTGTCGCAGCGGAGCCTGGAGCTGCTGCGCCCGACCATCCGCAAGAAGGGGTCGGAGCTGTGGTTCTCCTGGAACCCGACCCGGCCGGACGACCCGGTCGACCAGCTGTTCCGCGGCGGCCCGGCGCCGCCCGGCACCGTGCTGATCGAGGCCAACTGGACGGCGAACCCGCATTTCCCGAAGGTGCTGCAGGCCGAGATGGAATGGGACCGCGAGCGCGACCCGGACAAGTACCAGCATGTCTGGCTCGGCGGCTATCGGCGGGTCAGCGAGGCGCGGGTGTTCACCAACTGGCGGGTCGAGGCGTTCGCGACCCCGGCGAACGCCCAGTTCCTGTTCGGCGCCGACTGGGGCTTCGCCCGCGACCCGACGGTGCTGGTGCGGTGCTTCCTCAACGGCCGGACGCTCCATGTCGATCACGAGGCCTATCGGGTGGGGTGCGAGATCGACCGCACCCCGGCGCTGTTCGACACGGTGCCGGAGGCGCGGCGCTGGCCGATCGTGGCCGACGGCGCCCGGCCGGAGACGATCAGCTACCTGCAGCGGCACGGCTTCCCCAAGCTGCGGCCGGCGGTGAAGGGCGGCGGCTCGGTCAAGGAGGGCGTCGAGTTCCTGAAGAGCTGCGACATCCTGGTGCATCCGCGCTGCCGGCACCTGATCGACGAGCTGGCGCTGTTCAGCTACCGCACCGATCCGAAGACCGGCGAGATCCTGCCCGAGCTGGAGGACCGCGAGAACCACGCCATCGACGCCCTGCGCTATGCGCTCGAAGGCCAGAGGAAGCAGTACGGCAGCTATGACAGCAGCCTGAAATGGGTGGGATGAAGAGCGCCCCCGCCCCCCGGCTGCGCCTTCCACCACCGCTGCCCCTACCGGGGCGATACCTGCCCTGGTTCGCCTCATCGCGCGATTGCTGCGATGCTGACGGACGCGGCTCGGGCGGGTCAGGCGCCCGAGCCGGTCGGGACCACGGCATGAGGTCCGCGGCGGTCGGAGTCCGCCGCCGATCAGCGCGGCCGATTGATCGGCGGTGACCCTGCGACGAAGCGGATCGATGACCGCCCGTCGGTCCAGGAGACTGCGGAACCCGCCGCGGACGCAGATGCCGGCGCCGCCCGTCCAGTGGACGACTCACACGAAGAAGATGTCGTCACCCACCGTCAGAGACGTTGCGCCGATCACGGTGAGGGTGTTTCCACCACCGAAATTGAGACGCAAGCCGTTGTTGCCGACGGGATCCACGTTGTTGTCAGAAGCGTCGATGACGTTGTTGTCCGGATTGTTGTCGACCCGGTTCTCCGTGGCAATCGAGTCCGCCGATCCCACGAATATGCGATCGTCCTCGAGTTTCGAGAAATCGAGAACACGATCCCTGTTGTCGCCAATGCCAGGCTCGATGATGTAGGTGAAGTCGTCTTCCCGATTACCGCCGCGAAGATCATCGTTGCCGCGGCCGCCGACGAGCTGATCGAATCCCGCCCCGCCGATCAACTCATCATCGCCACCCTGTCCGAAGATCAGGTCGTCGCCGGCACCGCCGCGGAGGTCATCGTTGCCGGCACCACCGAAGAGATGATCGTTGCCGCCTTCGCCGCGAACATCATCGTTGCCGTTGCCGCCGCTGAGGCGATCGTTGCCGGCACCGCCACCGAGGTCATCATTGCCGGCTTCACCGCGGAGATCGTCATTGCCGCCGCCGCCGTCGAGAGTGTCCCGGCCGTCGCCGCCGTGGAGCAGATCGTTGCCGCCTTCGCCGCGGAGGTCGTCAGCGCCGGCGCCGCCGTCGAGAACATCCCGGCCGTTGCCGCCCCTGAGGTCATCGTCGCCGGCATCACCGGCGAGGTGATCGTCGCCGCCTTCGCCGCGAAGATCATCGTTGCCGCCGCCGCCGCTGAGGTCATCGTCGCCGGCACCGCCGCGGAGGCGATCTCTGCCGGCTTCACCGAAGAGCTGATCGTCGCCGCCTTCGCCGTTCAGGTCATCGGCGCCGTTGCCGCCGAAGACCACGTCGTCCCCTCCGCGGGCAAAGACGGTGTCGTTTCCTGCCAATGCAAAGATGAGGTCGCTTTGCGGCGTGCCTGTCAGGGTATCAGCGACGTCGGAACCGAAGATAGGCATGGTTTTCCTCCTTAGACGGAAGTCCTCCTGAGTGGACGTAGAGAGAGCGCAAGCGCCGGCGATCGTCGCGCGGCGCATCAATGTGCGTCAGCCCGGCTGCCATGTGGCGCCGCTCACGCGAAGCTGGCGGACAACGCTTCTGTCATGGGCGCTTGGACGTCAGCCCGTCAGCCCGTCGAGTGAGTTTCGTGCTCCGTTCCGTGGCCCGCGGCCGGCAGGCTGCCTACGGGGAGTTCCACGACGAGGCGGCCAGTTGGTCTCGGCCGCCGGAGAGCCACTCGGAATTCCACCACCGGAGGGCATGCGAGTACCCTCGGGGTATAGGCTAGGCCGTCCTCGGCAAACCGCAAGCCCAACTCCGCCTCGCTCCGCCTTCATCAATTCGGATGATGCGAAGGGCCCGGAATCCATCAAAAGAGGTAGTCAACCGATCCCGGTCGGAGCGGCTCGATCCAGGCCCGGGCGCTGAAGCTGCCGATGGATTTGTCCCGTGCACGCAGCGGCGCGGAACGCCGCTGCGTGCACGGGATCTCGGCGCATCACTCCATGCTGCGCCGCAGAACCGGGATGACGGGGTGGCCAAGAGCCCGATGACGAACTCGCTGGTATCAGGCAGCGACACCGCCGGCTGAGCGCTGATACAGAACCGGCGTCGGGAACGGCAGCAGCGCCCGGCCGCCGCGGTCCAGATAGGGCGCGATGCGGTCCAGCATGCCCTGGTAGGACGCGCTGGCCAGCAGCACCACGCCCACCCCGCCGGAGTTCACGCTGTCGGGCGACTGGATCGTCAACCCCAGGCCTTCCAGCTCGATGTTCCACTTCTTCGGGTTGCCGTCGTAGATCGCGACGATCTCGGACTGGTCGAGCGAGGTGGAGCTGAGCAGGTTGGTGAAGTAGTTGCCGATGCCGTAGACGGCCATCGGCAGCCCCTGCCGGCGGACCTCCGCCAGCACGGCGTCGTAGCGGGCGACATAGTCGCGGTACTTCCGGCGGAAGTCGTGTGCCAGGTCGATGTCGACGGCCACGTCATCCGGCGCCGGGACGGTGGCGGCGCCCGTGTTGCGGCAGACGGCCCGGAGGATGCCCTTGTGCGAGGTCACCGCGCCGTCGAAGCCGTGCCGCCGCATGGCCCGCAGCAGGGAGGTCGCGGTGAAGTAGTTCGGATGCTCGTACATCCAGAACGGCGCGCCTTCCGCCATCACGATCCCGCAATCCGGGACCTCCAGGGCCACATGGCCGTTGGTCCGCACCACCTTCTGCAGGCCGGAGAGGAAGGTGTCGGGCTCGGTCACGTGCTCGAGCACCAGGCGGGCGCTGACGAAGTCGAAGCTGTCCGCCGGGAAGGTGTCGGGGGTGAAATAGTCCAGCGTCGTCTTGATGCCGAAGGCGCGCTCGGCCTCGGCCGCCGCGGCGGCGTTCGGGTCGCAGCCATGGACCGTCATGCCGGCCGCCTGCAGCCTGGCCAGGAACCGGCCGTCATAGGACCCGATCTCCAGCGCGTGGCCCGACATCGGCACGCCGCTGGCGACGAGGAACTCCAGGAATTCCCGGTGGCGCTCATCCATCTCGGGATCCGACGCGAAGGTCGGGTAGGAGCCGTAATATTTGCTGTAGATCTCGTCCAGCGCCTCGCGGTTCGGCGGCAACAACTGCATCGAGGTGCCGCAGGAATGGCACAGGCCCACGGTCATCGGCACCGTGCGCCAGATGCTTTCGAACTCGGTCGGCCGGATCAGGTAGCTGTATTTCTCGATTTCGACCAGGACCTCCAGCTCGGAGGAGCCGCAATGTGGGCATCGGTCGATGGTTTTGTTCATGGCAAATGATCCCCCATCAATAAGAATAATTACGACTACACCGCCCTATGTCTTCGCACGAACCGAACCGTTCGCGGTCGGCTATGACCGGCTCATGGCGGACACGCTCCCGCACACCCCCTCGCTGTCCGCGGCGCAGAGTGTAACCGTCTGCCACGGCGGCAAACCATGGAATTGTGATGACAGTGCACTGCCGGCGTCATGAGCCGGCGCCGTCTGGATCGCCACGCCCCTTCGGGGCTCGCGATGACGGTGGAATGGACCGGCGCGCAGCGGTCCCGTCCTTTACCCGACGGGCGGTCCAGACGCTCAGTGCCATACCGCGAGCCCCGACAGAACATAGAGCCAGACCAGCAGCGTCGGGACCGACAGCAGCGTCGTCATCGAGACGGTGGCCGCGACCAGCGGCTGCTCCACCTTGTACTCGCCCGCCAGGATGTACACCGTCTTCGCGGTCGGCACGGCGGCGCAGACGACGGCGGCGATGGTGTAGAGAGGATCGAGGCCCGTCGCCGCGCACAGCCCGTAGACGATCAGCGGCATCAGCACCAGCTTCACGGCCGCGAGCGCGAAGGATGACGCGAGGTTGGTGCGCAGCCCTTCGACCGAGAGGCCGAGCCCGATGGCGAAGAGCGCGCAGGGCGTGAGCGCGGCCGCGAAGATGTCCAGATAGGCCGGGACCGGGGCCGGGATCGGCAGGCCCGCGACCGCCCAGGCCAGGCCGATCGCGGTCGACAGCACCATCGGGTTGAACACGATCCGCTTCGCCAGCACGGCCGGGCGCGCCCGCCGTGCCTGCGGGCCGCGCCCTCCGCTTTCCAGCAGGATGACGGCCGCCGGGAACATCACCGCCGCCACGAACACGGTGGCGATCGCGGCGGGCAGGACGGCGGGCCGGCCGTAGATGGCGTGCAGGATCGGCAGCGCAACGAAGCCGGTGTTGGTCATCGCCGCGGCCATGCCGTGCATCGTGCTGCTGGCGAGGCCGCGTCCCCACCCGGCGCGAACGGCCAGGAACACCAGCGCGAAGCACAGGAGCGAGCCGCCGCCGAAGGCCAGCAGGAAGCGCCATTGCAGGAGATTGCCCGCCGGCTCCTGCGCGATGGTGACGACCAGCAGCGCCGGCATGGCGACGTTGTAGGCGAAATGCACCAGCCCGTCGGCCAGCGACCGCGGGATGTAGCCGGACCAGCCGGCCAGCCAGCCCGTGACGATGATCGCGAACACGGGAAGGACCAGATCGGCGACTTCCATCTCGGCTCCCCCTGGGCGATGCCCCTATCGGGCGCATTATGCCCGCTGCGGAGCCTGTTCGCTGAGCGGTACCACCAGCGGCTCTCCCCGGCGTCGTCGCGCCCTTCGGAGATCACCATGACGGCGTCGGGCATCGCAGAGCAGGAGGCCGTATTCCCGTGGTCTGGATCGCCAGGCCTACGAGGCCCGAGGGCAGGTACCCGGATCGGCGAGTCCCCTCGGGAGCGGTTCCGGTCGCGCTGTCGCTGACGCCGTCGTAAGTAGGCCATACTCCTCGGAAGGAGCCGATGCTACTCGCTTGCGGTACTCACACTATCTCCATTGCGCAGGGTGCCCTGGCTCGTGAGGAGCGATATTATCAATTGGAAAGTAAAATTTTGGAAAATACGAATTTAGGCAATAATGTCTCAGAATGCGGAGAATTTTGGGAAGGAGAGCGCTTGAATGTCGAACGGATCTGCCGACCGGCCGTTGGAGTTGCGGGGTAAACGGGTCTGGGTCACCGGCCACAATGGCATGGTCGGTTCGGCACTCTTGAGGCGGCTCGCCCGGAAAGACTGCACATTGCTGGTGGCCGACC
>NZ_JAHVDK010000039.1:0-57961 GCF_051487185.1 Inquilinus limosus
TCGTCGGCATGGGCCGAACCGACCACGTTCTCGAAGCCGTTGACCAGCACGTCGCCGTCGGCGTCGCCGCCCCAGGCGCCGAGCAGGCCGAGCAGCAGATTGCCGAGATTGATGTGCACCCCGACATCGGATTCCGAGTAGCCGACGGTATCGGTACCGGTGCCGCCGGTGAGCAGGTCGAGCCCGCCCTTGCCTTCGACATAGTCGTTGCCGGCGCCGCCGCCGATGGTGCCGAGCAGGAAGTCGTCACCATACAGCACCTCGTCCTCTCCGTTCGAGGTGTCGATCCCCAGCAATTCCAGGAGTTCCGGAGACACAGCCATGGTGCTCCCCCTTTCCGAGAAGGAAATTGGCGCGTCATCGATGAAATCACGGTCTCTAAGCAATCATTCGCGATGCAGTCGTCGGATTCAAGAAGATAAATACCATGATATGGCGAATTCATCTCAACAGATGAAATGAAATTCAATTATTTCCTGATTTTTATATCCATTTACCTCAAATTTATTACTGCTAATCTGACTTGGGTTGGATGGGCGCCCAGGGGTGACCAGGGCGGCGAAAGGTGGCTTCGTCACGCTGACCATCGAGGCGGGGAATTTGGGGGAGGGGCCGGGTCACTCCTGATCCTCATGGCGCGCCCCTCGGACCTGGCCGAGGGGCGTGGCCATCCCGCGGCATCGCCCGGAATGCCGCTGTGTCCCGTCCATGGCGCTGCCGTCACCCCTCGGTCGCGGTGGCTACGAATGCGGCGAGCTCCCGTCCGAACCGGGACGGCTCCTCATAGAAGGGGCTGTGGCCGCTCTCCGCGTAGACCGAGAGGCGGCTGCCCGGATGCAGCGCCTTGATCCGCTCCGACATGGCCAGGCGGACCAGCCGGTCATGCGCCCCGTGCGTCAGCAGGATCGGGCCGGCATAGGCCTGGAAGACGGGCTCGAGATCCGTGGTCGCGGTCCGGACGAAGCCCTCGTTCACGGCGCGCGCCGTCATGCCGTTGACGACTAGCATGCGCTGCAGCTCGATCTCCGTCGGCGGCTGGTGGAAGCAGGCGGCGAGGAACTCGGCCGTGGCCGCAACCCGTTCCGCCAGATCATGCGAGGTGGTGGTGCGGGTGAAGGTGCCCGCCAATGGGGTGAGCAGATCGGGCGACAGCCTGGTGACGGCGTCCACCAGGTTGATCCCCGCGACCCGCGATCCTCCATGTTTCCGGAGATACGCGCCGGCCACATAGCCGCCGAGCGACCAGCCCACCAGCACGGGACGGCGGAGCTTGGCGCCGGCGATCACGGCGGCGACGTCGTCGGCCCATTGGTCGGCGTCGGAATAGGTGTCGAGCGCGGCGGGCTTGTCCGAATCCCCGTGGCCGCGAAGGTCGAACCGGACCATGCGGAAGCCCGCCAGGGCCGGGTCGGCGAACTGCTTGTCCCAGCTCAGCCGGCTCTGGCGCAGGCCGTGGATGAACAGGATCTCCGGCGCCTGTGGGTCGCCTTGGGCCTCGCCCGCCAGCATCGTGCCGTCGGCCGACCGGACGAAGAACGGCTCGCGTGTTGCCGTGGGGCCTCCGGCCGCAACCGGGCCGGTTCCTGCCGCGCCGGCAAAGGCGGTTCTCGCCTGGACGGCCAGGGCGGTGAGGCCGACCGCGCCGGCCAGGAATCTGCGTCGTGAGCGATCCATGAGCACCATCCATGTTGATTAGCGATCACTAATCAACCGGCTTGACGCCGCCTGTCAAGCCGTTGTTTAGTGACTGCTATGGAACTGGATGAGAAATCGCGCGGCGGGCGGCCGTGGAGCTTCGATCGGGACAAGGCGGTCGAAATCGCCATGCGGCTGTTCTGGCGGCACGGCTATGAAGGGGTGTCGGTCGGCGATCTGACCAAGGCGATCGGGATCGCGCCGCCGAGCCTGTACGCCGCCTTCGGCAGCAAGGCCGGGCTCTATCGCGAAGCGCTGGCCCGTTACGAGCAGGGGATCGGCGCTCTCGACGCGACCCCTGTCGACTCGGCGGCCTCGCTGGCGGAGGCGGTACGGCTGCTACTCGAGGCGGCGGTCCGGGCCGTCACCCATCCCGACCGTGAGCGGGGCTGCATGATCTCCAGCGGCATGATCGCCTGCCATCCGGAGCACGCCGGGCTCGCCCGCGTTCTGGCCGCGCGGCGCGACGCCATGCGCGAGAGGATCGCGCACACCCTCCAGCCCTTTGCCGACGCAGACGAGGTGCGCCGCCTGGCCCGGCATCTGGCGGCCGTCATGCAGGGCGTCTCGATCCAGGCCCGGGACGGGGCGAGCCCGGCGGAGCTGCAGGAGATCGTCGGCGACGTCGTCTCGGGGGTCGCGGCGCGGCTTCCGCAGCGGATCGGCTAGGCTGCGCCCTCGTCATTCCGGCCGATCTCGGCCTGACCGATCTGCTCGGCTGCCAGCGCGATGAACGCCCTGACCAGGGGCGAGAGGTGCTGGCCGCTCGGATAGACGGCATGGATTCCGCCGGCCGGCATCATGTGGTCGGCCAGCACGCGGCGCAGCCGCCCGTCTCGGATCGGGGTCTCGGCGATCCCGAAGGGCAGCCGGGCGATGCCGTAGCCCGCGATCGCGGCGGCGAGCACCGCCTGCATCTCATTCGCGGCGAAGCGTCCGGACACGGTGACCGTCTCCCGGCCGTCCGGCCCGTCCAGCACCCAGGACGCGCCGGCGGCTGACGGACCGGCGATGACGCAGTCATGGCCGGCGAGATCCGCCGGCGAGGCTGGCTCGCCCCGGCGCGCGAGATAGTCCGGGCTGGCGCACAGGATCCGGTGCGTGGTGCCGAGCCTGCGGGCGATCAGCGTGGAATCCGGCAGGACCCCGGTCCGGAAGGCGAGGTCGATGCCGTTCTCGACCAGGTTCAGCCTTTCATCGGTGAGGCGCAGCTCGACCTTGGCCTTCGGATAGGCCGCCAGGAAGTCGAACACCATGGCCGCCAGAGGGCCGCCGAAGCCGACGGGGGCCGAGATGCGGATCGTCCCCGACGGCTCTGCCCTCGCTTCCGCCAGCTTGAGATTCGCGTCCTCGATCGTCCGCAGGGCCCGGCTGCTCTGCTCATAGTAGAGACGCCCTGCATCCGTCAGGCCGAGGCTGCGCGTCGTCCGCTGCAGCAGCCGCGCGCCGACGGCCTGCTCCAACACGGCGATGCGGCGGCTGACCGTCGTCTTGGGCATGCCCAGCAGCCGCGCGGCCGCGGTGAAGCTGCCGGATTCCACGACGCGGGCGAACACCAGGATGTCGTTGAGGTCGAGCATTGTATTCGCTTGCGGGACAGCATTTCCCGATTATCGCCCATAATGGGCCAATGCGGAAACCCCCAACTCTGCTTCGTTGCAGACCAAGGGAGCAGACCCATGACCATCAAGCGAAGCGTGCTGGTGACCGGCGCCACGGGCCAGCAGGGAGGTGCCGTCGCGCGCGCCCTGCTGTCGCGGGGCCACCGCGTCAGGGCGTTGACCCGCAAGCCGGATGGCGATGCCGCGCGGAGCCTGGCGTCGGCCGGTGCCGAGGTCGTGGCCGGCGACCTCGGCGATGCGGCCTCCATTCGGCAGGCCGCCGGCGGCGTCGACACGATGTTCCTGATGACCAACACCTACGAGGCCGGGGCGGAGGAGGAGACGCGCCAGGGCATCCTGGCCGCCGATGCGGCGAAGGCCGCCGGAATAGGGCATCTGATCTACTCCTCGGTCGCCAGTGCCGACCGGAAGACCGGCGTTCCGCATTTCGAGGGCAAGCATCTGGTCGAGCGGCACATTGCCGGGCTCGGCATCCCCTACACCGTCAGCGCGCCGGTCGCGTTCATGGAGAATGCCGTCGCGCCATGGGCGATCGGCGGGCTGCGCCAGGGGGCGCACGCCTTTGCCCTGCCGCCCGGGCGCGAGATCCAGCTGGTGGCCGTCGCGGATATCGGGACTTTCGTCGCGGCTCTGGCAGAGCGGCGCGAGCAGGTGTTCGGAAAACGTTTCGACATCGCCGGTGACGAGCTGACCGGCGAGGCGCAGGCGAAGATCCTGTCGCAGGCCATCGGCCGCCCGGTCGCGTATCGGGAAATCCCGGTCGCCGTGATGCGCCAGCAGAGCGAGGATGCGGCGCTCATGTTCGAATGGTTCGATCGGGTCGGCTATTCCGCCGACATCGCCGCGCTGCGGCGGGACTTCCCCGAGATCCGCTGGCACAGCTTCGCCGATTGGGCGCGCGCATTCGACTGGAGCGTGCTGGATCGGACGCCATCCGCCTGAGGGGAGCCCCCAGCCGCCCCACCGTCATGCGAGGAGGCGAGGCCGACGAGGCGATCCATCGACCGCATGATCCGCGCCACGATGGCTTCGCCGCGCTCGCAATGACGGTTTGGGGGAGCGGCCCTCGCCACCTTCACCGTCATCGCGAGCCCCCGCAGGGCGTGGCGATCCAGCCCGTGGCCGCCCGCGCCGGCTGGGGGCGGGAGCCGGTATCACCCGCTCGCTGCGGCTGACCCTGCTGCTGGAGGATAGGCTCTCGCGCCCGCCCGCGGAGCCGCCGCAGGAGGCGCGATCGGTCGAGACGGCCGGCAAGGCGTGGCCGGAGCTGCGGGTGAGGCTGGCCATGGCGGCCGCGGCCTACGACGGCGCCGAGACCGAGGACGAAGAGGCAGAGGCCGGCCGGCTCTTCGGCGAGATCGGCGAACGGCTGGAGCGGCCGGAGCTGGCGGAGATGGTCGAGACCTGCCCGGCGCCGGCGGCCGTGGCCCGGCTGTGCCCGCGATTCGGCCTGCCGCCGGAGGAGGCGGAGCGCTGGGTCGCGGAGTCGGACCGGTTCCTGGCGACGCTGGACCCGCCGCCGGTGGACGACCCGCCGGACACAGGGTGAGGCCGTCGGTTGGGCTCGCCCCCGGGCGAACCCGACCTGCCGCCGCCCTCGCGGCTCCGATCCTGTTGGGTTCGCGTGCCGCGAACCCAGCCTACGAGACCGGCTGACGCAGCCTCCCCACTCTCCCTCCCTCGCCGGAGGGCAGAGGGGGCTGCGCGTCCGCGCGTTTGGCGTGATCTTGACCTCCGCCCACTCGGCTATGCCGAGCAAGGACTGGACGTCCGCGCCGGGCTGTCATCTGGCCCGGCCTTTTGTAGGATGTAAGAAAGCGCGGCCGAATCCCGGCCCCGCCGCGACGGGAGGACAGAGACATGGCCGATATCGCCTATCTCGGCCTCGGCCTGATGGGCCGGGGCATGGTGCGCAACCTGCTGCGGGCGGGGCATCGCGTCCACGCCTGGAACCGCAGCCCGGTCGAGCTGCCGGAGGAGATCACCGACCATCCCGGCTATGCCCGCGCCGCCTCGGTGGCGGCGGCGGTGTCGGGCCGCGACCGGGTCATGCTCTGCGTCACCGGGCCGGATGCCCAGCGCGCCGTGCTGCTCGGCCCCGAAGGTGCCTTCGCCCATGCGGCCAAGGGCGCGGTGGTCGTCGACAGCACCACCACCGACCCGGCGGTGTCGCGCGGCCTGGCCGCGGCGGCGGCTGAGGCCGGCCACGCCTATCTCGACGCCCCGGTCTATGGCAGCAAGGACCAGGCCTGGGACGGCAGCATCGGCTTCATCGTCGGCGGCGACGCGGCGGTGCTGCAGGCGGTGCGGCCGATCCTGGAGGCGGTCTCCGGCGGCGTGCATCATCTCGGGCCCAGCGGCGCCGGCGCGGTGATGAAGCTGGTCGGCAACCTGCTGTCGGCGGCGCAGATCGCGGCGCTCGGCGAGGGCCTGGCCCTGGCCCGCCGAAACGGCCTCGCCGCCGAGGGGGTGATCGAGGTGCTGGACCGCTTCGGCGGCTCCTCCGGCGTCATCCGCGGCGCCGCGCGCAAGACGCTCGCGAACGATTTCGAGCCGGCTTTTCACCTCAAGAACATGGCCAAGGACATCGGGTTGATGCTCGATCTCGGCCGCGCCGGCGGCGTGCCGATGCCCGGCACGGCGTTGACGGCGGAGCTGTACCGCGCCGCCCTGACCGCCGGCCATGGCGAGCTGCACGCCAACGCCGTCCACAAGGTGCAGCTCCGCCTCGCTGGCGTCGAGGAATGAGCTTCTCCGGCCCGTCGCATCCGGCCACGGCCGGCGGCGTCCGCACCGAGCAGGCGTTGCTGGCCGACGGCCGCCCGATCCGCTACCGCCGCATGGGCGCAGGCCGCGCCATCCCGATCGTGATGGTGCACGGCTTTGCCGGCGAGCTGCTGACCTGGGCCGCCAACCAGGTGCCGCTCTCTGCCGGGCGCCCCGTCTATGCGCTCGACCTGCCCGGCCATGGCGGCTCCTCGAAGGATCTTGGCGCGGGCGGCGTGCCCGGCCTGGCCGAGGCGCTGCTGGCCTTCCTCGACGCGGTCGGCGTCAGCCGCGCCCATCTGGTCGGCCATTCCCTGGGCGGGGCGGTGGTGTTGCAGGCGGCCCTGTCCCGCCCGGACCGCGCCGCTTCCCTGACCTTGATCGCCCCGGGCGGCCTCGGCGCCGAGGCCGACACCGGCTTCATCGACCGGCTGCTCGGCGCCAATGATCCGGCGGTCCTGGCGGCGGCGCTGCGGCCGCTCTACGCCGATCCCCGGCTGGTCACCCCGGCGCTGGGCGGGCTGGTGCTGGCGGCCCTGTCCGCCCCGGGCGCGCGCGAGACGCTGCGCCGCCTGGCCGACCAGTGCTTCGCCCCGGGTCGCCAGCGCCTGGTGCTGCGCGACCGGCTGGCGGAGCTGGCCATGCCGGTGCAGGTGCTGTGGGGCACGGATGATGCCATCGTGCCGGCTGCCCATGGCCGGGGCCTGCCGGCGGGGGTGGCGCTGCACCTGTTCCCCGGCCAAGGTCACATGCTGCCGATCGAGGCACCGACCGAGGTCAACCGTCTGATCGAAGGAATCGCGTCCGCTGGGTGACTCTGTCGCGGCCGGCGATGCTTGCCCCCGGCCGGGTGAACGGGATTGAGTGCGACGGCAGGCGCGACGCGGCGGAGGCCGATGGACACTCTCGAGCAAGCAAGCGATCTGATCGGCCGCATCTACGACGCCGGGACCGATCCCGCGGCGTGGCAGCCGATCCTCGTCGACATCTGCCGCTGGACCAATGGCGAGGTGGCCCAGATCCTGGTCCTGGAATCCGCCGCCCCGGCGCCCTTCTTCAACGTCGCCGTCGGCTACGACGCGGCCGTCCACGCCCGCTATCTGCGCGAATACGCGCTCGAGGATCCACGCCTGCCGCCCTGGCGGCGCCTGCCGCCGACCGTCCATCTCTGTCACCAGGTGGTCGACCCCGCCTGGTTCGACCGCCAGGATTTCGGCGCGTTCCTGGACGAGAACGGCTGCCGCTGGACCATGGCGGCGATCGACCCGGGCTTTGACGGGGTTTCGGGGATGAGCGTGCGCCGCCCGCGTCGGGCCGGGCCGTTCACGCCGGAGGAGGGGCGGCGCTTCGACCTTCTGGTGCCGCATATCCGCCGCTCGCTGGCGCTCGCCCAGCGGCTCGAAGGGCTGGCCGGCCGCGCCCGCCTGGCCGAGGACGTGCTCGACCGGCTCGATCGGGCCGTGGTCCTGCTGGCTGCCGGTGGCCGGGTGGTGCATGTCAACGCGGCGGCGGTCCGGCTGTTCGAGAGCGGCCGGCTGCTGTTGCGGAGCAACCGTCTGGATTCGGCCGATCCGGCCGAGGCCGCGGCGCTGCGCGGGCTGATCGCGGCGGTGCTGGACCCGGCCCCCCGCGCCGGCCTGGCCCGACTGTTGTCCGGCTCCGCCGGGGCGGCACTGATCGCCAGCGGCTGCCGCCTGCCGGACCGGCGGCCGGCCGCCGTGGCCGAGCCGCAGGCGGTGGCGGCGCTGTTCCTGACCCCGATCGGGTCGAGCCGGGACGATCTTGGCCAGGTGCTGCCAGCGCTGTTCGGCCTCAGCCGGGCGGAGGTGCGGCTGGCCATGGCGCTGCATGAAGGCTTCTCCCTGTCCGAGATCGCGGAGACGCTGCAGCTCAGCCGCGAGACGCTGCGCAGCCAGCTCCGCTCCGTCTTCGACAAGACCGGGACACGGCGGCAGGGGGCCCTGATCCGCCTGCTGGCCGACCTGGCCCGGGAGAGCCGGCTGATGCGACGGAAGACGTAGGCCGCGGGTGTGATGGCGGACACGGCGCGGCCACAATGATGCGGTTAGCATGCTGCCATTGTGACAGCACAAGCGAACCGTTTCATGTCCTCCACCATGGTCGTACGCAACACCGAGCGCAATTCAGGGCTCGACCTCGTCCAGCTCGCCGGCCGCCTCTGCCTGGCGCTGGTCTTCTTCGCCGCTGGCATCTCCAAGATCCCGGAATGGGCATCGATGCTGGCGATGATGCGCAGCCGCGGCCTGCCGGAGCCCGAGCTGCTGCTGGGCGCCGCCGCGGCGCTGCAGATCATCGCCGGCGCTCTGCTGCTGCTCGGCTGGCACACCCGGCTCGCGGCGCTGGCGCTGGCTGGCTTCACCGTCGTCGCCACCGTCCTGTTCCACGGCTTCTGGGACTCTCCGCCGAACCGGTTCGAGCTGGATTTTGCGATCTTCATGAGCAACCTCGCCGTGCTTGGCGGCCTGCTCTTCATCGCCGGCACCGGCGGCGGCCGCCACTCGCTCGACAGCGGCCCGGGCGACTGACCGGCCCACCAAGAAAAAGGCGCGTGACCCGCGGGTCACGCGCCCTCTGCCTGTCGGGGGCTTGCTCTTACCAGCCGGCGACGACCGCGCCCTTGAACCGGGTCGCGATGAACTGCTTCACCGCGTCGGTGTGGTAGCTGTCGACCAGGGTCTTGACCCAGGGCTCGTCCTTGCGCGCCGTCTGTACCGCGATGATGTTGACATAGGGGCCATCCGCCGCCTCGCGCAGGATCGCGTCCTTGGCTGGGTCCAGGCCGGCCTCGATCGCGTAGTTGGTGTTGATCGCCGAGATGTCGGTGTCGTCCAGCGACCGCGGCAGCTGCGCCGCGTCCAGCTCGATGATCTGCAGGTCCTTCGGGTTCGCAATAATATCGGCCACGCTGGGCTTCAGCCCGACGCCGTCGGCCAGCTTGATCAGGCCCGCCGACTGCAGCAGCAGGAGGACGCGGCCGCCATTGGTCGGGTCGTTCGGGATGCCGACGGTGGCGCCATCCTTCAGATCCTCGATCTTCTGGATCTTCCTGGAGTAGATGCCGATCGGGAAGGTGACGGTGTTGGCCACCTTGCTGATCTTGTAGCCGCGCTTCTCGATCTCGTTCACGAGGTACGGCTCGTGCTGGAAGGAGTTGGCGTCGAGCTCACCGGAATCGAGCGCCGCGTTGGGCACGACATAGTCCGAGAATTCGACGATCTCGATGTCCAGGCCCTTCTCATGCGCGATCGGCTTCACCTGTTCCAGGATCTCGGCATGCGGCCCCGGCGTGACCCCGATCTTCACGGTCTCGGCCACGGCCGGCTGCACGGCCAGGGCGAACACCGCCGCGGCCAGAATCGTCTTCAGGCTCATCACATCCCCCTCGGGTGGAAAGGCTCAGGCGGCGCGCTGCCGCTTGTTGACGCGGCGGGCCAGCCGGTCGCCGGCCATCTGCACCGCCTGCACGAACAGGATCAGCACGATCACGACCGCGGCCATCATCTCCGGCATGAAGCGCTGATAGCCGTAGCGGATGCCGAGGTCGCCCAAGCCCCCGCCGCCGACCGCGCCGACCATCGCGGAATAGCCGATCAGGCTGACCACGGTCAGGGTCAGGCCGGCCACGATCGCCGGCATCGCTTCGGGCACCAGCACCTTGCGCACGATCTGCAGCGACGAGGCACCCATCGCCTTCGCCGCCTCGACCAGGCTCTGGTCGACTTCGCGCACCGCCGTCTCGATGATCCGGGCGATGAAGGGGATGCAGGCGATGGTCAGCGGCACGATCGCCGCGGTGGTGCCGATCGAGGTGCCGGCGATCAGCCGGGTGAAGGGGATGATCGCCACCACCAGGATGATGAAGGGGGTGGAGCGGGTGGCGTTGACCACCAGGCCGACGATGCGGTTGGCGGCCGGCGCCGCGAACAGCTCGCCCTTGCCGCTGGTCGCCAGCCAGATGCCGATCGGGCCGCCCACCAGCGTGCCGATCGCGGCCGAGACCGCGACCATGTAGAGCGTCGCCCAGGCGGCGTCAGCCAGCAGCGCGAAGAGTTGCGGGGACATGGCCCAGGACCTCGACGGAAAGCTTGAGGGAGGAGAGGAAGTCGATCGCCGACCGCGCCGTGTCCGGCCCGCCCGGGATGGCGACGATCAGGGTGCCGAAGGGCGCACCTTGCACGCTGTCGACCCGGCCGTGCAGCAGCGCCGCGTCGATGCCGAGCCGGCGGGCCAGCTGGCCCAGCGCGGTGGTGCCGGTCTGCGATCCGGCGAAGACGAGGCGCAGCACGGTCTCGCCGCCGGCCAGGGGCTGTTCGGACAGCTTGGCGGCCAGCGCCTCCGGCAGCTCGGCGCCGGTGACGCTGGCGACGAAGGCGCGGGCCGTCGCCGTCTGCGGCCGGGTGAACAGGTCGAACACCCGCGCCTCCTCGATCACGCGGCCCTGCTCCAGCACCGCGACGCGGTGGCAGATCGCCTTGATCACCGCCATCTCGTGGGTGATCAGCACGATGGTGAGACCGAGTTCGCGGTTGATCTTCGCCAGCAGCTGCAGGATCGAGGCCGTGGTCTCGGGGTCGAGGGCGGAGGTCGCCTCGTCGCACAACAGCACGCTGGGCTCGCTGGCCAGCGCCCGGGCGATGCCGACGCGCTGCTTCTGCCCGCCCGACAGCTCGGCCGGGTAGCGGTCGCGCTTGTCGGCCAGGCCGACCATCTCCAGCAGCCGGTCGACCCGTGCGGCGATGCCGCGGCGGTCGAGGCCCGCCAGCTCCAGCGGCAGCGCGACATTGTCGAAGACGGTGCGGGAGGAGAGCAGGGCGAAATGCTGGAAGATCATGCCGATCTTCCGCCGCTCGGCCCTGAGATCCGCCTCCGGCAGCGCCGTCAGCTCGGTGCCGTCGACGGTGACGGTGCCGCTGGTCGGCCGCTCCAAGAGGTTGATCGCGCGGATCAGGGTCGATTTGCCGGCGCCGCTTGGCCCGATCACGCCGAAGATCTCGCCGCGCTCGATGGTCAGGGACACGTCGGACAGCGCCGCGACCTGGGCCTGGCCCGCGCGGGTGAAGGTCTTGGAGACGGAATCGAGGCGGATCATGGACGGGGCCGGATCAGTGGATCGGTGCGGGGACGAAGATGGCCGCCGCGGGCAGGGCGGCAGGGCCTGGAGCCCGGGTCAGGCGCGGCGACAGCGCATCGGCACCGCGGCCATGGGCCGGTGCGCGAAAGGGCTGTGGTGGGCCGTCCTGGTCATCGTCGCGTCCTCGTCTCTTCCGAGGGAACCACGACCTGCATCGTGGCGCTTTAGCGGTTGGTGATGCGGGCGCAAGCTGCTTCCCATCAAATCGCCGCGGGCCCGTCACGGTGGGCCGGTCCGTCGCCCTTTAGATATCGCGGCGCCCCGGGCAGGTCAATCAATCGCGGCATGCGGCCTGTGGATTGCTGAGTTTCACAACCGGATTGTGAGTTTTTGAGCCCGCATCTCCGGCCGTCTGGGCGGGGATCGTGGCAAATCCATGTCATGCATGCTTACCATTGCTGCGCTGCAAAAAGACCGATCCTGTCGCGGCGCGGACGTCCTACATTGGAGGGGCACAAGGGAAAACATGAGAGGCCGGTCTCGCCGGCAGTTGAGGTAAGCATGCATATCGACGTTCTGGACTTCGCTCCCGCCCCCGCCCGCCGCGCCGGCATCTTCGCCCGGATGCGCGACGCCGTCGCGCGCCGCGTCGCCGAGCGCCGCGAATACAACCGGATTTATGACGAGCTGCTGAAGCTCGACCGGCGCGAGATGGACGAGCTGGGCATCGGCCCGGCCGATTTCGACGCCATCGCCCGCGGCACCTATCGCCGCTGAGCCCGGCGCGGCCGCCTGTCGCAGGATCGGCCGCCGAACAGGACAGGGCGCCCGCCCGCCGCAGCCGGACGAACCGGCCAGCGGCGGGCCGGGGCGCCCTGTTTTCGTTTGGATCGACGCGCGTGTCATTTGGCGGATCGGCCGGACGGCGCTATATGAGCACCCCATGAGCAAGAGACCACGGGCCCACGGCCAGCCGACGGACTGGCGGATCGCGAAACGGATGATGCGCGAGCACATGAAGGGCCATTTCTGGCGCTTCATGCTGGCCTTCGTGTGCCTCTGGGCGACTGCTGCCGCGAGTTCCGCCATTCCGTTCGTGAGCCAGCATATCCTGGATGGCATCTTCACCGACCGGCGCGCGGACCTTCTGGTGCCGATCTCGCTGCTGGTGATCGGCGTCTTCTTCGTGCGTGGCGCCGCGAGCTATGGCTTCAGCGTGGTGATGAACAGCATCGGCCGGCGCATCGTCGCCGAGCTGCAGATGCGCATGTTCAGCAGAAAGATCTGGGACGATCTCGCCAGCTTCCACGCCGTCGCCTCCGGCCATCTGGTCAGCACCTTCACCTTCAACGTCCAGGCGGTGCTCGGCGCCGTCTCGACCAGCGCGGCGGCGATCGGCCGCGACGCGATGACCCTGGTCGGCCTCGTCGCCGCCATGTTCTACCAGGACTGGAAGCTGGCCCTCGTCGCCTCCATCACCTTTCCGCTCTCGGTCGTCCCTCTGATCAAGGTGGGCCGCGACCTGCGCAAGGTGACCCGCAAATCGCAGTTCGGCATGGGTGAGCTGACCAGCTATCTGACTCAGGTCTTCCAGGGCATCCGGCACGTCAAGGCCTATAACGCCGAGCAGCGCACGATCAAGGCGACCGAGACCTTCGTCCAGGCGGTCTCGAAGCTGTCGCAGCGGATGACCCGGATCAAATCCTACAACGCCCCCTTCATGGAGGCGCTTTCCGGCGTGGCGATCGCGCTGGTGATCTTCTACGGCGGGTCCGAGGTGATCAACGGCAACCGGACCACCGGCTCGTTTTTCGCCTTCGTCCTGGCCCTGATGCTGACCTACGACCCCCTGAAGCGGATCGTGAACACCTGGGGATCGATCCAGCAGGGGCTGACCGCGGCGGAAGGCATCTTCGCCATGATCGACAAGCAGCCGATGATCACCGACCGGCCCGGCGCCGCCGTGCTGGACCGGGTGACGGGCGCGATCCGGTTCGAGGACGTGCATTTCTCTTACGGCCCGGCCATCCCGGCGCTGCGCGGCATCACGGTCGAGATCCCGGCCGGCAAGACGGTGGCGCTGGTCGGCCCCTCGGGCGCCGGCAAGTCGACGCTGCTGAACCTGATACCGCGCTTCTACGACCCGTCCTCGGGCGCGGTCCGGATCGACGGCCACGACATCCGCGATGTTACCCAGCACTCGCTGCGCGAGCAGATCGGCCTAGTCAGCCAGGAGACGACGCTGTTCGATGCCACGGTGCGCGACAACATCGCCTATGCCCGGCCGGGGGCGGGCCAGGAGGAGATCGAGGCCGCGGCCCGCGCCGCGGCGGCGCACGACTTCATCCTCGCCCTGCCGCAAGGCTACGACACCCAGATCGGCGAGCATGGCGTGCGCCTCTCGGGTGGCCAGCGGCAGCGCCTCTCGATCGCCCGGGCCATGCTGAAGAACGCGCCGATCCTGCTGCTGGACGAGGCGACCTCGGCCCTCGACACCGAAAGCGAGCGCCAGGTGCAGGACGCGCTGAACCGCCTGATGGTCGGCCGCACCACGCTGATGATCGCGCACCGCCTGTCGACCGTGCGCGGCGCCGACCTGATCTACGTCATGGATCAGGGCCAGATCGTCGAGGCCGGCAGCCATGCCGAGCTGCTGCAGCACGGCGGCCTCTACGCCCGGCTGTGGGCGATGCAGACGGCCGAGGACGAGCAGCGGGCCGAGGCGCAGCCCGCCGTGGCGGTGGCGGGGTAGGATGGGCCTTGAGGGCCAATCGGCGGGAGGGCGGCCGCCGCGTCTGTTCTGCGACGTGACGCCGATCCTGGCGCATGCGCGCGGCCATACCACGGTGACCGGCGTGCAGCGCGTGGTGTTGCGCGTGGTCGGGCACCTGGTGGCGACGCACGGGCCGGACGCGATCCGCGGCATCGCCTGGCATCCGAAGCTGCGGCAGGTGGTCGAGATCGACCTGTCCTTTCTCGGGCCGGATTACCGCTTCGAGGCGCACCACGCCGAGTTCGTCCGCGACATGGCGATCCCCTATGACGCAGGGGGTGGGGATCGAGCGCCGCTGCGCCGGCTGGCGGCGAAGCTGGGCCGGTTGCGCTGGCGGCTGGGGAGCCGATCAGGCTTCGGCCGGCGCCTGTCGCGGCCTGCCCTCATGCCGGCGGATCGGATCTTCCTGCCAGTGCCGACGCTGCGCAACGATCCCTACATCGCCTTCCTCGCCGGCCGAAAGGCGGCGGGCAATGCCGTCTTCCAGCTGATTCACGACGTCATTCCGGTGAAGCTTCCGGCGTTAGCCAAGCCGGGGCACGAGCCCGAGTTCCGCCGCTTCCTTGGCCGCGCGCCGGAGTATGTCTCGAGCTTTCTCTGCGTCTCGGATCAGACGGAGGCGGATCTCCGGGAGGTGATGCCGGCCGCCGGGACGAAGATTCCCACCCGCGTCGTCCCGCTGGCCCATGAATTCGCCGGCGACCCGGCGGATGATGCAGCGGTAGGGCCGGCTGTGCGGGCGCTTGCCGAGTCGCCCTTCGTCCTGTGCGTCGGCACGATCGAGGTGCGTAAGAACGCCTATGCCCTCGTCCGGGTCTGGGACCGGTTGCGGTCGGAACTCGGTGAACGGATGCCCCGGCTGGTCCTGGCCGGCCAGCGCGGTTGGCGGACCGAGGATCTGTTCGACCTCCTGGCGCGGACGGCCAATCTCGGTGGCACGGTCGCGGTGGCCGAGACGCCGACGGATGCCGAACTGGCCTTCCTCTACCGGCACTGCCTCTTCACCGTGTTCCCCAGCCTTTACGAGGGCTGGGGCCTGCCGATCGGCGAAAGCTTGTGGTTCGGCAAGCTCTGCATCGCCTCGAAGACATCCTCCATGCCGCAGGTGGGGGGCGAGCTGGCCGAGTACGTCGATCCGAAAGACGATGACAGTCTACAGCGCACCGTCCTACAGACATTCCGGGAACCGAACTATGTCTCAGTGAAGGAGCATCGGATTCGGCAGGCGGAGCTCCGGCTTTGGTCCGATGTGGCCCGGGACATCTATGGGGCAGTGATGGCTGACGCATCGGCAGGCCGCCTCGCCCATGCCGCGAGCCGACGTTATCTCAGGCCAGTGCCAGGATAAGGGCGTGGTTCAGCAGGCATCATCGCGTCGCCCACATCTTGCCGCCTGTGCAGGGTTCGAGATGTACTCGTTCTGCTTGGGCACGGATGAATGCTAGGTCTCGGGGAATAAATGAAGGTCGCCATTGTTGCGCCAAGTTCGGTTCCATTCACTATCGGTGGAGCCGAAAACTTGTGGCTTGGCTTGTTGAGTCATATTAATAGGGAGACTCCGCATGATGCGGAGCTCATCAAATTGCCAAGTCCCGAACGTAACTTTCCGGAGCTCATTTCGAGTTACGAAAATTTCTCTCGTTTGGATCTGAGTCACTTTGATCTGGTCATCTCAACCAAATATCCGGCGTGGATGATAAAGCATGTCAATCATGTTTGCTATCTGCAGCATAGATTGCGGGGGCTGTACGACACGTATCCCGAGAGTCGATTTGATCGGCTGCCGGACTACGCGGATGCGGAGGTCACCTCACTGCAGCGGTTCATGCAGAAATGGCACGGGCAACGGGATGCGCTGCCCGAATTCTTTAGCAGGATCCGTGCCGTTATAGACCGGGGGGGAGAGGCTCTGGCATTTCCGGGGCCTTTCGCCCGAGAGGTCGTCCATTGGCTGGACGGGATTGGCCTGTCCCGTGACGCCGTCAGAAAATTCGCTGCGATCTCCGAGACCGTCGCCAGCCGTCAGGACTATTTCCCGGCCGGCGTGACCGTTGAAGCTATTCATCATCCCACGTCTCTCGGCGGCCTACACACGGGCAGTTACGATTACCTGTTCACGTGCAGCCGTCTCGATAGGCCCAAGCGCATCGACTTGATAATCAATGCGATGCGGCGAGCAAACACACGCATGCATCTGAAGATCGCCGGCATTGGCCCGGAAGAAGATCGGTTGCGAGATCTTGCCGGCAATGATCCGCGGATCGAATTTCTCGGCTTCGTGAGAGACGCCGAACTCGCCGAACTTTACGCGGGGGCGCGCGCCGTTGTGTTTGTGCCAAAGGACGAAGACTATGGGCTGATCACGGTCGAGGCAATGATGTGTGGAAAGCCCGTGATCACTACCGAAGATTCGGGTGGGCCGAATGAGTTGATCGAGTCAGGTCAGACTGGTTACTCGACGAAAGCCGACCCGAGGGAGCTTGCCAAGGCCATGACGGCTTTGGCGCAATCTCCTGATCTAGCGATGCAGATGGGGGCGGCTGCGAAGCAGCGCGTCAGTCGGATCACCTGGGAGAAAACGGTCGCCCCGCTTCTCGTACCACCGACCGTCTCGTCGCCGCGGAAAGTCCACCGGCCGAAGCTTTGTGTGGCTGTAACGTTCCCTATCTTTCCTCCCCGAGGAGGAGGGCAGAGTCGCGTATTCCATCTCTATCGGCATCTGGCGCAAAGCTGTGATGTCGATGTCGTATGCATTACAAACGCGAACGATCTTCCGTCCGATCGGCTGGTGGCGCCGGGGCTGAGGGAAATCCGAATCCCGAAATCGAGCGCGCACCGAGACGCGGAACTCGCGCTTACACGTGAAGTCGGAGCAGTGCCCATAACCGATGTGGCGATGCCGCGGCTCGTGCATTTGACTCCGGAATACCGGGAAGCCCTGTCCGGCTCCATGGCTGAGGCTGACGTCGTCATCGCGTCTCACCCCTATCTGTTTCCCTTGATCCGAGAGGTGAGTAGACAGCCGATCTGGTACGAGGCTCACAATGTCGAGATCGATCTTAAGCGTGCCATGCTGCCGGATACGGCGACCGCGCGAGACCTCCTCACAGATGCGGAAAGGGTAGAGCACGAGTGTTGTGATGCTGCCGAGCTCGTAGTCGTCTGCACGAGGACCGATCAGGAGGTGTTCGAGAGCAAGTTCGGAGTGCCGGCCGGGAAGTTTGTTGAGGTCCCGAACGGGGTCGATCTCCAATCAGTTTCCTATACAGGGCCGAAATCCCGTGCAGCTAACAAGGGGCGCCTGGGTATTGGAGACTGCTTCACGGTACTTTTCATGGGCAGTCGGCATCAACCAAACAATGAAGCCGTGGAGGAAATTCTTCGGTTTGCGCCCCAGTGCCCCGACATGAGATTCTTGCTTCTCGGAAGCGTGGCAGGACACTTCGCCGGCCGCGCGGTGCCAGAGAATGTGGGCTTCATGGGTGAGGTCGACGACGAAACGAAGGATGTGGTGCTGAGTTCGGTCGACTGTGCGATCAACCCGATGGCGACGGGATCGGGGACCAACCTGAAGATGCTTGATTACTTCGCGAGCGGGGTTCCCGTAATCTCGACTCCGCATGGTGCGCGAGGGATCGCTGTCGTTGACGGTGTTCACCTCCAATTGGCCAAGATCTCCCAGTTCCCTCACGCCCTGGCTCAGTTGAAAGGTGAAGTCGGCACTGCTGCGCTGGCCAAGCGCATCATCGCAGCCCGGCTTCTTGTACAAGAGCAGTACGATTGGTCTGTCATCGCCCGCAATTTCCTGTCACGAATCCATATTGAAGGCCTGGTGAGGGAAGGATGATGTCTGACCAAGCACTCGAACAGGGGGCTCTGTGATGGCATCTCCCGCCCATTTGCCCTCGGTCGACGAGATCATCACCCGCGTCAATGCGGAGGCGGAGCGACGGCGGCGGCAATCGCCAGGCGTCTCGACTCATCCCGGTGGATCGGCTTCCGTTCATTCGGGTGCCACTTCGGCATGGTCGTCCTCACCCGCGCCGATACAGGCTATTCCGGCCAAGAAGAAATATGCGCTTGATGAGTTTCTCCGGCTTGGCGACGAGACGTTTGTCCGTGCCGCCTATCAGGGATTGCTGCGTCGCGAACCCGACCCACAGGGGCTGGCACAATATCTTCGGCGTCTCAGGTCCGGTCGAGCGTCGAAGACGGATATTCTGATCAGCTTGCGATGGTCATCGGAGGGGCGGAGACACGGCGTCAAAGTCTCGGGCCTCAAGCGGTTGCGCAGATGGCGGTCTATCAGCCGGGTGCCGATTCTCGGCCCGGCTATACGATGGCTGTATATGCTCGGGCGTTTGCCGAAGTTGTGGCGTGAGGTCCTCCGTCAGGGGGCGCAAACCGAGCAAATGAGCTTGTCCTGGCAGCAGCTTGCAAGCCTGCTGCAGCAACGCAGCCAGAGTCAGGAGGATTCGATTCTGGCTCTTCGGGACCGTATCGAAGGGCTTCAGATGGCCTCGACGTCCGCAATCTCGGAGCTCCGGCGGCAGAATGCGGAAATCCTGAGACAATTTAAAGATCTTGCGGATCGCCAGATCATCGAACGGGATAAATCGAAGTACAGCGACAAACTCTAGACAAGAAAGCTCAGGAGACCAGGAGCCTACAGGAGCGGGAGAGGAGCTTCGGGCTGCCCACCTCCGACGCTGATTGGCTGTCGCCCAAAAAGATCTCCGACGGCATCCAGTAATGGCGATCCGGTCAGCCGGCCGGCTTTAGCTCCTCGGGCAACTCCACGCCATATTTTTCGGCGCCGCGGCGAAGATAGGCCCAGAAGAAGGGGTTGTGGCGCCACTGGCACTCCCGCCGGAACAACTGCAGATATCGGCTGGGATGCTTGCGGTACAGCAGCGCGTCTTTCTCGAAGAAGCGCGACCTCTCGGCAAGGGACTCGCGTTCAATGGACCGGGGATGGGGAGGATGAAACACCCAAGCCTCGTGCGAGAAGGGAATTCGCCCCAGTTCCAGAGCCCGCCAGCCGAGATCGGTATCTTCGCGGAAATGCGGGTTGTCGAACATGGGATCGAACCCGTTGAGGGCGTGGAACGTCTCGGTCCGGATAAAAAAGTTGGCCGTCATGAAGGCCATACCCTCGAAGCCTTCATTGGTGACCGGCCGCCACTCAGGGTCGTCCACCCTGTCGGACAGGATAAGCCCCTCCACGCCGACGACGCCGGGATCATCGAACAAGGGCCGTGCCGAGGCGAGCCAGTCCTGGCCAGGCTCGCAGTCATCGTCGGTGAAGGCGATGACATTTCCGATCGCCAGGTCGGCGCCGGCGTTTCGCGCGGGCACGGCGCCGCGGATGTCTGTGTGCACATATGTCAGGCGGAAGCCAAAGCGCTTGTCCCTGTCGGGCCACGGCTCCGCGCTCTGATCGATGACGATGACTTCGAAATCATCGCAGCTCTGGCTCTCCAGCCGCGCCATCAGCCGCGACAAATGCTCGTGTCGTTCATAGGTTGGAACGACGATCGAGAAGAAGACGGGGCGGCCCAGGACCTGATGGCGGTGCTGGAGCAGACGGCCGAGATCGCTTGAGATGCGTTCCCAGGAATAGCGCCGGTCAGCTTCCATCCTCGCGGCTTCCGACAGATCCTCTCGGGCTGTCGCATCAGCGGCTAGCCGCGATACCGCCGTCGAGAAATCGTCGGCCTCGGCGACGAGAAAGGCCGTGCCTGCCGTCTCGATGCCTCGCGCGCCCACCTTCGTGGTCACGATCGGTAGGCCCCAGGCCATGAACTCCAGCATCTTGATATTGGTGCCAGAGCCGCTGAACATCGGATTGATGCCGATATCGGCAACCGAAAGCCATTCCCGTTTGTCGTCCTCCGACAATCCGCCGGTGACGACGAGATTGGGGGCCTCGGGGCCGGACTTCCTGACCTCGTCGCCGGCGCCGCCGCCGATCACGAACAGAACCTGCGGAACCTGCCGCGCGAGCGTGGACGCGATGAACTGCGCCGCCTCGAGATTGGGGGTGTAGTGGCTGCCGAGGAAGAAGGCGATCGGGCGGTCTCCAGCGTTCAGCCGCTGCTTGATCTCCCGCCTCTCGGCGGCCGCGGGACGATGGATCTGTCGAGTGAAGGCACCGTTCGCAGCCACCCGGATCTTGTCTGGGGAGATATCATAGAGACGGGAGAACAGCAGCCGATCCTCATGTGAGCAGGCCAGGATCAGATCTGCCGCACGACACAGTCGGACCTCGACGTCCACCACGCCTCGGGCGATTTGCGTACCGGCGCCCTGGTCATCGAGCAGCTCCGTTCGCAGCAGGCCTTCGACATTGTGGGCATCGTAGACGATCGTCTGGCGCGACGGATCGAGGACGCCGCGCACGAGCGGGTAGACCCAGGGGTGCGAGAACACGACGACGTCCGCCTCTGCCGCGGCCCGGCAGGCTGCCGCGACGTAGTCCGGTGAGAGATGGGCCGTGGTGTGGAACGTGCTGTCGATGACGGTCTTTCCCCGGGCGGCTCTCCTCTGCCGCTTCGCCTCAGCGAAGTGGGCGTCGCTCAGCGGCACCATGATCTCGCGCAGCGTCGGCGAGAGCATCTGGTCGCGAAAGCCGGGGCCCGGCCAGTCGTAGCTGCCGACATAGGTCGCGGCGTGCTCGGCTCCGAGGCCGTGATAGAGCCCCAGAAGTCGCAGCCGTCCCCCGCCTACCGGAGGGTCTATCGGCTGCATGTCGAGGATCGTTATGCGCATGTCGGGTTCTGGTGACAGGATATTCAGTGCGAGAAAGGGGGAGTGATAAAGCCGAGAGCTCTGGCCAAACTATGGCCGATGCGCTCCCAGGTGATGTGCGCGACGGAGGATCGGCCGCGGCTGCCCATCGCCATCGCCATCCCAGGATCCTCGACCAGTCGTTCGAACCAGCCCGCGAGGGCCGAAGATTCGGGCTGGCTCACGAAGCCGGTCTCGCCATGCCGGACCAGACGCGACGGTTCGCCGGAATCGGTGCAGGTGACGACCGGCTTGCCGCTGCCGAATGCCTCGAGAGTGATCAGGCCGAGATCCTCCCGTTTGGGGACGAAGGCGACCGCCAGCGCGTCGGCGTAGAGGGCGCGCAACTCGTCCTCGCTCACACGCCCCAGGAAGCGGATCCGGGGATCACCATCGGCGATGGCCTCGAAATAGGCCCGGTCCTCGCCAGTCCCGGTGATCAGAAGCTGAACGGGCCGACGGACCAGCTTGATCGCGGAGATCACCAGGTCGACGCGCTTCCAGCGGTGGAGACGCCCCGGAAGGAGGATGTATTCGTATCTGCCCTGTCTGAGGCCGTCGAGAGTGCTCGGATGATGCAGCACCTCGGCATCGATGCCGTTGTAGTGCTTCAGCCTCTCCTTGACTTCGTGGCCGATTGTATAGAGTTGCCTCAGTCGCCGTGGTGTGAGGGCCGCCGTGTCCAGTTGATGGATCAGCTGGCGCTGTTCCAGCAGCGCGCCGGAAGGGTTCGGGAACTCGGCCTCGAACATGTCGTAGAAGACGCGCATCGTGTGCACCAGATACCCGACATGGTTCCGGTGGCGGATGGCGTAGCTGGGCGCTTTGGTGGAGACGACGCCGTCGAACGCATCGAGGTTCAGGTCATAGAAGCGAAGATAGCTTCTCTTGATCTGCTCGAAATTGCTCTCGTCGCTGACCTGCGACACGATCTCCGCCTGCAGCCCGGCATTCTCCAATGCGGCTTGGAGCCCGATATAGAGCCGCTCCACGCCGCCCACTTCGCCGGTCCCGGATCCGGCCGCGACGATCGCGACTTTCGCTCTGGTCATAAGGCGCAACCGATTCCGGAGACCGACAGCGCCCGGCGGATCCACGGCGACGTGATCACGATTCCTTCCACCCGATGATGCTGTAGTCCTGCGGACCGAACAGCTTGCGCTGCAGCAGGGCGAGCATCGGATCGTCGTAGTCCCGGTGCGCCCAATCCATCGGGTGCAGGTCCAGCACCTCGACCTTGCTGAACCCTCTGGCTGTCGCGATGAACGAGATCAGGTCCGACGGCAGCGGATTCAGATGGGTGGGATCCATGTAGAACCGTTCGGCCGCCACCTGCAGATTCGCGGGATTCGGCGTCTCGAAGATCACCATGCCGCCCGGCTTGAGCACGCGCAGCACCTCGTCGAACAAGGTGACGAGAACGTCGAACGGAAGGTGCTCGATGATGTGGAAGCCCGTGACCGCGCTGAGGCTGCGCTCCGGCAGCGACCGCAGGATCTCCAGCGCGTCCCCCAGCGTGGCCTTGAGGCCGCGGGCATGACATTCCTCCACCATGACCCGATTGAGGTCGATCCCCGAGGCGGCGAGGCCGTTCTCGCCGAGCAACTCGAGCCACTCGCCTCGCCCGCAGCCGATATCGATCAGCTCGCCCCCGGTGGCCTCCGCTGCCTTCCTGGCATGCGGAACATAGATCTTCTGGCGGTTTTTGATATCGTCCCGCGTGCCTCGGTAGCGGTCCTCGAACGAGACGTAGAAGGCATCGAGCAGATGGCTCCGCTCATCTGCGATCGTCTGGATCTGCGCGGCGTCGAAGGGCTCCGGCAACCGCTTGCGCGCTTCGGTGAGCAGCAATTCGAGCCGCAGCTTCTGGTCGACGACATTGCGCCAGTGGCTGTTGAGCCGGCCGCGCAACTCCTCGATCTCGGCCTGCAAGCGGCCCAGATCGGGGGTGACATCTCTGAGGCCGGACAGATTCGCCGCCAGCGAGGCGATCTTCTCTTTCAGCTCCGCGGAGGTCGCCTCCGCCTGCTCGAGCCGGTCCTTGCTGCCCGCGACAGTCGCGGCAACTGCGTCGATGCGCCTCGCGAGATCGGATGGAGCGCTGGCGAGCGGCTCGATCTGCCGGCGCAGCTTCTCGATCGAGGCTTTCATCGGTCCGGCCACTGCCTGCTGCTCGACACGCGCCTCGGCGGCGACCTGCTGGGCCGTCAGGGTCGCCAGCGCCTCGAAATTGCGGACCTCCCGCGCGATGCGCGGCAGTCGCGACAGATAGCGGATGCCGGTGCAGAAATTGACGATCGAGCGCAGGGGGGGTCTCCGCGCGGCCTTGTTCCAAGCCATCCGCCACCGGAGCCCACGGACACGGACTCCGCGCGCCCGCGCTTCCTCGGAATTGACCAGGCGCCGCAGCACGACCACGCGGTCCAGCCGTCCGTGGTTGAGGTGCTTCAGATAGTGTGCAAGACCGACGGGGTCCGGCTCCCGGCCCAGGATCTTCAGATAGGCCGAGCGGATGAAGCCCTCATGCCGCTTTCCCCGCAGCAGCTCCCGAGCGGTAAAGCTCCGGCGCCCGGACCCGGAGGGCGGCATCGGTTCAGAGGGCCGCGCTCCGTCCGCCGCCCGTTTCGCCGGCGTTCCGTCGGCGGGCGGTGCCGCCTTTGCTGCAATCTCGGCGCGGATGCGCTTCATCAACTCGTCGAGATCTGGAGTGTCCGTCATGGGCGCGTGTCGATATGAGGGGCGGGTTGATCCGAGCCAAACACCCGGAACCGGGCTGCGTTCCGGCGGAGATCTCGATCCGCGCGATCGCCCGCCTTGTCCTGTCAGTGTGCGATGGGCTTGACCGTCATGCTCGTCGTGGAGGCGACGCTTCGCTGCTCACCGCCGCGTCCCGACGGTCGACAAGACCGCAGAACTGCCTTGAAGCCGTGTCCTCGGCCGTTCCGAGTCCGAGCGGGACCATGCTTGCCTTAGCCGTTGGAAAACCATTAGGGTGCGGCCTCTTACCATAGGAATTCCGTTTGATGAAATCGGATTCGGCTGCCGTCAAGATGACAGCCTCTCAGAGTCAGGCTGAGAGGCCTGGTTCGCGACTCAAGTTTCTGGATGGCCTCAGGGCTATTGCCGCGTTGTTTGTCGTCGGGCAGCACGCGGGTGAGCTCCTCTCTCCGCAGTTTTTCGGATGGAGCATCACGGTGTGGCGGCCCGGCCAATTCGGGGTCTTCCTGTTCTTCATCATTAGCGGCTTTGTCATTCCATACACGATCGGCCGTTATCGGAGCGCGCTGTCCTTTGCGTTCGGTCGGTTCTTTCGAATTTTCCCGCTTCTGGCTGTGGCGACCGCTTTTGTCCTGCTCACGTCGAGGCAGGAATATTCTCTTGAGGTGATTGCGGCAAATTTATTTGCGGTGCATTTGTTTTTCACTAATATCAATATTGTCGGCTCATCTTGGACGCTCTACTATGAGTTGATCTTCTACATCCTCATCGGTGTGGCCTTTTTTTCAAACAGGCTTCCGAATGCGTTGCGTGTTGTCAGCGTTGTTCCGCTGCTTCCGCTGCTGTTGAACGGCAGCATCTCCGGTGATCTGCTGTTCGGCAGCGCGACGAAATTCATCCATAGCTGGGAGGCCCTCGCGGTCGTGCTCGCCTTCTCGATCATTCTGGCGATGGCGATAGCGGGCAATGCTTTGCCCAGCCTGTTGAAGGCGCTTCCTTTTACTATTATTGCTGGATTTTTGCTTTTTCACAACTATAGGGGCATATTTTATAATTTGACTCTCGTTCAATTTTTTGCGATCGGCGTGCTGTATTATTTTCATTATACAGGCCATCTCGCAACTAAGCATCTACTTATGCTTCTGTTTGCCAATGCGGTTATGATTCTGATCAATTTTCGGATCTTCTATTATCCTTTCGAATGGCCGGCTCCGCAGCCTTTGCACGACTGGTTGGCCCCGTATTTCGTCGATGCCGACAAGGTCGGACGTCTGGCGCCTTGGTGGACCGATCCGGTGACATATATCTGCGCGATCGGGGTGTTCAGCTTCGGTTATTTCTTCCGCTACGGCCTGGAAGGGCGAGTGATCACCTGGCTGGGGATGATCAGCTATTCGATCTACATCGTGCACTCGGTGATCATCCACCACCTGCCGCAGATCACCGGGTCGCGTATCGTCACGTTTTTCGGCTGGATGGCGATCAGCATCGCCGTATCCTGGGCGACCTACCGTTTGATCGAGGATCCGTTTCATCGGCTCGGGCGCTTGGCCGCGCGTTGGGCCGACACTCTGTCGGACCGTGCCTCGCGACACGAAGCTGTGGCGGAGATGACTGCACGGTGACGAGACTCGGATAGCGTCCGGAAAAGCCGTTCCTGCTTGCAACCATCAGCACCCCGGAGCCCCCATGAAAGGCATCATCCTCGCCGGCGGCAGCGGCACCCGGCTTCACCCGCTGACGCTCGCCACCTCCAAGCAGCTGATGCCGGTCTATGACAAGCCGATGGTCTATTACCCGCTCAGCGTGCTGATGCTGGCCGGGATCCGGGAGGTGCTGGTCATCTCCACCCCGCACGACATGCCGCAGTTCCAGCGGCTGCTCGGCGACGGCTCACAATGGGGCATGGCCTTCGACTATGCGGTACAGCCCAGCCCGGACGGGCTGGCCCAGGCCTATATCATCGGCGCCGACTTCGTCGCTGGCGGCCCCTCCGCCCTGATCCTCGGCGACAATATCTATCACGGCCACGGCCTGCCGGAGCTGCTGGCCTCGGCCTCCGGGCGGCCCTCCGGCGCCTCGGTCTTCGCCTATCACGTCGACGATCCTGAGCGCTACGGCGTGGTCAATTTCGGCGCCGACGGCCGGGCGGCGGCGATCGAGGAGAAGCCGCGCAACCCGACCTCCAACTGGGCGGTCACCGGCCTCTATTTCTACGACGCGGAGGTGGTCGACATCGCCGCGAACCTGAAGCCCTCCGCCCGCGGCGAGCTCGAGATCACCGACGTCAACCGCGCCTATCTCGAACGCGGCCGGCTGCATGTCGAGAAGATGGGCCGCGGCTTCGCCTGGTTCGACATGGGCACGCATGACAGCCTGCTCGAGGCCGCGAGCTACGTGCAGACGCTGGAGCGGCGCCAGGGCCTGCGCGTCGCCTGCCCGGAGGAGATCGCCTATCTCCAGGGCTTCATCGACCGCGAGCAACTCCTCGCCCAGGGCCGCAAGCTGGAGAAGAGCGGCTACGGCAAGTATCTGCTCAAGGTCGCGGAGATCGAGGAGCCCGGGGCGCTCGCCCACAGCCGCTCGGTCGGATGACACCGCGCTCCGCCTCGGTCACGCCCCGATCAGCTGCGCCGTGAGCAGGGCGGCGAGGTAGAGGCCGATCCCGAACGCCGCATGGGTCATCAGGCTGCGCAGCCGCGCGGCGGTCGGGTTCGGCGTCTTCGAGGCCGCGATGCCGATGCCCAGGGCCGGCTGCATCAGCAGGAACGGCGCGGCCACGGTGACGAGGCCGAAGGCCAGGGCCGGCGGCAGGGTCGGGTCGCGCGCCCAGCCCAGGCCGCAGATCGCCAGCAGCAGGGCGGCGAAGACGATGCCGGTGCCGTAATGGACGATCCAGCCGAGGGCGCGCTCGCCCGCGATCGGCTCCGCCCTGCCGATGCCGTCATGCATGAAGCGGCCGCGCGGGAAATGCCCGACCCAGCGGCCGACCATGGCCCAGTCCAGCCCCCGCACGCCGGTCAGCCGCGCCAGCAGCGCCGTCCACAGATCGGCGACGACCGTGGCGCCGGCCCCGATCGCGACCGCGCGCAGCCCGAATTCCAGCCCCTCATCCATTGGTCGGCTCCTTCGGCATCGGGTTCATTCAATGAATTGCTTGATTGATGAAGCGATGCTAGCCTCCTGTCAATGACCGACGCCCAGACCCTGATCTTCACCGAGCTGGCGGAGCTCGCCCGCACCCTCGGCCATGCCCACCGGCTGATGCTCCTGGAGCAGATCGGCCAGGGCGAGCGGCCGGTGGAGCGCCTGGCCGAGCTCTCCGGCCTCTCCGTCGCCAATGCCTCGCAGCATCTGCAGCATCTGCGGCGCGCCGGGCTGGTCGAATCGCGGCGCGACGGCAAGCGCGTGCTGTACCGGTTGGGCGGCGGCCCGATCGTGCCGCTGCTCGCCGCCCTGCGCCGCCAGGCCGAGCATCGGCGGGCGGAGATCCGGGACGTGCTCGCCGACAGCCTCGGCCGGCCGGAACGGCTGGAGGGCATCTCGCGCGAGGAGCTGCTGGAGCGGCTGCGCGAGAGCGGGGTGACGCTGCTCGATGTGCGGCCGGAGGAGGAGTTCGCGCTGGGCCACCTGCCCGGTGCCGTGAACATCCCGGTCGAGACGCTGGAGCGCCGCCTGGCCGAGCTGCCTCCGGGTCAGGAGATCGTCGCCTATTGCCGCGGCCCCTACTGCGTCCTCTCGGTCGAGGCGGTCGCCGCCCTGCGCGCCCGCGGCCTGAAGGCGCGGCGGCTGCGCGACGGCTTTCTCGACTGGAAGGCGGCGGGGCTGGAGGTGGAGACGGCGGGGCAGGGATAAAGGACGGTGTAAAATCGGGGAACGGACAAATTCATTTTCTCCCATTAAAAATAGATCTGATTGACAATTTCTGGAAATTTGCCGCTCTTGTCGTGTCGCCTCGATGAAATTGGAGATGGCGACGACCATGACGCACTTCCCCTATATCGGCTCCGGCCCCTATTGCTATGCGAATTCCTTCGCGATGATGTTCGGCGACCGCGCGCCGTCCGCCGCGGTGGTCGAATTCGCCACCGCCAGCCCCTTCGGCATGCAGCTGGTCGGCGGCACCCTGCCGTTCTTCGACCCCTATGGCTGGATGCCGGAGGCCGGCTTCGACGGCGCCCTGGACGCTCTGGGCTGGACCTCCTCGGTGCATCGCGGCGGCACGGCGGAGCAGGCGCTGGCCGCCCTTGAGGCGGCGCTGGCGGATGGACCCGTCTGGGTGGGGCCGGTGGAGATGGGGCATCTGCGTCACCAGCCGGAGATGACCGGGCCGATCGGCGCCGACCATTACGTCGTCGTGCTCGGCCTGGAGGAGGGGCGGGTGCTGATGCACGACCCGCAGGGCCATCCCTATGCCACGCTGCCGCACGACGACTTTCTCGCCGCCTGGCAGGCCGAGACGGTCGACTATGCCACGCCCTTCACCTTCCGCACCGGCTTCCGGCAGCTGCGGACGGTGGCGGAGGAGGAGGCGATCCGGGCCTCGCTCCCTGCCGCGGTGCGCTGGTTGTCGATGGCGGGCGGCGGCCATCCGCCCGCCGGCACCCTCGGCAACGGCGCGGCGGCGGAGCGCCTGGCCGAGCTGGTCGAGGCTGGCGGCGATCCCGGGCTGCGCGATCACCTGATCCATTTCGCCGTCCGGGTGGGCGCCCGCCGCGCGGACGATGCGGCCGTCTGCCTGGCGCGGATCGGCTGGGACGCGGCGGCGCGGATCATGGACCGCCAGGCCCGCCTGATCGGCGCGCTGCAGCACCCGCTGGTGGTTGGCGACGACGCCGTGGCCGCCGGCCTGCTGCGGCGTCTGGCTCCGAGCTATGCCGAGCTGCTGGCGGCGCTGGAGCATGAGGGCTGAGCCGCTACCGGAAGCCGCCGACGCCGGCTTGGCGGCGGCGCTCCGGAAACGATCCGCGCGGGCAGCACCCTGTCTGGCACGGCCGCTTCCGCGGCGGCGAGGGCCGCGGCCTCGCGGAATAGCCGGCGCCCAGCGTATCAGGCCTGTTCGGTCGGATCGGTTAAGGCAACCGCCGCACTGGCGCATGACGCCCGCCCGGCCGCGGCGGCACGGTCCTGCTGGCCCCGGGTTGGGCCACCGCCTGGCGGAATGGCCGAGCCCTATCCAGGCGGTCGGCCCAGGAAGGCGAAGAGCCCGGACGCCAGCACGAGGCCGATGCCGGCGAGCGCGACGCCGTCTGGAATCTCGGCGAAGAACACCGCGCCGATCACCACCGCCCAGACGATCTGGCTGTACTGCGCGGGACCGACGCGGTGCGCCGGGGCGAAGCGGGTCGCCTGGATCAGCCCGATCTGGGCGGCGGCCGCCAGCAGGCCGGCCAACGCCAGGAACCCGAACTCGATCGGCTCCGGCCAGCGGAAATCCAGCAGCATCAAGGGGCCGGTCACGAGCTTACCGGTCAGGATCGGATAGGCGAGGAGCGTCACCCGGCTCTCGACTGGTGCGATCACCCTCAGCACCAGCACGGTCGTCGCCATCGCCAACGCCGTGCCCAGGGCGGCCAGATGCGCCGGATGCAGGTCCTGGAAGCCGGGGCGGACGACCAGGAGTACCCCGCCGAAGCCGAGGGCGATGGCGACTAGGCGCTGCCAGGCCACATACTCCTTCAGAATGAGGATGGAGAGGATCGTGACGAAGGACGGCGCCAGGAAGATGATGGCATAGGCCTCAGCGAAGGGGAGGTTGGTGAACGCGACCATGCCCAGCAGTCCGGCGCAAATGCCGCTGGCCACGCGCACGGCAACCAGCCCGGGGCGCTTCGGTCGGAAGGCTTCGCGCCAGGGCTCGCCCAGCCTGCGGATGAACGGCAGCATGACGAGGGCGAAGATGCCGACGAAAAAGCCGATCTCGAACACCGAGAGGCGGCCCGACAGAGCCTTCACATTGGCGTCGCCGAAGGTGAACAGGGCGTAGGCGAGAAAGCCGAGCGCCACGCCCTTGGCCATTCGCGCCGCCGCGACGCGTCCGGTCGCCTGCTCCACCGCCGGCCCGCCGGTCAGGTGCCAGGCGTCACCGGCACCAGCCCGTAGCGCAGCATGACCTCCTTCATCCGCGCCGGGTCGGGTGCGCCGCCGGCGGCCAGGGCGGCGACCTCGCGGAAATAGGCGGGGCCGAGCACGCCGGGCATCAGCACCGACAGGCAGGTCGCCGGTTCCTGCGTGTCGTTGCGGAAGCCGTGCACGACACCGCGCCGGATGAAGACGGAGTCCCCCGGCCTAAGGGGCATGTCCCGGCCGTCGACCTGGAAGGTCAGGATGCCGGCCAGGCCGTAGGCGACCTCGTCCCAGCTCTCGTGATAATGCGGCACCGGCATCCGGGCGTTGGGCTGCACCGTCATCCGGAACATGTCGAGGCTGCCGTCCGTGCCGTCTTTGTCGTGCAGGAACTCCAGCAGCAGCCCGCCGATCGTGATCGTCTCCGCCATTATGTCCTCCCGTGGGGTCGCTCCCGCGTCCGCCCGCCTCCTGGGCAGGGTGCGCGTTCCCGCGGGCGGCGGCAATGGGCGGGCCGAACCGGATCCCTCGTACCGGCTTGAGGGCACGGCCGTAGGACGGGCTCCCGAATCGAAGGCCGCCGGCCGCACGGATGGAGATGGCGTGAGAGCGAGGTTGTCTCGGCGGGAGGCCTAAAATTTAGGCAAGAGCTGCACGCTTTCCGGGCGGTCGCCGGCCTCGACGCCTTTCAGTCCTGGCTCAGGGCGATGCGAAGGAGCCGTTCCTTCACGCATTCCAGAGCGCCGATCATGGCGTATCCGGAGACCGGGCCTGCGTAGGAATAGCCGGCAACCCGATCCTTGTGCAGATAGGCTCCTGTGAATCCGACGATCTCGCCGGCCTTTGCCGCTTCTAGCAGTCGCTCCAGCTCCTCCACGACCGTTGGATTTGCTGCGGGCGTCTCCTCCGCCGCCGGGGGTACATAGGCGCCGCGCAGACCGATCACGTTGTCCGACATTGACCTCACCATCGTCGCCAACACGGCCGACGCGATGCAAAGGCCATGCCAGAGGTCCTGCCGACTCCGTTGAACAGCAAGACGGGCGCCCCGAAGGGCGCCCGTCGATCACGTCTAAAGCTCCGTGGCCGACCGCCGGCTGGAGGAACTGGTCCTGCTGCCCGTGCTCGTGCCGGCCCGACTGCCGGTCGTCCCCTGACCGGAGATGGTCTGGCTGACGCCTTGCTCCTCCTTCTTGACCCGCAGGTTGTTCTGGACATGGTCGACCCCGGACACCTGCTCGGCGCAATCCTCGGCGCGCCGGCGCTGGTCGCGGCTGTTGACCATGCCGGTGAGGGTCACCTCGGAATTGGAAACCGTGACCTCGATCTCGGATGCGTCGACGGCGGGATCATCGGTCAGCCTGTCGCAGACATCCTCGCGGATGCGCTCGTCGGACCGGGTGTAGCCGCGCGGTCCTCGACCGCGAAATCCCTCCATGCCGCGGCCGAAGCCCTCACCCGTGGTGCCATAGCCGGTTTCGCCACGCATCCAGTCCCCGCCCTGGGTCCACTGGCCGCCATAGCCGCGCCCACCATAGCCTTCCTGCCCGGCCCAGCTCCGGCCGTAGCCGCCTTCACCCCAGCTTTGACCGCCATAGCCCTGGCCGCCGGACCAGCGGGTGCGCTCATCCTGGCCCTCCCAGCCCCGGCCGCGATAGCCGTATTCGCCCTCGCCCTGATGGCCGGGACCGCCCATATACCCGCCCTCACGCATCTCCTCGCCGCGGCCATAGTACCCTTCGCCGCGTCCGTAATCGCGACCGCGGCCGTACTGCCCGTATTCACCCTCCTCGTCGGAGCGGCCGCTGCGGTAACCCTCGTCACGCCGTTCCCGGCGCTGCCAGTCCTCGCGTTCGCGCTCCTGATATCTGCGTCGCTCGTTGGCCATCTCAAGTCTCCCTTTTGCCGCCGACGTTCTGTCGGCTTTGAGGAGAAAATTTGCCGGATTAAAGGCCGGTTCCGGGCTCGGTTCGCAGCGACGCAGAAAGAATTTATCTGTCCGGCCACCCCTGATGAGGCCAGCGTCCGGCCGGTGCTCAGGTCCGCTCACGGCGCATTTCCGTCGCGGGCTCCGCTTGGTCATCCCGGCACCGCGGCAGTATCCTGCCGGGCCGAAACAGCCGGAGGATCCCGCGATGCCCGAGGACCGCAAGGCCCGCGCGATCGGGTTCAACCACATCGCGCTCGAGGTCGGTGACATCGACGAGGCGCTGGCCTTCTACGGCCGGCTGTTCGATTTCACCCTGCGCGGCCGCTCCGAAGGCATGGCCTTCATCGACCTCGGCGACCAGTTCCTGGCGCTACAGCAGGGCCGCCGGCAAGGACCGGACGATGGGCGGCACTTCGGGCTGGTGGTGGACGACAAGGACGCGGTGCGAAGGGCGCTGGCCGAGGCCGGCGTCGAGGTGCTGCCCGGCCCGTTCCTCGACTTCCGCGACCCCTGGGGCAACCGGATCGAGATCGTCGGCTACGATAACATCCAGTTCACCAAGGTCCCGCATGTGCTGCGCGGCATGGGCCTGTCCCATCTCGGCAAGACCGAGCAGGCGATCCGGGAGCTGACGGAGAAGGGGATGGGGCCGGGGTGAGTGTGTTTCAGTGATTGAGACGCGGCCGGCCTGAAGCGGCTGGAGAGAGAGGATACGATCTCCACGGTATAGAACGCATGGATTTCAAGGCGTATCCATGGCTCTCTATCTCTATGCCGCGATATTTCTCATCGTGACTGCTTCAGTGCATTGGCTTCCCGGCTCGGAAGATCCTCAGTTCTGGCTCCCGATGTGGGCCATCTGTCTTACGCTCGTTCTCGGCCTCGTGCTGCGTCGGCTGTGGGTGCAGCATGTGCTGCAGGGCATCGCGATCGTCTTTAGTGTGGCCTGGACGGCGACAGTCGTCGCGATCGCCTGGAAGGGCTGGCCGTATTCCGATCTATTGTCTTCGATCGTGTCCCTCATCCCTGGGCTCGCCGCGATCGCGTTCTCGTGGGGGATGTTCCTGTTGGTCAGACAGTCCTTCCGCCGCTTGCCATAGGCCGGCACATCACAATCCGAACGCATAGGCTGGTCTGCTCCCGGTCGGCGCTTACGCGCCGACAGCGATCCACCGCCTCTCCGCCGCCGACCGGCCGATCGCCTCGCTCACCCGCTCCAGGGCCGCGGCCGCGGCGAAGTCCGGATAGGCGGCCGGGCCGCCGGCGATGGCGTCGAGGATCTGCGCGACCTCGATCACCTTGAGGTCGTTGAAGCCGAGGCCGTGGCCGGCGGCGGGGCTGAAGGCGCTGTAATGCGGGTGGGCCGGTCCGGTCAGCAGGGTGCGGAAGCCGTTGCGGTCGCCCGGCGCGGCGGCGGGCTGGTACAGCTGCAGCTCGTTCATCCGCTCCTGGTCGAACAGGATCGCGCCCTCGGTGCCGAACACCTCGAAGGCCAGGTGGTTCTTGCGGCCCCACGCGACGCGGCTCGTCGCCACCGTGCCGATGGTGCCGTCGGCGAAGCGCAGCAGGGCGTGAGTCTGGTCCTCGTTCTCCACCCTGGCCATCTCCGACGTGACCGCGGCGGCGCCGTCGCGGCGCTCACGACCCTCGCCGGCGGCGGGCAGGGGGCGCTCGGCGATCACCGTGCGCTGGTCGGCCGAGACCTCGGCGATCGGGCCGATCAGGGACAGCGCGACGCTGAGGATATGCGAGCCGATGTCGCCCAGCGCACCGCTGCCCGCCTGGTCGCGCCGGCAGCGCCAGGACATCGGCACGGCCGGGTCGGCCATGTAATCCTCGTCGCTGACTCCGCGGAAATAGGTGACGCGGCCGATGGCGCCGTCGCGGATCAGCTGCGCGGCGAAGGAGACGGCCGGGCTGCGCAGGTAGTTGTAGCCGACCAGCGTCACCGTGCCGGCCTTGGCGGCGGCCGACGCCATCTCCGCGGCGTCGGCGGCGTTGAGCGCCAGCGGCTTCTCGCAATAGACGTGCTTGCCGGCCTCGAGCGCCGCCAGCGCCATCGGCTTGTGCAGCAGGTTGGGGGAGGTGATGGCGACGAGACCGACCTTCGGGTCGGCGACGAGCTCCCGCCAGTCGCCGGTGGCGCGGGCGAAGCCGAAGCGGTCGGCGGCCTGCTGCGCCGCGCCGGCGTCGATGTCGGCCACCACCTCGAGCCGGGCGCCGAGCTTTGTCCGGAACACCGCGGGCGCGGCGCGGAAGGCCAGGGCATGGCATTCGCCCATGAAGCCGGTGCCGATCAGCCCGACGCCGATGCTGGTGGTCATGTCTGGCTCTTGCTCCCTTCCATCCTCCCCCTCCCCCCGCGGGAGGGGGGCAGGGGGAGGGGGTGTCGATGCCGGGAACGATCCGGCCGGTTTCGCTCTTGCTGTGCCGACCCCTCCCCCTACCCCCTCCCGCAAGGGGAGGGGGAGGGTAGAAGGGCAGGCCGGCGATTGTTGTCGGATCCTTATGCCGCGGCGTCGCTGCGTTCGAACTCGGCCAGCTCGGCGGTCAGGCTGGCCAGCTCCTGGCCGCCGGCCATCATCTCCAGCACCTGCTCGCGGCTGATCTCGCTCTTGGCGAAGGTGCCCAGGCAGCGGCCGCGGTTCAGCAGGGTGAAGGTGTCGGCCACCGGATAGGCGTGGTGCACGTTGTGGGTGATGAAGATCACCCCGAGGCCGCGCGCCCGCGCCTGCACGATGTAGCGCAGCACCACCGACGCCTGCTTGACGCCGAGGGCCGAGGTCGGCTCGTCCAGGATCAGCACCTTGGCGCCGAAATGCACGGCCCGGGCGATGGCGACGCATTGCCGCTCGCCGCCCGACAGGGTGCCGACCGCCTGGCCCGGGTCGCGCACGTCGATGCCGATCTCGCGCATCGCCTCGCGCGCGATGGCGTTCGCCTTGTCCATGTCGATGCGCCGGGTCGGGCCCCAGCCCACCGTCGGCTCACGGCCCATGAAGAAGTTCCGGGTGATGCTCATCAGCGGCACCATCGCCAGGTCCTGGTAGACGGTGGCGATGCCGTGGTCGAGCGCGTCGCGCGGCGAGGCGAACCGGACCTCGCGGCCCTCGACCAGCATCTGCCCTTCGTTCGGCTGGTGCACGCCGGCCAGGGTCTTGATTAGGGTCGACTTGCCGGCGCCGTTGTCGCCGAGCAGGGCCAGCACCTCGCCGGCGCGGACCGACATGGTGATGTCCTTCAGCGCCACCACCGAGCCGAAATACTTGGAGACGCCCTGTAGCTCGACGAGCGGGATGGATTGAGGGTTCACGACCGGCCTCCCGTCACCTTGCGGCGGATGTAGTTGTTCACCATCACGGCCAAGAGCAGCATCACCCCGAGGAAGACCTTGAACCAGTCGGTGTTCACGCCGGAGTAGAAGATGCCCATCTGCACCACGCCGAAGATCAGCGCGCCGAAGGCGGCGCCGATCACCGAGCCGTAGCCGCCGGTCAGCAGCGTGCCGCCGATCACCGCGGCGATGATCGCCTCGAACTCCTTCAAGAGGCCGCGGTCGGCGGCGGCGGAGCCGAATTCCATCACCTGGCAGGCGGCGAAGACGGTGGAGCAGAAGGCGGTGCCCATGAACAGCAGCACCTTCACCCGGCCGACCGGCACGCCCATGTTGCGGGCCGCCACGTTGTCGCCGCCGACGGCGAAGATCCAGTTACCGAAGCGGGTGCGCAGCAGCAGCCAGGCGCCGATCGCGGTCAGCACCACCCACCACACCACCAGCACCGGCAGGCCGGGCACTACCGGGGTGCCGTCCGGGAAGGTCGCGATCAGCCCCAGGCTGCCGGCCCAGCGGTACAGCCCGTCCAGCACGGTGCCGTAGAACAGCGGCGCCAGCCAGTCCGTCTCGGCCGGCCCCTTCAGCCCGCCGACGATGGTGCGGTTGGTGAACAGGATCGACAGCGCGATGGTCATGCCGCGCAGGATGAACAGGAAGGCCAGGCTGACGATGAAGCTGGGCAGGCCGGTGCGCACCACCAGCCAGCCGTTCAGCGCGCCGATGGCGAGGGCGCCGGCGAAGGCGAAGGCCAGCGACAGCCAGACCGGCCAGCCGAAGAACACGGTCGGGATCGCGATCATCATCCCGGCGAAGCCGATCATCGAGCCGATCGACAGGTCGAACTCGCCGGCGATCATCAGGAGGCTGGCGCCGACCGCGAGGATGCCGAGCTGGGCCGAGACCACCAGCCAGTTCGACACGCCGTCGGCGCTGAACATGCCGGAGCTGCCGGCGGCGATGGCGAAGAAGACGAAGACCAGCACGGTGCCGGCCATGGCGCCGAGCTCGGGGCGGGAGAGCAGGCGCGAGGCGAGGGAGACGGAGCGCAACCGCTCGTCCTGGGCCGGGCGCGGGGCACCGCCGGGGCGCGGACCCCTGGTGTCTGTCTGGATGGTGGTCATGGCGTCTTCCGGGCTTGTGGGCGGGAAGAGGGAAGGGCTGCCTGGCCTTCGGCCGGCGCTTCCGTTTCTTCTTGTCGGGTCAGGGGGAGCGCCGCCGCAGCGGCGCTCCCGTGCCGCTTACCGGTATTCGCCGGCCAGCTTCTCGACCAGGCCGATATTGTCCTTGGTGATGAAGCCGGGGCCGGAGTTGATGTTGTTGCTGGGGATCACGCCGTAGCGGGCGTAGTTCGCCAGCAGCACCACCGGCAGGTAGCCCTGGAGATAGGGCTGCTGGTCGATGGCGAAGGTCACGGTGCCGTCCTTGACGCCGGCGGCGATCGCCGGGCTCAGGTCGAAGGTGGCGAAGAACACCTTGCCGGCCTGCTTGTTGGCCTGCAGCACGGCGATGGTCGGCTCAGCCGAGTTGGGGCCCAGCGTCAGGATGCCGTTGGTGTCAGGGTTGGCGCGCAGATAGGCCGAGACCTTGGTCTGCACCTCGCCCGGGTCCATGCCCGAATCGATCATCTGGTTGCCCAGCGGCACGCCGAGCGCGTCGGCGAAGCCCTGGCAGCGCTCCACCGAGGCCGGGTTGGTGATGTAATGGTTGACGCACAGGAACTTGGTGACGCCGGCGGCCTTGGCCTTCTCGCCCGCGCCCTTGCCGGCGTCGTATTCCGGCTGGCCGATATGCATCAGCGCGCCGAGCTGTTTGCTCTGCTCCGCCGTGCCGGAATTGATGGTGATGACCGGGATCCCGCGCTTCACCGCATCGGTGATCGGGCCCTTCAGCACATCGAAATCGGCGATGGTGATGATGATGCCGGCGGGCTTCGACGCGGTGGCCTGCTGCAGGATGCGGGCCATGTCGGCGAGGTCGCCGGTCGACGGGTTCTGGTAGTCCACAGTGGCGCCGATCTGCTGGCCCGCGTCGCGGATCGCGGTCTTGATCGTGTTCCACCAGCTGTCGGAATCGGGCGCGTGGCTGATCAGCACGAAGCGCTCATTGGCCGCTTGCGCCGGCTGGGGCGCCGCCGCCAGGCCCAGCGCCATGGCGGCCGCCATGGCCGCACCGCACAGCAATGTCCGAAGCATTCCTGGTCCTCCCTCGGTTTCGTCGCCCGATTCGTCGGGGCCGGGAGAGGGGCGTGTGCCCGGATCCGGCGCCGGTGTCGGTCGATCACTGGAATTGAACAGGATTTTTAATCGGAAGGCAATTCAGAATTTCTGTTCCATTTCCGGTCCGGCCGTTTCACGACGGCCGCGCCAGCAGCCCGGCCTCCAGGATCGCCGCGGCCCGGTCGGCCAGGGCGTCCAGCCCGCCATCCCGCACCAGCTCCTCCGCCAGCTGGCCGGAGATGAGCAGCAGCGCCAGGCCGTGCAGCTGCGCCCAGGCGGTCACCACGGCGGCCCGGTCCGCCGTCGGCGCCAGGCGGCGGACGGCGCGGCGCAGCCCGTCATAGGCGCGCTCCGATGCTTCCCACAGCGCCGGGTCGGACGATTTCTCCAGGGTGCCGTCGAACATCAGCCGAAACAGCCCCGGCTGCTCCCGGGCGAAACCGAGATAGGCGCGGAACCCGGCCGCCAGCCCGGGCGCGGCCGGTGCCGAGTCCCGGAGGGCCTCCAGACAGGCGGAGAGGGCGACGAAGCCCTCCGCCGCCACTGCCGCCAGCAATGCCTGGCGGGTCGGGAAATGGCGGTAGGGCGCGTTGTGCGAAACGCCGACCCGGCGGGCGACGTCGCGCAGGCTCAGCGCCTCCGGCCCGGATTCCTCCAGCAGCGTGCGGGCCGCCGCCACCAGCGCCCGGCGTAGGTCGCCATGGTGGTAGGGCTGGTCCGGTCCGCTTCGCTCTGATGTTGACACAGCCCACATCCGTCCTTATGTTGCTGACGCCAACATCGGCCGGAAAAGTCGTCCTTGTAAAGGGTGACATTCGGGGCCCAACCGGGGGACGATATCCGATGCTCTCTCTCATCCTCGCCGCGCTGTTCTGGGTGGTGCTGCATCTCGGCGTCGCCGGCCCGCTCCGCCCGGCCCTGGTGGGTCGGCTGGGGGAGAACGGCTATCGCGGGCTGTTCTCGGCGCTCAGCGCCGTCGGCCTCGTCTGGCTGATCCTGGCCTATCGCGACGCGCCTTACGAGCCGCTGTGGACTCCGGCGCCCTTCTGGGTCTCGGCGGTGCTGGTGTTCCTCGGCTTCGTGCTGCTGGCCTACAGCCTGGGCCCGTCCAACCCGACCCAGGTGGGGGCGGAGCGGATGGGCAGCGAGCTGCCGGTCCACGGCATCACCCGCATCACCCGCCACCCGATGCTGTGGGCCTTCGCCCTCTGGGCGGCGGCGCATCTGGCGGTCAACGGCCATTGGGCCGGGCTGCTGCTGTTCGGCGCCGTCCTGGTCACGGCGCTGAACGGCATGGTCTCGATCGACCGCAAGCGGGCGGCGCGGCTCGGCCCCGCCTGGGACGCTTTCGCCCGTCGCACCTCGCGCCTGCCCTTCGCCGCCGTGCTGGCCGGTCGCGGCGAGCTCAAGCTCGGCGAGCTGGCGCTGTGGCGGCTCGGCCTCGGGATCGTCCTGTTCGTCGCCGCGCTGTGGCTGCACGGCTTCCTGTGATCCGGCCTCAGTTGAGCACTTCGCGCAGCGCCTCGACCACCCGATCGACGTCGCCGTCCTGCATGCCGGGGAACAGCGGCAGCGACAGGCAGCGGGCGTAGAAGGCCTCGGCGCCGGGCAGGGGGCGGCGGCCGTAGATCTCCTCGTAATAGGGCTGCCGGTTCACCGGGATGTAGTGCACCTGGGTGCCGATTCCTTTGGCGTGCAGGGCGCGCACCACCTGGCCGCGGGTCTGGCCGATCGTGGCGAAGTCGATCAGCACCTCGTAGAGATGCAGCACCGGGTCGCAGCCGGGCGCCTTGGCGATCGGCCGCACGGCAGGGGCCAGCGGCGCCAGCGCTTCGTCGTAGCGCGCCGCCAGCGCCCGGCGCCGGGCCTTGAACCAGTCCAGCTTGCGCAGCTGGCTGATCCCGAGCGCCGCCTGGATGTCGGTCAGCCGGTAGTTGAAGCCGATCTCCTGCATCTCGTAGTACCAGGGGTTCACCCCGGCCTGGGCAGGATCGACCGCCAGATCGGTGTTGATGAAGGCGTCCGGGTCCCGGGTCATGCCGTGGGAGCGCTGCCGGGCCAGCTTCCGCTGCAGCTCCGGATCGGCCGCGGTGACCATGCCGCCTTCGCCCAGCGCGATGGTCTTGACCGGGTGGAAGGAGAAGCAGGCGAGGTCGGAATGGGTGCAGGTGCCGACCTGGACTCGGCCCTCCGCCGTCTCGTATTCGGTGCCCAGCGCGTGGCAGGCGTCCTCGATCACGAAGGCGCCGTGCCGCCGGGCGATCTCGGCGATCGGGGCCAGGGCGACGGTCTGGCCGGCCAGATGCACCGGCAGCACGGCACGGAACCGGCCCTCCGGATGGATCTGCGGGATGCGGGCGATCGCCGCCTCCAGATCGTCGGGCCGCATCAGCCCGGTCTCCGGATCGACATCAGCGAAGACCACGTCGGCCCCGACGAATCGGGCGCAGTTGGCGGTGGCCAGGAAGGTCACCGCCGGGACGACGCAGACATCGCCCGGGCCGAGGCCCAGCGCCAGCGCCGCCAGATGCAGCGCCGCGGTGCCGTTCGAGCAGGCGGCGGCGAAGGGCGCGCCGGTGGCGGCGCAGAAGGCGCGCTCGAACTCGCCGACCGTCGGGCCGGTGGTCAGGTAATCGGCCTGCAGCGCCCGGGCGACGGCGTCGATGTCGTCCTGGTCGATGTATTGGCGGCCATAGGGCAGGAAGGTCACGGTCATCGCCTCCGAACCGCGCGGACCTGGACAGGGCAATGGATCGACGGACCGGCCGTCAGTTCGCGTGCCGCTCGAGGATCTCCAGGAGCTCGCGGTTGTCCAGCCACTCGGTGTTGTTGTCGCTGCAGTAGCTGAAGCGGTCGGCCACCGGCTTGCCACCGCCGTCCTCGGCGAAGGAGGTGCGGGTGTATTCGCCGAATTGCGGCTCGATCACATAGCGGTCCGGCAGCTCCACCGTCGCATACGCGTCATCGACCGCGATCATCGCCTCGTGCAGCTTCTCGCCCGGGCGGATGCCGACGGTCCGGTGCGGCAGGTCCGGCGCCAGGGCGCGCGCCAGTTCGGTGATCTTCATGCTCGGGATCTTCGGCACGAAGATCTCGCCGCCGCGCATGATCTCGAAATTCGACAGCACGAAGTTCACGCCCTGCTGCAGCGTGATCCAGAACCGGGTCATGCGGTCGTCGGTGATCGGCAGGTATTCCGCCTTCTGCTCCAGCAGCTGGCGGAAGAACGGCACGACGCTGCCGCGCGAGCCGACGACGTTGCCGTAGCGGACCACGGCGAATCGGGTGCCGATGTCGCCCGACAGGTTGTTGGCGGCGACGAAGGTCTTGTCCGAGGCCAGCTTGGTGGCGCCGTACAGGTTGACCGGGTTGCAGGCCTTGTCGGTCGACAGGGCGATCACCTTCTTGACCCGGTTCTGCAGCGCCGCCCAGACCACGTTCTCGGCGCCCGTGATGTTGGTGTGGATGCATTCCGACGGATTGTGCTCCGCCGCCGGAACCTGCTTCAGCGCCGCCGCATGGATGATGTAGTCGACGCCGCGGGTGGCCAGCGCCAGCCGCTCGCGGTCGCGCACGTCGCCGATGAAGAAGCGCATGCAGCCGTGCACCTCCGGCGGATAGGCCGCCCGCACGGCGTTCTGCATGTCGAACTGCTTCAGCTCGTCGCGCGAGAAGATGATCAGCTTCCGCGGGCGATAGCGCTGCAGGATGGTGGAGACGAATTTGCGCCCGAAGGAACCGGTGCCGCCCGTCACAAAAAGGACTTTGCCGTTCAGGTCGACGAGGTTGTCGCCAAAAGTGCGGTACATGAATCACCAGCGCTGTTGAAAAGGACGGACAGCCACATGAAAGCTTGGGGAAGACCGGCCCGAAACCGCCCCGGTCCCCCCGTGCGCGAACACCTCAGCCTATAACCATATGCATAGTGATTTGCAACGCAGTCCGGTGGGGTGATTTGCGACGCGGTCCGGTGGGCCGTCGGCCGATGCTATCGCTTTGGGACGCCATCACTATTTTTTATGCCGGACCTCCCGTTTGGCGGGTGAGATCCGGCACAGGCGAGGGATTTAATCTGTAGGCCGAACCTCTCGGATCTGCGTGCCGAACGCCTCCAGCCGCCGGACCATCTCGGCCGGGTCGAGCAGCGTCTCCGGCAGATGCAGCCCAGGGGTCGCGGGCGTACCGCCGGCCAAGCCGAGCAGGCGTTCCACCGCGGAGGCGATGCCCAGCGCCGTCAGCGGCGCCTGGCCCTCGGGATGGACCAGCTCGTGCCGGCTGCGCCCGATCGCGCCATCCGGGCGTTCGCCCGTCATCTCGATCGTGATCTCGGTCGAGAAGGGCTCGCCGCGCCGGCGGCTGGCCGACTGGGCATAGGCGAGATCGAGGCGGATCGAGCGGGCATCGGTCGCGGCCGCGAGGCTGACCACATCCATCGGCGAATAGGCCTGGGCGGGCAGCTCGACGCCGTCGACGCTGCGGTAGGTGGCGGCCGCCTCCTCGCCGCCGATCCAGCTCCAGTGACCATCCTGCCGCACCTGGACCCGGGTGGTGGCGGTGACGATGCGGTCGTAATCGGCATAGGCGGCCGGTCCGCCCATGTCCTGCTCGTCCAGCAGGGCGCCGATCCGGATCCCGTCGATCCGCCGATACGCCCGGCCGAAATGCAAGGCCGGCAGCAGTGCCGCTCCGGCCAGCCAATGGCTGGCCAGCAGCACCGGCGCGGTCGGCCGATGGATCGCCTGCGCCACCTCCGGCCCGATCTCGAACACGCCGCTGGAGGTGCTGACATAGGGCACGCCGCGGGCCTGTGCGGCGCGCAGCGAGTTCAGGGTCGCGTCCTTGACGAAGACAGCGACGGCACCGAATTCCCGGCCCGGCTGGCCCAGATCGGGCCGTTCCAGGTCGATTGCCGCCGCGTCGGCGCCGCCGATCTTGCGGGCCACCGCCTCGGCCTTGGCCAGGTCGCGGCCGCCGATGGTGATCGGCAGCTGCGGCTGCAGCCGACGCAGCGTCGTGGCAGCACGGGCGCCGACCACGCCGGATCCGCCGATGATGAGAACTGGTTTCTGCTGGGTCGCGGGCATTACCATGGCTCCTGATGAGGCGCGGATCGGATGGCTCGCTGCCGTCCCAACCACGCGAACTTACATTTGGTAAGTTACCAATGGTAATTTCAAGGTCGGCGAGAGATGCTCGGCTCGGGAGTGCGGATCAGGAGATGAGCCCAGCCCCTGCGAGGAAGCTGTCGAAGGCGGAGCGGCGCGATCAGCTGCTCGACACCGCGCTCGCGATCGTGCGCGAGGAGGGGACCGATGCCCTGACCCTCGGCCATCTCGCCGAGCGCGCCGGCGTCAGCAAGCCGATCGCCTATGAGCATTTCGGCACCCGCTCCGGGCTGCTGATCGCGCTTTACGAGCGCATCGACGACCGCCAGGTCGCGGCGCTGCTGCAGGCCCTCGAGCGCACGCCGCGGCGGCTCGAGGACGTCGCCCGGGTGATGAGCGACGCCTACATGACCTGCTACCTGACGGTCGGGCCGGAGGCGCATGCCATCACTGCGGCGCTGAGCGGCGACGGGCAGATGGAGGCGTTTCACCAGCGGCTGCTCGACCGCTACGTCACCTTCTACCAGGACGCGTTGGCGCCCTATTCCGAGCTGCCTTCCGACGAGCTGCACCTGCGCTGCGTCGGCATCATCGGCGCGGCGGAGGCGATCTCGCGCGACATGCTGCGCGGCCGGGTGGACGAGGCCGGGGCGACGGCGGCCCTGGCCGCGCTGATCGTCGGCGGGCTGAGGGCTTAGGGTATCAGCCGCGCTCGCCGGCGCGATCCGCCCCCAGCAGCCGGATCGAGCTGGCCTGCGGCCCCATCGGGCCCTCGCCGGTGGCCGGGGTCAGATGGACCATCATGCCGACGGCCAGCTCGTCGAATCGGCCGTCGACCACGGCGTTGCGTGTGAAATACAGGCTGCCGGCGTCCTTCGCCTCGACGAAACCGTAGTTCTGCTCAGGGAACAGGCGGGTGATCGTGCCGGTCTCGCCCGCCGCCTCATGCGTCTTCACCTCGCCCTGGACGACGCTGGCGACGTCGTCCAGCTTGCGCTCGACCACGTCGAAGCTGTGGTTGACGACGGCGGCATGGTCCCGCGAGGTGCGCCGCTCCTCCGTCTCCTTGACCACGATCTTGGGCTTGGCCGGGATCTCGACCTCGACCGAGATGCCCAGCGGCGGCCTCGCGCCCCCTCGGCCGGGGCGATGGGGGGCTTCGATCACCACCCGGCACCCGATCAGGTTTGGATAGAGGCGATCGAGCCGCCCGACCCGCTGGTGCACGATCGCCTTCATCGCCTCCGAACCATCGATGTTCTTGAAGGAGAGCTGCAACGGCTTCTGCATTTTCGCGCCTCCATCTCGGTCGGGTCATCCGGGGCCGGCGGGCCGCCACCCCCATGATCGAACCGTTCCGGGCGGCTGCAGGTTCCCCGGCGGGCGTCATGCCGGGCCGGTAGCGGGCCAGCGCCAGGCGAGGGTAAAGCAGGCGGCCGCCAGCAGGGCCGCCGCAGTGCGCACATGGTTCCAGGCGGTCCAGCGGTCAATATAACGCGTCCAGAAGGCGGCCGCCTCGGTGCTGTTCGGATCGAGCGGCGCCAGCGCGTCGTTCAGCGGCACGTTGAACACCATGGTCACCGCGATGGTCCCCACGACGTAGAGTGCCGCGCCGGCCAGGACCAGGGCAGGCTGTGGGCCGGCCCAGCCGAACAGGGCGCCGACCGCCACGACGACGCAGAGGACCGCCGTGCCGAGAAAGACGCCGAGAAAGATCGGATTGATCACCACGATATTGATCGACTGCATGGCGGCCGCCCCCTGCGCCGCCGGCAGGCGGGCCAGGGCGCCCATCACGAAGGTCGAAAAGGCGAAGAAGATGCCGGCGACAAGTCCGGACCCCAGCGCCGACAGCAAGACCAGGATCGACATCAGGCGATCGCCCATCTCGGCTCTCCATGATCAGGAATTGGGGGACGGGGGCGGTTCAGCCGGGGCCGGTCTTGCCAGTCCCGCCGACGACCAGGATCGGTTCTTGCCTCGAATGCGGGGACAGGGCCATGATCTCCTCCCAATGTGAGAGTTTATCATGTTTTGTAAATGTGATAGTCTCTCATATTTTCTACGTCAAGCGGAATCGCCAAGGAGTCGTCATGGCCGCTGCCACCCCCGTTACCACCTCCGAGCTGGCAGGCCCGCTGCGCCGCGCGCCGAGCCAGCGCCGCAGCCGCGAGCGGGTGGAACGGATCCTGACGGTGGCGAGCGAGCTGATCGCCGCGCAGGGCAGCGACGCGCTGCGCATGGGCGAGGTGGCGGCGAAGGCCGGCATCTCGATCGGCTCGCTGTACCAGTATTTCCCGGACAAGGCGGCGATCATCCGTACCCTGGCCGAGCGCTATAATGCCGAGGGCCGGGCCTGCATCGAGGAGGGGCTGAGGGACGTGCGCGACGCCGCCGGGCTGCGCCGGGCCCTCGGCCGGCTGATCGACACCTATTACGGGCTGTTCCTGGCCGAGCCGGTGATGCGCGACATCTGGTCGGGTCTGCAGGCCGACAAGGGCCTGCGCCAGATCGACCTGGAGGACAGCCGGATCAACGGCCGGGTGCTGACCGAGGCCCTGGCCCGGATCGACCCGAAGGCCGACCGGGCCGATCTCTTCACCCGCGCCTTCCTGGTGATGCAGCTGGGCGAAGCGACGATGCGGCTCGCCATCTCCGTCGCCCGCGCCGAGGGCGACGCGCTGGTCGAGGCCTACAAGCGCATGGCGCTGAGGGAGCTGGCTCCGGAGTAGGGGCGACGGCGTTTCGCCCGTTCAGCCGGAATCGCCCAGGCGCGTTTCCGACCGGTGAATGCCGAGCCGCTCCGACAGACGGGCGGTCACGGCCCGCATGAGGCCCGGCGTCCCGCGATCGAGCCCATAGACGAAACCCGGGAAATCCAGGGGCTTCTGCAGCGCCCAGATGGCATCGTGGCGGTCCGGCGGCAGGATCTGGGCCGGATCGCCGACCGCGACCCAGCCGATCGGCACGGTCGCGCCTGCTTCGAGCCGGCTGCGGAGATGGACGGTGCCGTTGACCCTGATTTCCGCCCCGGCGCCGACGATCGCGCCGTGAAAGACAGCGGCCCCGGTGGCGATGAAGACCTCGTCGCCGATATCGGCGCCGACCACATGGCTGTTCGGCCCGACGAGGCAGTGGTCGCCGATCGTGCAGGGGTGCATGGCCGTGGCGCGGATAACGGCGTTCTCGAGCACAATGCCGTTGCGGCCGATCCGGATCGATCCCCCGGCCTCGGCCACCAGCCGGGCTCCATGCATGATCCGGGATCCCGCGCCGATCGTCACGTCGCCACAGACCGTTGCGTCCGGCGCGACCCATGCTTCAGGGTCGAGGTGGGGCCTGTGCTCTCCATATCCGGTGATCATCGCGTGCCTCCTTGATGGCCGGCATTCACCTGCGCGTCCTTCCCGACCGGGCAGCATCTTCGATGTGAGGAGAGGTGGTGCGGGCGGTCGGGGTCGAACCGACACTCTGTCACCAGAACTGGATTTTGAGTCCAGCGCGTCTGCCAATTCCGCCACGCCCGCGCGGGGCCGCATCATAGGGGGCGGCGGACTCCCGTCAACGAAATTGCGCGGGCGCTCACCCTTCGGCGCCGGCGGTCGGCAGGGCCAGGCCCGTCTTCACCGCGTCGAACACGAAATGGGTGTCGAAGCGCTTGATGTTCGGGTCGGTCATGAACAGCCGGTCGACCGCCTCGCGGCAGGCCCGCATGCCGGTGACGGCGAGGATCACCAGATAGTCCCGGCTGCCGGCCAGGTCGTAGCATTGCTGCACCTCCGGCGCCGCCCGCATGCGGTCCTGGAAGGCGCGGTGCAGGGCGACCGATTCCTGCTGCAGCGTCACGAACACCGCGGCCAGCACAACGCCGTCGAGGCGGCCGGGGTCGAGCACCGCAATCTGCCGCTGCAGCAGCCCGTCGGCGCGGTAGCGGGCGATGCGGCGCTGCACCGCGCTGGGCGACAGGCCGATGGTGTCGCCGAGCTCCTCCAGCGTCCGGCCGCTGTCGGCCTGCAGCAGGGCCAGCAGCTTGTGGTCGAGGCGGTCGAGGACGGGGGCGGGTTTGGGGCTCATGCAAGAATTTTGCGTTCACGTGCATGAGATTTCAACAACAGCCGGGGCGGCGCCGGCTAGAGTCCGGGCGGGTCAGCCAAGGAGACGCAGCATGGACACACAGGCCGCCACGCCGATCACGCCGCAGCAGATTCTCGCCGCCCGGGCCACGATCGACCCGGCGTTCCTCGACTCCCCGGCGATGCGGCACGGCGCGCTGGACGAGGCGCTGGGCTGCGCCTGCACGCTGAAGGTGGAGACGCTGAACCCGATCCGCTCCTTCAAGGGACGCGGCACCGAGGCGGTGATGGCCGCGCTGGAGCCGCGGCCTGCCGCCGTGGTCACCACCTCCAGCGGCAATTTCGGCCAGGGGCTGGCGCGGGCCGCCACCCGGCGCGGCATCGCCGCCACCATCCTGGCGCCGGCTGGGGCCAATCCGCTGAAGCTCGAGGCGATGCGCCGGCTCGGCGCCACGGTCCGGCTGGTCGACCCGGCCGAGGGCGACGGCAAGGATCTGGCCCGCCGCCTCGCCGCCGAGACCGGAGCGCTGTTCGTCGAGGATGGCGGCCATCCGATCATCGCCGCCGGCGCCGGGGTGATCGGGCAGGAGCTGACCGCCGCCGGCCATGAGGTCGACGACCTCGTGGTCCAGATCGGCGATGGCGCTTTGGCGACCGGCATCGGCTCTTGGTTCAAGGCCCAGGCGCCCGCGGTGCGCGTGGTCGGCGTGGTCGCCAGCGGCGCGCCGGCGATGGCGCAGTCCATCGCCGCCGGCCGGGCGATCGACACGCCGGGCACGGACACCATCGCCGACGGAATGGCGATCAGCCGGCCGGTGCCCTCGGCCGTAACGCAGCTGCGCGCCTGCGTCGACGAGATCCTGCTGGTCGACGACGACGCCATTCTCGCGGCGGCGCGGCTCTTGCTGCGCACCGCCGGGGTGGTGGCGGAACCCTCCGGCGCCGCCGGCCTGGCCGCGGTGATGACCAACCGCGACCGCTTCGCCGGCCGCCGGGTGGCGACGGTGGTCACCGGCAGCAATCTCGACGCTGCCTTCCAGGCCCGGCTGTTGGGGGCCTGATCGCGACATTTCTGCACTGGGCGGCGCCTCGGCCGCGCGGCATGATCCGCGCCATGTTGCGCCGCCTCGATCTCCTCTCCTGGCTCACCGCTGCCCTCGGCATCGTGGTGCTGGGCACTGTCCTTGCCTCGCAGTATCTCGGCGGGCTGCAGCCCTGTGAGCTCTGCCTCTATCAGCGCTGGCCCTGGGGGGCGGCGATCGTGCTCGGGGTGCTGGCCGCAGCGATTCGTCCCGCGCGCCGCGTCCTAGTGCTGCTCGCCGGCGCCGTGATCCTGCTCGGTGGGCTGCTGGCGGCCTACCATGCCGGGGTCGAGTACGGCTGGTTTCCGGGCTTCACCGCCTGCACCAGCGCCATCTCTCTCGGCAATGGCGACGTGTCGGCCTTGCGCGACCAGCTGCTGAACGCGCCGGTGGTGCGCTGCGACGTGCCGGGCTTCGTCCTGTTCGGGATCTCGATGGCGGGGTATAACGCCATCCTGTCGCTGGTCGCGGGGCTGGTCCTGCTGACCGCCGCGATCCGCCCGGGCAGCTCGAGGTCCGCATGACCGTCTCCCGCCGCCGCGCCCTGCCGGGCGACCTGCCCCGCCGCGAGCGGATCGCCCGGATGATCCGGGTCGACCATGCCGGGGAATACGGCGCCAAGCGCATCTACGAAGGCCAGCTCGCCGTGCTCGGCCGCGGCCCCAAGGGGCCGGTGATCGAGCATATGGCGGAGCAGGAGCGCGAGCATCTCGACACCTTCGACCGGCTGGTGGTCGAGCGCGGCGTGCGCCCGACCCTGCTGCACCCGCTCTGGCATGTCGGCGCCTTCGCCATGGGCGCGGCCACGGCGCTGCTCGGCGAGCGCGCGGCGATGGCCTGCACCGTCGCGGTCGAGGAGGTGATCGACGACCACTATGCCCGCCAGGCCGAGGCGCTGGGCGGGGATGAGCCGGAGCTGAAGGCGGTGATCGAGCGCTTCCGGGCGGAGGAGCTGGAGCATCGTGACATCGGGCTCGAGCACGAGGCCGAGCAGGCGCCGGCCTATCGTCTGCTCTCCGGCGCGGTGAAGGCGGCGACGCGCACCGCGATCTGGCTGTCCGAACGGGTCTGACGGCGATGCGGCTGCCTGCGTTTCTTGCCGCCGCAGCGGCGCTGCTGGCCGCGGCCGGCGCCCGGGCCGAGGATGTCGGCTGCGTCAACACCGCCTTCAAGCTGATCGGCCCGGACCACAAGGTCTGCGTCGAGGCCTTCACCGACCCCGATATCCCGGGCGTCGCCTGCTATCTCAGCCAGGCCCGCACCGGCGGCGTCTCCGGCTGGCTCGGCCTGGCCGAGGACCCGTCGCGCTTCGCCCTGGCCTGCCGCCAGGTCGGCCCGATCACCCTGCCGGAGCGCATCGACCGGCAGAAGGAGGTGTTCGATAGCTCGACCTCGATCCTGTTCAAGGAGACGCAGGTGGTGCGGATGTATGACCGGCCGCGCAACACGCTGGTCTACCTGTCCTATTCGACCAAGCTGATTGATGGCTCGCCGATGAACAGCGTCTCGGCGGTTCCGGTGATGCCCTGGGCGCAGTAGGAGACGGCGACCGAACCGGCCTCAGTGCTCCAGCTCGGTGTCCCAGTACAGGAAGTCGCGCCAGCTCTGATGAAGGAAATTGGGCGGGAAAGCCCGCCCATTCTCCTGAAGCTCGTAGGTCGTCGGCTGCTGCGGCGGCGTCAAAGGATGCATGCCGCAGTGGTCGGGCATCTGGTGCCCCTTGCGCAGGTTGCAGACGGAACAGGCCGCGACCACGTTGGTCCAGCTGGTGCGCCCGCCGCGGGAGCGCGGGATGACGTGGTCGAAGGTCAGCTCCTGCGACGGGAAACGCCCGCCGCAGTACTGGCAGCTGAAGCGGTCGCGCAGGAACACGTTGAACCGGGTGAAGGCCGGCCGCCGCGCCGAGGGGATGTACTCCTTCAGCGAGATGACGCTGGGCAGCCGCATCTCGAAGGAGGGGCTGCGCACCACCCGGTCGTATTCGGCGATGATGTTCACCCGGTCGAGGAAGACCGCCTTGATCGCCTCGTACCAGGGCCACAGGGACAGCGGGAAGTAGCTCAACGGACGGAAGTCAGCGTTGAGGACGAGTGCCGGGCAACTGTCGGGTGGGGGAGACACCATCCCACTCCTTCGCCATCACCTCGTGTCCCGCGGGGCCGCGGATGCGCCATGGATATACGCAGAAACCCGCTTGACGCAATATCCTGCGCCCAAACCCCAGGAAATGTCACGATCTCGTCACGCCGCTCCGCTCCGCCGTCTGGGGCAGGTGCCGGCGCAGCGCAGCGAGGCCGGCGGCGAGGCCCTCCGGATCGATGCCATGGCCGAGGCCGGGGCGCGCCAGGGTCTCCACCGCCACCCCGGCGCCTTGCAGCGCCTGGGCCGCCGCGGCCATGGCGGCGAAGGGCACCACCGGGTCCTCCTCGCCATGCACCAGCAGCACCGGCGGGCGCGAGCGGATGTCGCGGGCCAGGGTCGACGCGCCCAGCAGCGCGCCGGAATAGCCGATCACCGCGGCGCAGGGTCGCGGCCGGCGCAGCGCGGTGTAGAGCGAGGTCATGGTGCCCTGGCTGAAGCCGACCAGCGCCAGGTCGGCGTCGGTCAGGCCGCGCTCGGCCAGAGCCTGGTCGAGGAAGCCGTTCAGGACCGGCACCGTGACCTGCAACCCCGTCTCCATCACTGACGCCGTCCGGTCCTGCAGGCTGAACCATTGCCGGCCGAACGGCGCCATGTCGCAAGGCTCGGGCCCGTCCGGCGCCAGGAACTCGGCCTCGGGCAGCTGCTGGGCCCAGTAGGGCGCCAGGCCGATCAGGTCCTGGCCGTCGGCCCCGACGCCGTGCAGTAGGACGATCAGGGCCTTGGGGGCGCGGCCGCTGGCCGGGGCGAGGCGGGGGCCGAAGAGGGGGCGCATCGTGTCCATGCGCCATCTGTCCCGACCCCCGCCCGGCCTGTCAACCAGGCGCCTTCACGTCTGTCGGCCCCGGACGGGCATCTGGACTCATGGAAAAATGGGATCTGGACCCATCGGGAGGGCATCTGGCACCACCGGTTACCCCCATCTGGACCTACCGGGTTATGCGCGGCTGGATAGATTGGGGCCGTTCCTGCAGCGCGACGCCAGTCCCGGCCCGACCGGGGCGGCGGCATCGGGGGGAGGCGATCATGGCGGTGGTCGAGGGAACGGCGTGCATCCAGGTGGAGCCCGCGGTGGACGGCACGGCGTCGGCGCGGCAGCGGGAGCGGACGGCACGGGTCGCCGTGCTGGCGGTGATCCCGACGCTGGCCGTCACCGCCTGGTCCGTCCTGGCCTCGAACTCCCTGGCCTTGGCCGCCGACCTGCTGCTGACCGTGCTCGACACCGCCTGCGTGCTGGTGGCCTGGATCGTGGCGCGGCGGGCGCTGGCCGAGCGGCCGGCGGGGCTCGACTACGGCACCGGCAAGCTGGAGAGCCTGGCCAGCGCCGTGGTCGGGGTGTTCATGGTCGCCTCGCTCTGCCTCGTCACCACCCTGGCGGCGCTGCGGCTCTGGCAGGGCGGCGCCGCGGTCGCGGGCAGCGGCGTCTTCGCCGGCCTGGCGATCAACCTGGTCTATGGCCTGGTCAACGGCGCCATCCTGCTGCGTTACCGCGCGCAGCGGCGGCACGACCCGTCGCCGCTGGTGCAGTCGCAGATCCGCCTGTTCATCGACAAGGTGACCTCGAACCTGCTGATGGCGGCGGCCCTCGGCGGCGCCGTGCTGTTCCGCGACACAGCGATCGGCCCCTATATCGACCCGGTCGCCAGCCTGCTGGTGGCCTTGTCCATGGCGTTCTGGGCGGTCCAGATCATCCGCAGCAGCATCGGCGAGCTGATCGATGCCGCCTGCGGCGAGGACGTGCGCCGGCCGCTGGCGGCCGCGCTGGCCCGCTGCGCCGGCGGCTTCGGCGATCCCGGCGTCATCCGCACCCGCCGGGCGGGCGGGGTGGTCTATGTCGAGATCGAGCTGGGCTGCGCGCAGGAGATTTCAGTGGCCGCCATCGAACGGCTCCGGATCGAGCTGATGGCCATGCTGCGGCCGCTGATCCCGGCCCTGTCCGTCGCCATCCTGCCGCGGCCCCTGGCGGCGCCGGCCGGACCTCGCCTGATGGCCGCCGCAGCCTAGTGCGGCCGCGGGCCTGACGCGGCGGCGGGGACTCCTTCTCTGTTCCCGCATGACCGTCGTGACCCGCTTCGCCCCCAGCCCGACCGGCTTCCCGCATCTCGGCTGGCGCCGGTTGTGTCAACCGGACGTGCCGCCATGCCGGCTCAGCTGAGCGCCCGCCAATCGGCGCTGGCCGTGCCAGCAGCTTTCCACCAGGCCTTTGTCGTTGTGTTCAGATATTCGTCTCCGATCCATCGTGGAATGATGCCGGCTGTCCCTGGATCCACGGTCCCGGACCGCACGTCCGGGGCAGAACCGAGGACAATTCCGAACCATACGGTGCCGTCCGGCGTCCACAGATAGAGGTCGACGGGGCCAGTACCCCAGGCCGGTGGCGTCCCGCCCCGCCAGGTTACCGGCGGGTGGCCCGTCGTGGCTTGGGCGAAGAAGGGTTGCCCGCCGACGCCCGCTGCAGGGTTGGTGATCCTCAGGTACAGTTCTGCGCCAGGTGGAGAGTAGGTCGTCAGGGAGTCCGGATCAGTGCTGGAAGCGCTCGGCAGCATCAACTGCCCGTTCGTGATCAGGCTGAACGATTGGTGCCTGCCGTTCTCAAGCAGGATCGGAACTTTCCTGCCGGTCGCACCCCGATCATAGATTCCGTCCCGGCTCATCGCGACCAGCGCACTGTTCGACAGGCGGTACAGTGTCCCCTGCGACGTGTCCGGAGTCTCGGCGATGAACAGATCCTGGCTGAGGATATTCGGCAAGGTGATGCTGCGGACCAGCCTGAAGGGCATCGCGGCGGCAATGCGATGCGGGGACCGGACCCGAATCTGCCGCGCAAGGATTGCGGGCCGTTGCGCCAGGTTGATGTCGCAGACGCCGACCAAGCCGGCTGCCAGCAGCGTGCGATAGGTCTTGGCGACCGTTTGACCGACCTCGTCGTCGCCAACCTTGAGCGCGACCCCGCCATCGGGTGGGACAACCATGCCCGGGCCTGGCCGCACCACCACGAATTGCGGTCCGGTTGCCGGTTTCAGCACGGACAGAATCCGGGCAAAACCGCCTTGCCAGGTCAAAATCGTGTTCTCCGCCAGCGCGACAGACCCATCGACCAGCAGGTAGTCGCTGTTGCGGGCGATCTCGACGACTTCATCGCGGAACAGGATGTCCGCGGTGACACTGGTGGCCGCGGGATGAAGCTCCACCAGCGCCCCCGACGCAGCCTTGTAGTCGGAATCCGGTTCGATGGTCATTCGGGTCGTGCTGGCCTGACCGAGAATCAGGCCGCGCTCCCACTCGCCGGCGATATAGGCGTTGCCGATCAGCAACTCGCCGAAATTCTGTCCCCAAGGCGATCCCTGGTTGACGACGTTGCCGTCCGCATCCTGGGCGGCGTAGGCGGCGACCTGCGGTCCGGCCGAGGCGAACAGAGATCCGATGTTGAGAAAGCCCCCGGCGATCCAGAGCGCCTCGGCTTTCGATTCCTGGACGCGGACCGATGCCAGAAAGCAATCGTCCGTGGCGGTCAACTGGGACCGGATCGCGTTCTTCGACGATCTGGCGAAGAGCTTCCGCACGGTCATTCCCACGCCGGCCGCGCAGTAAGCCGTGGTGCGGAGATATTGCCAGCCGATGTGGTCGTTAGCGCCGACCCTGATGTTGCCGACATGCGTGGGCGGTGTCGGATTGAGCTGATAGCTGCTCATGCCGGCATCGAGCGTGACGCGGTATGTGCGCCCGTCGTGGACGACGAACCACCCATCCAGGACGAAGCGACCTGCCGAATGGCGGACCACCACCGGGTCTTTGCTGTTTGAGTCCTTCAACTGCCCATCGGGCAGGAACTGGTTGTCGGGCGTGGGATCCACTTCGTAGTTGAGCAGGTACTCCAGATAGGAGGCTCTGTTCATGACGTATCTTGGCGCGTCGGCGGCGGCTGCCGCGGCGCCCGAGGAGACATAAACGCGTCGGTTGTGGGATACGACGGTGCCGGGGGCGTAGGTCTGGCCTTTGTTCCAGATCGTGCCCTGGTCTGGGGTGTAGATCGCGTAGTCCAGCCCCTGCGTGTGGATTGCGTCCCAACTGCTGTTGCTTCCGCCCATACCGGGGATGTTCGGAACCGTCGTTCCGTCCGGCGTGGTCAGGATTCCCCAGCTGGCGCCGTAGGCTGCCAGACCGGCGCCCGATGTCGCCGTCTCGCTCTGCACCAGAACAGTGCCGTTGAAGTTGGACTGACCGCCCCGGCGATTGTCGAGGACGCATTTGACAGGCGTGCCATCGACCGAGCTCGCAGCGCCGTTCCAATCCGGGACATTGGTGAACGAGCTGGTCTCGGCGGCTGCGATGATCGTCGCGTCGAACCTGACGGACATGAAAGGCCGCTTGAACGTCAGCGAACGCGTCGTCCTGAATTTGCCGATGATCGAGACCTCGACAGGGTTGCCAGCATCGATCCTCGCCGCGGCGTAGTCCAGCATCGAGGCGAGAGCCGGTCCGTCATCCGAGGTCGGCGCCCCGTTGCCGACGGCCCCGAACTGCTGCGCTTGGATGACATTGCTGTCCAGCAGGCGCAACCAGCGGCCTTCGGCATCGGGATCGCTGCTAGGATTGAAAACCATGCCGTCATCGGCCGGCGCGGTCGAGTGGGCGTCCCAGACAAAGAAGCCACCGCCGCCGTCACCTTGCGAGGCATAACCCATCACGCTGACATAAGTCGGATCCGTGCCCTCCGGGACCGTCAGTTTGGATGTATCCGAGAGGACTTTGACGTCAGCGGCATCCAGAGCCATGGTCATCTCCAGAGATGTGTCGGGGACATATCCGCGGCCGGTCGGACCGACCACAGGAGGATGTTCGGTAGTCAGATGAAGATTCGTGGGCTTAGAGGTTTGTGGCCGTCAGATTGCGGGCCACGGGAGCGGGGTGTTGTGCGGCCTGTTTCAGTGGATCGGCCGTTGCGTCGACATATCTTGCGGGTATCGGTGCGCCAAAAACTTAGATTCCGAACTATCCCAGCCAAGTTTAGTACCTGCCGATAATCAGTCGTTGACCCGGTGGCCGTCAATTAACAAATCGTTTCCAAATACAGGCAAACCAATGGTAGTTGCCCAGACTGCATCGAGGACGTGCTTGGCAGACAGTGTGAGGCTGACCGTTGCTATGATCTGGCCGTCCCGTTCCGATCATTCGCAGAAGCCGCAATGTGCGGCATCGCCTGTTCCCGCATGACCGTCGTCACCCGCTTCGCCCCCAGCCCGACCGGCTTCCTGCATCTCGGCCACGCCCATTCGGCGCTGGCCGGCTGGCGCCGGGCGCGCGAGGCGGGCGGCCGTTTCCTGCTGCGGATCGAGGACATCGACCAGGGCCGCTGCCGGCCGGAACTCGAGACGGCGATCCTGGAGGACCTGGCTTGGCTCGGCCTCGATTGGGACGGGCCGGTGCGGCGCCAGTCGGAGCATTGGGACGACTATCGCGCGGCGCTGGCGGTGCTGGAAGGGCAGGGGCTGATCTATCCCTGCTTCTGCACCCGGCGCGAGATTCAGGCCGAGATCGCGGCGATGCAGAGCGCACCGCACGGCCCGGCCGACACGCCGGAGGGCGTGCCGCTCTACCCCGGCACCTGCCGCCGGCTGTCGCCGCAAGAGCGCGCCGACCGCCTGGCCGAGGGGCGGCCTTATGCCCTGCGGCTCGACATGGCCGAGGCGATGCGGCGCAGCGGCCCGCTGTCCTGGACCGACGAGCTCGCCGGCGAGCAGGCGGCGCGGCCGGAGCGGCTGGGCGACGTGGTGCTGGCGCGCAAGGACACGCCGACCAGCTATCACCTCGCGGTGACGGTGGACGACGAGATCCAGGGCGTCACCGTGGTCACCCGCGGCCTCGACCTGTTCGAGGCCACGCATGTCCACCGCCTGCTGCAGGCGCTGCTGGGCTACCGCGTGCCGGTCTGGCGCCACCACGGCCTCTTGACCGACGCCGCGGGCAAGCGCCTGGCCAAGCGCAGCGACGCGGCGTCGATCCGCGCGTATCGGGCGCAGGGCAGGTCCGCCGCCGAGGTGCGGGCGCTGGCGGGGTTTCCGGATTAGCATCGGCCGGAGACACCCACCGAGTCCGGAGCCGAGATGTCCGCCGCACCGATCGTCCGCTTCGTCCGCCCGACCGATTTCGACCAGTGGCTGCCGCTCTGGGACGGTTACAACGAGTTCTACGGCCGCGCCGGCGAGACCGCGCTGCCGGCCGAGATCACGAAGGCCACCTGGGCCCGCTTCTTCGACGCCTATGAGCCGGTGCATGCGCTGGTGGCGGAGGCCGACGGCCGGCTGCTGGGCCTGGCGCATTACCTGTTCCACCGCAGCACCACCATGCTGGGGCCGACCTGCTATCTGCAGGACCTGTTCACCAGCCCGGCGGCGCGCAGCCGGGGAATCGGCAAGGCCCTGATCCACGGCGTCTACGACCAGGCCCGGGCCGCCGGCGTCACCCGCGTCTACTGGCAGACGCACGAGACCAACCAGACCGCCATGGGGCTCTACGACCAGGTGGCCGACCGCTCGGGCTTCGTGGTGTATCGCGGGCGGCTGTAGCCGGGGCTAAGGCCTACCGCTCCAGGATCTTCTCCCGCTGCTCCTCGTACTCGTCCTGGGTGATCGCGCCCTGGCGATAGGCGTTGTCCAGGTCGATCAGCTCCTGCCCCGTGGTCGTTCCCCCGACGGGGGGCGGCGTGCGGCTGCTGCCGCCGCAGGCGGCGACCGGAAGGGCCAGTCCGAGGGCGAGGGCGAATGGCAGGATTCGCATGGGATCTCCCGGGGGCGACATTGGTTGTTGAACGCCATGCGGCGCGCTTTGTTCCGCTTAGTCGAGCCCGCTTTCGGCGGACAGATCCGTCGGTCCGCGCAGGCCGCGGCACAGCTCCAGATAGTCCGGTTCCTCCGGCCCCACGAACCCGCGCCGGAGCGCCAGATCGATGATCACCAGGGCGACGTTGAACTTGAACTCCTCGGTGTCGCGCACCCGCTCCAGCACCGCCGGCAGCGGCCAGCGCCGGAAGCCGTCGACCTCGCCGTCGGTGTTGCGCGGCGTGAAGTCGGGCGCCAGCGCCAGGTCGTAGACGAACAGCGTGTCCCGGCGCAGCCCTTCCGCCGTCTCCATCATGTAGGTGATGGCGCCGGCCGGCACGGCCCGCCGAGCCAGCTCCGGCGGGATCGCGGCCTCCTCGGCGCATTCCTTGACCACGTTCTCGGTCAGGCTCAGCCCGGCCGGCTGGCCGCCGGCGACGATGTTGTCGAGCTTGCCGGGCGCCAGCGCCCGGTCGGCCGCGCGCCGGGCGATCCACAGCAGCGGACCGTCCGCCGCATCGACCAGGCCGTTGAGATGGACGCCGAAGGACTTGATGCCCAGCGCCACCGCCGCGCTGCGGTCGACCGTGGCCAGCAGCGGCGCGCCCCATTCCGCCAGCACCGGATAGGGCTCGTCGCGCCGCTTGCGCACCAGCCCGGCCTCGATCAGCCGGTCGGTGACCTCCTCCAGCGCCTGGGTCCGCGCCTCCGGCCCGGCCAGGCGGTCGTCCAGCCGCCAGCCGCGGCCCTCCGGCCGCAGCGGGCCGGGCCGCCGGTCGAACAGCGCGGCCATCGGCGGGGTGACCCAGCCGGCGATGGTGTCGCCGATCCGCCAGGGGCGAAGCCGGGCCGGATCATGGGTGGTGCAGGTGCGGATTCGGTCGAGCAGGCTCATCGTCTCCTGGTGTAAAGCATGTTCCGCGCCCGGAAAACGGCGGTCCCGCGGCGGCCCGCCCCGGGGCGCGCGCAGGATGGGGGTGCAACCGTCCGCCGGAAGGCTTAGTTTGGGGCCCGATCACGGCCTCGGCGTCGAGGCCGGCGGTCCGGAATGGAGGAATAGCGGGTGCGGCAGGTTGGGATCGGGCGGATCGCGACGACGGGCGGGGCGGCGCTGCTGCTGCTCGCCCTGGCCTGGCCGGCCGCCGCGGCGCCGGACCTCGGCAGCCTGTCGGCCGACGACATGCGGGCGCTGCAGCGCATCCTCGAGACCGAGCGGACCAATGCGACCAAGCGTCTGCCCTCGGGCCTCTCGGTCACCGTGCTCAAGACTCAGACCTCCCCGCGCATCTGCCGCGTCTTCCGCATCGGCCGCCAGGGCCAGGAAGGCCAGGCGGTGGGGTGCCGCATCGGCGTCCAGCGCTGGGCGCTGAACGCCTCAATCGAGGCCGCCCAGGCCGCGCCGGTCGAAGCGGCGCCGGCGGAGCCGGTGGTGCGGCCGAAGGTGGTGGCCCAGTCGCGTCCGGTCCAGAATTCGGAGGATGAGGGCGTGGAGGAGGCCGGGGCCGCGGCCCCCGCCCGCCGGGCGGCTCCCGACGCTGCGCCCGATGCCGGCAAGGCGCCGGTGGAAACCCAGGTGGCGGCGCTGCCGCGGGCGCCGTTCCAGGCGCCCAAGCCCCAGATCCGCCCCCGCGACCTCGACGCGCCGGAGCCGGCGGCCGCGGGGCCGACCCAGGCGCCGGTGCCGCGGACGGCTTCATCCCCGGTGCGATCCTGTTCATGACCTATTGGTTCCCGGCCAAGGCG
>NZ_JAHVDK010000040.1:0-82562 GCF_051487185.1 Inquilinus limosus
CCCCATTTCCGCGAACAGGGCCACGGCGTCCTCATCAACAACGCGTCGATGGTCGCCTATGCGGGACAGTCCTATACCAGCGCCTATGTGCTGAGCAAGTTCGCCATTCGAGGGCTTGGCGAATGCTTGCGGCAGGAGCTGTTCGACGCGCCCGGCATCCACGTCTGCACCCTGCTTCCCGCCTCGATCGACACGCCGATCTTCCAGCATGCGGCCAACTATACCGGCCGCGCGATCCGGCCGATCCCCCCGGTCTACAGCGCCGCCCGAGTGGCCGCCGCCATCGCTGGCCTGGCCCGACATCCGCAACGGGAGATCTTCGTCGGCAATTCCGGCCGTCTGATCGCGTTCGAAAAGACGGTCGCGCCCGGGCTCACCGAGCGGATGCTGGCCTCAATGGTGGAAAGAAGCCATCTCGGGGATCGTCCCACCGAAGCTACCCCGGGCAACCTGTTCGAACCGATGCATGACGGACGCTCCGTGAGCGGCGGCTGGCGGACGGCCTCGACCACGGCGTCCTGGCGGCCCCTGCTCGCCGCCGGATTGGGATTGGTCGCCATTCCGGTCGGCATGGCCGTCTCGCGTCGATGGCGATCCTAGACATCTGCGGAGCCACGGGCTTCGGTGCGGCGGCATGCGCTCCGCGGCCGGATCGATGCACAGCCGCCGGCGCTCGATGCGCACGGCGGTCGCGCTCGGAACGATGAAGCTCTACGGCATCGCCAACTTCGATTCCGCGAGCGCCATGCTGCGCGCCACGGCGCGGTTTCTCGGGCGCAAGGACTTTCCGGCGCTCGGCCAGCCCCGGTTTCTGGAGGCCATCGTGCCCCTGTCCGAACGGCTGCCGCGGAATCTGCGCACCAGCGTGTTCGCCGCCAGCGCCGGCGGTGAAGGCATCGCCCGACGCTTGATCGGACGGGTGAGCACGGCGGCGATCGCCCAGTGGACGACCAGGCTCTACCCGCCGCGCCCGTACCCGGCCGTGATGATCGGGTCTTCCAGCGGCGCGCTCGTGCATCTCTGTGCAGCTCTTGGCGTACCCTGGCTGCCGCAGACCTTCATGACACCAGTGCGCCAGAGCGAGGCCGATCCGGACGATCCGCGGCATGGGTTGGAGACGGCACGGGAGGCGGCGCTGCGGCTGCTGGCGGGGAACCCGGACGTGCAGCTGCACCAGATGCACGATCCCAACCAGGACCGACTGCCGCTTCGGTTCATCACCTATTTCCGATGGAAGTACCGCCGGCTGCCGCCGGCCTATCGCGATTTCCTGGAGCGCCGGTTGGAACCGGGCGGGACGATCTTCGTCGTCGAGTGCCAGAGACGCTGGCCGACGACGCGGGTCGACGATCGCTATGTCATTCAATTCGGGGCGCTCGGCGGGGCCACGCCGGAGGATTACTTCCAGGGGAGCGAGCGGACAGAGGATTACCTCCGCCGATATGGCTCGCCGCTCCGGCGCTGGGATCCGCCATCGCCTGACGGCGAGAGCCCTGAGGCGGAATGGGGCTTCGAGCCCGCGCTGCGCGAGGAGATCGAACAGCTGGCGCATCGGCACCGACTCCGCGTCGTCCGCGTCCTCTTTGAGGAACCGGAACACCTGAGCCCGCTGGTGTCCGACCTCTACCGCTGGTGGTACCGTCGGCGTGGCCTCCCGGCCAATCGGCTGCTGGGGGAGTCCTTCATCCTGCTGGAGCCGCACTGGGCCCTGCGCACGGGCTCGGTGCCGTTCTGGATGAAGTTCAACATGGAGCCGTCGGCGGACTGGCTGCGACGCTATCTCGACCATTCGGAAAAATTCGACCACCTGCATCTGATGCTGTTCTCGCATGGGCTCGAGAGCATCGGCCTGGTGCCGATCGAAGGGTGGCGAGAGATCCTGCGGCAGGCCCGGCGAAGCGCCTCCTTCATCGGCACCAATGAGGCCCTGTTCCCGAGCGATTTCGGTACCCTGACGCGCTACAATAGGGAGATGCGATCGATCCCGTCGCGCTACCCACTGCCCGGCCCGCTCACGCTCAAGCAGTTCCAGGACATTCTCGGGGAGATCGGAACCGAGCACCTCGTGCGCTTCACCGAGTTGGCGGCGTGAGGCGATGGCGTGCGGACCTCCGTCCAGCCGGCAGTTTCCCCATCAGCGATCGTGCGAGGCGCCCCCTGCAATAGGTCTCAGCGCCCGCGCGAGGCGGTCGGCCACCAGTCCGAGTGTCGCCCCCCACACGACATGTGCCGCGATCATGAGCGCGTTCCGGCGGGCCGGATGCTTCGTGGCGGGCCGCAGCCATCCCAGCGCCGGCACCCAACCGAGATAGCTCGCCGTCCAAACGAAGAGGCCGTAGGCAGTGCCGCCGACCATGGGCAGCGGATGTGCTCGGAGGAGGAACCAGCCATAGAGCGCGCCGACGGCGGCTCCGAATCCGAAATGGCTCGCGAGTGTCGCCGCCTGCAGGTTCGGCTCGTCCAGACGATCCCGGACACCGGCCATGGCGGCGACCTGCTCGGTCAGCTCTCGCGGCGGCAACGGGTAGCGCTCCGCCTCCGGCAATCGCCGAAACAAGGCGTCCGCAGCCAGCGTCATGGCCGTCGTGGCGACCACGCCGGCGATCGCGCCGATGAGCGCCTCGGCCGGATCTGATTGACTCCGGCCCCGTATCGACGATTGGCCAGAGTATTGGAGCCGCGGATCGACAGGTTCTCCCAATGGTGCTCCTCCGTTCTGCACGGGGCGGCTGGTTGCATCCTCTCGGCCGGAAGGTCTCCGGGATCGAACGGCTAGTGTTCCTCGGTCACGCCGATCCGGTGGCGATAGGAGAGTTCCCCACCCGCCCAACCGGTGACGCCGAGGGTCGCGGCCACGACGGCGGAGAGGACAAGACCCCAGGGCAGGACGGCGGCCGCCGCATCGCCGAGCCGGAACAGCCAGCTCACCAATGAGAGCCCGAGGGCGGCCACATTGCCGAGGAAGTGAAGCCAGCCCAGCGCATGCTGTCGAGCCCGGGCGATGGTGAGGAAGTCGGTCAGGCCGAAGACGGCGGCGGCCAGGCCCGTCACCATGCCGGCCCCCACCAGCCACAACGAGGCCCGCGCCCAAAACAGATCACCTGTGCCCCAGAAGGCGAGGTCGGTGGCGAGTGCGCTGACCAGAAGAGCAAGGGGAAAGGGAATCAGCATGGGATGGATCGGATGTCCGAACACCGCGGCCGTGCTTGGCGCCGCGTCGGCATGCGGTCTTCCGCTCGGTGTCTCTCTCGCCATCTGACACGTCCCGTGCCTGGGCTCCGGGCCCTCGTAGAACAATATGACGCCGGCCGTATAGTTCCCGGCCCTGGCTCAGCCCGAGTGCTTGTGCGGCACATCAATCAGGCGCGTCCTGCCTTTTGCTGGAAACGATCCTCGGTCCAGCCATGTTCTCCACATGAGGCGACGGCATTGGCTGCGCCTGCGCCAGCAGGCAAAGTGGGGAAAGCGAGTGAGGCGACCGATGCGCACGCGAACCGCCTTGACGCTCGTTTCGGCGGCATCGCTCGCCCTCTGTGGGCTTGCCCTCCTGAAGGCTCGGGGACCGCGAGTCGGAACCGAAAGGCGCCAACACCCGGCGCTTCGAGACGAGCGCTTCGGGCCAGACCCGGCCATTCCCGCCGGCACCACCGACCAGCGGCCCGCCGGCCCGGAATCCATGCGCGACCCGCCGGCCGGATGGGACAAGGTGGACGAGGCGTCCGACGAGTCCTTCCCGGCGAGCGACCCTCCCGGATTCTACTCCATCCGTTCATGAGGCTTAGCCGAGCCGTCGAAGGGACCTGATGATCATCGGATGATTGGGTCTCGGCGCCGTTTCCTGCCGCGCGAGGTGATCAGACCCGTCATCGCCCCTGATGCTCAGCGGCTGGAGAATATCGTCTCGCACGGATCACCGGCAGGAGTACGCCAATGCCGGCAAAGGCGACGAGACTTGAGTCTCCTAACAATTATCGTTCAACGCCGGCTCGGAACATCTACTCTGGCGGGATCGGGTCTTTGCCAATTCCTCGTACGATTGTTCTTCCGTGAAGTTTTTGCGCTGCACTCCGTTTGTTCCTCTTGTGAGCTACTCTGCAAGCTGAGATGCTTTTCGTAGGGGGAGGACGAAATCATCACCTCTGGGGGTGAGGAGATCGCGCGTGAACGGCATCACCCGTATCGAACCTGCCATAGCATTTCGACGCATCGATGGTGGTACAGCGGTGCTGGAAAGTGCCGACGCGCTCGCTGATTGGCTCGACCACATTTACGATGCCATCCTGGATCCCAGGCGTGGAGAAGGAGCGGTGACACAGGAACAACGCTCCATACAGTTGCTTGAGATCGAACGGCTTTTACTCGCATTGGCCGAGGAATCAAGCGACGATGCGGACAGCATCAGCTATGAGCTGCGATCGGCTTGCCTTGCAGTGATTGCTCGGTATCGGGATCTGATTCCGAGCTGGATGTGCCGGGCGATGCACGCCTGATCGGCTCATTCCGTTCATGGAGTCCGCACAGGGCGAGCGTGGACCACGACGCCGGACGACACTCGGCATGGCACGGGCCGTTCTCAGCTTAGCCATTCAGGATTGAGCCGCAGTAGCTGGGAAGAGGTTGCACGGCCTGGCGCAGCAGAACATTGGTCTGATTTACATCCTCGCGGTCGAGGAGGGCAAGTAATGAGAGCGCGGTATTTGGTTTCTGCTTCCCCTGCGGACGCGCGATCGCAGTCGAGTCGCGGGCGAGAGGCGACTGAGATCGGATTTACATTACGAATCGGTGGACCGGCATGAACCGGCGTCTGACGACCGAAACTCGGGTGCTCAACGCGTATTTGCGAAGCCGGAATGGCCGTGCCGACGAGTGGAGCGCTTGCGATGCCGCGTTGCAGGAGTTTCGGCGTCTGCACCCCGATGCTTCGGTCGAGCTCGCAAATACGTCGATTTCGGAGATTCTATCGGCAATCCGCCCAAGCGCGTCCGAGTGGGACAGACTCGCAGTCGGAAGCGGAACGGGGACTTAGGCGTTCAGAAGTTCACGGGGAGCTCCTGAACAAGGCCAACTTCCGGCTGGGCGATCGTATTGCTGCGCACCTGGATGTGGACGAGAACGCGCGCCGTAACAGAAGCGGCGGGCGGCCTGGCGCAGGTTCAGTTCCGGCACGGCTGCCGACGGTAGCAGGATCGCGGGAGGTACAGCTCGATGGCGCCAGCGACCGCTTGGTCCCTTGTTCCTTCAGAGGTCTGTGCGGCACTGTCCGGATCAGGTCCGTTTGACGGACCGTGACCCGAACAACCGCTGTTGCCTCTCAGCGACCTGCATTTTGGTCGTGGCGGGCAGCCGAATTGGACGGGAAGCAGTTGCTTGCGTTCGACGAGTGGACGTCCGGACCCTCGGGACAAGCGGACATACTGGAAAACATCTAGGAGCGGGCGAACCGCCGGACCCCTGCCTCAATTGCAGGGAATCACTCAGCCGGTACCGAGCATTGGACGAACTTGCCTACGTGCCTGGCCGGACCGCGGGTCTGTCGGTCCCGCGATCCGGCCATCACTGATGCCCTCGCCGTCAGAAGTGATAGGCGGCCCGGGCGCTGGCGGACTGGCTCAGGAACGAGCCGCCGATATCGGCGGTGTACTCGCCCTTCAGCTCGAAGCCGCCGGCCCGGAACAGCTGCAGCCCGACATCGATCCGGCCCAGCACCTCCGGCGAGTCGATGTGGTCGCTGAAGGTGCCGTTCGCCGAGGACGCCCCGACGAAGCTGGAATGGATCGTCCGGGTGTTGTCCGGCAGGTAGCTCATGCCGAACGCGGCATAGGCCCGCAGGGTCGACTGCGCATCCAGGTCCAGCCGGCCGCCGAACTCCACCATCGGCGACAGCGCCACGCCGGCCTTGCTGCTGCCGCGCACATCCAGCGCATAGAGGTCATCCCCCTTCTCCGTGAAGCCGGGCAGGTCGGTGTAGACCACGTCGAGATCGCCATAGGGCCGGATGTACCAGTCATCGAAGGCGAACTCATAGGCGGCGCGCAGCCGGCCGCCGGCCAGGAAGATGCCGGGGTCGCTCTTCAGCGTCTCGCTGGCGATGCCGGGGATGTCGACCCGCCGGTTGGCCTCGAACGAGCCACCGGCGAAGGCGACCGACCCGGCGAACTGCCACGGCCCCATGACGCGTTTCACTGTGACCGAGCCGTCATAGGTGTCGCCGTCGCCGGAGGAGCCGCCCTCCATGGTCGCCCAGCTCTGGCCGAAGCCGAAGGAGGCGCCGAGATACCAGTCGGGGGCGATCTCGTGCTGGGCGCCGATCCGGTAGGTCGTGCCCGAGACGTAGTAGCCCTGGGTGTCGCGGGTGGAGGACTGGTCGGTCCAGCGCCCGGTCACCTTGGCCCAGACGCAGTTGTCCTCGCCCAGCAGCACGGTGTCGTCGACGAAGACCGGGCAGCTCATCGCCGCGCCCAGGATGGTGCCGGCCGAATTGGCCAGCGCGATCGACTGGGCATGCGTCGCCTTGCTCGACCAGGCGTCGAGCGCCGCCTTGTAGTCGCTGCCGTCACTGATCCGCGACAGCTCGGCGAAGCGGGTGGCGAAGGCCTTGTCCGCGTTGTCCCAGGCCCGGCCGTAATAGCCGGCCAGCGAGGCCTGGCTGTCGTTCAGGGCCACGCCGCCGGGCTTGAAGTTCGAGCGCGGCGCGATCGACAGGGTGTTGCCGGACTGCGCCGTGTCCCAGTGGAACAGCAGCGGATTCGCCCCATCGGCCGTGGAGACGAGATGTCCCGCGGTGACCACCGGCAGCGCACCGGGCAAGAGCGTCAGCGCCGTCGGCACGATCTTGCCGTCGAGCGTCGCGTTGCCATCGACCTGCAGGTGGCCGGCGGTCTTGTTGAGCGAGTCGACGGTCACGCCCAGCCGGCCTTCCCCGGTCTGGACGAAATTCCCCGTCACCCTGGTGGCCCGCAGCTCTCCCGGCATACCGAGATTGAAGGTGCCGCTGGTGACGACGTTCGCGGCCTCCATCATCGGACCGGCATTGAAGGTGCCGTTGCCGTCGACCTGACCGCCATTGGTGTAGATGGAGCCGGTAATGGTGCCGTTCATGGTGGTGCCGTCGATGGTGCCGGAATTGTTGGCGACGGCGATCTGTCCGCCGCCGGTCACCGTGATCGCCGTGCCGCTGGTTCCGTCGGCTGTGGTGATCGTCGCCCAATCGTTGGTGACATAGGCCACCGGACCGTTCGCCGGAGTGTCGATCCAGACACCCGCGCTGCCTGATCCCGTACCGCCAGATATGGTGGTGCCCTGATTGTCGTAGTTGTTGATCAGCACATCCACCTGCCCGGTCGGAGTTCCGTAGCCCGCTGTCTGGGCAAAGATCCCGATCCCGTTTTGGCCCGTGGCCGAGACCGAATCGTTCACCGTCACCGAGACGGGGCCACCCTTGGCTGAACCACTGACCTGACCGGCCAGCGGCGCGCCCGCAAAGCTTCCGGTGCCGTTGGCGATCAGCCCGCCGCCGCCGCCGACGCTCTGCGCGAAAATCCCGATCGAGCCCGAGCCGGAGACGGAGATGGAAGCGCCCTGGTTGATCGTGACATTCACGTCGCCGCCATTGCCGGTAGAGGGGTTGAACTGTGGTGTGTGGCTCTGGTCGTTGATGTAACGTGTCGCCAGCACCTGGGCACCGCTCGGATCACCGAGAACCCGGAGGGCGCCGCCGCCGCCGCCCACCGATTGGGCGAAGATGCCGTAAGCGCCGGTGCCAGAGGTGTTGATCTGGCTGCCGTTGCCGAGGGTTATATTGACCGCGCCGCCGTCGCCGGTGCCCAGTCCGCCAACCTCAGTGTACTGGGTTGGGGTGCTGGAATTCTGGGTTGAGTTGGTGGAATTGGCGCTGACGAGGCCACCGCCGCCGCCGATGCTCTGCGCCAGGACGCCGAAGCTGTTGTAGCCCGACGTGGAGATCGAGACGGGGCCGTTGCTGGAATCGAAGGTGACCGTGCCGCCGCTGCCGTTGGCTTTGCCGCCGCCGCCGGCATTGAGCTTCAGCGGAGATCCGCCTGGCAGCTGCGGCCGGTTGTTCTGCGACCAGAACGAAGAGCCGGCGCCGCCGATGCCGCCGCCGCCGCCGATCGACTGCAGCACCACGCCATCCGCGGCATCGCCGCTGGTGCTGATCCAGGCGACGCTGGCATTCGAGCTGTCGAACGTCGCGGTGCCGCCGCTGCCGCTGCCGCCGGCGCTGTCGTTGTTGCTGCTGCCCTGGACGGCGCCGCCCACCGTGATGGTGCCGGTGGCGACGTCGCTTCCGTCGCCGCCGATGCCGCCGCCAGCGCCGATGCTTTGGACGATCACGCCCGTTGCGCCGAAACCCTGTGTGCCGATCGAGGGATTGCCCGGCCCCGGAGTGACAGTTGCCGCACCTCCCTCTCCACCTGTGCCTCCCCCGCCGCCCAGGGCAATATCGAGATTGATCGTCACCTCGGGAACGCCGCCCGTGCCGGTCGCGACCGACGTGCCGCCTTTGCCGCCGCCGCCGCCAATCGACTGGACGATCACGCCGTTCGCCCAGTCCCCGCTTCTCGTGATGGTGGAAGCGATATTCGCCGTTGCTTGGCCGCCAACATTGCCGGAGCCACCGGTGCCGCCGATGGAAAGGGCGAGCGTGGGGTCGATGGTGGTCGAGCCGTTACCGAGATAGTCGTGGATGTTGTTGAACAGGCTTTCCTGCCCGTTGAGAGCGGCAATGATCGGGTTGTCCGCCGAGGCGTCGGCCCCCGCCGAGCCGCCAAGCCCGCCGCCGCCGCCGATCGATTGCACCAGCACACCGGTCGCGTCACCGCCATGGGTCGTGATGGGCGCACCGACATCGACAGTCACAGTGCCGCCGCCGCCGCCGTTGGCGGGTGTGCTTCCCAAGGTGCCGAGATTGATTTTCATCCCCGGCTTGTAGGTCGTGCCCTGGATTTCCTTGCCCCCGGTCACATTGATGGAACCGCCCTGAGATGCACCGCCGCCCCCGCCAATCGATTGCGCGACGATACCGATGGATCCCGAACCGTAGGTCGTGATGCCGTTTCCGGGATAGAGGCCGACCGTGACAGCGCCGCCGGTCGCGCCAGTCCCGCCGGAGGAGCCCATGGTCAAGCTGAGCGAGGCTGTATTTCCGGTGCCGAAATCCTGCGTGTTGCCGCTGCCGAATCCCGCGTCGCCGCCACCTCCGCCGATGGATTGCGCCTTAATGCCGTCGGCGAAGTCATTGTACGTCGTGATGGAGGTCGGCGCGCTGCCGGACGGGTCGGCGGTGAACGTCGCGGGGTTGCCGTTGCCGTTGGACGTGATCGTCCCGCCGATCGCGACGTTCACATTGCCGCCCGCGCTGCCTGAGCCGCCATTGCCGCCCTGCGAGTAACTTATCTCCACGCCCGTCGACGAGGCGCCCGCGGGCACCGAGTCGGTGCCATATCCGAGGACCGTGGACGTCGCGCTGGAATCGCCTCCCGCGCCGCCGCCCCCGCCGATGCTCTGGACCAGCACGGCAGTGGAACCCTGGCCGCTCGTCTTGATCTTGCCGCCATTCGACAGGGAGAAGTCCGCTTCCCCGCCCAGCCCGCCACTGCCACCTTTGCCGCCGAGCCCCACAGACACCGCCATGCCGAACTGAGTGCCTGCCTCTGTGACCGGAACGGCAATGGCGACAGACTGCGCCAGCGCCGACCCGCCCAACCCACCGCCCCCGCCGATGCTCTGGACCACGGCACCATAAGCGTCGATCGGGAACTGGTTGCAGGTAAACGACGCCCCAGTTGAGGTTGTGCACAAGCCCCCGCTCATGGTGCCACCGTTGACCAGAAATGGATTCTGCCCTGTCGCGATCAGGCCACCCACCACCGTGGCTTGCGCCACACCGCCGTTTGAGCCGGAGCCGCCGGAGCCGCCGACCGTGGTCGTGGAGGAAAATCCGGCGCCGACCGAGCCGGCGAGGGCCGCACCACCGGTGCCGCCGCCGCCGCCGATCGACTGGGCCACGAGGCCGAGCGCCTTCGAGCCGGTGGTCGTGATCGTCGCCCCGGTCGAGTTGATGGTGACGTCGCCGCCATTGCTGCCGCTGCCACCACTCCCGCCAATCGAGAGCTCGAGGAAGAGCCCCACGCCTCCGGCATTGCCGGCGTTGCCGCCGCCGCCGCCGATCGACTGCATGACCACGCCCGCGGCGTTATCGCCGAGTGTCGTCACCGAGAGGGAATTCAAGTTGGCGGTGACCTCGCCGCCGCTTCCGCCAGCACCGCCGGATCCGCCGATGGCAACTTCCAAACCCGCCGCGACGCCGCCATCGCCGCCGCCTCCCCCGATCGACTGCCCCAGCACTCCGGTTGCGGAAACGCCGGCGGTCGAAATGCTGGCCGCGGTGTCGCCACCACCCCCCGTGAACGTCACCGCGTTGCCGTCAGCCGCAAAGCCGCCGCTGCCGCCAACCTGCCAAATCGAGTCACCCGCGATGCCACCGACGCCGCCGCCGCCGCCGACGGATTGAAGCAGAATGCCGAACGCATTCGCTCCACCGGTCGCGACCGACCCGGTTTCGGTAACGGCGACGGCGCCGGATGTTCCGCCCGCGGCCCCCGAGCCGCCGCCGCTGTGGAACAGGGAGAAGGAAGCCCCGCCGGCCCCACCGCCTCCAGCCAGCGACTGCACGACGATACCATGGGCGGACTGGCCGGCGGTGCTGACCGTGCCGCCGTTCGTCACCGTCACCGTGCTCGAATCGCCGCCCGTGCCGCCCCTGCCGCCGCTGCTGCCCGCTCCGGCTGCGCCAGCGCTGCCGCCGAGACTCTGCGCCAGGATGCCGACGGAATTGTCTCCCGCGGTCTGGATCGTCGAGCTCGCATCGACGGTTACGCCGACCGTGCCGGCTGCGCCACCGTTCCCGCCGTCGCCGCCCGCTACGTGAGCGCCGCCACCGGTTCCGTTTCCTCCACCGCCGCCCTCGGACTGGGCGACGATTCCGGGAGCGGACGTGCCCTGCGTGCTGATGGACGCGGAGGCCAGCGAGACTGAAACGGAAAACGGGTTCCCGCCCGACGGGTCGCCCAGCGCCGCGCCGCCGGCGCCGCCAGAGCCACCGATGCCCTGCCCAAGAGCGCCGTCGTTCACCATGCCGCCGTCGTTGCCCTGGCCGCCGAGGCCGATGGCATAGACACCGGGCGAGCCGTCACCCGTTGTGGTCACAGTGGTGGAATTTACAGACGTTCCGATGAGAATGATGCTGACGTTGCCAATGAGCCCACCGCCCCAACCGCCCCAACCGGCGTTGCCTCCAAAATCGCCGTCGACATCTGCGCCAAAGCCCCCGTCCCCCCCTTGCGCCAAGGCCATGAGACCGGGCATGTTGGCCCGGATACAACACTGACAGTCGCGTCCGTGATCGAGATCGTCGCCGCGCCGGCTGTTCCTCCTCCGCCGCCCTCTTGGCCGCCCCCGCCCCAGACTCCTCCCCCGCCCTGGCCGCCGATGACAGTCGCAACGACGCCGCCAGTCGAACCAAGGGAGCTCGGCGGCGTGCCGCTGACCTGGAGGGCGACGTCGCTGCCTTGGGTGAGGGTGACCGATGCAGGTCCGGCGGCACCACCGTCGCCCTTGTTAACGTAGTTATAGCCGTCCCCGCCCGCCGACTGTGCGAGGATGCCGGCAAAGCCGGAATAGGTGCTCACATCGGCGGTGATCGCGCCGCTGTTCGTGATCGACACACCGGAGGATGGCCCGCCCGCCCCTCCGTTTTGGCCATTTCCGCTTCCTCCGGCATCAGACCCCCAGACGGCCGCGCCTCCACCGACCGATATGTCGGACAGGTTGAGGTCGATCGTTCCGGAGTTGTTGATGGTCACGCCCGCAGGCACGCTACCGTTCGCGCCAATGCTCGAGCCGCCGCCACTGCCGCCATCCCCGGCGGCCTGCGTCGCCTGCAAGCCGGCGACGTCATCACCCGTCGATGACCCGGCGTTGAGCGTGATGGATCCAGAATTGGTCAACAGAAGCCCCTGGACGTTACCGCCGGTTTGGAAATCGGAGAGGGTCTGTCCGTAGGAACCGAAATTCAGCCCGTTCCCCTGATTGGTCATCACGTCCATCGTGATGTTGCCGGTCGATGCCACCGACATCGGCGGTGCATCCGGAGAGCCGGTCTGAAAGCCCCATGTGGATGAGCTGCCGGAATAGGTGCAGGTGTTGACGCCCCCCGCCATGACCATGTTGCAGGCTTGTGCGGCGACCGGGTCCGGCATGGCGAGCCAGGCCGTGCTGCCGAGCAGCCCGGCGATCAGGCCGGCCCGGGTCGGCCGGGCGGGCATCGCGATCCGGGAACGGATGTCGGAAATCAGCCCTGCGGTCATCACGGCCCCCCAATGGCTTGCTCAAAAACGCGCCCCGCTGTTCGGCCGCCGCAGACAGGCCCCACGTCGAGGCGCCGGCGAACATTTCGGATAAGCAATAGATCCTACGGGCATACCCGACTATTCCCATAGGTCCAGATGGGATCGATCGATGAGTCCAGATTCCGTCAAGGCGAGAGAAGACGGTGAACAGCCGCGCCGGCCGGCGTTGCCCCGATCGCAGTCGGCGAGGCAGAGCGGTACTCCGTCAGCAGCCGGTCGGCGGTGTTACGAAAGTCAGGCGTGGGCGCCCGGAATCCATGAAAAGAGTGAGACCGAGGTGAGCCCGGCAAAGGGCCGTCTGGCGGCCGGACCGCAATCTGCCCGTCAACCCACGCTGGCAATGGCTTTCCGGACAGGTAGTTTGTTGGACCGGTTCTCGGACAGAGGCCGCTGCGGGATGCCGAAGATCGCCTACGCGCTGGTTCCGCGTCGGTTCTCACGAACCGGACAATCTGATCACTTTCGCGGCGTGGCCCCAACAAGGACGTGGTCTACGACCTGCAACTCAAGGCCGCCGCCGAGACGCTCCAAAACGCCGCCGCCGGTCCCAGCATTTGGGGGCGCGCATCGGCCTGATTGCGGTGCTGCACGGCTGGGGCTCCGCACTCACCATCCCCATGTCGACTGCATCGTCCCCACGGCGGGCTTCCGCCCGACGGCGAACGCTGATCGCCTGCCGGCCCGGCTATTTCCTGCCGGTCCGGGTGACCAAACCGGCAACTGCCGCACCCACCGACCGGCCGGGCCTAGCGGGGGCGTGCAAACTGTACACGGTGCTTGCATCTCGATTTCGGTCACTCTCGGCGAATGGCGTAAGGGGACCGTGTCAGCACGATGAACTTTTCCCGCTTCGATGCGCACCGCATGTTGCGAGCATGAGGAAAAAGGTGGAATCCTTCGTCCTTGGGGGTGAGGAGATGCCGCCATGCACGTCATCACCCATATCGAGCCACCCATCGCGTTCCAGCGCCGGAACGGCCGCACGGTTGTCTTGCGCGATGCTGACGCGCTCGCCGACTGGCTGGATCGGATCTACGATGCGATTCTCGATCCGCAGCGCCCCGAGGGCGAGGCAGATTCGGCCGCACGATCCCTGCAACTGCATGAGATTGAGCAGGTTCTGTTCAGCTTGGCCGAGGAGACTGGCAGCGACGCGCTCGCGATCAGTTCCGAGCTCCGAGCCACGTGCCTAGCATTGATCGCACGATATCGTGAACTCATCCCGGTGAAGGCCAAGTCTTGAAAAAGAGGACCAGAAGAGAGACGGCGACCGGGGCGCGCCATTCAGTAGGCTCACGGTTGACGGCCGCCCCTCGATCTTGCTCGCAAGCTCCGCCGAACCGGGCGATCGGCGTCTCGGCCCAGACGGGTCACCAATCGCGCACGGCTCGATCGCGCCATAACCGGACGTTCCGGCGAGCCCTCCGAACCGGACATCGCCTACCGGCCACGATCATCTCGCAGCCGGTTTATGGTATGTTTCTCGGCGCCCGCCGTAACATGAACCCAGGCGACCCCCTTCTGCTAGGGCGGCACGGCTCGGGTGCGCCAGGAACGGACCAAGCGCAACTCACGGTCGGAAAGGGCGCGCGGCCTCAACGACTGTTGGCACTGCTATCGGCACCAAGCGCGACCTGTAAGGCCTTGGACAAGAGCTAGGCGCGTCTCACGGTTACCAAGTGCAACGGGATCTGAGCAAATGGCCGCGGATCTGCTTGGATCGCTGACCGGATCGCGGCTTCCAGCGTATCTATGGTCGACTGGCGCTCCGAAGTCGAATTGAATGGCTCCAGGCTATATAGCAGTGACGGCAGAAAGGTCGCCTGGACGAACCCGAGATACGCCTCCGCCAATGCGGCCAAGTCGCCGTCCTGCCGATAACGCTCCCATGCCAAATCGGGGAAGTCGGGCCAATCCTCCTGTTCCTCCAGTGTCAGTCCGGCCCACGCGCCTTCGGCAAACGGTGCCCGGAGCTCCGTACCCAGACGGGGCAATGTCGGGATGAATGCGCGCTTGCAGGCGGCCTCGGAGAGCCGCCCGTCAGCCACAAGCTGTCGCAGTGTCGTGGCGAGCGTCCGCATCAATGGCCCGGTGCTCGCACGTCCCTGTTCCGCCGGCCCAGCTGCAAGCACGACAAGGCGGCCGCCGGGGTGCAGTTCACTCGCCCGAGCCGCGAGGAAGCGCCGCCAATCTGCGGCCCCCTGCGCCCGCAGGCGGGAGAGCACGTCCGGGGGCGCCAGCGCGGCGGACACATGGCCCAAGGCCTCCGGTGGCGTGCTGGTCAGCCACATGACGGCGAACGAACTCCATCCCAGCGTGACGCTGGCCGGCGGCAGCACAGGCTCGAAGAACGAGCGGCCGACCGCCGCCGCATACGTCGCGGAGTGGATCTGCAGATAGCTGTCCGGACTGCTGTTCAATAGCGTGAAAAGGGACGAGAAGTCGTTCCCGGGCTGATCGACATGGATCACTGTGATGGGCACATTCATTGCACGGGCACGAACCCCTTCGATTGCTATCTGCATCGGACGAAGCGAATTGCGCCCCTGCGATGATCCGTAGTCGACTATTGTTATCGGTGAGTTGATGGGAACCGCAGCGGCTGCCCGCGCGAGCGCCGGAAGGGCTGCCGTGATTCCCGCCGCTTGCATCCAGCCGTGGCGATTGTAGAACCCGCCACCCTGCATGAGACCGGCCGCCGATGTGACCGATTGCGACGGCTCTGGCATTGGCGCCTCCATTCCCGAGCGCGGCAGTGCGAGCAAGGCGGCAACACGTCTCGAGATGCGATGCTCGGATCACCTAATCCTAAGCTCGAACCAATCTCACCGCGAGTCTGGGTTGGGTCGGCTTCCCTTCATTTATCGGCGTCGCCCTGCCGGCCGAAGCGCGCCAAAAGCGGACGGTTCGTCGGCATCTCGAAAGCGGTCATTCGCCAGCTGCCCACACTCCTTCGGGTGCCTCATGGTTGCCTGGCCTCCATCGTGATTTGGGCTCACGTGGACGGGATCAGCGGCCCCGGCGGTGGTTTGGCCCTGCGGCCTTCCGTGACTAGCCAGCGGGCCAACCGGTCGGCCGCCGGGTGGCTCACGAGCGATGGTCGCAGGCAGGTGAAGCGCGTGGCGAGGGGGAGGAATCCCCAGGGCGCGATCAGCCGCCCGGCCTCGATGTCGGACTGCGCGAAGGCCCAGGCGGTGACTGCGATGCCCAGACCAGCGGCCGCAGCCTCCAGCATGTAGGAATTGTGCTCGAACGACCGCTCCGCCGATGGCCGAGGAAGGTCGACGCCGGCATCCGCTGCCCATCGGGCCCAGCTTTCGGCAAAGGTCTCGCTATGCAGGCGTGGCAGAAGGAGGGCCTGCGCCGCCGCACGGCCCGCCCTGTCGAATAGGCCGGGGGAGAGCACCGGGCCGAAGGAATGGGTCAGAAAGGGCGTCGTCGTCATGCCGGGCGGCACCGCGCCGCGATGCAGCCGGATCGCGGCCTGGACGCCGCCGCGGCCGAACTCCACCGCGCCACCATCCTCGATGATCCGGACCTGGATGCCGGGGTTAGCCTCGATGAAGCCGGCGAGACGGGGGATCAGCCACTTCATGGCGAAGGTACCCGGTGACGAGACGACCAGCTCCTCGCCGGCCTCGGCCCCGGGCAGCCCTGCCGCAATCTGGTCGAAGGCCGTCGCGAGGCAGGCGGCCAATTCCTGTCCCGCGGGGGTGAAGGTCAGGCCGTGCCGCGGGCCGGTCAGCAGCTTCGCGCCGAGCTGCCGTTCCAGCGCCTTGATCTGGCGGCTGACGGCCCCATGGGTGACGCAGAGCTCGTCGGCCGCGCGCACCATCGAGCCCACGCGGGCAAAGGCCTCGAAGGCCTGCAAACTCTTCAGCGATGGCAGCCGCCGCCTGACCATGTGATCCCAGCTCACATCCCAGATCGGCTTAATCGATTGCCGCGGAAAGGCCAATGCCCGATTACATCCGGGTCATCCCCAGCAGGAGCCGCACCGATGGCGAGTTTCGCTGAGCGTTTCGCCGACCTCTCGATGCACCGATCGCCGCTCTGCCTCGGCCTCGACCCGTCGCAGGAGCTGCTTCGGCACTGGGGACTCATTGATGATCTGGACGGGCTGCGCACTTTCTGCGGACGGGTGCTGGAGGCGGCGGACGGGCTTGTTGCCGTCATCAAGCCGCAGTCCGGCTTCTTCGAACGCTTCGGTCCGTCGGGCATGGTCGAATTGGCCGACGTGAACGCCCAGATCCGGAGCCAGGAGGCGCTGTGCCTGATCGACGCCAAGCGCGGCGACCTCGCCGGAGCCATGGCGGGCTATGCGGCCGCCATGCTTGGGGCCAGCAGCGGCTTCGGCGGCGATGCCGTGACCGTCAGCGCCTATCTTGGCTTCGACGCACTGCGGCCCGTCTTCGACCGCGCCGCGGCGACCGGGACCGGCGTGTTCGTCGTGGTCCAGTCGTCGAACCCAGAAGGCCACGCGCTTCAGGCGGCTCGCCATCCCGACGGCCGCACGGTGTCCGAGACCCTGGCCGACGAGATCAGCGCCTGGAACGCGGCCCGGGGACAGGGCATCGGCCCGCTTGGGGCTGTGGTTGGCGCTACGATCGATCCGGCCGGAACCGCCCTCATCAACCGCCTGCCGCAGTCCCTCATCCTGGCGCCCGGCATCGGCCCGCAAGGCGCGGGGATGGGCGATGTGGCAGCGAAGTTCCGGTCCTCGCGCGGACGGGTCCTGCCGATCGTCTCGCGCGCCGTTCTCCGTAAGGGGCCGAGCCCCGTGGCCCTGCGCGACGCGATCAAGCGTTACCAGGAGGCCGCATGGTCTCTATAGGAGTAGCGGTCTGTCAAAGTGGCCGAAGCGTCTCCAACGCAGCTGCGGTCTGGCCGCACAGGCCGATCGGCTATTGGGTTCTGTGCATATATTGCAAACGCGAACACAGTGTCCTCTACTGCCCTCCCCGGTCACCTGGCTCTGGCCGCGGCGCGCCATTTGCGGCCACCACACTGCCGCCCCGACACCGGACGTAGCCCAAACCGAACGGATCCGGCCACTTACGGTTAGCCGGCGCAGGCTTGGCTGCGCCAGAAAGTGGCCATCGAAGCGGTATCCCCATTGCGGACACAGCGGCTCTCGGCCAGGAGCATCCTCGCCCGCCATCACTGATGGCGACCGGGATCTTCGTTGATGGCTTTGCTCCTGATCCCGTCAATCGTCTCGGCCACTTGATCCTCGATCGCGGCCCCAAGCATCGGCATCCGAGCGCTCAGGCTCTCCTTCGGAAGGAACGGAAACCGAGGCATGTCGACGACATCGCCCCGAGCGGAGAACGGCGCGCGAAGCGACCTGACCACACTGGCCCGGGTCATGCCCTTTCTGTGGCAGGGCGAAGGCTGGGGGCCCCGGCTGCGCATCGTGGCCTGCCTCGGGCTGACATTCCTGTCCTCCTTCGCCGTGGCGTTCGTGCCCCTTCTGTTTTCGCTGGCGATCGATACCTATGCCGGCCATGGCAACCCCTGGACGATCGGAGCGCTGGGCATCATCTCGGCCTATGCCGCCGCCTCCTGGGCCGCACGCCTGCTGAGCATGCTGCAGATGCGGTTGTACGTGCCGATCGAACATCGGCTGGAGAGGAGGCTGAGCCGCACCTTCTTCAGGCATCTGCACGGGCTGTCGCTGCGGTTTCACCTCACCCGCCATACCGGTGCGATCAGCGACGACCTGGCACGCGGCCTGACCGGCACCCGCGAGCTGATCTACAGCGCCGCCTTCAGCATCCTGCCCCTGGCATTCGAGATTGCCGTCACCTGCATCATCCTGTTGGCGCATCTGCCGCCCTTCTACGCCCTGGTCACCGCCGCCACCCTAGCCGCCTTCGTGTGGGCGATGAGAATAGGCGCCGAAAGCCTGCGCACCGCCCTGAAGGCAATGCAACAGGAGCGCCGCGGCGCCCAAGCGGTCGCCATCGACAGCCTGCTCAACTACGAGACGGTGAAGTATTTCGGCGCCGAACAGGCGATCGGCCGCCGCCACGACCAGCGGCTGGAGGCGGCGGAGCGGCTGGCGGCGCGCAGCCTGGCGCTGTATAGCCTGAACGCCGCCGTCCAGGGGACGGTGCTGAGCCTGGGCCTCGCCATCCTGCTGATCCTCGGCGGCCGGGAGGTCGAAGCCGGCACCATGACGGTCGGCGACCTGGTGCTGCTGAACACCTACTTCCTCCGCCTGGCCCGACCTCTGGAGCAGCTGAGTCGGCTGTACCGGACGATCCGCAACTCACTCACTTCGGTCGAGCAGATGCTGGCCATGCTCGACGAAAGACCGGACGTCACCGATGCGCCGAACGCGGTGCCGCTGCCGCCGGGAAGCGGCGACCTGATGTTCGAGCATGTCTCCTTCGCCTATGACCCGCGCCGGCCGATCCTGCGCGACGTTTCGTTCACCTTGCCGGCCGGGCGGACGGTGGCGGTGGTCGGCGCGTCCGGCGCCGGCAAGTCGACCATCGCCCGGCTGCTGTTCCGCTTCTACGATCCGGCCGCCGGCCGGATCCTGATCGACGGCCACGACCTGCGCGACGTCACCCAGGCCTCCCTGCGCGCCGCCATCGCCGTGGTGCCGCAGGACACAGTGCTGCTGAACGAGACGCTGTTCGACAACCTGGTCTTCGGCCGGCCCGACGCAACGCGCGAGGAGGTCGAGGCGGCGGCGCGGATCGCCCAGCTGGACCGCTTCGTCGCCGGGCTGCCGGACGGCTGGGACACGCGGGTCGGCGAGCGCGGGCTGAAGCTGTCGGGCGGCGAGAAGCAGCGCGTCGCCATCGCCCGCGCCGTGCTGAAGCGGCCGCGGCTGTTCATCTTCGACGAGGCGACATCATCGCTGGACAGCGCCACCGAACAGGCGATCCAGGGCCGCCTGGCCGAGGCCTCGCGCGGCACCTCGACCCTGATCATCGCCCACCGGCTGTCGACCGTGGTCAATGCCGACGAGATCCTGGTGCTGGACCACGGCCGGGTGGCCGAGCGCGGCAGCCATGCCACGTTGCTAGCCCGCGACGGGCTCTACGCCGCCCTGTGGCAGCGCCAGCACAGAGCGGCCGAGCCGGCAGCAGAGTAGCTTCGCTGGGCCTCCGGATCGATCCTGGCCCACTGAGCGCCGGCCCGTCGGCGCCATATCCGGCCATGACCAGAGCACCTCTAAACCGGACGCAGGCAAAGCTGGCCGGGATCGGTCCTTTCTCGCCAACTTGGCGCCCTAGAAGGGCCCTGGAACCGGACACCGGTCGGCCTGTTCGGACCGGACGTGACCGACCACGGCTCTCGCGGACGATCGCCAGCCCTCCTGCCTTCTCTGAAGCGGACACTCCCGATGATCCACCCTTGAAGGCCGAAACCACCACAGCGGCGACTGTTTTCCGCAGATCAGTCTCCATATCTAACCGGAAGGCAGCAGCGCAAAGTCCTTTCGGCGTGCCCCAAAAACCAGTTCAAGGATCAAGGCATGATCCGCCTGGCAGATTCACGGGTTGATCTTGTAAGCAGGTCGCTATGCAAAACACGGCCAAATCGCGGGCCGGAGGCGGACAGGGGGAGCGGCCCGATTCGATGATCGCCGCCTCTGCCTCGAAGCTCTCCACCTCCGACCTCAACAGCCTTATGCGGGCGCTTGAGATCGATGTTATTGCGCTCACCGAGATGCTGATCCCATCTGGCCATCGCGCCGAGATGGGAACGATCGACGCGCCGGCGATCCATTACACAGTCAGCGGCAGGGGACGGATCTCGATCGGCAATGGGCCTCCAATGCCGCTCGAGCCCCACCTGCTCATCATCAAGCCTCCGAACACCCCGTTCGCGATCGAAGTCGACGGAGCCGACGGCCCGAAGAGGCTTATCTCCCGTGATTGCTGGAAGCGGCATGACGGCGTATTGCGCATCGCGATGCCGGCCGAGCCGCCCGAGGTCATCCAGATCTGCGGCTTCTTCAACGCATCTTTCGGGCAATCCATCGGGTTGTTTCGCGAATTGCGGGAGCCCGTGGTCGAGAAATTCGAGCCGACGGACAAGATCGACCTGAAGCTTCGCGAAGCGGTCGAGGAGCTTTGCGCGCAGGAAATCGGCATGGGTGCCATGACGGCTTCCCTGCTGAAGCAGGTCATCGTCGCCCTGGTGAGGCGGTCGATGAAGTCTTCTCGCGGCTGGACGGATCGGTTCTCGATCCTCGCGGACCGGCAGATCACGCGTGCCTTCGCCGACATGGTGGCACGTCCGGGGGCCGCCCATACGGTGCGGAGCCTGGCGCAGAGCGCGGGCCTGAGCCGGTCGGCATTCATGGCGCGGTTCTCGGAGATCTTCGGCCGTTCGCCGATGGCCGTCCTTCGGGACCTCAGGATGCGGCAGGCGGCGCGCGACCTCACGACGACGGCGGCCCCGGTCGACGTCGTGGCCTACAACGCCGGCTACGAAAGCCGCTCAAGCTTCGTGCGGGCATTCCGCAAAGCCTACAATGTCGATCCCAGCGAGTACCGGCAGAGCGCGAAGAACGATGAGGCTGACAAGGACGCTTGAGCCAAGCGCCGCGCTGCGACCAACCGAGTTCCTTCCCGTCCTTGAGCAGGGTTCGCGCACGCCTGGCGCACTGATCCTCGGCGCTTGCCAGCTCCGGATTCCAGAATATGTGTCCGCTCGTCCAGGGACGCCGGACGCGGGTTTCATCGCGCCAGAACCGGTGGCAGCGTGGCTTCGGGAGTCGGAAGACGACGTACTACCGCACACAGGCAGGTGGACGATGAAGGCAATCGTTGTGACGGACCAGGCGGCGGGAACAGTCGGGATGACGCTGGCCGAGCGGCCCGAGCCGCAGGCAGCGATCAACGACGTCGTCGTTGAGGTTCACGCGTCGGGCTTCGTCCCGACCGAGCTGGCCTGGCCCTCGACCTGGACCGACCGCCTCGACCGTGACCGGACACCGTCGATCCCCGGGCACGAGCTGGCCGGAGTGGTCACGGCTCTCGGCTACGGCACGACGGGACTGTCGGTGGGACAGCGGGTGTTCGGCCTCGCCGACTGGTATCGCGACGGCACCCTGGCGGAGTATGCAGCGATCGAGGCACGCAACCTCGCTGCGCTGCCGGGCGACGTCGACTTCACGGTGGGCGCGAGCCTGCCGATCTCGGGCCTGACCGCGTGGCAGGGGCTGTTCGACCATGGCCGCCTCCGGGCGGGGCAGAGCGTCCTCGTGCACGGCTCGGCCGGCGCGGTCGGTTCGATGGTGACCCAGCTCGCAAAAGAGGCCGGCGCGCACGTCATCGGCACCGGACGCGCCGCCGACCGTCGGACGGCGCTCGACTTCGGCGCGCAGGAGTTTGTCGACCTCGGCAACGACGTCCTGGAAGACGTCGGCGCGATCGACCTGGTGTTCGATGGTATCGGCGGCGACATCGGGAAGCGGTCCGCAGGCCTGATCCGAACAGGGGGAACACTGGTGTCCATCGTCGGGCCAGCCGAGGCACGGCCCACCGACGGCCGGGCGGTCGATTTCGTTGTCGAGGCCGATCGCGCCCAGCTGAGTGAAATCGTCCAGCGGGTGCGGGACGGGCGACTGCGAACGCATATCGGCACCGTCTCGACCCTCGACGATGCCGTCGCCGCCTTCAACCCGACCGAGCGACGCCCGGGGAAGACGATCATCCGCGTTCGTCCCTAAGCAACACGCGCCTTAAGCGACACGCGTCTATCGATGCATGCGGCCGGCCGACGCTGCCGGAACGGCCGGCTGCGCCCTATCGGACGCGCCCAGGGCAACCTGGGTCTCTGCCCACGGCTCCTGGGATGAGATGTCGAACAGACTCCATCCCAGCAGAGAGAGCGAAACCGCTCTTGTACGTCAACCTGCCCCTTCAACCTGGAAATCACCAAGACCAACGGGATCGCCATGACCAACGCCGTCATCGACTGTATTTTGAGTCGCAGCGCCGCCAAGTACTACGACCCCTCCGCCACCTTGAGCGACGACCAGATCCGCGAGCTGGTGCGGATCGGCACCACCGCGCCGACATCCTTCCACCTGCAGAACTGGCGCTTCATCGCCGTGCGCACGCCCGAAGCGAAGGCCCGGCTGAAGCCGATCGCCTGGAATCAGCCGCCCATCACCGAAGCGGCCGTGACCTTCATCATCTGCGGCCAGCTGGCCGATTCCAGCGTGATACCAGAGCGCCTGGCACCGCTGGTGGAAGCGGGAATCATGCCGGCAACGATGGTGCCGGACTGGGAAATCCCTGCACGCGGTCTGTACTTGAACTACCCGCAACGCCAGCGGGACGAGGCCGTACGCTCCGGCGCCATCGGCGCGACGGCGATAATCTATGCGGCCCGCTCGCTGGGGCTGGGTTCGACGCCGATGATCGGTTTCGATGCCGAAGCGGTGGCCCGCGAGTTCGGACTGGCCGAGGACGAGGTGCCGGTCATGCTGCTGTCCGTCGGGGCGGAGCGTCTGGGAAACTGGCCGCAGAAGCCGCGCCGTCCGGTGGACGAAGTGCTGGATCTCGTATAATTTCCTGTAAAATCAGCAACTTGCGGAGAATATGATGGCAAGAGCCGCGGCTCTCAAGCCGGAACAGGTGCCGGCCGATTCGAAGCCGACTCTCGATGCGTTCACCAGGAACATCGGTTTCACCCCGAATATGATAGCGACCTTTGCGCAGAGCCCGATCGCGTTCAATTCATGGGCCAACCTGCTCGGCTCCTTGAGCAAGGCGCTCGACGTGAAGACGCGTGACAGCATCGGCCTCGCTGTCTCCGAGGTGAATGGCTGCAACTACTGCCTGACGGTTCACAGCTTCACGGCCGAGCATATGGCCAAGCTGTCGGCCGATGACATCATCCTCGCCCGGAAGGGCCATGCCCGCGACCTGAAGCGGAACGCCGCCGTCCAGTTTGCGCGCAAGGTCATCGAGACTCGAGGCCATGTCGGTGACGCCGATCTGAAAGCCATCCGCGATGCCGGCCACACGGATGCGAATGTCATGGAGATCGTCGCGCTGGTTGCCATGTACTCCCTGACGAACTTCTTCAATAACGTGTTCGATCCCGAGAAGGACTTTCCCGCCGTTACGCCGGCTGGCTCGGTCTGATCTCCATCCGGTCGCATCGACCATCTCCGAGGAGCCTCGGAGGCTTCATGTGAAGCGAGTGCGACGCCAAAGCCCAGATGCACCCGGGAGAGCTTCCTGGGAGAGCGTCCGGGCTTTTCGCGTGTGCGACGCGCGACATCCCCTCCGGCGCGCGATATCCGTCACATATCTGGCGTCGGCACCGCGACCGAAACGCCCGCTTTCCTTGGAAGCGGCCATCCGGCAGCCTCGGTCGCGACTTCCGCTTCTCACCCTTCCCTGCCGCCCTGGCACGGCCTGGATGCGCCAATACCGATGATAGCGTCGGCATCTCCAGACTGGACATCCACCGGATCGGCGGCACCCGGCGTGTCCAGCAACCGGGCGTTCTGTTTCATCGGCAGCCGGCTCGACACCCAATCACGCTAGCGAACTGCGCTTCGCCTATAGCGGCTCGGACACGGTGATCGCCCGCGCCGTCGACGGCGTGTTCGACGTCCATATATTGCCCGCCGGGCACGTCGCGCTGGTGGCCGGGGAGTTCGTGCTGTAGCCAGCCCACTTGGCCGCCGGTCGACGCTGACCGGCGGGCCAGGTGCAAATATCCTCTTCAGCGAGATGCCATCCGCGTGTCGGTCGCGATCCAGTTCTCTTCCCAGGTCCTGCCGCCGTCTGCGGAGAAGGACTGTACGAAGCGGTAGACATCGCGCGTCACGGGCAGGATCTCGAACCGGACTAACACGGTGCGGCCGTCGTCGAGGGAATCCTGGCCGTAGAACATGCCGCGGCCATTCGTGAACCGGCCATACACCGGCGGCGTCAGTGTGCCAACCCGCGCGTTGGAGAAATGAAGGCTCCATTGCCGCGATTTCGGGTTGTACAGGCGCAGGCTCAGGCCTTCGATGTGGTGCCCGGTGGGACTGTCGGCCTCCAGCTCCAGCAGATTCGCACGACCGTCCCAGACTTTGCGGACCGTCGAGGTGCCGTCGAATTCGAGCCACTCGTTAGGAGACTCGCTGAGGGGCTCCGCGAGCACTTTCATCTGTGTCTTCCAGGTGCCGATCTCGAAGTCGAAATCGTGCTGGCCATCGGCTGACGCAGTGTCGGGCGCTGCGGCCGCATTCTGCGCCGACGCCACCGGTGGGAGCAGAAGCGCGCCGGCCAGCAGCCCGGCCGGCAGCAGGAGGTGAAGGCCCGTGAACCGCGGATGGGACATCGCCGGCATGAAGCTCTCCCGGATCTGAATGGTGAGCCACGCTAGGCAGGGAGTGGTAATCTGGAAATCACCACTTTGCCCACAAATGCCATGACCACCCTGCACTTGCCCCTCGACCGGTCCGGCGGACTGCCGCTGCACCGGCAGATCTATGACGGCATCCGCGCGGCGATCCTCGCGGGCGCGTTGCGGCCGGGCCAGCGCATCCCGTCCACACGCGGCCTGGCCGCCGAGCTGGGCGTCTCGCGCCTGCCGGTGCTGGCCGCCTACGAACAGCTGCTGCACGAGTGCTATCTCGAGGGGCGGACGGGGTCGGGCACTTATGTCAGCCAGGCGCTGCCGGACGAGCTCCTGGAATCGCAGCCGGCGTCCGATGTGGCGCGATCCGCGCCCCGGGTCCCGCCGGAACGCGACTATGGTGGGCTCGCCCCGTTCCGCACCAGCCTGCCGGCGCTGGACCGGTTTCCGCACGCGGCCTGGGCGCGGCTGGTGGCGCGGCATGCGCAGCGGCTGCCGCTGGCGCATATGGCCTATGGCGATCCGGCAGGGTTGCCGGTGTTGCGCGCGGCGATCGCCGACCATCTGCGCGCCGCGCGCGGGGTCGGCTGCAGCGCCGGGCAGGTCCTGGTCGTGTCCGGCTCGCAGGCGGCGCTGCGCATCGCCGCCGCGATGCTCCTCGCGCCCGGCGACGGCGTGGCGATGGAGGAGCCGGGCTACTCGGGGGCGCGGGCCGCGCTGGCGGCCGGCGGGGCGCTGCTGCTGCCGGTCCCGGTGGACGAGGCGGGCATCGACATCGACGCACTGCGGCGTGCTGACCGGGTGCGCGCCGCCTATGTCACGCCCTCGCATCAGTATCCGCTCGGCATGTCGATGACAGCGGCGCGGCGGCTGGCGCTGCTGGACTGGGCCCGGCGCGAGGACGCCTGGGTGCTGGAAGACGACTACGACAGCGAATACCGCTACGTCAGCCGTCCGCTCGGCGCGCTGCAGGGCATGGATGCGCATGGGCGGGTGATCTATATCGGCACCTTCAGCAAGGTGCTGTTTCCGGCTCTGCGTATCGGATACCTGGTGGTGCCGCCATCGCTGGTGCAGGACGCCGTGAGGGCGCGGCTGGCCTTCGACCTGTTCCCGCCCACGCTGTACCAGTCCGCGCTTGCCGAGTTCCTGGCCGAGGGGCATTTCGCGCGGCATCTGCGCCGCATGCGCGGCGTGTACCAGGCGCGGCGCGCGGCCCTGCTGGATGGTTTGGTGCGGTATTGCGGCGACCGTCTGGTCGTTCACAACGCCGACGCCGGGCTGCATGTCGCGGTGCTGCTGCCAGACGGGCTCGATGACACCGACCTAGTCCAGCGCATGGGCGAGCGTGGCCTGACGGCGACGGCGCTGTCCACCTGCTACGCGGGCGCGGTGCGCCGCTCCGGCCTGCTGCTCGGCTTCGGCGGCTCGGACGAGCGCCGGCTGCTGGAGGCGACGCGGGTGTTGGGCGAGGTCCTGCGCGCGGCCGATTAGGCCGTGCGCGGGAGAGGGGCGGGTGACCAAGCGGATGCCGAGCGCGATCGGCACCACGCCGAGCAGGTCGAGCGGCGGCATATGCTCGCCCAGCACCGCCCAGTCGAGCCGGCTGAGGCGCGCCATATGCGGTCATCGACGCGGCTTCGCTAATCCGGACACGAACCGAGTTGGCTGCGAACGGCCCTTTCTTGCCGGCCTATCGCCCTGGACGGCGCCCGAAACCGGTCATTGAATTGGACTCCCCGAAGCAAGACGTGACCGCCTTCGGCTCTCTGCGGCCTCTTCTCGACAAGACCCTAGATTGTCCGCTCCATAGCCCTGAGCGGCCACCGAACAACAGCAGCCGTGGGCCTGTGACGGTATCGGTTCAGTGCTTGCTGGTGATTTCTCTTACCTGCATTTGCTCAGAATCTCGTCGACGACGCGCGGGATCGGTGCGGTGGCGTCAATAATGACGCCACTCTTCGGGACGTCTTCCTTCGTGGCATGCAATCGCGCAACAAGGTCCCGTTCGATCGGGCGTCCGCCCCACTCGTCTTCCGGTCTCGAGGCAAGCCGCCGGTTCAACGTATCGATATCGACCTCGAGCACAAAGACCCCGTCGAACAGATGGATAAAACGGGGAAAATTTCTGGACCCGCCACAGAAGAAGGACATCGCATTGGTCTCGTCGGCAACCAAGGCTTTGACCTTGTCGACGTCCCAAATGTGATGCTCGTGCGCAAAGCCATCCACCGGTTCACCGGTTTCTGGATCGCCTTGATACGACAATTCCCTGTCACCATGGATCGCATGGTAGCCGCGCCGTCGCAGCTCCTCGCAGACTGAGGTCTTGCCTGTACCGGAAACGCCTTCGACTAGATAGTTCCTGACACCCATTTCCGCTCCGGCTAGATCCTGCGTCGCACGGTGAGCTTAAGCCGCTCGCCGCAAAGTCAGCAATGGCCGCGACCGCCTCACGGCGTCCGCTTCTGGCGCTCCCGGGACGCATTTGCCGCTTCCCCACCGGGCTCCGTGGTCCGCTTCCCACCCTTCCCGGCCGGTTCAGCCAGGCGGGGAAGCGCCATGAGCGGCCGCGACGCTAGCGTCTCAAGACCGGACGTCGCTAGGACTCGCCGAATCCGGGCCCTTGTCGGTCAGCTTGGGTTCAGAGCGCGCCTGAAACCGGCCGCCGCGGCGGCTCTACGGAGCGGACACGACCAGATGCGACCCTACTCGCCCCTTGACGATGGGCCTGCAAGAGGTACGAAAATCACAGCGGCCGACGCCGTCACAAGAACCGCGCCAATGCGCTGCCACGTGCCAAGTGAGAATCTGTCCGGGATCATGGGGCTGTGCGGATGGAGACGAGGAGCCCCGCCAAAGTTTCAGCCATTTCTGCGGATCGCCATGCAGCTCTATTCGGGCACTGTCTCGCCGGACCCTCCCACTTCGCTGGGGAAGTCCTTCAGCTTGGGAAGCCCATCCTTCATGGGCAGCACGGTTTCGGCGTAGTTCAGGTGGACACTCGGCTTGAAGGTCACCATCGGGAGCATGGCAGCATGCACGTCCGTGATGCCGTGGCTCGGGTGTTCGACCAGAACATGGCCGCCACATTTCGTGCAGAACCGCCTGTCACTGAAGCTGGTCTTGCTGAATCGCCCGAGCGACTCGGCTCCCCGGATGACCTTCACGTTTCTCGCCTTCCATAGGGTGAAGGCGGTCACTGGTGCCCCAGAGTAAGATCGGCAGGAACTGCAATGACAGTATCCCATCTGCTCGGGTGCGCCTGTCACTTCGATCGCCACGGCCCCGCAGAAGCAGGTTCCTGTGTGCCTCTCGATCATGGATCTCTCCTCGTCCGCGAGCGCCGGCTCTCCAAGCGTTGGCGCGGGGAACCTCATGGGTCCAACGAGATGCGACAAGCCCGACCCGGAGCGTGGTGGGGAGATCCGGACCGGGCTGCGCGCCGATGTCACGGCGCCCGCGGATAGTGGCGCTCTATTGTAAGTAGAAGAACAGTGGTGTTTGTCCCTTTTGAATCCAGAGCCTTACCACTATAGGGAACAGCCCCACCGGAGTGGGATCGAGTCACGCGAACTCAGCCCGGCCCGGGGCAGTAGCGGAGGAGGAAGCCGCCCCGAGCCGGGCGAGCGCTGCTGTTGGCCCACGGGAGCGCTCGTGATCAGTAGGCGCTTGCTCCGGCGCGGCGGAAAGGGGCGGCAGCACCCCGCCTGCATACCTCATTAGGAGGAACAAGAAGCCCCTAAGCTCCGTTGCGCGAGAGCGGCATCGGAGCCGTTCTCGGCGGATGAGATTACTCGAAGGTTTCTCTGGACTTGGGGCTACAGCCCTCCGCCCCGCCGCCGCACGGATCATGTTCGCGACAGTACCAGGCCGTCCGAGCGCCGACCTCATGCCCAAAGCTGCCCCAAGCCGTGCAGCTGGGGTGCTCGCAGTAGTGCGTCCAGTGAACGTCGTCGATCTTACGGCTGGTAGGGACTTCGGTCATAGCCGATCGATACCGCGGCGCCGGCTGCGACGCCAAGTCGCTCGGCTCGCGGCTGATTGCTGCCTCGATCGCCTCCTGGGCTGCGCACTCGATCTCGCCGGAGCTCCAGACCGGCCCCGGAGACCAAGCGATTCGAATCACGCAATTCCGGTCCACATGGAAGCGCCCAAGGTACTCGGCGCAGGCCACAATGCCCTCATTGCCTGTGTGTTCGACGGTCCAATCGGATACTACGAGGCCCTTCGCCATACTCGAAAAACTGCGGGCACTGGCCACCGGTTCCATGCTTGGGTGGCTAGCCCCTGCCGAGCGCGCGATAGCAAGCCTCCCTGGCCGCGTTCTGGACCTTCGAATGGTCCGGTCCCGGCTCTGGTCCGTCAACCCAGATCAGTTGCAGGACGCCGCCGCTGCGGAACCGGAACCGTGCGCGGTACCTGCCGCATGAGACGACACCCTCGTCGTCCGCGAACTCGACTTTCCAATCTGCCGGATCGTGGCACTTCGCCATGCAGCCACCAACGGGTGCGGTTCCCGGCGCGTTCCGGTCAGTGCAGCGCCGCGATCCGGACCAGCCGATGGACCCGGCCAGACCGCGCCGATCGTGTTGAAAAAATCGTCGTTGCTGGCGGAGTGAAGTCCTGATTCAGTCCTCCTGGGCAGAGGAGGACGCAGCGATGCTGGGCGAGCGGACGGTGATGCAGGAGGCGCTGTTCGACGCGTTCAACCTCGAGCGGCACGTCCCGGCCGATCACCTGCTCCGCTCGATCGACCGGTTCGTCGACCTGGCCGGCATCCGCGCGCATCTGCGGCCGTTCTACAGCGAGATCGGGCGGCCCTCGGTCGATCCGGAGCTGATGATCCGGATGCACCTCCTCGCACAGCCGGCGCTCCGAGCGGATGCCGAAGCGCAGCAGCGCCAAGTCCTGCCGCGCTGCATCATTTGCGGAAATCGCATGCGGCTTTCGGAAACGGCCCGGCAGCAACCGTCCCATGATCGGGTCGACGAGCCACAGCACCCCCGTATATCGTCTGCTGGGCCAGATCGGATTGCGGCTTCGGGAGCGATCGATCGAAGTTGCTGATGGCCCTGCCTTGACGGTGCACCAGCCCGCTTTCGATTCTGGTGCTCCAGGACGGCACGGCTCCAGCCATGCTCGACGGCCTGGCGGGCGTACCAGATCCGTTCGTCCGGGTTCTGCACGGTCTCGAGGAGGCGGACGTTGTGACCCCAGGGCAATTCTGCAACAAGCTGTTGCAAGATTTCGGGGTCGGTATAGGCCTCGGCGAAGGCCTTCATATAGCCGAGGTTCCGGGCCGAAAGGCCCTTCATTTCGGGGAAGTCCCGACGGAGATCCGCGGAGAGCCGCTCGATCACCCGGGTCCCCCACCCTTCTGTGGTCTGCCTGGCCAGGATCTCCCTGCCGATTGACCAGTAGAGCATCACCAGGCTCTGGTTGACGGCGGCAGCCGTGCGCAGGCGCGCGGACCGGATCCGCTCCTTCAGATCGCGCAGCACGGACGCGTAATCGTCGCCGTCAGGAATGGTTTCGACGGGCTTATGGGCCGAGAGTAGCAGGCCGCCCGCGCCTATGGCAGTTTTCGGCGAACGCTTGGGCCCAATGGAAAAGCCTCGGCGCGAGGCCTGGGCCGATACGGCGAGCGGACGGTGTCAGACGACGGCGACGTCGGTTCGCAAGAACCCGCTTTCTGTCGCGAGCGGCGGCAGCCGGTAGGACTGGGCGCACGCATAGGCCAGGCAGTCACCTACATTCAGCGCCGCTGCGTGGCCGGCGGCCTTCCCATATTGCCGACCAGCTTCGAGGGCTCGACGCCCGACATCCATCGAGATCACCATCTCTCTGGCGCCGATCGCGCTGATGCTCCGACACGCTAGGAGTAGCGGCTTGCGCCGATCCAGGCTCGTGCTCGCACATGCCGTGTCCGGAGAGTGTTTAGCCCCGTCCGGGGCCACCACGCTAACGCGGTCCGCGAATATCCCTGCTCGTTCTATGTCGTCACCCCAAGGGCGCAGAGGGAAATTCCTGTCGAACCCGCACTCGGGTGAAGTTAAATGCCTTCAAGCATGATCAAGCGGCACTGGGATGCGCCCTGTCGGATGGCTTTGACGGGCGCGTATTCGGCTGAGTCATACCAAGCTGTGAGTGACGCCATGTCGGGAAACTCCAGCACAACGAGACGATATGGCTCCCAATCGCCTTCAAGCACTTCATGCTTTCCACCACGAGCAAGATAGCGCCCCCCGAACCGCTCAATGAGTGGCGCTACGTGGCGTTTGTAGTCTTCGTATTGGTCCGAGTTCGTCACATGGGTATCGGCAATCAGATACGCTGGCATGGCCTGATCTCCCCTGATACCGAGGCTTAGGAGCGTATCACGCGTTGCTAGATGCATGTGGGCGATTCTGGGCAGTGTCAGCCCCCCCGATGCGCTTCTCGAACACGCTCTTGAACCTCCGCGCAGGGGACGACCCGGGGTCGGGCCCATCGTCGCCGCCGGTTGGCCGGCGTCCACATTGGCCGGTGCGGCCGCCGGCGCCGTGGCCGGCGGCGCCACGGGCGGACTGATCGGAGCGATGACGGATTCGGGCGTCGAGGAGGACACGGCCAATGTCTATGCCGAAGGCATGCGCCGCGGCGGCAAGCTCCTGACCGTCCAAGTCGAACAGGACCAGGCCAGCGAGATCCAGGAGATCATGCTGGAGAAGGGTGCGGTCGATGCCGCGGCCAGGCTTACCGCTCGTCCGGGTGGAGCGGATATGACCCGAGCGCGCCGGCATACCCGCCGGAGGAGATCGCCCGCGAGCGCGACCTGTATAGCCGTGGCGAGACGCGGGTATGATCCGGCCGCTGTGATTTTGGGTGGTAACAGGCCAGCTGGCGAGACGTCGGCGAGCAAGGCCGGACCGCAGCCACGGCGGTCCGGCCAACCAGCTCGACAGTTATGCCTTCGCGGCCTCGACCATTCGCACGCGAGGCGCCCGGGCGGGCTTCGGCGCAGGCTGGGCAGGCTCGGCCGGCGCGTTGGAGCGGCGTCCAAGGCCGATCGTCTTGGCGAGGGCGCTGCGCTGCTGGGCGTAGATCGGCGCCACCATCGGGTAGTCGGCCGGCAGCCCCCAGCGCTCCCGGTACTGGTCCGGGGTCATGTTGTAGGCCGACGCCAGATGCCGCTTCAGCATCTTCAGCTTCTTGCCGTCCTCGAGGCAGATAAGGTAGTCGCGTGTCACCGACTTGCGGATCGGAACCGCTGGCTCCGGACGGGTGATCACCGGCTCGACCGGCTTGCTCAACTTCTCGAGCGCGCCGTAGACCTGGACGATCAACCCCGGCAGGTCCGCGACCGCGACGTTGTTGTTGCTGACGTGCGCCGAGACGATTTGAGCCGCCAGACGGCGCGTTTTCTCAGCGGCTGCCGATGCGTTTGTGGCGCCAGTTTCGCTCATCAATTCACTCCAATGATAGATACAGATCGATGTAATTCACCAAATCAATCGATGCAACTTTAATGCCGTTAACGCGAGATCACCGCAGCGGCCGTACTCTCCACATCTCGACTGTATGAAATCTATCCTGCTACTGCTGTTCGCCTGCGAGCAAGCTTGCCGGTTAAAATTCCTCTGCCAGAGCTCGAGTGTCGCCGGTAACCGCGGGCGGTGTGCGTATCCATCCAGCGACCGCGCCGCCTCGCGTCCTTCAGCGTGATCCCCTTGCGGTCGGCCGCCGTCATCATGCCGCGCGCAGGCTGTGCGCCGAAACCTCCCCCTCCACCAACCCAGTCCCCTTGACCACCCGCTTGACCAGGCGGGCGACGGGATTGGTGTCGATCGGCTGCAGCCGGCCGTCGGAGCCGGTGGTCAAATGGCCGCCGCGGTCGATCCGGCAGAACATCGGCCCGGGCGTGTCGCCCCGGGCGGCGAGCCAGGCCGAGAGCGCGGTCACGGGGCCGAGCGGCGACGTCGGGACGGCCTGGATGCCGACCTCGTCCCCTCGCCGCTCCTGATCGGTCTTCGAGCCGGCGACGAACAGCATCACGCCTTCGGCGATCCAAAGGGATCAAGGACTTACCGATAATTTCCTCCGCGGTGTAGCCGAAGGGTCTACAGCAGGGACTGCCATTGGTACCAGGAGCATGGAAAACGACAGGCCGGCCGGGGCAAAGACAGGGAGGAGATTGCCGATCTGCCGGATCCTGGTTCGGCTGGTGACGAGGCTCGAATGCATAATCCGGGTCACGCCATACGTTCAGCCGGTCGCGGGCCTGGATTGTTGGACGAGTTCCTCCAGTACTCTTACGATCTCGGCGTCCTCGAACGGCTTCCGGATCAGCGGGCACGTCGCGTAGGTGCCGTCGATCTGTTCCGGTGCTCGCGCGCTGACAAAAGCGAATGGAATGTCGCGGGCCTGAAGCAGCTTTGCCACCGGATAGGTGTCCACGCCAGGTCCGAGTTCTATGTCAAGCAATGCGGCAGCGATCGCCCCAGAAGTCGCCAATCCGAGCGCGGTGTCCAGATCACCGGCTGGACCGGCAACCTCATAGCCGGCCCCCCTGACGATGGCCTCAATCACGGAAGCAAGCGTCCACTCGTCTTCAACGATTAGGATGCGGCCAGGCAGAGCGGAATCCATGGACATCTCCCGACCGGACAACAGACCGGCATGGGTGCGGGTTCGATGGGCAAGTAGCTCACCTGCCGCTTATTTGTGGATACCTCCGCTTTGCTCGACGCCTTCGTTGCCTTCAGCATCGCCGAGAGCGGCATCGAGGGCGGCCACACCCAGAATGTCATCGACGACCCACCAATCAGAGGACGGCGGAGGCGTGGCAGCCTGCCAGACTTCGGCCATGCGAACGCAGAGTTTGGCGCCGGCCACCTCCACCATGGGCCGTTGGCGATCAGGGGTACCACCAGTTGCGTTCGTGTGCAAAGCTCGGAAGAGTTATCGTCCGCGAGACCGCTCCCGCTCTTTGTAGATCTCGGCATACGGCTGACAAGATCGGCGCCGCTGATCGGCACCCATTGATTGGCCAGAGGGCCGCCGCTCTCTGCCTATCGCAGGAGTGCAAGCCGATTACGGCCATTCGCCTGGAGACAAAGGCTGGTATCGGCACTGTAACACGCCGAAACGGAAGCCGGCGATCGCCAGCTGATCTGAATTGTCGGGGCCGATGACCGCCTGACGCCGGTCCGCGGTCACAGCACCGCAGGATGTCGCGACCGCGGTGACGGCCATTCGGGAGTCTTAGCCGGGAGCCTCGCCAGCGCCTGTGAGATGAAGGCATTCGCATACTCGACCGAGGCTTCGGGATCCCGGCTTCTGAACTCAACCAGTGCCGCTTCGCAGGCGGTCCAGCCGTCCAGCCCCGCCCATCGGCTCTGCCGAGACGCCTCGATCACCAGCATCTCGGTCATTCCTCGTCGAAACCGCAGCATGGGCTCCCCTTGAAAGATGCATAGCTCACTACGCGAGAATGCTCTTCAACTGGCTGCGGGCACGACCCAGACGCGACCGGATGGTTCCGACCGGGACGTTGAAGTGCTCCGCAGCCTCTTCGTAGGGCGTCTCGTTGACAGCCACGACCCGGATCATCTGCTGATGGCCCCGTGACAGCTTGCCGATGCCGCGTACGACGTCCTGGACCTCGACCACCAGAACCTGGTCCGGCTCCGCCGCCCCGTCCCATTCCTCGATCGGCGCTGTCTCCGCACGTGCCCGGAGGCTGACTACGCTCGAAAGGAAGATCCGACGCATCATGACGACCAGCCAAGCCATCAGATTCGTACCGGGCTGCCACAAATGGAATTTGCGGTATGCCCGCAGCAAGGTCTCCTGAAGCAGATCATCGGCATCTGTCGGGTTCCGCGTCAGGCTCCGCGCGTATCGACGTAGATCGCTGAGCAATGGGGCGACGTGATCCTCGAAGGCCTGCCTTGGGCGCCTGCTATCCTGCAGCATCGATCGCTCCGTTCGATGAACTTGCTACCAAAACAACTCGCCGCCACCCATGTTCCGACACAAATTCACCAGCATTCAGTATCCGTGGTCCACGTTGTTTCTAGAATCCAGAAATATTTCAATTTCCTGCCGGCGATCCTAACAAAAGTTAAGTCGCCAATTTTGCCGCTAGAGATGAAATCCGCAGACCAATTCTATGGTTTGATGTATGTGCGCCTCAGAACCGGGCTTCGTGTCCCTGGCCAATCACTGAGCGCCGGGCGGGCGGCGTCGCTCCTCGCGTGATTAGGCATGGTTCGGTCCCGCCTTGAAATCGCAACTGGATCCGTCGCGCGTTATGCCAGCGCGGTCGAGTTCGATCACACGGTCGAACCGGCGAGCGAGTCCAGTTCGCGGGCGATCGCGATGATGGTTCGCCGGCGCATGACTTCGGTCAGGGCAAGCCGCACAGCGGTCTCGGATTGGTGGTCGAGCGCGATGCAGGGCTGCCGCAGGATGGGCCGCGCGATCGCCACCTGCTGGGGCTGTTCGCCCGAAAGGGCGACGCCGCGGTCCCCGACCGGCGTGGCATATCCTTCCGGAAATGCCGCGACGAAGCCCTCGCCATTCGCCAGACGGGCGGCTTCGGCCACCTCCCGGTCGGTCGCGTCCGGACAGCCATAGCGGATGTTCTCACCGATTGCCCGATGGAACAGCGCGACGTCCTGCGGCACCACCGTAATCAGATGGCGTAAGCTGTGGAGGGTCCTATCGCGGATGTCCCGGCCGTCAATCAGGATCCGTCCGGGACTGCGCCTCCTCGAAGCGCAGGAGCAGCTTGATGAGCGTCGACGTTTCCGCGCCGGACGGACCGATCACGCCCAGCCGCTGTCCCGCCGGAATACGCAAGGAGAGGTCGCGGGACACGACAGACCATTCAGGTAGGCGAATGAGAGGCGATCAATGACGATCCCCCCCGCCCGGGCGATGCTTCAGCGACGTGCCGCGCCTCGGTGATCGCGTGATCGCGGCCGATCACTCGCAGCGTCTCCGCGATCTGGGCAAGGTCCTGGGCCGTACCGACCAGGGCGAAGGCGACATCGCGGGAACCGTGCGGGATGCGGAAGGTCAGCGCGCTGACCACGACCACGTCGCCGGGCGTCACCGCCCCCCGGCTCCAGAGCAGGATGATCCAGGCCAGCATCGCGCCCGCGAGGAGACAGAGCGCCCCGTCATCCAGGGCCCTCGTCTTCTCCAGATAGAGCCAGTTCCGCTTCTGCGTGCCGGCTTCGCTGCGGAAACGCAGTTCAAGCCGCCGAAGCTCGCGGTTGCACGCGGAAAACGCCATCACCGCCCAGACATTGGCTATGGTGTTGATCAGGTCGCCGCCGACGTGGTTCGCCTCCTCCGCATAGGCCATGTGGCGCGGCTTTCCCCGTCCTCCGAACCGTCCGACCGCCAGTGCCGCCAGGCCGGCGGCAGCAACCAGGGCCGCGGCAATTGCGCCATCGATGGTCGCGAAGATCACGACCGCGCCGGCGAAGTCGACCACCGGCGGCGCGATTTTCCACATCAGGGCTGTTGCGATGCCGCCGAAGGCGCCGGCGGTGACGGTGAGCCGGCCGCCGAGCGTCCCTGCGAGATTGCGGGTGAAGTACTGTGCCGCGTGGCCGCAGAGATGGTCCAGCAGGTCGAGCCGGATCCGCACCCCGGTGTCCACGATGACGTGGCAGGCCACCCATCCACCGACGCGCCAGAGCACGTTTTCGCCGGCGATCAGAGCCAAGAACGCGCCCAATGACCACCACACCACGGAATGGTCGCCGGCCACCATGGCATCGACGACCAGCTTCATCGCGTATTGCACGGCGAACGCACAGCCGGCGGCAGCGAGCCGCATGACGGCCGCCGCGAGACAACCGGCTGGCCGCGCCGTCACGTAATGCCAAACAAAGGCGAGCGGACCGCGCGCCAGTGGCGGTCGCGCCCGGGTCGCGGCCCCCCGGACGGCATCAGCCCGAGAGCCCCAAGACGGGCGGGTGCGCAGCGGCGGATGCCCGGCCGCCGCGGCCGGCAAAGGCCAGTTGCTGCCGTGCCAGCGCCCCGGCCAGCGGCCCGCAGAGCAGCCGTCGGCCCATCTGATCCGCCGGGCCGAACAGACCTACCTCGCAGGTCCGCTCGTTCTCCCAGCCCGGATAATCGAGGATCGGGTAGAGGCAAACCCCTTCGACCGGCGTGCCGGCTGAGCGCGCTGCCGCCACCTCGCCGCAGATATAGTCAAGCCACGCAGGGCGCGCCGTGGATTCGGCGCCCGTCTCGCTGATCACCATCGGCCGCGCATAGCGAGCGCAGATCTCGTTCAGGATTTCTCGGAACGGCCGGTAGCAGTGGTGGCCCAGCCCGATCATGCCCCCGGTCAGGAACCACTGATTGTCGGGATAGTAGTTGATCCCGAGGATATCAAGGGTGGATAGGTCCCCGCCGAGCTCCGGCTCCATTCGGCCGCAGATCAGGTCCCAGGCCTCGAACTGGGACTGCCGGTACCGCTCGGCCCGATCCGCGTCCCTCAGCCGGTCGGGCGCGGCACGGACATGGATCGCCGGCTCGGAATGGACGAAGCGCGCCCGCGGATCGACCTCCCGGATCGCACGGATCGCCGCCAACGCCGCCCGCACCAGCTGGCGCTTGAGCGCGTTGCCGCGGCCGGTCGCGAAGGGATTGATCCGTGCAGTGGTGCCGCCGGCCCAGGCCCAATAAGAGATCTCGTTGACCGGACAGTAATACGGAATTCCCTCCTGCTCGTCCCGGATCAGAACGGCGGCCGCCCTAGCAAAGGCCGCAAAGCGGTCGACGAAGGCAGGACTCCAGATGTCGAGCCCGTCGGGATAGCCGTAGTGGCATACGTCCCAGATCACTTGCACTCCGAGATCACGTGCAGCCCGGATCATCGGCAGGGCGCTCGCCCAGTCGTACCAGCCCGGCATCCGCTCGATCCGATGCCATCTCAGGCCGTCGCGCACAGTGGAGATGCCGTGGTCGAGCACGGCCCTGTAGTCCTGTCGGCAAAACCGGTCGTGCCCGGTCGCCGCGATCAGGTCGAGCCGCCGGCGGTCGCCGCGCCGCCTATGGCTGGCGCATTCGAAACCCGCTTGGAAGAAGCTGGCGAAGTGCGGGGGCTCCGCCCCGGAAGCCCAAGTCACGGTACGTGGCTCTGCAGCAGTGACAGCATCTCGCCCGCCGTGCGGTCCCAGGAGGTGCCGGCCAGCGCCTCGTCGACCTGCCGCAGCCAGGCTTCGCCGTGCGGCCGGTCCAGCTCGCGCACGATCGCCCGGACGAACAGCTCTGGCGTCGCGGCGACGCTCACCAAGCCGGTCTCGCCATAGCTGCGGACCACGTCCCGGATATCGGTGGAGACGACCCGCTTGCCCGCGGCCAAGTATTCCGGGGTCTTGGTCGGGCTGATGAAACGCGTGGCGGCGTTGCGGGCAAACGGCATGATCGCCAGATCCCAGCCGGAGAGATAGGCTGGCAGGGCCTCGTACCGCTTCGGGCCGAGATAATGGATGTTGGGCCGCCGAGGCAGCGTCGCCGGATCGATCTTGACCACCGGACCGACCAGGATCAGCTGCCAGGCGGGCTGCGCGTCGGCGATATAGGCAAGGAGCTCGATGTCCAGCCTCTCGTCGAGGACGGCATAGTGCCCCAGGCGCGGCCGCGGGATCGGCGCCTGGTCGGCCGGCTCGGGCAGTAGCTGCCGGGCGCGGGCGAAATGGGCGACGTCGATGCTGCTCGGGAATAGATGGATGCTCCGATGCCGTCCCTTCTTCGCTTCGTAGAGGCTGGCGCCGCCGGTGAAGACGACGTCTGCCGCCTCCAGGAGCTCGGCCTCGCGCTGGATCAGCTCTGGGGGGGCGCCCAGGAAAGCGGACAACTCGTCCATGCAATCGTAGACGATTCGCGCCGCCGGCAGGTGATCAGAGAAAGCCCGCATCATGGGCGTATAGTACCAGAGGATCGGCGCAGTCAGATTGCGCTCAGCCAGGAAGCGGTCGAGCAGCTGCCGCTGCGCCGTGACCTGCTCGCCCGGGCTCAGCCGTTCGGGCAACATCGGCACCATCACGGTCACCCCAACCCCGTGCGTCACCACGGCGAGATTGGGCTGGTCGAGATCGCGTAGCACCGGTTCCTCCACATAGAAGACTGGAAACCGCTGTGCGAAGCGGGTCACCAGGTGCTGCGGCCGCTGATAGACGAAGTCCCAGCGCAGATGCGAGAAGCAGATCAGACAATCCGGCTGCGCGGGGGCCGTCTGCAGCAGGGCCGATCCTGGGACCATTTCCTCGAGGATGGGCGCTGGCGGGGGCTGGGGTGCGTTGGCGTCCATGGGATCCTTGGTTGTGTCGGAGGTGAGGCGGTCGCGATGCCTCATGCAAGCTCGAGCTGCTGCGGATCGGGTGAGCTCGAACTATCGAGGAGGCGGGGCCTGACCTGGCGTTCGAACGCCTTGAGGGCCGCACCGATGGCCTGGTGCATGTCGATGTAGCGATATGTCCCGAGCCGTCCGCCGAAGACGACGTTCGTCTCCCGGGCCGCCATGGCCCTGTATTCTTCGTAGAGATCCTTGTCCTTCTCGGCGTTCACCGGATAGTAGGGTTCGTCATCGGGGCCCAGGGACCACAGCGAATATTCGCGCATGATCAAGGTCTTCCCGGGTTCATATTTCCGCTCCGGGTGGAAATGGCGGAACTCATGGATGCGAGTATAGGGCACGCCCTCGTCGGCATAGTTCATTACCGACGTACCCTGGAAGTCGTCGATGTCGAGTACCTCGCGCTCGAACCGTAGCGTCCGCCAGCCAAGCCGACCCGCCCGGTAGCCGAAGTAGCGGTCGATCGGCCCGGTGTAGACCACGATCTTGCCAGCCGGAATGCGGTCGCGGATGTCGAAGAAGTCGACCCCCAGACGGATATCTATCGGCAACGCCCCGATCATTCGCCGGAACATCGCCGTATAGCCTTCGGCGGGAAGCCCTTCAAACGTATCGCTGAAATAGCGGTTGTCGAAGGTGTAGCGCACCGGCAGCCGGGTGATGATGCCTTCGGGCAAGTCCTTCGGATCGGTCTGCCACTGCTTCAGTGTGTAGCCCCGGATGAAGGCCTCGTAGAGCGGCCGGCCGATCAGGGAGATCGCCTTCTCCTCCAGGTTCCTCGGCGTCTCCACCCCGTCCTGCCGCACCTGCCGTGCGATCATCGCCCGCGCCTCGGCCGGAGTGAAGGCCCGGCCGAAGAATTGGCAGATCGTCGCCAGGTTGATCGGCATCGGGAAGATCTGGCCGCAATGTCGGGTGAACACTCGGTGCTGGTAGCCGGTAAAGTCGGCGAAGCGGTTGACATAGGTCCAGACCTCCTCGATCGAGGTGTGGAACAGATGTGCGCCGTAACGGTGAAACTCGATACCGGTCTCGGGGTCGATCTCCGAATAGGCGTTGCCTCCGATGTGGCCGCGCCGCTCCACGATGCAGACCCGGGCGCCGAGCTGGGAGGCGCAGCGCTCGGCCAGGGTGAGGCCGAAAAGGCCGGCGCCGGCGATCACGATGTCACAGTCGTGGAAATCCATCGCGCTCCTCCGCCGTGTTGCGGCCTGCCACCGTCACGAACCGCCGAGTAGACGACGCGGCATAAGGATCATTAGTTCCGGCAGCCGAAAAATTCTTCGGCAGGAAAATAATCGTCTTCGTTTTGCCTGGTTTAAAGTCTTCCGCTTCGCCCACTTCTATCAAATGATATTACGAATAAGAGCATCAGAGCGCGGAACTTCGGGCGGCAATCGCCACTTCGCGCCCTGTGCTGCGTCCTTCCGGTCCGACGCCGTATCCCCGGCGGCGCGGCGGTCTTCATTGTGGCCGGATGCCGCTCAACCGGAAGAGAACGCGCATGGCGCCGAACGTCCTGGTCACGCGCGGCTCGCCCGTGCCTCCCTTCAGCGGCCGCGTTCCGCCTGTATCTCGCCGACCGACACCGAACGGATGAGTGGCACCACTTGCCAAACGGCCGAGATCCCCACCAGGAGGTAAACCAGACGAGCAAGCGCTGCGTCCACGCCTCCGAAAATCGCAGCCACCAGATCAACTTGGAACAGGCCGACGAGCAGCCAGTTGAGACCACCGATGATGATCAGCAGCAGTGTGACGATGTTGAGAGTCTTCATGACCGTCTCCGATGTTGTTGCGAGAGAACGGGGCCAGTTGAAAATAAGTTCAGCCGCGGGGCTCAGATGCGGACCTAGCTGTGTCTCTGCGTCACCACCATCCCTGGACGCCGGAACGTCCGTTCTTCCTAGTTGTCGGTGAGTTCCGCCTTCTCAGCGGGTCAGCAAGCGCCGGCGAATATCCGCCGTATCCTCCACCCGCTTCAGCCCGGGGGCGTGTTCCGGGCACTCGTTACGGCCAAAATGCGAGTGGGCCGCGCCCATCGCGATGGCCAGGACCTCGCAGAGATAGGTGCGGTGTCGGCAACAACACGTTGCTGGTGGCGTCCACGCGGGTCACCGGCGCCATGAGGACCATCGTGTCCTTCTCGCGCCCGACAACGCCGCGCACCGGCCAAGTGACATCCGCAGACGTAAGCGCGGCGGTGGCCACCTAGTAGAGGAGCGGCGAAAGCAGAGATGGGGTCTGCTGGTCGATCGTCGTGAGTTCAACAGGCTCGGGGGCCAAGCCTCTGGCCACCTCCATCCGCCGAATCCCGCTCCGATCATGACCACGCGCAGCTACGGCGCCGAGTCCATGCCGTCCCACAGATTGCCTGACGGGTGCAGCCCGGGCCTTGATGCGTTTCAGGGCCTGGAGGACACGGGCAGTGCTCAAAGTTCCTGCCGCAAGCCCTCCGACCTCATTGCTGGTGCTCCTCGAAAGCTTCGAGAGCGACCGCCTGGCGAACGACCATCCGGCCCGGAACTAACCGGCGACTGATCCTATACAACAGCCAACAGCAACTGGATAAGGCACTCTGAGAGGCGGCCGACCGATCAGTTGCTGGTTGATCAACAGCCGCGTCCGAGCCGTCGTGGCACCAGCTGGGATGGAGACAATGGATACGAGCTTGGAAGATCGGATCAGAGCGCGCGCTCACGAGATTTGGGAAAGCGAGGGCCGGCCGTCCGGCCGCGACCGGGAACACTGGGAGCGCGCGCTGCGGGAGGTTCAAGCCGGCGAGACATCCGAGAGCGCCGATATCGCTCCGCCTGAGGGCACCACGGGCGCTGGCATCGCCAGCGGACTAGCACCTGACGGAACGACGCCTGGTAGGGGCCCGGCTGCCGGCTTGGGAAGCATCGGCACGGGCGGGGCAAGCACTGCCAGCACGTCGTCGGGATCGATCGGGAAGCGCGACTGACCTGCCTTCGTCACTGTACATGCGTGCCGGCTCGGGCGTGGACTCATAAACCCTGAACCAGAGACGGGTTGAGGCGAGCAGCACAGCGGCCAGGACGTTTCGGGCCAGCTTGTCGAAGCGGGTGGCACCGCGGCGGAACTGCTTGAGCTTGCAGAAGAAGCGCTCGATGAGGTTGCGCTGACGGTAGATCGCCGGCTCGATCGAGTGCCTTATCACGCGGCGGGCGCAGCTGGGGATGGCTGGTCGGGCGCCGGGCCGAACGATAATCTCGAGCACGGCGTTGGAGCTGTCGATCAACTGCATCGACCGCGGTGACTTCGCCGCGAGCGTCTCGAAGACCGTCAGCCACACCCCGCCTTCACCCAGCTGTTGAAGCGGTTGCAGACCGTCGTGCACGGCCCGTAGCGCTCCGGCAGGTCGCGCCAGAGCTGGCCCTGCGTCCTCGCCGGCTTGGCAATCGTCGTGGCGCTCAGCGACCAGCGCGGTCGTATCGAGCAGGCCGCTCCCCCTCGGCCGGGGACGAAATCACGCGTCGGCAGCATCTCAGGATGCCATCGCGGAACCCGACATCCGCATCCCATATCGGCACCGCGTGTTTGCTCCCGTGAGCTTCACGGCACAGGCGGTCGCAATCGACATGGGCCGCCTGCATCTGGAACCGTCACGGCCGGGTCACAGCTACCGCGCTGCAGAAGCCCGTTCGACGCCGCCACAGTCTTCGTCGCCGACGGACGGCGATCGGGCGAGCGACCTCAGCCGCGCGGCGGCGGCTCGATCTGACAGCATCGCCTCGGTCGGCCTGGGCAGTCTTCGGCGCCAATTGGGGTGCTGGTCGGTCGTGCCAGGCAGATTGGGTTGTTCTTCGATCCCAAGGATGTCCTCGAACGGGATGATGGTGAGGACAGACGGCGCCGCACTGACATAGGCCAGCGCCGCATCGACAGCCGCCTCAGGCTGCTCAGGTGCCGACATCGGCGCTTCGGCGACACCAGCCAGCACGAAGGCTGCCCAGAGCCTTTCCCGGTCGGCAGCACGTTTCTCTTTTTCAACCCCAGGCCCGCTCGTCCGACCGAGCTTCAATGCCCAATCGATGTCGCATCCACGCCACCACCCGGCGACCGTCGGGAGATCGTGCGTGCTGGTCATCGCGGCGGCATCGGCTCGCCAGCGCCGAGGCTGCATAAACTCTCCATTCTCATCCCGCTCGAACCAGAGCACCTGCATCCCGAGCACGCCCCGATCGCTCATCTCCGAGCGAAGGCCATCGGGCACCGTTCCGAGATCCTCGCCGATTATGATCGCGCGAGCTCGCTGCGACTCGATGGCTGCGATACGCAACATATCGGTGAGCGGCATCGTCAGATAGACGCCGTTGACCGGTCCGGCACCATCCGGAATGACCCAGAGCCGACGCAGCCCCAGAATGTGGTCGATGCGCATGCCTCCCGCATGGCGCAGATTAGCACGCAGCGTCTCGATATAGGTTCCGAACCCACCTCGCCGGAGAGCACGCGGAGCGAAGCCCGCGAGGCCCCAGTTCTGGCCCTCGGGTCCGAGCTCGTCCGGAGGCGCGCCGATGGACAATCCAGCGAGCAGATCCTCGGGCCTGCTCCAGGCCTGACTGCCGCCCGGGTCTAGGCCCACCGCAAGATCGGTGATCAACCCGACGGCCATTCCCCCCTCTCTGGCCGCTCTCTGCACCGCCTCGATGCTGCGCTCCGCGAGCCATTGCAGAAAGAGGTGGAATTCGATCTCTTCGGCGTTCTCGCCGGCGAACTGAGCGACCGCGTCTCCTTCCGCATCCTGGAACGGCTTGGGCCAAGCCCGCCACCCGTGGGCACCGCTCTCGAAGAAGTGCCCGTGCAACGCGTCGAAGGTGGCATGGCGAACGAGGCTCTGGCCGTGGGCCCCGGCGAAGGCGGCGACTTGGTCACGCACATGATCCGGGCGCTCCTCGAAGGCGCGCCTCAGCGCCTGCATGCGCCCAGGGATTGCCATTTCCCAGTCAATGAGGCTGCCCCCGCCTTCGGGACCGAGGTCCGCCTCGACGAGCCGAGGGTCGCCGAAAAGCACATTGAGGAACAGGCGGCTCGATGGGGCGTATGGGCTGTACCGCGTCGGATCCGCAGGAAACAGGGCGTGCAAGGGGCTGACCGAGATCGCATCGGCGCCGCGAGACGCAAAGGCGGCCGCAGACTCGCGAAGGGCAGCGAAGTCGCCGAACGCGGACTCCCGATCGCCGCGGAGTGCAGGAACCTGCACCGCCGGTGCCCAAATGCGTCGGCCCGGTGCTGCGTCCTGCACGCGGAAGCAGCGGCGCGGTGCGATCGCAAGCCGAATGAGTCGGCCGCCGATCTGCAGGTCGTAATAGCCTGGTTCCCCAATGCCGGAAAGGCGGGAGCCCTCGATCCTGACTGGGCGGGTGCTGCCATCCTCGCGCCGAAGCTCGGCTTCGGCGTCGACGGGTTCTCCGGGCAAGCGGATCGGATCTTCGACATCCGCGGATAGGAAGCGACAGTCGAGAGACTCGGCTGCCAGCAGCCGGCGGCTCTCGTCGATCGCGGCGCTGTTGCCGGCGGGAAAGCCGAGGCGGCCCAGCACCGTCACCAGCACCTCGTCGGAAACGATCTGCGGCGCGCCGTCGGCGTTCTCCCAAAGGCGCTGCAGACCCGCATCGCTGGCCAGCGCGTGAAGCGGCTTCATGGCGACGCCAGCCACGCTACGACGCTGTCGGGCGATCCGGCCAGGCTCTCCGCGTAGATGACAGTGCCATGGACCGGCGGAAACGTCACCGGGTCGTCCCCGAAATTCACGGCAATGCTCAAGACTGTGCCGTTGCCCAGCTGCCAGCGCGCGAGGACGGCGGCGTCTCCCACCGCATCCGTACCTTTCGATCGCGCGCCAACCAAGTGCGGAGTGATCTTGGTCCGCCGAATGGCGAGCAGCCGGCGGTAGAGGTCCAACCATGATGCCGCATTGGGACCGGGCAGAGGTTTTGAGCGATCAAACGTTGACTTGGCGTTCGGATCGGGGATGCGCATTCTCGTCTCGGGGTTGGCAAATGCGGGAAAGCTTACGAACTCTCTTCTCCGGCCCTCGCACACGGCCTCGGCGAGCTCGCCTCGATAGTCTGTGAAGAAGAGGAACGGTGATTCCGAGCCGCTCTCGTCGCCCATGAAGATCAGCGGCACCTGAGGGCTGAGCAGCAAAAGGGCCGTGGCTGCGCGCAACTTCGTCTCGCTAGTCAGGAGGGTGAGGCGTTCGCCCAACGCGCGGTTGCCAACCTGGTCGTGATTTTGAAGGAAGGAGACGAAGGCGGTTGGCGGGAGGTGGTCGCTTGGCTTCCCGCGAGGCCGGCCGCCGCGGTTGAGCGAACCGTGCCCTTGATAGACAAAGCCCTCCGCCAGGCTACGCGCCAGCTTGGGGGCCGGTCTGTCCGCAAAATCCCGGTAGTACGCGTCGGTCTCGCCGGTCAGCAGAACATGCATCGTATTGTGGAAATCGTCGTTCCACTGGGCATCGTACCGTCCGGGCCCGATCCTGTCGGAGTCGTTATTTTCGTTCTCCAATATCAAATGTATGTGGCGCTCCGGCCCGAGCGTCTGGCGAACTTCGTGAGCTAATGCATCGAGAAACTCATCGTTCTCGATCGCGTGTACGGCGTCGAAACGCAATCCGTCTACGCGGTAGTCCCGAAGCCACATCAGAGCATTGTCAAAGAAGAATCGACGGACCGGTTCTCTGTCGACCGCCACCGCACCGCCCCAGGGCGTTTCCGCGTCCTTGCGAAAAAAGGAGCTTGCGTACTGACCGATATAGTTCCCTTCCGGTCCGAAATGGTTGTAGACGACATCGAGGAACACCATCAGCGAAAGCTGGTGCGCCCGGTCGATCAACGCCTTCAATTCGTCAGGCGAGCCGTAGCTCTCTTCCGGTGCGTAGGGCAGCACGCCGTCATACCCCCAGTTGCGAGCCCCGGGAAAGGCGTGGATCGGCATCAACTCAATAGCCGTGATACCAAGCGCAGCAATCGAGTCGAGCCTCTTGGCCACCCCGGCGAAGCCGCCGAGCAATCCGACATGCAGTTCCTGAATTACCGACTCGTGCCAAGGGCGGCCACGCCAGTCGGCCGTCCGCCAGGCATAGCTCTCCTCATCCACCACGACGCTCCAGCCACTCACGCCGCCGGTTACAGCTCGCGATGCCGGATCGGGGACGGCTAGATCGTCCTCGAGCCTGAAACGATAGACAGTGCCCGGCCCTGCATCAGCCTCGACCACGAACCATCCGTCGTCTTCGGCCGCCATTTCGATCAAAGGGCCATCGCGAGTTTCGAGAGACACGGCCCTGCGGTCCGGCGCCCACAGCGCGAAGCGAGCCCGACCGAGAGCGACCGGCGTTGGTCCCCAGGTTTTGTTCATGGATGCACCCCGGCTCGTCCTAAAGTCACATCGCGTTAGGCCTTGGGACGCGCATCCTCCAGGTTCAGGGCCACGGCCGTCGCCGGAATCTTGATGTGGCCGCGCTCCTCGGTCGCGGTGTTCAGCAGCATATTGCAATACTTGACGGGACCGCGCGCACCGAAGGCCTGGAACTTGTACTGCATCGCGACGCGGATCTCGCCCTCGACCCCGCCGATCGCCTGCTGGAGCGCGCGGGCGAACACCGGGTTCGGCGTGACCACCCGAACCGGGAACTGCAGCTTTCCGTCGCTGTAGGACATGGCCGTTCTCCTGGTATGTCATTGGAAATGGACCGTCGGTCCAGAGACTCAGTACGGGAAGAGGTTCGGCGCCAGCCGGGTGATGAAACTCGAGAACGCGGAGCGCCCGGGCCGCTGGCGTTGGCGAGCAGCCAATCGCGGCTGTCACCTCACCGTGGGTTATGCAGAAGGCGGCCGGGACGACAATCGGGCGGCGCTGCAGGATTGGTCATCGGCCTGCCCGTTGCACAGCGTCCAGGGCAACGACGTCGGGGCTCGGGTCGGACGCCAGTGCCGCGAAGTTTCGCGCTTGGCCGACGGCTCGGGCTGCGCGGCGAACGAGGCCGCACACCGATCGATGTCTAGCTCATGAGCCCCTGGCCGCGTTCGCGAAGCCGGGGTTCCGAACGGATCGCCGCAAATCACGGTCATCGGGTCGCAGTCGCTAGCTCCGGCCGACAACTTTGCCCGGAAATGGGGGATCGACACATGATTCTGCGCCCGCAATCGCTGGTGCAGCTCAGCAGGAACAGGCAGATTATCGCTGCCGGCTGGTGCGTGTCGCATGGACTGGCCTCGCGGAGGTTTTCGATCGTTGATTGCCGAGAGCGGTTTGCGAGCCAATACCGGCTCACCCCTCCGAAGTTCCCCCCGCCATCCCTTGACAACGAAAATATCGGATCCGCTTTGAGACGGGACCAGACGAATGCCGGGCGTTCTGTTCGGTGGATGCACGCGATCCAACGATCCGGGTAACGGAGGCTCGAACTAGCTAATCACGCCAGCGCCGCCGCAGTCGGCGGACCGCCAGGACATCTCGGGTCGGGCGCGACATTTCCCGAGGCGCTGCGGATCTAGGTAGCAACAGAGGCGACCGTTCCCCATCGAGGCGCGAGCCGAGGCCCAGCATGGGCCGGAGCGCTCGGCGCGCCGGTCCGTGCGGCGCGCATTCCTCAAGCCCCAATCCGAATCGGTGGCCGATCGACAGACTGGACGACTACGCATCTCGCCAGGTGAATTGCAGGTGGCGCAGGTGTCCTATAAATCGCCGGCCGAACCCGTGGGCCACGCCCAGCGACAGGCCGAAGACTTGGCACCCGGATGACAATTTCACTTAGATCTGGGACGAGATTTCATATATCTACGGAATTTAACATTTCTATAATACAAATAATATAGTCAAAAATCGTGATGGGTCAAGACCACCACGAGCCATTCTGATTTTTTATCATCCGCCTTTGCCATTACGGAACGCACGCTGCCCTGCGCCCCGTTGCCCTTCGTGTATGAATGGAGGGTAAGATGGCAGAGATTTCGCCGACGACGAGGCAGACTTTCATCGCGGAGGTCCTGCCACACATAGCCGAACTGCGCCGCTATGCCTACGCGCTGACCCGGAACTGCGCGGATGCCGACGATCTGCTTCAGGACACTATGGCGCGGGCCTTGGTCAAGCTTCACCTCTGGGAAGCAGGAACGCGCATGGTGCCCTGGCTGACCGTGATGATGCGGAACATCTGCCGATCGGCCTACGGCCGGGCGTGGAGCAAAGTCCAATGGTGTGAGCTCGCAGAGTTCGACTCGGTCGCGCCCGCCCCGCAGCTCGACACGATCGAGCTGAAGGAAGCGGGCGAGCTCTGGTCCAGGATGCCGGACCATCATCGCGAGGTGCTCGAAATCGTCGCCCTCGACGGCCTGTCTTACGAAGATGCGGCGGACCGCCTGAAGATCCCGGTCGGCACGGTCCGGTCGCGCCTGTCCCGGGCGCGGGACTCACTGAGGGCCGCTGTCATAAGAGACGAGGTGAGCGGCAGGACGCTCGCGCAAATTCCTGGCCTGGAACGGCGGAGGCCTCCAGCTCTCGGGCGGACCAACCGCCAGGCGTTCGAGCCGGCCGATCGGCTGAGGGACCGAAAGGACCTATTACCTCGTGTCAGCCAGCGTGTGATGCTCGTTGAAGACGACTTCTGGCTGGCGGGGGTGCTCGAAAAATTCGTTCGGGAGGTTGGGCTCGAAGTCGTCGGGCCCGTGGGCCGGTTGCAGGACGCGATCGACCTGGCGACCTCGGAGCCGATCGACGCGGCCGTGCTGGACATCCGGCTCGATCGTGACACGGTCTATCCCGTCGCGGATATCCTCGAAGGCAAGGAAATTCCCTTCGCCTTCGTGACCGCCTTGGCCGTGTCGGACACACAGGGGGTCCACCAAGGCAGGCCAATCTGGAACAAGCCGATCGACCGACGCCAGTTCCAGCGAGACCTCAGAGTTCTCCTCGAAGGTCCCGCGATCCACCCCGTCAATGGACGAGGTCTTCACTGCGAAGAACCCATTTAAGCGCAGTCGACGGCCACACCGGCGGTCCCGGCAGCACAATGAACGGCCAGCGTATGCTTGATTGGAAGACGTACTCGAAGGGCGATCGATCCGAGCAGGAGGACACGGCACTGCGGTTTGTGAATTATGCGAGCGGGAGAAGCGTGGGAGTCTGTGCTCTGACGAGATCGTTCGATGCCACTCCTCACCACTCGTCGCTTGAATAGCCAGCCAAGGCGGAGCCCCTCCGCGAGGTGAGCCTGACGCTTTGTAGGAACGGGTGGCTTCTGGCCTTTTCGGGAAGTCGAGCGGATGAGTTCCCAGGCCACTTCCGAGACGGCGTCTCATGGCCCATTCGGCCGCGTCAAGGTCCTTGGCGACGATGGCTTCGAAGACAGCGGCGCGCGGCATTTCGCACCAGTGCCGGATCAGCAATTCCATGTAGGCCTTGTGCAGCACCGGGTAGATAGGGCTGCGCGGGAACCGATAGAGCAAAGCGTGGAAGGCAACTTCTGTATCGTAGAAGTCTCGGTATCGCCGATCGCCGCGCGAAGGTTCCGCTCGAGGGCCGCGCCTAACTCTCCGATGTCCTCCCTCCTCACGTCCCCGCGGCGACGCGCGCGAGCCCGCTCTCGATGAAGATGCGCGTTTCGAATTAGTTGCCGACGCCCTCTTCATCATGAAGGGGATGTCTGACGAACTGGCCGACCGTGTCGAGGGCACGGTCGCGGTTAGGTGCAACGCGCCGCGGGGCTTTCGTCCGGACCTTCCCTGCCTTCCCCCACTAGTGGGTTCGGAAGCGGGTCGATGAAGATCATAATAGACTCGAGGGCTAGGGACCGGCCTGGATGCAGTCCAGTCCCCGGACTGCACCTACACCGATCGCGGCGCCCTCGCCTGAGGACGCCGGGGCCCGCGATCCAATAATTCGCCGCCGAAGTCCTATCCCAAGATCATCGCAGACGAGTCACGACGTCTGTGCGGCGGTACTCGTTTCCGTGCCTCGAAACTGCCGCAGTTCATTGTGAATGTCGGTCGCCGCCAAAGCCGCGTGCCCAAACCCAACTGCGATCTGATTGAGAGCCCTGACCAAGTCTCCGATAGCGTAGACCCCATCCACCGACGTCTCCTGGTGCTCATTGACCAGCACATAACCCTCCCGGTCCTGTTGCGCATCGAGGGCCGACGCCAGTTCCGAGCGCACCGTGCACCCCAGGGCGGCATATAGCACGTCAATCTGGCGTGACTGAGCATTGAGGGTCACGGTGAATCCGCGCTTGCCAGCGGCGAGACCCTCGACCGAGTCGGAAATCTCGATACCCTTCGCCAATGCCTGCAGGCGCAGAGCGGACATACCACCGCTCGGAGGGCTGCACAGGACGAGCAAGTGCGGCGTGTAATGCCGCAGAAACAATGCCTCGCGCAAGGCCTTTGCTTCCGGACCGAGCACGGCCACCTTCCGTCCAATCACCTCATATCCGTCACATACCGGGCAGAGCCGAACGGTTCCGACCGCAATCAACTTGTTCAAATCGGGAATGTCAGGTACGGCATCCACAATTCCGGTGGCGAGAATGATGCGACGGCAGACCGTCACCCCCGCGGTGGACCGAACCTCGAACGCGTCACCGGCACGCCCGATACTTTGCACGTGCCCGTCGATAATTGCCGCACCGAATTTGAGCGCCTGCCGGCGTATGCGTTGCAGCAATGCGGGCCCGCTTATTCCGGCGGGATAGCCCGGACAGTTGTGGCTTTTGGCGATCAATTTCGACCGGGAGTCGCCGGCATCAAAGACGGTCACCCGGCGTCGGAACCGGCTGAGGTACACGGCGGCGGCCAGCCCGGCCGGACCGCCTCCGACGATAACCACCTCAGAACAATCTTTCATATGATCGCGCACGAGGCTTCAGGGTGGCAAAGAGACCGTCCAAGGGTGATCGAGGGTCGTCGGGAAGGTCATCCGTGTGAGAGGTTCGGAATAGCTCAACCAGCCGCTTCAATCTGCAGTGACCCCAGTAAACGCCCGGCCAAACCTGGACGTTCCGTGGTTGCGCAAATAATCCGGCGTTCGATCGCGATCGGGCTTTTACCTCGTGCCGCACAATCTTGTGCCGGCAGAGGTTCCTTTCCTGTTCGTCTTGATTGCCCTCGGAGTTGCAGCGTCGCTAGCGCTGGTCGGGTTGCTCATGGGCGCGGTTCTGGCCGCGCGTGACCCAGAGGGCGGACAGGTTGCGTTACTGCCGAGATCAAGCGCATCCCCAGGGGAACTGGCTGCTGGGACGCGGACGTTGACACCGGAAGCGGGTCGTACCGGGAGCTTCCGACGCTATGCCACCCCGTATCCGCAGGACAGCATCCGCCGCGCGGCGCAGATGATGGCGAGCTAAACGTGGGCTCCTTGCCGGTGTGTGACGGCCAGCGGCTGGTCGGCATGATCACCGACCGTGACATCACCGTCCGCGCCGTCGCCGCGGGCCTCGACCCCGAGAACGCGAAGGTCTCGGACGGCATGTCCGAGGACGTGCGCCGGTGCTGGACGGATGACGACGTGGAGGAGGTCTCGGTCTAATGGGCGAGACCCAGATCCGGCGCATTCCGGTGATCAACGCCGACAAGCAGCTGGTCGGTATGGTTTCGCTCGGCGACCTGTCGACCAAGCACGCTCCTGGCGCGGCGGAGACGCTGGAGGAGGTCTCAACCCCGTCCGCGCCCGACAACAGTGGCAAAAAAGGGTGAGCGGGGCTGTCCTCTCGGGGCTGTCATTAAAATGAGCCCGTAGCCGCCGGTGCCAGTCCCAGCCACGGAGATCTGGGCTCGGGCTCCAGGGGCTGATGAGATCGTGCGCGACGAAGCCGATGAGCGGATCCCGGCGAGCGCCGGGGCCTGCCTGAGAATGATGACCGACCGGCTCGATCTCGCGAGGCGCCAGCCGCTCGCAAGCACGATCTGGACTACGCCTGCACGTACATGGAACGTATCAATCGCCAGACCTCTCGATCTCATCCAGAACTGCATCAGGAGATACATCTCTTTTGATTTCTTCCATCTCTGGGGCGACGCCTGTTTGAGTCCCCAGCTGCTTCGCCATGTCGGAGAGGAGCGTCGCGATCTTTGTGAGTTCGTGCTCGGCCAGAAGACTGATCTGTAAATCGAGATCTGCTCGCTTATCAGCAGCAGCGGCCATGCGATTCTGCGAGATAAGGACAAATGTAGACAGAAAGATCGCCTCGACGGACGCAATCATTGCCAGAACAACAAAGGATTCGTCCCATACCGGAACGCCTTGTATGAAATGTAAATTCGCTGCTATCCAAAACCCAAAGGCAGCGAGATGGATGAACACGAAAGACATACTTCCAGTGAACTTGGTAATCTTATCAGCCACCCGTTCCTGCCACGATGCGGACTGCTCCTCTGCGGTTCTTCGTTGCTGCAGGGCAGCTATATTTCGGTCAAGAACCGGCGCAAGACCATTTAATGGGGGTGGTCGATAGGTTGGCCCCGTGACGTTCTCCTTAATCGGCGTGTTCATCAGCCACCTCGGGTCTGTCGCGAGTGCAAACCGAAGGCCTCGCATTTCAAACGCTGTTGAGCGAAGACGATTGAACTAGTCGCGGCGGAGTGCCGGAACTCAGCAACGAGACGTCYAGAGGGTCGCGGAGGCATTCCCTCCATTGGTCCCTTTGAGTTTCCAGCGAAGCGCCCAGAGGCAACGGCGACACGTCGCTGAGCGTTCCAGGTCATGGCTCAGCCGGGCGCGCTTTCTTCTGCGGCAGTTTCGGCCAGGTGGAGCAGGCGCTGATCTACGACGAGCAGGTCGAGGTCACGCCGAACCATCCGCCCGCGCAAGCAGGTGCTGGACGCAAATGAGCGAAGAAGCTCGAAAAGCGGAAGAAAGGCGGGGCTGAGGCTCAGGCAGCGGCGATGCCCGACGGCGCCGGCAGAGACTCGCTCTCCGTCTCCCCACCGCCGCCGTTTCCGGCCGGTTCCGACGTCCACTGGGTTACAGCCGCGACGACAGCGGTGAGACCCCGGACGAGGATGGTGTGCGCCTCCAGCCCGTCCGGCATCTCCCCGGAGAGCTCTCGCGGCCCGAGCAGGCCGACCACCAGCACCGCATCCGGCCCGATGCGCCGGCGCACCCGCCGGATAAGCCGGATCAGTTGGTGCTCGGTGACGCTGCCGACGTGGGCCATCACTACCACCCGAGTGTCGATCGCCCCGGGCACGGCCCCGCCGCGTTCGCCATAACGGCACGCAATGCCCTTTTCGGCCAGGAGCTGGCCGACCATCAGCGCCGCCGCCTGGTCCAGCTCGTCCCGCGCGCCAAGGCACAGCACAGCGGAGGGCGTCTCCTGTTCGTCTTCGTCGAGATCCGCGACCGCCGCCAGGATGCCGCTCCAGACCGCGGCGCGCTGGGGACCGTCCAGCGCTCCCCGCTGCCGGTCGGCCTGGGCCATGTGAATCGCCGGCAGGATCATGCTCTCGAACAGCGCTTGCCGCGACTGCCCCTGCAGCCCGCTTTCGGCCAGCTCCGACGCCTCCAGCGGATCGCCGGCCAGGATGCGCTGGTAGAAATGCGCCTCGGGCGTCAGCGCCGGCGTACTGCCCAGCAGCACATCCAGGAAGCCGAACTGCGGCACATGCCGGCCCAGCACGGCCAGGCAGACCGTCAGCGGAACCGCCAGCAGCAGCCCTGGAATGCCCCAGAGGGTCAGCCAAAAGATGGTGGCGAACAGAACGGCGAAGGGCGACAGGCCTGTGCTCCCGCCATACAGCAGCGGCTCCCCGACATTGACGGTGATCAGGTCGAGCACCACGAAGAGCGCGATCGTCTCCAGCGGCATCAGCCAGCCGGGATCGACGGCGAAGGCCAGGATGGTCGGCAGCAGCGCGGCGGCGATGGTGCCGACCAACGGAATGAAGCGCAGCACCGCGGACAACAGGCCCCATAACACCGGGTTGGGCACGCCGATGACCCAGAGGCCGATCCCGAAGGCTGCGCCGTAGACGAAGTTCAGCATCGCTTGCGCCAGCAGGAAGCGACTCAGCCGCTGCGCCGCGTCGTCCATGGCCGCGGTGGCACGGGTGAGATCCTTGGATCCGAGCAGCCAGATCAGCCGGTTCCGCAGATCCTCCCGCTCCAGCAGCATGAACACCGAGAAGACCAGGACCACGCCAATGATGGCGAACGGCTCGATCAGCGGGGAGCCGACCTCCCATGCCAGCTGGATCGGCGTCAGGGCCGGCGGCACCAGCTGCACCGGGACCGGCTTTCCCTGCGCGCCCTCCATGCCCATCGGCGCCGCCGCGGCCCGTTCGGCCGCCTCCTCCGACAGCCGGGCCACCATCGTCATCAGGCGGTCGATCAGCCCACCGCCCGGTGCAGCCTCCTTGATCGACTGGATCTTCGCCTCGAGGTTGCTCTGGTATCGCGGCAGGTTGCCGGCCAGGTCGATCGCCTGGCTGGCGACCAGCACGATGAAGACGACCGCCGCGATCGACAGGACGACGATCACCACCAGCACGGCCGGGGTCCGCGGCAGGCCCAGTTTGCGCAGCTGAAACACCACCGGGGCCATGGCGAAGCTGATCAGCATCGCCAGTGCGAACGGGATCAGCACGTCGCGGCCGAAATACAACGCCGCCGTTGCCGCCAGAATCAGCAGAATGCCGCTGGTCGAGGACAGCGCGCCGATCTTGTCGGTCAGCGGAGTGAGGCTACGGGAGGATCGGCCGGGTTCGGGCAGCATCTGGGCATGGACGAAAGCCTGGGGCGGGAAGGGAACGTGACAGCCCGACCGGCGGTTCCCGGCGGATCATTCCCCGCGGACGCCGACCGTCGGTCGCCTGGACTCACCCATGGGCCATGGTCCCTAACGCCAGGGTCAGCGCATTAGGATGCGCGAGTGGCGCCGTTCCCGCCTCAAGACCCGACATCGCGGTGGAGGCCCCCCAAGCGAATGCCCTTCGGGCAACTGGTCCCGACCCTGCCCGACCCCAAACGGCACGGCCACAGTTATGCAAAAGGCCTTTGCACAACTTCGCCCATCATTCCTAAAGGCCACTGCTCAGCGTCCGCCTCACACAGTCGTCGTTGCTGGCGGAGTGAAGTCCTGATTCAGTCCTCCTGGGCAGAGGAGGACGCAGCGATGATGGGCGACGGACGGTGATGCAGGAGGCGCTGTTCTACGGGTTCAACCTCGAGCGGCACGTCCCGGCCGATCACCTGCTCCGCTCGATCGACCGGTTCGTCGACCTGGCCGGCATCCGCGCGCATCTGCGGCCGTTCTACAGCGAGATCGGGCGACCTGATCAAGACGGACGCCAAGAAGCAGCGCTCGGCCGAAGGATCGGAGGCGGTGTGCGTTCAGACGAGGGCATGCTGTTCACCATCAGTGGTGTTATAGCGAGATCCCGTCCCGACACGCGGAAAGCCCCGATCGGCATTCCCCCTTTGGCTGGGCGGCTCGGCCGCACCATCAATTGATAACGTAGGCAGAGCCTTCGGAGAGATTAACCTATGTTGGCTTCTATTTGTATCTAATTGATTATTTGGCCATTTCCGAATGCATTCTCAAAGTATCGGTGTTCTGCCCGTTGGTATGGAAATTTCTCTATGGAACGCAAGAAAATCAGCGCTGTTTATAGCATCACATCGATTTACCCAGGGAGGTAATTGTGGAGCAGGCCGCAAACTCGACCGACCGCTGCTTCGATTCAACTGTTATGCCTCACGTCCCAGATCTCAGGCGCTATGCCCTGTCTCTCACCCGTAACCAGGCTGATGCTGATGATCTTGTCCAAGACACTCTCCTCCGGGCGTACGTAAAACTGCATTTGTGGCAGCCGGGCACCAATATGATTGCTTGGCTGGTTGTGATGATGAGGCGACTATTTCTGTCCAATTTCGTCCAAGGCCTTCGCAATGATATCCAGATTGTAACGATTGAGGATTTCGACCACCCCTGCGATGGCAGTCAGGAACAACGCGTCGAACTGAACGAACTCTATATTCAATGGCGGCGGCTTACAGCAGACCATCGGGAAGTGATCCGGCTGGTTGCTGTCGAGGAGGCCTCGTATGAGGAAGCCGCCATCTGTCTCGGTCTTCCGGTTGGAACGATTCGGTCTCGACTCCACCGTGCCCGCGAGGCGCTTCGGTCTCAAGCGCTCGGCTAAGCACGAGCCGAAGGACCTTGCAGCATTGGCCGGGCTATGTCCCGGGACTGCTGCCCAATGTTGACTGCACCTCTGGCGTGTTTCCTCACCGGTCGAACCAGTCGGGGCCTGCACCTGTTCTCGTGCTAGCTCCGCGATGCTGATCGTGTCGCACCACCGTACCGATCGATTGGATAAGGCCATGCCGGACTCATCACGATTTGCTCTGCACCGGGACGAGATTTCGGAGACCTTGGCACGAGGTGAGCGGAAGATCGCTGCATTGCCCGGTCTTCAGTCGCGCACGCTCCCAGCCGGCACAACACTCATCAGGGAAGGCCTGGCTCACGACTACGTCTATCGGATGCGAAGCGGCTGGGCGGGGCGTGTCCGCAGGACGCCTGATGGCCGCAGCCAATACATCCTGATCTTTCTTCCAGGTGATCTGTTCGCGGTGAAGAGCATGTTCGTCTCCACACACCCCGATGCGGTCGAGATCATGTCGGACGCTGTTGTGGAGCGGATTCCGTACCAGGAGCTGCGCACGGCCTATGAATCGGACGCTGACATCGCCACGCGATGTATTTGGCAGGTCATAGAGGAGGAGCGCCGGCTCCATAATTGGATCGTCGGGCTGGGGCGCGGCAATGCAGAGGAGCGGCTCGCATTCTTCCTGACTGAGATTCGCAGCCGTCTCGTTCTTTCCGGAACGATTGCTCCGGGCACCTTGGCCTTCGATCTGCCGATGACTCAGCTGCAAATGGGTGACTACCTCGGCCTCTCAACGGTGCACATAAACCGGACCTTGAAGTGGTTCCGCGAGACCGGGGTCGCCATCAAGCGCGGTCGAAGGGTCGTCATCAAGGATGAGAAGGCGCTCGCAAGCCTGGCTTTCCCGTTGTCGGATGATCACGAGCGGGCGGCCTTGCGGCTTGTGGCTCGCGCCTGACGTTGCTCTCGACCCGGAGGTCAGCGCTATGGGGCACGGGAAAGCCGAAACGGACCCCTCGTCGGTTCGACTGGAGCATGATGCCGCCGCCCAAGCGGCGTTGATGCTCCTCGAGAGCGTGATTCTTGTCCTTCTGAATAACGGGATCGTGAGTCGACTTCAGATCGTCGAAGCGATCGAGATGGTGATTGAAGCAAAGCGTGACCTCGCCGAAGACGGAGTTCACCCAAAGGTTTCGTTAAGAGCGGCTGGGATGCTCAGCATCATCGCGAACAGCATTGCTGCATCATCGCAGGGTCGGCGGCGGAAGGTGAGGCGGGCCGGCTCGCCGAAATCCTTGTAGCAACGGTATCACGCGGAACTGATGGGGCAGGGTGACCTGTGGCTGCCGGAGAGCCCGTCATTTAAGCGATCCGCCGGCCCAGCCGTGGCTTCCATCCGCCGCCTTCAGCAGATGCATAGGAATGGACTCAACTTGAAGTGGGGCCGCCACCCCGAATCCATGGATAGCTATGAAGATCTTCACGTGCCAATGGAAGAATAATGATCGGAGCCTCATTAAACCAACGAGTCGCCGCGTGTCAGGTGATGTCGGAGGTCTGACGCGAATAACCTCAGATGCTAATTTTGGAGCAAATCTTATTGAAACTCGATCTCGGATGTCTTCACAGCCAATGGTCGCACCCAGGTCAACGTGGTGTGGGATCTCAAGGCCGAGGCGATCGACGAGGGCCGTAGCCTCTATACCAACCGGGTAACGGCGCACCCGACGGACGCCTTCATGGCTTTCTTGAAGGAGCACGGCCTTTCCTATGAGGAGGCGGCCAACGCCCGCCAAGCGGCGGGCAGCGACCACAACCGTCGCGAGACCCCGCTCTTCGCCGCCAGCATCGCGCGCCGCGCAAAGGTCCGAGCGCAGGACAGAGCGAATGAGGGGAACTGTCCATGATCCCGTTGGCCGGGCGGAGGTCTCCGCCTGGCCAGGTTCCCTCTACCGGAAACTCGGGCTTGCCCATCTGCACGTCTACACCCGGAGCGGAGTTCAAGGCGGCCCTAGCCCCTCAGATGGTCATCGTTTGCCGGCCCGATCGCGCCAGATGCGGTCATTCAGTCGGCGCCCCGACAGCGGACATCGGCAAAATGCGAGAAATCCCGGCTCTTTCAGGCCGACCCGGCCCGATCAGGACGCCCGAAACCGGCCGGTTCATGAGGCACTGAACCGGACCTGACCGGACGCGACCCTAAGCGGACGATTACGGCTCGACCGGCTTCCCGAAGCTGACCCGCCACACGCACGGCGGGCCGTCGGCCATCGCTGGTTCGTGTCCGAGCGTAGATCCGCTGGATGAGCTCGATGACGAGCAATCTCACAGAGATCGCGATTGCTCCGTTGCTGAATATCTCCCTGCGTTTCGCGTTCACGGCGGCTCAGTTCTATGGTTGACCACATCCGCTCGCGGCGTCGTAGATTTGAATGGTCGCATAGCTGGCGACGGCGGCTCCGAGTCGGACATATGTCAAGGCCACTTCCGCGATTGGCCGGGTCGCCTCATCGGCGTTATGCCGCCGAGCTTCGCGAGCTCGTCCATCATCGCGCCTCACTCACATGAAGTGGCGTCCAGATGGGGCGGGTGCGACGCCGTTGACCCTAATGCCGCTCTGCACCAACTTCTTCACCAGCGAACGAGCATATTGGACAGTATTGTCATCTGACAGTCGACTGCTGTAAGCGACATTTTGCAAGAGGAGTGCCTGAGACTAGAAATCGGGCTTTCCGACGACGCGCCACGATTTGGCGGGCGGGATCAGAACTCCTAGGGACAGGGCGCGCAGACATGTCAGCCATCGAAATCGGATTGATCGTCTTTGCCTGTGTTTTTGGTGGCAGCCTCGTCGGGGCCTTCGTCCGCCCGGCACTGCCGCCGCATCACCTGAGCGAGGAGTCGAAGGATGTCATCCGGCTCGGCATGGGACTGGTCGCAACCATGTCGGCCCTGGTGCTCGGCCTGCTGATCGCATCGGCGAAGTCCTCGTTCGATGCCTGGAGGACCGGGTACAACCAGGCCGCGGTCGATTTCGTCCTGGTCGACCGGACGCTGGCGCATTATGGGCCCGAGACTCAGACCGCCCGCGACCTGCTGCGCCGGACGGTGGTATCCCTGATCGGCCAGCTCGAGCGCGCCGGCGGCCTGGAGTCCGTCCCGGCCGACGTTCCGGCGACAACGGCAGGAGGCGGGGCCCTTTACGACGAGATCGAGGCGCTCTCGCCGCAGACGGAAGAGCAGCGCGGGCTGCAGGCCCAGGCACTCCAGTCCACGGTCGACCTGGCCCGGACCCGGTGGCTTCTGGTCGAGGAACTCGCGGGCAGCTCGATTCCGATGCCGTATCTCGTGGTGCTGGTGTTCTGGCTGGCCGTGCTTTTCGCCAGCTTCGGGCTGTTCGCCCCGCCCAACGCAACCGTCGTCGTCACGATGCTGACCTGCGCGCTCTCGGTTTCAGCTGCCGTGTTTCTGATCATCGAGTTGGATCGCCCGCTCGACGGGGTGATCCGGATCTCGAGCGGCCCTCTCCACAACGTCCTTGCCCAGTTGGGACACTAAGGCCGGCCGCACACGAACGACTCCTGCTCATGCTGGTGACCGCCGGCATGGCATCGCCTACGCTCGGACCTCGGAGGTGCGATGCTCACCCTGTACTCCTATCCCGAGCTGTTCGGAGTCGCCGACAACAACGGCTACGGCCTGAAGGTCTACGCATTCCTCAAGCTGACCGGGGTGCCATTCACCCACCAGCATATCTTCGATGCGTCGAGCGCGCCGCGCGGTCAGCTGCCCTATATCGTCGACGACGGACAGACGATCGGCGACAGCGGCAGCATCATCGCGCACCTGATCCGCCAATACGGCCTGACCATCGATAGCGGGCTCACGGCCGCACAGCGCGACACCAGCCATTTGGTGACGCGCATGCTCGACGACCTCTACTGGGTGATGTCCTATTCGCGCTGGAAGGACGAACGATACTGGCCGGTGTTTCGGGATGCCCTGCTGCGGCAGCATCCCAGCCTGACCGAGGAGGGGCTGACCAAGGCCCGGGAGCACAATTTCCAGCGCTACCACTACCAGGGCATCGGCCGGTTCGCCCCCGAGGCCGCCTATGACCGCGGCCTCGCCGATCTGCAGGTCCTGGCCAATCTTCTTGCCGCCAGCGACTACCTGCATGGCGCGAAGCCGACCAGCATCGACGCGAGCGTCTACGGCTTCATCGCCAACATCCTCTTCTATCCGATCGAGACGCCGCTGAAGCAGTTCGTCGCCTCGGAGCCGAATCTGGTCCGCCACTGCTCCGTGATCCACGCCGCGATCGGCCCATCGGCCTAGAGGAAACCGCGCCTGTCGGAGACCGAAGCGCCGATGACGGCCATTCACTTCGGCATCGGGCTGATGTTGCCCGGCGACACCGTCCGGCGCACGACCTCAGCCTTTATGGCGAGACCGCCGACCCGGGCGAGCGATCTGAAGCGGCGCCAGCAGCATCGCAACCGCCAAGCCGAGCGCGCCGCCGAGCAAGGTCTCCCAGGCCCGGGCTGCGAGCAGCCAGATCGAGTGCTCGCCCGTGACAGCCAGCGTGACGACGAGCGTGAAGGCATAAGCCCCGCAGGCGATATCGTATCGTTCGGGGAGAGCCATCGCGTAGATGATCATAGCAAGAGCGGCCGCGGCCCAGATCAAGAGCGGCGCGTCGACGGCAACCGGCAGGCATATCAGCCCCAATGGAACGCCAATCGCGGTCCCGACGATGCGGCGGCGAATTCGCTCGATCGTTCCGGCGGGCGAGTTGGTCACGACATAGGCGCACGCCGTGATGGCCCAGGCGGATTCGGCGAGCCCGACCCGGTCATTCAGGATGACGATGACGAGGGCGGCAACCGCTGCCTGAAGGCCGGCGACGAACTCCGGCGAGACGCCGCCCCAGCCGCCGACCGAGACAGAGGCCGCCGGCGCAGGCACCGGGCGCTCGGCGGGACCGCTCAGAACACGCGGGACGATGGCCGCCAGCGCCGCGAGCGCGGCGGCGGCCCCGACCGTCGCGAGGTCCACATCCGTCAGCCCGGCGCCATAGGCAAGGAGCTGGCCGATGAAGATCTGCGACCCGATCCCAGCCCCCAGGACGCCGAAGCGCTTCAGATATCCAACCAGAAACGCGCCGGTTGCGAGCGTCAGCTCCGGTCCTGTCCGGTCGATTCCCTGCAGCACTGGGCTGAGGAGGATGAAGACCGCGGCGCCCAGCGCTGCGGCAGCGCACAGCAGCAAGAGGTCGCGACTCGACTCGCCCCTGGTCGTCCGGGCTTCCGAGACGCTCGCCCACAGCGCGAAGCCGCCGGCCAGCGAGCTGAGCGACGCACCGCCGGCAAGGCCGTGCCCCACCTGCGGCATGGTCCCCAGCATCGCGGCAATCCCGTAGGCCGTGACCAGGCGCAACCCCTTGATGCGACGGTGCGCGCCCGGATCGATGGCATCCAGCGATGCCGCGAGCGGGGACAGGAACCGGAAGGATCTCCGGCCCCCGCCGCCGGACATCGGGCGGGGCTTTGACGGGCCGCGTTCGATGGAGGTCACCTGCCTTTCGTCTTCCACGGCCGCACCTAGAATCGCTCGGCACTGAACCGACCCTGTCGGGATGAGCCGCAGATCGTGAGCCAGTCTCAGGGATGTCGATGGGCTGTGCAATCGCCTCCGCCTCGCTCGCCGACCGGCCCGGCTCGCTCGTTCCCGAGATGACCATCACCGCCCGGCTGCTCGTCAACAGGATGAACGCATCGCGAATTGACGCGGCCGCCCCTGCTCCGGTCAACTTCGCGAGAGGAGGCGAACCATGGCTGACATCCTCATCGTCGGCGCAGGCCCCGTCGGCTTGACGATGGCCGCCGAGCTCGCGCGCCACGGAACCCGATGCCGGATCATCGACCGGCTCATGGCCCCTTCCCCCTATTGCCGCGCCATCGGGATAACCCCGCGGACGCTGGAGGTCTGGGACGACATGGGCATCGCCCGGGAGATGATCGATGCAGGGCTCTGGCTGGACGGGCTGCGCTCGATCGTTCATGGCCGTCCGCCGAGTGACACTCTCATCGATCTGTCCGACCTGCCCTATGCGCATCTGGGCATTCCGCAATACGAAACAGAGCGCATCCTCGCTCGCCATCTCGGCCGGTTCGGCATCGAGATCGAACGTGAGGTGACCCTGACGGGCCTGACCCAGGACGCCGACTCGGTCGCCGTGTCCCTGGACCGCGCCGGCGGCCGCACGGAGACCGCGACGTTCCGCTATGTCATCGGCTGCGACGGGGCCCACAGCGCCGTGCGCCATCATGCCGGCATAGCGTTCAAGGGCGACGCGTTCCCGATGATGTTCATGCTCGGCGACGTCCATATCGCCTGGGATCTGCCGCGCGGCCGAAGCCTCCGGGCGCTGCGCCTCGTGGAGGATGGGCCGCCGGATCTCTTCGTCGCCATCCCGCTGCCCGAGACCGGCCGTTACCGGGTGTCGATGATCGCCCCGGCGGAATTCTCCGCACCGCACGGAACCGACCACGGCATTCAATCCGAGAGGCCCGGGCCATCGCTCCGGCATCTGCAAGCGGTGGCCGACGACCTGCTGCCGGACAAGCCCACCCTGTCCGATCTGCGCTGGTCCTCGCTGTTCCGCATCAGCATGCGGCTCGCCGAGAACTACCGGCGGGATCGCGTCTTCCTCGCGGGGGACGCCGCCCATATCCATCCGCCCACCGGCGGACAGGGAATGAACACCGGCATACAGGACGCCTACAACCTGGCGTGGAAGCTCGCGCTCGTCCTGAAGGGCGCCGCGCCGGCCGCCTTGCTCGACAGCTACGAGGCGGAGCGGCGGCCGGTCGGCGCCGATGTCGTCGCCCGGACTCGCAGGGCGAGCGAGACCTACGGACGAGAGGGCGGCGCCCCGCCGGACCGCCTCGCCGACACGCAAATTCGGATCTCCTATCGAGGGACGCCGTGGGTCCGTGATCGTGCCGGCAGCACCGGCGACGGCCTGCCGTCCGCCGGCGATCGCGCACCCGATGCTGTCGGCCTGCGGCGGCCTGGTGTCGGCTTTCCCTTGCGGCTGCACGACTGCCTGCGAGGCACGGAGCACGTCCTTATCGCCCGGCCTGCCGGTGCCGACGGCAGCAGGGAGCTCGACGATCTCGCCACCTTCGCCGCCGAGATTTCCCCGCGCTGCGGTTCGTACCTGCGCGTGATCGCCATCGTCGCCGAGGCTGACCTGACCGATCGGCCGCATGTCGCGGTCTATCGCGATGCCGAGGGGCAGTTCTCGCAAGGCTACGGCGCGGTGGCGACAACGCTTCTCGTGCGGCCCGACGGTCATATCGGCTGGCGCGGCACGTCCTGGTGCGACGCGGACCTCACAAGCTACCTCGCCCAGATCATCCAGGGAGGCGCCTTCCGTAGTTGAAAGAGCACTTCGCCGGCTCGGCGAGCCGGAGCCACCGCCACCACGGCGACGGCCGTATGGCGCTGACGGCGCACAGGTCCAACACCGGCAGCGATCAGCGGCAGGTGCTTGCCGGCTTCAGTCCGGCGAACCGCGCCGCAATCCAGGCCACGGCGGCAGGTGCTGCATCTCGGGCGATGAAGGCGTGTCCCGCCCCGTCCAGACCCGGGCATCCGCTTCTACACCCATGTCTCGGACCAGCACGGATCCTACCAGTCCGTGGTGATCTCCTCGACCGGCTCCGAGGCGCCGTATGTGCTCGACGGGCTGATGCGGCACGGCACGGCGCTGAAGATCTCCGAGCACTACACCGACACCGGCGGCGCCAGCGATCACATCTTCGCGCTGAGCCACATGCTCGGCTTCCGTTTCGTGCCGTGGCTGCGCGACCTGGCCGACCGCAAGCTCGCCCCGATCGGCTCCGCCAGCCAGTATCCTGGCCTGAAGGATCTCATGGGCAAGGCGATTCGCACGGATGTCATCGTCGAGTGCTGGGACGACGCCGTGCGGACCGTGGCGTCGATCGACGCCGGCACCGTGGCGCCGTCGGAAATCCTCAAGAAGCTCGCCGCCTACCGGCGCCAGAACCGGCTCGACCTGGCCCTCCAGGAGATCGGCCGGATCGAGCGCACGCTGTTCACCCTCGATTGGCTGGAGGATCCGGGCCTCCGGCGCCGCTGTCGGTCCGGCCTCAACAAGGGCGAGGCCCGGCACTTCCTCGCCCAGGCCATCCACACCCAGCGTCAGGGCCGGATCACCGACTGCACGCTGCTCAACCAGAGCTTCCGCGCCTCCGGACTCAATCTGGTGATTGCGGCGATTGTCTACTGGAACACCGTCTACATGGAACGGGCAGCGCAGCACCTCCGCTCGGCGGGAATCCAAGCGCCTGACGACCTGCTGGCCCACGTCGCGCCGCTGGGCTGGGAGCACATCAGCCTGACCGGGGCGACTACCTCTGGGAACAGGCCGCCCATATCCCGCTCGACTACTGGCCGCTTCGCCTGCAGGACGACCTGTTTGCCGCCGCTGGCTGACTACGTTCTCGGTTTGTCCGGCGAAAGGTGCATTGGCGGAAAAACTTTGAGGTCTGCCCTCATCCCGCCAGCACCCCGCCTGGCAATCGTCTCACCGTGACAACGCCGGTGCTTCCCGCACTCTTGACGACCGGGTCCGGTTCATCCGGACCAGGCGCGCCATAGACAATCGACAGCGAACATCCCACCGACAAGGATGAAGAGACCGCCTGAGACCCCAGCGGCGACGAGCGCACCGTCCTTCTGGATCATCCCGACGGCGATGAGGAGGATGCACAGCGCGGGGGGCAGGTTGCCAAACGGAATCGGCAGCGCAATGACCAGCGCCAGAAGCAGGCATAGTGCCGCCAGTATTCGGTTGCGCGCGGCAATCCATGTGAGCCGCGGCCGCGAAAGTCTCTCCAGGCGCTCAACAAGCGACGAAGCACGTTCCGCGACGAGCCGCACGAGTGACGCGGGAAGCCGCCTCCTCGCCAGGTAGCCGGGGAGACCTCGCCCAGCCCCGAAGGCGGCCATGTGAGCGGAAACCGCGATCAAGGGAATCGATAGCACCGTCGACATGCCTGCCACGGGAAGCGGCAGCGCCTCGGGCAGGGCGACCAGAGCGAGGATCGCCGGGTGGGCGCGTTGGCCGGCGATCTCGGCGATGTCGGCCACGGCAACTTCGCCGCGTTCGGCCCGTCTGGCTAAGTGCCGTAGGACTTCCGAAGTCGGCAGAATGTTCCCGGAATGACTTTCCGATGGCATTTACAGGCCTACGACGCGGTCAAGACGCCGCGTTCCTTGGTCACGGACACTCATGCTCGATGGTCTGAGGTTCGAGCCGGAGCGTCGGATCCAATTTCTGCGGGCCCGTCGCGCTGAGCCACGTCGCGCGTCGTCCACAAGGAGTAAGCGATGCCGGCGGTGATGAGCGCGAAGGTGACGGCGAGGCTGACCGCCGGCGGGAACTTGTCCCCTTCGAGCCAAAAGTCGGCGACAAAAATCTTCGAACCGATGAAGACGAGCACCGCCGCGAGCGCATATTTGAGGTAGTGGAAGCGGTGCACCATGGCCGCAAGCGCGAAGTAGAGCGCGCGCAGGCCCAGAATGGCCATGATGTTCGACGTGTAGATGATGAACGTATCGGTGGTGATCGCAAAAATGGCCGGCACGCTGTCTACCGCGAACACGAGGTCGGCAAGATTGATCACAACGAGCGCGAGGAACAGCGGCGTTGCCGCGGTGACCAGCTTGCCTCTCTTCCTGTCCGGCACGCGCACGAAAAAACGCTGCCCGTGCAGTTCCCTGGTCACCGGCATGTGTGTCGAAATGAACCGAACCGCCGGGTTGTTCGCGACCTCCATCGGCTGGTCACCCGTGAAGAACATCTTCACGCCAGTGAAAATCAGGAACGCCGCGAAGAGGTAGAGCACCCAATAAGCCTCATTCACCAGCGCTGCACCGCCGGCGATCATCAAGCCGCGCAGTACGATCACGGCGAGAATGCCCCACAGCAGCGCCCGGTACTGGTATCGGGGCGGGATCGCGAAATAGGTAAAAATCAGGCTGATGACGAAGACATTGTCGATCGAAAGCGCCTTCTCGATGAAAAAGCCGGTGAAATACTGCATGCCCGGTTCGGGACCGCGCGCGTACCAAACCCAGGCTCCGAACAGCAGCGCCACGGCGATGTAGAAGGCCGAGAGCTTTAAGCTCTCGGCAATGCCCATTTCACGGTCCTCCTTGTGAAGAACGCCGAGATCGAATGCGGTGAGCGCTATCACGAGGCCGAGAAAGGTCAGCCAGAACCAAGCAGGCGTGCCAAGAAACTCGGCGAAGAAGAAGTCCACGGTGTCGCTCCTCTTGATCACTGATGATCGGAGCGACCGCACGTGACTGTGGCGTTGAGTGCCGGGCTGTCAGAGCATCGGATCGTTCCGATGCGGTCCGACATCACGGAGCTTCGTCAGCTTCCGCCAGAGGGGCCCGGTCCGCAACTGGCCAGATAGCTATATGTGCCGGTCAGATCAACGCGCTATCTGCCGATTTTTTTCGATAGTGACTGCGGCGTGTTGGCGCAGGGATGGTTGCACCATGAAGTGGCGGAAGCCCGACGTTCGCCCGGCGACCGTTTCGCGGCGCATACTACGAACGAGTGATGCCCCGCCTGCCCGGCTCTCAGATCCTGCCGACGGCTCCCTGAGGCCGTTTCCACGCGAGCATTCGCAAGCGCTCCGGCTGCGGCAGGCGGAGCGGCGCTTCGGCACCGCCCCCAGGGCCACACACGCCTGTTCCCGCGGACGGATCGATGACAGACCCCAGATGGCCCGGACAAGGCGATCGGAAGCGTTCTCGAGCGCCAGCCGAGCGCAGGCCAGCCGAGGGCGGCTGGGTCTGATCAGTTTCGACAGCTTTCGCGATCCATCACGCCCTGCCGATATCCATCGGCCCAGGAGCGGTGCTGGACTGTATCCGGATCATAAGGATTGCTGGGATCTGCCCACTCACGCTCACGCATAGCGGCCGTATGGCCTCCCGACCAGGCGTCGTCGTCGCATTCCTCATCAACCGACATTGCGAACCTCCCTGGCCGAGAGAGCGGCGCACGGGTCCTGCTCTGGAGGTGATCCCCTACTCGTCCGTGAGCAGCTTCCCCGTGAAATTCCCCTGCCACCGATCAGGATCCGCCCGCACTGCGCCGCCTCGCGGTCACACCGGTCGCGTCCAGGGAGTGCCGCGAGCAGGCCACGGGCGACTACGGGGCCAACGACAGACCGATCGCAGCAAGGCGGCCTGGTCGCGCAAGGTCCGCCTTCTAGTTCCTGGCGCCTGATGATCAGTCTTCGAGGAGATAGCCTCGGCGATGCGCCAACGTCTCGCGGCCTGCAACCTTGGCCAGAACCTCGTTGGCGGCGATGATCTTTCGCAACCGGCGGGTGACGACAACTCCATCGGTGCCGGCCCGGACTGCGATCCGGGCCTGACTTCCGGATAGCGCGGGGTCGACAACCTCGGCGATCACCTGGCCCCGCTTCACCTCCTCACCGAGATCGACGTGGTAGAGCAGCACGCGGAACCCCGGTGCGCGGACGACGTCGCAGGCGTCGAAGCCGGTCGCGGCGCAGGCCGGCTCCGGGGTCGGCAGGGCTTCGCTGCTTTCGAGATAACCTCGGCGAAGCAGGGCGCGGAGGATCGCCGTGGCGTCGGCGCGAGCGAGGTCGTCGCTGACATCGATGAAGCCGCGAAGCTCGACTGTGGCCGCCCGGCAGGCGAAGGGGATCGGCCGATCCGGAAAGCGCGTGGCCAGCGTCAGCCAGGGCGCCGAGCAGGCTTCCGAGAAGGTGGATCCGCCAGTCTCGCCCTGGAGGAACACGGCACGACATCCAAGGTCGGCGGCCAAATCGGAGAGATCCGGCCAGAACTGCGGCGCCACGAAGAGATGCATCAGGCCCTCGTCGTCGCAGTGCAAGTCCAGAACGAGATCGGAATCGAAGGCCTCGCGCGCCAGGAGCAGCGTCAGGGAGTCGATCGGCCGGCGGGCCACACGCCGATCGAGAATGTCGTGGATCGCCTGTCGGATGGCGGCGACATTGGCCCGTGGATCGTCGCTCAATACGTCACCCACGGCCTCAGCCACCAGCGACGAAAGATTCGGCCAGTTGCGGTTGAAGTTGGTACCGCTGGCGAGGTCGTAGCGGCCCAGATGGTCGCCATTGACGAATTGCGAGAGCCCGATCGGATTGGCGAAGGGCACCACCACGACTTGGCCGCGGATCTGCCCTCGGGCATCGGCTTCGTCGAGCTGATCCAGGAGATGGTGGATGACCAGGAGGCCGGGGGCCTCGTCGGCGTGGAGCGCGGCATGGATATAGGCCTTCGGCCGCGCTTCCGGATCGCCGTAGCGGACCACCCGGACGGTCCGGTGGGATCCCGGTCCGGCAGCGGCCAGGGGGATATCGGTGACTTGGCGCGGCATGATCAGCTCCTGGCCGGGATCGGTGTCGATAACGGGAAATGGCAGGCGAAGCGGTGGCTCTGGTCCTCCGCCGCGACTTCGCCAGGGGCCTCGCCCCGGCACCGCTGCTGCGCCTGCGGGCAGCGCGTATGGAACTCGCATCCGGGCGGGCGGCTCATCAAGCTCGGCACCTCGCCGACGATCTCGACGCGGTCGCGGACGGCGTCCGGATCGGGCTCGGGATTGGCTGAAAGCAGGGCCTGGGTGTAGGGATGGCGCGGGTGGCGGAAGATCCCGTCGGTCGCTCCCTGCTCCACGAAGCGGCCGAGATACATGATCGCCACCCGGTCGGTGATGTGACGGACGACGTTAAGGTTGTGGGTGATGATCAGGAGCGCGACACCCAGCTCGTCCTGGAGGCGCGCAAGAAGGTTCAGCACCTCGCCCTGCACCGAGACGTCGAGGCCGGCCGTGGGCTCGTCGGCGATGATCAGCTTCGGATCGAGGGCCAGCGCCCGCGCGACCCCCACCCGGCGCGCCTGCCCGCCGGAGAGCTGGTGCGGGTAGCGCCTGGCGAAGTCGGCGGGCAGCCCGACGAGCTTCAGCAGGCGCCTGGCCTCGGCATCGAGATCGCGGTCGCGGAGGCCGTGGATCTTGAACGGCTCGGTCAGCAGGGACCGGACCGTCAGCCGCGGCGAGAGCGATCCGACCGGGTCCTGGAACATCATCACCATCTCGCGCCGGACGCGGCGGCGATCGTCTCCACCGATACTTCTCAAGGACCGGTCCTGAAATCGGATCTCGCCATCCCGGACCGGGAGGAGCCCCATCAGCGCCCGCGCGATGGTCGACTTTCCCGATCCGCTCTCGCCCACAAGGCCCAGCGTCTCGCCCTCGCGGATCTGGAAGGACACGCCGCAGACCGCGTCGATGAAGGGGTCGCGAATGCCGCCGGCGAACGCGCGCAATGCGCCCATCACGCGGAAGCGGACCCGCAGGTCCTCGATCTCCAGCAGCGCGCTCATCGCCGTGCTCCGGTCTCACCGAGAAGATGGCAGCGGGCAGTGTGCGTCGCGCCCCGCGCGAGCGGAGCCGGCCTGGCGTCGTGGCATGCCGCGAAGGCATCGGGGCAGCGATCCCGGAAGACGCAGCCGCGCGGCACCGCGAGGAGACCCGGCACCTCGCCCGGGATGGTCGGCAGCCGGCGCGTCTTCTCCCGGATGCGGCCGGGGTCGCAGCGCAGCAGCGCCCGGGTGTAGGGATGGGCGGGATCGCGGAAGATCTCGCGCACCGTCCCGTACTCCACCACCTCGCCCGCATACATCACGGCGACCTCGTCGCACAGCTCCGCCACGGTGCCGAGATGATGGGACACGAAGAGGATGGAGCAGCCGACATCCCTCTGCAGCGATTTGAGGAGCCGGACGATCTGAACTTCGAGCGTGGCGTCCAGCGCCGTGGTGGGTTCGTCGGCCAGGAGCAGCGCGGGCCGCACCAGCAGCGCCATGGCGATGCAGATGCGCTGGCGCATCCCGCCCGAAAACTCGTGCGGATAGGCCCGAAGACGGCTCTCCGGATCGGGGATGCCGACCTTCCGCAGCATCTCCGCGGCGCGTTCGCGCTTGACCGCGCGCGGGCTGCCCTCGCGGTGCTGGACATCGATCATCTGGCTGCCGATCGATCGCACCGGGTTCAGCGCCGTCATTGGGTCTTGGAAGATCATCGACACGCGCGAACCGCGGAGCCTGCGCATCTCGTCCGGCTTCAGCCGCAGCAGGTCTCGCCCTTCGAACATGACGGAGCCCCCCACCACCTCCGCGTTGCCCGGCAGCAGGCCCATGACGGCATAGGCCAGGGTTGACTTGCCGCTGCCGCTCTCACCGACCATGCCGACGATGCGGCCGGGATGGACGCACAGACCGATGTTGCGCAGGGCATGGACGCGTCCGCGCGGGCTGCCGAAATCCAGCGACAGGTCGCGGATCTCCAGCAGCGGCTCGCCGGCCCGCATCGGAAGGGGATCGACGGCGCTCATAGGTCCTTCCGCAGTTTCGGGTCGAGGATGTCGCGCAGCGCCTCGCCCAGGAAGGTGAAGCCCAGGGTGGTCAGCACGATCGGGATGCCACCGGCGACCGCCGGGCTGGCCGAGCTGCGGATATAGCGATAGCCGTCGCTAAGGATGCTGCCCCAGGAGGGCGTCGGCGGGCGCACGCCCATGCCGAGGAAGCTCAAGCCGGCTTCCAGCGTGATAACGAGCGGCACGTCCATGCTGACGAGGATCAGCAGCGGCCCGATCACATTCGGCAGGACATGCACCGCGAGGATACGTGCCGTGCCCGCCCCCATGGCGCGCTCGGCGATGATGAACTCGGCGTTGCGCAGGCTGTGCGTCTGGGTGCGGACGACCCGCGCATAGATCGGAACCGAGGTGATGGCCACGACGAAGACAACGCCGGCCAGGCTGGGCCCCAGGAGCGTGATCACTGCCAGGGCGAAGATGATCACCGGAAAGGCCCGGAGCGCGTCCAGGCCCAGCAGCAGGCCGCTATCCAGCCAGCGCGGCCCGAAGCCGGCGAGCAGGCCGAGGGCGATCCCGAGGAGCAGCGCCGCCGACAGCGACGCCAGCGCGACGATCAGGGCGACGCGGCCGCCCATGACGACCCGGGACAGCAGATCGCGGCCGAGTTGATCCGTGCCCATCAGATGCGCCCAGGAGGGCGGCGCCAGGCGCGGCCCGACCATGACCTGGGCCGGATCGTAGGGCACGATGAGATCGGCGAAGACCGCGCTGCCGACCATGATCAGGACCAGCGCCAGCCCGAGCAGGCCGAGCCGGTTGCGGCACAGCTGGCGCCAGAACAGGGCGAAGGCGCCGGGATCACGCACCTCCCCTGTCGGGCTCTGCAACGGTTCGGCCATGGTCATCGCAGGCTCCCCCGCACTCTCGGGTCGAGGGCGGCGTTGACGAGGTCGGCTAGGGTGGTCGAGACGACGAAGAGCACGGTGGTGACGACCACCGTGCCCATCACCACGGGATAGTTCCGGGAATCGACGGCCTTGACGATCAGGGCGCCGATGCCGGGCCGCGCGAAGACCACCTCGACGAAGACCGCGGCCGACAGCAGATGGGCCATGCCGACGCCGAGCACGGTCACCGTCGGCAGGACGGCGAGCGGCAGGGCGTAGCGGGCGATGATGTGGCGCTCAGGCAGGCCGAAGGACCGGGCCATGCGGATATGGGTTTCGCCCAGGATCTCCAGCATCGACGCCCGGACGATGCGCGAGATGTAGCCGACCCAGCCGACGCCGACGACGAAGGCCGGCAGGATCAGGTGATGCACCGAGTCCCAGAACCCCGAGCCGGCACCGATCGCGGGCAGCCAGCCCAGCGCCACAGAGAAGATCAGGAGGGCATAGATCGCCATGACGAAGGACGGGATGGCGATCGTGCCCACGGCCAGCACGCCGATCGTCTTGTCGACCACGGAATTGCGCCGCATCGCCGAATAGCATCCGAGCGGTATGGCCACGAGGACGGCCCAGGCGATCGCCGACAGGATCAGCGCGATCGTGTAGGGCAGTTGCTCCAGGACGATGTCGGACACCGGACGGTGCAGGAAGACATCCGTTCCCATGTCGCCGCGCAGCAGCCCGCCGAAGAACCGGACGATCTGGATCGGCAGCGGATCGTCCAGCCCCATCTGCGCATGCAGCTGGGCCCTGAGCTCGGGCGTCGACCGCGGACCGAGCAGGACCGCAGCCGGGTCGCCCGGGACGGCCTGAATCATGAGGAACAGGAGCGAGACCGCGATCACGACGATCGCGGCGGCGAGCAAGGCCCGCCTGACGAGATAGAGCCACATGGCGCGGTCCGCCGATAGGCGCCGGGGCTAGGCCCCGGCCCCGCCGAAATCGAGGAAGAGCGGACGGCCGTCCGGCCGCGTCGCCGGGCGGACCACCGTGTCCCGGTACATGAGCGGGGCGCCTTCATGCGTCAGGAAGCGATAGGCCCCGGAGTCCTCCATCAGGTCCTGCATCTCCCAGTACAGCCTGGCCCGCTTCTCCGGATCGCCGATCGTCACCGCCTCGGCGTTCAACTCGTCGAAACGGGAGCTGCGGAACCGCTCCCAATTCCAGATCCCGACCTGACGGGGGGTGAAGAAGGTCGTGGCGTAGAACGGGTCGGGCACCATGGAGAAGCGCTGCACGATCAGCTGCATGTCGCGCCAGCGGTCGCCTTCCGACTCCATCCCGATGGTCCAGAAGGAGCCGGGGTCCTGCACGTTGACCTCAAGGGTGATGCCGATCTGCGACAGCTGGGCCTGCACCATCTCGGCGATGGCGGTGAAGGTGCTCTGGTTCAGCGCGTCGATCTTCAGCGTGAGCCCCTCCGCACCGGCTTGCTGCAGATAGGCACGGGCCTTGTCGAGGTCGCCCTCGGGCGGGACCAGGGCCTTCTCGCGATGGCCGACCAGGCCGGGCGCGATCAGGCCGGTCGCCACGCCCGCCTGCCCGAAATAGGCGGCCTCCAACACCTGCGGCACGTTGATCGCCCATTGGATCGCGCGGCGGACATTGATGTCCTGGAGCTTCGGATGCTCCGTATTCATCCCGATATAGACGTAATAGAGCGAGGGATGCTCCTCGATCCTGGTCTCCGCCGGCGGGCTGTTCTTCAGGGTTTCGAGTGAATCGAGGCTGATGTCGGTGATGTCGAGCGCGCCGGCCTGATAGGCCGTCTCCGCCGTCTTGACGTCCCCGATCGGATGGATATGGATCTCGTCGAAGCCCGGCTTCGGTCCGCTCCACTCCGGGTTGCGGGCCAGGACGAGGACCTGGTTCGGCTTCCAGTCGGCGAGCACGTAGGGACCCGAGAAGCAGGGCGGCTTCAACCCGAAATCGCCGCCATCGCCCGTCGCCTTCAGGACCGCCGCCTTCGACACGATGTGGCCGCAGCCATAGGGCAGCGTGACGTTCCACAGCGGCACGAAGGGCGACTTGAGGACGATGACGCCGGTGCGGTCGTCCTCGATCTCGACGCGGTCCAGCGGCCCCCAGTCGTCCTTGACCGGCGAGTTGTGTTGGATGACGCGCTCGAAGGAGAACTTGACGTCCTCGGCCGTCAGCTCGCCATAGCCGCTGGTGAAGGTGATCCCCTGCTTCAGCCGGAAGCGGATATTGGTCGGGTCGATCTGCTCGATCGTCTCGGCCGCCTCCAGCTCCCAGCCCCACTCCGTCCCTGGGGCGTAGCGGATCAGCTTGGAGTAGATGCAGTTCATCACGTCGACGTTGTAGGCGTTCTGGTAGAAGCCGGGGTCGAGCTTGTCGATGTCGGAATAGGACCGGGCGCGGAGCACCTTCCCGCTGGCGGCCCAGACCGCACGAGACAGCGGCATCCCGTGCGCGAGGATGCCGGCGCCGAGACCGGCGCTGGCCTGCAGGAAGCGGCGGCGGCCGAACGGCCGGGTCGGCGCGGAGGTCGTTCCCATGTGAATGCTCCCGTTCCCTGTTTTGATCGTTGCTTCGCGACGGCTGCCCGGCGTATCCGCCCGACTTCTGATGAGCTGTGACCGGAGACGCCGGCGTTATTGGGCACGGCCCGGCCCGCCGGTTCAATTTCGCTTCCGGCGCTTGTAGACGCGCGAAGTGCGTCGACAAGCGAAGGTCACACGAGCCGCCGCGGAATCGTCTCGCTCCAGCGCTGCTCATGCGCTACGGCTTCGCCCTCCCACGCGGTCAGACGGGCTTCGATGCGGAAGGCCTCGACATCGGCGGTCAAGGTGGTCTCGGTGACGCTGCGGATGCGCCAGTCGCCGCGTGACATCTCGATCTGCCAAGAGGTCTGTCCCGTGACGCTGCCGGCCTCATCGCCTTGGAAGGAGTAGCGCTCCAGCCCCGTCATCGAGATCGTGAGATCGTTGCCGACGATGCGGTAGGTGCCGGCGCCGCTGCCGATCTCGATCGCCGTCCGGCCGTCGCCGAGATCCTCCGCCAACCGGCAGAAGATCTCCGGCGCCGCGATCCGCTCGACCGCGAGCGGCGGCGCCCCTTCAGGGTCGGCGAAGGCCGGCAGGGATGCGTCTTCCGGGCACTCCGGACGGATCGGCAGTTCGAGCCGGCTGCTTTCGGGATAGACCGTCAGGGTCGCCGGTGCGGGCGCCGGCCAGGCGACCGGGAAATAGCTGGTCGAGATGGCGAGACGGATGCGATGACCAGCGGGGAAGCGCTGGGCGACGTGCTTGAAGGGGATCCGGACCCGGTAGCGTTCACCCGGCACCAGCGGCTCCGGATGCTCATGCCCGTCGCGATGGGTCAGGTTCAGCAGGCCGTAGCTGACCCGCGTGGCGGCGCCGTCGGGCGCCACGTCGACGAGCCTGGCCGCGACCATCGCCACCGGCCTGTCGCTGGCGACCGACAATTCGAGCGCCGCCTCTCCGGCGATCTCGACCGGGTTGTCGAGCAGCGCCGTCTCGAAGACCAGGCTGCCCGCATCCTCGACCCGCTGGTCGACCGGCTGGTCGCCGGCCGCCGCATAGGAACACCACCGCCCGCCGCGCAGCCCGACCCAGAGCGGCGATCGGATCGCACGGGACTCGGCCGGCAGTTCCCGGCCTTCGCCGGCCAGACTGCCGTCGCTGCCGAGGACGAAGGCGCGTCGCTCGATCCGGGGCGACGGCCAGGCCACTTCCGCGACCCAGCGCCCGGGCCGCTCCTCGTAGTGGCTCTGTGGCGGCACGCTGTCCTGCATGAACAGCCGCAGCATCGGTTCGTCCATGATCCCGGTGTCGCGTCCCTTCAGCCAGTGGTCCCACCAGCGGAGGCTTTCCTGCAGAAAGCCGATCGCCGGCTGCGGCCGCCCGACATGGGGATAGGTGTGCGCCCAGGGACCGACCAGACCCTTGCGCGGGACCTGCAGCTTCTCCATCAGTCGGAACACCGATCGGCAATAGCCGTCGGCCCAGCCGCTGACGGCGTAGACGGGACAGGCGACGCGGCTGAAATCCTCGCAGATCGAGCCGTGCCTCCAGAACTCGTCGCGGTGCTGGTGCTCCAGCCATGTCTTCAGCCACAGACCGCTCTCCCGCAGCCTGAGGTGCCACAGCTCGCGCCAGGTCTCGGGCTTGTGGCGCGGGTCCGGCGGCAGCGTGTTGCGCCCGAACATGATCGAGGCCCACGACAGGTTGTCGATCAGGAGGCATCCGCCCATGTAGTGGACGTCGTCGGCGTAGCGGTCGTCGGTCGAGCAGCAGGTGATCACCGCCTTCAGCGCCGGCGGGCGCATCGCCGCGATCTGCAGCCCATTGAAGCCGCCCCAGGAGATGCCGATCATGCCGACCTGGCCGTCGCACCAGGGCTGGGCCGCGATCCACGCGATCGCGGCATAGCCGTCGTCGAGCTCCTGCTGCAGGTATTCATCCCGCATCAGTCCCTCGGAATCGCCCGTGCCGCGCAGATCGAGCCGGACCACGGCATAGCCGTGGCCGGCGATATAGGGATGGGTGATCGTGTCTCGGCCGGCCGTGAGGTCGTTCTTGCGGTACGGGATGTATTCGAGGATCGCCGGGACCGGCCGCGCCTCCGCATCGGCCGGCAGCCAGATACGGGCTGCCAGGCGGCAGCCGTCCGGCATCGGGATCTCGACATGCTCGATCTCGCGGACCGGGTGGGGGTATTCGGAGACGGTTCGCATCGCGCCCTTCGCCCTCGGTTCTGTGAGGCGATGAGAGGCAATCCGGACCGTGGCCGCAATTTCGCAGCCTTTCGCGACTTGACTCCCTTTGGGCGTCAATGTGCGATGCCGGGATGTCTGCTGATCCCCTGCCGGAGAATCTCGGCTACCTGTGCGGCTTCTACCGGTCGATCGCCGAGGTCTGCCGCCGCCTGCAGATCAACCGGCAGCAGTTCAACAAGTACCTCGCCGGCCAGACCTGGCCGTCGCGCCGCAACATGCGCCGGATCTGTGACTTTTTTGGCGTGACGGAAGCCGAGCTGCTGATGGAGCATTCGCGCTTCGCCGAGATCGTCGGGCTGCGGCGGCGACCACTGACGGATTCCGCCCTGGCCGGCCCGCTTTCCCATATCGAACGGCTGTATCAGCACTCGGGAGATCTGCACCGCTACATCGGCTACTATTTCCGCTACTTCTATTCGTTCAGCTATGCCGGACAGATCATCAAATGCCTGGTACAAATCTACGAAAAGGACGGAAAGATTTATTGGAAAACGGTCCAGCGCATCGCGTCGCTGGATAAAAAGTACGGAACCAAGATAGCGAAATACGGCGGCGCCCTGTTCCTGCTCGGCGATCGGATCTTCGGCCTCGAATACGAAACCCTGATGAGCAACAGCATCACGCAGGTGATCCTATACCCGAGCTACCACAACCGGGTGACCTATCTCCGCGGCATCCAGACCGGGGCGCCGCTGGCGCGCGGCCGGAAGCCGGCCGCCTCCATCGTGCTCCTGGAGGCGCTGGGCAGCCGGGTCGATCTCCGGCGCGCCCTCGCTTCTTGCGGACTCTTCGAGGAATCGGACCCGGCGATCGATCCGGCGATCCGTTCCCTGATTGCCAACCGGATACTGCCTGGGACTTACGTGCTCGAAGCCGAGGAAGTGTGAGTCGCAACTATGCTCATGAGCTGCTGGCCAGTACCTCGTTGCACCATGTGCCCATGGGCAATGCCGTGCTGAATGACATTGGGCCGAGAGCCGTGATCGCGCCGTATTCGGTCATAGTGTCGCTGCCCCACAAGCGGGCATGGGGCTGCGGCTGGGCGGAGGCCCGTTACAAGACGCGGCAGTGCGAGGAGCTATTCAGCCCGGGCGCGACGCGGTTGTGAGCCACCGGCCCGCTCGTGAAGCTTGGAGCTACCCGGCGCGGGCCGGCGTCGGGCGCCGGTTGTCGATGACGTTCGCCCGAACGGCATCAATCCTATTCAGCCGCGAATGTCACCAATCGAATCGTCCCAACCGACCGCGGGGCGCCATAACCGGACGCGGAGCGACGGCCTCCGAAGCGGACGTTCGCCCCGCCAAGCACCGACAGGCGATGTAGTTCACAACGGCTAGTTGAGCGCCGAACCTCAGACATTTCGTGCGGAGCGCCCTCGGGCGTGGGGCTGCCCGCCAGTTGCCGGTTCTTCGCGTCGCACCGGGCCGGCGACACCGGCGCCATCTGCCACCAGGCCCTCGAGGTAGCTCGTCAGGTTCACCTTGATCGGCATGAAATAGACGTTTGCTCCCAGTTCACGGATGCTCTCGATCGCAGTTGCGGCGAACGCCCTGTTCCATTCAAGTGAAGGTGCGAATCCGTCTGGGAATACAACATTGTTGGCTCTCTCCCAGAAAGATCGGGAGCGCTCGGTCAGAACAGGCGCGATCCCCCAGAATACGCAATGCCCCCGTAGCATCTCCGCACAGATCTCAAGCAACCGAAGGTCGAACATGGGCTGGGTGAAAAAGCCATCCGCCCCGGCATCGACCTTTCTCCCAACGCCGGTCAATTCTTGGCGGAGGCCATGGCGATAAGGGTCAAAGGCGGCATAGACTCGCAAGGACGGGTAATGGCGCTTGAAACGGCGAATGACCTCCACGCTGGTGTTCGGATGCACGCTGCGGCTCATGTCGCGCGGCAGATCTCCTCGGATGATCAGAACCTCCGTCAAACCGGCGGTGAGTATCGCCTCGGCGACAGGCAGTTCCTCGCCGGGAGGAATATCAATGGCCCTGATGTGGGGAATCGATGATGGAATGATCGCGCTGGTGATCGCGCAGGCGTCCCAACTCCGCAGCGGAAAGCGCATCAGGTCGGGAATATTGAAGGCGTTGGCTTGCGGCATCGCCGCCCGAGCTTCCATCGCGTCGGCAAGCACCTGCGCCTCACCCCGCGGGACCAGTTCGACTGAGATTCGCATGCTGACCGCCCCCGATCGGTGCAACCGACAACGCCGTGCCAGAGACATCCGCGGCGCAGCCGATAGCAGTCATCACAATCATTTATCACATAAAGATATAAGGAAGTCTTTATATCGTGCTCGTCCAGCTGTCAATGCGATGCTCGGCCCGGAATCGGAACCTCCTGCCCTCCCGATGATAGAGCTCGGCAACTCCTAACTCCGACTTCGCCTCGACCCGAGGGCGCCATAAGCGGTCATCACGTTGGCGTCCCGATACCGGACATCAGTCGAACTCGCGGGGTCCGGCCCTGCTCATGATGGTTGGTCAATGGCAATCACTCTATAGATATTATCCCCGGAAAACGACATGATCCTAATATTTCCTAGCATTCCATTACACAGTGCGCGGCAAGCCGAAGTGACGTCCAATACGCGCGACCTGACACGTATACTATCCACGGCTGGATTGGGCGCACCGATTCGGTTAAAAATGCTGGCTTCAGCGAATCCACGGAGTAGATGGATGAACTGGCTGACCAACTACATTCGCCCGAAGCTCCGGGCCCTCGTCTCGTCCCGGCCGAAGACGCCGGACAATCTGTGGACGAAGTGTCCGAACTGCGAGGCGATGCTGTTCCATCGCGACCTGGAGGCCAACCTCCATGTCTGCCAGCATTGCGGCCACCATATGCGCTTGGCCCCGACCAAGCGGCTGGCCATGCTGTTCGACGACGGCAAGTACGAGACCATCGAGCTGCCGAAGCCTGCCGTCGATCCGCTCAAATTCCGCGACACCAAGCGCTACACCGACCGCCTGAAGGACTTCCAAGCCAAGACCGGCCGTCACGATGCGCTCGTTGTCGCCCATGGCAAGATGGGCGGCCGCGACACCGTGGTCGCCGTTTTTGACTTCGATTTCCTTGCTGGGACAATGGGAACCGCAGTGGGCGAGGGGTTGGTTGCCGCCGCCAAGCTGGCGGTGATGCAGCACGCGCCGCTGGTGGTGGTGCCGGCCTCGGGCGGCGCCCGGATGCAGGAAGGCATCCTGTCGCTGATGCAGATGCCGCGCTCGATCATCGCGGTCGAGCAGGTCAAGGAAGCCGGCCTGCCCTATATCGTGGTGCTGACCGACCCGACCACGGGCGGCGTCACCGCCTCCTTCGCCATGGTCGGCGACATCCACATCGCCGAGCGCGGCTCGCAGATCGGCTTCGCCGGGGCCCGGGTGATCGAGGAGACGATCCGCGAGACCCTGCCGGAGGGCTTCCAGCGCGCCGAATACCTGCTGGACCACGGGATGGTCGACGTGGTGGTGGTGCGCAAGGAGCTGCGCGAGTCAATCATTCGTATACTTGGGCATCTCCGTCGAGACCACGTGGCCCTTACCGGGACAGATAACTCTCATGCAGCAGCCTACTCTAGTCTCGGAGCGGAGAGCCTTCCCTATTGAACGCCGATCGGGATCTCTTTGCGTGCCGGTTGATAATCGAGTTGCTCGGCTGAAGGGCGCCATATCCGGCCATCCAACCGCCGCTCCGACACCGGACATCGCTCAATGCCGTACTATCAGGCCCTACTCGGTCAGCCGGATCTCAGAGCGCGGCCGTTATCGGGCATGTCAGCGGCTTCCTCCTTAGCGGACCTCGACTATCGCGACGGGATGCGTCACAGATGCCGGGAAATCCCTTCGCCCCTGCGAAGGCCTGAGACATAATCACGTATTGATTGCTTGACAGGAAACGAGGCTATTGTGCCCTCACTCAGGATCATGCGCTTCATCATCCCGTCCTTGATCCTCGTGGCCTGCGTCCAATCTCACCCGGCGCCCATTTCCCCCGCACCGATGCCGCCAGCGTCGGGCGCTCCCCTGCCAATCGCCGCCAATGCTGGTAAGGGGCAATATCAATTTCCGCCCGCAGCGACGCGGGTGCAGCGAGCAGCCGCGCTGCAGGCTGAACTGAGCCCACCGATCTGCATGGCGGTGGTCACCTCCGGGCGCGCGACGGGAGGCGCTATGGCCTCGTCCGAGTGCCCTGCACGCGCCACACCGGCATCGTCTCACGAACGCCTTTGAGGCGGGCGGAGACCGCCAAACAGCTGCAAGGCTCCAAAATCGCGTCTACGCCCTCAGCGTCGTGCACTTCGCGCGTCATGCAGATTTCGCCACCCTCCGCTAGGGCTTCCACGCGCGCCGCGATGTTCACGTTCTGGCCGAAGTAGTCGAGCCGCTCGTTGAGTGTGACCGCGATCGCGGCGCCACGGTGCAACCCCACCTTGAGGATCAGATCGCGTTCGCCACGCGCGTCGTTAAAACGGGCAATCTCGGCCTGCATCGCGAGTGCCGCGCTCACTCCGTCGGCGGGTGACATGAACGCGGCCATCACAGCATCGCCTAGCGTCTTGACGATCGCGCCGTTGTGACCAACCGACACAGCTGTCAGGCGCTCAAAGTGCTCTTGCACAAGCGCAAAGGCGTTGAGATCGCCGATGCGCTCGTAGAGCTCGGTCGAACCCTTGAGATCAGTGAACATCAAGGTGATGTCACGGACGCTCATACCCTCGGTGCCCTTGACGAGTTCGTGCCGGAAAAGATCCCGGAAGGTCTGTGTCGTCAGCAGCCGCTTCGCCGACAGATACGGCTCAAAGTCGAGGATCGTGGCGCAATGGGGAACGGCATCCGGAAATTCGACAACAGTCCACAGCAGACGCCGGTCCGAGCTATTGTTCAGCTCAAGCACAACCGGCCCGGACGCGAGACGGGTGCCGGACGTTTCCCAGCGGCCGTTCCGGAATTCAATGCGCAGGCGTTGCAAACCGCCGCTCTGCTCGTCCGACACCGAGACGAGGAAATGAGCGCCCGTGTTGACCTCGGTGCCGTTGAGGATGGACCTGCCCGATCGGCCAGCTATGAACTCCAGGGTGGTGCTCGCGCCAGGTCCGAGGAAGTCTGCCCCGCGCCGGCACTGCTCAAAGATTTGCCGGGGCGAAAGGCTTGTCGAGCCTGGCGGCACATCGCACGTCAGGTGAGGTCCGGAGAAAGAGACATACATCAAGTGCTGCTGGGCCGGCAGCGTCTCGGGCCTGTGAAACACGATGGGACGGATGGTCGGCACGATCGTGAAGGCGATCACGATGAAATCGTCCAGCGTGGCTTCGCAGCTATTCAGGCAAAAGTGGCAGTAAAAACGGTTGGCGTTGATCGTCCGTAACGAGCCGAAGTTCTCGATGATGGACGAGCACGTCGGGCAGAGCACCATCCAGTTCATGGTGAACAGGCCCGCTGCCGTGGCATGCAGGAACAGGTCGATCGCTTCCGGCTCGGTCAAGTGATGCTGTTGCGCGAATTTAATCGGGTTGACGCGGAACACCGCGGCGTCGTCGCCCGACCGGATCAGCTGTTCGAGCCGGGACACCACGCGCGGGGACCAACTGCGCGCTGCTTCGAGTTCCGCGAGCCGTGCCTCCAGCAGTAGTTCATCGAGTGTCGCCATGGCCGTGAGCCCTCTGCATGGGCGGACGTGCCACCGAAGCGCCGGAGTAGGTCAGCTCGCCGGCAGCGCGATTACTCCTATGGCTGCGGGTTGCGCCCCCGCCTTTGCCGCAGACCCGCTTGCCACCACGACTGGCTGCTCAGCACCGCAGTCAGGTCTTGGCCGGCTCGCAAGCCGTTATTGCGATCGACCATTCTAGGGCCATGAACCTCATGGCGCCAGCACGACGAGGCCACGCACCGATACTGCGACCTACTCACCCATCCGATCTAGCCGGCCCGGCTTGGCTCGGATGCGCCATATGCGGTCATCGCGCCAGCGCCCCGACACCGGATATCGACCGAATCGTCCGGATCCGGCCCTTCTCGGTTGGCCCAGCCCGACGTGGACGCATCCAAACCGGCCATCGGAGTAGGCTCCCGACAGCGGACATGGCCGCACG
>NZ_JAHVDK010000041.1:0-50904 GCF_051487185.1 Inquilinus limosus
ATACGGGGTGGCATAGCGTCGGAAGCTCCCGGTACGACCCGCTTCCGGTGTCAACGTCCGCGTCCCAGCAGCCAGTTCCCCTGGGGATGCGCTTGATCTCGGCAGTAACGCAACCTGTCCGCCCTCTGGGTCACGCGCGGCCAGAACCGTGCCCATGAGCACCCCGACCAGCGCTAGCGACGCTGCAACTTCGAGGGCAATCAGGACGAACAGGAAAGGAGCCTCTGCCGGCACAAGATTGTGCGGCAGAGGCCGACCAGCTCGATCTCGCTTGGATGGAGCGTGGCGGCCCAGCAATAGCATCGGCTCCTGAGGCGCTTGGCTTCAAAATCCGGCTTACGGACGGCACGATTAAGGACACCTGCGGGGCAGCCTTGTCCGGCACTGGCATCACGATGGCCTGGAGATCCGCATGACAATCCCTTTGGCCACGCTCTCGTCCGCATCGTAGCGCCACCGCACGGCGCGTCGGCAAACAGGGATCTGATGAGAGAAGATATCGTCTCCTGGCTGGTGGAAGAACGGAGCCGGGGCTAACGACGGCGCGGTCCGAGGGTGACGGCACGGCATCGGCGCCGCCGGGCCAAGCGCATTCTGTTCCCATCTCGACGGAAGAGACCCAGAGCGCAGCCTCAAGCTGGCCGGTATCAGCCTCGTGGCGGTTCCCCGGACGGATCGCAAGCCAAATCTTTGATCAAGAGGGCTCCTGCGTAGGCTGTCATAATAATACTTATATGATATGAACGCGTTCGTTCTAGGAAGTCGGTACTGTTTGCATGTGGATATAGATTGATTGTTCTAAATAGGCGTCGAAAATAGGGAATTGTGAGGGAAGACTCGCATGAGATGTTTCGGCTGAAAAATTAGCACATGATAATTTCTACTTTATTGTCTATGTGGAACGGTCGCGGGGCTCTATGGTGACGGTATGTTCAGTGGAGCCGGCGCCCAAGCGGCGGCGGCATGCTCCGAAGTGCTGGGCGAGGTTAATGCATGGACGTTCTTGAAAGTGGTGGCCTGCCAACGGAAGCAATGCCGCGAGTGGACTGGGGTCGGGCAGCGGAGGCACTCGAAGCTATCGGTGTTGCCGTGTATGTGTCTGATATCGATGGCCGGATCACCTACTTCAACAAGGCGGCAGTCGGTCTCTGGGGGCAGCGTCCAGCGCTCGGCGAGAGCATGTTCGGCCACTCATGGAAGCTCCTCTGGCCGGACGGCAGCCCGCTTCCCGTCGACGAGAGCCCGATGGCGATTGCCCTCCAGGAGGGACGGGCAATTAGAGGAGGGGAGGCGACTGTAGAGCGAGCGGACGGAAGCCAGGTTCCATTCCTGCCCTTTGCTATGCCGGTGTTCGATCGGACCGGTGCCCCGACGGGTGCGGTGAACGTCTTGATTGATCTGAGCGATCGACGTCAAGTTGATCTGGCGGCACACCGGCTCGCGGCTATTGTCGAATCCTCGGACGACGCCATCGTGGCGAAGGATCTGAACGGTGTCATCACCGACTGGAACCGCGGCGCCGAGCAAATCTTCGGCTATACGGCCGAGGAGGCCGTCGGTCGACCGATCACCATCATCATTCCCTCGGATCGGCGGTTGGAGGAAGTGGAAATTCTCACGCGCATCCGGAACGGCGAGCGCGTCGAGCATTTCGAAACAATCCGGAGACGAAAGGACGGCCTCGAGGTCCCGATTTCGCTCACCGTCTCTCCCATCCGCGATCATGCCCGCCGGATCATCGGCGCCTCGAAGATCGCGCGCGACATCTCGGAGCGGTACAAGGCACAGGAGCGCCAGATGCTGCTGCTGCGCGAGATGAGCCACCGGGTAAAGAACCTGTTTGCTTTGTCGAGCGCCGTCGTCACGCTCAGCGCCAGACAGGCGCGAACGCCGGAGGAGCTTGCGACGGCGGTGCGGAGCCGGCTGGGCGCGCTCGCGCGCGCCCATGACCTGATATTAGCGGAGGTAAATCCGAAGCTCGCATCAACCAAGACGACCCTGGCGGCCCTCATCGGGACCATCGTCGCCCCTTACGACGCGACGCAGATTCGCGTCACGCTGGACGGCCCTGATGTGCCGGTCAGCGGGCACGCCGTCACCGGCCTCGCATTGGCGCTGCATGAGTTCGCGACCAACGCGGCGAAATACGGTGCGCTGAGCCACGAGAGCGGTGCAATCGACGTGAGCTGGTCGGTCGAGGACGACGAACTGATCCTTGTCTGGGCGGAGCGAGGCGGTCCCGAGGTGACCGGACCCTCGGAGGTGAAGGGCTTTGGAACGTTTATGGCGGATATGACTGTCTCGGGCCAGCTTGCTGGGGCAATCGCCCGGGATTGGCGAGCCGAGGGTTTGGTGATCACGGTGAAAATCCCGGTTCAGCGCCTGTCCGCTTAGCCCAGGCGGAACAGTCTTTGGTCGTATTGAGGGGCGGTTCGGGATGTGCGGCAGGAACTCGCGCGAGCGAAGGTGACCGGCCGCAATGCAAGTAGTGATTGAGTGTTCTTCAGCCGTAGAGGACAGAAGTCTTGCTCGACGACGCTAACGTATTCATTCAGTCCAGTGGAACGTGTCGCCTAGGATAAGCCGAGCTCCGACCGGCATTGCCTTTGGTCATCTGGTCGGCAGAGCATCCAGTCCGGCCGGGCAGACCCTGGAAAGATCAAGGATGCTTGCTCATGGGGCTGCACCGCGGACTGCGCTGATGAGGCTCAGAGGGCGCATATCGGTCCAGTGAGTGTCGACGTAGTCAAGGCAGGTCCGGCGATCAGCGGGTCCGAAAACGGTGCGCCAGCCCGCGGGGACATCGATGAATTCCGGCCAACGAGAATGCTGTCCCTCATTGTTGACCAGCACGTGGACGCTGCCAGTCTCGGGTCTCGAACGAGTTGCTCATGCGGTGAGCTCCTCGGTGGATGGGGAGTAGCGCGCTTATGAGCGACCATCCGGACTGTTCTGTCTGCTGCCATTCTCCGCGTGTAACGATTACCGGCAGCGCGGCTGGGTATGCTTTACCATCGTGCTCACGGTTGTCGGTGGTCCACCTGGCGAGTTCACGGCAAGGGAAACGGGTGCGATCTCATACCAGGCGGGGCTAACCCGACGCCTGGACCGCCAGCCCGGTAAACCAGAACTCCCGGTGGGCGGCCGTGAAACCATTACGATGTGTTGAAGATCTCCGCTGTATGTCAAATGACACAGGACTGAAATACCAGATGTTGGGAATATTTAACATTTACTCAGAAAGGAACGCGGCACTGATAATTCATATTGTTGAATCAAGGCATAGGGCCTTGGAGAACTGCAATGTCGAAACAAGTTCAGACGTCCGCAAATCAGATGACCAGCCAACCAGAGCCGGGCAGCCCCGGCGACAGAGATCGTCATCAGGCAGATCAGGACCAAGCCACTCTCGGGCGCGACTCTCGGAGTAGTGAAGAAACAGAAGATGAACAACTCGAAACTGTAATGGAAGAATTGGACGAAGACCAAGAGACGCAAGAAGACGAAGAAGGCGAAGGAGAAAAAGAGGAGAAGGAGAAAAAAGAAGACGAAGAAATCGAAGAAGATGAAGAAGATGAAAAAGACGAAAAAGATGAAGGAGGCGAGCAAGACGAGGGAGGGGCTGGTAACATTGATCTGAAAGACGAGCGGCAGTTTCTCAAGGGTCGTCCGACAATTCCGAATACGCCGGAGGTATAAGGCGGATACCGATTAGCAATGCGAATGGGACGGCGAGCGCCCTCGTGCGCTCGCCTCTCGATTCGGTGGTCGGACCTCCACTGCGAGAGGAAGTTGATGTCCCGCTGCTGAGCAGTTCTTGCCGCGTTCGCCCGGCCGCAATACCCCGAACCGAGCGATCGAATGATGTCCTGCAGCTGCAACGCCGAGAACTGGTCGTCCTCGACCAGGATCCGCTTTGTCATCCGCCCGGCCCAAGGCCCCGGCGGGCCGCGACGGCAGCTGGATGCCGCGGAAACAGCCGGTGGCGCGTGGTTCCGGGGCGGTCCGGTCGCCCAAAGCATAGGCTTTGACATTGTGCAACCGTTTCCAAGCGGGAGCCGTCAGGGATCTGCAATCATTGGTTATGAGGCGGAAGAGGCCGGCGCGCTGAAATTCCTGCTGACAGGCTTCGCCGGTGGTTTCCGCCGCTCCGAGCTCGCCGGCTCAGGGCTCACCTGGGACACCGACGTCGAGAGGGTGCGCAAGATTGTCAAGGCGATCGGCCAGGAGCTCGCGGCCGATCCCGTGCATGGACCGAAGTTCCTCGATCCGCTGAAATCGCAAGGTGTCATCGAGACCGATGATTCGGCCATGATCGTCCGCGTCAAGTTCATGACGCGGCCGGGCGACCAGTTCATCCTGCGCCGCCTCGTCTATGCACGCATCAAAGGCGCTTTCGCCGAGGCGGGCATCCGGTTCGCCAGCCGGGAAGTTGTGGTGCGGCTCGCCGGCGACGGCGCCGTTCCTTCCGAAGCGTCCAGCCTGCCCTCGGAGCGGTCGCGACGACGCTCGCTCGAAGCTCCGATTGAGGCCTGCTGCGACCTGATCGTCGCCCGGCTGAGATCCGGAAACACGCTGCTGCATTGGCGACGTGTCACAATTGATCACAGCAAACCTCGTCCAGATCGCTGATGGTATCGCCCGTTTCGCCGCTAGAGGCAGAGCGAGATGCCGCCATAGGTGACGGTCACGTTGACGGTGTCGGTGTAGCTGCCGGGAACCGCGGCGGTGTTGACCGGAATTTGGCCGTAGAGGGTGATCGGCACGACCCAGCTGCTGCCGATGGCGCCGGCCAGCCGGCAGTGTGACTGCATCGCGGTGCTGCCAATGCTGTCGCCCCAGACGGTGGTCACCAGGTTCAGAGCTGGAATGAGTTCGGACTCGATGAACCTGGTGCTTCGCCCGACGAACTGGCACGCCCACATCGGCGCATTCCGACCGTGATGGAGCCCAGCCCAAAACATGGTGAGGGGAGATCCGAGCTGGGCCTAGCGCCGTGTGTCCCTTAGCGCTGCTGGAAGTTGGCCCACATGTCTGACGAATGGGAAAGGGGCGACGACACCCCTCTTCCCCAGCCGCGACTCCTGCAGACCTCGCGCATATCGGCTTTGAAGGCGCGTGCCGAGCAACGGCTTTCGATAGCCATAGGCTGGCGAAGCCTTCAGAGAAGAGTCGACTCCGGTCATGTCTGCTTTGCTGAGCCGCATGCGATGACCGCTTCTGGGCTCTTCAGTCAACCAAATCGGCCGGGAAGGGTTAGATCCAGCCGGTCCCGGCGATGTCCAGTCTAAGGGCGCCACAACCATGTCCGGAAATGGCGCCCTCCAGCCTGATGCACAGACGGGTGAGGGAACTGCGATTGTGGGCCACGAGGGAACATCGGCAGGGCGATCCGAGAGATCGCCTGCCGCGCTGCCCTGCCGGGCCAAGCGAGGCGTCGCCATCTACCGGGGTTATGGCGACTGCCTGCTCGGACCGACTGAAAGCGATTGTCAATGTAAGTTAGTTAGATTAACTAACTCATGTTGATCGGAATCGTGGGAAGCAGCTGTTTGGCGGCCGGCGGTGCAATGTCGAGATCGAGACGGCATCGCCGCTGACGGTCGGCATGACCGTCGTCGACTGGTGGGGCATCTCCGGTCGCCCGGCCAATTGCCTGTGGCTGACCGGATGCGACGCGCCCGTCTTCTACCGTCACATGCTCGGCCGCCTGGCTGAGTTGCGTTAGCGGTGCATATTTGAGCAATGGCCGCCCTGACCAGCGCCGAAACGCCGGTCTTGGCTGGCCCCTGTTGCCGCCTGCAGGCCTGCCGGAACCCCTAGATCGACGATGCCTGGGCCGCGACGAGCGGCTCGCCTCTCGATGGGCCATCCCCTGACACAAAAGCAGCACTGACTTCGCCCACGATCGAGACATGCGCCCGGGCCGCAGCCTCGGCGGCGCTGGCGTCGCCACGCAGGATGCCGGTCACGATGACATCGTGCTCGGTCCAGGATTTGGTGAGGCGGCCGGAGACGCGGAATTGGGCCCGGCGGAACGGTCCGAGGCGGCTGCGAGTCGTCGTCGCCAGCTCCTGGATGTGGCTGCTGTGCGCGCCCTGATAGAGCCGGCTGTGGAACTCCGTGTTGTGGAGCTCGTAGTCTTCCTCGGCCCCCAGCCGGACGAGGCGGGCGGAGTCGAGGTGGGCCCGCTCGAGCGCGCGCCGCTCGCCCGCGGTCATCCGTATCGCACACAGCCGGGCACAGATTCCCTCGAGCTCGGCCATGGCCTCGAAGACCGATGCCAGGTGGTCCGGCGACATCGTCGCGACGGTCGCGCCGCAATTGGGCCGGCGGTCGACCAGCCCCATGGCGACGAGCTGGCGCAGCGCCTCGCGCACCGGCGTGCGCGACACCTCGAAGCGCTTCGCCAGGGTGGCTTCATCCAGCTTCTCGCCCGGCGGGGCCTGGCCCATGACGATCCGGTCGGCGATTGCCCGCACCATCTCGTCGACGATGGTTCCCGACCGTCTCAGCGCTCGTTTGCCCGCCATGCGCTCCGCTCCCGTCAAGCTCCGCGACCCGGCTTCGCCTGGCCGACGCCCCGGTCTCGATGGGCGGTATGAACATCTAGTAGGCACTATGTCAACGGGTTACAAAATAGGCACAAAGTGCATGCAATTGCCGCGCGTCAGAGCAGGGCCGGCGCAACGGCTGCACGATTTTTCCGAGAACCTGTGCTCTTCGGTCCTGGCATGCCGATTGCATGCAATCTACAGCGATAAAAGAATCCAGGGAGCTCTTTCATGTCGGGATCCTTCACGATCAGCCGCCGCCGGCTCCTCGGGACGAGCGCGGGAGCCATGCTCGGCCTCGCCGCGCCGGTGGTGCCGGGCCGCAGGGCCTTCGCCGCCGAGGCCGTCGTGGGCTTCATCTATGTCGGTCCGAAGGACGACTACGGGTACAACCAGGCCCATGCCGAGGGCGCCGCCGCTCTCAAGGGCATGGACGGCATCACCGTGGTCGAGGAGGAGAACGTCCCCGAAACGGTCGACATCCAGAAGACGATGGCGTCGATGATCAATCTCGACGGCGCGGCCCTGCTGTTCCCGACCTCCTTCGGCTACTTCAGCCCCTTCGTTCTCGAGACCGCAGCACAGTATCCGAACGTCCAGTTCCGCCACTGCGGCGGGCTCTGGACCGACAAGGACCCGAAGAACGCCGGCTCGTATTTCGGATACATCGGGATGGGGCAGTATCTGAACGGCATCGTCGCCGGACATATGTCGAAGTCGAAGAGGGTCGGCTTCGTCGCGGCCAAGCCGATCCCGCAGGTCCTGCTGAACGTCAATTCCTTTCTGCTCGGCGCCCGCAGCGTCGACCCGTCGATCACCTGTCAGGTCATCTTCACCGGCGAATGGTCGCTGGCGGTCAAGGAGGCGGAGGCCGCGAACGCGCTGCTCGACCAGGGCGCCGATGTCGTCACCTGCCATGTCGACGGGCCGAAGGTGGTGATCGAGACGGCGGCACGCCGCGGTGCCTTCGTCTGCGGCTACCATGCCAACCAGTCGCCGTTGGCCCCGGAGAAGTATCTGACCGGGGCGGAATGGAACTGGGCATCGGTCTACACGATGTTCGCCCGGAAGTTCCTGGCCGGAGAGGCGCTGCCGAACTTCACGCGCGGCGGCATCGCCGAGGACTTCGTCAAGATGAGTCCGCTGGGCCCGGCGGTCACCGACCCGGCGCGCAGGCAGTTCGAAGCGACCCTGGCGGAGATGAAGAAGGGTGGCTTCTCGGTGATCAAGGGACCGCTCAAAGACAACAACGGCAACACCGTCGTGGCCGCCGGCACCGCCTATCCGGAGACCGCGATCGAGCTGGAGAGCATGGCTTATCTGGTGGATGGCGTGCTCGGCGCGACCTCCTGACCGGCCGGGAGAGAGCGGCGATGACGTCGATCGAGACGATGGGCGAGGGGGCGCTGCCGGCCGCGGCGGGCAGCCTCCGCAGGGCCTGGCTGGAGGGAACCGCACGGCGGCTGGAGGGCGTGGCGATCCCGCTCGCGGCCCTCGTCGCCGGCCTGGCTCTGTTCGGCGTCTTCATCCTGCTGATCGGCAAGTCCCCGTTCGACCTCTACGGGCTGATCTGGCGCGGCGGCTTCGGCTCCTGGTTCTCGATCCAGAACACGCTGTCGCGGGCCTCGCCGCTGCTGCTCGCCGGGCTCTGCGTCGCCCTGCCGGCGCGGCTGGGCCTGGTCATGATCGGCGGCGAAGGGGCGATCGTGCTGGGCGGGGTCGCCGCGGCTGCGGTCGGCGCGTGGCTCGCCGGCGCACCGGCCTGGCTGGTGGTGCCGTGCATGGCGGCGGGCGGGGCGCTGGCCGGTGCGGCCTGGATCGGCACCGTCGGCGCGCTGCGCCATCACCGGGCCGTGAACGAGACCATCTCCAGCCTGCTCATGGCCTATATCGCGATCGCGCTGATGAACCATCTGGTCGAAGGGCCGCTGCGCGATCCGGCCTCGCTCAACAAGCCCTCGACCGCTCCGTTGGACGCGGCATACCGGATCGGCAGCATCCCGGGCACGGATGTGCATTGGGGGCTCGCCATCGGCATCGCCGCCTGTGCCCTCTCCTGGGTCCTGATCCAGAAGACACGCTGGGGTTTCGCCGCGCGGATCGCCGGCGGTAATGTCCGGGCGGCGCAGATCCAGGGCCTCCCGGTCGGCCGGCTGATCATCGGCTTCAGTGCGCTGGCCGGCGCCTGGGCCGGCCTTGCCGGCATGATCGAGGTCGCGGCGGTGCAGGGCAGCGCCAACGCCTCGCTCGCCGCCGGCTACGGCTACACCGGGATCCTCGTCGCCTTCCTGGCCCGGCACAATCCGCTCGCCATCGTCCCGGTCGCGGTGCTGCTCGGCGGCATCGACGCGTCGGGCGGCCTGTTCCAGCGCCGGATGGATCTGCCGGACGCCACCGTGCTGGTCCTGCAGGGGCTGCTGTTCGTCGTCATCCTGCTCAGCGAGACCCTCTACGGCCGCTTCAAGGCGTTCAGTCCCGAGCGCTGGGCGTCGCATCGGGCGGGGAACTGAGCCATGGCGGCGGACGACATCGGCCTGTGGAGCGTCCCGCTCGCCATCCTCGGCGGGTCGATCCGGGTCTCCACGCCCTTCATCTTCGTCTCGCTCGGCGAGACCGTCACCGAACGGTCCGGCCGCATCAATCTGGGGCTGGAGGGCATCCTGGTCTTCGGCGCCATGGCGGCCTACGCCGTCGCGGTGCTGACCGCCTCGCCCTGGCTCGGCGTCCTGGCGGCGATGGCGGCGGGGGCGGGGTTCGGCCTGTTCCACGGCTGGATCTGCAGCTTTCCGAAGGTCAACGACATCGCCGTCGGTATCGCGCTGATGCTGCTCGGCATGGGCCTGGCCTTCTTCTTCGGCAAGCCGTTCATCCAGCCCGTGGCGCCGCATCTGCCGGCAATCCCCTTCGGCTTCTGGTCGGATATGCCGCAGGTCCGCGTCGCCCTCGACATCAACGTCCTGTTCCTGATCGGCGCCGTGCTGGCGCTGCTGCTGTGGTGGAGTCTCCGGAACACGCGGACCGGGCTGGTCCTGCGGGTCGTCGGCGACAGCGCCGACGCCGCCAGGGCGATGGGGTTGAGCCCGAACCGGATCCGCCTCCTGGCCACGGCCTGCGGCGGCGCGCTGGCGGCGGTCGGGGGCGCCTATCTGTCGCTGTACTATCCCGGCAGCTGGAACGAGCACATCTCCTCGGGCCAGGGTCTGATGGCCGTCGCGCTGGTGATCTTCGCGCGCTGGAGCCCGCTCGGCTGTTTCGCCGCGGCGCTGCTGTTCGGCGGCGCGGGGGCGCTGGGGCCGGCCCTGCAGTCGGTCGGCGTCACCCATGGCTACTACCTGTTCTACGCCGCGCCCTACGCGCTGACGCTGGCGATCATGATCGCGACGTCGTCGCCGAAGCGGTCGCTCGCCGGCGCACCGGAAGAACTCTCCATCACCAGATAGAAGGGACGTGCGATGAGCGCACCGGACGGTCTCGACAGCAGCATGGGCGGCATCGCCGGGGCGGCCGGGCACGCCATCGACGCGGATCCCTATCCCTGGCCGTACAACGGCGACCTGCGCCCGCAGAACACCGCGCTGATCATCATCGACATGCAGACCGATTTCTGCGGCCCGGGCGGCTATGTCGACGCGATGGGCTACGACCTGTCGCTGGTGCGCGCGCCGATCGAGCCGATCCGGACGGTCCTGGCGGCGATGCGGGCCAAGGGCTACCACATCCTCCATACCCGCGAGGGCCATCGCCCCGATCTCGCCGACCTGCCGGCCAACAAGCGCTGGCGGTCGCAGCGGATCCATGCCGGCATCGGCGATCCAGGCCCCTGCGGGCGCATCCTGGTGCGCGGCGAGCCGGGCTGGCAGATCATCGACGAACTGACGCCGCTGGACGGCGAGCCGGTCATCGACAAGCCCGGGAAGGGCTCCTTCTGCGCCACTGATCTCGAGCTCATCCTGCGCCAGCGTGGGATCGAGAACATCGTGCTGACCGGCATCACCACCGATGTCTGTGTCCACACCACCATGCGCGAAGCCAATGACCGCGGCTTCGAATGCCTGCTGCTGGAAGATTGCTGCGGCGCGACCGACCGTGGCAACCATCTGGCGGCAATCAAGATGGTGAAGATGCAGGGCGGCGTGTTCGGCGCCGTCGCCAGCTCGGCTGCCTTCGTCGGGCAGCTGCCGTGACGCCGCCGGCGGCGCTCGCCCGGGCGATCGAGGTCGAGGCGGTCGGCATGACGATGCGCTTCGGCGGCTTCACCGCTCTCGACGATGTGTCGATCAGGATCCGGGCCGGGTCGTTCCACGCCCTGCTCGGCGAGAACGGCGCCGGCAAATCGACCCTGGTGAAGTGCATCATGGGCTTCCACCAGCCGACATCCGGCCAGATCCTGGTCGACGGCCGGCAGGAGATCATCGCCTCGCCGCGCGACGCCGCCGCGGCCGGCCTCGGCATGGTGTACCAGCATTTCACCCTGGTGCCGTCGCTGACCGGTGCCGAGAACCTGGTGATCTCGCGCGCCGACGTGCCCCGGGTGGTGGACTGGAGGCGCGAACGGGCGGATCTCAAGGGTTTCATGGAACACATGCCGTTCCGCCTGCCGCTCGACGTGCCGGTTCGCGCCCTCGCCGCCGGTGAGAAGCAGAAGCTGGAGATCGTCAAGCAGCTCTATCTCGGCCGGCATTTCCTGGTGCTCGACGAGCCGACCTCGGTGCTGACGCCGCACGAGGCGGCGGAGGTGCTCGGGCTGGTCCGTGGCATGACCCGGGCCGGCCGCCTGACCGTGCTGATGATCAGCCACAAATTCCACGAGGTGACGGAATTTGCCGACGAGGTGACCGTCCTGCGCCGGGGTCGGCGAACCGGCGCCGGCAAGGTCGCCGATCTGGACCGCCAGGCGATGGCGGCGATGATGGTCGGCGCCGAACCGGTCGCGGCGCTCGACGCCCGGGCGCCGGTGCCGGGCGATGCGCCGGGCGTCCTCGCGGTGCATGGCCTGCGCGCGCCGGACCGGACCGGGCTCAAGTCGATCAGCATCGACCGGCTCGAGGTGCGGGCGGGCGAGATCGTCGGCATCGCCGGCATCTCCGGCAACGGCCAGAAGGAGTTCGTCGAGGTGCTGGCGGGCCAGCGGCGCCCCGATCGGGGCGAAATCCGGGTCGGCGGCGTGCCCTACGGCATGACGCGGGCCGAGATGCGCGCACGCAAGGTGCGCTTCATCCCGGAGGAGCCGCTGCGCAACGCCTGCGCGCCGGCCATGACCGTGGCCGAGAACCTGGCCTTCCGCAGCTTCGATCTCGGCGCGGGCGGCACCGGCTCGGTCTGGTTCAGCCGGGGTGCGATCCGGGCGCATGCGACCCGGTTGATGCGGGACTTCAAGGTCAAGGCATCGTCGCCGGACGCGCCGATCCGGACCCTCTCCGGCGGCAATGTCCAGCGCGCGGTGCTGGCGCGGGAGCTGACCGGCGAGGTCGACCTGCTGGTCGTCTCCAACCCCTGCTTCGGGCTCGACTTCTCCGCCGTCGCCGAGATCCGCGCCCGGATCATGCGGGCCCGCAACGCCGGAACAGCGGTCCTGCTGCTGTCGGAGGATCTCGACGAGCTGATGGAGCTGTCCGACCGCATCATCGTCATGTCGGATGGCGCGCTGGTCTACGAGACATCGGCCGCAGCGGCGGATGTCCATGTGATCGGGCAGCACATGGCGGGGCATTCCTGATGCTGGAGATCGCGGCCCAACCGTTCCCCTTCGTCCTCGACCGCTCGGCGACGGCCCTGATCGTCATTGACATGCAGCGGGACTTCCTGGAGCCGGGCGGCTTCGGCGAAAGCCTTGGCAACGATGTCGGCCGGCTGCGGGCCATCGTGCCGGCGGTGCGGCAGCTGCTCGACGGGTTCCGCGCCGCCGGCCTGCCCGTGATCCACACAATGGAATGTCATCGCCCCGACCTGTCCGACTGTCCTCCGGCCAAGCGTGACCGCGGCCGCCCGGCGCTGCGGATCGGCGACCCCGGTCCGATGGGCCGGGTCCTGATCGCGGGCGAGCCCGGCACGGCGATCCTCGCGGCGGTCGCGCCGCTGCCCGGCGAGGCCGTGATCGAGAAGCCGGGCAAGGGCGCGTTCCACGCGACGCGGCTCGGCGACGAGCTGTCCCGGCTGGGCACGCGGCAGTTGGTCCTCGCCGGCGTGACCACGGAGGTCTGCGTGCAGACGACGATGCGCGAGGCCAATGACCGGGGCTTCGAATGCCTGCTGGCCGAGGACGCGACCGAAAGCTACTTCCCCGAATTCAAGGCGGCGACCCTGGCGATGATCCGCGCCCAGGGCGCCATCGTCGGCTGGACCGCCACGACCGAACGGATCCTGAAAGGTCTCACGCATGGCTAACCGGAGCTTCGCCGGGCTGGGGCTGGGCGGCTGGCGCGATCTCGCCTTCGAGCCGTTCCGGGACGGCGTCGCCGTCCATTGGCTCGAGCGGGGCGGGCCGGACGCCCCGTCGCTGGCGGTCCTGAGATACGCGCCGGGCGCCTCGGTGCCCCGGCACCGTCATCGCGGGCTGGAGACGATCCTGGTCCTCGACGGCATGCAGAGCGACGAGAACGGCGACTACGGCGCCGGGGCCGTCGTGATCAACCCCGCCGGCAGCGAGCATTCCGTCCGGTCGGCGGCGGGCTGCGCGGTCCTCATCCAATGGACACTTCCCGTCGAGATCATCGAGGACAGCCGGTGAGCGACCTGCGGTTCGACATCGAAAGCCTGTTCCGTGCCTATGCGGCCGGCCTGTCGGCCGAACAGGTGGTGGAGATTGTCTACGCCCGGATCGCGGCGACCGACGATCCCGGGATCTTCATCCATCTCGCCGACAGGGCGGAGCTGGCGACGGCGGCGCGCGCCCTCGGCCGCTTCGACCCGGCGGCGCGGCCGCTCTGGGGCGTGCCCTTCGCGGTCAAGGACAACATCGATGTAGCCGGCATGCCGACCACGGCGGCGTGCCCGGCCTTCGCTTATGTCGCGGAGCGCGACGCCACGGTCGTCGCGCTGCTGCGCGAGGCCGGCGCGCTGGTCGTCGGCAAGACCAATCTCGACCAGTTCGCGACCGGCCTCGTCGGCGTCCGTTCGCCCTACCCGATCCCGCGCAACGCGATCGACCCGGCTCTGGTGCCGGGCGGCTCCTCCTCCGGTTCGGCGGTGGCCGCGGCGCGCGGCATCGTCTCCTTCGCGCTCGGCACCGACACGGCCGGGTCGGGCCGCATCCCGGCAGGGCTCAACGGCATCGTCGGTCTGAAGCCTACGCTCGGAGCGTTGTCGACCAGCGGGGTGGTGCCGGCGTGCCGCACGCTCGACTGTGTCTCGATCTTCGCCCTGACGCCGGAGGATGCGTATCGTGTGCTCTCGGTCGCCGCGCGGCCGGATCCGCATGATCCTTTTTCGAAGGCCGTCGCAATGCCGGCGGCGGTCCGGCCGCCGGTCCTGACGATCGGCGTGCCGGCCAAGCCCGACCGGCGCTTCTTCGGCGATGCGGGGATGGAGGCCGGATTCGAATCCGCCCTGGACCAATTGCGATCGCTCGGCTGCCGCCTCGTCGAGCTCCCCTTCGGCGAGTTCTACGCCACCGCGGATTTACTCTACGACGGCGCGTGGGTGGCGGAGCGGCTCGCCGCGCTCGGCGACTTCATGGACGCGCATGAAGCGACGATGCATCCGGTGACGCGCCGGATCATCGGCGGGGCGCGGGCGCTGAGTGCAGCGGACGCCTTCCGCGGCCTGTACCGCCTGCAGGTGTTGAAGCGGGCGACCGCGCCGCTGGTCGCTTCGGTCGACCTGATCTGCGTGCCCACGGCACCCACGCATTACACGGTGGGAGAGGTGGTTGCCGATCCAATCCTGACCAACAGCCGGCTCGGCACCTACACGAACTTCGTCAACCTGCTCGACCTGTGCGGCATCGCCGTACCGACGGGGCCGCGCGACGGTGGGCCGCCGATGAGCGTGACGCTGCTCGCCCCGGCCGGGCGGGACGGGCTGTGCGCGGCGCTGGCGCGCGATCTCTTCGCCCGCAGCGGGCTGACGCTCGGCGCGACGGGCTGGAGCCGGCCGGAGACCGGGCTGCAGGCCGCCGGGGAAGCGGGGCTGTTCGAGATCGTCGTGGTGGGGGCGCATCTATCGGGCATGCCGCTCAATCGCGAGCTGACCGCCCTCGGCGCCCGGTTCCTCCGGGCCGTCCGAACCGCGCCATCCTACCGGCTCTACGCCATGGCCGGGCCGGGCGTGGCTAAGCCGGGCCTGCTCCGCGCTCCGGACGGCGGGGCTGCGATCGAGATCGAAGTCTGGGCCATGACCCCGGCCGCGTTCGGCACCTTCGTCGCCGGGATCGCGGCGCCACATGCGATCGGCACGGTCCTGCTCGAGGACGGCACAGCGCCGAAGGGGTTTCTGGTCGAGCCCGCCGGGCTCGCCGATGCCCGGGACATCACATCGTTCGGCGGGTGGCGAGGCTACATGTCGACCTCAAGCGAAAGGGAAGGGAGGGGCGGATAACGCTGGCTGCTGCTGGCGTCAAAGTAGGGCGGCGCGAAGCATCGTTCTCCGGTCACGCCCTGACCGGCCAGCTCTCGCACGATGGCCGCTCTTGGGCGCTTGTCGATCAATGCTGGGAGTTGGAGCGGAGCGTAGGTGATACTTCGTGCAATGTCCGCTTCAGAGAGCCGAACTCCATGTCTGGAAAGGGCGCGCTTCGGCCTCCCCGGCCTTGTAGGCATGCTGCATGCATGCAGCATTGCCCGGGAAAGCCAATGCAAGTCGTTGATTTAACGAGCGATAATGGCAGTTATCGCGCATTGGACAGCCTGTTGCGCGGCCGAGATCGGGTAGAATCGCCCGGGTCGACGCGGACGGGGCCGCGGCGACGGACAACCCGGAGGGGACGATGCAGCACCAGGACCTGACGCCGCCGGCGGAGTGAGACGCTGCGAACCGCCCGGCGGTCCTGCAGCTCGGCATTCCTCATCCCGACGCCCGCATCCATCGCGAGGACGGCCGCACCGCCCGCGGCCGCCTGCAGCGCCGGGCGATCGCGGCCGGGCACCTGGCGCCGCGGCCCGGCGTCCGGCACCAGCTGGCGGTCACCGGACGCGACCGCGCCCCGCTCGGCCGCGCCGTGCTCGCCGGCAGCGGGCGATGACGATTCGCCAGTACTGCCCCGCGCGCGTCCTGCGCCACCAGGCGGACGTGCTCCGCCAGGCGTTCGCGGACGGGACGGCGATCACCGACGCCGTCGCGCGGATCCGGGACGGAGAAGCAGCCGCGCTGGACCAGCGGCGCGGGCCGCGGCCCCGATGACCAACCTGGTCGACGACGCTGCCACGTCGATGCTGCCGTCTGCGGCGGCCCCCTGGACGCCGCGGGCTTTGCCCCTGAGCGAGGCGCAGATCGCCGAGATCAAGGCCCTGGCCGAGTAGGCTGACCAGCTGGTCGAAGCGTCGCTTTCGGCCAACACGCGCCTGGCCTATGGCAAGGCCTGGCGAACGTGGAGCGAATGGTGCCTGGGGTTCGGGCTCGATCCCACCGGCGCGGACCCGGTGGCCGCGGCGGACGAGCGCTGGCTGGTCATGCACCTGACCGCCCACTCGGAAAGGCGCTCGCTGTCGACCATCCTGCTGCGCCGCGCCGCGGTCGTGGCGATCCGCAAGCGGCTGAAGCGGCCGCTCGCGCTCGACGACGCCGAGTTCGAGGCGTTCCTGAAGGGCCTACGCCGGACCAAGGGCGTCCGGCCGGTGCGCAAGGCGGCGCTGCTCGAGCCGAATCTGCGCGCCGCCTCCCTGGTGCTGGCCCCCGACGCCCATCCGGATCTCGCTGGCGCCGAGCTCGGTGGCGGTAGAGGGGAGGGGCGCCGGGCCCTACGGGATATGGCGCTGCTGCTGATCGGCTTCGCCGGCGGCTTCCGCCGCTCCGAGCTTTCGGCATTCGATATTCGCGACATGTCGATCTCGCCCGAGGGCCTCGTGCTGTTCGTCGGCCGCTCCAAGGCCGACCAGGAGAGCCACGGCGCTGAGATCGGCATCGAGGCCGTGCCCGGGTCGCCGCTCTGCGCCGTCACCGCCTTGCGCCGCTGGCTCGAGGTCCGCGGCGATGCGCCCGGCGCCCTGTTCTGTCGCCTCGACCGCGGCGGCTACCTCGTGGCCGGCGCCGACGGCCGGCTGCTGCCGGTCGACCCCGCGACGATCGCCCGGGTGGTGAAACGGGTGGTGGCCCGCACCGGTGTCGACGCGGGGGAGTTCTCCGCACACTCCCTTCGCGCCGGGATGATGACGGCGGCGGACCTGCTGGGCATCCCGCTGGAGAAGGCGATGGAGCACGGGCGCTGGAAGAGCTACGCCGCGGCCCGGATCTACCGCCGGCACGAGAGCCTGTGGGTGGGGAATTTCACGGGCAGGCTGCTGCGGAGCGAGTAGGCGTCGGCGGCCGGATTGTCCCCAATGCGGACCTTTCAATCGCCTTTTAAGCTTCTTCTGAGCGGACATTCCCGTCGACCCTCCCCGCAACCGAAAGCCGACGTTTCACGGAGGGCCACTGATCACCATGAGGATGGCCGCGATCCGGTGGCTCATGCCGTGGCATGGACACAGATGCAAGGTGATTGCCTCGATAGGAAGCTTCCGCCGGCAAGGTCGGCCAATCGGATATCGAGGCGGCACATAGATGGGTCGGCACAGATCTCTAAACCCGATCGCAGAGCGCTCCCTGGAACGGCTCGAACGGGCTGATCAATCGGATCCTGGCCCGCGCCCGTAGGTGAGGACAGACGTGGAAGGTGCTGAATGCCGTTCCAGTTTCGTCTCGGCCATGGCAAGGTGCGACCAAACTTCAAATTTCGGCAGCCTCGCTGACTAAACCACTTCCGGCTGGAAGTTTGAGTCGGTCGGCTAACACTACTTTGGCAGATTCGGAGGGTGAGGTCAGTTTGGGGATTCCCAGGCGGCGGCTTGAGTGATTCATAGGAGGTCGGCTTGAGGGAGGGCCGGCCATGGTGGGGGTGGATTGGATTGCGGATCTCGAGCGCTGGCTGGAGCCGTTTGTGGCGGGGCTGGGGCACAAGGCGCGGCGGCGGATGTGCCCGCTCTATGTCGCGGGTCTGATCGGTCCCGGAGATCGCAAGAGCGTGCAGCCGATGGCGGACCGGCTTGTGCCCGGCGAGTATGATCGGCTGCACCACTTCGTGGCGGATGGTGCCTGGGATGCGGCGCCGCTGGAAGCGGAACTGCTGGTCCAGGCGGACCGGCTCGTCGGCGGCCCTGATGCGGTGCTGGTGGTTGACGACACGGCGCTGCCGAAGAAGGGAAGCGCCTCCGTCGGCGTGGCGCCGCAATATGCCTCGGCGCTGGGCAAGACCGCGAACTGTCAGACCCTGGTGTCGCTGACGTTGGCCCGCGGCGAGGTGCCGGTGATGGTGGGGCTGCGGCTGTTCCTGCCCGAGACCTGGACGAACGATCCCGGGCGCATGGTCCGGGCTCGTGTCCCGACGGATCGACAGATCGCTCTGACCAAGCCGGAGATCGCGATCGACGAGATCGACCGTGTCATGGCCTCTGGCGTGCGGTTCGGCTGCGTGCTGGCCGATTCGGGATACGGATCATGCGGGCCTTTCCGTCAGGCCTTGAGCGAGCGCGGTCTGCTGTGGGCGGTGGGCCTGTCGCAACGCCAGAACGTCTACCCGGCCGACGTCGCCCTGATCTTCCCTGTCGCGAAAACCGGGCGGCGCCGCAAGTACCACATCCCCGACAGGCCCCCGGTCTCCGCCGAGGCGATGCTGGCCGACGAGACATGGCAAAAGGTCAGCTGGCGGCGAGGCACCAAAGGTCGGCTGTCCTGTCTCTTCGCGGCCTGCCGTGTCCGGGTCGCGGATGGCCATAAGCACCGGATGCTCGACAATCGCGTGCAATGCATGCCGGGCGAGGAGGTCTGGCTCGTTGGCGAGCGGCGGTCGACCGGGGAGCGGAAATACTATGTGTCGAACCTGCCGGCCGATGCGCCGCTCAAGAGGCTCGCCGCCACGATCAAGGCCAGATGGGTCTGCGAGCAGGCACACCAGCAGCTCAAGGAGGAGCTCGGACTCGACCACTTCGAAGGTAGATCCTGGACGGGCCTGCACCGACACGCCTTGATGACGATGATCGCCTATGCCTTCCTCCAATCCCGCCGCCTCACAGCGGCGGGACGGAAAAAAAAGAGTCGCGGGACCACCGCCGCAGCCGAGCATGCCAGCCGTCCGGCAAGCCATCCTCGACATCCTCGCACAGCCTCCACCCCGACGATGCCCGCACTGCGACAGACTCCTCGCGGAAACCGGACAGCCTAAAGTGCCAAAGTAGTGCAAGGTCCTCGTTCCATTTGAGAATGTAAGTGGCGAAACCGAGCTCTATCTCGAGATTGATATATCGATGTCGATCGCAGTCGATGATAACGGTGAGCCAGAAACGATCGAGGACCTACGCTTCCGAAACGACGACTTCATATATGTCACACTCCACCAGCACGATCATTACTAAGATTTCCTGGTACTAGGTCGCACTCCTTTGGTTGAACGGCACGCCTATCACGGGCCTACATTATAGTAATTTTTCTCCTCTCGTGGACAATTCTCCCGGAGCAGATAGGCGCAGCGCCTCAGAGATGGCTCGTCTGTTCCAAAACTTTCTTCGGAGTGGCCGCAACGGTCACAGGTAACTTCTACCCCTTCGACTGGCCCATAGTCGCCGTCAAGGTCAACGTATGATGTCGTTGTGGATACTCTGGCCATTGGTTCCTCCCAAGCCTCGTTGCGGTACCAGTGGGTGATATGAAGGGATCGTGGTTGGCTCGAACGTTGGATGCGCTCTCCAGGATCCCTAAATCTTGTTGCCCTGCGCATTCAAGATATCTATATATAGATTATTGTTGCCATGAATGTCGGGAGACACCCATGGATACCGAAGCAGTGCCGGTCATCAGCCGGGATGAGTACCCTCTTTTCCAAGATTTGCTCTTGGATAGCCCTCTCATCGGGCTCCATTACGAAGCCTACCAAATGATGCTCCTTGAATATGTACGTGAGGAGCGCTTGCGAGGACGATCCCTACGGGAAACGCCCGTCACCCATGCGGGTTTCTTAAGCTGGATTCGGCAAAATGGATTCCCGCCCAATACTCGATCGCTTCACGCTTATGCGCAAGAGGTGCCGGATCGCAGTGTTCCCGATTGGATTTGCATCAGGTGCAGGTGATCGACTTCGACGCCTGGCGACTTAGAAGCAAGTAATTCCATGAGTATAGATAATTTTCACAACGATAATTCACAATAATTCTGCGCCGAAATTCGGTGACAGTGCGTGAATTCGAGTTTGGCGGCAGCGTTGGTGTCGTCCTGTAAAGCCACCGTATTCTTTAAGTGCATTGTCACCAAATTTCCGGTTCGCTTTAACGGCCACACCCGCTGAGTAGCGCCGCACCGGCAATCGCTGTGATGGGGAGAAGAGGCGCGAGCCACATGGCAGACCTCGCTGGCGTGATCTCGAACAGCCTGTGACCCCCGTAACACAAGAAGTCAGGCTTGCGATGCCATCATGGAAACCATGACGAGGCAGGACCGCAATACGCGTCCGGTCTGAGCTGAGGCGATTCTGAGCGACGAAGATCGCCGTCCGCCTGGTGCGGTGAGCACCGACACAGGATCTGTCGAGCACACGCACCGTACGGCGGCCAGCCAGGCATCGGCACGACGACGTCGGGCGCCAGACCGGCCCGCCGGCGTCCTCTTCCCGGCGCGTTCGAGAGCGGAGCATCGACCATCGAACTTGCATAGCGACACAGGAGGAACCGATGGACTCCAGTCGTCGAGCAATCTTTATTGCCGGCCCAACCGCAACGGCGGGGAAGCGGTCGTGCAGGCAGAGCTATAGCCGAGGGCACATCCGTGGCCCGATCTGGGGCACGTGGTTCTGGCGGTGGTGTGCCCGGTGTGCAGCGCGGTCTCGGCAGCGAGAAGCCCTGTCGGATCTCGACGACCACGTCCTCGAAGACATCGGCGTGACGCGGCAACAGGCGAATGCCGAAGCGGCCAAGCCGTTCTGGAAATGACGCAGCTTCTGGCCGACATGCTGCCCGCGGCGACGCTCGGCCTCTTCATCGCCATCCCGGTCGGCCCGGTATGCTTGATGTGCGTGCAGCGGACGCTGGCTCTGGGCATCTGGTTCGGGATCGCCAGCGGCATGGGTGCTGCGGTCGCACACGCGCTGTTCAGTGTCCTGGCCGCGGCCAGCGCAGGCGCGTTGGCGCAGACGGCGCTCACGGTGGAGGTGCCGCTGCGCATTGCGGGAGGGCTCGCCCTTATCTTCATGGGTCTCAGAACCTGCCTCGCCCCCACCCGCCCGGCGCGCGAAGCAAGGTGTGGGGCCTTGGGCTCTGCCTTCATGTCGACCTTGCTGATCGCCGCCGCCAACCCGATGACAATGCTGCCGTACCTGGCCATCGCGGTCGTGCCGCAGGCCGGTAATCCGCTGATCACGAGTCGCGGGTTCGCAGCGCCCATCGGGGTGATGCTCGGCAGCGCCTCCTGGTACTTGGTCCTCGCCTTGAGCACGAACGCGATGTTTCAAAATCTGCAAAAGGCGACGCTGGATCGGCTCAACGGCATCGCGGGCATCCTCCTGATCGGCTTGGGCGCCGCGTTATGCGGGCGGATCGTCTGATGCCTTCGCTCATCGCGGGGGCGACATGTACCGGGAAGATGATGGCGATGTCGCGTCGCGAAGGGCTGGCATGTCAGCGCAATGTTGCCGTCTCGCGAGCGTACAAGCTGCGTAAGGCGCGGCGCCGACCGTCCGAACGGTCGACAGTCGTTGGCCAGGCGAGCATCCGCTTCGGAGACGCCGGCCCCGTGTTCGCTGTTGGCGCATCTGAGCCAAGCTTAGCCGATCATGCCGGATGGGTAAGCGGCGGTAAGCTTCGGCGTAGGGGCTCCAACGAACTGAGAGCGCCGAGGAATGCTGATTCCGTGCTAAATTTGCGACAAATGCTGTATTGCCGCGCGCACGGGAAGCGAGGCGCGAGCAAGGAGTATGATCATGCTGCGCAGTTGCCTTGCGTTGCTGCTTGCGTCAGTCGTCACGCTGGCAGCGCTCACGGTCCTGGCTGACGATACCCAAATTAAACGCGGCAAGTACCTTGTTACGATCAGCGGCTGCAACGACTGCCACACGCCGGGATATTTCTTCGGCAGGCCCGACACGTCACGCTTCCTTGGCGGCTCGGATGTCGGCTTCGAGATTCCAGGCCAGGGCGTCTTCGTCGGCTCCAACATCACACCAGACAAAGAGACAGGCGTCGGCAGTTGGACCCGGGAGCAGATCGTGACGGCGATACAGGGCGGCCGACGGCCGGACGGCCGCATGTTGGCGCCCATCATGCCATGGCACGCCTTTGCGCAGCTCACGGCGGATGACGCCACGGCGATCGCGGCCTTCCTCCAAAGTCTGGACCCTGTCCGCAACAAGGTCCCCGGCCCGTTCAAACCTGGAGAGAGCGTTTCGACCTTCATGTTCCGGATCATGCCGCCGGGTGAAACGGCAGCTGACGCGGCTAAGTAAACCGGGTCAGACAAAGATACTCAGTGTCGCGACCGATCAGGCCGTGCCGGCCGGGCTGAGGCAATCACCACGATGGGTTGACCGCCGGATGTCCGGAAGTGTCCGCTATCGGGCGGTCTCCGCGATGGCTGGTTTTGGCGCCGTCCGGCTGGGCCGTCCGGTAGCTTGGGTGGATTGCGGCCAGGTGCGCTCAAGGGGCGGCCAAGCAGTCCGGTCGTGCCATTTGCGGGCATAGGCCCGGCGCCTCGGAAGCGGACGTTTCCTGGGGACCAAAGTTCGCGCCAAGCGTCGACGCTTATGAGAATAGGGTCGAGAGAAAGACGCGGACGACGACGGCATCCGCCCCGCCGGCCTTCGCACGATGCAGTACGCGCTCGCGGACCACGCGAGCTCCCCCTCGGGTCAGCGCGCCGTCGACGTGCCACCCCGCCGTCCCGACGGTGTCACCGCCCCCAGGGCAGGCCAGGAGAACATGCATCCCGCTAAGGCTATCGGCGGCGGCATGAACGATCGATGAGAGCGGCCTCAGAAGAACGGCGGCCGCCAGAAAATCGTTGCGCCTCATGATGAGCTGTGCCGCCACGTCGGCCCCTGACGCGTGGCCAATGACAACGACCGGGACGAGGTCAAGCCCCTTTGTAGGGAGCACGCCCTCGATCGTCCTCGCAAGATGATCGATGACGGCGATGTCAGAAGCGCCGCTGTGGCCAGGGACTCCTCTCTCGCGGCAGTCGAGATCGATGGCCAGGATCGTGGCTCGGCGACTGATTTGGCGACAGAATCGGATGATGGCGCGGCAGTCGTCGCCGGATTCCGCAAGCGGCAGCAACAGAGGCGTGTCGTCATCAGTGCCCTTCAGAAAATAATGCCTGAATCGGTCAAAATCGCCTTTCTCTGTTGTGTCCACTGTCGACTCCCCCCCTTGCAGAATCAAGGCAACGATGGTTCGGGATAGAAAGAGCCCGCTCAAAATCTGCCCAGCGGTGATGCGCTTGCCCTAAAGATCGGGGGTCGTGTGACTCACGTTCCTGAAATGCTTCTGGAACGAGGAGGCATCCCACGCATCCTTCATCGGACGAGTTTTTTATTTGCAATACTCTCACAGATACGGCCACTTCACTGTCGAAGTGCGCCGGCCGTGAAGATTGGCGGACGATTCGACAAAATCCCGCACTTTCAGCCAAAGCCGCCACGAGGCTTCGCCCCTAGAGTCCGGCCGAGCCTTAGACAATCATTCGAGACAGGAAAGAGACCATGTCGATCACAGCGAAGCCCGTTGCTGGATCCAAGCTGCTGACTCCGGCCGACCATGCGCTCATTCTGATCGACTTCCAGTCGCAGATGTCCTTCGCGACGAAGTCGATCGATGCCGTGACGCTCCGCAACAACGCCGCCCTGATCTCGCGCGCAGCGGCGGGCTTCAGGGTTTCGACGATCCTGACCACAGTGGCGGAGAAGAGCTTCTCCGGCCCGATGTTCGGCGAGATCACCGAGGCGTTCCCCGGCCAGGCGTTGCTCGACCGGACCTCGATGAACACCTGGGAGGACGCGAAGGTCATCGCGCGGGTCAACGAGATCGGCAAGTCCCGCATCGTCCTGGCCGGCCTGTGGACCAGCGTCTGCATCGTTGGGCCGGCCCTCTCGGCGCTGGAGCAGGGCTTCGAGGTCTACGTCATGGCCGATGCCTGCGGCGACGTCTCGGAGGAGGCGCATGAGCGCGCCATGGACCGCATGGTGCAGGCCGGCGCGCGGCCGATGACCTCGCTCCAGTACCTGCTCGAGCTGCAGCGCGACTGGGCTCGCACCGACACCTACGACATGACCACCGGCATCGCGAAGTCGTTCGGCGGCGCCTACGGCCTCGGCATCATCTACGCCAAGTCCATGTTCGGCGCGCAGGAAGGCCACTAGGCGGCAAGGCGCGGGGATCGTTGCGGATCTCCGCGCCTCTGACGTGGGCTGACCGCAATCGGCCGGTCCACGCCGCGCGCCTGTTCCGCCTGCGGTCCCTGAAGACCCCGGAGTATCGGATGAAGATCTATGTGACGGCCCTGGCCGTCGGCCTCCTCGTTGGCGTGATCTACAGCCTCCTGAATGTCCGATCCCCCGCGCCGCCCGTGGTGGCGCTCATCGGGCTGCTCGGCATCCTCGCCGGCGAGCAGGTGGTTCCGGTGGCCAAGCGCCTGTTCTCCGGCGAGCGGCTCAGCCTCGGCTGGTTGAAGAGCGAGTGCGGCGAGCACGTGTTCGGCGCCCTGCCGACTGGGACGAAGGTCGCGGGAGACGCCGGCGCCGGCCCAGCGGAGCCCCGGTCATGACCCTGACGCGCAGAGAAGCGGCCATCGGTGCGGCAGCGCTTGCGGCTTCGAGCCTTCTAGGCGGCCGCGCGGCGGCAGGACAGACACGCCCAACCGGAGACACCGCCATGACGGCCGACCTGATCCTCGTGAATGGCCGGTTTACGACGCTCGACCGCAGCAACCCGGCCCCGGAGGCCGCCGCGATCGCGGACGGCCGGTTCCTGGCGGTCGGGACGGAACCGGAGGTACGCGCGCTCGCCGGCCCGGAAACGCAGGTGATCGACCTTCGCGGACGCCGGGTCATTCCAGGGCTGATCGACAGCCACATGCACATCATCCGAGGCGGCCTCAACTACAACATGGAGCTGCGCTGGGACGGGGTCCGCTCCCTGGCCGACGCCATGCGCATGCTGAAGGAGCAGGTCGACCGCACCCCGGCGCCGCAATGGGTCCGGGTCGTCGGCGGCTTCACCGAGCACCAATTCGCCGAAAAGCGGCTGCCGACGCTGGCGGAGTTGAACGCCGTCGCCCCCGACACGCCGGTCTTCATCCTGCACCTCTATGACCGCGCCCTGCTCAATGCCGCCGCGCTGCGGGTGGTGGGCTACACGAAGGACACGCCGAACCCGCCGGGCGGCGAGATCGTGCGCGATTCGCACGGCAACCCGACCGGCCTGCTGCTGGCCCAGCCGAACGCCACGATCCTCTACTCCACCCTGGCCAAGGGACCCAAGCTGCCGCCTGAATACCAGAAGAACTCCACCCGGCATTTCATGCGGGAGGTCAACCGGCTCGGCGTGACCGGCGTCATCGATGCCGGCGGCGGGTTCCAGAACTATCCCGACGACTACGCGATCATCGAGGAGCTGCATCGCGAGGGGCTGCTCACGATCCGCATCGCCTACAATCTCTTCACCCAGAAGCCGAAGGCGGAACTCGCCGACTTTACGGCATGGTCGAAGCAGGTCGCGCCGGGTCAGGGCGATGACCTCTACCGCCACAACGGCGCCGGAGAGATGCTGGTCTACAGCGCCGCCGACTTTGAGGACTTCCGGGTCGAGCGGCCGGACCTGCCCGCCTCGATGGAGGGCGATCTCGAGCCGGTGGTCCGGCTGCTGGCCGAGAACCGCTGGCCGTGGCGTCTGCACGCGACCTATGACGAGACGATCTCGACTGCGCTGGACGTGTTCGAGCGGGTGAACCGCGACATCCCCTTCGACGGGCTGCACTGGTTCTTCGACCATGCCGAGACGATCACCGACCGCAACATCGAGCGGATCGCGGCTCTCGGGGGCGGCATCGCCGTGCAGCACCGCATGGCCTTCCAGGGCGAGTACTTCGTCGAGCGCTATGGCGCCGAGGCGGCCGAACGGACGCCACCGATCCGGCGCATGCTGGAGGCGGGGCTGCCTGTTGGCGGCGGCACCGACGCGACCCGCGTCGCTTCCTACAATCCCTGGGTGTCGCTTTCCTGGCTGGTCACCGGCCGCACAATGGGCGGCCTGGCCCTCTATCCGCCAGCCAACCGGCTCGACCGGGAGACCGCGCTGCGCCTCTGGACCGAGGGCAACACCTGGTTCTCGACCGAACTGGGCAAGAAGGGGCAGATCAAGGAAGGGCAGCTCGCCGATCTGGCGGTCCTGTCGGCGGACTACTTCGCCGTGCCGGAGGACGCCATCCAGGACATCACCTCGGTGCTGACATTGCTGGGCGGCAGGCCGGTTCATGGCAGCGGCGATTTCCAGGATCTCGCGCCGCCGCTGCCGGCCGCGATGCCCGATTGGTCGCCGGTGCGCAGCCATGGCGGCTATCAGCAGCGCGCGGAGGCCCCGCAGGCCCAGGCCGTGGCCGCGGCGTGCGGATGCGCCAACAGCTGCGGCGTCCATGGCCACGCCCACGCCGCCGCCTGGGCCGCGAATGCTCCCGTATCGGACGAACGGTCGTTCTGGGGCGTGCTCGGCTGTTCGTGCTGGGCGTTTTGAGGCCGGGTCCCCACGGGGGCCCGTCCGCGGGCCGCGAAGCCGGAGGAATGATGAGCGACGAACCATTGCACGCCGCCTCCGCCGAATCCGCGACGCGCCCGCCTCCATCGGCCTGGTCCGCCTTCCGGCACCGGCCCTTCGCGGTCCTCTGGGTCGCGACGGTCGTCTCCAACATCGGCAGCTGGATGTACAACGCGGCCTCAGGCTGGCTGATGACCGGGCTCGATCCCGACCCGCTGATCGTTTCGCTTGTCCAGGTGGCGACGGCCCTGCCGATGTTCCTCTTCGCCCTGCCGGCCGGGGCGCTGGCCGACATCGTCGATCGCCGCCGGCTGCTGATCGTCATGCAGATCATCGTCATGCTGCTGTCGGCCGGCTTCGCCCTGCTCGTCTCGGCCGGCGCGGCGACGCCCTGGCTGCTGCTGGCCTTCACCTTCCTGGTCGGCGTCGGAGGCGCGCTTGTGGCGCCGGCCTGGCAGGCGATCGTGCCACGGCTGGTGCCGCCGGCCGATCTGCAGCCGGCGGTGACTCTGAACAGCCTCGGCATCAACATCAGCCGGGCGGTCGGCCCGGCCCTGGCCGGGCTGGTCATCGCCGCCCTCGGCATCGCCGCGCCGTTCTGGCTCAATGCGGTCAGCTATGCTGGCGTGATCCTGGCGCTGCTGTGGTGGCGGCCCGCGCCGCAATCGACGAGCCGCCTGCCGGCGGAACGCTTCGGTCAGGCCATCCGCAACGGGCTGCGCCATGCGCGCCGGAACGGTCCTCTGCGGGCGACCCTGTTCCGGGCGGTCGGCTTCTTCCTGTTCGCCAGCGCCTACTGGGCCGTGCTGCCGCTGGTGGCCCGCGACCAGGTGGCGGGCGGCCCGGAGCTCTATGGCGTGCTGCTTGGTGCGATCGGCGCGGGCGCTGTGGGCGGCGCCTTCCTGCTGCCACTGGTCAAGGCGCGGCTGGGCGCCGATCGCATGGTCGCCGCCGGCGCCGCCGGCACCGCGGTCGCATTGGCCCTTTACGCCGGCGCCCGCGAACCCGCCGTCGCCCTGATCGCCAGCGTGCTGGCAGGCCTGTCCTGGATTGCGGTACTCTCCAGCCTCAACGTCTCCGCCCAGATGGCGCTGCCCGAATGGGTGCGGGCCCGCGGGCTGGCCGTCTTCGTCACTGTCTTCTTCGGGGCGATGACGGCCGGCAGCGTGATCTGGGGCCAGGCCGCCGCCCTGTTCGGCCTTCCGGCCGCCCTGGCTGCGGCCGCCGCCGGCGCGCTGCTGGCGATCCCGCTGACCTGGCGGTGGAAGCTGCAGACGGGCGCCGGCGCCGACATGACGCCGTCGATGCATTGGCCCGAGCCAGCCCTCTCGCGCCAGCCGGAGCCCGACCGCGGCCCGGTGATGATCACGGTCGAATACCGGATCGATCCGACGGACCGCGACGCGTTCCTGGCGGCGCTGGATCGCTTCGCCGGGCAGCGGCGGCGCGACGGCGCCTTCGCCTGGTGCGTCTTCGAGGACGCGGCCGAGGACAGACGCTTCGTCGAGACTTTCATGGTCGAGTCCTGGATCGAGCATTTGCGGCAGCACGAGCGCATCACCAACGCCGACCGGGTGTTGCAGGACGCGGTCCATCGGTTCCACGTCGCCGGCCGGCCCAAGGTCGAGCACCTCATTGCGGCTCAACGATGATGCAGAATTCTCTTCTCGACCGGGTCTCGTCCCAGGCCGCGATCCTGCTCCGCACGGCCTGGGTCGGGCTCGCCGCCCGAATCGCCGTGGCAACCCCCTTCCTGGTCAGCGGCGTGCTGAAGCTGCTGGACTTCGGCGGAGCGGTCGGCGAGGTCCGCAGCCTGACCGGGCTCGAGCCGGCGGTGCTCCCCGCTGTGCTGGTGATCTTCACCCAGCTGGCCGGCTCCGTCGCCCTGATCGCCGGCGGCCGCTGGAGCTGGATCGGTGCCGGCGCGCTCGGCGGCTTCACCGTTGCGGCGACCCTCCTGGCCCATGCCTTCTGGATGAAGTCCGGCGCAGACCGGATGCGCGATCTCAACACCTTCTTCGAGCATGTCTCGATCGTCGGGGGCCTGGTGCTGGTCGCCGTGCTCACGAGTGGAGCCCGTGCCGAGAAGCGTCGGTGATGACCAGTCAGTTTGGGCGCCGGCCTCGCGGCCACCGGCGCTGGATGGCCCCGGCAATCGCCGCGTTCGCCCTGGCGTTGCCGAATCCGGTTGAGGCGGAGCCGCAGGTGAAGCTGACCGGCATCGTTGGCTTCCAGGCCACCCAGTCCCTCTTCGACGCGGGGATCGGCAGCTGGATCGCGACCACGACTTCGCCTCGGGCGCCCGGCTGCAGGTCGAGGTCGAAAATGTCACCGATGGCGGGCTCGAATACGGCGCCGGGATCCGGATGTTCGGCGTCGATCGCCAGAAGGACGTGCGGGTCGACCGCGCCTTCCTCTACCTCTCCGGCGGCTTCGGCCGGATCGACGTCGGAGATACGCCGAGCGTCGGCGAGGACCTGTCCTATGTCTTCGCCCACGACGCGCTGATCTCGAAGCTCGGCGTAGCCAGCCATTGGGACGACAACATCGACGGCCGGTATCTGCTCGGCGGCGGAAATTTCTTCTCGCTCGACCCCAGCTACCTCGCGGGGCTCGGCGCCGACACCCGGATCAAATACACCTCACCGACCCTCTCCGGCTTCACCGCCGCCGTCGACTTCGCGCCGGTGGTGGGGGGCGACGCGCACGCCGGTCCCGGCGGACGCAGCGACCTGGCTGATGACAACGCAACGGTCTACGAGAACGTCGCCTCGGCCGGCCTCAGCTACAGCGGCACCTTCGACAAGGTCTCGGTCCTGCTGTCCGGGGCCGTCGCGCGCGGCAATGGCGTCCGCAGCGCCGGCAATCCGAAGGGAAACGATCTGGCCTTCTATTCCCTCGGCGGCCAGGTCGGCTACGGCGACGTCACCGCCAGCGTCGATTGGATTCACAACGAAAGCATCGCCGCTGCGGACAGAGCGGTCGATACGATCACGGGCGACGTCAGCTACCGGTTCGACCGTTTCCTGGTGTCGGTGGCCTACTCCTACACCCTCTCGCCCCGAGGCAACGGGCTGGCTTCGTCGATGACCAACGGCGTTGACCTGAAGGACAATTCGATCGCCGGCCTGACCTTGGTCTACCACGTGGCGTCCGGCCTCAACACCTATGCCGAGCTCATGTACGAGCAGCAGAACTTCCGCAGCGGCTCCAGCTGGGACAGCGCGTCGATCGGCACTGGCCTCGTCGTGAACTTCTGACAGGTTTTCGAGGCGGACGGCCGCGGCCCGCTCCAGGAAGAACGGCTGGACATCGTCAACAGGCTGTTGTTCGGCTTCCCCGATGGCTGACGCGACTGACCGCCTCCGCCAGCGATCCGGTCACTGGCGGCGCTGGCGGCGCCACACCCCCGGGCTCACGCCGACAACGCGCTTGAACGCCTTGGTGATGTGCGCCTGGTCGGCGAAGCCGGTCAGCGACGCGATCTCGGCAATCGGCAAATTCCCGGTGAGGAGTAGCTCCTTCGCCTTGTCGATGCGGGCCTGAAGCAGCCAACGATGCGGCGGCATGCCGGTGGAGATGCGGAATGCGCTGCTGAAATGCGATCGGGACAAATGGGCGATGTCCGCCAGCTCGCGCAGGCTGATGTTGTCGGCCAGATGCTCGATCAGATACTCCGTCATCAGCCGGAGCCGATGGGCCGGAAGGCCGCCGCGAATGGGCGGAGGGCGTTGGGGCCGGTCGAGGGCCGCCAGACGCAGCAGCAGCGCCATGGACAGGCTATCGCCATAGAGCATGTCCGTCGGTTCCTCGGCCTGGCATTCGATCTCGAACAGCTTGGCGAGATGAAGCAGCCGTGCATCGGAAAACAGGAGCCGCGGGACGAACGCGGCAGGATCGATGGCCTCATCGAGGAGCGACGTGACGGCTTCGTCCTCAAAGGTGAAGGAGATGTGGCGCATATAGCGCGTGTTATCGGATTCGGCCCACATCGGCACATGGGCCGGCGCAAAGTTCATCGTGTGAATCGTGTTGTCGTTGGACGGGCTGGGTCGTGATCGGCTGCTGCGGAGCTCGGGATTCTTGCCGACGAGATCGAGCATCACGCTCAGGCGCGAGCAGTCGTGGCACAGTTCCGCCCGATACGGGCCGGTGAATTCGAGCTCGGTGATGTGCGCGCTTACGCCGCTCCAGGTGCGCTGTCGCTGGCTCCTGACCCGTGCGCCGACACGGCGAGGGATGAAGGGGCGTTGCCAGGCCGGCAGGTCGGTGCAGTCGTCAGCCGACGGCAATGAGCGCTTCTGGATGCCGCGCATCTCGTCTCCTGATTCGGCATGGTGGTCCGCTCGCCCGGGCTGCGATGATCCCGGGCGGCCAATGGCTCGATACGTGCAGACGTATGGAACCGGGCTGCTGTTCAGGGTCTTCGGGCGACCCGGCCGGTTCTACGGACGATCCGGGATTGTCTGGCGGTCAGGCACTCCTGGACCCGATCCAGCAGGTGGGGGCCGACAGGGGCAATGCCGGTTCGTAGGCCTCGACAATTCGTGCTTCACTGCCGAGCTCCATTCGAGCTTGGTGATGCGGCCGGTTCGACGGCGGAAATCGTCCATGCCGACCGCGCTGATCATATCCGAGGCGCGGATCATCGCAGCTTATCGGCGCTTTCCAGGCCGCAAGCTGAATTTGCGCTTCTACAAGGATGCCGGACGCTCCCGCCGGGATCGGAGGGAGTGCGTCAGCGGCCGTGGACGATGTGCGCCGTCCCTTCGAACATCGCCCGTTCCTTACCGACCTCAGCCGCCAGAAAATCCAGGAACACACGCACGCGCGCCGATTGCCGCAGGTCGGGATGAGTCAGCAGCCAGAGATCCGCCGCGAAATCGGGGACGGGCTGGCCCAGCCGGACCAGCGTCGGGCGGACATCGCCGATGAAGCAGGGCAGGTGGCCGATGCCGAGCCCGCTCTCGACCGCTTCCGCCAGGCCGAGGACCGTGTTGATCTTGTAGACGATCCGCTCCGGCGCGACGTGCTGGCGAACGAAGCGCACCGCCTTCAGCGCCGCGAGATTGTCGCCGAGCGACACCCAGGGCCGGTCGGTGAGGTCGCGCAGGACGGGGTGCTCCGGCCGCGGGAAATCGACCGCCCGCCCGTAGAGCGCCCAGGCGATCCGGGCGACCCGCCGTCCCACCAGCGTCTCCGGCGGGTTGTCCGTGGCCCGGATCGCGACATCGGCGTCGCGCTTGGACAGGTTCAGGGGCTCGTTGCTGAGCACGACGTCCAGCCGGACGTCCGGGCATTCGCGTTGGAACCGCGCGAAGAGCGGGGTCAGCAGGTGGATCAGCAGGGAATCATTGGTGGTGACGCGCAGTTCGCCGGCCGGCGAGATGGTTCGCCCTGCGACCTTGCGGGTGAAGCCGGTGATGTCGTCGTCCACGCGGGCGGCCAGCTCCACCATCTCTTCGCCGACCGGGGTCAGGACATAGCCGGAGCGGTGCCGCTCGAACAATGTCGTGCCGAGCGCCCGCTCGACCTGCCCGAGGCGGCGGAACATCGTCGAGTGATTGAGGCCGAGCTGCGCCGCCGCCCCCTGGAGTCCGCGGGCGTCGGCGATGGCCTTGATCAGCCGGAAATCGTTCCAGGAGATGTTGCTGAAAGGCTCGCCCATATCCTTGATCCTGCACGCTTCGCGGAGGGTGACGGGGACAGGCTGTTCCTTTCCGCCCCGCAAGGCAAATTGCCTTGATGCAGTATCATCTTTGCGTATGTGCAAGCGCTCGACCATCGGCTTCCGGCGTGAGTGGTACTATCTGAAGGCCTCGGGCGGGCCGTCGGGCTCGCAGTTCGGAGGCACATCATGCGCAGCAACGGCATTCATCACGTCACGGCGATCGCGGGCGCCGCCCAGCGGAACCTCGACTTCTACACGCGGGTGCTCGGGCTCCGCCTGGTGAAGAAGACGGTCAATTTCGACGATCCCGGGACCTATCACTTCTACTATGGCGATGAGACCGGCCAGCCCGGCACCATCCTGACCTTCTTTCCTTGGGCGCATGTGGCGCCGGGACGCCTCGGCGTCGGCGAGACCCAGGAGTTGGTGTTCCGGGTTCCGGAAGGATCGATCGGCTATTGGGTCCAGCGCTTCGTCGAGAAGGGCGTGCCGCACCAGGCCGTCGAGCAGCGCTTCGGCGAGACGATGCTGGCCTTCAAGGATCCGGACGGCATGCGCCTCGCAGTCGTCGCCGTGCCGGGGATCGAGAACGAGCCAGCCTGGGCCGGAGTCGACATTCCCGCGGAGCATGCGATCCGCGGCTTCCACAGCGTCAGCCTGCTGCTGGAGGATTCGGCGCCGACCGGTGCTGTGCTGACCGACGTCTTCGGCTTCACCGAGGTCGGGCGGGAGGGAACCGTGGTCCGCTACCGGGCCGGCGACACGGTGATCGGCGGCATCGTCGACCTGCAGGCAGCCGGCGGGTTCCTGCCCAGCCGTCCCGGTGCCGGCTCTGTGCACCACATCGCGTTCCGCGCGGCCGACGATGCGGCCCAGGCCGAGATGGTGAAGCGGCTCGTCGAGAATCACCGGCTCCTCACCACCGAGCAGAAGGACCGCAACTACTTCCGCTCGGTCTATTTCCGGGAGCCGGGTCACGTCCTGTTCGAGATCGCCACGGACATCCCGGGCTTCGCGGTCGACGAGCCGGCGGACGCACTCGGCAAGGCGCTGAAGCTGCCGCAGTTCCTCGAGCCGCATCGCGCCGAGATCGAGCGGGTGCTGCCGGACGTCGCCTGACGTCCCCTTTGCCGGACGCGGCGGTTCCCGCGGCGTCCGGTCCCTTCTCACGCCATACATCGGAGCAAGCGCGATGACCCAGGCGCAGTCCTTCATCCATCGGTTCGAGCCCGGCCGGGAGCCGGGCGTGCCGCCGCTCCTGCTGCTGCACGGCACGGGCGGCGACGAGACCGACCTGCTGCCGCTGGGCCGCGCCGTCGTCCCCGGCTCGGCGCTGCTGTCGCCACGCGGCAAGGTGCTGGAAGGCGGGATGCCCCGCTTCTTCCGCCGGCTCAGCGAGGGCGTGTTCAACGAGGAGGACGTCCGGGCCCGGGCGCATGAGCTCGCGGACTTCGTCGCGGAGGCCCGCGCCGCCTATGGCCTGCCGGCCCCGGTGGCGCTCGGCTTCTCCAACGGGGCGAACATCGCCGCGGCTGTGCTGCTGCTGCGGCCGGAGTCGCTGGCCGGCGCCGTGCTGCTGCGGGCGATGGTGCCTCTCGGCGATCCTCCCGCCGCGGATCTCCGGGGTAAGCCGGTGCTGCTGCTGTCGGGCCAGTTGGACCCGATCGTGCCGGCCGACAATGCGGCGCGCCTTGCCGGGCTGCTCAGGGACGCCGGCGCGGCTGTCCGGCACCGCGTCCTGCCGTCGGGCCACGGCCTGTCGCAGGCCGATGTCGCGGCCGCGAGCGCCTGGCTGCGGGAGCTGGCGGCGGCACCGCCGGCCCCGGCCCATCAGCACGGCTGAGAGTTGCGGGCGATGCAGTGTCGAGCGGGGCAGGGCTTCCGAACTGCTTCCCGAGGTCAAAGGGTATTGGCGGTCGGGAGGCCGCCGTTGCGAGGCAACCGGCCCATCGGTCCGTCTGTGGCGGAGGCACGCGATGTAAATCGAGTGATCGGCAGTCCAAACAAGACGCCGCTCTACGCCGTCACGGCGCTGCGCCGCTGGCTCGAGGCGCGTGGCAATACGCCCGGGGCCCTGTTCTGCCGCCTCGACCGGGGTGGGAACTCGGTGGCCGGCGCCGACGGCCGCCTGCTGCCGATCGACCCGGCGACCATCGCCCGGTTGGTCAAGTGCGTGATCGCCCGCACCGGCGTCGAAGCGGGGGAGTTTTCGGCGCACAGCCTGCGCGCCGGGATGATGACCGCGGCGGACCTGCTGGGGATCCCGATGGAGAAAGCGATGGAGCACGGACGCTGGAAGAGCTACAGCGCGGCCCGGATCTACCGCCGGCATTCGAGCCTCTGGCAGGGGAATTTCACCGGCAAGCTGTTGGCCGACTAGCAGTTTCCGACGAACACAACCGGCACCTCGACAGCATGCTGCATGCTTGCCGTATGCATGCTGCGGGCGGAATCAACGAACCGGCCGGTTGTCCCGATGGTGTCGAAAAAGTCGGACTGCCATCTCGGCGTGTAACAAAAAGGCCAGGAGAGAATCTGTATAGCGCCGAAAGATGCTTGGAAGCGGCCAGGATGGCAGCGATATTGCCAAAATCTGTATCCCGAGTAGTCGCCAGGGACTTTTTCAACAGTATTCTCCCCATTGCTGACATTCGGAGGCGTTCCGGGCTCCTCCGGACCGGACATTCTCCCGCCATCTCATCGAGCCCCGAAACCAGATGGGGTGGATGGCTCCCGCTCCGAGCGCGATGGCGCGAAGGTGGTTGCTGTCATGCAGCTCCAGCTTGGAGCGACCTAGATCGAGGAATTCTCGCCGAGGCCGGCAGTCAACATGCCATCCCCCGGCGCAGTATGACGTGAAATAGCGGCCCAAAATTCCATCAAGAGCTTAAGAGCCAGCGGCGGCCTCAGCTGCTGGCGCGAAGCTCCTGCAAGAGCTCCTTTGCGACCATGAGATCGTGCGTATCCTGCCCTTCGGCAAAGCGATCGTAGATGGGCGCCAGGAGCGCGAGCGCTTCGCCGGCTCGATGCTGATCCTTCCACAACCGTGCGAGGCTCGTCGCAGTTCGCAGTTCCCAGGCGATCGTCTGCTGTCGGCGGGCCCATTCGAGCGATCGATGATAGTAGGTCTCGGCCTCGTGCGCCCCCTCGGGCCCGCCGCAGGACAGCACCAGCTCGCCTTTGATCCTGAGGATCTCGGCGAAATACCATCGCTCGTCATTCTGTTCGGATCGCGCCAGGGCTTCGTCGATGGCAGCCAATCCCTCGGCTGCATTCCCGGCAAGGCCGAGGGCAGAGGCGAATTCGCTCTGGAAGACGATGTAGTAGACGCCGTATTGGATCTCGCGCAGTTCCGTCAAGGCGGCTTCCAGTTCAGCCAGCCCACGCTGGAGGTCGCCGCGTTTGACGAGCAGGACACCTCGGAAGCACCGCCCCCATCCCTGCCAGAAGGCGAGCCCTTGGGCCGCATTGTCGATCAACTTGGAGACGTAGCGCTCGACGAGCGGCAGATCGCCGACAAACAGGGCCACCGGGCACGCGGCTTGAACCAGGACCTGACAAAGGGTGAGGGTGTCGCTGCCGGACGCGGCGCCGTCGACGATGCTCTTGACCATATGCACGGCCTGCTTCGGCCGGCCCTGCAGCCATAAAATGCGGGCAAGGAAGCACCGGGCCGTGGCGCGTTGGTCGAAAACAAAGCGGATCATCTGAGCGCCGATGACCGGAACTTCGTATTTGCCCAACATCCGTTCGATGTAGTGCCGAGCCTCCGCTTGCTCGCCCAGGAGATGCAGGATGTAGCCGACCATCCGGTCTCCAACCAGGATGCCAAGCTTGTCGCCGGCGCTTGCGGCGAGATCGGAAAATCTCCTCGCGAGCGCCAAGGCCTCCCGGAGCGCCCCCTTGTTCAGCAAGCCGGCCCATAGGCCCCACAGTGCCCGCAACTGATAATCGCGATTGTCCTGCCGCTCGGACGTCTCCAGAACCCGGCTCCACGCAGCCAGCGTCTCCGAACCCAGGCCCTTCGTCTGCATCAAGGACCAGGCTCGCGCCGCATGAAGGCGCATCTCCTGATCGAGATTCCGGCTGATCGCGGGCGCGGCGAGGGCGCGATCGACCCTTTCCTCACATTCTCTGGTGAGCGACAGGTGAAACCACAGTGGGATGGCGACGACCGTCAGCGCGACCCCCGTGTCCATATCGCCGGTTGGTGAAAAGGCCCAGTCGAGCGCGGCTCTGACATTGTCGACGTTGTGCCGGTGATGCTGAAGCCAATCGCTTGCGGGCTCGCGCTCCCATTCACCATAAGCCTGCTCGAGCAAGGCCCGATAGTGTTCGGCGTGGCGCCGCGCGAACCGGTCCCGTTCGCTGCATTCCTCGAGCTTGACGAGCGCATAGGCCCGGGTGGTGTCGAGAAGGCGATAGAGCGCGACTGCGGCGTCTACGCTGGCTGTGACCAACGATTTGGCGATCAGATCGGCGATCGCATCGACGACCTCGGAAGACGGCGTGTCGCTGTCGGCAAGCACGGCGCTTGCTGACTCCATGGTGAACATGCCGGCAAACACGGCCAGGCGACGGAGCACGAGCTGCTGTAGCTCCGGCAGCAGGGCATAACTCCAATCAAGCGTCGTGTGCAGGGTCTGATGGCGGGGCAGGGCGGTGCGGCGACCGCGCAACAGCAGGCTGAAACGTTCGTCCAGCCGAGCCGCGAGCCCGCCCACGCCGAACGTGTCGACCCGTCCCGCTACGATCTCGATGGCAAGCGCGATTCCGTCGAGGCGCCGGCATATCTCGGCAACGAGCGGGGCCTCGGCGTCGCCAAGCTCGAAGGCGTCGAGGCATGCGGCGGCGCGCTCGACGAAGAGCTGAACCGAGGGAAACGCCAGAGCCTGGGCGGCCGTGAGCTCGGGCCCACTCTGGGGAAAGGCCAAAGGGGCAAGCCGGTGTACCCGCTCGCCCTCGGAACGGAGAGCTTCCCTGCTCGTCGCCAGGATGTGGACCCGTGGGGCTCCTTTCAGAACGTCCTCCGCCATCCTTGCGGCGGCTTCGATGAGGTGCTCGCAGTTGTCGAGCACGATCAGCAGGTGCTTCTCTCGCAGGAAGGAGATCACGTTCGATAGCGGCTTTTCCGAACCCACTCCCACCCCGAGGACGGTGGCCAGCGCGCCGGGCACCAGCAGCGGATCGGAGAGAGGGGCGAGGTCGACAAAGCGGACCCCATCCTTGAAGCTGCCGGCCAGGGTGTCAGCGACGGCCACGGCGACGGTCGTCTTGCCGATACCCCCGGCCCCAACGATGGTGACGAAGCGCTGGCGGGTCACTTGCGCGGAAAGAGCGGCCACGGTGTCGGAACGGCCGACCATGCGCGTGAGCGGCATCGGAAGATCCTGCCGCGCCTCGATCCTCTCGACCTGCGGGTCGAGGCCGCCGAGCATGGGGCCATGGTGGACAGGCGCCACGAAGCTGTAACCGCGTCCCGGAATATTGGCGATGAAGCGCTTCCCTGCTTGCCCGTCGCCGAGAGCGCGACGCAGGGCGGCGACATGGACCTTCAGATTGCCCTCTTCCACGAAGGTGTTGGGCCACACGCGGTCGAGCAGCTCCTGCTTGCTGAGGACCTGGCCCGGCCGCTCGAGAAGTGCGACGAGGATGTCGCGTGCACGACTGCCGAGGCGAACCGGTTTGTCGCCTTCGAGAAGGAGCTGTTGTGCAGGAAGCAGCCGAAAGGCGTCAAAGGAGATCTCGCCCGGCATATCGGCTTGGTGTCCGGTCACTCTTCGCCCCTTCGGCTCGTGAGGCTGACAGCGCCCGCGAGAAGCCATACCCAAGCCATACTGGCTCTGTCCATGCCGGCCTCACGCCGATTGAACGGCGATAGAAGAGCAGGGTCGACGCGATGCGCCGGCCAGTATATGGACAGTGCGTTCGCATTGCTACGTCCCCCGGATCCGTGGAACAGTTTGCGGTTCCGCCAGGGGATACAATCGGGAGATTGTCCGATGGCTGTCCGACCGAGACAAGCATCCGTCCAGAAGCCGGAATCTACTCCTCCTGGATTAGGAAATGCTACCAGGCGCGACTTCATCGCGCGGAGCCTAACAGCGGGCCTCGGCCTGGCCGGCGTCGGAACAATCTCGAAGATCGGTGGCGGTGCAGCCTATGCGGCAGACCGCCCGCTGACACCGACAATTTACCAGTGGATCCAGAACTTCCACCCCGGTATCGCGACTGTGAACGCAAGATTTCCGGGGATCAATTATCAGATCGCGCCGGTCGAGGGGTTCGGTATCGAACGCTTTGTCGCCGAGGCGAAAAACAAGGAAAGCACCTGGGATGTCTATGTCGGGCAGACGCCCTTCGTGGAAATGTCGGCCTTGGTCAAGGCTGACGTGATCGAGCCATGGGACAAGTACATCCCGAAGGACGTGATCGACGATCTCATTCCGTCGATCCGCGAGGAATGCACGATCGACGGCAAGCTTTATAACTGGCCGTTCTGTCTGGATGTCATCGGCACGGGATGGCATTCGGGCCTGACGAGCGCGGCGGGAGTGGCCGATGCCGCACCGGCGACGTGGGACGATTTCCTGGCGGCGGCCAGAATGATCGTGGACAAGCAGGCGGCACCCTGGGGGGCCACGTTCGATGGCCACGGCTGGCGCTCGCTGGCGCCGATCGCGCACAGCATGAGCCCCCATGTCTATACGTCGGAGGGTCTTTTCGACTTCACCAGCGAGCCTGCGATCGAAGCGCTGAAGCTGATGAAGCAGATCATGCCGCTCGCCAATCCCGATGTACTGCTCGAAGGCACGTCGGACGCCGGTGTCAGTGGCACCCCCGACGAGGCCGCCTTCGCCGCTCAACGCGTCGGCCTCTACTTCAAGTACTTCAACGCGCCGTTGCGGATGGCCGCGAACTGGGATGACCCGAAAGCCCTGCACCTCGGTCCGCTGCCCAAATTCGCCAACGGCGAAGGCTCGACCGTGTTCTGGACGACCGGTTGCGCGCTGTTCAAGTACGGCCAGAACAAGGAGAAGGCAGCGGAGTATGTCAAGGCTCTGACCTACGACCGGCAGATCTGGAGAGACTCGATCGTGGGGACCCCGAGCGGCCATCCAGGGCAGTTGCCGCCGTACACATCCATCTACGCCGAATGGCGCGCCGACAAGCCCGACTGGATGCCGGACTTCGTGAGCTTGGTGCGCGACCAACTCGACAGAGCCAAGGCGATCACCAATCACCTGTTTGGACTGCAGCAGTTCGTCATCGGCAAGCCGATCTGGGAGACCTACCTCAAGGGTGAGGAGGCCGACCCGAAGTTGGCCATGCAGAAGGTTGCCGAGGCGGTCAACGCCGAGGTGAAGAAGGGCTGACACACGGCTGTCGGACCGGCTCGTCGAATACGACCTGTCGCTCCGAAGCCGCCGTTGTCCAAACGTACCAAGCGGTCAGAAGAGGCTCGCAACCGCCGGGCATTTGGCCTCGCGGATCACGTCCGCTGAGCTCAATACGGGTTCCCAGGCATGGAAGACATGACCCTATCCCGCCCCGCAACGGAACTCCCTTTGCGCCGCCACGCAATCCAGCTCCGCCAGGCAGCCGGCGCATGGCTGTTCCTGCTGCCGGCCCTGGCGTTCTTCGCCCTGTATCAGGTCTACCCGATCCTGCGCGTGCTCTGGATCAGCTTTACCGACTATAAGTTCCTGTCCGATCAGCCCGCCAACTGGATCTGGCTTAGGAACTATGCCGATGCCCTGCAGGATCCTCTGCTGTGGGCCGGCCTCGGGCGTGCCGCGCTGTTCACCATCATGTTCCTGCCTGGGACGATCATTCTGCCGCTCTTCCTGGCAATCCTTGTTGATCGGGTGTCGAACGCGCGCCTGGCGACCTTCTACCGTATCGTGCTGCTGATCCCGGCGGTTATCCCGAGCACGCTCATCTTCGTCTTATGGAAGTGGATGTACAATTACCAGGCGGGCCCGATTAATCATTTTCTCGTCGACACGACCGGCCTGTTCACCTTGCAGAACGCGCCGCAGTGGCTCGGCGGCACGCCGCTGACGCTGCCCTCGATCGCCATCATGGAAGTGTGGTGGGGGCTCGGCTATCACACCATCTTCTTCCTCGCCGGCCTCGCGGCGATCCCCAGGGATCTGCCGGAGGCGGCGCGCATCGACGGGGCGAACGAGTGGCAGATCTTCTGGTATGTCACCCGGCCGCGGCTTGCGCCGATCATGATGGTGCTGGTCGTCCTGCGCTTCGGGACCTCGATGGCGGTGATCGACGAGTATCTGATCTTCGGCGGCTTCAACCGCGCCTCGCCGACCTATACCTGGACGATCTTCATGTACGACCAGGCCTTCAAGCTCGGCCTGTGGAGGCAGGGCTATGCCGCGGCGATCGGGATGATCGGGGCGCTCGCCATGATGCTCGTCATGGTGCTGCTGCTTCGGCTTTTCCGCGCGAAAGACTGACAGTGGGATCGAGCGGCCAATGAGCCTTGACTCCATTCATCGCAGCCGGGTCGCGGCGAAGCGGGCGATCCACGGGAAAACCGGGCCCGGCTGGTCCAGGCGCAGGCGGGCCGCGGTCGCCCGCCATGTGGTGATCAATCTCTTTCTGCTGATCATCCTGCTGCCGCTGGTCTGGGTGCTGCTCATGTCGGTGAAGACGCTGCCGGACGCGATGCGCGGCGATTTTTTCCCGACGCAGCTTGACCTCACTCGCTATTCGTATGTGTTCGAGCGTGTCGCCACGTTGCCGATCAATCTGTTCAACAGCGTGTACGTCACTCTCAGCACGGTGCTGATCACCATGTTTTGTTCCGTCACGGCCGGCTATGCGCTCGTGCATCTGAAGCCGCGCGGCACCGGGCTGGTGATCACGATCTTGCTGGTCTCGCTCTATTTTCCGGTTCGCGTCGTGTCGCTGATCAGCATCTATGAGACCCAGCGCTGGCTGGGGCTGATCAACAACACTGCCGGCCTTATCTTGCCCTATGTCACCCTTCAACTGGCGATCAGCGTCTTGATCATGCGCAGCATGTTCCAACTTGTTCCGCGTGAACTCATCGAGGCCGCGCGGATCGACGGCGCCGGTCACTGGCGGGCGCTCTGGACGGTGGGCCTGCCCATGGTTCGCAACGGTCTCGTCGTCATCTTCATCGTCAATTTCGTCGCTGCGTGGGGTGAGTATCTGCTGTGCGTGACGCTGATCGACGACGAGGCGCGGCGCACAATGCCGGTTGTCCTGGCCGTGGCTCAAGGCGGTCAGGGCCATTGGTCCTGGCCCAATCTCGCGGCCGTGTACATCATCGTGACCACGCCCGGCATTGTCGCCTTCGCATTCGCCCAGAAGTTGTTCTTCAAAGGTTTGGCTGAAGGCGTGACGAAGCTGTAGCGGAGTCGCCTACGAAAGATGGACACGACCGCAATAGCGCCTCGGCTCTCATGATCACGACCGGCTGACCGAGAGAGCGGCTTCGGTGCGTATCGAAAATCCTCGGTGCAACTGATGCGAGTGGATCGGCCCTCAGTCCAGGACGGAGCGCAGAGCGGCGACCGCCTGAGCAATCGCGCTTCGCGTTGCCGGTGTGTCCGCCAGCGCATTCAGCACGACAAACCCGTGAATGGTGCCGTTGCAGCGGACCGAGGTTACCCTCACGCCAGCGCGAAGGAGCTGGCGAGCGTAGCCTTCGCCTTCGTCACGAAGGACATCGTTCTCCGCAACGATGATCAGTGCATCGGGCAATCCACGCAATTGGTCGACGGAGGCCCGCAGGGGGGCGGCGGTAATCTCGTTTCGCAAGGCGGAGTCTGGGAGATAGGCATCCCAAAACCGCTCCATGGCGTTTCTCGTCAGCCAGGGGCCGTTTGCGAAGGCCTGGTACGAGGGCGTGGCGAAATCGGCATCCGTGACCGGATAGAAGAGGATCTGCAGATCGATCTTAGGACCGCGGCGTTGCATCGCGAGGAGAGTGACCGCGGCGGCCATGTTGCCGCCCGCACCGTCCCCCACGACTGCAAGCCTTGTAGGGTCCACACCAAGGCTCTCGCCGTGCGCGGCAACATGAGCAGTGACCGCATAGATTTGCTCCAGGGCGACCGGATATCGCGCCTCGGGTGAGCGGTCATATTCCACGAAGAACAGCGCCGCGCCCGCAGCGACGGCCAGTTCTCGCACGATCCGATCGTGAGTATCGGCACCTCCGAGACACCAACCGCCACCATGGATGTAGACGATGACGGGGAGCGTTCTCTGCGCATCGGTGGGCCGGACGACCCTGACAAGCACCGATCCGGTCGGCCCGACCGGAAATGACATGTCTTCAATCTGAGCGGAGGGCCGTCCGACGGCGCCGGCCTGAATTCGGATCAGTGCGCGGCGCGCTTCCTCAGGCGACTCATGGCGCGACCCGGGGCTCTCACCGACCGTATCGAGAAAGTCCTGCGTTATCGGCTCGAGAATCCAACCTGCGTCATTCATTCTGTGACCTCGGCTCGCGAGACATCGGAGCTCAGAGACGGATCCGGCAGCAGCCTTTCGCGACCGCACGTCCAAAGTTCCCTGCGGTGGCCTGTCCATAGCTCACCGGGTCGCGCCGACGGCTGGCCCCCGAAGGCGCCTCGACGCAGGAGATGCTGCGCCTGCTCGAAAGCCAATTCGAGTTAAGACTGGTAAATTCGGGTGCTGACCGGCGTGGCAACCCGACGGGCGAACGGTCAGATGCCACAGACAAAGAAGGCGGGGCTGACGACGAACTGGCTGGAATAGGCTGAGGGATCTGCTGAAGCCGTATTTCGATCCGGCTAACCAGCGGCGGAGGCATTCCGCCGCGCCGGCTCGGACTGAAGTGGCGGCACCTCGCCGCGCCGATGTCGCTGTGAACCAGAGCCACTATTGCAACAGAATGCGGCAAAACTGCCGGCGGTGGTCGATCGGCCGTCGCGGCCTCCATCGCGCCAGCGAAGGGCGCATTCGCGGGAGGCGGCTGCTGCGGCCATGCCAATTAACCTGGGTTAACGAGTCCTAACTGGCCGAATTCTGCGGATCAGCGTCAAAGTCGACGCAGCAAGCAAGAGCTGGTCGGAGCACGTATCTGAAGTTGGTTAGACAACAAACTCAATAAGGGCGGCCATTTCGCAACTCGGAAGCCGCCAGCCCTCTCCAGCGTCGAGCTGCACACGGCCCGGCTTCTGCACGAAACAATCTGACGCGCCAGCCCACGAAGGTCCTGCTTGCGGCCGTCGGCGGAGCTTTACGCAACCGAGAAATGGAGAGTAATCATGCACGTTGACCAGCCGCTCCTCGGAAGATCGGCATCGTCATCGCAGCAGCGCAGGAGTGAAGCGGAGCAGCCGCTCGTCATTATTGTCGATGACGATGCGTGTGTTCGGGAGGCGCTGTCGGAGTTGATCCTGTCGGCGGGCCTTCAGCCGGTCTGCTTCGCCTCGACCCGCGAGCTGCTTGACGCCGATGTATTGGACAGCCCTGGCTGCTTGATCCTCGATGTGCGAATGCCGGGGGCGAGCGGTCTCACTCTGCAGCATCATCTGGCCCAAAGCGGCAATCTCAAGCCGATCATCTTCCTGACCGGGCATGGCGACATCCCCATGACGGTCCAGGCGATGAAGGCCGGCGCCGTGGATTTTCTCACCAAGCCGGTGCGGGACCAGACGCTGCTGGACGCCGTGTTCGCGGGCGTTGCGATGGACGCTGCGCAGCGCGCCAAGGCCCGGGTCGCCCGGCTGCACGTGGACCGATACAAGACCCTGACCCGGCGCGAGCGGCAGGTGATGTGCGCCGTGGCGCTGGGGCGTCTCAACAAGCAGATCGCCTATGACCTCGCCATCAGCGAGGTCACCGTCAAGCTTCACCGCAGCAACGTCATGCGCAAGATGCAGCTGAATTCCGTCGGCGAGCTCGTTCGCCTCTGGGAGGCGCTGCCTGCCGAGGTGCGCGAGAGGGCAGAGGCCTGACGTGGTTGGAGCCGAAGTTTGGAGCCTGACGCTCCGGATCGCACAGGCAAGGGAGTCGGCGGGCATTAGCTCAGCGCGCCTCGATCGAAGGGATCATCGATGACCTATGCTCTTAACGTGAATGGCAGGATGCATTCGGTCGATGTGGATGGGGACATCCCGCTGCTTTGGGTGCTGCGGGACGTCATCGGACTGACTGGGACCAAATTCGGCTGCGGCATCGGCATATGCGGCGCCTGCACGGTCCACTTCGACGGACAGGCGGTCCGGTCCTGCGTCACCTCTATCGAGCACTCCGCATCATCCGAGATTACCACGATCGAGGAGGTCGGCGAGACCGCGACGGGCGCCCGCATCCAGCAGGCGTGGCTTGCGGAGGAGGTCGTGCAGTGCGGCTACTGCAGTCCGGCCAGATCATCTCGGCGACGATCTCGCTCGCGATCGGACCAGGCTTTGCCGATCCCGCGCCTCAGGGCCAGGATCCGGCCCGTCAACTGAAGGATGTCGCCGCGTTCCAGTCGATCGCCGACATCGGCGACCGCTCTTCGTCGAGGCGGCGGTGGTCATCATCGATCCGCTCTGCATGGACTGCCATCCGATCAAGCGCATCGACGAGTTGCTGCCCTGGAACTGGCGGCCTCTCCATCAGCTCGCCACGCCGCCTGAACCGCGGCCATCGGATCTCGCTTACGGAGATATGACATGTTGACCATCGACAAAGCCCGCAGAATCGTCGCCGCCGGCGAGGACAGGGCCACTCAAATCGGCGTTCCCGTGAACATCGCGGTGCTCGACGCTGGTGTTCACCTGAAGGCGTTCAGCCGAATGGACGGTGCCCTTCTGGGCTCAATTGACATCGCCATTGGCAAGGCCCGCACCGCCGCCCTGTTCGGCATGCGTACCGAAGCCATGGGCGAGTTCTGCAAGCCGGGCGGCACCTCGCCCGGGCTCGAGCAGACCAATGGCGGCCTTGTCGTCTTTGCCGGCGGCCTCCCAATCGTGGACGCCAGCGGCACGTTGATCGGCGCGATCGGCGTGTCCGGCGGCGCGGTCGCTCAGGACCTCGATATCGCCGAAGTCGCCGCAGCGGCGCTCGGCAACTGACCACCACCCCTCGTCACACCTTCGAACATCAACGCACTCAAAACGAAAGGACTGTATTATGACCACCAAGACCATCCTCATCACCGGCGCTGGCTCGGGCTTCGGCAAGGGAGCCGCCATCGGCATGGCCAGGAACGGCCACAACATCATCGCCACTGTCCACGTATCCTCTCAGGTGACGCCGCTGCGTGAGGAAGTCGCGGCGTTGGGTCTTGCTGACAAGATTCGCGTCGAACGGCTCGACCTTGACGATCCCTATGACATCAAGCAGGCGATCAAGTGGGATTTCGACGTGCTGTGGAACAATGCCGGCATGGGCGAGGCCGGGCCGGTCTGGGAGATCCCTGTCGATCTCGTTCGCCGCAACTATGAAGTGAACGTCTTCCTGCCGCTGATGCTGACCCAAGGCGTCGTCCAGCGCTGGGTGCGCGAGGGTAAGGCCCGGGGCAAGAAGCTGGTCTTCACCTCCTCCATGGGCGGCCTGTTCACTCCGGCCAACTGGGGCACCTATGTCTCGACCAAGCATGCGCTCGAATCGATCGCCGAAGCGCTGCAACAGGAGCTGACGCCCTACGGCATCAAGGTCCAAACGATCAATCCGGGCGCCTTCTACACCGGCTACAACGAAACCATGGCGGATAATCCCTTCCGCTGGCTCGACGACGACGTGAACTTCACCAAGCGCGCCGATCTACGCAGGGGCTTCGACGACTTCTTCGCCACGCCCGAGGGTAAGATGGACCCGAAGGAGATGATCGACCGCATGATCGCGATCGTACCGGCCGACGAGGGTAAGTTCCGCAACGTCGTGCCGAAGATCGTCGAGGACATGCTGAAGCAGCATCAGCTCCAGGCCTGGGAAAACCACATCTGACCCCATCCCGGCGGGCGGCGCCTCCAACGGCGTCGCCCTTCCGGCGCACCTGAAAGGAGCTCCACCATGCTGGCCCATCTTCGATCCCGCACCCGCCAGATATTCGACGAAGCCCTTGGTGTCGGCGCGACCGCCCTGGCGCTTGTCGCCCTCCAGCCTGAAGCAATGGCGCAGACTCCCTCGGAAACGGAGAGCAGAAACAAGGCCGCGGTGCAGTCGAGCTTTGACGCTTGGCGCAGCGGCACCGGCAGCCCGTATGACCTTCTTGCCGACGATGTCCGCTGGACGATCGAAGGCTATTCGCTCGCGTCCAAGACTTATCCGAGCCGGGAGGCCTTCATGAGCGAGGTCATCCGCCCCTTCAACGCAAGAATGCAATCGCCGCTCAAACCCACGATCCGCAGCCTCTATGCCGATGGCGACACGGTCGTCGCCTTCTTTGATGGGCGCGGTATCGCACGCGACGGCAAACCCTACGCCAACACCTATGCCTGGTTCCTCGGCATGCGAGCCGGGCGGATTATCCGCGCATCGGCCTTCTTCGATGCCATCGAGTTCAACGACCTGTGGACGCGCGTCGAACCGGCGCCCGCCAACTGACAGGAAACCCACCGGCACAGGCAGCGCCGGCGACGCCGCCGGCGACACCTACAGCAGCATCGAGAATGTGATGGGCTCGGCATATGTCGTCACCATCACCGGCAATGCCGGGGCGAATGCGCTGTGGGCATGGCCGGGAACGACGTGCTGGTCGGGGGGCGGCCGGGCGGATGCCCTGAAGGGCGGCGCCGGCGCCGACTGCTTCGTCGATACGGCAGCCAGCGACAGCACCGTGCCGTCCGCGACAGCATCAATGACTTCTCGAATGCCGAGGGCGACCGGATCGATCTCTCGGCCATCGATGCCGATGGCAATGCCGGCAACGGCGACACCGCCTCCACCTTCCTCGGTGGGGGTGCCTTCACCGGAGCCGGGCACGAGCTGCGGGTGGTGGCCAGCGGCGGCGTGCAGATGGTTCTGGCCGACCTGAACGGCGACGAGGTGGCCGACATGCAGAGATCAATGTCGTCAGCGCCATCGGCCTGGTCGCCGGCGACTTCGTGCTATAGTGGCAGATGGCTCAGGTGCTTCGCAGCGCCTGAGCCATCTCACGCGGCCGGTGACTGAAGTACGAGAGTTGCCTGAGGACCGGCAAGAAGACGCAATATCAACATCGTCGACGGCTGCTTCTCACACGGCGTTGCAGGAAATCCCGTTGGAAGGACCTGCCATCAGGTCCGCTCAGGGAGCCGGCTGCAATGGCCGGTTTTGGGCAGGCTCGGGAATCCGGTTGGCCGGAATGGGCCGGATCCTGCGGATTCAAGCGATGTCCGCTTCGGAGACTCCGCTGTTATGTCCGGATGTGGCGCTCTCCGGGCGGGCCGGTTTGGCAAGTCGGGATTTCGGCAGCCAACATAACAACCAACGAGTCGTGGTAGATCTACTAGCGAAGAATGGGCCGCGGCTTTGCCTCAGCCCCTCTGATGCCGACGCGCTGATCAGGGGCCGCGCCGAGACTGCAAGATTGGCCGCGTAAGCGAGCGACTTGATCCGCCTCTACCGGGGCAAGGGATTGGTGCTACGGGGGAGGAAAGTCTGTTCCTACATTAAGGAAATTTGGCGCATATGTATCTAAAATGCGATTCGATACAGGAAGGGTTGTTCCTAGGCAATGCAAATTTGGTGCATATATATCTAATATGTCTTTGACAGCACAGGAAAGATGGCCTCCTCTCTCTCTGATATCGCCGCGACCCTCGGTCTCGCTTATCAGTCGGTGAAGAGCCGGGCGTGTATACTCCGGCATCGACACCTAAAGGGCGATGCCGTTCCTGAGATCGTCTGGCGAGCTGAAAAGAGTGGCGAGCCGAAACCGGTCGGCGCAGAAACGCGCACCGTCGAGACCGTCGTCCCCGACTACAAGGAGCCGATCGAGGAGCTCCTGAAGCGGGCGATGGACTACAATGACAGGTTCGCCGCGCACCATCGGGCGCGCAATGTCGTCGATCTCAAGATCAACGTGCCAGGCCCGATCGGCGTGGCCGGCCTACCCGATCACCACCTCAACAACATCGGCACGCTGTTGCGCCGGGCCTTCGAGGACGCCTACCTGATCCGAGACACCACGGGCCTTTACGCGATCGGCATCGGCGACTGGATCGACAACTTCATCGTCGGCAGGCTGGAGCGGGAGCGCCGCAAGGACATCATGAGCCATGATGATTCATGGCGGGTCATGGAGGCCTACGTCGAGACGCTGGCACCGAAGCTGATCGCGGCCATCTCCGGAAATCACAACGACTGGACCGCGTCTCTCGGCGGCGTCGACTATACCCGCAAGCTGTTCGAGGCCATGGGCCTGGGGGCGATCTACGACACGGACGAAATCCGCGTCAGGCTTAACTTGCCGAACGACGCCACCTTCACCCATCTTGCCCGACACAGATACCGCGGCTCCTCGAAATACAATGCGGTCCACGGCATTCTGGTCCGGATTGTGGAGGACTGGCAGGGCGAGGACGTTTTCTGGGGCGGGCACATCCACGCCGCGGGCCACATGAGCATCGAGAAGGCGTGGATGGGACAGCGGCGAGTAGTCCACGCCGTGCAGCTGGCCGCCTACAAGGACGTCGACAGCTACCAGCGGTCGGAGGCGTTCCGGCACAATGTGCCATTCCTGGTGCCGATGGTGATCCACGACCCAGACACCCGCGAGACGCACTTCTTCGAGCACATGCGCCTGGGAGTCTGGGTGCTCCAGCAGATGCGGGCGGAGCGCGGGCTGCTCTAAAGGCCGTCTAGAAGCTCGTGGCGGCCCGAACCACTGGCCAGAGCGGCTATATAGCCGAGGTCCTCGACAAATCGCCCTCATTCGCCGGTCCACATCAGCGGCCGCACGTTGATCTCATACCAGCGAGTCGATGAATTCATCGTCATCCCGTGCGCACTGCGCCGCGAAGTGCCGCGGTGCAGACACGGGATCTCGGCGATGCACCAAAGCCCGTGGGCACCCCGTACTCGGCAAGCTGATTCGAGTGGACGAGCTGGTCGAGGCGCTACAGGCAATCACAGCTTCTAAAAAAGGGCATCTGAGGCGGATCGACCCAATGTCCGCTGATCGGGCTGCTGACCGCATGGCCGCTTTCGGCGCATTCGAATCCGCCCGATTCCCGCAAATTGCCGGATCCCTTGGATTCGGGCGACGTCCGCTCTTGGGACTGCGGCGCGGTGACCGCTCTTGGCGCCCTTCAGCCGGCTTCAAATGATGGCGTGAGGTCGGCCCGGCGGTTAACAACACCTAGGGTCGAGCGCTCGAGATATCCGGAATCCAGCCGACGAAGACACAATCGTCATCCGAGCGGGACTGCTGCTTAGGATCGCGCGAGTTCCGTCCGACATTGTCTTTGGTCATTCGGTCGGCAGTGCATTCCTGTCCAGGCTCCGCCCGAGACATCGACGTTGGTTGCTCACGGGGCTGCATCGCGCATGACGGTGACGAGGCTCAGGGGGCGCATATCCGTCCAATTGGTGTCGACGTAGTTCAGGCAGGCCCGGCGATCGGCGGGTCCGAAGACGGTGTGCCAGCCGGCGGGGATATCGATAAATTCCGGCCAAAGGGAATGCTGTCCCTCATCGTTGACCAGCACGTGGAAGCTGCCGGTCTCGGTCTCGAACGGGTTGCTCATGCGGTGAGCTCCTCGGCGGATGGTGAGAAGCGCGCGTCCGCCCGGTCGAGGGCGGCGGCGAGTATCGGGCCGATCGCGGCCAGCGCCTCGGGCCGCATCATCCTCTCGTGCCGGCAGGCGATGCCGTGGACGGTGAATCGGCCCTGGACATAGGGCCGCCAGTCTTCCGGGGTCGGCATCGTGGCGTCGGCGTCATCGCCAAGGGTTGCCTGGAAAAACAAGAGATCGCCCTGGAAGGCGCGCGGCCTGAAGACGTCCAGGAGACGCGGATGCTCCCTGAATGCCATGAGGGTGGCGCCGATGACGTCGTCCTCGAGAGCGGCGAGCGCGGGCTCGGACTGGGCAAGGCGGCGCTTGAGGGCCGGGATGGACAGCGATTCGTCGCCGGGCTCGAATGGCGCATTGGAGAGAGTAGAGACCAGCATCATGAAGAGCTCCTGATCGGTCGGCTCGGGTCTCTCGCGCTTGTCTTTACGCCCCGGCGGGTAGCCGTCGAGGAGAGCAAGCGAGGCGACCGGCCCACCCACGTCCTGGAGCTGGCAAGCGACGGCGTGGGCGACATGGGCGCCGAAGGACCAGCCGAGCAGGTGATAGGGTCCGGCGGGCTGGACGGTGCGGATCTGCGCCAGGTAATCCGCGGCCATGGCCTCGATGCTGGCGGGGCGTTGGTCGGGCTGGCGGATACTGCGGGCCTGGAGGCCGTAGAGAGGGCGGTCCGGCAAATGGCGCAGGAGCCCGGCATAAGACCAGCTGAGACCGCCGGCCGGATGCATGCAGAACAGCGGCGGCCGGCTGCCCTGGGCCCGGAGCGGCAGCAGCACGGCGAACGTATCGGCGGCGGCGCGGTTGAGGCGGAGCGCGAGCCCGGCCGGGGTGGGGGCCTCGAACAGGCTGCGGATGGCGAGCTCGATCCCGAGCGCCGCCCGGAGGCGGGAGATCAGACGGGTCGCCAGCAGCGAGTGGCCGCCGAGGTCGAAGAAGCCGTCCTCGGGGCCGACCCGCTCGAGCCCGAGCACCTCGGCGAACAGGCGGCAGAGCAGGGCCTCCTGCGGCGTCCGCGGCTCCCGGCCCCGGCTCTC
>NZ_JAHVDK010000042.1:0-46863 GCF_051487185.1 Inquilinus limosus
GCCGCCAGGTCCACCAAGCCCACTCAACCCCCCTCTTCGCATTCCCCTCACAATGCTCCTCCCTCACCCCCGCGGGGTGGAGCAGCCCGGTAGCTCGTCAGGCTCATAACCTGAAGGTCACAGGTTCAAATCCTGTCCCCGCAACCAACTTTGTTATAACTCCCTCGATATCGAGGTCTGATCTCAAGCCCCGCCCCAAAACGGCGGGGTTTTCTGCGTTCTGCGGAACTCACAAATGGAAGGTTAAGCCGGCCTCGAGTACCGAGGCCAGCACAGGAGTAGCGCACGTCGCACCCCCGACCATGCCTTCACTGTCGGATGGGCGGGCCAGGCCGGTTGACGCCTTGACGGTAGGCGCTGCCCACTTCGCCATTCGAGGTCTGCCGCAGGAGACGCGCCATGACCACACGGCTCGGTGCGGACCGTTCCCTGCAATGCCTCTGAAGGCTGCTCGGTCCCCATTGCCGCCGTTCGGAGGCCGCCCGGGCTTCCCCGAAGCGGACGTCCCGGCCGCCGGGGCGAGCTCCCGAAAGGGGACCCTGGGGCAGGGGCCGGTCGGTCCCCTTTGCCGACATGCAGAGGCCGTCTAGGCTGCTCCCAACCGGACACTGCCTGGCGCTGCGGAGGCTCCCGGAAGCGGACTCCATGATGGAGGCCGCTCGGTCCCTTTGCCGACCTTCCTGGGGCTTCTGGGCTCCTCTAGAGCGGACACAAACTACTGCTACGAGCAGCGGTACTTCCGGCATCTGCCGGCGCGCAGATGCGGCCGTGCCGCGCTGTCTAAGTGTGCCGCGCGGTGGCTTGCAGTGAATTGAATCCAAGCTAGGAGATTCCCGCCTCCGGACCTTGCCCGTGCGTCAGGGCGATCCCCTCGAGCTGACGCTCGCGCCGGAGATTGGTCTCGAACTCGGCGAAGACCCCAAGCATGTCGAGGAACGCCTTGCCCGCGGCGTTGTGCGTGTCGATCGGCTGCTCTGTCGCCTTCAGCGTGACTCCGCGTTCCCGCAACTCGTGGACGATGTCCTGCAGGTCCCTGATGCTGCGCGCCAGGCGATCGACCCAGGTGACGACCAGCGTGTCGCCCGGTCGCAGGAAATCCAGCAGAAGCTGCAGCTCTGTCCGGCCGCCGCGGCGTGTGCCGCTGGCCTTCTCGGCGCGGATCACGTCACATCCGGCAGCGCGGAGCGCGTCCTCCTGGATGCCGAGATCCTGGTCGATCGTCGACACGCGCGCGTAGCCATAGATCGCCATCGGCACCGATCCGTCCCGTTGGGGTCTAGACCTTTGCCCAAGACCGCATCAGATGACGAGGACCGATGCTATTGAGGCGCCAGCCGTGTCTCACGGCAGCGCCTCGTTGGGGTGTACCCATCCGGTCATGTCGCTGTAGAAGATCGCGACTTCGGCGTCTCCCATCCGCAGTCGCTTTCGCTCTCTCGGCCTGATGCAGCTGGTGCAAGACCATCCCGACATTTCGGTAATCGTCGTGGGCGACCGCGAATATCCAGCACATATCATCGAGATCCTGTCCAGCGGCGCGCGGCTATATCCCGAGCACCATCGGCCTAGACGTCTTGATTGAAGCGCTGTCCCTCGCAATCGTCGGCGGGACCGACGAGACGTTTCCTTGGCCGCCTCGTTCTCTCTGAGATCCGTGCAAACCGTAGGCCGGCTGATCAAAAATGCCGCAGGCGGTGCTCCGGCCTTTCAAAGCCTCTTGGTTCTAGGTATCAGGAATTACCTCGAAACGCGAGGTAAGAGGATGATCCATGGCACCACGCGGACCCAATCCGAACTTCATGAACGGTGTGCCGGAGCTGCTGATTTTGCAGCTGATCGGCAGCCGGGAGATGTATGGCTATGAGCTGGTACAAGCGATCCGGGAGCAAACCGGGGACGCGATCTCGTTGGGCGAGGGCGTCGTCTACCCGGCGCTCCACGCGCTCGAGCGCGACGGCGCCCTGACCTCGCAGCGTCGCACGGTGAACGGCCGAAGCCGGATCTACTACGCGATCACGCCCAATGGACGGACGCGGCTGGCTGATCTGGCCGCGAGCTGGAGGCGGGTGACGCATGCAATTCAGAGCGCATTCGCAGGAGGAGAACATGCAGAAGCCGTTTGAGGAGCTGCGGGAGCGGCTGCTGTTCGCCGGCGTCGCGCCCCGACATGTCCATCGGTACATTGCCGAGCTTGAGGAGCATCTGGCGGACCTCATTGACAAGCTGATGGACTGGGATGCGGATACCCGGGCCGAAGCGGAGCAACTGGCTCTGGCCCGCATCGGCAGCACCGATGTGCTCGCAGAGGCGATGCTGGCGCGGCCGGAATTCCGCTCTTGGACCGCCCGCTTGCCCTGGCTTGCCTTTGCCCTGGTGCCGCCGCTCGTCCTGGCTGCCTGCCTGACAGTGACCGTGCTGCTGTTGATCCTGGCAACGCGCTCGCTCGGCTTCGCCGGCGATCCAAATGTCCATCCGGTTCCGCCTGCCTGGTTCGGGGTTCTGAGCCAGGCGGCCGCCGGGTTCAACACCTATGTCCTGCCTGTGCTCCTGGGCTGGGCGATCGCCATCGCCGCCGCGCGGCAGCGGGTAGCGCTGCTGTGGCCTATCATCGGCATGATCGCGATTGCCCTTGTCGGCAGCATCACGAGCCTCGAGGTCGTCCTGCCGGCATTGCCGGGCGCCGGTGGTCGGATCGCCGTGGGCGTCGATCCGCAGTCTTTAGTGTCACATGTCACGCCGATGCTCGAGCTGCTGGTAAGCCTCACACTGACACTGGTGCCCTATCTGGTCTGGTCAGCCGGCGCCACGAGAGCCTTGGATTTCTGAGCCGCGCCGCCGCGCTCGGATCGCCTTGGCACCCTCCCAACCGTGCCTCGCGAGGCACGGTTGGGAGCCGGGTGAGGGACGTCGACGTACCGGCCTCCTCACTCGATTGTGAGAGCCATCGCGCAGTGCCGCCCACTTTGGATGGAAATGCAATGCGAACCTCAATCCTCCTCGCCTCAACCCTTCTCGGCGGCCTGGCGGTTCTGTTCGTCGTGATCGGCGCCGCTCTTGCCGGCAGCGGGGCGGGACCGGAAAACTTCCTGTATACACGCGGCGGAGAGCTCGATGGGCTGCAGGGCATCCTCGAACGCCCTTCGAGATCAGGTTGAGAGCTATTCTCGCGAATGCTTCGCAACAAAAATGAAAACTCTCGAACATTGAAATCTCACCTCGCCGCCGAGTAGGCCACTTTCAACGGAATGTTGTTCAGCGCCCCCACTGCGAAGTCCATTGCAGCAAGGCTGACCGCTCTGCGTCCGTCATTCCTGTGGCATTGCCGGGCGGCATGCTGCCGCTGGCGACCATGAGGTTGATGCGATGGGCGTAATCAGCGAGCGTGTCGGAGGTGAAGACGATCCCCTTCGGCGGCGCCGTCATGTCCGGAAAGGAGGGCTGCACCGCATGGCACACGGCGCAGCGCTGGCCGATGATCTGCCCGACCTGGAGGTCGGTCGCTGGCCCGGCGGTGGGCCGCGCGTCCGCCTGCGTTCCCGGCCACCACAGAAGGGGTGAGATGGCACCCAGGGCGAGGAGCGAGCCCGCCCACACCCATCGGCGGGGCGTGACTCCGTGATTCCGATGCGTCTCTTCGAGGATCAACCGCCCCACCACGCTGGCGGCAAGCACCAGAAGGATCGTCAGGAACGGGTGTCCGTTGGCGACGACTCCGCCGAAATGGCTGGACAGCATGAAGAAGATGATCGCCGGCAGCAGCAACGTGTGCTTGTTGCGTCGGTCCCATCGGATCTTCTCCACCGGATCCGGCAACTGCCCGGCCTTGAGAGCCGCCGCGGCCCGCCTGGTCGCCGGCAGCAGATAGCCTAGGATGTTGGTGACCACGGTGACGCCGAGCATGGCGCCGATCTGGATCATCGCCCCGTGGGCGGAGAACAGGCTGGTGTACACCGCCACCCATCCGATCAGGTGAGCGACGCAGAGGCCGTCATAGAGACGCTCGTTCCGCAGATTGAGGCGGTTGACGAGCTCGTTCAGAAGCGGCGCCCCCACCAGCCCGCCGATCGACAGCGCGATGGCCTCGGCCGAGGACATCGGCCAGTCCGGGCCGACCAGATAGAGTTGCGGCTGCCGGTAGTAGATCACGGCGAACAGCAGCACGCCGGTGACGAACAGCCAGCGGATCTGCACGAATGACCATACCAGGCCGTTGATCTGCTCGGGCGTGGGCCGGGTAACCTTCTGGTTGCACCAGAAGCCCAGGCTATGGGTCTCCCACACCTCCAGTTCCGCCGGCTGGCCGATCAGGTGCTCCGAGCGCATCGCCAGACGCCGCAGCCAGAGCCCGAACCCCATCCAGGCGATGGCGGCCAGGACATGCAGCCAGCGGAGAATGGCACTGAGCAGATCGATGATCGTCGGATCGAAGATTCCCACGGGACTGTCCTTTCCGGTGAGGCCGCGATTGCGCTCGTCCTGTCGACCGCCACATCAATAAGCTGCCCACTGTCTCCGCGAGAGGTCGACGACGCGGGGCGGCACCCCGTCAAGGCCGGCCACCGGGCGGATAACGCGGCACGTCCTGGGGGCAGCTTCGAGTCCGCAATCAGCCGTGCAAAACAAGGCCAAATCGGGACGCTCGAGGCGACCAGGTCCCAAGCGTGAACCATCCGTGGGTCAGACGCTCTGATAAGATGAAGAGCGAGCGAGGGGCAAATATGTCCCCTCGCTCGCCAGCCGGCGCAGCTGTATGGGGTCAACCGCAGCGGCCAGACTGGTGCGTCAACGGCACGAACCGCACCAGCCGTCTCTCGGACCCAGAGTGATGGGCTCCAGTGCGGCCTTACAGCACGAAATCCGCCGCGGTCAGGGCGTGGTCGGAATACACGGTGATGATCGAGTCCGGGCTCTTGTCGCCGTCGACGTCGAGATAGACGCCCTGGCGGCCGTCGCCGAAATCAACCACCCGCACCTCTGCGCCAGCCCCGGTGAAGTTGCCGGTGCCGAAGGTGAAGGGGTTGTTGCCGTTGGCGGCATCGCCGTCGGCATCGATCGCGGACAGGTCGATCCGGTCGCCGGCCGCAAAGTCGGCGATCGCATCCTTGCCCGCGGCCGCCACGGTGCTGTCGGCGACGTTGGCGTAGACGAAGAAGTCGTTGCCGGCGCCACCCTTCAGGACATCGGCACCGGCACCGCCGGTGAGGACGTCGCCGCCGCCCGAGCCCCAGAGCGTGTTGTTGCCGGTATCGCCGGTCAGGACATCGGCCGCATTCGACCCGAACACCTGCTCGATCCCGGTCAGCGTGTCGCCCTCCGCGTCGCCGCCGGTGCCGGTGCCGGTCGCCAGGTCCACCGTCACCCCGGCCGGGCTGGCGCTGTAATAAGCCGTGTCGATGCCGGTGCTGCCGATGATGGCGTCGGCCCCAGCTGCGCCCTGGACGACATCGTTACCGTCGCCGCCGTCGATCTGATCGGCGCCGGCGCCGCCGAAAATATAGTCGTTCCCGGCATCTCCGGTGACGGTGTCGTTCTCGCTTCCGGCATCGATCGAATCGTTGCCGATGTTGCCATGGATCGTGTCGATCCCGGCGCCACCGACGAGCCGGTCGTTGCCATCGCCGCCGGTGAGGGTGTCGTCGCCGGCTTCGCCCGAGAGGGAGTCGTCCCCGCCATTTCCGGTGAGCGTGTCGTTGCCCAGCTCCCCGCCGATGATGTTGCGGGCGTTGTCGCCGATCAGGGTGTCGTTGTTGCTCGAACCATACAGATTCTCGATCTCTTGCAGCACGTCGCCCTGGGCGTCGCCGCCTGCGCCGGTGCCAGTCAACAGGCTGACGGTGACCGCTGCGGCGGACCCCTGGTAATTGGCGAAGTCAGAACCGCTGCCTCCGACGATCAAGTCTGCTCCCCCGCCGCCTCGAAGCGTGTCGCCGCCATCGCCGCCGCGCAGCGCGTTGTTGATCGTATCGCCGTAGAGACGGTCGGCCAGAGCCGAGCCGGTCAGGTACTCGACCCCGGTCAGCATGTCGCCCTGTGCGTCGCCGCCGACGCCGGTTCCGGCGGTCAGATCCACCGTGACCCCGGCGCTGGAGTCCGAATAGTCGGCAATATCGGCGATGCCGGCGCCACCAATGATCTGGTCCGACCCTGCGCCGCCGACGAGGAAGTCGTCGCCACCGCCGCCGTCGATCGTGTCTGCGCCGGCCAAACCCTGGAGGTTGTTTCCGACGGCGTTGCCGGTCAGCGTGTCATCATGGGCCGAGCCGATCAGGCCCTCGATGGCGGCAAAGGTGTCTCCCTGAGCATCGCCGCCGGAGGCCGTGCCGGCCAGCAGACTGACAGTCACCGCTGCCGCGGAATCCCGGTAACTGGCCCAGTCGAAGTTTTCGCGGCCGTCCAGGAAATCGGCTCCGCCGCGGCCTTGGAGAACGTCGTCTCCCACTCCGCCAGTCAGCGTGTTGGCTCCGGCATCGCCAGAGAGGATGTCGGCGAACGCAGTGCCGGTCAGCCATTCGAAGCCGGTGATCGTGTCGCCTTCCGCCCATCCGCCGCTACCGGTCCCGGCTGCCAGGTCGGCCGTGACCCCACTTGGCGCCGTGTTGTACCAGAGGTTATCGATGCCAGCCCCGCCGATCAGCGTATCGGCGCCAAGGCTGCCGTAGATGATGTCATTGCCGCCGCCGCCGTTGATGGTATTCGCGTTGGCATCCGAGGCAAGCTCGTCGTTAAAGTTCGTACCCGTGATGTTTTCGATGCTCGCAAACCCGTCGCCGGCCGCCGCGCCGGCGAAGAAGTTGGCCGCAATATTAATCGCAATGGCCGCGGTTTCCCCACTGTAGTCGGCCGTATCGCTGCCGGCGCCGCCAGTCAGCGAGTCGCCGCCCGCACCCCCAGATAGGATGTCGTCTCCGGCGCCGCCGGCCAGGACGTCGTTGCCGCCATTTCCCCGGATGACATTCGCGCCATCATCGCCGGTGAGCACGTCGTTGAAGCTGTTCGTGCCGCTCAGATTCTCGATGCCGGTCAGCGTGTCGCCAGCCGCTGAGCCGATCGAGGCTGTCCCGGCGCCGAGGTCGACTGCGACGCCGGTGCCGAGCGAGTTGTCCTGCGAGTAGTCCGCGGTGTCTATACCGGCGCCACCATTCAAGGCGTCGCCACCCAGGCCGCCTCTCAGGATGTCGTCCCCATCGCCGCCGTTCAGCGTGTCGTTCCCGGCGAGTCCAGCGAGAGTGTCAGAACCTCCGACGCCGTTGATGGTGTCGTCGGCCGCGGTTCCCGACAGATTGTCGTCGCCCGCGGTGCCATCGATAATCGCCATTTCCAATCCTTCAAGAAGCAAACAAGCCAGAAAACATGCCAGTAATTTCAGGTCATTTGCGAGTCAAATCCTGCTCTGACTCTGAAAATAGGAATTATGACAAACTTTTTATATTCCAAGCTTATGTCATGCAGCAGAGGAGATTTGCGCTTTGGTGCAATTTCGCAATAAAGACACCGCACGAGAGTTACATCATACTGCGATCAGTGGTCGTTTGTTATGTCAAGCTTGACACTTTCTGACTCAGGAGGTCGCAGGCTTCGACCCTCGACAGCCTGGATACGGCTCATCTCCGAGGGGCGACCCGGGCCTGCGCCTCCCTGGGGCGTGACATGGGCGGGACAGCTGCGGCCACGCCATCATCGAAGCCGCTGCCGGGGAAGAGGCGATCTCCGTGGCCACATCCGTTAACGGGGCGATGCTTCGGGCCGAAGATAGGCTGTGCAGCGGGCGGCCCAGCGCTGCTGAGACCTGCAGATACCGCCGTGTGAAGGCTGCGGCACGATCTCCGGCTTCAAAGTCGTCGACCAGGGACGTGGCCTCGCACTGATGGCGCATTTCGGCACCATGCCGAACAACCGGAGAATCTGCCAGAACTCCGTGCCAACGGCACCGCTCCGTTCACTTGCAGATATCGTGAGCAGAAATCCGCTTTGTTTGCGAGCATGACCTCTCATGATTGCGAGCGCCTGCACATAGTCTTGCTGGCGGGCCTCGCTTCACATGCTTGCAAAAGAAGGGCTGTATGGGTCGTCGAATGACAAGACACTCTATCTCTGCAAAGATCACGAGTAGGTTTGTGCCGCACCAGCCAAGCTAGTCGCAGGTACAGAGTATTTTTGGTCAATTCCAAAAAAATTTTACTGGATGTTGTTCATTGCTCTCAGAATTTATTTGCCTCTGCGTAGGAATGTCTTGACAGTCCTGTGCTGCAGAGGGCTGGATCAACTGATCCGCACTCGCGGCGAGCGATTCTTCGGCCTTTGCATCTGACGTTACTTCGAGTCCGCTACGGTGACCAGTCATGCTCCGTCGTCTATCCATTCGCTCGAAATTGCTCGCCATGCTGCTTGTGAGCGGCATCGCGTGCATCGCCGTCACTGGTCTTGTCGCCGATCGCAGTGGATCTCAGTCGCTCAGGATGTCGATCTTCGATCATCTGACGACTCTGAGAGAAAGCAAGGGATCCGAAGTTGAACGCTATTTCGCGGAACTCGAGCGCCAATTTGTCGCCCTGGCACGAGTCCCGGCGACAATTGATGCAATGGTCGCCTTCACCGACGGATACGAAGCGCTCGAAGGAGAGCAAAGTCCGCCGCCAGAGCTTCTGTCCTTTTTTGAGAGGGACTTCTTTCCCAACGTCGGCAACCTTGTCGACACCGACTTAACCGCCGCCTCCTATATGCCGAGCGACCCTTTGGCGATCCGTCTCCAGACTGACTACATCGCTCGCAATCCGTATCCTGAGGACGAGAAGCAGAAGCTGCTTTCCGCCGGGACCGGCACATCCTACGACATAGCACACCAGCGCTATCACCCCTTTCTCACGCGAGCGGCAGAGGCCAGCAATCTGAGCGACATCATGCTGGTCGATGCGAAGACGGGTACGGTCATTTACACCATCTACAAGGGCATCGATTTCGGCAGCAACGTGGTCGACGGCCCGCTTGCGCATTCGGGCATCGGCCGCGTCGTCGCATCGGCCCTGCGCCACGGCACCGTCGACGGCTCGGTCGTGCTGGAGGATTTCAGCGCATATCTGCCCAGCCATCTGGCCCCGGCGGCATTCATTGCCGTGCCGGTCATGCGCGAAGGGCAGGTGCTGGGCATCATCGTCGCCGAAGTGTCCAAGGACGACATCGACGCGGTCATGACCTCCGGCCACCAGTGGGAGCAGGTCGGTCTCGGCAAGACGGGTGAGGCCTATCTTGTCGGTCCCGACCACCGGATGCGGAGCGGGTCGCGCTTTCGGTTCGAGGATCCGGACTCCTATTTTTCGGCCCTGCGCGAGGTCGGCGTCTCCGAGGCCGATATTGATCGCATTCGCCGCTTCGACTCCGCGATTCTGAACCAGCCCAACAACAGCCTGGCCGTGGACGAGGCGCTGGCGGGCCACTCCGGGACCGACGTCATTGAGGGCTACAGGGGCGTTGAGGTTCTGGCGTCCTGGGCGCCGATCGACGTCCTCGGAACACGTTGGGCCATTCTCTCCTCGATGGATGTGTCGGAGGCGCTGGCGCCGGTCGGCGAGTTCCGGAGACGGGTGATTCAAGTCGCCGCCGCGGCCGCGGCTGTGCTCACGATCGCCTCGCTTTTTGCGGCGGGAGCTTTCACTCGCCCGATCCGCAAAGTCCTGGCCGGCGTCAACCGATTGGCCGCTGGTGACGAGAAGACTCGAATTCCGGTCAACGGCAGCGACGAGTTCAGTGAGCTCAGTCGCGCTTTCAACTCCATGGCTGACGAGATCGCGGCACGCAGCGACAAGCTCGCCCAGAAGACTGGCGAGTATGAAGCGCTTCTGCTGAACGTTTTTCCGGAAGTCGTCGCCGAGCGGATCAAAATGGGCGATGAGTCGGTCGCCGAGATCGTCAAGAACGTCGCCGTCGCAGTTATCAATGTCGAAGGAATTAATGCTCTCGTGACCGATGCGGCTCGGGATACCTTGAAGGCAGTCAATGAGCTGGTCAGCGATTTCGACGAGGCGGCGATGGCGTCCGGCGTCGAGAAAATCTACACGTTCGGCGAAACATACATCGCCGCCTGTGGCCTCTCGACCCCCAGGCTTGACGGCGCCCGGCGGATCCTCGGATTTGTTGATCTCGCGGCTGATATAGCCGACCGCCACGGGCGCAGCTGGAACACGCCATTGACGGTGAAGGCCGGAGTCGCGGTCGGGGATGTCGAAGTCGGCCTGATTGGCCGGCAACGCACCGTCTACAGCATATGGGGTGTGACAATGCTGACTGCCCGTCGCATCGTCTTCGACGCAGATGCGAATTCCGCGCGCGTGACGAAGGCCGTCCTGGAACAACTTCCGGAGACGGACGCCTTTGTGGAGAAGGAGCCCATTTCGATCAATCCGGCCGAGACGGTCATGACTTGGCAACGATCGATCGGGACGGTGCCTTCCGTCACTGTAGCCACGTGAAGTGATCGCCATGACAAACGACACATGGTCCCGTTTTCTTGCCTGGGCAGTGGTACTCGTCCTCGGCTATCCAATCATCACTCTCGTCTTGTCAGAGATGACACGGCGACTGGAGGGATCAAGCTTCACGCGATCGCTGAAAGTCATCCAGTATGCAGTTCTGCCGGCCGTGGCGCTATGGATTCTGCTTCACCAGCTGTCGTCGTTTCCGGCCGGTGGGGTTGCTTTCAAGATTATCGATACCCTCGTCGGCATACTTGTCCTCTATGCCATCCTTCTCGTAGGGCAAACGGCGATTCTCGCAACGAAGGGCGTGATCGAAGCTCAGGCCCCAAGACTATTTTTTGAACTGCTTGCCATCGCTATAGTCATCGTGGGTGGCGCATTCATCATTTCAATCGTCTGGGATATTGAGCTTGGCTCACTATTCGGGGCGCTCGGCGTCGGTTCAGTGGTGCTCGGCCTGGCACTGCAGAGCGTGATCGGCGGCCTTGCGAGTGGTGTCATCGTGCTGTCCGGCCGGCATTTCGCGATCGGCGACTGGCTGCGTCTCGACCAGGGTTTCGCCAAGGTTGTCCAGGTGGACTGGCGTGCGGTGACGCTGGAATCTGGCGGAGGGCGCATCGTGGTTCCCAGCTCGCAGATCGCCGGAAGTACTCTTCGGATCGTCCGGAACGGACAGCCGTTCAACGTGAGTACATCAATCGAGGTTCCGTCGGCCTATCCACCCGAACGGGTCATCAACGCATTGACTGCTGCAGCACGTGGCGTTCCTGAGAGCATTGGTCCCGAAAGCGCCAGTTGTCGCATAGCGGAATGGACGGCAGCCAGCCTCCGTTACGTCGTTGGTTTGTCGGTGGATAGTCCAGCCAAGATTGACCGGGCCTGCAGTGTGCTTCTCGATCGCATCTGGTATGTGTTGCCGCGGCATGGCATTTCGCTGATGCGCGCAGGAGACGGCAGGCTCATCGGGGTGGTCGATGTCGCACCCGACTGGGCGACAACAGCCGAGGAGCGCGTCCGGCTGCTCGTCGACAGCGGCGCGCTGCGGGCGCCTGTGACCGGGCTCGAGGAGCTGGCTGAGCTATCGCGGATCGAGCGTTACGGCGCTGGCGAATTCCTCCTGAAGCAGGGCGCGCCCGCGAACGCCTTCTTCGTCCTGCTGGACGGTAGCCTGTCAATGCTCGCCGATATGCCAACCGGTCCGCACGCTATTGACCGGTTGTCGCCTGGGCAAATCTTCGCCGTCCGTCAAATCTTTCGTGGATCATCGAGCCCAGTGAGCCTCGTCGCCGACGAGGCAAGCACCGTGATTGCTGTCCCCAGTTCGGCGATGCAGCGCATGCTCGACCGGAACCAGAAGTTGGCCGCCGATATCGACGCCGCGATCGACACCCGTGCCGATACGATCAGGGCCATGACCTCGAGGGATACCGATATCGAGGTGGGCACCGAAACCGTGCGCCTGAAGAATCGCGCCTAGCACTACAGGGGTGACGACATAGAGCGGGCAGAATATCCCGCTAAGCGGACGAACCGGGAACGCCTCTGGGCTTGCATTAGCTGATCTACGGGACATGTCGGCCACCTCGCAGCCAGCCGCTCGGTAAGGTGAGCAGCTCGTGCTCCCTGCCGGTCGCAGGACCGTTCCGCCGTCGAGACCCGGCAGCAGGTCGCGGCCCGCAGACCCAGTTGAACCCACCCCATACGATCGCAGTCAAACCCGCGGATCGGCTAGGGTCGTCCGTATACCGGACTGACGGTACTCCAACTGGGACACCTCGCCATGCCGCGCCGCCGCGCCTTAACCGGTGTCCAGATCGAGACGTTGCTCGCGCTGTCCACGACCGAGCCCGACCTGATCCGGCACTACACTCTCAGCCCGGCCGACCTTGCCGTCATCGCACGGTGCCGACGGCCACACAACCGGCTGGGCTTCGCCATACGGTCCTGCGCCTTGCGCTTTCCCGGCCGGCTGCTGCGCCCCCGCGCGGCGGCCTGGCTGCATCATGATGCCGCCAGCTCGGCCCATGCAGTCGTCGGCCTCCGGGCACCGGCGCCGGTGGTCTGGCCGTGTGGTATGAGCCGGGCGCCTCTCCGCTCTCTGCTGTCTTCGTCACCACTGGCACCGGACGATCACCCCTGCGGACACTCTGTCAGGACCCGTGGTTGCGCCCAATCCGATCGTGACTCAGCACTGGCGCCCGTGACCAAGCCGAGATCGCCCCGGTTGGCGAGAGGCATGTCACGGTATTCGCGGTGGTTGGCTCGCCGCATCCACCGTGCCGCCGACCAGCATCCCGCATCCACCGGTCACCCCCGCAAGACTTCACCGGGCGGTTACCTCGAATACTACGCCCACACCCATGCCTCGTCGCCTGCGACCGTGGTCGGCGCCATCTTCCACCCGGACAAGTACGGTTCCGGCTTCCGGCACGGCGACGCGCTGAGCCACGCGGTCACGCTCGAGATTCTCGCGCTGCAGGAAGCCGGCGAGCTCGGGCCCTACGCCAGCGATACTTCGGCGACCAACGATAGAGGGGGAGACTGCCGTTTCGATGCCCTGCCAGCGGCCGCCCTCGGGCACGCCGGGAGATCGGCGGCCAAAGGAGATGGATTGCCGCTTCGCCCCTATATCCATGCCTCGGCAGAACATCAAAACTTCACACGCACCTTGGCGTTGAAGCCATGCTCCTGCGCCTCGGAGGCGACCTCGCCGGAATAGGCGAACCCGACCGCCACAGCATCGGTGAGGCCGGCATCGATGCCGACCTCGATCACGGCGGCGTCCCGGGCGATCGGCGCGCCGGCGATGCTGAAGGCGTCGCCGCCCCGGAAGGCGAGCGGGGCGTCGGGCGTCACGTCGCCGTAGGCGTGCCGCCAACCGGCCATGCCGCGCGCGGTCAGGTCCATCGCCCCGAGTGCGAAGCTCCTCGAGACCCGCAGGCCGAGCGCGGTGAAGGTCGCGTCCGTCGTGTCGCTCCGGGCATGAAGCGCTGCCGCGCCGCCCTCCTCTTCGAAGCCGTCTGTCTCCACCCTGGCGTAGGCGAGGTTGGCGAATGGCTCAAGCGAGACGATCTCGGTGTCGAAGCGGTAGCCGAGCTCGCCGAAGACCTGCAGCGTGCCGGCGCCATAGTCGGCCAGGAGCCTGTCGGAGAAGTCTCCGAACCGCGCGGAACGGCGCGTGTCGAGATCATGCCAGCTGTACGCCACCCCAGTGCGGAAGCCGAGCGGCCCCCACTGGGTGCCGCCGTAGAGACCGAGATGGTAGTTGTCGCTCGACCCCGAGGACGCGCGGCCGTCCACATCAAAAGAGGAATGGCTGTAACCGGCGAGGAAGCCGAGCCGCCAGGTGTCGGCAAGCAACGTGTCGGCGCCGACCAGGAAGCCGGCGGTGCTGCGGTCGAGCCGGGCCGCATTGCTGTTGCCGTCGAGATGGCCCCAGCCGCCGAAGGCGCGGGTCCAAGACGTGACGCGGCCAGTTGGAGCCGCCGCCGCCTCCGGTGCGCCCGCACCCAACGCGTCGGCCAGTTGCATGCCGGCCGATGCCCCCGCGCGGCCGAAAGCCGTGCGGAGCCGCTCATTGGCGGCGTCGCGCACGAAATGGCTGTCCTCGATCAGCGCGCCGGTGGCCGAGGCGTGAATCTCGCCGGACAGGCTGTCGAAGGCGGTCCGCGCTTCCGCCCGGGTCAGGTACAGGAGGGCGTCGTGGACGTCGTCGCCCGCGCCCGTGCTCTCCGCCCCGGCCGCCGCCGCCCTCTGGTTGGTCGTCGAGGCAACATCGGCGAAGGCGACGTCGGACCGGTCGACATCGAGGAACACGGTGTTCGGGTCATAGGCCAGGGCGAAGTCGATGAAGGGCGAATCCGCCACCAGCGGGCCGGTCAGGCCAGCATAGGTGCCGGTCACCCCGTCCGCAGCCGTCAGGATCGCATGACGCACGCCGATGGCGTAGCGGGCGGCCTCGCGCGCAACCTCCACAAACGTCCCGCCATACAGCGTGGCCCTGCCGCCGATCGCGACCCGGTCGGCCGCCGTTCCCGACCCGACCCCGGCCTGGTAGGTGGAGCCGCCGCGCTGCGCGAAATCGCCATCGACCGTCAGTGTCCCGGCCGCGCCGGGACGTCCGGGCGCGACCCAGGCGCCGCCCTCCGCAACCACGGGGCCGACCGTGCCGTTGCCCGCCAGCGTGCCGTTTCCCTTCACGGTGACGCTGCCGTCCGTTCGGCCGTCCGCGATGTACAGGCCGGCGGTCGTCACGTTGCTGGCCAGGGACCCGGTCAGCCACAGCGCGGCACCGGCTGACACCGTGGTCGGGCCAGTGAATGCGCTTTCTCCGCTCAGCACCTGCCGTCCGCCGGCAATGGTCAAGCCGCCGCCCAGGGGCTTCGGATTGTCCTCGCTCGTGTCGGTGATCGTGCCGGCGAAGTAGCCGTTCGCCTGGCGCAGCACCAGGGTCCGGCTGCCGAGATAGACGAACCCGTCCTTGCCACCATCCAGGCTGCGGATGACCGGGTTGTTCAGGTTGTCGGGAACGCCCCAGATCGGATTGTAGTTGCCGTGCTGGGAGATATCGAGAAGGCCGTTCACCTCGACAGTGGCCGACTGTTCGATGCTGCCGGGCCCAGCCAGATGAAGCACTGCCTTGGGTCCGATCCGGGTGGCGCCGGTATAGGTGTTCACGCCGGAAAGGCGCACCTCCGCTTCTGGCGCAAGCGTGAAGTCGCCCTTGCCGGAGATCACCCCCGCCAGCCCCAGCGAGCCCATGTCCGAGGTCACCCGGCTGAGCGCCAGTTGGCCCAGCCTTGGCGCATCGGTGGTGAAATTGTTGGCGCTGACGAAGAATGGGGTGAAGCCGGTGGCCTTGTCCTCGAGGTCGTACATGACCGAGTTCTGCAGGAAGAACGGCAGCCCGATCACCAGGCCATCGCCCGCACTCTCGTCCTGTTGCCGGCTCACCACGGCACCGTCCAAAGTGACCACATCGCCGGTCCCGTCGGCGGATGCGATCTTCAATGATTTGAGTTCGATATTGCCGTTCTCCGGCACGTTGAGGCCCTGTGCGGCCAAATCCTCGACGGCCTTCTTGTTCGTCAAAAAGGCGGCGTCGCCCGTCCCCGTGTCCAGCATGACCGGGCCGGTAAAGGTGGCAGTCTTCTCCGCGCCATTCACCACGAAGGTGAGGGTATAGCGTCCCTCGTACTGCACGGAGGCATTGCCGCCCGAGCCGGGAAATGTGGGCTTATAGCCTGTGTGATCCTCGATGTTCCAAGGGATGATGGTGGTGAACTGAGATTTGAGGCTTTGGTTCACATTCAAGATGGTGCAAGGGGCGCAGCCCGGGGTCGTCTCAGTATCGTTGGCAGCAATGATGTAGCCGCTTTTGGTCTGGGCGCCGAATGCGTTGCTCTTGACGTCGTCACCGATGAAATTGCCCGCGCCGAAGGTGCCATAGAATGGCGGCTCATCTCCCGGCTGGTCCCGCTCTATTCTCTCTTGGATATCCAGATCGGCATAGAGCGGGATTTTTCCGCCGTTCCCGTCGTCCTTGTACCCGATCGGGTCGAGGGACAGTCGCTTGCCTTCAGCCGCAGCACTGCCCTTGACATAGGCCCATCCCAGGACTCTCCCAAGGAAGTAACCACCTTTCCCAGCCGGTGTCACGCCCTGAGCCGAGGGATTCGCCGGGTCGAAATAGGTCAGTTGTCCAACATGAATTTGTTGCATCCAGTAGCCATAGGTACCGTCTGTGCCATACCCGTAGAACCCTTCGGGTCCGTCGGGCTTGGCGCCGGGGACCTGTCGGTCGGTCGGGCCTAACTGCGCATTGAACTGATCCGAGCCGGTGTCGAACATATAGAGGCGCGGCTGCCCGCCATTAATGCCGACGCTGATGCCCAGCCGACGCGAAACGCTCCCATCGTCGTACCTTGTGTCTACGTGGCTGAGCGGGATCAGCAGTGGGTCGGCGGCTGCCGTCGTGCCCGGCATGAGCGCCAATGCTGCGCAGACGACGAGCGGGACTTGTCGGGAGCGCGTCCTCGGCTCCGCCTGGTCGGATGTTGCGGCGGGGCAGCCCGAACCGTTGACTTGGGATTCTCCGACAAAGACGACGTGCTGAGCGGGCTGGGTCGCTGGCTTGGAAGCTTGCGGATCTGATGCCGGATTTGAATCTCGTGCAGACATTCCCATCCCCCCAAGGCTGCCAGGACGATCTTCGATCCGAAAACGCCGGCACAGCGCGCCGCAAATCTCGCGAGCGTCCGCGCCGAGCGCCTCGGCCGCCGACCGCCCGTTTAACAATTGAGAAGGAGAGCATAAGCATCGTTGATTTTCACCTACTAGTGAGTCTCGGCGGACCAAAGTAGCGAATTTTCTGAATATGATCGCCTTCGGGCAGCTCGCCGACAGAGACTTCCAGGAATATATAAAATTATATTATATTCATTCCATATAATTCTGTCGCCCCACATCCCCATGCACCCGGATTACCGGCCGCCGGGATAGCAAAGTCAGCCGTCCGCTTGAATTTTGCCGGTCAACGCTAGACCTTCTCATAGGTCGTTCTGATGCCTGAGGGAGCTCACTATTGGCTGTGATGCGTGAACTGCTCCCGGCGCGGACGACCGAAGTTGCCTGACTCGGTTCGGAAGCTGCTGAACAGCATTCCCGACGCGTGCGGTCCCAATCAAGGCCGCAGGCGTGGAAGTGACGAGGACGCTTGAGGACCAAAGCCGAAATAGCAGAGATCGTCGTGTGCAGGCAGAGCGGTCCTTGTGAGCACCTTTACGGCCACATCTTCGTGTCCGGATTCTCTTCGATCAGGGAGCAGTGGAGTGTGATCGGCGCCTTCCGGACATCGGCGAGCGCGCCATCGATGAAATCGCAGGCGAGGAGATTGTCCGGACCGCTCTTGCGCGCCGACGCGACGTTGAGGTTGACCTTGACCGGACCGGCGAGCCAGTCGAGCCGCCTCAGGTCGACGTTGGCGCCGCTGATATGGGCGTTTCCGCCTGAGCCGGGGATCTCCACCTCTTCGTCCTGGGGCGTGAGATCGATTTGACCGATCTCGTTGACGTGCTTCTCCGCGCTCCGCTTGGGATCGCCGTAGTACGACGCGAAGGCGACGATTCCCTCCTTCTGCGAAGCGAGCTTGGCGGCGGCCTTCTCGGACAGCGTGACATTGATGTCGAAGCTCAGTGTCTCCTCGGCCACGGCAGCTGATGCCGCCAGTGCCAATGCGCTGGCAACAAGCGTGAACCGAGCGCGATATTTATAGGCGGACTGCATGCGGAGACCTCCTGACTAGGACCACGAACTATTGATCAGACGCAAGCATGATCGAAAGCGCCCGATGCGGCCAGGGCGACGCACACTGCGACCGTTCCGATCCGAGCATCATTTGCACTCAAAGTTCCCCTTTGAGTGCTTCACGATCGCGAAACCGCTGGTTGTCTTCGTTGTCCAGCCTCTGCTGCTGCAGCATGCACTGATCGTAGGTTGGCGTCCCGAGCTGGATCCCAAGATTATCGCACGCGCGCTGGTACGCCTCACGGTCCAGATCGTCGAGCGACTGGTAGCCGCCGAGAGCCGTCAGGACGGCGGTGAACGCGACTGATCTTTGCAGATTTGCTGGCGCCACTTACCTTCTCCGTATTTTGGATTGCGGTCCTGGGCGGAAATGCAGGTCCACTTGAAGATCTGCTCGATTTCTAGTCGTTGATGGCGGTGATCCGGATCGTTGATTTATTGCACGCCGCGTCGTTGCATATGCCGCTGAACCAAACCTCTCCATCGCCAATCATCACGCCCTGCCAGTTCGCAACCAACGTCTCATAGGTTTGCTTGGCGACAGCGTTCTTCACCTTGGACGTGATGATCTGGTCGTAGTCGGCCACGAAATGTCCTTGGTCTCTTATCTTCACCGCCTTCCCACTGATGCGGGCCTGAAAGGGATAATCGATCATCGAGGCGACCGTTTCCTTGTCGCCATCGGCGACGGCCGTCTTCAGCTTTGCGAAGAATTGCTCATAAGGTTTGTGATCGCCGAACAGAGTGTCGAGATTGCTGTTCACTTCGGCCGCACTCTGCGCGCCTGCCGGACCAGCGCTGCCGGCTGACAGGCAAACGGCTGAAACGAGAGCGATGAGCATTTGTCGCATGCGAAGCCTGCGATGAATGGACATTTCTTCCATCCTCCCCCTCTGGAAAGCCCTGGGACGCCTCAATTGGCTGCGTTGATCAGCGCGGCGCCGTCCTCATCGAAATAGGCGAGTCCGTCGCCCAGCACGGCCATGTCGTTCTCGATCGCCATGTCGTGCGGCATCGCCACGGCCGCCCGCTGCAACCAGGCCGGCGTAAAGATCTCCTCCCACCGTGCGTCGAGTTCATCGGAGGTCTCGATGAACGCGCTCTCCGCCGGATTCACCACGATTTCGAGGGGGAAGCCCACATAACGGGCGGCACCGGCGCGGTCACCTGCCATGACCGCCCGGTAAAAGCCCTGGACCTTGGCTTCGAACGCCTCGTCGCTGAGATCGGTGATGCTTCGATACCAATGCGTGCCCGGCGGCTCGGCCGGAACGGGAGCGCCGCCCTGGAGGGTGACAGGGTGGCTCTGGCCGTCGGGGCCGGTCCAGGTTCCTTGGAGGTCGACGCTGTCGTCGAGCAAGGTGGGACCGCGGCCGTCGTCGCCATTGTCCTTGAACCGGAGGGAAAACGTGCCTCCGCCGGGCTCGCGCATCACGAGCTCGGAGCCGACCTCGCCAGCGAGGGGAATGTCGGCCAGATCCGTCTGACGGAAATAGTGGCTGTCGGGGACGAGCTTTCCGTCCCGGACGAAGAGAGTCATGCCGATGCGGCTCGCCCCCAGATTACCCTGGTAGCCCGCTGTGACCATGTTCGCGGAAGGCTCCTGGGCTGCCGCAGGTCCGGTCATCGCACTGGCCATGGCGACGAAGGCTAGCCGCGGCAGGGACATGGCCATGAAGCGCCTCCGCCGGGGGGCACCGGCCGCCGCTCCCCCGGTGGATTCGAACTTCGGCCCCCCCGGGCTGGGAATACTGTTCGGCGACTCACGCATGGGACCAGATGATGTCGATCATCCTGAGCGCGAACGGATTGCATGTCGCAGGCATGTATGCCCCCCGGATCGTCTGGTCCCGTCTTGTCCAGATAGTTCAACAATCACCATCAGGATTCAAGCAGACATCCCTACTTCTCAACCATTGTCTTCTGCGGGCCGGGTTATCGATGCCGTTACGCAGAAGATCTTGGTTCAATTTTTGCAAAATGCTCTGCAAAATCAGAAACTAGAGACCTTGTCTTTGCCACTGTCAAAAACGAATGATTTCTATTGATGTTGCCTTCTTGGCTTTGATTCATTTTGCTTGGCAAAAAAATGGCGGACTCTGCGCTCCTTTCCTGGAAACAGTCAGGCCGACCGCGACAGGGATGGTCACCTGCGGCAACGGGCCGGGAGGAGGTCTCCCAGATAGACGTGCCGGGCGCGAGAGCGCCCTGGGACATCCGTCCTCCGCGAAGCGGAATTGATCGGAAAGGGGTAAGCATGCGCTCGAAGTCGAAGGCAGTCCGCTTCCTGGCGGCGACGGCGACCCTGGTCACAAAATCCAGCCCCTACTCGCATTCAAGGTGGTCAATGCGAAAGAGATCGTGGCAAAGCTTTTGGGATGCCGCTTCCAACCAACGCAAGGGAGAGATTCCATCAGCAATCGGCCCGATCCTGTAAGATTTCAATGCACCGGCTCGTGCGTCCACACCCTCGCCGAGATACGCATTTGATCCATGACCGGTCGCTGACCGGATGGCGGCGGCGTCGCGGCGGCGGGCCGATTTCCTGTTGGCGCGGCAGTCGGAGGGTGGTCCTCGCCCGGATTTTGGGGGATCAACGATAATTGCGGCACCTTCTTCGCGCTTTGCGGGCTGCGCGCCGTCGGCTGCGACGGCGCCTGGCGAGAGCATTTCTCGGGCTGCCTGTCGCAAGCTATGTCCCGAGCGTGAACGGGCGAGTGTCTAGCACGGCATGGGCGACGTTGGCGTTGCTGGCGGCCACGGACGGTCCGGTCGAGGTGAGCCCGCTGCGCGCCACCACATGGTTGGTCGGTCGGCAGGAACCTAACGGAGGCTGGCCGGACGACGGCGCGAACAGCGTCCTCGTCGGCAGGGCGATGCTCGACCACAGGCTCTACAACAGCGTCTCTCAGCTTTGGGCCCCGAGCGAATTCGAACGACACCATGGGGCGTCCGATGGCTGACTTCGACGTCATCGTCGCCGGTGCTGGCATCTCCGGAGTGGCGGCCGCAGCCGCCATGCGCGATTTCGGGTGGCGGGTCCTGATGGTCGAACCGGGCCAGCATCTGGAACGGCGGCTCGCCGGTGAGTTGCTCCATCCGCGGTGCGTGGCGGGTCTGGCGCAGTTGGGATTGGCGTCGGAAGAGATCCTTGCGGATTCGGTCGCCATCGGGGGCTTCGCCGTATTCCCGGACATGGGCGGCGACGAACAGGCGATCCGCCTCCCCTATGGTCGGCATCCAAGCTTCCCGGCGACTGCCGCGGCTTTGGACCAGACACGTCTCCGGGCCAGGCTCGTCGAGGCTGCTCGCGGTTTCGCCCATGTCGAAATGATGGAAGGGGCGCGCGTCGTCGCGGTCGACCTCGCGGATCCCGGATGTGCGCGTGTTGTTGTCCGGCACAAGGCGGGAAGCTCGACGCTGAGTTGCCGCCTCCTCATCGCTGCCGACGGCTCCGCTTCCCCTCTGCGCCGGCTCGTCGGCATCGCCCATCGGCGCCGCCCAATCTCGACGCTGACCGGATTTGAGCTGGGTTCGGCCAATCTTCCCATGCCAGGGTTCGGACACATGTTCCTTGGCGGTCCATCCCCCGTCTTTGCCTACGAGATCGGCGATGGCCGCAGTCGGGTGCTGCTCGACCATCCGATCGAGCAGCGCTCGGTTCCCGCCGACGCCTATCGGACGGCGCTCATCGCTGCCCTGCCGGCACCGTTGGGCCATGAGCTGACCAAGGCTGCCCGCACGCAGAAGTCTCTGTCCTCCGTGAGCTGCGAGGTCCTGGTCAGCGGGACGGTGCGCCATCGGGTGGCGCTCGTCGGCGACGCGGGTGGAACATGCCATCCGCTCACGGCAACCGGCATGACGGTCGGCGTCAATGATGCGCTCGCTCTGCGCGAAGTCTTCTGCCAGGCCGGCGGCGATGTGGCTGCCGGCCTGCATCTCTATGCACGTCGGCGACGTGGACCGCAGCGGGCCCGCGCGTTGCTGGCACGGGCGCTGCACGACGCCACGAGCGGGACCGAGCTGGCTGCGCGCACGGTCCGCGATGGCCTCGTCCGCTACTGGACGGAAGATCAGCGGGGTCGCGAAGCCTCCATGCGGATCCTCGCGATGACGGATACCCGAATGCTCTCGATCGTCCGCGAAATGCTGCAGGTCATTCTCTACGGGCTAGTCCAGCCGGATCCCATCCCCGCCTCCCCATTGTCGCGCCGCCTGATCAGGAACGCGCAGCTCGGCTGGTCGATTCTGGCCATGATGACCCGGCACATGGCTGCATCAATGAGGGCTCAATGATGGAGGCCGCATACCCCATCACCGGCGCCAGTAGTCATCTCGGAGGCAACGTCTTGCGATGTCCTTTTACAAGACGCTCACCCCGTCCGGCAGCGCTCACACAGACCGCGAATCGCGATCCGTCGAGGGACTGTCCGCCGAAACGATGATCGGCATCGCTCGTCATCTCACTGTCGAGGTACGCGCGTGAGCGCCTCTGCCGAAGGCATCGGGCGGCGATCGTCAGAATGCCAGCGCTCCGCGGCGGGCCCGATACTCGGGCATGCCTTTGCCTTTTGCCGCAATCCTGTCGACCTGCTCGTGCGCGGGCGGGCAGAGCTGAGGGATGTGTTTCGCTTCCGCCTCTTCGGAAAGCACGTCTACGCGCTGCTGTCGCCGGCCGGGATCGGTGGGAGCACTCCATAAGCAGGGGTCGTGGTCGAGTAGCTCGGCCATTCGGCTTTGCCCTCACAGATCCGGGCGTGCGGCTTTCCCGCACCCGGCTCTTCCCGAGGATAACCCGCGTCAAGCTGCACGTGGCGCCCAGGGGCGCGTGATCCGGGGTGTGGGCAGAGGGAAGCGAGCCGTCAGGGCCTCGAACGCCTCCCAGCCCATGCGCCGGTTCTTCTGGCTGCGCCGCTTGAGGCAGGCGAACCAGATCCGCCGCACTTCCTGCCGGAAGGCGCTGAGGGCCGGGTAGTTGTGCGGTCGACCATAGTAGCCGTAGTGGCCGCGGAGCACGCTGGCGTACCAGCGATGCTGCTCGGCCAGCGGCTTGTGCATCAACCGCCACGCCTCCTGGCGCACCGCCTTCAGCTTGCGCGTCAGGCGCTTGCCCTGCGTCTTGTGCTTCACGATGAGCCGGCCGTCCCGGGTCCATCCGCAGTAGTGGATGAAGCCGAGGAAGGCGAAGGTCTCGGGCCGCCGCGCGCCGCGCCGTCGCCGAGCCAGGGCCGGAACCCGGCCGAACTCGATCAGGCGCGTCTTGTCCTCGTGCAACGACAAGCCGAAGCGGGCCAGCCGTTCCTTGAGGCCTACCAGCATCCGCCGCGCATCCGCCTCGCTCTCGAAGCCCATCACGAAGTCGTCGGCGTAGCGCACGATCGAGACCCGACCGCGCGCCTCGCGCCGACGCCACCGATGGCCCCAGAGGTCGAGGACGTAATGGAGGAAGATGTTGGCCAGGAGCGGGCTGATGCCCGCTCCCTGAGGCGTCCCTCTGTCCGTCTCGAACCACGTGTCGCTCTCCAGGATGCCGGCTTCGAGCCTTTGCCGGACGAGCCGGAGGACTCTCGGATCGGCCACCCTGTGCGCCAGCATCCGCAGCAGCCACTCGTGGTCCACCGAGTCGAAGAAGCTGCGGATGTCGGCATCGAGCACCCAGCTCACGCGCTGGCTCATGAGCGCCGTATGGAGCGCGTCAAGAGCCCGCTGCGGGTCCCGCCCCGGCCGGAAGCCGTAGGAGAACCCGAGGAAGTCGACCTCGTAGATCGCGCTCAGCACCTCGGCGACCGCGCCCTGGACGATCTTGTCCTCCAGGGTCGGCACGCCGAGCGGCCGCTCGCCGCCATCGGGCTTGGGGATATAGACGCGCCGGACCGGTTGCGGCCGGTAGCGCCCGGTGTGGACGCGCCGGCAGAGATCCTGGAGGTTCTCCTCCAGGTTCTGCTCGTACGCCATCACCGTAATCCCGTCGACTCCCGCGCTCGCCCGCCGCTTCTGTCGCCGGAACGCCCGTTCGAGCGCCCCTTTGTCGACGTGGTGCAGCAAGGCGGTGAACCGGGTCTGGGCGGCCTTGCGAGCCGCCGCGTTCACCCGTGCCAGGTTGGGCGGCAAGGCAACCCGGCTCTGTGTCCGGACCCCAGCCTCCTGGCGCGGGATCTCCTCGGGCCGGCCCCTTCCCTCGGCGCGTCTCGTCTCCTTCGACGGCGTCATAGGTACTATGAACCGGTCCGACTCCCGACCTCGGCTCGAATGTCGGCTCCGGCATTGCCTTGCCGCCATCCCCCGCCGGAGACCAATCCGGCGGACCCGGTCGGGCCTCTCATGTTCCGACGAATGCCTTCCATGCGTGATCCGGCCTTCGACCCCGGCGAAGCGACATCGTCTCGCATCACGACGATGCACGTGCTGCCTTCGAGACTGGGAACCCTCTCGGCCTTCGCGACCTTCCACCTTTCGAGGCTCAATCCCGCACCCCACATGGCCCCTGTCTACACTTCGGACCTCGCGTCACCACGACGCCCGCAAGACTCGGTCCCGGCCTGCCCGCTGCGGCGTTGGCCGGATGGGACTCGCACCCACAAGCGCTCGTCAGCTTCGCATGACGTACTCCCAGGGAGTGGTGTAGGAGGCGGCTGCGGCGGCTGGGATGGGGTCTTCGATCACGGCAGAGCGTCAGCGCCTCGCATCACAGCGCCGCACATCTTGCCTTCGGCTACAGTGACAGCCGCGGCCTCTGCGAGTTTCGGTCTTGCGCGGCTCAATCGCCAACCCTGCACAATCGCTGTGTACGCTTCGCGGCGGTTATCGCCTCCCGCCACGCAACACTCGCTAACAGGCGCCCGCTACGGCTTACCCGGACCGGTCTTCAACCGGCTGGATCGCACCAGCTTCCCTGGCGCTCCGCTGTCATAGAATCCCGCGAATTCCGGGCACGGCCGGCCTGCGGCGGGTGGCGCTCTGCCGTCAGTTCATCGCCCGCCGCTTCGAGGAGGAGCGCCGGCGCTTCCTGCCGTCCTGACCGAAACCGGTGCGGGCCGGCGCCTTCCATGCAGCCTGTTCGTAAATCCACGGTGGCCGCGCCTGAAACGCTTCATGGCCGCGGCATATCGGTGCCGCGACATCAGTCGTCTTGGAGATCGGCCTCCAGATCGGAGAGAAACGTCTCGACCAGGGGCAGCCTTCCTTCCAACATTATCTGCCCCTCCGGGGTCTGAACATTCCGGCTGGCGACGGCGATCTTCTCTCGGTACCAGCGAACGGATGCCGCAAGCGGCCGTCCCATCTGCTGCGACAATGCGAACACCCGCAGAATGCCGAGCGGTCCGATCCCGTCCAACTTGTCGGCGTCGAACAGGATTCGAGCTTCGATCGTGGACGGCCGGTGCGTGTCGATGGTCTCGGTCGAATGCTCCCGGATCAGATCGAGCACGTGCGCGATCCGAGCCGGAGGATACCCGATTTCCTTCAGAATCTGCTCGGCCAGCGCGGCGCTCCGCGCCACATGATTCGGTTTGTCGTCGAATGGCTGATCGACATCGTGCAGCAACACGGCGAGATACAGTATTTCGGCGTCCGCCTCGGGATAGGACTTTAAGATTACCCTGGCATTGCGGGCCACGCGCTCCAGGTGATCCATGCGGTGGGCGACCGACTGGCGCTCGGTCTCGACCAAGGCGCGGACGCGCTGTTCCACGAGGCGGCAGACCGGGAAATCCAGCATTCTCGGAGACATTTCGGCTCGGCGCTCCTGCGCGGCGGTTCCTCTCGCGATCGAGGACACGGTCATTGCCCGAAGCGTCGCACTCGGGCGGCGTAGCTGCGCAGGATCTCCGCGAAGTCCGCCTTGGTGAGGCCGGGCCAGTACGTGTCGCAAAAGTAGAATTCGCTATAGGCCGCCTGCCAGGGCATGAAGCCCGACAGCCGCTGCTCGCCCGAGGTCCGGATCACCAGATCCGGGTCGGGCTGGCCGGCGGTGTAGAGGCGGTCGGCGATGTCGTCGCTGCCGAGCGTAGCGGCGAGGCTGTGGAGCGTGCCGGCGGCGGCATGCTCGGCCAGCATCCGCCGCAGAGCGTGCACGATCTCGGACCGGCCGCCATAGGCGACCGCGATGTTGAGCGCCACGCCCTCCACGTGGCGGGTCCGGTCCGCCGCCGCCTGCATCGCCGAGGCCGCGAGCCGCGGCAGGGCATCGAGGTCGCCCAGCAGGCGCAGCCGCCACCGCCCGTCCGCCGCCCACAGGTCCACCGCGTCGACGATCACCGGCAGGAGGCCGCGCAGTTCCTTCCGGTCGCGGTGCAGATTCTCGGTCGAGAGCAGCCACAGCGTCACCATCGGGATCCCGGCCTCGGCGCACCAGCCGAGAAATTCGTGCGCCTTGGCGCTGCCGCGGCGGTAGCCCTCGACCGTCGGCAAGCCGTGCCGGGCGGCCCAGCGCCGGTTCCCGTCTGGAATGACCGCGATATGGCGCAGCGGCGCCGGGTTGTCGGGGGCGGTCGTGAAGCCTCCCGGGTCTGCGACGACATCCATTCGCCATTCCCCCCTGCAGCAGCTCGACCCATAGATCCATTCGAGTTTGGCACCGCGGCTATGGGACTGCGCCCGGCGGGCCGAGATAACGGCGGCTCATAGTGTGAATCCTCACGAATTCTGACATTGCCGCCATGTGCGGCATTGCCGGTGAGACGGCGCCACGTCTCTGGATCGAGGCATCCGGTCGCTCCCTGCACGGAACAATCCTGCCAAGACGGGCGACACTCACTTCGCGTTCTCCAGTCCCGGCGAACAACAACACGCTGGCGACAATTTGTGAGAGTGCCGCAATTTCTCCCGGAGAGTCAATCTCCGCCAATCGAATTATCAATTATACTTAATATTTTCAATAAATGGATTTTTAATTTTTGACTGGTCATGATCAAGCGCCGCGACGCGCCGTATCCACGACGGACATGTCTGACGATAGACATCGCCCCGGCTGCAATCCGCTAGCTGGATTCCACAGCCGGGACGATGCTGGGCGCCGGTTGTCGGCGACGTGCGCCCAATGACTGAAACCCTAACAGGGTATGTGTGTTCCATCTTCTCGGGATTTCCTCCTGCCGGCGCGGGCGGCGAAACCCAGTCTTTCAGGCCTGCCCCTCCGCGATATGTAAATCGGCATGAGATCTCGGCGCCGATCGGCACGCCGGGAGCTAGATTTCACGCAAGGTCGACGGGGTCCCAGCGCCCATTCACGTCAGAGCCATGCTGGCGTGGATGGTCGTGTCCCGGTGGATTGGCGTAGTAGGCGGCTCCGGCGGCTGGGATGGGGTGGTCATCGGCGATTTCCCGGTAGGGTCGGGTTTGCGAGAGCCAGCCTGATCAAAGACCACCGATGACCGGCGAGATGATGAGCCTGCAAGCGCTTGTGGAGAAGACTCCGGACGCGGATCTGCTGCGGGAGATGATCAGCTTCGCCGCCGAACGGCTGATGGAGCTGGAAGTGAGCGGGCTATCCAATGCCCGCTATGGCGAGAAGAGCACCGAGCGGCTGGTTCAGCGCAACGGCTATCGCGAGCGGGATTGGCAGACGCGGGTCGGCACCGTCGAGCTGCGCATCCCGAAGCTGCACCGCAGCAGTTACTTTCCAGGGTTCCTGGAGCCGAGGCGGAAAGCCCGCTTCAAGTTCGAGAGACAACTGCAGCGAGGCTCGCCAAAAGGCGGCAGCTATTTCGGTCTCTGCAAGTGCAGATGACAAGTTCAGCGGGCAGAAGTTAATTGTAGCAGGTTGCAACGGACAGAAGTTAAGCGCAGTAACTTCAGGCTTCCGCAATCCGTCAGGAATCAACTCTTTGTGGAGTTCACTGCCGCAAACGAACCGGTAGTCATGACCCGAAGGCGACGCCAGGGACTGTTACATCAACGACCGCTTCGTGCCACTTTGCCGACCTCGCGGGAGTCATACTCGATCCTCGGCCACATTCGTCGAGAGTGCCGTTCGTGGCCTGAAGCGAGGCGGTCGAGCTTGGCGACCAGGACTGCGGCACACATAGGCAGTCAGTTTGGCCGGCCGTCAATGGTCCAGCTTCGCCCGGGCGTCATCTCTTCCTGCTCCACCTTCGTTGCTTCCGGTGGACCGCGTATCCCGGATATCTCGAGGGCAAGATCCGGGTAGCTCCAGGTCTCGCCCTCGTCGCTCACTCGGCCGATGACGGCTGCGTCGCCACCGCTCACTGCGGCAGCGGCTTGCCGGCCTGCTCGTTGACCATGTACTCGGCATACCAGTCTGGCCAGTTCGCATCACGCTGGCCGCCTGTCCGCTTCTCGTGCTCGCCGTGTGCCGCCTCGGCACGTCGCAGCGCGCTTGCGAGCTCGGACGGCGAGGTGAAAGTCGTCAAATCCGTGTCAACACGTCCGGGCAATCGCACTGTGACCTCCTGGACCAGCCAGCCGTTGCCGTCCGGATCGCTGAACGAGACGTACGAGCGGTAGCTGTTACGCTCGGGTTCGAGACCGCTAAGCCGGCGCCGCCCCAACAGGTAGGGCTCGTCCGTACCCACAAACACGTCGCCGGCGTTGTGAAAGACCTGGCTGACCTCAACGCTGCGGCCCAGCAGGTCGTTGCGGGCGGCTTCGATGTCAGAGACCACGAGGTATAATCCCTGGGCGGAGCCGGGCGCCGCAGCGGTGACATTCTTGCCGAAAAGCACCGAGCTGCCAGAGCCGGGCGGCGTGAACTGGACAACCCGCCAGTCGTCACCGGAGGCGAAGTCGGCGTCGAGCCTCCATCCCAAGCCGCCGTAGAAGCGCTTGGCACGATCGACGTCCGAGACAGGGATGACGACGAACTCGAACTTCATGTCCACCGCCCCAGCCTTCGGGGCGTCGCTCGCAGCCTCGCTGCGTGCCAACTCAGTAGTACTGCCCATTTTGATCTCCTTGACGTTGAAATGGTTTCAGAAGCGGGTTCATTTCGCGACATGTTCATGTTGCGTTGGCGCGGAGGCAGGCACGGTGAACCGCACGGTCACCACCTGTCCGGGAATGACGTTGTGGTTGGCGTCGACCAAGGCGATGGTCACCTTGTGGTCGCCCGGCGGCAGCCCTGCGATGTCGACCGTATTGTTGTCACTTGCATCCGCCCACCACCAGGGAAGGTCATCGACAGTGACGTGCAGGTGCCCGATACGCGGGGACACCGCCAGCGCGCCCGCACCGAACACCGGTGCGATGCGCAGGTTCTCGACCCGGTACTGGGCCCAGAAGACGCCCTGGGCCAGTCCTTCGGCAAGCGGAGGGTCCACGATCAGCTTGGGTGCGGGCTCGTTCTCGATGGCGACATACGGCGTGGCACCGCGGATCTCTCTCGCGGTTGGGGCAGCGTCCTGGGCGAAGCCGCTCGTTGCGAGCACGGTGCCAGCCGCGGCGGCGGCAAGCGTCCTTATGAGAATGGTCATAGCAGTCTTCCTTGCGAGTAGAGTTGGGATTTGCCGACGAATTTCAGCGCCGACGCGCACAATATGGACGCTCCCAAATCCGGCGATCAGACGGTAAATTCGGGAGGCATCCTTCCAATGGTGAAAGGCTATGGACCGCCTCGAAGGCATGACCATTCTCCTTGCCGCCGTAGACACGGGGAGCCTCTCCGCCGCCAGCCGCCAGCTCCGCCTTCCCTTGGCGACGGTCAGCAGACGGGTTTCGGAGCTGGAGGAGCACCTGAAAATCCGCTTGCTGCTGCGGGGCCGCCGCACAGTGACGCTCACCGACGCTGGGCGCGCCTACGCAGCTTCGTGCCGGCGGATCATGGAAGACATTGCGGAAGCCGAGCGCGCTGCCGCCGGCGAATATCTGACACCCCGGGGGGAACTGACTATCAGCGTGCCCCAAGTCTTGGGGAGACTCCATGTCATGCCGGTCGTCGCGGAATTTTTGCGTGCGTATCCCGATATCCGCATGCACGTGCAGCTGGATGATCGGAACGTGAACCTGCTGGAAGACGACGTCGATCTCGCCTTGCGCATCGGCGAGCTGCCCGACAGCAGTCTGATCGCCACGCGTGTCGCGTCGATTCGCCAAGTGCTGTGCGCCAGCCCGGACTATCTAAAAGTACGGGGTGTACCAAAGACGCCAGCCGATCTGTCAGCGCACGACTGTATAGCCTACGGAGAGCTGGTGCTCGGGAGCAATTGGGATTTCCTCTTGACAGGCACCCGGCAGATCATACCGATCCCGTCCCGGCTCGTCGTGAACTCGGTCGAAGCAGCGGTCAGCGCCGCAACCGCCGGGGCCGGAATTGCCAGGGTGTTGTCATACCCGATTGACGACTTGGTGGGATCGGGCGCACTCGTGATATTGGTGGAAGAGTATGAACCCTCGCCTATACCGGTGAGCTTCATCTACCCCAGCCAACGCCAGGTGCCACTGAAGCTACGCGCCTTCCTCGACTTTTCGATCCCGCGTCTGAGGGATCGGCTCGGCGCGCAACCCCGCTGATACTTGTCGCGAAGACGAGGTTCGGTTTCCAAGAGCCGTCCGTCGCAAATCACGTTGGCATGCTTCGGCTTGTCCCTGTCGGCACCACGGCTCTCGGCATCGCAGCCACCCGACCACCAACGTCGCCCCGCAGTGCTGCCTTCGCGATGTAGGAGCCTTAGCGGCATCTACGGACATCCGCATCAGGCAATTACAAGACCTTCGCGCTTGGAGGTGCGAAGGTCTGTTCGTGGCGCCACTTGCCCCGGTCGCGGGAACGTATGGCGGAGCCACTCTGCTGCGACCTTCCCCCACCGGTCACTGCACTTTCTTTTGCCGGTTGCACTTCACTCTCGAACTTGACACCCGCATCGGCAGGAGGTGGGCAAGCTTCATCCGCCATCCCTGACGAGACGGAGGCGGGCCAGCCTGCTTCTGCTGTTGTCGCTGGCGCGCTGTAGCAGCGCGCGGACCTGAACATGCTGGGCGATGACGTCCTCGGGGTCGCGACAAGAACTGTCCGTAGGCCTCCGACAACTCAGCTCAAAACAGGAACGTCGAAGTCGGGGCATCAGGTCTGCTGTTCGCGTGGCTGTGAGACCCGATGGTGTTGAGCTCTCGTCGGCGACCGCCGATCGGACCCGGCGGCGGTCCGCCGCAAGCGTTTCGAAAGCCTCTACCGGAATTGATCTGGACGGTCGGCGCCTATTCAAAGTGATTCAGTGCCCTAGCCCGAATCTCGGCTACGGTCGCGCGTCCATCGCTGAACAGAGATCGATCGTGTCGCGTCGTCCCTTGCTGAAGGCTGATCGCTGGAATGCGCTGATCGCAGCACTAAAGGACGAGAGGGAGTTGATCCAGCACTGCACATTGGATCCGGCCGATCTCGACCTCGTGATGGTGAAGCGGGCGCCGCACAACCGCCTTGGTCTCGCTCTCCAGCTCTGCTTGATGCGACATCCCGGTCGAGCTTGGCTTCACGACGAGGTGCTGCCGGAAGCGATGGTTGCCTTCGTTGCCGAGCAGATCGGCGTTTGTCCCGAAGACCTGGCCGAGTATCGCCACCGGGAGCAGAATCGCTGGGAGCATGCCGCTGAAGCGCAACGCTATCTTGGGCTGCGTGTCGCCGGCCGCGACGATCACCGCGCGGCGCTGGCGGCGGCTCTCGATGCCGCCGACACCACCGATCAGGGGCAGCCGATCGCCGAGGCCATGATCGCGGCCTTGCGGGACCGGCACGCCGTGCTGCCGGCGGCCGACACGCTCGACCGCATCGGCCGCGCCGCCCGGGTCCTGGCCCGTCGGCGCATGGAGGCGGCGCTGCTTGACGGCCTGCCGGCGGAGCGGCTGGACGATCTCGATCGGCTGCTCGCAGTAGATCCCGCGATCCGGATCACCCGCTTCGCCTGGCTCAAAGCCCCGCCGGAGGCCCCGGGCAAGAAGAACCTGCTGGCGCTGCTGGAGCGGCTGCGCGTCATTCGCGACTTCGGCCTCGATCCTCGGCGCCGCGAGCGCATCCATCCCGACCGCTGGCGCCAGCTGGTGCGCGAGGGCGAGGTGACGCCCGCCCATCTCGCGGCCGATCTGAACGCCGGTCGCCGCCGCGCCACGGTCGCGGCCCAGATGATCGCGCTCGGCTTCCGCCTGACCGACGCGGCAGTGGCGATGTTCTGCCGGCTCGTCGGCCGGCAATTCGAAGGCCCGATCGCGCCGCAATCAGCGCCATCTCGAGACCGGCCGGGCCGCTGGGGAGCTGCTGCGGCTGTTCCGCGACACCCTGCGCGCGCTCAGCGAGGCCAACGAGAGCGACGGCGACGCCATCGAGCTGTTGCACGAGCGGATCGGATGGCACCGCCTGATGCAGGCCCAGGCGGAGCTGGAAAGTTTCGAGGCCGCGGCCGAGCCGGATCCGCTCCTTGAGGTCGCCGGGCGGTCGGATATGGTCCGGCGCTGCGCCAAGGCGGTGATCGAGGCCTTCGTCTTCCGATCGGCCCGGCGGCGTGATCCCCTGCTGGCGGCCCTGGAGCTGTTGCGGCAGCTGTACCGCGAGGGCCGCCGGGGAGTGCCCGCCAAACCGCCGGTCGGGCATCTGGCAGACCAAGTCCGCAAGGCGATGCTCGCCGCCGGCAAGCCCCGCAAGCTGTACGAGGTCGCGACCCTGGCGGTGCTGCGGGACCGGCTGCGCTCCGGCGACGTCTGGGTCGAAGGCGGCCGGACCTTCCGGCCGCTCACCGCCGACCTGGTGCCGGCGTCGACCGTTGCGGCCCGCAAGCAGGCGGACGATCTGCGCCTCGGCGTGCCGCCCGATCCTGTCGCCTGGCTCGCCGAGAAGCGGCACGAGCTGGCCCTCAAGCTGCAGCAGCTGGCGAATCGTGCCCGCGCCGGCAAGCTCACGGGTGTCCGCCTGGCCGACGGCAAGCTGGTGGTCTCACCGGAGCGCTCGACCGTGCCCAAGGCGGCCGAGGCCGCCAAATGGCTGATCCTCGACCGGATGCCGCCGGTGCGGATCACCGAGCTGATCGCCGAAGTCGACGGCTGGACCGGCTTCTCCGAGGCGTTCACCCATCTGCGCACCGGCGACCTGCCGCGCAACATCCAGGCGCTGCATGCCGGCATCCTCGCCGACGCCACCAATCTCGGGCTCAAGGGCATGGCGGACGCGTCTGCTGGCGTCACCGCCCGCCAGATCGGCTGGTGCCGCCAGTTCCATGCCCATGACGCGGCGTTCAAGACCGGCCTCGCCCGGATCATCGCAACCCGGCGCCCGGCTCCCTTGCCCGCCTGCTGCCGATCGACCCGGCGACGATCGCCGGGCTGGACAAGCAGGTGAACCGGGCCTCCGGGCCAGGGCCGGTTCGTCCCCATTGCGGTCACTCGGGGGCCAGCCAGCCCGCTCCGAACCGGCCATTCCGGATCGCCGTAGCGGCGCTCCAAACCGGACACCAGCGCTTAGGCCGAATCGCCCCCAATTGACGACGTTCGGAGCCTTTGGGGATATGGCACGCGCGACGAGCTGGAGGCCGCAGGCGCGGATGATCTCGTAGCGGAACCGGCGGGCCTGCCAGCGGCTGCCCTGGCGGGAACAGGCGTCGAGGTCGATTGGGTGTAAAGCACCCGCTCTACGCGTATTGTGATGCCCGATCTTAAAGTGGCGCGATGGCTGCTCATGATGCACAACGCGCGTGCGCTCTATCCGCTCATAAAGATATGAGATCTTCTTGCGCTCATTGGTATTAACATTGTCAATGCGAGCATAAATAAGAAATAATATTGCAATGGATATTTGCAGCGACCATGATGCAGTTGATCTATGTTTTGTCGCCGCAGGAAATTTCCCGCATTCTAGTCCGATCTGGCTGCGTCGTCACAAGTCGCACGGTCGCAGCCTGCGCCGCGGCGACCGTCCGCTACTCGTCAGAAGTCTTGATCCGGCTTGGCGCGTCCATGATTTTCTCGAATCGAAACATCTCGCCTCCACTGCGCAGTTCGTCCCCACCGATCTTATGCGAGTCCGGATGGTACCTGCAGAAAAACTCCACAATCTGGAAGCCACACTTGTTGATGTAGAAGTGTATATTTCGCTTCTCGAAGTATGGTGTGTGCGTCTGCCAAATCAGTGTTTCAGGATATCGCTTCTCGATCGCGCGCCATGCCTTCGAACCTAAACCACGGCCATGCCGCGCCAATGATATGAAGAAGAGATCAAGCGAGTTGTGGTTTGTAGCCCTGTCGATCGTCACGACCGCGCCACCGACATTCTCCCCGCCGGAAAGGACGTGCAAAACCTCCGCATTGGGGGCGGCGATCGACTGGTCGAGATCGTCATCAGACGGAATAGGGCCGTCGAGCAGGGAGCCGAACTCGTCAATGACGGCCGCCGCGAAGGCTGCCTGTAATTCTCTCTTGAAAACAGGCAGGTCGACGGTGAGAACGGATTCGAGGGTGATGACGTCGTCATTCATGTCGTTGTTTCCAAACCAATGTGCCGAGGGCGGTAGCCGTGGTCAGTCAGAGACGCCCCTCAGGAATCTTGAGTCACCGAGCGCCCGTGTGGGAAACGCGAATTGACCCGTAGGAGGGCCAAGCGGAGCCGCGGGCGTACTCGTGACTCAATGTGGCCGCGATCAGGCGGGATGCAGGGTGGTCGGCGGAGATCGTGATGCGCGTGCTTCTCGTCGAGGATGAGCCGGAGATGGCCGCGGTCCTGGCCGCGGCCCTCGCGGTGCGGGATTTCGTGGTCGATCGCGCCGCCTCGCTGGCCGAAGCCGAGGCCGCGGCGCGGTGCGCGGAGTATCGCGTCATCATCGTCGACCGGCATCTGCCGGACGGCGACGGGCTGAGCCTGGTGCGATCCCTCCGCCGGTCGGGCGTCGGCGTGCCCGTGATCGTGCTGACGGCCCGCGGCGATGTCGGCGACCGGGTCACCGGCCTCGAAGCCGGCGCCGATGACTATCTCGCCAAGCCCTTCGCCTTCGAGGAGCTCCTGGCCCGACTCCGCGCCGTGCTGCGGCGGCCGCCGGAGGCGCGGCCGGATTTCGCCCGGCTGGGCCGGCTGGAATTCGACCTGGGCCATCGCGAGGCGCTGGTCGACGGCCGTCCGCTGCCGCTGCGGCGGCGGGAGCTGGCGATCCTGGAAGCCCTGATCCAGCGCCGGGAGCGCGCGGTGCTGCGCGAGACGCTCGAATCCGCCGTCTACGGCCTCGACGACGAGATCCAGTCGAACTCGCTCGACGCCCATATGTCCAGGCTCCGGCGCAAGCTCGCCGAGGCGGATGCCGGCGTCGAGATCCGCAGCATCCGCGGCGTCGGGTATCTGCTGCGGGCCGCACCGTGACAGGAGGCCGGCGACAGGCGGCCGGTCATCCATCGACCGAGGTTCCCCACCAGCGGGACCGGGTCTTGCGGTAATCCGGCTCCGGATCATAGACCTCGACCGGCAGCGCCAGGTCGCGCGCGGTGAGGATGCCGATGGCGGCGCGGAGCCGATAGCCGGCGACCACCTCGTTGCGCCGCGCCTCCACCAGGTTGAGTTGGGCGTTGAGCAGGTTCTGCTGCTCGGTCAGGACGTCGAGCACCGTGCGCGAGCCGACCTGGGCCTCCTGCCGCAGCCCGTCCACCGCCATCGTCTCGGCCCTGACCGCCACCTGGAACGACGTGATCGCGGCCCGCGCGGTGACCAGGGACTGCCAGGCCTCGACGGCGCTCTGGATCGCCTGGCGCCGCTGGGCCTCGATCTGGATCCGCTTCTGGCCATGGGCATAGCGCGCCTGACGCACCATCGACTCCTGATTGCCCTGGGCATAGAGCGCGATGGTCAGCTGGGCGACGATCGCCGCGGAATCGATGCGGCTCTGCACCCCGCCGCCCGACCGCGGATGGGACACCGTCGAATACTGCCGCTGGATCCGCGCCTGCAGGTCGATCGACGGCAGCAGGGCGCCGAACTGCAGGTCGATGGCGTCGGCCGCCGCGCGCTCGCTGAACAGCGCCGCGACGATGCCCGGATTGTTCTCCTGGGCCTGCCGGATCGCATCCTGCATCGAGGCCGGCAGGCCGGCCGGCGCGGCCGGTGTCTCCAGCATTTCCGGCGGCCGGCCGATGACGCGCTCGAAGACGGCGCGGCTGGTGCGCAGCGTGCCCTCCGCCTCGACCCGGCCGGCGACGGCGCTGGCCAGGCCCGCCTCGGCCTGGCTGACATCGGTCGGGGTCACCTCGCCGACATTGAACCGGTCGCGGGTCGCCTGCAGCTGCTGGCCCAGCACCGCCTCGTTGTTGCGCCGGACATCGAGCGCCGCCTGGGCCCGGACCACGTCGGCATAGGCGGTCGCGGCGTCGAGCAGCACCGTCTGCTCGGTGGTCCGAACGACGGCGCGGGTGGCCATGACCGTGTTCTCGGCTTGGCTGACCGCGGCCTGGGTGCGGCCGCCATTGTAGATGTTCTGGTTGACGGTGATGCCGAGCGTGGCCGGGTTGACCTCGTGCCACCGGCCGTCCCGGCCGCCCGAGGACAGGGCAGCGCCGCCGCGCTGCCCGTCGGTCTGGGTGTTGGTGAACTGGCTCTCGATGCTGGCGCTCGCGCTGACCGACGGCCGATAGCCGGACAGGGCCTGGGCGACCCCTTCATTGACCGCTTTCAGGTTGGCGATGTCGGCGGCGAGGTCCGGATTGGTGGCATAGGCCGACGCCAGCGCCTCGGTGATCGACTGCGCCGAGGCCGTTCCCGCGGCGGGCGACAGCACGATAACGAGCATGGCCGCCCGGAAGCGGCTCCACCCAACTGCCATGATCGGTTTCATCTCCGTTGTCTCACATCGTCCGGGTTCAGCCGCCCGTCGATGATCAGCTCGGTGCCGGTGACGTAGCGCGCGTCGTCGGAGGCCAGGAACAGCACGCCCTCGGCGATGTCCTGCGGCGTGCCGGAATGGCCCATCCGGACCGAGGTACGGGTTATCGCCGCCGGCGGGCTCCCGGCGGCGCCGATGACCGGAGCATCGATCGCGGTGGGGCGGACGGAATTGACTCGGACCCCGTTGCGCGCGCCGACGCAGGCGAGCGCCCTCGCCTTGGTCAGCAGCGTGATCTCGCCCTTGCCGGGAGGGCGGTAGGGGAAGCGCGGATTGCCCGCATGCGTGTCGGTCAGGGCGACGTTGACGACGGCGCCGCCGCCGGACCGCGCGATCGCCGGAATCGCATGCTCCAGCCCCAGCGAAAGCGCCAGGAGGCCGGAGGCGCGCTCCCGCCCCAGATCCGTCCACGCCGCGCCGGCGTGATGGCCGAAGACCGGGACGCCGACGGTGTTGACCAGCACGTGCAGCGCCCCGAAGCCGGACCAGGCCGCCTCCACGAGGTTCCGCCACGAGGCCTCGTCGCCGATGTCGTGGCACTGGAAGCCGACGCGGCCGCCGGCATCGCGGATCATCACCGCCGTCTCGACCCCGCCTTTCGGGTCCCTATCGGCGGCCAGCACGGTCGCGCCCTGCAGCGCCAGGGCCAGCGCGCTGGCCCGGCCGATCGGGGACGCCGCCTCCGTCACCAGGACGACCTTTCCAACCATCCGCCCCCGGACGGCTCTCCCCGCCGGCGGCGGCCGGCGGAGCGCCCGGGTGTCCCTGCGCCTAGCCCGCGGCCGCTCGTCGGGCGGGGGGAAATAACGCTCATGCATGTCGGGCCTCCTGTCGGGCGGCGGCAGCCTCTTCTGCCGCGCGGTCGGCCTCGGTGACCGAGGTCAGCCGGCCGAGGCGGGGCGCCAGCCAGGCGCGCAGGTCGTCCATCAGCGTGAACACCGCCGGCACCAGCACCAGGCTGAGCGCGGTCGAGGTGACGAGGCCGCCGATCACCGCCGCCGCCATCGGGCCGCGGAAGCCGGCATCGGCGCCGAAGCCCAGCGCCGCCGGCATCATGCCGGCGATCATCGCAAGGGTGGTCATGACGATCGGCCGGGCCCGCACCAGGCAGGCCTGGATCAGGGCGGTGCGCCGGTCGAGCCCCGCCCGCCGTCCCTCGATCGCGAAGTCGACCAGCAGGATGGAGTTCTTGGTGACGATGCCCATCAGCATCAGCAGGCCGATCACCGTCGACAGGTCGAGCGCCGCGCCGATGCCGAGCAGCGCCAGCACGGCCCCGATCGCCGACAGCGGCAGCGCCACCAGGATGGTCACCGGCTGCAGGAAATCTCGGAACAGCAGCACCAGGACCGCCAGCACCACCAGCAGGCCGGCCAGCATCGCCCCGCCGAAGCTGGCGAACATCTCGTCCATGGATTCGGCGTCGCCATAGGCCGGCCGCTCCACCCCCTCCGGCAGCTGCGCCAGCGCGGGCAGCGCCTCGATCGCGGCCAGGGCGGTGCCGAGCGGCACGCCGTTCAGGTCGGCGTCGACCGAGACCCGGCGGCGCCGATCGAAGCGCTCGACCTCGGCATCGCCGGCGCCGAAGCCGATCTCGGCCACCGAGGTCAGCGGCACGGCCCCGCGGTCGCCGGCCACGCGCAGCTGGCGCAGCGCCTCAATGTCGGCGCGGGCCGCGCGATCCAGGGCCACGCGGATCGGGACCTGGCGGTCGCCGAGGTTGAACTTGGCCGAGTTGGCGTCGGTGTCGCCGATCGTGGCGATGCGGGCGACGGTGCCGATCGCCTGGGCCGAGACGCCGAGCCGCGCCGCCTCGTCCGGCCGCGGGCGGATGCGGATCTCCGGTCGCGGCAGCGGCTCGGCCGAGCGGACATTGGCCAGGACCGGCAGGCCGCGCATCTCGCGCTCCAGCGCCCAGGCGGCGGTGCGCAGCTTCTCCGGGTCGTCGCCGGTCAGCACGATCGACACGTCCTTGCTGCCGCTCTCGCCCAGGAAGGTGAAGCGGATGTCCGGGATCTGCGACAGCTCGTCCCGGGCCGAACGTTCGAACGCCTTGCGGGTCAGCTGGCGCTCGCCGCGTGGCTTCAGGATGATGACGAAGCCGACCTTGGCGACATCCCCGCCCGAAGCGATGGCGTCGGCCGCCGCGGCGCCGCCGGCCTCGCCGATGGTGGCGAAGACGTGGTCGACCTCTGGCCGCTGCCGCAGCTCGGCCGTGATGCGCCGTGCCACGGCGTCGGTGTCGGCCAGGGTGGCGCCGGGCGGCAGCTCGACCTGCAGGTTCGAGATCCGGCTGTCGCTGTCCGGCAGGAAGCCGGAGGGCAGCAGCGGCACCAGCAGCAGCGACCCTGCGAGGAGGGCGCCGGCCGCGGCCAGGGTGGCGCCGCGGTGGTCGAGCGTCCAGTTCAGCAGCCGGACATAGCGGCCGTCCGGCCGCGACGGTGCGGCCCCGGCATCGCCGCCCGCCGCCGCCCGCTTCGGCTGCAGCAGATAGGCCGCCATCAGCGGCGTCAGCAGCCGCGCCACCAGCAGCGAGGCGAGCACGGCGACCGCCACGGTCAGGCCGAACTGCTCGAAATACTGGCCCGTGACGCCGCCGATGAAGCTGACGGGCGCAAACACCGCGACGATGGTGAGGGTGGTGGCGACGACGGCGAGGCCGATCGCGTCGGCCGCGTCGATCGCGGCGCGGTAGGGCCGCTTGCCGAGATGCAGATGCCGGTCGATGTTCTCGATCTCGACGATCGCGTCGTCGACCAGGATGCCGATCACCAGGGTCAGCGCCAGCAGCGAGATGCTGTTCAGGGTGAAGCCCAGCAGGTCCATCGCCCAGAAGGCCGGCAGGATCGACAGGGGCATGGCCACGGCCGCGATCAGCGTCGCCCGCCAGTCGCGCAGGAACAGGAACACCACCAGCACGGTCAGCAGCGCGCCTTCGATCAGCGCCGTCATCCCCGCATCGTAGCTGTCGCGGGTGTATTCGACGGTCGAGGCGATCTCGCTGATGGTGACGCCCGGCGTCCGGGTCTGGAGTTCGGCCAGGCGCGCGGCGACGCCATCGCCCACCACGGTGTCGCTGGCACCCTTGGCGCGGTAGACGGCGAAGGCGACCACCGGCTCGCCGTCGAGCCGGGTCAGCGAGCGCTGCTCCCCAGCGCCGTCGGTGACGGTGCCGAGCGTGGCGAGCCTGGCCCAGCGGCCGTTCGGCAGCGCGATCGGCGTCTCGGCCAGGGCCGTCACGGTGCGGGCGCCGCCGAGGGTGCGGATCGCCTGCTCGCGGGCGCCGATCTCGCCCCGGCCGCCGGGCACGTCGGCGTTGGTGCTGCGCAGCTGGGCGTTGACCTGGTCGGCGGTGATGCCGAGCGCCACCAGCCGGTCGGGGTCGAGCTCGACCCGGATCTCACGGTCGACGCCGCCCAGGCGCTGCACCTTCTGCACTCCGGCCACGGCCAGGAGGTCGCGGGCGATGCGGTCGTCGACGAACCAGGACAGGTCGACCGCCGACATTTCCGGCGCGCGCACGCCGTAATAGAGGATGGCGCCGCCTTCGACGTCGAGGCGGGCGATGATCGGCTCCTCGATGCCCTGCGGCAGGTCGCTGCGGATGTTGGTCACCGCGTCGCGCACATCGGTGGTGGCGCGGTCCGGGTCGATGCCGATGCGGAACTCGACCGTGGTCGAGGAGGTGCCGTCGGCGATGGTCGAGGTGATGTGGCGCGCCCCGGCCAGGCCGGCGACCGCACCCTCGACCCGGCGGGTGACCTGGCTCTCCAGCTCCGACGGCGCGGCGCCGGCCTGGGTGACCGTGACCGTGACGATCGGGAATTCGACCTTGGGGTTGGCGTTGACCGGCAAGCGCAGGAAGGACCACCAGCCCGCCAGGGTCAGGACCGCGAACAGGACGAGGACCGGGATCGGCCGGCGGATCGACCAGGAGGAGAGGCCGGAGGTCATGGCTGGCCGTCCACCGGCCGGAACAGGGCGGGCATCCCGTCCGCCATGGTCACTCGGTCGCCCTCGCGCAGGAACGCCCCGGCGCTGAGCACCACGCGCTGGCCGGCGGCGAGCCCCTCGCGGATCTCCGCCCAGCCGTCCTGGCGCAGTCCGACTGTCACCTCCTGGCGGGCGACGGTGCCGTCGGCGGCGACCGTGAGCACCGCGCTGTCGCCGAGGTCGTCGCGCTGGATCAGTGCCGAATCCGGGATGACGACGGCGCCGTCGCGGCGGTCCGCCACGATGGCGGCTCGGCCGAACACCCCCGGCCGCAGCCGCGGGTCGACCGGCAGCGCGATGCGCGCCCGGCCGAGCCGGCTGTCCCGGTCGGCCTTCGGGGCCACCAGCCGCACCTGGCCGTCGAAAGCCTCCTCGATGCCGGCGACCCTGATCCGGGCCGGCTGGCCCGCCGCCAATGCCGGCAGGTCGACCTCGGGCACCTCGGCCTCGAGCTCGACCTCCCCCTCGCGGATCAGCTTGACCAGCGGCCCGGAGCCCGCCAGCGCCCCGACCCGGGCGGCGCGCTCGGAGACGATGCCCGCGGTCGGCGCCCGGATCTCGGCCCGGCCGAGCCGGGTGCGGGCGTCGTCGACCTTGGCCTGCGCCTGCGCCACCTCTGCCCGCGACACCTCCAGCATCTTGTCCGCCGACACCGCGGCGGCGCGCCGCTTGTCGTATTCCTGCGGGTTGAAAGCGGTGGAGCCGCGCAGCTGCTCGATGCGCCGGAAGTTGGCCGTGGCCTCGGCCTGCGTCGCCTGATCGCGCGCCAGCCCGGCCTCCGCCCGCAGCACCGCCGCCTCAGCATCGTGCAGCGCGGCGGTCAGAAGGTCGGTCTCCAGCCGCAGGATCACCTGGCCGGCCGCGACCCGGTCGCCTTCCTCGACCAGCACCTGGGCGATGCGCTGGCCCTCGATCGCGGTGCCGATCGCGATCTCCTCGCGCGGCATCACCGTGCCGGTCAGCGACAGCGTCCGTTCGATCGGGCGCTGCCGGGCGACGGCGACCGAGACCACCGGCCGGGCCTGACCGGCCGGCGCCATGGCCGATCCGATGCCGTCGGCGCCGGTCATCACGACGGCCGTGGCCGCCAGGGCGGCCGCTCCCAGGCCGAATATAACTGTCAGCCAGGGCCGCGGGCGGCGCCGCACGGCTTCCGTCACGGGTCGTTCCGCCGGGCTCGACGGTCGGCTATCGGGCATGTCCATTCCGCTCTGGTTGTTCGAGCTGGCGGAACTCGTCAGGGGAGCTCCGGCCTGCCGACGGGGATGCGCAGATCGCGCGGGGTATGGGTGGTCCTGGAAGGGTTGCGAGGGCCGTCGCGGCGCTACGGCCTGCTGACGGAAGCGCCGCAGACCGCCAGGGTATCCCTGGGCTTCAGCGCCGCGGCCAATCGCTGGGATCCCCATGCCATGATCAGCGCAGCCCCGACCACGGCCAAGATCGCCAGCGACATCACCGTGCGCCCCATCGGGTCCGCCGCGGTGACGGGCTCGCCCGATGCCGCGGGTATTGCGCGCCTCGACGACCGTCCATCGACCATGTCTCTCGACCTTCTGCCGCCGGATCGTGGTTCGCCCTGGCGACGCCATGGCGTGACATTCCCCTTCGGGCTATGTCTCGATCCCCCACGGCAAATGCGCCCCCAGCATTGCCCGAACATTGCACGCGATGTTCTGCCAGCCTTGCCGGCCAGGCGGCTGTGAAGAATGAGCCGGGCATGCATCATTGTGCTGGCGACGAGGTTCGATCCCCGCTTCAGTGGGTAACGGCCGGACGGGCTTGGGCCTGGGCCGGCGCGGCCGTCGAAGGAGAACCGAATCGTGCGGAGGCTGGCATGGCTCGCCGTCCATCCCTGACGCGGCGGCTGATGCTGCGCCTTTCCGCGCTGCAGATCGTGTCCGTCGTCCTCGCGGTGATCGCGACGCTCCTGCTGCTGGCGGAGGCGCAGGACCGCGAATATTCCGGCGCCCTCTACGCCGCCAACGTCCTGGCGAAGAACGTGACGCAGGCGGGGGATGGAGCGTTGATGCTGTCGGACACCCCGGCCGTGCAGCAGATGAGGCGGCGGACCGCCTCCGGCTTCTGGTTCCGCATCACCGACGGTACCCGGACGATCGCCGAGGGGGATGGGCCCGCGGGCATCCTCTCGGTCACCGAGGCCATGCAGGGCGGCGTCAACTATTCCGAGCTGAACACGCCGGACGGAAAGTTCATCGGCGCCCTGCAGGCGACGAGCACGCCGGAAGGCCACAGGGTGCTCATCGCCACCGGCCCGATCGACATGGGCCTCTGGCCGTTGATCGACTTCTCCGTCGACCCGGACAATATCTATTTCGTGTACCTGGCCCTGGCGCTGGTCATCGGGACAATCATCGCGGTGCCGCTGACCGTGCGCTCCGCGCTGAAGAATCTCGGTCTGGTGGCCAACGCCGCCGCGCGCATCGATCCGGACCGGCGCGGCAACCGGCTGCCGATCGAGCAGGTGCCGCGCGAGATCACGCCGCTGGTGGCGGCCGTGAACGAGGCGCTGACCCGCCTGGATGCGGGCTATGAGCGGCAGCGCCGCTTCCTGGCCAGCGCCGCGCACGAGCTGCGGACGCCGATCGCGATCCTGAAGCTCAGGCTCGAGGCCTTCGGGGAAGAGCCGATGAAGGCCAGCCTCGGCCGCGACCTGCTGCGGCTCGAGCTCATGGCCGACCAGCTGCTCGACCTGGAGCGGTTGCGCAGCCGCACCAGCCTGTTCTCCGCCGTGGATCTGGTGGCCCTGGCCCGCAAGGTGGCAGCGGATCTGGCGCCGCTGGCGATCGCCACCGGCTACGACCTGGTCGTCGATGCGGAGGAGGAGCGGGTCGAGGTCGACGGCGACAACGCGGCGCTGGAGCGTGCGACCGCCAATCTGATCCACAACGCCATCCAGCATGGCGGCCAGGCCGGCACGATCGTCGTGCGGGTCGAACGCGGCGGCAGCATCGTCGTCCAGGATGAGGGGCCGGGTATTCCTCGCGAGGAGCGTGAGCGCATTTTCGAGCCGTTCCATCGCCTGGCCGGCGGCGCCGGCTCCGGGCTAGGGCTCAACCTGGTGTCGGAAATCGCCCAGGCCCATGGTGGTCGAGCGATCGTCCGCGACGGTCCCCGCGGCGGAGCGTCGTTCCATCTGGATCTGAGGCGCCGCACCGGGACCGGAGCTGGCTAGACAAATTTCCGCAGCCGCACAGATGTACCGATAACGTCGCGAGCAGGTCTCTGCCGTGTGCTGTCCTCAGGTCGTCTCCGGTTCTCCGCTGACCTGAATGTCATCCTGCGCGGCATCAAGATCCCGGCCAAATTCGACATGTCCGCTATCTGAGCCCATTTTGTTGTCCGGTTTGGGTGTGCCTCGTCAGGCTGATCTAGCCAGCGACGGCGGGATTCATTGGCTCGACGTCGTGTCCGGTTTGGGGCCACTACACGGGTGACCGCTTATGGCGCACCCGGGCCGCGCCAGGCCGGCAGGGAAGGGTGAACAGCGGTCCCACGCCCGGCTCCGGAGAGCAGACATGGCCGGCTTCGACCCTACGCGGAGGTTCAAGAGCGGGTTCGAGATGCGCATCGGAGTCGCTTCTGACACTGCCCAGAATCGTCGACACGCCATCCAGCAACGCGTGATACGCTCCTAAGCCTCGATGTCAGGGGAAATCAGGCGATGCCAGCGTATCTAATTGCCGATACCCATGTGACGAACTCGGACCAATACGAAGAATACAAACGCCACGCAGCGCCACTCATTGAGCGGTTCGGAGGGCGCTATCTTGCTCGTGGTGGAAAGCATGAAGTGCTTGAAGGGGATTGGGAGCCACATCGTCTCGTTGTGCTGGAGTTTCCCGACGTAGCGTCACTCAAAGCTTGGTATGACTCGGCCGAATACGCACCCATCAAAGCCATCCGACAGGGCGCATCCCAGTGTCGCTTGATCATGCTTAAAGGCATTTAGCTTCACCTAGGTGCGGGTTAGAAGGGAATTTCCCTCTGCGTCCTTGGCACGCTTCATTTGCGTCGGTTTCTGGTAACGAGTGACGCGATCGATCGATGCCGACGGCGACGCCGGCAACGGCAATATCGCCTTCACCTCCATTGGCGGCAACGCCTCCTCCGGTCAGGCCGGCGATTTGTGCTTCGTCAACAACGGGGTGAGGCTCACCGAGCCCAACACCGACGTCGACGACGACGGCTGTGCTGACCTGTTGATCCCTGACCGGTAGCCAGCCCGAAGAGTGGATTTAGCCATAGGTCGCAAATGGCCTATCGATGATTGCTGCCGAAGGTCTGCTCGGTACCCTTCCCGGGTCGCGTCCGGTCATGTCCGCTTTGTCGAGCCGGCTGGGACGGCTGCTTTCGGGCGCACTCCGAGGTCCGGGCTGACTGAAAAGGGCAGGATTCTACGGGATCGAGCGACGTCCGGTCTCGACAGGCCTCAGCACTGGCCGGAAATGGCGCTCCTGAGCCACCTAGCGTCAGCTGGAAACGCGGGCCTGCCAATTTGACGGCACCTCGTCGGCGGCACGCGCAGCGACTGCCTGCAAGGAGAGCGCCACCATCAGCTCCAGCATGGGTGTCGGAACGCCGGCCATTCGTGCCAGTCTCAACGGCAGGGTGAATAGCGCCTCTGTTTCCAGGCGGCGGCCGAGCTCCAGATCTACCAGGATCGAAGGCTTGTGATCGGTGTCCAAGAGACGGCCGACACGCTCCTCCGCACGCCCCTCGAGCGGATGGCCAAGAATCGCCCCGGCCACTGCTATTCCTTCTTCGACGATCCTGACCGAGGCGGCTCGCACCGTCGGGTCGGCGAAGGTTCGCTTCATGCTTTGGCGGCTGAGCAGACACAGCGGCCCCGAGGCGATGTTCGTCATGAGCTTGGCCCATACCGCCGCGCGGATCTGGTTCGTTGGTTGGCACGGCAGGCCGCCGCATTCGAAGAGACCGGCCATGGCGTAGAGGCGATCGCTCATCCGACCATCCGGCTCGCCGAGAATCAGCTTCACGGAAGCATGCTTCGATTCGATGACCCCAGGCTCCACCACGGTACTTCCGGTGTAGATGACGCTGCCGATAGTGCGGCTCACGCCGACCGTCTCATGCAGCAATCGATCGGGGTCCAGGATCCCCGCGAGCGGCCGCGCGAAGGGGCCGGCATCGCCATCCGCGTACCACCATGGAATGCCGTTGGTCACGAAGACGATGGGCACGTCGGGCGGTAGCGTCGCCGCCAGGGCGCGGGCGACATCGAGGATCGCATGCGCCTTTACGGAGACTATGATGGCGTCTTGCCCGTGGAGATCCGCAGGATCGTCCAGGACGTCGGGCCGGACTTGAGTGACGCTTCCATCAGAGTGCCGGACGGTGAGGCCACGCGATGCGATGGCCGAGCGTTGCTCACCACGTGCGACCACCGACACGTCGGCGCCACTCTTCGCCAGATGAGCCGCGAGCAATCCGCCCACCGCGCCAACACCGTAAACACAGATGCGGTTGAACACGTCATCTCCATGGGCACCGGCCGCCGGGGTCCGTTTTGTGCCGGCAGGTTCCGATAGACGGCCAAAAAGAGGCCTGCAGGTTCATTCGTAACAGCATGAGTCCTGCATGCCATCTATACGAAGGTATTGGACGTTCAGCCAGAACGGCTGGCCAGGACAGACCTATGTTGGGTAGAGGAAGCGACGTTACTGATGGCAGATTGTCTTGCACATCGTCTGGGAACATTAGAAATCGTGAGAAATGCCCATGAGATATACAATATAGATTCCGCCCAGAGATCTTTCCCGGCCGATAGGATGTCATCAAATCTCGACCGGCCTCCGACGTGCCGTCGGGACGTGGAGTCGCGCGATCCGATCCCGACCACGCTGCCAGAGCCGAAGGAAACCCCCATGCCCGAAGATATCGATCTCCCGCGCCGCCGCCTGTTCGGCACCGCGCTGATGACCCTGGCCGCCGCCCCCTTGGTCTCGGTCGGCCCGGCCGCCGGGCAGACCACCGCCCCCGCAGGCAAGGCCGCCATCCCGTCCGGCGCCACCTTCGGCCCGCTGAAGCAGATCGACGCCGGCGACCTGAACGTCGGATACGTCGAGGCCGGCCCGGCCGACGGACCCGTGGTCCTGCTGCTGCACGGCTGGCCCCACGACATCTACAGCTTCGTCGACGTCGTCCCGGTCCTGACGGCGGCCGGCTACCGGGTGATCGTGCCCTATCTGCGCGGCTACGGCAGCACCCGGTTCCGGTCGGAGGCCACGATCCGCAACGGCGAGCCGGCAGCCCTGGCCGCCGAC
>NZ_JAHVDK010000043.1:0-45633 GCF_051487185.1 Inquilinus limosus
GGGTCTGGGCGGGCGCCGGCTCGGGGCGAAGCGCCGCGGCCGGACGGGCTGCGACCGGCGCCGCGGCCGGGCGGCTCTCGGCCCGCGTCTGGACCGGGCGGCCCAGCGCCACGCTGTCGACGAAGCGGTCGCATTCCGCCTGGAACAGCGGGTCGATGCGGCGGGCGGGGCCGATGGCGATCACCCGCTTGCCGTGGCGGCGCAGGCTGCGGACCAGCGGCAGCAGCGCGGCATTGCCGGTCACCAGCACCACGGTGTCGATGCCGCGATCGAGCAGCGCCATCTCCATGGCGTCGACCACGAGGCGCAGCGAGGCGGCAACTCGGCCCGGCTCGGTCTCGGTGGTCTGCACCTGGTCGAAGCCGTGGCGGTGGGCGACGCCGCGCAGATCGGACAGCTCCGCCCAATCGGCATAGGCGATGCGGCGGGCCGGGCGGCAGACGGTGCCGAGCGCGCCGAGGATGCGGGCAAGGTCCTCCGGCTCGTCGCCGGGCAGCGACGCGACGTCGAGGAAGACCGCAGCCACCGGCAACGCCGAGGTGTCCTGGGCAGGCAGAGTCTCGTCGGTCATGGCGGCTTCTTACTCCCGACCGCGGGTCGACGCCAAGAGGGGCAAGGACAAGTTTTAGCCAAGTTTTAGGATGGTGGGGCGTTCAAGCCACACGGCCGGAGAGCCGGGCCAGCGACCGCTCCCGGCCGATCCGCGGCAAGAGGCCGCGCAGCTCCGGGCCGTGGTCGCGGCCGGTCAGGGCCAGACGCAGGGTCAGGAACAGGGGCTTGCCCTTGACCCCGGTGCGCTCGCGCACCGCCGCGGTCCACTCGCCCCAGGTGGCATCGCCCCAAGGCTCTGGCGGCAGCAGCTCGGCCGCGGCGGACAGCAGCGCCGCATCGGCAACGACCGGCGTGACCGGCCCGGTGACGACCCGCCACCAATCGACCGCGTCCTCCAACCGCTGCAGGTTCGGGCGCAGCACCGCCCAGGCAGACTCGTCGACGGCGCCGAGGCCGAGCGCCGCCAGCCGGTCGCGCACCGCGGCATAGGGCATCTCGTGCAGGATCCGGCCGTTGAGCCGCTCGAGCTCGGCCGGATCGAAGCGCGGGATGGTGCGGGAGAACTTGGCGAAGTCGAACTCGGCGACGAGTTGGTCGAGCGAGAGCCGCGGCTCGACCGGGTCGGAGGTGCCGAGCTTGGCCAGCAGGCTGGTCACTGCCATCGGCTCGATCCCCTGCTCCCGCAGGCTCCGCAGCGATAGGCTGCCCAGCCGTTTGGACAGGCCGTGGCCCTCGGCATCGGCGATCAGCGAGGTGTGGGCATAGGCCGGCGGCGCGGCCCCCAGCGCCTCGGCGAGCTGAATGTGCATGGCGGTGTTGGCGACATGATCCTCGCCGCGCACCACCAGGGTGATGCCCATGTCGATGTCGTCGACCACCGAGCCGATATGATAGAGCGCCCGCCCGTCCTCGCGCACCAGCACCGGGTCGGAAATGTCGCGGCCGTTGAAATGGACCCGGCCGCGGACCTTGTCGTCCCATTCGATCGGCGCATCCGCCATCTTGAAGCGCCAGTGCGGCCGATGCCCCTCGGCTTCGAGCCGGGCGCGGTCGGCGTCGGTCAGGGCCAGCGCGGCGCGGTCGTAGAGCGGCGGCAGGCCGCGGGCCAGCAGGCTCTTGCGCTTGAGCTCCAGCTCCTCCGCCGTCTCGTAGCAGGGATAGAGCCGGCCGGCCGCCTTCAGCCGATCCTGCGCCGCCCGGTAGCGGTCGGTGCGGTCGGACTGGCGGGCGAAGCCGTCCCAGTCGAGGCCGAGCCAGCGCAGATCCTGCTCGATCGCCGCGGCGAATTCGGGACTGCCCCGCTCGGTATCGGTGTCGTCGAGCCGCAGCAGGAAGCGGCCGCCCGAGGCGCGGGCGGCGAGCCAGCAGACCAGCGCGGTGCGGACATTGCCGACATGCAGCAGGCCGGTCGGGCTAGGGGCGAAGCGGGTGACGATCGGGTCGGTCATGGGCGGGGACATAGCACGATCCGCCCGGCAACGGAAAAGGCCCGGAAACCCGGGCCTTTCCATTGCGGACGGAGGGTCAGGACGGAGGACAGCAGCGTCACTCGTCGCCGTCGCCGCCATCCTCCGTCCCGCCAGCGGTCATCATGCGGTCGGAGACGAGGCCGGCATTGGCCCGGATCTTGGCCTCGATCGCCTTCGCCGTCTCAGGGTTGTCGCGCAGGAACAGCTTGGCGTTTTCGCGGCCCTGGCCGATACGCTGGCCGTCATAGGAGAACCAGGCGCCAGACTTCTCCACCACCCCGGCCTGGACGCCGAGGTCGAGCAGCTCGCCGGTCTTCGACACGCCCTCGCCATACATGATGTCGAATTCGACGGCGCGGAACGGCGGCGCCATCTTGTTCTTCACCACCTTCACCCGGGTCTGGTTGCCGGTGACGGTCTCGCGGTCCTTGATCGCGCCGATGCGGCGGATGTCGAGCCGGATCGAGGAGTAGAACTTCAGCGCGTTGCCGCCCGTCGTCGTCTCTGGGTTGCCGAACATCACGCCGATCTTCAGACGGATCTGGTTGATGAAGATGACAAGGCAGTTGGACCGCGCGATCGAGCCGGTGAGCTTGCGCATCGCCTGGCTCATCAGCCGGGCCTGCAGGCCGGGCTGATTGTCACCCATCTCGCCCTCGAGCTCGGCCCGAGGCACCAGCGCCGCCACCGAATCGACCACCACCACGTCGATCGCGCCGGAGCGGACCAGCGTGTCGGTGATTTCAAGCGCCTGCTCGCCGGCATCGGGCTGCGAGATCAGCAGCTCGTCGATGTTGACGCCGAGCTTGCGGGCATAGGTCGGGTCGAGCGCATGCTCCGCGTCGACATAGGCACAGGTGCCGCCGGCCTTCTGCGCCTCGGCCACTGCATGCAGCGCCAGCGTGGTCTTGCCGGAGCTCTCCGGCCCGTAGATCTCGACGATCCGGCCCTTCGGCAGGCCGCCGATGCCGAGCGCGATGTCGAGGCCGAGCGACCCGGTCGAGATCACTTCCGCCTCGATCTGGGGCCGCGCTCCGAGCTTCATCACCGAGCCCTTGCCGAAGGCCCGTTCGATCTGGGTCAGGGCGGCTTCCAGCGCCTTGGTCTTGTCCATCGGGGCTTTATCCACAACACGGAGAGTCGGGATCGACATCACCTGTCCTTTCCAGTTGCATGGCGCCATACGCCGCGTCAATGCAGCTCTTGTACACGTTTTGTTCACATCAAGCAAGAGCGGCTGTTCCACGGCCCTTCCGCGGTCGCACTTGGCAAGCAGGATCAATCCGCTTCGGGCTAACACCAGGGCCGGGAGAACGAATCGATGCCGAAGGACGCCACGCTCGACCGCCACCTCGCCCGCATCCAGCGAGTGATCGACCACATCGCCGCCCATCTCGACGATCCGATCGACCTGGAGCGGTTGGCGGATGTGGCCTGCTTCTCGCCCTACCACTTCCACCGGGCCTACCGGTACCTGCTGGGCGAGACGGTGGCCGAGACGGTGCGCCGGCTGCGCCTGCACCGCGCCGCCGGGACGCTGCTGGACAGCGAGACGGCGGTGGCGCGCATCGCCCGCCAGGCGGGCTACGGCAGCGCCGCCGCCTTCAGCCGCGCCTTCGCCGCGCGCTACGGCCGTCCACCGGGCGCCTATCGCGGCACGCGCCGATCGTTCCCCTTCGACTCACCCGAAGGAGAAGCCATCATGCCCGACGTGACCTACCGCACCCTGGCGCCGATCCGAGTCGCCGCCATCCGCCATACCGGCCCCTACATGGAGATCGGCCGCGCGTTCGACCGCCTTATGGCCTGGGCCCGCGCCCGCCAGCTGCTGCGCCCCGGCGCGCGCAGCCTAGGCGTCTATTACGACGACCCGGCCGCGGTGCCGCCCGACGCGCTGCGCTCCGATGCCTGCCTGGAGGTGCCGGAGGGCATCGCGGGAGAAGGCGACGTCGCCATCCTGACCGTCGCCGGCGGGCCGCATGCGGTGCTGCGGCACACCGGCCCGTATGCCGAGCTGGAGCGGTCCTACGCCTGGCTGTACCGCACCTGGCTGCCGACCAGCGGCGCCGAACCGGCCGAGGCGCCGATCTTCGAGGAATACCTCAACGACCCGCGCAGCACCCCGGCCGCGGAGCTGGTCACCGACATCCACCTGCCGATCCGGGCGATCCCGTGAGGGCAAAGCTGAGCGCATAGGGCCGGACCGAGGAAGGGATCCGGCCCTGGACAATGCGGATCCGCTACAGGACGAAATCCGATGCCGAAAGGGTCCTTGCGCTGGTTTCGACGGCGATGGTGAAGTCGGCCACCCGGTCACCATTGACATCACCGGCAACGATCAGCGCGCCCCCCTCAGCGAAGTATCGCAGTTGCCCGGCCGCACCGGAGAAGCCGGCGGTGCCGACGAACCGGAAGGCTTGGTCGCCCCCTGCAGCGGTATTGGCATCGATCTCCGACAGGTCGATCTGATCGCGCTCCCAGAGGAAATCCACGATCCGGTCGCGTGCGGCCGCGCTGACACCGCTGTCGGCAACGTCCAGATACAGGAAAGTATCCGCACCGGATCCCCCGGCCAACACGTCGGCGCCCGTTCCCCCTTCCAGCAGATCATTCCCGCTGCCGCCGGAGAGCAGATCGCTGCCGGCGCCACCGGAGAGCCAGTTGCCGCTTCCGTCCCCGGTCAGGAAATCGTTGAAATCCGATCCGATCAGACCGGTGATCTGATACAGCCTGTCACCCTGCGCGTCGCCTGCGCCCAGGACGCCGGTCGCGAGATTGATCGACACCGCGGCTGCCGATCCGGAATAGGACGCCGCATTGAACCCGGCCCCGCCAAAAAGCGAATCCGCGCCGGCCCCTCCTTCCAGCACATCATTCCCGGCGCCGCCGGCGATATAGTCCGAGCCGGCGCCACCGGAAAGCCAGTTGTCACCGGCATTCCCGACAAGGGAGTCGTTGAAGCCCGACCCGAACAGATCGGTGATCTGGTACAGCTTGTCACCCTTCGCGTCACCACCACCCAAGACGCCGGTGGCGATGTTGATCGATACCGCTGATGCCGATTCGGCATAGGACGCCGCGTTGGATCCGGCCCCGCCGTAAAGCAGGTCCGCGCCGGCGCCTCCTTCCAGCACATCATTCCCATCGCCCCCGGCCAGCAGGTCGCTGCCGGCACCGCCCGAGAGCCAATTGCTGCCCGCGTCTCCGGTGAGAAAGTCGTTGAAGTCCGACCCGATCAGATCCGTGATCTGGTACAGCTTGTCGCCTTCGGCATCGCCCGCTCCCAAGACACCGGTTGCGAGATTGACCGCGACCGCGGACGCCGACCCGGCATAGGACGCCGTGTTGAATCCGGCTCCGCCATAAAGCGTGTCCGCGCCGGCGCCGCCCTCGAGCACATCGTTTCCGGCCTCGCCCAACAACGTGTCGACGCCTGCCCCCCCCTCTAACAGGTCATTTCCGTTGCCGCCGGCGAGCAAATCATTGCCGGCGCCGCCGAAGAGCCAGTTGTTGCCAGCGTTGCCGGTCAGGAAGTCGTTGAAATTCGATCCGATCAGATCCGTGATGTCGTACAGCTTATCGCCCTGGGCATCGCCAGCGCCCAGGATCCGGGTCGCAAGGTTGATCGCGACCGCAGACGACGATTCGCTATAAGACGCCACATTGAACCCGCCCCCGCCATAGAGGGTGTCCGCGCCCGCGCCACCATTGAGCACATCATCTCCGCTCTCGCCCAACAGCGTGTCGGCCCCCGCACCCCCTCTCAGCACATCGTCCCCGTTGCCGCCGGCGAGCAGATCGGCGCCCGCGCCGCCGCCGAGCCAGTTGTTGCCGGCATCTCCGGTCAGGAAGTCGTTGAAATCCGATCCGATCAGATCCGAGATCTGATACAATCTATCACCCTGCGCGTCGCCGGCGCCCAAGACGCCGGTCGCGAGGTTGACTGCGACCGCGGACGACGATCGGCTATACGATGCCGCATTGACCCCGGCCCCGCCATAAAGCGCGTCCGCACCGGAGCCTCCGCTCAAAAGGTCATCGCCCGCATTTCCCATGAGGATGTCGTCGCCGGCTTCCCCGTAGAGATAATTGTCGGCTTGGTTTCCGATCAGCGTGTCGGCGAAATCGGATCCGACCACATCGGTGATCCGGCTCAGCGAATCACCATCCGCATCGCCATAGGCACCCCGGCCCTGGACGAGATCAACGGAGACGCCACGGGCCGATCCGACATAAGAGGCGATATTGTTTCCGCCGCCGCCGTCGAGGATGTCAGCCCCCGCGCCGCCGTTCAGCAGATCGTCGCCGTCACCGCCCGAAAGCCGGTCGTTGCCGTCCAGGCCATACAGCCAGTTCTCACCGCCACCGCCGGTCAGCGTGTCGTTCCAGTCGCTGCCTTCGAGATCCTCGATCCCGGTCAGCGTGTCGCCCTGCGCCTCGCCCCCGGCAGCCGTGCGGCTGGCGAGGTTGACGGTCACGCCTGCGGCAGAAGTGTAATAGGAGGCGAGGTCAAAACCATCGCCGCCATCCAGGACGTCGGCGCCGGCGCCGCCGATCAGCAGGTCATTGCCACCGAGCCCGGACAGACGGTCGTCGCCGTCCAGGCCATCCAGCCGATTGTCGCCCGCATCACCGGTCAGCACATCGTTGAGTTTTGTTCCCGCCACCATGCGGCACCCCTCTATGGATAGAAGATAAATAATTTTCGGAAAATTATCGGGAACTGGACAGATTCTGTCGTGACGGCCCCTCCGGAATAGGACAGGAAGCTTGAGGTAAAAGGAAGATTAGCGCAAGAGCGCGCTGCGCAGTGCCTGCCGGGCGGCGTTTTCCCGGCAGGCGACGACAGAGAGCGCAGGCAGCTGATCAGAACGGATAGACGTCGCCGGTCGGCAGCCGATCCACGGCCAGGGGCAGCGTGGCGTTGGGCTTGCAGGTCACCGCCCGCTGCCAGCTCGGCGCTGCGGCGGTCGCGTAGGAGCCTTCGGGCTGCGGGCCCGGGACTTCCGCCGAGACCGGATTCGGGCCGGTCGGAACGCCGATCACCTCGAAGGACGGCACGCGCTGCGGCTGCTCGCCGGCCGCCACCGGAGCGGCGGCAAAGGGGATGTAGGTGTCGTCCGACTGCGCCTCGACGGACGGCCCTTCTGCCGTGCGCCGTGCGGCGCGGCGGTCGCGCGCCGAGGACACCGGGGCCATTGCCACGATCGGGCCCGGCAGCCGGGCTGCCGCGGCGGGCGGAACAGTGTAGGGCTGCCCCGGCCCGGCCGCGACGGGCAGCGCAGCGCCCTGGGCCGCCGGCGTCAGCGGAACCGGCTGCCCCGGCGCTGCCGCTTCGGCCGGATAGCAGTTCGGCACCGGCAGGCACTGGAAGGTCGCGCCCTTGCGGCCGTCGACCACGTCCTCGGCCTTAAACACGGCCAGCCGGTTGAGCTGGGCGCATTGCGCGTTGGCGTAGATGGCGGCCTGATCCGCACTGTTGATGAAGCCCGCATAGTCGACGCGGGTCTCCTTCGGAGTCACCGGATCGATCCCGCAGCCCGAGACGGCGAGAAGAGCGGCGAAAAGCGCAGCGCCACGAAGCATCGAATATCCTCGATCTAAAAGCCCCTCGACGCCACCCTAGCACGAGCAGTGGGGCGGAGACGAGAACGGCGCCTTTCGGCGCCGCATCGGTCAATCGTCGCGGTGGGTCCGCTCCAGCCGCTCGTGGCGCTCCTGCGCCTCGAGGCTCAGCGTCGCGGTCGGCCGAGCCTCGAGCCGCTTGACGCCGATCGGCTCGCCCGTCTCCTCGCAGAGCCCGTAGGTGCCGTCCTCGATCCGGCGCATCGCCGCGTCGATCTTGGAGAGGAGCTTGCGCTCACGGTCGCGGGTCCTGAGCTCGAGCGAGCGGTCGGTCTCGGCGGAGGCCCGGTCGGTCAGATCCGGCTCCTGGATGCCGCCGTCCTGCAGGCTGTTCAGGGTCGCATTGGATTCGGCGAGGAGGTCGGCCCGCCACTTCAGAAGCTTGCGCCGGAAATATTCCAGCATCATCGGATTCATGAAATCCTCATCATCCGACGGCCGATAATCCGGGGGCAGAAGCATCGCTGTCATCGCAACAACCACTCACTGTCTGACGTGCCGGCCTTCTTCCGAGCCTGAGCGGCGCGGAGTATAGGGAGACGCAAGAACGGAAACAATCGAAACGATGCACGGATCGAGTTTTGCAACTCACTGATTTTGTTGGCTTTAACGACCACGCAACACCCATTGTTCCCGAACGCCGCTTCGTTTCGCGGCATCGGGGTGTCGCAGCGCGCCTCGGCATGGGCCGATCGGCACAATGCGGCATGCGGCGCCCTGATAGCGCCGAACGGGGCGGGAACGCAAGGGGATCAGAGTGTGGCGAGGCTCGGACCGGCCATGCACGGAGCGAAGAGCAGCGGCATGGGTAGAGGGACGCTATCGCGCCAGACGGATGGACCGACACGGGAAGATCACCAGGGCGCAGCCGACCGGGAACAGCACCTCATCGACGCCGACGCCGATGATCCGCGTCGCATATCAGCACGGCATCCGCTTACGACAACCGCCGCCCTCCGCCTGTAACGCGGGAACGCTGGTTTTGACGAAGCACAGCGTCCGCTATCTTGGAAAAACCTGTTCTCCCGCGTGATTCCGGGCCGAGAGCCAACCGCCAGGAGCTGATCATGAACACCTCCCCCGCCGTCGTCCTTCCGATCGTGCTGGCCGCCCTTCTCCCCCCGGCCGGCGCGGCCCGCGCCAATGATTCGACGGCGGAGCTGGCGGCCGGCGGCCTCGTGCTGACGAAGACCGACGATATCGAGATGCGGTCCGAGGATCTCTACGTCTCGGCCAAAGAGATCCGAGTCACCTACCGCTTCTTCAACCGGTCGGCGCAGGACAGGACCGTGACGGTCGCCTTCCCGATGCCGGACGTCACTCTCGATTTCATCGACGGCCTGACCGCCGTCCCGCACCCCGGCACGGAGAACTTCCTCGACTTCTCGACCAAGGCCGACGGCAAGCCGGTGAGGACCGACGTCGAGGTCAAGGCCTTCGGCAACGGGGTCGACCAGACGGCGCTGCTGCGCAGGCTGGGCGTGCCGCTGTATCCGGACGCCGACTATGACGGGCTGACCGCACTGCCGAGGGCGCAACGGGACGAGCTGATCAAGCTCGGCCTCGCCGCCGTCAACGAGTTCGACGCCGGCAAGGGCTGGGAGCAGCACGTGGTCCCGAGCTGGACGCTCAAGACCACCTATCACTTCCAGCAGACCTTCCCCGCCGGCCGCGAGGTGTTGATCGAGCACCGCTACACGCCCGGCACCGGCGAGAGCGTCGGATCTGTCATCGGCTCCTCCTATGCCGCCGGCAGCACTGAATACGCGGACGACCTGCGGACCTACTGCATCGACCAGAGCTTCCTCGCCGCGGTCAGGCGGGCACAGGCCAAAGCCGGCAAGGACGGCATGCCGTTCAGCGAGCAGCGCATCTCCTATATCCTGACGACCGGGGCCAACTGGGCGGCACCGATCGGGGACTTCCGGCTGGTGGTCGACAAGGGCGAGGCCCGGAACCTCGTCAGCTTCTGCGCCGAGGGGGTGAAGAAGATCTCGCCGACACAGTTCGAGGTGCGGAAGACCAACTTCACGCCCGGCCAGGACATCGACGTCCTGATCCTGCGGCCGATCGAGACCCGGTAAGGGCCGACGGTCCTAGAGCCGCCACAGCGCGTCCCGGCGTTCGAGCAGCTTCCGCCGCTGTTCGGCCGGCAGCCTGGGCATGATCTCGAGCACCGTCGACTGGACCACCCCGCGCAGCTCGTTCGATTTTTCGCGCAGCGCCGCGAATGCCGCCGCCGCCCGGTCCGGATCGTAAGGCTGGGCCGACAGCGCCTCGTTCGCCGCGGCGCGCAGCTGGCGCAGCTCGTCCCAGATCGCCTTGCCTTCGGCCCGGCGCCGATCGAGCAACTGCCCCAGCGCGGCACGGTCGGGCTCCGGCAGCGTCGCGACGGCTTCGGCCAGCGCCGACTGGCCGGACCGCGAATCCCAGCGCCACCACGTGGTGCCGATCACGCCCAGCAACAGGAGGTTGAGCGCCAGCGAGGCGACGAAGGCCCAGCGCCAGGAACGTGCGGTCACGGCGTTCCTCCGAAGGGCGACACGTCGTCGGCCATGGCGAAGCCCACGATCGACCAGTCATCCTCGCCGGTCTGCGCCGTCGGAACCATGGCGCCGAGCCAGACGCCCACCACCAGCGCCGCGGCGAAGGCCACCGCCGGCCGCCAGGACAGGATCTCCGCGATCCAGCGGCGCGGCCGCGGCGCGGCATCGAGGATGCGGCCGAGCAACGCCGCCGAAGGCGGGGCCACCCGCAGGTCGTTCAGGGCCACGACCAGCGCCCGGGCGTCGGCCATGGCGGATCGCGCCTCCGCCGACGCCGCCAGCAGCGCCTCCGCCCCGTCCCGCTCCGGCGCCGGCCAGCGGTCGATCACCGGACCGTGCCGGTCGAGCAGATCGAGGAACCGATCGAGCGTCATCTCGGCCATGTCACACATCTCCCATCAGATCGGCCCGCTCCGCCGCCAGCGCCTGGCGGAGGGCGCGCCGGCCGCGCGCCAGGAGCGATTCCACCGCTTCGACCCCGACCCCGAGCGCCTCGCCGATCTCGCGATTGCCCTGGCCCTCATAGTGGCTGAGCAGGATGGCCGCGCGCTGCCGCTCGGGCAGCTGGGCCAGCGCCTCGGCCACCCGGCGCGAGACCCGGGCGCGCTGCAACCCGGCCTCGGCGCCGGCGGCGGGGTCCGGCGGCTCCGGCACCGCGTCGAGCGCGACCGAAGGCTGCCGCCGCAGCCTATCGATCGCCCGGTTGTAGGTGACGCGGGTGAGCCAGGTCGAGACCGTCGCGCTGCCGTCGGGCCGCCAGCGCCCGGCCTCCTTCCACAGGGCCAGGAACGCGTCCTGGGCCACGTCCTCGGCATCGGCGCGGCTGCCCAGCATGCGCTGGGCGAAGGCGAGCAGGCGCCCGAGATGCCGGTCGACCAGGCGGCGGCAGGCGGCGGCGTCTCCCGCCGCCACCGCCGCCACCAGGGCATCGTCGCTCTCGGCCACGCGTCAGTTGCGGTGGGACTTGAGGTCATCGATCGACAGAACACCCGTCTTGCCGGTGTCGCGGCGGTCGAAGCGGGCCAGAGCCGGCGCCTCGTACTCGGCCGCAGTCACCTTGCCGTCCTTGTCGGCGTCGAGCTTGTCGAAACGCTGTTCCAGGCGGGGACGGATCTTCGCGATCATGGCGTCGACATACTGCGCCTTGGTCAGCGCCCCGTCACCTGCCGTGTCGAGTTCCTTGAACCGCGCCTCGGACCAGGCCTGGACCTCCGCCCGCTCGATCTTGCCGTCCTTGTTGGTGTCGAGCTGGCGGAAGAAGCCGCCGCGCCAACCACCATCGGGCGTGCCCTGGGTGGCTGCCATCGCTGTCCCGGCGACAAGGGCGACCAGCGCGGAACCGACAATCCACTTCGTCTTCATGATGCTCTCGACATTGCGCACCGCCGTGGGTGCCCTATGTCCCCTTCACGCCGCAGGGCGCAGCTTCCGTCGCCGGCCACGTTCGCGGATGCTTGCGCCGCCGCCGGTCTTGGCCCACCTCTTGCTGAGATGCCTGCAACACGAGCAGATCCGCAACCGGGCGAAGCCATGGCCGAATTCACCTTCCTGGAACGCGACGTCCTGCGCCTGACCGGCGAGGACCGTGCTGCCTTCCTGCAGGGGCTGGTCTCCAACGACATGCGGAAGGTGGCGCCCGAGCGCGCCGTCTTCGCCGCCTTCCTGACGCCGCAAGGCAAGTATCTGCACGACTTCCACGTGGTCGCGCTGGGTGACGCCTGGCTGATCGACTGCGAGGCCGGGCGCGGCGCCGATCTGCTGCGGCGGCTGCGCCTATATAAGCTGCGCTCCAAGGTCGAGCTGGCCGAGGCGACCGCCGACTGGGCGGTGGCCGCGATTCCGGGCGAGGCCGGGCGGGCCGCGCTCGCCCTGCCGGACGAACCTGGAGCCGCGGGGCCCCTGGCCGACGGCGTGGCCCATGTCGATGCCCGGCTGGCGGCGCTGGGCGCCCGGGCGCTGCTGCCGAAGGCGACCGCCAAGACCACCCTGGAGGGCCTTGGCCTGGCCGAAGCCGGCCCGGAGGCCTGGGACCGGCTGCGCCTGTCCTTGGGCGTGCCGGACGGCAGCCGCGACCTGGTGCCGGAGAAGACGGTGCTGCTGGAGGCGAATTACGATTCGCTGAACGCCATCTCCTGGGACAAGGGCTGCTACATGGGCCAGGAGCTGACAGCGCGCACCCGCTATCGCGGCCTGGTGAAGAAACGCTTGGCGCCGGTGGTTCTGGACGGCCCGGCGCCCGAGCCCGGCACGCCGATCCTGCGCGACGGCCGCGAGGCCGGAGAGCTGCGGTCGAGCCGCGACGGCATCGGCCTGGCGCTGCTGCGGCTGGAGGCGCTGGAGGGCGATTCGGGGCAGCTGCTGGCCGGGGACACGCCGGTCAGGCCGGCGACGCCGGCCGGGAAGGCGGCCTGACCGTCCGGCGGGCTGGCGACTTATCCGGCGGCATGGTTTCCTACTCCTGAAGCGCGGCGCATTCTCGCCGCGAGGGGGAGGCTTCCATGCGCATCTTCGCTGTCATCGGCCTGCTGCTGTGGGCCGCCACCGCCGGCGCTGCTGAGCCGGCGCTCGACCTGACCATCGGCGGCGACAGCCGTCATTTCACCCGCGACCAGCTTCTGGCCCGGCCCGACGCCGCCACGATCGAGGTCAAGAAGGACGCCATCTACGGCCGCGCGATGACCTATCGCGCGGTGCCGCTGGCGGCGCTGATCGAGGGGCTGACGCCGCCGCCTGACACCGTCATCGAGGCGGTGGCGACGGACGGCTACGCCGCGCAGCTGCCGGTCGACCTGGTCGTCAACACCGACCCGAAGGCCGTCATCGCCTGGGTGGCGGTCGAGCCGGCGGATGCCTCCTGGCCCGCCCTGCCGGGGAAGACGGTGAGCGCGGGCCCGTTCTACCTGGTCTGGACCGGCGATCAGGCCGCCACGGTGCGCAGCGAGCAATGGCCCTACCAGATGGCCCGGCTGACGACCCAGCCCTCGCCCGCCACGCGCTGGCCCGAGCTCGCGGTCGACCCGGCCCTGCCAGCCGCCGACCCGATCCGCAGTGGCCAGACGCTGTTCGTCACCCAGTGCCTGGTCTGCCACAAGCTGAACGGCGCCGGATCGGCCGAGGTGGGTCCTGATCTGAACCGGCCGATGAATCCGACCGAGTACCTGTCGCCTGCGGCGCTGCACGCGCTGATCCGCGACCCGGCCTCGGTGCGCGACTGGCCGGACCGCAAGATGCAGGGCTTCACGCCGGAGCAGATGAGCGACCGCGAGATCGAGCAGGTCATCGCCTATCTCCGGCACATGGCAGGGCGGAAGGCGCTGTAGGCATGCCCCTTCCCCGGTTCCGCCGGGACCGGATCTGCTCTAGGGTCGCTCCAGCCCCCGATTCCAGAGGACATTTTTCCCGTGAGCACGCTCGATCAGGTCCTGTCGGCCGTCGATGCCGGCCTCGACTCCAGCCTCGACCGGCTGATGGCATTCCTGCGCCAGCCCAGCATCTCGACCGACCCCGCCTATATGGACCAGTGCCGCGCCGCCGCTGAATGGCTGGCCGCCAGCCTGGGCGAGATCGGCTTCGCGGCCGAGGTGCGGCCGACGCCCGGCCACCCGATGGTGGTCGGCCATGCCCCCGGAGGGGCCGGGCCGTCAGTGCTGTTCTATGGCCACTATGATGTACAGCCGGTCGATCCGCTGGAGCTGTGGGACCACCCGCCCTTCGAGCCGCGGATCGAGACCGGCGCCGACGGCGTGACTCGCATCCGTGCCCGCGGCGCCTCGGACGACAAGGGCCAGCTCCTGACCTTCCTCGAGGCGTGTCGCGCCTGGAAGGCGGTCACCGGCGCGCTGCCCCTGCCGATCACCGTGTTCTGCGAGGGCGAGGAGGAATCCGGCAGCCCCAGTCTGATCCCGTTCCTGGAGGCGAACCGGCAGGAGCTGTCGAAGGATCTCGCGCTGGTCTGCGACACCGGCATGTGGGACCCGAAGACCCCGGCGATCACCACCAGCCTGCGCGGCATGGTCTATGAGCAGGTGACGGTCACCGCAGCCAATCGCGACCTGCATTCCGGCATGTTCGGCGGTTCGGCCCGCAACCCGATCCATGTCCTGACGAAGATCCTGGCGGCGCTGCACGACGAGGATGGCCGCATCGCCATTCCCGGCTTCTACGACGGCGTGCCCGAGACCCCGACCCAGCTGAAGGCGCAGTGGCAGGTGATGGGCTTCGACGAGGCCGCGTTCCTGGGCCAGATCGGGCTGTCGGTCCCGGCCGGGGAGCGCGACCGCACGGCGCTGGAGCGGCTGTGGGCGCGGCCGACCTGCGACGTCAACGGCGTCTGGGGCGGCTATACCGGCGAGGGCAGCAAGACGGTGATCCCCTCCAAGGCCCATGCGAAGGTGTCGTTCCGCCTCGTCGGCGAGCAGGATCCGATCAAGATCCGCGATGCCTTCTACGCCTTCGTGCGGGCGCGGCTGCCGGCGGACTGCACGGCGGAGTTCCATTCGGAGAAGGGCAGCCCGGCGTTGGCGCTGCCGATCGACAGCCCGGCCCTGACCCGCGCCCGGGCCGCGCTGCAGGACGAATGGAGTCGGCCGGCCGCTTTGGCCGGCTGCGGCGGGTCGATCCCGGTGGTCGGCGCCTTCAAGCGCCTGCTGGGCATGGATTCGCTGCTGGTCGGCTTCGCGCTGGACGACGACCGGGTGCACAGCCCGAACGAGAAATACGACCTGACCAGCTTCCACAAGGGCATCCGCTCCTGGGCACGGATCCTGGCAGCGCTGGCGGAGAAGTGAACCCGCTGCATCACCCGAGGTGGAAACTGGCCATGACGGCGATGCGCCCACGGTCGCTCGGGTGACGGTCGCCGCCACGGCGCATGTGGCGCAGCCGGCGCAGCTCGGGCACGCCGCGGCTGCGCAGGTGATCGAGCATGGCGGCGTGGCTGGAGGGCACGGTGATCGTCATCGGCCCCGCCGGCGCGAGAGCTGAGAGCGCCGCGACCAGGGCCGCCGCGGTCTCCTGATTCTCGGCCAGGACCGGGCCGATCCGGTCCGGATGGCGCAGCCCGTAGCCGACCACCCGCCCGTCGCGGCGGCAGACCACGCCGTCGGGATGCTCGCGGAACAGCTCGGTGAGCCCGGTCGCGCGGTCGGCGCCGAACACCGCGGCGTCATAGGCGACGACAGCGGGGAGGTCGCCCGCCGCTATTGATGCGAGGCCGGGCACTGGCGGAGCCTCCACCGGCCCCGGCGCCTCCAGCACCACCGAGGCGTCGACGTCGACGAAGCCGAGCTTCTCGTAGAGCGGCGCGCCGGAGGGCGAGGCGTCGAGCAGGATCACGCGGTCGGCCGGCACCGGGGCCAGCGCCGCCTCGACGATGCGGCGGCCGAAGCCGCGCCCCTGCGCCGCCGGATCGGTGCCGACGATGCCGAGATAGGCCACCCGGCCGTAATCGACCACCGCCGCCCCGGCGCACAATGCGCCGTCGGCCTCCAGCACATGGATCGCGGCATTGGGCATGCGGGAGAGCCGCGCCACGACCGGCCCGAAGCGCGGGTTTCCGAAGGCCGCGCCGAGAAGCGCCGCGAGCTCCCCCGCCTCCTCCGGCCGCATCCGCCGGCAGATCGGGCCGTCCGTCATGCGACAGCCACCAATACGGCGCCGGCGCCGATCAGCGCCACGCCGAGCCAGCCCAGTCCGGACAGGTTTTCGCCCAGGAAGATCGCTCCGAACACCGCCACCAGCACGACGCTGAGCTTGTCGATCGGCGCCACCTGCCCCGCCTGGCCGAGCTTCAGCGCCCGGAAGTAGCAGAGCCAGGAGGCCCCGGTGGCTAGGCCGGACAGCACCAGGAAGGCCCAGGTGCGGCTGGAGATCGACGACGCCGGCTGGAACTGCCCGGTGGCGGCGACGATGCCGCCGATCGCCAGCAGGATGACGACGGTGCGGATGAAGGTGGCGAGGTCGGAGTTGATCGCCTCGACCCCGACCTTGGCGAAGATCGCGGTCAGCGCGGCGAAGGCGGCGGAGAGCAAGGCCCAGAGCTGCCAGGACGAAAGGAGGCCGGATTTCATGCGGGTCGACTCGCTGAAGGAGCACGATGCCAGCTTGGCCCCGATTTCGAGCGGAGCGGAAGGGGCCGCGATGACGCCCTGCCATGTGGCGTCCCGCGCGATGCTTGCGGTCCCGGTCTCCACCGTCTACTTTTCAAAGCATGGACTTTGACAATAATCCTTCCCGGGAGCCGGCGACGGCAGCCGAGCGGTTGCTCCTGCTGCTGAAGACACGCGGCAGCCAGAGCGCGGCAGCGCTCGGGGCCGCGCTCGGCACCACCGGGGAGGCGGCACGGCAACAACTGGTCAAGCTGGCCGAGGCCGGGCTGGTGGAATCGGCGCCGCAGCGCGCCGGGGTCGGCCGTCCGGTCCAGCTCTGGTCCCTCACCGCCGCCGGCCACGCCCGGTTCCCCGACGGCCATGCCGAGATGGTGGCCGGACTGATCGCCGGCATCCGGCGCGAGCTGGGCGAGGCGGCACTCGACCGGCTGATCGCCGCGCGCGAGGCCGAGACCACCGCCCGCTACGGCGATGCCGTGGCCGGTGCGGCGACGCTGCGCGACCGGGTCGCGACCCTGGCTGGCCTTCGCACGCGCGAGGGCTACATGGCTGGGTGGGAGGAAGACGAAAACGGCTTCCTTCTAGTCGAGAATCATTGTCCGATCTGCGCCGCGGCGGCGGCCTGCCAGGGCTTCTGCCGCTCCGAGCTCGACTTGTTCCGCCGCGTGCTCGGGCCCGAGGCCCGGGTGGAGCGGACGGAGCACATCCAGGCGGGGGCGCGCCGTTGCGCCTACCGTATCCTTCCGCAACCAAGCCGATCAGAAAGTGAGCACGACCATGGCGTTTGAACTCCCTTCGCTGCCCTATTCGCACAACGCTCTCGCCGAGCGCGGGATGTGCCAGGAGACGCTGGAGCTGCATCACGGCAAGCACCACCAGGCCTATGTCACGGCGCTGAACGGCTTCGTCGAGAAGGACGATTCGCTGAAGGGCAAGTCGCTCGACGAGATCGTCACCTTCGCCTACGGCAAGGACAACCTGGCGCCGGTGTTCAACAATGCCGGCCAGCACTGGAACCATATCCTGTTCTGGCAGAACCTGTCGCCAAACGGCGGTGGCATCCCCGGCGCGCTGGAGAAGAAGCTGACCGAGGATCTCGGCGGCGTGCAGGCCTTCAAGGACGCGTTCAAGGCGGCCGCCATCGGCCAGTTCGGCTCCGGCTGGGCTTGGCTGGTGCTGGCCAAGGACGGCAAGCTGAAGATCACCAAGACCCCGAACGGCTCGAACCCGCTCGCTACCGGTGAGGGCAAGGTGCTGCTCGGCCTCGACGTGTGGGAACACAGTTATTATCTGGACTTCCGCAACCGCCGTCCGGACTACGCCCAGAACTTCCTCGACAAGCTCGCCAATTACGAGTTCGCCGAGGCCCAGCTGAAGGCCGCCTGACGCCGAACCCGCCCGCCGGTCCGGCCGACCGGCGGGCGGCTCCTACCGATGGCCGTCAGGAACCGACCTTGGTCGCGCGCACCTCGCTTCGTCTAAACCCGGACCCGCAGCACCCGCCGGCAGTCTCCCGCACCCGCTTCGCCGAGGCGCTGTCGCGCCTGACCGCGACCGTCTGCGTGGTCGGGGCCACCGATGAGCAGGGCATCCGGCACGGGCGTACGGCCACGGCGGTGATGTCGCTGTCGGCCGAGCCGCCGACCATGCTGGTCTCGATCGACCGCACCAGCGCCATGGCCGGGGTGATCGAAGCGACCGAGGGCTTCTCCGTCGCCATGCTGGCCGAGGACCAGTCCGAGGTCGCCGACGCCTTCGCCGGCAAGCTGCCGATCCCCCGCTCGGAACGCTTCTCCCGCGGCACCTGGTCCGCCTGGCCGTCCGGCCGGCCGAAGCTGGAGGGCGCGGTCGCCGTGGTCGACTGTCACCTGATCGGCCTGACCGAGGTGACGACCCATACCCTGTTCGTCGGCCTCGTCACCGAGGTCGAAACCCGCGACGCCTCCCCCCTGCTCTGGAGTCTGCGCCGCTACGCCGGCGTCGCGGCACGCCGGGCCGCCGGGCCCGACGAGGACTGAGCAGACTTCGGCCCAGCCCGTTCTCTCAGTGCTCGTGCCCGTGGTCGCCATCCCCCGGCAGGTCGAGCTTGAACGCCTCCTTCAGTTCCGCGATCTGCCCCGGTGACAGTAGCCGCGGATTGAGCCCGCGCAGGAGCAGGTGCAGCTTCGCCGTCTCCTCCAGCTCCTCGGTGGCGTAGACAGCGGCCTCCAGGCTCTCGCCCGCCACCACCGGGCCGTGATTGGCCAGCAGCACCGAGGAGTAGCGACCGGCGAGGCCGCGGATGGCGTCGGCCACGGCCGGGTCGCCCGGCCGATAGTACGGCACCAGCGCCGTCGCCCCGACCCGCATCAGGTAATAGGCGGTCAGCGGCGGCAGCACCGCCTTGGGATCGATGCCCGGCAGCATCGACACCGCGACCGAATGGGTCGAGTGCAGATGCACGATGGCGCGGGCCGAGCCGCGCGTCTCGTAGAGGGCGCCGTGCAGCGGGATCTCCTTGGTCGGCTTGTCGCCGAACAGGAGTTGGCCCTCGGCGTCGAGCCGGGACAGCCGCGCCGGGTCGAGGAAGCCGAGCGAGGCGTTGGTGGGCGTCACCAGCCAGCCGCCGTCATCCAGCCGCACGCTGATGTTGCCGGAGGAGCCGGGCGTCAGCCCGCGCTCGAACAGCGAGCGGCCGAAGCGGCAGATGTCCTCGCGCAGCTTGGTCTCGTCCATGTGTCCTTCCTTCATTGTCCTGCCTGATCAGGCCGTGGCGCCGGCGATGAGCTCGAAGCCGAGATCGACGACGGTTGGCGGCTCACGGCCGCAGACCAGCCGCGCCCCGACCTCCCCCATCTGCACCCGCGGCGAGCGGATGGTGGAGAGCGGCTGCGGCAGCGCCTGGGCCAGATCGAGCCCGTTGAAGCCGAACAGCGCCACCTGATCCGGGACGGCGATGCCGCGGGCAAGGCACAGGAAACAGCCGCCCATCGCCATGTCGTCGTTGGAGAAATAGACCGCGTCGAACCGCTCGCCACGGTCGAGGATTCGGGCCAGCCCCTCCCGCCCCGAGGCGGCGGAAGAGCGGCCTGGGAGCAGCTCAGTCGCGACCAGGGCCGCCGGGCTCTCCGACAGCGCCTCGCGGAAGCCCTCGAACCGCTTCGCGGCACGCCGGTCGTGGCCGAGATCGTGGCCGACATAGGCGAGGCGGCGATAGCCGCGCTCAACCAGATGGCGGGCGCTGGCCCGGCCGACGGCGCGGTTCGACAGGCCGACGACGATGTCAAGCCCAGTGCCGTCGAGATCCATCAGTTCCGCCACCCGGATCCCGGCATTGGCAAGCATGGCCCGGCCGCGGTCGGTGTGCTCCAGCCCGGTGACGATCAGCCCGGCCGGGCGCCAGGCCAGCATCGCCTCGATCAGCCCCTCCTCCCGCTCCGGGTCGTAATCCGTGACGCCGACGACCGGCCGGAACCCGGCCGCGTCGAGCACGCCTTCCACCCCGCGCAGCACGTCGGGAAAGACGATGTTCGCGAGCGACGGGATGATTACCCCGACCAGATTCGAACCGGCGGAGGACAGTGTGCCGGCCAGGCGGTTCGGCACGTAGCCGAGGCGCCTCACGATCTCCAGCACACGGTCGCGTGTCTCGGAGGCCACCGGCCCGCCGCGCAGCACCCGCGACGCGGTGATCTTGCTGACCCCGGCGGCGCGCGCGACATCCGCCAGCGTGATGCCCCTGGGATCGGGCCTTCTCGTGCGCGCCATCAGGACCCTCTGCGTCGACTCGGTCCCCCATCATCCCCGCATCCCGGGTGCGAGCGGAAGGCCCTCGCACCGCCCGGCTCCGACCGCTTCGCAGCCTCGCGCTTGACGCCGCTTACGGCTTCGCCCATGAGTAGTGGTACCGATATCATCTTGACGTCGCGAAATCCAAACTTTTGGGCTGATCGGCTGCGATCCGGGAATGATACCGGTGTCAGTTGCCCTCACGGGCGAGCCGAGGGAGGAAGGATGAGCGCCGAAGCCATGCCGTTGCCGCGCGAAGCGGCGGGAGCGATCGAGAAGCGGGTCTACCGCAAGGTGTTCTGGCGCATCGTGCCGTTCCTGATGCTGTGCTACGTGGTCGCCTATCTCGATCGCGTGAATGTCGGCTTCGCCAAGCTGCAGATGTCGCAGGACCTCGGCTTCAGCGAGGCGGTGTTCGGCCTGGGCGCCGGCATCTTCTTCGTCGGCTACTTCCTGTTCGAAGTGCCGAGCAACGTCATCCTGCACCGGGTCGGCGCCCGGGTCTGGATCGCCCGGATCATGATCACCTGGGGCGTGGTCTCGGCCGCCTTCATGTTCGTACCCTCGGCGCCGTGGTTCTACGCCCTGCGCTTCCTACTGGGCCTGGCCGAGGCAGGCTTCTATCCCGGCATCATCCTGTACCTGACCTACTGGTACCCATCGCATCGCCGGGCCAGGATCATTGCCGTCTTCATGGCCGCGATCCCGGTCTCCGGCATCTTCGGCAATCCGCTGTCGGGCTGGATCATGGACGCTTTCCACGAGGCGCATGGCCTGGCCGGCTGGCAGTGGATGTTCCTGATCGAGGCGATCCCGGCCGTGCTGATCGGCCTCGCCGTTCTGTTCGTGCTGGACAACAGCGTCCGCGAGGCCAAGTGGCTGACCGAGGAGGAGAAGGCGGTGATCGAGCGCGAGATCGCAGCCGATGCCAAGGGCAAGGACAGCCCCACCTCGCTCGGGGCCGTGTTCCGCGACGGCCGGGTCTGGCTGTCCTGCTTCATCTATTTCGCTTTCGTCAGCGGCCAGTACGGCCTGACCTTCTGGATGCCGACCCTGGTCAAAGCAACCGGCGTTACCGGCAACCTCAACATCGGCCTGATCAGCGCTATCCCCTTCCTGTGCGCCGTCGTCGCCATGATCCTGTTCGGGCAGAGCGCCGACCGGCGTCGCGAGCGCCGCTGGCACTTGGTGATCCCGGCCAGCATGGGCGCGGTCGGCTTCGTCGTCGCGGCGACCGCGAGCGACACCGCGGTCGCGATCGCTTTCCTGTCGCTGGCCGCGGCCGGCGTCCTGACCTGCGCGCCCCTGTTCTGGTCGCTGCCCACCGCCTTCCTGCACGGCGCCGCCGCGGCGGCCGGCATCGCCATGATCAACTCGATCGGCAACCTGGCCGGATTCGCCAGCCCCTATGCCATTGGCCTGTTGAAGGACCTGACCGGCAGCACCGAATTCGGCATGTATATGCTGGCGGCCATGCTGGTGCTGGGCGCCGCCGCCGTCCTGACCACCCCCGCGAAGCTCGTCAACCGCTAGGATCCGGACGAGGAGAATCGAAATGACGAAACCGCTTGGCCGCGCCGCCGTGATCGGGCTGGGCTCGATGGGTCTGGGCATGGCTCTGTCGCTGCGCCGGGCCGGATTCGAGGTCGCCGGCTGCGACCTCTCCGCCGCCGCGGTCGAGCGCCTGGTCGCCGCCGGCGGCACCGGCGCCGCCACCCCGGCCGAGGCCGCTGCGGGCGCCGATATCGTGGTCTCTGTCGTGGTCAACGCGGCTCAGACCGAATCGGTGCTGTTCGGCGAGACCGGTTGCGCCGCCGCGATGCCGGAGGGCGCGGTTTTCGTCTCCGCCGCCACCATGGCGCCGGAGGCGGCGCGAAGCCTGGCCGAGCGGCTGGAGGCGACCGGCCGGCACTATCTCGACGCCCCGATCAGCGGCGGCGCCCAGCGCGCGGCCGAGGGCGCGCTGACCATTCTCGCCTCCGGCAGCGCGGCCGCCTTCGCCGCGGCCCGGCCCGCGCTCGACGCCATGGCGGCGAAGCTGTACGAGCTCGGCGACAAGCCGGGCATCGGCGCCGCCTTCAAGATGGTGAACCAGCTGCTGGCCGGGGTGCACATCGCCGCCGCCTGCGAGGCGATCGCCTTCGCCGCCCGGCAAGGCCTGGACATCCGCAAGGTCTACGAGGTGATCACCGCCTCGGCCGGCAATTCCTGGATGTTCGAGAATCGCATCCCGCATGTGCTGGACGGCGACTATGCGCCGCGCAGCGCGGTCGACATCTTCACCAAGGATCTCGGTATCGTCATGGACATGGCGCGCAGCGGGAAGTTCCCGGTGCCGGTGGCCGGCGCCGCCCTGCAGATGTTCCTGATGACCGCCGCCGCCGGCATGGGCCGGGACGACGACGCCTCGGTCGCCCGGCTCTACGCCCAGATCGCCGGCCTCGACCTGCCCGGCGCGAAGAAGGAGGGTTAGACCGATGCCGCGCTTCGCCGCCAATCTGAGCCTGATGTTCACCGAGTGGGACTTCCTCGACCGCTTCGACGCGGCGGCCGGGGCGGGCTTCACCGCGGTCGAATACCTGTTCCCCTACGAGCATCCGCCCGAGGCGATCGCCGAGCGGCTGTCGCGCAACGGCCTGACCCAGGCGCTATTCAATCTGCCGCCGGGCGACTGGGCCAAGGGCGAGCGCGGCCTGGCGGCCCTGCCCGAACGGGCGGGGGAGTTCCGCGCCTCGGTCGCCACCGCCCTCACCTATGCCGAGGCCACCGGCGTCGGCCGCGTGCACATGATGAGCGGGAATGCCGATCCCGCCGATCCACAGGCGCAGCGGGCCTGGCGCGACGCGGTGTCCTACGCCGCTGAGGCCTTCGCCGCCAAGGGCGTCGACGTCCTGCTGGAGCCGCTGAACACCCGCGACATGCCGGGTTACTTCCTGGGCGACTTCAACCGGGCCGCGGCGCTGATCCAGGAGCTGGGCCTGCCGAACCTGAAGCTGCAGTTCGACTGCTATCACCGGCAGATCCTGCATGGCGACGTGACCATGGCGCTGCGCGCGCTGCTGCCGATCACCGGCCATGTCCAGATCGCCAGCGTGCCGGGGCGGCACGAGCCGGATATCGAGGAGCTGAACTATCCGTTCTTGTTCCAGGAGCTGGAGCGGCTGGGCTATGCCGGTTTCATCGGCTGCGAGTACCGGCCCCGCGCCGGCACCCTCGAAGGCCTGGGCTGGTTCGCGCCCTATGCCGGCCGTCGCGAAGGATGAGGAGGAGACGATGACCCTCGTGCTCGGCTGCGTCGCCGACGACTACACCGGCGCCTCCGACCTGGCGAACACCCTGTCCAAGGCGGGCCTGCGCACGGTCCAGACCATCGGCGTGCCGCACGATGACCTGGATCTCCCTGAGGTCGATGCCGTGGTGGTGGCGCTGAAGAGCCGGTCGATCGCAGCGGCCGAGGCGGTGGAGCGCAGCCTGGCCGCGGCACGCTGGCTGCGCGGCCGCGGCGCCGGCCATGTGCTGTTCAAGATCTGCTCGACCTTCGATTCGACCGACGCCGGCAATATCGGGCCGGTGACCGATGCGCTGCGGGCCGAGATCGGCGCCGGGCCGGCCCTGGTCACCCCCGCCTTCCCGGAGACCGGGCGGACGGTCTATCTCGGCCATCTCTTCGTCGGCACCGTGCCGCTGCATGAGAGTCCGCTGAAGGACCATCCGCTGAATCCGATGCGGGATTCGAACCTGGTCCGTGTTCTGAGCCGGCAGAGCAAGGCGCCGGTCGCCCTGCTGCCGCTGGCCACGGTCGAGGCCGGGCCACAGACGGTGCGGACCTATCTCCGCCAGCTCGCGACCGAAGGCGCCGGGGCAGTCATCGCCGACGCGGTGCTGGACCGGCACCTGGAAACGCTGGGCGTGGTGGCGCTGGACCAGCCGGTCTCGACGGGTGCCTCTGGCCTCGGCCTCGGCATCGCCCGGGCGCTGGTCGCCGCCGGCCGGATCACGGCCAAGGGCGCCGGCGAAGCGCCGGCTCCGACCGGCGGCCCGGCCGCGATCCTGGCCGGAAGCTGCTCGCAGGCGACCCTGGGCCAGATCGCGGCGGCGGAGCGGACCATGCCGACGCTGCGGCTCGACCCCGAAGCGCTGGCCACCGATCCCGGCGAGGTCGGACGCACCCTCGCCTGGGCTGTGCGGCAGATGACAGAGGGGCCGGTGCTGATCGCCAGCAGCGCGCCGCCGGAGCAGGTGACGGCGGTGCAGCAGAAGCTCGGCCGCGAGGCCGCCGGCCATGCGATCGAACAGGCGATGGCACGGATCGCCGCCGGCCTGGTGGAGGCCGGCGTGCGCCGCCTGGTGGTGGCGGGCGGTGAGACCTCAGGCGCCGTCGTCGACACGCTGGCCTTGCCCGCCTTCCGCATCGGCGCCGAGATCGCGCCGGGCGTGCCGGTGCTCTATACCGTCGGCCGCGAGCCCGCGATGGTGCTGGCGCTGAAGTCGGGCAATTTCGGCGGCCCGGATTTCTTCGCCCAAGCGCTCGAGGCGATGCCGTAAGGCGCCGCCTCAGAGAATCACCGGCTCCGGCTCCAGCGCCACGCCGTAGGTGGCGCGGACGTCGCTCTGGATCTGTCGGGCCAGGTCGAGGATCTCGGCCCCGGTGGCGCCGCCGCGGTTGACCAGGACCAGCGCCTGCCGGTCGTGCACCGCGGCGCGGCCGACCGCCCGCCCCTTCCAGCCGCAGCGGTCGATCAGCCAGCCGGCGGCCAGCTTCACCCGGCCGTCCGGTTGCGGATAGCCGACGATGCCGGGGAAGGATGCGGCCAGATCCTGGTACTGTGCCGCCGGCACGATCGGGTTCTTGAAGAAGCTGCCGGCATTGCCGATCACCGCGGGGTCGGGCAGCTTCTGCCGCCGCACCGTAACCACCGCCTCGAAGATCTCCGCCGCCGCCACATCCGTCCGGTCGCCGAACACCCGCGCCAGGTCGGGATAGGTCGTCACCGGCGCCCAGGGCCGCGGCAGACGCAGGGTGACGGCGGTGACGATCCAGCGGTCCGGCTCGCGCTTGAACAGGCTATCTCGATAGCTGAACCGGCAGGCCGCCCGGTCCAGCGTGACGAAGGCGCCGGTCGCGATGTCGAAAGCGCGCAGGCTCTCGAACCGCTCCTCCAGCTCCACCCCGTAGGCGCCGATATTCTGGATCGGCGCGGCGCCGACCGTGCCCGGGATCAGCGCCAGGTTCTCCAGCCCCGGCTGGCCCCGGACGATGGTCCAGGCGACCAGATCGTGCCAGACCTCGCCCGCCCCGGCCTCGACCAGCACCGCCGCGCCGTCGCCGATCAGCCTCTTGCCGGGGATGCGCATCAGCAGGGTCAGCCCTTCGAAATCGCCGGTCAGCACGACATTGCTGCCGCCGCCCAGGAGCCGCCGCGGCAGCCCGGCGAAGCGCGGATCCGCCAGCACCGCCGGCAGCTCAGCCGCGTCGCGGATCTCCACCGCATAGCGGCTGCGCGCGGCGATGCCGAAGCTGTTGGCGGATTGCAGGGGATGGTCGGTCAGGACTTGGTGCATAGGGACCGGCTGAAGCCACGACTGTGATGGCAATCTGATAGCACAATGCTCTGAATTTGATGTCATCATGCCACCACCTTCGGAACCATTGAGCGTCAGCCAGCGGCGCTTGCGTCACTCATTTTGTAGCTACGAATTTTCCCGTTCTGGACTTTATTGTAGATACGATATTATCTATGTATATCTGGGATGAGGCCAAGGCCATCAACAATCTCGCGAAGCACGGCGTGGCCTTCGAGGCCGTCTACGACTTCGATTGGGACACGGCGTATCTGGTGGAGGACAGCCGCTTCGATTACGGCGAACAGCGGTCTATCGCCTTCGGCCTGATCGGCGAGGACCTCCATGTCCTGGTCTACACAGTGCGGGACGATCTGGTCCGCGTCATCAGCTTGCGCCGGGCGAACAGGCGGGAAAGGACGCTCTATGGCAAAGCACAGAGTCCGTGATCTGACGGACGCCGAGGACGCGGCGATCCAGCGCGGCATCGACGCGGACCCCGATACGGTCGAGCTCACCGAAGAAATGGTGGTGCGCATGCGCCCGGCAGCCGAGGCGGCTCCGGAGATCGTCGCCGCCTACCGCCGGACCCGCGGGCCGCAGAAGGCGCCGACCAAGCAGCTTGTGTCCCTGCGGCTGGATCGGGAGGTGTTGGAGCGATTCCGGGCCAAAGGTCCCGGTTGGCAGCGCCTGATCAATGATGCGTTGCGCAAGGCGGTCGGGCTCTGACCGATACGCGGCCCCTCACACGATCTCCTCGACGAGTTTGGCGATCAGTGCCTGGACGAAGGTGTCGCGGCTCTCCGCGGTGAGGACGAAGGCGCCGATGCCACCGATCACCGACTGCCGGTAGTAATTCTCCAGCCAATCGTATTCGTCGAGGATGACGAGGGCGTTGACCGTGAGCCCGGCCTTCTCCGCCGCGTCGCGGGCGACGGCGGGGTCCGGCCCGGCGTTGGAGAAGCCGTTCGAGACGATGTCGACGGTCCGGCGCGGACCATCGAAGCCGTTACCCTCGAACAGTTCCAGCGAGTCGAGCACGGCACTGCCGATCGCGGTCGACCCCGCCTCCGCCCCCGCCGGCGCCGCCAGCACCGCCTCGGCAAAGGCATCGGCATCAGCCGCGCTGGAAAGGCGGCGCCAGGGCAGCAGCACCTTCAGGCTGTGCGGGCCGTCGAAGCGGGCCAACGTCACCGCGATGCCGCCGAGCGGGCCGGCGGCGATCGCCGCCTTCACCTTGTCGTCGTGGAAGGCGGCGGCATGGCCGCGGAGCTGGAAGTCGAGCGCGCCCGTGGTGATGCTGGCCGAGGCGTCGACCAACAGCACCAGCTCGAGATCGACCGCCTGCTCTGCCGGCGCCTCGGGGGGCGTCGGTGCGGGAGCTTGTGTCTGGGCCGCGGCCAGGAGCGGCCGGGCCAGCAGGGTGCCTGCCAGCCAGCCGGCGAAATGCCGCCGCTTCATGGCGCCAGCGTCGTCAGAAAATCGTCGGCATCGCGCCAGAAGGCGCTGCGGATGTCGTCGCGTTCCATCAGGATCTCGTGCAGGGCGTCCGGATAGGCAATGACCCTGCAATGGGGCATCTGTCGGGCAACCCGGTGGGATGCGACATTGTCGACCAGCCTCTCGCGCCCGGCCAGCAGCATCAGCACCGGCACACGGATTCGGGGCGCCGCCCGCTTGATCGCCCCTGCCGAGCGGAAGGCCGCGGCCAGCCAGCCCCAGGTGACGCCGGAGACGCGGTACTCCGGATGGTCGCGGAACCAGTCGGCATGGATGCGGTTGCGCACCGGATCGCTGGACAGGAGCCGCCGCGGGTTGAGCATGCGGTCGCCGTCATAGGCCCCCTCGCCCGGCGCGTAGCGGCGGCCATTCCCTAAGGCGGCGGCCATGGGGGAGAGCAGCCGTGCCGCCTGCCGGGCATAGGCCACGGCGATCGGCGCCACCATCGGCGCGGTCAGGATCGCGCCGGCCGCCAGATCCGGCCGGACCGCCAGCAGGCGCAGGGCCATATGCCCGCCCATGGAATGGCCGAGCAGAATCAGCGGCCCCTCCCCCGCCGGCCGTACCACCCGGTCGGCAATCAGCGCCGCATCGTGCACCAGCGGGTCGAAGCTGTCGTAATGGCCGGTCTCGTCCCCCGCCGGAGTACGGGAGGACAGGCCCTGGCCGCGCCAGTCGAAGCCGAAAACGCGAAAACCGCGGGCGACGAACTCGCCCGCGGTCTCGCGGTACTTCTCGATGAACTCGCTGCGGCCGTTCAGGATCAGGACGGTGCCGCGCACCCGACCTTCCGGCTCCGACCACACAGCCCAGCGCAGCCGCGCCCCGTCCGGCGTCGTCAGGACATCGGTGCGGAGCGCGGCGGCGAGATCCATCCGCCTACTCGGCCTTGACCTCGGAGCGCAGCGCCGCCTGGGCCGCGGCCAGGCGGGCGATCGGCACGCGGTAAGGCGAGCAGGAGACGTAGTCGAGCCCGACCGATTCGCAGAAATGGATCGAGGCCGGGTCGCCACCATGCTCGCCGCAGATGCCGAGCTTGATGCCGCTGCGGGTCTTGCGGCCGCGCTCTGCCGCCAGCGACACCAACTCGCCCACCCCGTCACGGTCGAGAGTGACGAAGGGATCCTGCTCCAGGATCCCGGCGCGGGTGTAGTCCGGCAGGAAGGTGCCGGCATCGTCGCGGCTGATGCCGAAGGTGGTCTGGGTCAGGTCGTTGGTGCCGAAGGAGAAGAACTCCGCCGTCTCCGCCAGCTCATGCGCCCGCAGCGCGGCGCGCGGCAGCTCGATCATGGTGCCGACCAGGAAGTCGAGCTTGATCTCCTTCTCCTTCTCCACCGCGGTGGCCACCGCCACGATCGCAGCCTTGAGGATGTCGAGCTCCTTCTTCGAGAAGGCGAGCGGGATCATGATCTCCGGCGTCACCGTCTCGCCGGTCGCGGCCTTGACCTCGGCCACCGCCTCGAAGATCGCCCGCGCCTGCATCTCGTAGATCTCCGGGAAGGAGATGCCGAGGCGGCAGCCGCGATGGCCGAGCATCGGGTTGGTCTCGTGCAGCTGCGCCGTGCGGTGCCGCACCCGGCCGAGATCGACCCCGGCGGTCCGGGCGACCTCCTCCAGATCCTCCTCGGTCCGCGGCAGGAACTCGTGCAGCGGCGGGTCGAGCAGCCGGATGGTCACCGGCAGGCCGGCCATGATGGTGAACAGCTCGACGAAGTCCTGCCGCTGCATCGGCAGGATCTCGGCCAACGCCACCTTCCGCGCCTCCACCGATTCGGCCACGATCATGCGGCGCACGGCGGTGATGCGGTCGGCTTCGAAAAACATGTGCTCGGTCCGGCACAGGCCGATGCCCTCGGCGCCGAACTTGCGCGCGGTGCGGGCGTCGAGCGGGGTCTCGGCATTGGTGCGGATCTTCATCCGCCGCACCTCGTCGGCCCAGCCCATCAGCATGGCGAAGTCGCCCGACAGCTCGGGCTGCACCGTCGGCACCTCGCCCTTCATCACCTCGCCGGCGGCACCGTCGATGGTAATGACATCACCGGCCTTGAGCGTGACACTGCCGACCGAGACGGTCTTCGCCTTCGGGTCGATGCGCAGCTCACCGGCGCCGGAGACGCAGGCCCGGCCCATGCCGCGGGCGACCACGGCCGCGTGGCTGGTCATGCCGCCGCGGGTGGTCAGGATACCGGCGGCGGCATGCATGCCGTGGATGTCCTCGGGGCTGGTCTCCTCGCGCACCAGAATGACCTTCTCGCCCATCTGGGCCAGGGTCTCGGCCTCGTCCGCCGTCAGCACGATCTTGCCGGAGGCGGCGCCGGGCGAGGCCGGCAAGCCGCGGGCGATGACCTCGCGCCTGGCCTTCGGGTCGAGAGTCGGGTGCAGCAGCTGGTCGAGCGCCTGCGGCTCGACCCGGCGCACCGCCTCCCGCTTGTCGATCAGCCCGTCATTCGCCAGCTCGACCGCGATGCGCAGCGCCGCGGCGGCGGTGCGCTTGCCGTTGCGGGTCTGCAGGATGTAGAGGCGGCCTTGCTGGACCGTGAACTCGATGTCCTGCATGTCGCGGTAGTGCTGTTCCAGCTTCTCGCGGACATCGCAGAGCTGCCGGTAAGTCTCCGGCATGGTCTCTTCCATCGACGGCAGGTCGCTGCCCGACGCCTCGCGCGCCACCTTGCTCAGGGTCTGCGGCGTGCGGATGCCGGCGACCACGTCCTCGCCCTGGGCATTGACCAAGTACTCGCCATAGAAGGCGTCTTCGCCGGTCGACGGATTGCGGGTGAAGGCGACGCCGGTGGCACAGTCGTCGCCCATGTTGCCGAACACCATGGCCTGGACGGTGACCGCGGTGCCCCAGCTCGACGGGATGTCGTGCAGCCGGCGATAGGTGATGGCGCGCTGGTTCATCCAGGAGCCGAACACCGCGCCGATCGCGCCCCAGATCTGGTCCTGCGGATCCTGCGGGAAGGGTTTGCCGAGATCGGTCTCGACCACGCCCTTGTACCGGTCGACCAGGGTCTTCAGGTCCTCGGCCGTCAGCTCGGTGTCGAGTGCCACGCCGCGGTCGCGCTTGATGCCCTCGAGCTCGTCCTCGAAGCGGTAGTGCTCCACCCCCAGCACAACGTCGCCGTACATCTGGATGAAGCGGCGGTAGCTGTCATAGGCGAAGCGCTCGTCGCCGGTGCGGGCGGCAAGGCCCAGCACGGTCTCGTCATTCAGGCCGAGATTGAGCACCGTGTCCATCATGCCCGGCATGGAGGCGCGGGCACCGGAGCGGACCGAGACCAGCAGCGGGTTGGCCTGGTCGCCGAACCTGGCGCCGACCAGGCCTTCGATCTGGGCCAGCGCCGCCTGCACCTGGTCCTTCAGATCGTCGGGATAGGTCCGGCCATGGTCGTAGAAATAGGTGCAGACCTCGGTGGTGATGGTGAAGCCGGGCGGCACCGGCAGCCCCAGGACGCTCATCTCGGCGAGGTTGGCCCCCTTGCCGCCGAGGAGGTTGCGCATCTCGGCGCGGCCATCGGCCTTGCCGTTCCCGAAGCCGTAGACCCATTTGGTCATTTCGTTCTTTTCTCCGCCTTGGCGTTCGTGGGAGACGTTGGTCCGATCTTAGACCGGAAACGGCGGAAGCGGTACGCCGGCCCCGGACCGGGCGTGCAGGCCGGCGACGGATAGTCGGCGACGTCAGGGGCCCACGCGGTCGGAATCATCGTACCTCCGCCTAGATCCAGCGCAGCGGGAACAACGGTTTGATCCCTGTGCGTGTTCCGTGTCTTGCACCGCAGCGGGACGATGAAGTCAAGCGCAGAAAAAACCGCGGAATTCCTCAGAGTTTTATCAGTTTGCAATGCAACATGGACGACGATGAAACTGCTAAGGGCGAAGATGAAAATCTGCGCGCATTTGATAAGCGAGCATAGCGAACAATGAGTGTTCGAGGGCTCCGGCGCGTGCATGCCGATGCCGTCTCATCCGTGAAGAAACACGAACGAATCTGTCTCATGCGCGCGGCCGGACCACAATTCACCCGATCGTGGTACCGTTTTCGGCCGCGCGACTGAGATGGAGCTGCGACGCTGAGGCAGGACCGGGTTCGCGAGTGCAAACCCGATCTCTCCATTACCCCTCGACCCGCGAGAAGTCGGCGACGGCGTCCATCGAGTGCGCCAGATCCTCGAGCAGTGCCAGACGGTTGCGGCGCAGCCCCTCGTCCGGGTCGTTGACCAGCACCGCATCGAAGAAGGCGTCGACATCCTGTCGCCAGCCGGCCAGCGTGGTCACCGCCCCGCCGAAGTCGCCGGCCGCCAGGGCCGAGCGCAGAGGCTGCGCATCCGCCTCCAGCCGCTCGAACAGCGCCCGCTCCTGCGCCATGGCGAAGCGGGCGGGATCGACCTCGCCGAAGGCGTCGACCCCGTCCTTCTTGCGCTCGATCCGGACGATGTTGGCAGCACGACGATAGGCCACCAGAAGATTCGCGCCGTCCTCGGTGTGCAGGAACGCATCCAGGGCCTCCACCCGGCCCAGGAGGCGGAGCAGGTCGTCTTCGCCGCTGACAGCGAAGACAGCGTCGATCAGGTCGTGGCGCACGCCCTTCTCGCGCATCGCCACCTTCAGCCGGTCGGCGATGAAGGACAGCAGCTCCTCCACCACCGTGACCTGGTCGCGCAGCGGCGTCGCCGGCGGGCGGCCACCCTGGACCGTCTCGGGGATACGATCGCCCGCGTCGCGCGACTGCTCCATGCGTGCGTAACCCGCAGCCGCCCCGCTCTCATACAGCCGATGGGCGGTGGCGAAGGCCTCGCGCAGCGGCAGGGCGGCGCGATTCTCGACGATCAGCCGGATCACGCCGAGGGCGGCGCGCCGCAGCGCGTAAGGGTCGCGGCTGCCGGTCGGCTTCTCGTCGATGGCGAAGAAGCCGGCCAGGGTGTCGAGCTTGTCGGCCAGCGCCACGGCGATCGAGACCGGCGCGGTCGGGCAGCGGTCGCTCGGGCCCAGCGGCTTGTAGTGGTCGGCAATCGCCTCGGCGACCTCCGCCGGCTCGCCCTGGGCCAGCGCATAGTAGCGGCCCATCAGGCCCTGCAGCTCCGGGAACTCGCCGACCATGCCGGTGGTCAGATCGGCCTTGGCCAGCCGCGCCGCGCGCTCCGCCCGGGCCGGGTCCGCGCCGAGCTTCGACGCCAGCCAAGCGGCCAGCGCCGCCAGGCGCTCGACCTTCTGCGCCACGCTGCCGAGCTTGGCATGGAAGATGATCGGCTCCAGGTCCCGGACGCGGCTCTCCAGCGGGGTCTTGCGGTCCTGGTCCCAGAAGAACCTGGCGTCGGACAGGCGGGCGCGCAGCACCCGCTCGTTGCCTGCGACGACGGTGGTGCCGCCGTCCTTGGTCTCGGTGTTGGCGACCACGGCGAAGCGCGCCGCCAGCTTCCCGTCCGCCCCCTCCAGGGCGAAGTAGCGCTGATGCGTCCGCATCGAGGTGACCAGCACCTCCTCCGGCACCTCCATGAAGGCCTCGTCGATGCGGCCGAGATGGGTCACCGGCCATTCGACCAGCCCCGCCACCTCCTCCAGCAGGCCAGGGTCGTCGCGCAGCACGAGGCCCGCGGCCTTCGCCTGGGTCTCGACCTGCGCCCTGATCAGCGCCTTCCGCTCCTCGCGGTCGAGCACGACATAGGCGTCGCCCAGCTTCGCCTGGTAGTCGGCGAAGCCGGTCACCGTGATCCGCCCGGGCGCCAGGAAGCGGTGGCCGACCGTCGAGTCGATCGCGGCCCTTGCCCCCTCGCCCGAGCCGTCGATGTCGGGCTTGTGCAGGTCGTAGCGGAACGGCACCAGCTTGCCATCGAACAGCGCCAGCACGTGGTGCAGCGGGCGCACCCAGCGCACCACCTCCTCCGCCGCGCGCATCGACTTGGGCCAGGGCAGGCCGAGGATCGCCTTGCGGATCACCTCCGGCAGCAGCTCCGCGGTCGGGCCGCCCGGGATGGTCAGGCTGGCGAACCAGATCTTGCCCTTGGGCGTGTCGCGTTGCTCGCACTGGTCGAGCGTCAGCCCGGTCGACTTCAGGAAACCGTCGATCGCCTGCTGGGGTGCGTCGACCCGCGGGCCCTTGCGTTCCTCGACCACGTCGGGGCGGGCCGCCGGCAGCCCGTCGACCACCAAGGCGAGGCGCCGCGGCGTGACCAAGGCCTCGGCGCGGTCGAAGCTGAGCCCAGCCGCCTTCAGCGCGTCGGTGACCAGCGACTTCAGATCCTCCGCCGCCCGCGCCTGCATGCGGGCCGGGATCTCCTCGGAGAAGAGTTCGAGCAGGAATTCGGCCATGTCAGGCGGCGTCCAGCCAGAGTCGGCAGCAGGCCCGGGCGAGGTCGCGCACGCGGCCGATATAAGCGGCGCGCTCGACCACGGAGATCACGCCGCGGGCGTCGAGCAGGTTAAAGGTGTGGCCGGCCTTCAGGCACTGGTCATAAGCCGGCAGCGCCAGGCGGCGATCCAAGAGGGACCGGCACTCGCGCTCCGCATCCTCGAAATGGCGCAGCAGGACGGCGGTGTCGGCGTGCTCGAAGTTATAGGCCGAGTATTCGCGCTCGGCCCGCAGGAACACGTCGCCGTAACGCTTGGCGCCTGGCGTCTGCGGATCATTGAACGGCAGGTCGTAGACGCTCTTCACGTCCAGGAGATACATCGCCAGCCGCTCCAGCCCGTAGGTCAGCTCGACCGGCACCGGGTCGCATTCGATGCCGCCGACCTGCTGGAAATAGGTGTACTGGGTCACCTCCATGCCGTCGCACCAGACCTCCCAGCCGAGACCCCAGGCGCCGAGCGTCGGGTTCTCCCAGTCGTCCTCGACGAAGCGGATGTCGTGGAGTTCCGGGTCGATGCCGAGGGCATAGAGGCTCTGCAGATACAGGTCCTGCGAATCCGCCGGCGCCGGCTTCATCAGCACCTGAAACTGGTAATAGTGCTGCAGCCGGTTCGGGTTCTCGCCGTAGCGCCCGTCCTTCGGCCGGCGCGAGGGCTGGACATAGGCGCAGTTCCACACCCGATCGGGGCCGAGCGAGCGCAGCGTCGTCGCCGGATGCGAGGTGCCGGCACCGACCTCCATGTCGTAGGGCTGCAGGATCACGCATCCCTGGGCGGCCCAGAAACTCTGCAGCCGTAGGATGATCTCCTGGAAACTCTTCGGGGGTGGGGCGACCGTCGGCATGTCTCGGGCTGGCGCTGAAGGAAGGCCGCGCACCATAGGGCGCCAGACGTGAGGCTTCAAGCGGGGGAGCGCCGAACCGGCGCTTCCACTCCTATCTCTCGCAGCGATGCCCGAGGCCGTCGGCGTGGTAGGCGCCGCACCGGGGGCAGCGGACCAGGTCCTCGGCCCCCTTCACGGCCGGCCGGGACCGGTGCTGCTGCGACAGCGCATCACGCCGGGCGGCCGCCTCGCGGGCCATGCCGACGCGGCGGAGCATGCCCATCAGCCAGAGCACGCCGACCACCAGAGCGACCGCGACGAAGATCTTGCCGAGCATAGGCGTCCTTACAGCCCGTAGCGGGACCAGAGCAGCCGATCCTCCACTGCGCCAACGGCGCTGTCCATGGCGGCGGCGGCCAGGCTGTCGGCCCGGGTCAGGCGGCGCAGCCAGCCGGTCGGCTGCTGCACAAGCTTCAGCCGCACCTTCGGCCCGAACTTGGCGCGCAGCACGGCATGGGCATGGCCGATGCCATCGACGAGGCCGAGCGCCCGGCCCCTAGCCCCGGTCCAGAACTCGCCGTTGAACAATGTGGCATCGTCCGCCGTCAGCCGCCCGCCGCGGCGGGCGCGGATATGGGCGATGAAGGCGGCGTGGATCTCGCGCTGCAGCTCCTCCAGCTTGGCCACGTCCTCCGGCTTCTCGGGCTGGAACGGATCGAGGATCGCCTTGCGCGTGCCGGCCGTGTGCACCCGGCGCTCAACCCCGACGCGCGCGATCGCGTCCTGGAAGCCGAAGCCCGCGGAAACCACGCCGATCGAGCCGATGATCGAGGCGTCGTCGACCCAGATCTCGTCGGCGGCGCAGGCCAGCCAATAGCCGCCCGAGGCGGCGACGTCCTCGACGAAGGCGTAGACCGGCACCTTCTTCTCGTCCGCCAGGTCGCGGATGCGGCGTGCGATCAGCGAGGACTGCACCGGCGACCCGCCGGGGGAGTTGACCAGCAGCGCCACTGCGGCCAGGCGCTTGGCGCTAAAGGCGGCGGCGATCGGGCGGGCCAGCTTCTCCATCGACAGGCCCTGGACCAGGAAGCCGCGCCCGCCGCCGATCACGCCGCGCAGCGCCAGCACGGTCACCAGCGGTGTGTCGCCGCGGCCGAGGAAGGAAAGTCGGGACAGAAGGCCCATGGATGCGCTCTCGATCGGTTGCCGTCGGCAGGATATGGCCCGCCGCAGCGCGATTGCAAAAGGCCCTGCTTCAAAGATGGAGCGGCGTCGCGTCGCGCAGCACCGCCTGCGCCGCTGTCGTGAAGCTTCCGTCGGCTTCATGCAGCACCAGCCCGGCCGCGAGCACGGCGGGCGATCGGCCGCCCCGCCGCGCCTGCACCAGCACCCGCCGCGCCGCCTCCCCGGCCCTGGGCCAGAGCGGGAACAGGGTCAGCGAGCCGAAGGCGGGCCGCAGCGCGGCGCAGATCTCGTCGATCCGGTCGGCACGGTGGATCAGGGTCAGCCAGCCGCGCGGCTTCAGCGCCCGCGCCGCGGCGGCGACCCAGCCCGCGAGATCGAGCCCGCCCTCGACATTCGCCGCGGCCTTGACCGGATGGCCAGAGGCGCGGCCGCGGCCCGGCGGCAGGAAGGGCGGGTTCATCATCGCCCGGTCGAAGGGCGCGCCCGGGACCGGATCGGCGACGCTGCCCTCGACGATCGCGGCGCGGCCAGCCAGCCCGTTCAGCTCGAGATTGTCGCGCGCCAGCGACGCCAGGCCGGGGTCGCGCTCGACCCCGGTGACCGAGACCTCCGGACAACGCGCGGCGAGGCAGAGCAGCGCCGCGCCGACGCCGCAGCCGAGATCGACCACGCGCTCGCCGGGTCCGGCCGGCACCGCGGCGGCCAGCAGCACCGGGTCGATCGCGGCGCGGTAACCGTCGCGCGGCTGCAGCAGGCGGACCCGCCCGCCGAGCAGCCGGTCCTCGCCGGCCGGGGCAGTTCCCGCCTGCCCCTCAGGCATCGGGCAGGCTTTCCCCCGCGGAGAGCAGAACGTAGCGCGCTCTGGTCCAGTCCTCGGCCGCCACCATCAAGCGGCGCGGCAAGATGCCCAGGCTTCCTTCCAGCACCGATGTGTGCATATCAAGGATGATGCTTTCGATCCGCGCATCCGCCAGCAGCGCCGTCAGAAAGGACAGCCGGACCGGGTCATTGGTTCGCAGAAGCTCTTTCACGGGGCCGATTTCTCGTCTATGCAGCGCACACACGGGTCATGGTGACACAATCCGGTCCGGATCGCCGCATCTGCTGCAGGCCGGAGCCGGAGATCGGAAGTCGATGTTGAGGAGCCGGGCTTGACCGCCAGTCTTGGAGCGACGAGAGCCGAGTCCCCGCCGCCGGAGCCGGCCGCCGACGCCGGCGCCCTCGACCGCCTGACCGCCCTCGTCGCCGGGGATCTGGAAGCGGTCAATACCCTGATCCTGGAGCGGATGCAGAGCTCGGTCGAGCTGATCCCGCAGCTCGCCGGCTATCTCATCGCCTCTGGCGGCAAGCGCATCCGGCCGGTCCTGACCCTCGCCTCGGCCCGGCTCTGCGGCCATCCCGGCCGCCGCCACATCGGCCTCGCCGCCGCGGTCGAGTTCATCCACACCGCCACCCTCTTGCACGACGACGTGGTCGACGAGAGCGACCTGCGCCGCGGCCAGGCCTCGGCCAACGTCGTGTTCGGCAACCAGGCCAGCGTGCTGGTCGGCGACTTCCTGTTCTCCCGCGCCTTCCAGGTGATGGTCGAGGACGGGTCGATCGACACGCTGCGCATCCTGGCCAATGCCTCGGCCGTGATCGCCGAGGGCGAGGTGCTGCAGCTTTCGGCGGCGCACGACACGGTGACCAGCCGCGACACCTATCTCCGGATCATCCGCGCCAAGACGGCGGAGCTGTTCGCCGCGGCCTGCGAGATCGGCGCCGTGGTCGCCGACCGAAGCCCGGCCGAATGCGCCGCCATGCGCGACTTCGGCACGGAGCTGGGCATCGCCTTCCAGATCGTCGACGACGTGCTGGACTATTCCGCCCGCCAGGCCCGCCTGGGCAAGACCATCGGCGATGATTTCCGCGAGGGCAAGATCACCCTGCCGGTGATCCTGGCGGTGGAGCGCGGCGGCGAGGAGGAGCGCGGCTTCTGGCGCCAGACGCTGGAGGAGGGCCAGCAGAGCGAGCAGGATCTCGACCACGCCGTGGCCCTGCTGCAGCGCCACGACGCGCTGGCCGACAGCATGGCGGCGGCACGCGCCCATGCCGAGAATGCCATCCGGGCGATTCGCCTCCTGCCTGTCTCGCCGATGCGCAAGGCTTTGGAGGACGTGGTCGAGTTCGTGGTCGAGCGGGATTTCTGACGGAACTGCGACACAGGCCTTGCAGCCCCCCGCCAGTCTCGCTATAAGCCCATCCGCCGGTGCGACGGAGTGTAGCTCAGCCTGGTAGAGCGCTACGTTCGGGACGTAGAAGCCGGAGGTTCGAATCCTCTCACTCCGACCATTTCCAAACCGGTTCCACGGCGCCTTCCCGAGGCGCCGTTTTCGTTTGTGCTCTCCGACCATGGAAAAGAAGCCGGCCCGGTTGCGGTGCGGGCCGGCCTTGAAGTGGAGCAATGGAGTCAGTCCGGCGAAGCCTTCGCCGGCCACCCCGACCGGGTCGAGGCGGTAGTCGGAGTGTCCGCGATCCGGGACCGGCCCGACACCCCCATTTGGGAGGGCGTGCATGATTTCGGACGCCCTTACCGCCGTCTCCGCCACTCCACCCGATCCTGCCGCGTCGCCTCGGCCACCTTGCCGGCGGCATCGCGCAGCCAGGCCGGCTTGCGCGCCTCGAGATCAGCGGCGATGGCGCGGGCGCGCGAGCGGCGGGCGGAGTGGAGATTGGCCAGCTCCGCCCCCATCGCGGTGAGGAGGCGGCGCGCTGGGCCGTGATCGGCCAGGGCCGGGAAGTCGAGCTTGCGGCTGTTCGGTGCCAGGCGGCGGACGACGATGCCCTTGCGCGCCTTGAGCCAGGGGTCGGGAACGCGGAACCTGCCGGAGGCGATCTCGGCGAAGCGGATCTTGCGGTCGCCGCCCCGGACCAGCGACCAGGCGGATGGCAGCAGCGGCTTGGCCTCGCGCGCCACCGGTCCGCCATGCCAGTCGGCGATGGCGACCCAGCGCGGCCGGCCGAGGCTGCCGATCCCCGCCGTCCGCCGGGCGGTGACGACGGCGAGATCCGGATCGGGCATCGCCGCGGCCAGCGCCTCGCGACAGCCGCGCGGCGGCGATTCGCGCGGCAGGTCCTCCAGCTCCGCCCAGAACCGCTCGCGCCTCTCGTCGCTCGCCACCACCAGGTCGCGCAGCCACAGGTGCCGGCGTTCCAGCACGAAGGCGCCGGGCGCCCGCAGCCCTTCGACATAGCCGCCGAGGATCGCGGCGCAGACCTCGTCGGCCGAGACCGAGCGGTCGCGGCTGCGCGCCAGGAGGGCGCTGGCGGCGAGGCGGACGAGGTCCAGCGCATAGGGCGTCTCCGCCGCCTCGTCGAAGTCGTTGACGCCCCAGACCAGCCGCCCCTCGGCGTCGCGCCACAGTCCGAAATTGCCGATATGGGCGTCGCCGACCGCGACCACCCGCGGCGCGTCCATCAGGCCCGGGCACAGCTCATGTGCGGTTTCGGCCCAGCGGAAGCAGGTGGCGCGCAGGAAGAGGAAATCGCTGTCCTCCATCTTCCGGTGCTTCCGGTCGAGATCGGCCTGGACGAGCTGCCGGCCGAGCTGGTCCTCGAGCCAGAACTCGTAGCGCTTGACCGACGCGGTGATGGACCCCATGGAGACCCCGGCGCTGCACCGCGGCCATCATAACCGGCCGCGGCTCGCCGTCCACCGCTGCGCAGGGCTTCGCTGCAGGCTCAGCGTGGCAGGGTCTCCACCGCCTCCACCACCAGAGGGTTCAACTCGGTGTTCTTCGCCGCTACCTTGGCGCGGATCTGCTCCTTCATGCGCGGCTCCCAGAAGTCCTGGATATGCTTGCGCACCCCGGCCACCGCCTCCTCCTTCGGATAGGCGGCGAAGAAGCCGGCGATCTGGTTCGCCATGCGGGTGATCTTGTCGGCGCTCATGCCTCGACCTTGGCTGGAAGCAGTGGGGAGAAATCGGTGTAGGCGGTCATCGCGTCGCCGCGGGCGAAGGCGACCAGGGTGACCCCGGCCGCCTTGGCCGTGTCGATGGCCAGCGTCGTCGGCGCCGAGATCGCGATCACGATCGGGATGCCGGCCGCCGCCGCCTTCTGCACCATCTCGAAGCTGCATCGGCTGGTGATGACGCAGAAGCCCTGCCCGGCGTCGATGCCGGCCCGGGCCAGGGCGCCGACCAGCTTGTCGAGCGCGTTGTGCCGGCCGACATCCTCGCGCACCAGCCGGATCCGGCCGTCGCGATCGGCCCAGGCGGCGGCATGGACGGCGCCGGTGCGGCTGCGGATGTCCTGGAACGCGTCCAGGTCGTGCAGCGCCCGGCGGATCGCCGCCCGCTCCACCTCGATCGGCTTCGGGGCGCGGCGCTTGCGGCCGTGCAGGGTGTCGAGGTCGCTGGTGCCGCAGATGCCGCAGCCGGTCCGGCCGGTGATGTTCCGCACCTTTTGCAGCATCTGGGCGAAATGGGCACCGCGCAGCGCCATCCGCACCTCGACGCCACGTTCCTCGTCGGCAATGACCGCCTCGATCGTCAGATCCGCTGGCGCCTCGGCCAAGCCTTCGGTCAGGCTGAAGCCGAGGGCGAAGTCCTCGAGGTCGGCCGGCGACGCCATCATCACGGCATAGGACAGGCCGTTGTAGACCAGCGCCACCGGCACCTCGGCCGCGACCACCTCCTCCACCGGCTCGGCCCGGTCGTCCCGGGTCAGCCGCCGGGCCGGCAGGCGCAGATCGGTCGCCGGGAGTTTGGTGGGGGGCAGGGCCATGCTACTCCGCCGCCTCCTGCGGCTGCTCGATCCGGATCGTCTTCTCGCGCAGCTCGCGATAGGCGATCTGCCAGTCGGAGAGGTGGTTCACCCGCCGCACCTGCACCGCCGTCACCTTGTATTCCGGGCAGTTCGTGGCCCAGTCGGAATAGTCGGTGGTGACCACGTTGGCGCCGGTCTCGGCATGGTGGAAAGTGGTGTAGACGACGCCTGGCTGCATCCGGTCGGAGATCCTGGCCCGCAGACTGGTCTCGCCCGACCGGCTGGCCAGCGCCACCCAGTCGCCGTCGCGGATGCCGCGGTTCTCGGCATCGGACGGGTGGATCTCCAGCACGTCCTCGTCGTGCCAGGCGACGTTGTCGGTGCGCCGGGTCTGAGCGCCGACATTGTACTGGCTGAGGATGCGGCCGGTGGTCAGCACCAGCGGGAAGCGCGGGCCCGTGCGCTCCTCGGTCGGCACGAACTCGGTGATCATGAACCGGCCCGAGCCGCGCACGAAGCGGTCGATATGCATGATCGGCGTGCCCTCGGGCGCCGCGTCGTTGCACGGCCACTGCACCGAGCCGAGTTCGTCCAGCCGCTGATAGGAGACACCCTTGAAGGTGGGCGTGGTCCGGGCGATCTCGTCCATGATCTCGCTCGGGTGGCTGTAGCGCATCGGATAGCCCAGCGCCTCGGACAGCATCATCGTCGCCTCCCAGTCGGCATAGCCGGCCTTGGGCGGGATGGCGCGCCGGACGCGGCTGATCCGCCGCTCGGCATTGGTGAAGGTGCCATCCTTCTCGAGGAAGGAGGAGCCGGGCAGGAAGATATGGGCGTAGCTGGCGGTCTCGTTCAGGAACAGGTCCTGGACGATGACGCATTCCATCGCCGCTAGGCCGGCGGTGACGTGCTTCACGTCGGGGTCGGACTGGGCGATGTCCTCGCCCTGGATGTAGATGCCCTTATAGGTGCCCTCGACCGCGGCATCGAGCATGTTCGGGATGCGCAGCCCCGGCTCGGAGGACAGCGGCACGCCCCACATCTCCTCGAAGATCTGCCGCGTCGCGTCGTCGGAGACGTGACGATAGCCCGAGAATTCGTGCGGGAAGGACCCCATGTCGCAGGAGCCCTGGACGTTGTTCTGGCCACGCAGCGGGTTCACCCCGACGCCGCGCCGGCCGATGTTGCCGGTCAGCATGGCCAGGTTGGCCATGCCCATGACCATGGTCGACCCCTGGCTGTGCTCGGTGACGCCGAGGCCGTAATAGATCGCGCCGTTGCCGCCGGTGGCGTAGAGCCGCGCCGCCGCTCGCACCTCGGCCGCCGGCACGCCGGTGATCTCCTCCACCGCCTCCGGCGCATGGCGCGGATCGGCGATGAAGGCGGCCCAGCGCGAGAACTCCTCGAGATCGCAGCGCTCGCGGATGTAGTCGTCCGCCGCCAGCCCCTCGGTCACGATCACATGCGCCAGAGCGTTGACGATCGCGACATTGGTGCCGGGCTTGAGCTGCAGATGGTAATCGGCCTTGACGTGAGCCGACTTCACCAGGTCGATGCGGCGCGGATCGACTACGATCAGCCGGGCGCCCTCTCGCAGCCGGCGCTTCATCCGGCTGGCGAAGACCGGATGCGCATCGGTCGGGTTGGCGCCGATCACCACGATCACGTCGGATTCGTCGACGCTGTCGAAATCCTGGGTGCCGGCCGAGGTGCCAAAGGTGGTCTTCAGGCCGTAGCCGGTCGGCGAGTGGCAGACCCGGGCGCAGGTGTCGACATTGTTGTTGCCGAAAGCCGCCCGGATCATCTTCTGGACGAGGAACGTCTCCTCGTTGGTGCAGCGCGAGGAGGTGATGCCGCCGATCGCGTCGCGGCCATAGGTGGCCTGGATCCGCTTCAGCTCGGAGGCGGCATAGGCGATCGCCTCCTCCCACGACACCTCGCGCCAGGGATCGGTGATCTTCTTCCGGATCATCGGCTTGGTGATCCGGTCCCGGTGGGTGGCGTAGCCCCAGGCGAAGCGGCCCTTGACGCAGCTGTGGCCGTGATTGGCCTTGCCGTCCTTGTACGGCGTCATCCGCACCACCTCGGTGCCCTGCATCTCGGCCTTGAAGGCGCAGCCGACGCCGCAATAGGCGCAGGTGGTCACCACCGAATGCTCCGGCTGCCCGGCCTCGATGATGCTGTTCTCCATCAGCGTCGCGGTTGGGCAGGCCTGGACGCAGGCGCCGCAGGAGACGCATTCGCTGTCCTTGAAGCCGTCATCCTGGCCGGCCGAGACGACGGAGGCGAAGCCGCGCCCGTCGATGGTCAGGGCGAAGGTGCCCTGCACCTCCTCACAGGCCCGGACGCAGCGCGAGCAGACGATGCACTTGGTCGGGTCGAAGGTGAAGTACGGGTTGGAGGTGTCCTTCTCGCCGACCAGGTGGTTGGCGCCGTCATAGCCGTAGCGCACCTCGCGCAGCCCGACGACGCCGGCCATGTCCTGCAGCTCGCAATCGCCGTTGGCGGCGCAGGTCAGGCAGTCCAGCGGATGGTCGGAGATGTACAGCTCCATCACGTTCCGGCGCAGCTTCGCCAGCTTCGGCGACTGCGTCCGCACCTTCATCCCGGGCTCGACCGGCGTGGTGCAGGAGGCCGGCGTGCCGCGCCGTCCCTCGATCTCGACGACGCAGAGGCGGCAGGAGCCGAAGGCTTCCAGGCTGTCGGTCGCGCACAGCTTCGGGATCGCGGTCTCGACCTCCGCCGCCGCGCGCATCACCGAGGTGCCGGCCGGCACGGTCACGGTCTGGCCATCGACCTCCAGCGTCACCAGGATCGGCGAGGTCCGCGCCGGGGTCCCGAAATCCTGTTCCTTCACGAGAGCCATTCGATGGCCTCCTTACTCCGCCGCCTGCGCCGGGGCGGGCGCGTGGTCGAAATCCTCGGGGAAATGGGTCAGGGCGCTGAGCACCGGATAGGGGGTGAGGCCGCCGAGGGCGCAGAGCGAGCCGTCGAGCATGGTCTCGCAGAGGTCCTCGAGCAGCGTCAGGTTGCGGCCGAGCTCGTGCCCGCCGGTATCCCGGTTGGCGATGATCTTGTCGATCACCTCGGCGCCGCGGGTCGAGCCGATGCGGCAGGGCGTGCACTTGCCGCAGCTTTCGACGGCGCAGAACTCCATGGCGAAGCGGGCCTGGACGGCGAGGTCGACGCGGTCGTCGAACACCACAACCCCGCCATGGCCGAGCATGCCCTTCTTCGCCGCCATCGCCTCGTAGTCGAGCGGCGTGTCGAGCAGGCTCTCGGGGAAATAGGCGCCAAGCGGGCCGCCGACCTGCACCGCGCGTAACGGCCGGCCGCTGGCGGTGCCGCCGCCGAACTCCTCGATCAGCTGGCGCAGGGTCAGGCCGAAGGCGACCTCGACCAGCCCGCCGCGTTTGACATTCCCAGCGAGTTGCAGCGGCTGGGTGCCGCGCGACCGGCCGGTGCCGTAATCGGCGTAGAAGGCGGCGCCCTTGTCGAGGATGATCGGCACCGAGGTCAGCGACAGCACGTTGTTGATCACGGTCGGGCGGCCGAACAGGCCTTCGATCGCCGGCAGGGGCGGCTTCGGCCGGACCATGCCGCGCTTGCCCTCCAGGCTCTCCAGCAGCGAGGTCTCCTCGCCGCAGATATAGGCGCCGGCGCCGACCCGGACCTCGAGGTCGAAGCGCTTGCCGCTGTCGAGCACGCTGGGACCGAGCAGGCGGCGCTGATAGGCGATGTCGATCGCCGCGTTCATCGCCGCCACCGCTGCTGGGTATTCCGAGCGGATGTAGATGAAGCCCTTGGTGGCGCCGGTGGCGATGCCGGCGATGATCATGCCCTCGATCAGGAGGAAGGGGTCGCCCTCCATGATCATGCGGTCGGCGAAGGTGCCGCTGTCGCCCTCGTCGGCGTTGCAGACGACGTATTTGCGGTCGGCCTCGGCCTGCAGCACGGTGCGCCACTTGATGCCGGTCGGGAAACCGGCGCCGCCGCGGCCGCGCAGGCCGGATGCCGTGACCGTCTCGACGATCGCGGCCGGCTCCATGGCGAGCGCGTTGCGCAGGCCCTTCAGCCCGTCATGCGCCTCGTAGTCGTCGAGCGACAGCGGGTCGGTGATGCCGCAGCGGGCGAAGGTCAGGCGCTGCTGCCGGGCGAGATAGGGGATCTCCTCCGGCCGGCCCTGGCGCAGCGGGTGGTCGCCGTCCTCGGCGAAGCCGGCGGCGAACAGGCCGGGCACGTCTTCCGGCGCGACCGGGCCGTAGCCGATGCGGCCATCCCGGGTCTCGACCTCGACGAAGGGCTCCAGCCAGAGCAGGCCGCGCGAGCCGTTGCGGACGAGCTGCAGCTCGATGCCGCGGGCGGCAGCCTCGGCCTGGATCGCGCGGGCGACGTCGTCGGCACCGACCGAAATTGCGGAAGCGTCACGGGGGACGAAGACCTTCACGGCGTCGCCTCCCCCCAGCCTTCCATCTTGTCGACGATGCGGTCCAGCCGCCGGGCGTCGACCCGCCCGACCAGCTCGCCGTCGGCCATGGCCGAGGGGGCGCAGGCGCAATTGCCGAGGCAGTAGACCGGCTCGACCGTGATCCGCCCGTCCGCCGTGGTCTCGTGCAGGCCGATATCGAGCCGCCGCCGCAGATGCTCGGCCAGGTCGCGCGCGCCCATCGACTGGCAGGCCTCGGCCTGGCACAGCTTCAACACATGGCGGCCCGCCGGCTCGCGCCGGAAATCGTGATAGAAGGTGATGACCCCGTGCACCTCGGCGCGGGACAGGTTCAGCGCGTCGGCGAGCAGCGGCACCGCCTCGCGCGGCACATGGCCGAAGATCGACTGCAGGTCGTGCAGGATGGGCAACAAGGGCCCTTCGGTCGCACCGTGCGATGCGATCACGTCACGCGCCAACTCGGCGTCCCAGCCCCGGCGTTCGGGCATCCGTTCCACTCCCTTTTCGGGTTCGTTGGACCGGGCGGCCCCGTGGTTGCCTCCCGATAAAATTTAGGATGGCCGGGGACGTATACCAGATTCAAATACAAAGCCCGGATGGATCGATAAACAGGATTTATTAACTGGCATTGACTGTCCTGCCCTCCCCGGCCAGCGCAGTCTTCACAAACATCGCTCAGCAGACGCGTCATCGCGAGGCGCGCAGCGCCGTGGCGATCCAGATGCCGGTGCCGCTGGATTGCCACGCCCTTCGGGCTCGCAATGACGATTCATGGTCGGGACACCAGTCTCGGCGAACGGCACTCAACTGCTGTCCAGCTTCGCGGGCCTGGATGGCGGGCGGCCGTCTTCGGGCGCGTCCGGCTGTTCAGGCCAGCCGTGTCCTGCCTTGAGATCAGCGGCGACGGTCGTGCCGTCACCGGCCGAGCCGGCGTTGTCGTTGGCCCCGGCGACATC
>NZ_JAHVDK010000044.1:0-41537 GCF_051487185.1 Inquilinus limosus
CGCTGCTGCCGGAGCGGTTCCGCCACGGCGTCTTCGTCGGCCAGCACGGCTCGTGGAACCGCAAGCCGCTGAGCGGCTACAAGGTGATCTTCGTGCCGTTCTCCGGCGGCCGCCCGTCGGGCCCGCCGGTCGACGTGCTGACCGGCTTCGTCAGCGCCGACGGCGAGGCGCAGGGCCGGCCGGTCGGCGTCGCCATCGACCGCCGTGGTGCGCTGCTGGTGGCGGACGATGTCGGCAACGCCGTCTGGCGCGTCGCGCCGGCACAGCCGCAGACCGCGCAGCGGCCGTGAGATCATGGTCGAGCGCCTGCCGAGCGGCGGATCGCCGTCGATGCCGGGGGCGGGCAGCGGCTTCGTCGTCCAGGATCTGTGCCGGGCGGTTCGGTTTGGGAGCATCGGAAAGTCGGATAATATATATTATGGAAAATAAGATACGATCCTCAGAACACCTCCAATCCCGCCGCCCGTGCGGATCAGGAAGAGCTCGTCCTCGCCGCGATGGTTGTGGAACGGACAGCCGCTCTTGCCCGGCGGGACCTCGTTGTAGCTGACGCCGAGCCGGGTCAGCCCGAGGCGGTCGCCGAACGAAACATTGACCGACCGGTAGCGCTCTCCGCGCTCTCAACTCTTCAGTTCGAGATCGGCGAGATGGACGACCGGCGTCATAGAATTCCTCGTTGCGCTGCTGTCCGGCTCAGGCCACGCGGACATCCGCTCATGGTGTCGTGCCCGGGCTTGACCCGGACACCCAGAGATTGTCGGCATCTTCTGGATTGCCGGGCGAAGCCTGGCAATGACAACAAAGAGTTAAGGCAAAAACCTAAGGTAGAAGATTGCCTTAAGATACATCCCTAGCAGGTAGATTTTGTTTTTAATTTCCTTGCATCACGCCTGCGGTTCCAGCTTCACCTTGAGCCAGCCGGGTTCGCGCCGGTCGAAGGCCTCGAAGGCTTCGATCGCGGTCCCGATCGGTTCGATCTGGGTCAGCAGTGTCGCGGGGTCGATCACCCCGGCGCGGGTCAGCTCGACCAGATGCGGGATGTATTTGCGGTGGTTGCAGTTGCCCATCTTGAGGGTGAGGTTCTTGTTCATCGCCTCGCCGATCGGGAAACGCTCCGCCGCCGGCGGATAGACGCCGACGATGCCGAGCGAACCGGCCTTGGCCAGCGCCGTCACCCCCCAGGCCAGCGCCTGGCTCGGCGCGTCGCCCGGCCGCCACTGGCCGCCCCTAGGATAGGTGACGGGCGCCACCGCGGCGGCCTCTTCCTCGAATCTCCGCCTCTGCTCTTCGCTCTGCGGCGCCGCCGGGCCATGATGGGCGTGGACGGCGTCGACGCCGACGGCATCGATGACGCGGTCGACCCCGATGCCCCGGGTCAGGTCGAGGATGGTCTGAACCGGGTCCTCGCGCTCGAAATCGATCGTCTCGGCACCCTGCCGCCGGGCCATGGCCAGGCGGTCCTCGTGCCGGTCGACGGCGAAGATGCGGCCGGCCCCGATCAGCTTGGCGCTGGCGATCGCGAACTGGCCGACCGGGCCGCAGCCGAACACCGCGACCGTGTCGCCGTCGGTCACCTCCGCCAGCTCGGCCCCGAACCAGCCGGTCGGGAAGATGTCAGACATCAGGATCGCCTGGTCGTCGCTGACGTCGTCCGGGATCTTCACGAGGCCGACATGGGCGAAGGGCACCCTCGCCTTCTCGGCCTGCAGGCCGGGGATAGCGCCGTTCGCCTCCGGCCCGCCGAAGAACGCGGTGCCGGCGCGGTTGCCGCCGGGATTGGCGACGTCGCACTGGGCGTAATAGCCGGCCCGGCAGTAAACGCAGCTGCCGCAGGCGACGGTGGAGGGGATGATCACCCGATCGCCCGGCTCGATGTTGCGCACCAGCGTGCCCACCGCCTCGACCACGCCGACGCCTTCGTGGCCCAGGATCGTGCCCGGTTTCATGCCGGACACGGTGCCGCGGACGAAATGGAGGTCGGTGCCGCAGATTGCCGAGGCGGTCAGCCGCACGATTGCATCCGTCGGCTCCAGGATCTTCGGCTCGGGCACGTCGTCCAGGCGGATGTCGCCGATGCCGTGAAACACCACTGCCTTCATGGCCGTTCTCCGTCAAGGATCTGCCTGGCCAATCGGGCCGGCGGCCGATCGGTTCCGGAGCCGTCGTCCGATGGCCGGGACGACGTGCTGGGCAGGCCTAGACCCCGGCTTCGACGCGGCGCAGGACGGCGGCCTCCAGCCCGATCACCAGCTGGCCGCGCCAGCTGCGGGGATCGTCGCCGAAGCCGGCGAACTGCTCCCAGCCCCGGTCATGGCCGGACGAGACGAAGGCCGTGCCGCCGGCGGCCGCGACCAGGCTCAGCCCGCCGGCCACGTCCCAGACATTCGGGCGCTCGAAGCGCGCCACCTCCAGCAGCCCCGCCGCCACGAAGGCGCATTCGATCGCGGCCGAGCCGGTCTTGCGCGTCTCCCAGGGCAGCACCGCCCCGGGATCGAGACGCGGCTCGCCGGCCAGGCGCCGGCGCACCGCCGGGTTCGGGCCGACCTCCAGCGCCGCCCCGTCGAAGCTCAGCGGGCCGCTGCCGCAGGCATGATAGACGCCCGAGCGCAGGGCGTGGCTGGTCGAGCACCAGACGGCGCCGATCACCGGCCGGCCGCGATGCAGCACGCCGATCGAGGCGGCAAACAGCGGCAGCCCGTTGATGAAGTTGGCTGTGCCGTCGACCGGATCGATCGCCCAGACCGGACTGTCCGCGGCCGCCGGCCTGTCCTCCATCTCCTCGCCGATGATGCCGTGATCGGGGTAGAGCTCGGCGAGGCGCAGCCGGATCAGGGATTCCACCCGCTGGTCGACCTCCGAGACCGGGTCCCGGAACACGAGGTCGTCCCCCTGCCCCGCCCCCGTCTTGTACCGGATGCTGAGCGTCCGGCCGAAGGATGCGACGATCTCGGCCCCGGCCAGGCGGGCGAACTCGATCGCGGTCTCCTCCCATTGCCGCAGCAGGGCCGCGGGCAGTTCGGACCGTTCGGCTGTCGCGCTGGTCATTCGCGGTCTCCCGGGGTCAGGACGGTCACTTGCTTGGGCTCGAGGCCGATCGTCAGCGTGGCCTCGCCGCCCTCGACCACGGTGTCGTCGACATGGATGATCCCGCCGTGCGGATTCAGCTCGACATGCTTCGCCTCGGCCCGCCACAACGGTGCCTCTGTCGCCTCGGGATCCTCCAGCCAGTCGAGCATGGCCTCGCGCTTCGCCTCCGGCAGCCAGGCCACCACGAGCTTCGCCCTTCGCGCATCAGCCTCCGGCGCCAGCAGCAGGTTGGGACCGATCATCGGGATGTTCATGATCTCGACCATCAGCATCGATCCGATCAGCGGCTTTCCGTCCACAACGATATCGGCGTCGACCGGCTTGCATTTGGCGACGATGCGCCGCAGGTCTCGGCGCCTGAGCTCGGCCAGATCGGAGCCGTGCTCCTTGGCGCCTGCGTCCCGCTTGATCGCGGTCGCAAATGGGCCGATGCCAACCGCCTCGACGAAATTGCGCTCCCATCCCGGTCCCCGCACGACCCCGATCCGCAACGGCGTGCGCTTGGCATTGGGCAGGCCGGCGACAACGAAGCGCGGCTCTTCGACGATGCCAAGCGCCCGCGCGATGTTGTTGGAGCTTCCGGTCGGGATGATCGCGATGGTGTGCGGCCGCCCATGCAGCGCCCGGACGATCGTGGCGACGGTTCCGTCCCCGCCGGCGACCGCCACCAGGCTGTGCGGATTCTCCAGCGCGCGCCTGAGTTCCTTGCCTCGGACGGAGCAATGCACCGGGGCGAAGCCGGACATCTCGAGCAGGCGGACCAGCCGGTCCGGCGACCAGTCGCCGCTACCTGCCTTCGGGTTATGGAACAGCGAGACCTCCATGGCCGGTCAATCCATCCATGGCCGTTTCGGTTCCGTCCGCTTCGGCCCGGCGCGCCGCAGGGAACCATCGCCGCGGCGGCGACATTGTCGCAAGCAGAACCCGGGCCGACCGGCCGCAGGCCGCCCGGACCATCGGCCGGACAGGCCGCAAGGGCTCAAAAGCACGATGGCACCAGACGATGCAACCCGTCAGGGCGCCGGCACCGTGGCCGGCCCGCCGCGGCGGCGCATTGACCCGATCTGCCGCACCGCCGCGGCCTTGACGCCGGCGGCGGCCGAGCAAGCTCAATTCCTACAACCGCTTCGGACGCCCGCTGATCAGGACTATAGTCCGCAGAAGCCGATCGGGGCATTCTGAGACCAAAGAGGATGGAGGCATCGATGCCGGAACGAAGCGGCTTGCGACCGATGCTCTGGGTCTCCGGGCTCGTCATCATCCTGCTCGGCTTCGCCCTCGGCGCTGGCGGCGCCTGGCTGCTGCAGCTCGGCGGGTCCTGGTACTACATCGCCGCCGGCTTCGGCTTCGTCCTCACCGGTCTGCTGCTGCTGGTCCGCAGCCGCGCCGCGCTCTGGGTCTACGCCCTGGTCGTGCTCGGCACCATTGCCTGGGCGGTGGACGAGATCGGCCTCGACTGGTGGCCGCTGGCCGCGCGCGGCGACGTCGTGTTCCTGATCGGGCTGTGGCTCCTGATGCCCTGGATCACGCGCGGCTTCCGCCGCGATCCGGCGGATCCGCCGCCGGCGGCCTGGCGCGGGGCCGGGCTGCCGCTGAGCGCCGCGCTGCTGATCGGGGCAGCGATCGGCATCGCCGCCATGCTCACCGACCGGCACAGCATGCCGGGCGAGCTGCCGGCGGCCCAGGGGCCGGTGCCCCAGGATTACGGCGGCGTGCCGGACGGCGACTGGCGGGCCTATGGCCGCTCCTCCTATGGCGAGCGCTGGTCGCCCCTGACCCAGATCACGCCGGACAACATCGCCGGCCTGCAGGTCGCCTGGCATTACCGGACCGGCGACATCCGCGGCCCGAACGATCCGCAGGAGACCACCTTCGAGCTGACGCCGATCAAGGTCCGCGACACCCTCTATGTCTGCACACCGCACAATTTCGTGATCGCGCTGGATGCCGAGACCGGCCGCGAGAAATGGCGCTACGACCCCAAGATCTCGCAGTCGAAGAACCTGCAGCACCTGACCTGCCGCGGCGTCTCCTACCACGAGGCGGCGGGCGCCCAGGCCACACCATCCGGCGACTGCAGCCGCCGCATCTTCATGCCGACCGCCGATGCGCGGCTGATCGCGCTCGACGCCGACACCGGCCAGCCCTGCCCCGGCTTCGGCCAGAACGGGCAGATCGACCTGTGGGACGGCATGCCGGAGCGGCAGGAGGGCATGTACTATTCGACCTCGCCGCCGGTGGTGACCCGCGACCTCGTCATCGTCGCCGGCAATGTCAGCGACAATGTCTCGGTCAAGATGCCGTCCGGCGTGATCCGCGCCTATGACGCGACCACCGGCCGGCTGGTCTGGGCCTGGGACCCCGGCCGTCCGGACCGGACCGAACCGCTTGACCCCGGCGAGACCTATGTCGCCAGCTCGCCCAACAGCTGGAGCATCTCCAGCGCCGACGAGGCGCTGGGGCTGATCTACATCCCGATGGGCAACCAGCCACCCGACCAGTGGGGCGGCATGCGCACGCCGGAGGCCGAGCGCACTTCCAGCGCGATCGTGGCGCTGGAGATCGCCACCGGCCGGCCGCGCTGGGTGTTCCAGACCGTGCATCACGACCTGTGGGACATGGATATCGGCTCGCAGCCCAGCGTGGTCGATCTCGACATGCCGACGGGCAAGGTCCCGGCCCTGGTGGCGCCGACCAAGCGCGGCGACATCTACGTCCTCGACCGCCGCACCGGCGAGCCGATCATCCCGGTGGAGGAGCGGCCGGTGCCGCAGGGCGCGGCCGAGGGCGACCGCACGGCGCCGACCCAGCCCTTCTCCGCCCTCACCTTCACGCCCGACCGTCCGCTCGAGGAGCGCGACGCGTGGGGCATGACGATGTTCGACCAGCTGCTGTGCCGGATCCAGTTCCGGTCGCTGCGCTACGAGGGCATCTTCACGCCGCCGTCGGAGCAGGGATCGCTGGTCTATCCCGGCAATTTCGGCGTCTTCGACTGGGGCGGCATCGCCGTCGACCCGGTGCGCCAGGTGGCCTTCGCCAATCCCGACTACATGGCCTTCGTCGACCGGCTGATCCGGCGGCAGCAGGGGGAAGGCCAGCAGGAGAGCGCGCAGGAACCGGCCAGCGGGTCGGACATCCAGGGCACGCAGGAGACCGGCGGCGTCAATCCGAACCACGGCGCGCCCTTCATGGTGGCGCTGAACGCCTTCCTGTCGCCGCTCGGCCTGCCCTGCCAGGCGCCGCCCTGGGGCTATGTCGCCGGGGTCGACCTGCGCAGCGGCAAGATCGTCTATAGGCACAAGAACGGAACGATCCGCGACAGCTCGCCGGTGCCCCTGCCCTTCAAGATGGGGGTGCCCAGCCTCGGCGGGCCGATCATGACCGCGGGCGGCGTCGCCTTCCTGACCTCGACCCTCGACCAGTACATCCGCGCCTACGACGTGACCACCGGCCGCCAGCTCTGGGAGGACCGGTTGCCCGCAGGGGCGCAGGCCACGCCGATGACCTACCGTTCGGAGCAGAGCGGGCGGCAATTCGTGGTGGTGGCCGCGGGCGGGCACGGCTCGCTCGGCACCCGCGCCGGGGATTCGATCATCGCCTACGCGTTGCCGCGGTGAACGGGCAGGGCCGGCCCCGCGATGCCGCGGGCCGGCCCTGATAGCTGCGCAATCCGGCGGGTCAGCCGCCGCAGCGGGTGGCGTATTCCTGGTCCGCCGCCTGGATCCGCTGCTCGAATTGCTGCAGATCCTGCGCGGTCAGCTGCAGCTGCGTCTGGCAGGTCCGATAGATCGCGTTCAGGCGTTTGGACTCGGCGATCAGCCCCATGCCGGTCCGGCACTGGTCCGCCATCGGCGCATTGGCCTGGTTGCGCAGGGCCTGGGTCGCGGTGCGGACCTTCTCCGACTGGACCTGGGCGTCCGTCTGGCAGTCGGCGAAGGCTGGAGAGGCGGCGAGGACCGCCGCGGCAGCGAGAAGCACGAGTTTCACGGGATCTCTCCCCATAAGGCTGGCAGGGTTCGCCTCCGCTCCGCTGTGGCGGAGGACAAATAGGCAATGATCGAGCCGCCGCGATTGTTCCGTCCTGCACCGCGACAAAGTCTGGACGCCCGCCGATTGGCAGTCAGCGCCGTCTCCGGCTCAGAGCCTGTCGAAATCGATGAATGTTAGTCCTGGTTCTTCAGCCGCTATATCGGACGAATCATAATCTCGACGGTTGCTTATCATTTGATAGCCAAGGACATCGATAGCGAGCCGTTTCGCTGAAATCTGGGAAAGTTATGCAACTATATTGCTGCCCGGGCGGAGAGGAAAAGCACTTTTAACGGAACAGTCGGGCGGGCTGTTGGTTTCGTCTGTAATCAGTCGCACGCAACAGGGACGCTCTCCGATGCCGGCCATCTCAGCCGCGACCGAGCGACAGTTTCTGGCGACCGTCGCTCCTTGCATCCCGGATCTCCGGCGCTATGCGGTCAGCCTGACCCGCAACCGCGCAGATGCCGACGACCTGATCCAGGAGACATTGCTGCGGGCTGCACTCAAGCTCCATCTGTGGCGACCTGGCAGCAACATCGTCGCCTGGCTCATCGTCATGATGCGCCGTCTCCACCTCTCGAAATTCGTCTCGGGCAAGCGCAACCAGACCGAGATGGTCCCGATCGAAGGCTGGGACCTCCCGGCTCCGGCCAGCCAGCCCGATGCGATCGAGGTGCGGGAGCTGGAGGCGCGCTGGCCCAACCTGTCGCGCAGCCACCGCGAGGTGCTGCGCCTAGTCGCCATCGGCGGCGCCTCCTACGAGGAGGCCGCCGAGCGCCTGCATGTGCCGATCGGCACCATCCGCTCGCGCCTGGCGCGGGCGCGCAACGCCCTGCGCGGGGACGACCGCCCGGTCCACTAGGCCACCCTGGTGATCGCCCCAACTCCGGCGTCGACAGGTGCAGCACCTGATAGAGGACCTCGTCCGTCGTCGAGGCCGCACTACGCCAGCGACTGCAGGTCGCCGCAGATGCTGATCGCCTGGCCGGAGATGGTGCGGCCGCGCGGCGAGGCCAGCAGCAGGATCTGGTCGGCTAGCTGGCGCGGCTGGATCAGCTCGTGGATCGAGGCCTGCGCCAGGGCTTGCGCCTGCATCTCCTCCGGCGTGATGCCGCGCTGCGCCGCCTTGGCCGCGAAGACCCGGCGGATGCGGTCGCCCTCGACGATGCCGGGCTGGATCGCGTTGACCCGGATGCCGAGGCCCCCGAGCTCCATCGACAGCGACTTGGTGAATCCCACCACCGCCCATTTCGACGCCGCATAGGGCGAGCGCAGCGGGAAGCCCAGCCGCCCGGCCGAGGAGGACAGGTTGATGATGCTGGCATTGCCGCTCTTCGCCAGATGCGGCACGGCCAGGCGGGTGCAGTTGAACTGGCCGGTGATGTTGACCGTGAGCGTCCGGTCCCATTCCTCCGGATCGATCTGGTCGACCCGGCCGGTGGGGCCGGCGATGCCGACATTGTTGACCAGGCAGTCCAGCCCGCCCAGCGCCGCCAGCGCCTCGTCGAACAGCTTGGCCACGGCCGCGCGGTCGGAGACGTCGGCCGACGTCGTGCTGATCGCCGGGCTTTCCGCCGCCAGCGCCGCGAGCGCCGCCGAGTCGACGTCGCAGACATGCACCCGCGCCCCCTCCTCCACGAAGGCGCGGGTGATCTCCCGCCCGATGCCGGACGCGCCGGCGGTGACCAGGACGCGCAGGCCCTTGATGCCGAGATCCATGGCGTTTCCTCCTTGCTCGTTTTTCAGTCCGGCAGCCGGCCGGTCGCCGCGATGAAGCGGGCGGCGTTCTCGATATCCGCGGTCAGCGCCGCCCGGGCCGCCGGCCCGTCCCGCGCCGCGATCGCCGCGACGCAATCGGCGTGGAACCCCTCCGCCCCGCCGTCGACCAGGCGCTCGGTCGAGGATTTGAGGTCCAGGTTGATCACCGGCCCAACCTTGAGCCAGAGCCCTTCGATGATGGCGACCAGCGACGGCAGGCCGGTCGCAGCGTAGATGGCGAAGTGCAGCTCCTTGTTCAGCCGCAGCGCCGCGATTGCATCCGCCTCGGGCGCCTTGACCTCGCGCCGGAACGCCTCGTCCAGCCGGCGGATCTCGGCCAGCTCGGTCTCCGAGCGGTTCGCCGCCGCCTGCTCCGCGGCGAAGCCTTCGATGGCGAGGCGGACGGTGGTCAGCTCGCGGAACTTGGCGCGGGTCATCACCGGCACGGTGACCGCCCGGTTCGGCAGCACCGCCAGGGCATCGTCGGCGACCAGCCGGGTCACCGCCTCGCGCACCGGCATGATCGAGACGCCGAGCGTCGCCGCCACGCTGCGCAGCGACAGCTTCTCGCCCGGGGCCACGGCGCCGGAGAGCAGCAGCTCGCGCAGCGCCTCATAGGCGCGCTCGCCGAGCGTCACCCGCTCGATCCGCGCCATGCCGGCCAGCCCCGTGCTCATCCTTCAGACCATCCTTCCGGGACTCGACAAGCCTCCCGATTTCGTCCAGCCTAACTGTGATCACAGATCACGGCAAGCGCAGCACAGACCGCGCGGCCGTGGCTCGAACGGACGAAGACCGCGCCAAGCCGGCGTCTGACGAGGGAGGATCCTAATGCCTGGAAACCATCGTTTCACCCGCCGTGCCCTGCTGCGGGGCGCCGCTTCCACCGCCGCCGTCGCCGCCATCGGAATGCCCGCCATCGTCCGCGCCCAGGCGGATGCGCTGCGCATCGGCCATCTGACGCCGCGTACCGGCTTCCTCGGCCCGCTCGGCGAATACGCCGTGATGGCGGTGCAGCTCGCGGCCGAGGAGATCAACGCCGCCGGCGGCGTGCTGGGCCGGCCGATCGAGCTGATCATCGAGGATTCGGTCAACCCCCAGACCGCCTCGGCCAAGGCCGAACGGCTGGTCGAGCGCGACAAGGTGGCGGCGATCGTCGGCGAGATCTCCTCCGCCTCCGGCCTCGCCATCTCCCAGGTGGCGCAGCGCAGCAGGACCCTGTTCTTCAACACCGGCTGCAACTCCGACGCGCTGCGCGGTTCCGACTGCAAGCGCTTCATGTTCCATGTCGAGGGCGCCAACTCGATGTATGTGAAGTCGGTCGGGCGGGCGCTGCTGCAGAACGGGCTGGTGAAGGGCAAGCGCTGGTATTCGCTGACCGCCGACTACGCCTTCGGCCACGACCTCTTGAAGGTGGCCAAGCGCTTCATGGAGCAGAATGGCGGCGAATTCGCCGCCGACGAGCTGGTGCCGACCGACGCCACCGACTTCTCCGCCTATCTCCTGAAGATGCGGCAGGCGGCGCCGGACCTGGTGATCTCCAACCTGGCCGGCAACCAGATCACCAACTTCATCAAGCAATATGCCGAATACGGCCTGTCCTTCCCGGTCGCCGGCTTCGGCTTCGACACTGCGGTCGCCTGGGGCGCCGGCGAGGGCAACTTCCTCGGCACCTGGCCGTCGCTCTGGCACCACAAGGTCGACACCCCGGCCTCGAAGGCCTTCGTCGAGGCCTTCACCCAGAAATACGGCAAGCCTCCGGAGAACCAGGCCTGGGGCGACTACAACGCGCTGAAGATCCTCGCCCGCGCCATCACCGAGACCAAGTCGGCCGACAGCCCGAAGATCGTCGAATACCTGGAGAAGGGCGCCAAGTTCGACGTGATGAAGACGCGCGAGAGCTATTTCCGCGCCCGCGACCACCAGCTGATGACCGAGCTCTACGCCATCACGGCCCTGCCGCCGGACGAGGTGGAGAACCAGTGGGACATCTTCACCTCCTCGCCGCCGGTCCCGGGCCCGGAGGAGCCGCTGGAGGCGATCGCGCCGACCGAGGAAGAGGCCGCCTGCATGATGCCGGCCTGACGGAACCGCCGGTGTTCGTCGCCCTCCTCACCGAGCAGATCGTCAACGGCCTCTTCACTGGCGCGATCACGTTGCTGATTGCGCTGGGCCTGTCGCTGATCTTCAGCCTCGGCGGCATCGTCAACTTGGCCCATGGCGCCTTCTACGCCATCGGCGCCTACGTCGCGGTGTCGCTGACGCCGAGCATCGGCTATGGCGGGTCGTTGATCGCGGCCCCAGTGGCGGTCGGGCTGCTGGGGCTGCTGCTGGAACGCTTCCTGTTCCGCCGCTTCTATCGGGCGGACCCGATCCTGTCGCTGCTGCTGACCTTCGGCCTGGCCATGGTGATCGAGCAGCTGCTGCGCATGGGCTTCGGCGCGTCGCCCCTGCCCTACAGCATCCCGCGGGCGCTGCGCGGCCAGTTCTTCCTCGGCGATTTCGTGCTGTCGCGCTACCGGCTGACCATCCTGGCCGGCGTCGTCGTCATCGTCGCGGCGCTGTGGTGGCTGCTGCAGCGCACCGCCTTCGGCCGGGTGGTGCGCGCCGGGGTGCAGAACCCCGACATGGTCGGCGCGCTCGGCATCTCGCTGGCCCCCTATATGGGCGCCGTGGTCTTCCTCGGCGTCGGCCTCGCGGCTTTGGCCGGGGTGATGCTGGCGCCGATCGCCGGCGTCCACCCCGCCATGGGCACGGAGATCCTGACCGGGGCCTTCGTCGTCGTGGTCATCGGCGGACTTGGCTCTTTCTGGGGCGTCGTCCTGGCCGCCCTGATCGTCGGCGCGCTGCGCGGGGTGATGGTGACGGTCTACCCCTCCGCCGCCGAGGCCGCGGTCTATGCGCTGATGGCGCTCGTCCTGCTGCTGCGCCCGCGCGGCCTGTTCGGCGAGCGCATCCTGCGCTTCGAATGAGGGTGCCGGGATGAGAAAGCGCAGGGACAGCCTCGCCCTCGTCACCGCTGCGCTCGGGCTGGCGCTGCTGCCCTGGCTGCTTCTGGCGGTCGGGCTCACCCTGACCTCGGCGATCGATGTGGTGGTCTTCGCCACCGCCTGCCTCGGGCTGAACATCCTGGTCGGGCGCACCGGCCTCGTCTCCTTCGGCCATGGTGCCTGGTTCGGCCTCGCCGCCTATGCCGCGGCCCTGGCGCAGCTGCACTGGTTTCCGGGCGGGATCGTGCTGCCCGGACTGTTCGCCGTCGCCTTCGTCCTGGTCGCCGCCGCCGTCGCCGGCGTTCTCGTCCTGCGGCGGCGCGGCGTCTATTTCTCGCTGCTGACACTGGCGCTGACCGCCCTGCTCTACGCCGTCGCCTTCCGCTGGACCGCCCTGACCGGCGGCGAGAACGGCCTCGGCGGGCTGCAGCGCGGCACGCTGCTGGGCCTCGATCTCGGCGACGCCTGGGCCTACTACGCCGTCGTCGCCGCGGTCGGCTTCGCCGTCGTCGTCGCGCTGCGCCGCTTCCACGCCTCGCCGGCCGGCACGGTCCTGGTGGCGATCCGCGAGAACGAGCAGCGGGCGCGCTTCATCGGCTATCCGACCACCCGCTACAAGCTGCTGGGCTTCGTCCTGTCGGCCGGCATCACCGGCCTTGCCGGGGTGATGTCGGTGTTCAACCACCGCTTCGCCTCGGCCGACCCGCTGTCGATCGCCTTCTCCGGCGAGCTGCTGGCCATGGTGGTGATCGGCGGCATGCGCAGCTTCCTGGGGCCGGCGCTGGGGGCGCTGTTCTTCATCCTGTTCCGGGAGTTCCTGTCGATCTGGACGCCGGACTGGCTGCTGTGGTTCGGGCTGCTCTTCGTCGGCTTCATCCTGTTCTCGCCGACCGGCCTGGTCGGCATCGCCGGGCGCGTCCTCGCCGCGCTCCGCCCGCCGCCGTCGGAAGCCGCAGCGATGGCCGGTCGGCAGGCGGGGGCCGCCGGCGCTCTGCCGGACTTCCTGCGCCCGGCCGACCACGGCGACGGGCCGGTCCTCGTCGCCTCCGGGCTGGCCAAGCACTTCGGCGGCATTCGGGCGGTGGAAAGGGTCGACATCGCCGTCCGCGACCGGTCGCTGCACGCCCTGATCGGGCCGAACGGCGCCGGCAAGACCACGGCGTTCAACCTGCTCTCCGGCATGTTCACGCCCGATGCCGGCGGCGTCGCGCTGAAGGGCCGCGACATCGCCGGCCTGGCGCCGGAACGGATCTGCGCCGCCGGCATCGGCCGGTCGTTCCAGATCACCAACCTGTTCCCGGCGCTGAGCGTCGAGGAGAATCTGCGGCTCGCCGTGCAGGCGCGGCATCCGCAGCGTTTCGATCCCTGGCGTGGAGCGCATGCGATCCCTGAGATCGAGGCCGAGACCGCGGAGCTGCTGCGCTATCTCGGCCTGGCAGGGATCGAGCGGGCCGAGGCCGGCACCCTGTCCTATGGCGGGCAGCGCCTGCTCGACATGGGGCTGGCGCTCGCCACCCGGCCCCGTCTGCTGCTGCTCGACGAGCCGCTGGCCGGCCTGGCGGCGGCGGAGCGGCAGCGCGTCGGCGACATCGTCAAGCACATCTCCGCCGACATCCCGGTGCTGCTGGTCGAGCACGACCTCGACCGCGTCTTCCAGATCGCCGATGCCGTGACGGTGATGAACGAGGGCCGGGTGCTGGTCGACGGCACGGTCGAAGACGCCCGTGGCGACCCCCGGGTGCAGGAGGTCTATATCGGCTCCGGCGCCGCCGCGGTGGCGGCGAAGCCGAGGCCCAGCGCCGCCGAGCCCGAAACCTTGCTGGGCCTGGACGGGGTCAACACCTTCTACGGCAAGAGCCACATCCTGGCCGATGTCGCCTTCGCCGTGCACCGGCACGAGATCGTGGCGCTGCTGGGCCGCAACGGCGCCGGCAAGTCGACCCTGCTGAAGTCCCTGATTGGCATCGCCCCGCCCGCCGCCGGCAGCATCCGGCTCGACGGCGCCGAGATCGCCGGTCTGCCGCCGGCCGCGATCGCGCGGCTGGGCATCGGCTATGTGCCGCAGGGCCGCGGCCTGTTCGCCGGCATGACGGTCGCCGAGAATCTCGGCCTGGGCCGGTCGCAGCGGCGAAGCGGCCATGGCACGCATTGGGATCTCGACCGGATCTTCGAGTATTTCCCGCGGATCCGGGAACGGCTGCACACCCCGGCCGACTATCTCTCCGGCGGCGAGCAGCAGATGGTGGCGGTGGCCCGCGCGTTGTCCGGCGACGTCCGGGTGCTGCTGCTGGACGAGCCCTTCGAGGGGCTGGCCCCGGCGGTGGTCGAGCAGCTGTTCGAGAGCTTCGACCGGCTGCGCCGCGAGCTGTCGATCGTCATCGTCGACCACAATCTGGACCTGGCGCTCGCCCTGTCCGATCGTACCGTGGCGCTGGAGCGGGGCCGGGTGATCCATGCCGGCCCGTCGCAGGCGCTGCGGGACGACCTCGACCTGCGCCGCAAGGTGCTCTGGCTGTGAACGGGAGAAACGCATGCCGACCGTCGCGATCATCGGCACCGGGCTGATCGGCCGGTCCTGGGCGATCGTCTTCGCCGCCGCCGGCTGGCAGGTGCGGCTGACCGACGCCAGCGCCGCCGCCCTGGAGGTGGCGCCGGGGCTAATCGCCGAGGGGCTGTCGGATCTCGCGGGCCATGGCCTGGTCGGCGATCCGGCCGGCGCCGCGGCGCGGGTCCGCACTGCCGGGTCCCTCGCCGAGGCGGTCATCGACGTCGATCTGGTGCAGGAGAACCTGCCCGAGGAGGTCGAGATCAAGCGCGCGGTCTTTGCCGAGCTGGACCGGCTGGCGCCGCGCGACGCGATCCTCGCCTCCTCCACCTCGGCCATCGTCGCCTCGCGCGTCACCGAGGGGCTGGCCGGCCGTGACCGCTGCCTCGTCGCCCACCCGGTCAACCCGCCGCATCTGGTGCCGGTGGTCGAGCTGTGCGGCGCCCCCTGGACCGCGCCGGAGACGGTCGAACGGGCGCGGCAGATCTACCGTGCCATCGGGCAGGAGCCGGTGACGGTGAATCGGGAGATCGACGGCTTCGTGCTGAACCGCCTGCAGGGCGCCCTCCTGGCCGAGGCCTTCCGGCTGGTCGGCGACGGCGTCATCAGCCCGCAGGACCTGGACAAGACGATCGCGGCTGGGCTCGGCCTGCGCTGGTCCTTCCTCGGCCCCTTCGCCACGATCGAGCTGAACGCGCCGGGCGGCATCCCCGACTACTGCGCCCGCTACACCGGCTTCTACCGCCGCCTCGCCGCCGACCCGGCCAAGCCGGAGGTGTGGGACGGCCCGACCGTCGCCCGGCTGCTGGCCGCCTGGGGCGAGACGCCGGATCCGGAGCGGCTGGCCGCCCGCAGCACCTGGCGCGACCGCCGGCTGGCGTCGCTGAAGGCGCACAAGGCGGCGCAGCCCGACGCCCCGACCGAATCCTGAACCAGAGGACTGCCCGATGGCCAAGAACCGCAAGATCGTCATCACCTGCGCCGTCACCGGGGCGATCCACACCCCGTCGATGTCGCCGCATCTGCCGGTGACCCCGGAGGAGATCGCCGAGGCGGCGATCGGCGCGGCCGAGGCCGGCGCCGCCATCGTCCATCTGCACGCCCGCGACCCGGAGACCGGCCGGCCCGACCAGACGCCGCAGGCCTTCGAACCCTTCCTCAAGGTGATCAAGCAGCGCTCGGACTGCGTGGTCAACCTGACCACCGGCGGCGCCCCCTGGATGCGGGTCGAGGAGCGGATCCTGCCGGCCCAGACCTTCAAGCCGGAGGTGGCGTCGCTGAACATGGGATCGATGAATTTCGGCCTGTTCCCGATGCTCAACCGGTTCAAGACCTTCAAGCATGCCTGGGAGCCGGAGGCGCTGGAGGCCTCGCGCGATCTGGTGTTCCGCAACAGCTTCAAGGATATCGAGTTCATCCTGCGGACGCTGGGCGACGATGGCATCCGCTTCGAGTTCGAGTGCTACGACACCGCGCACCTCTACAACCTGCACCATTTCCTGGAACGCGGCCTGGTGAAGCCGCCGCTGTTCGTCCAGACGGTGTTCGGCATCCTCGGCGGTATCGGCCCGCATCCGGAGGACGTGATGCACATGAAGCGCACCGCCGACCGGCTGTTCGGCGACCAGTACCGCTGGTCGGTGCTCGGTGCCGGGCGCAACCAACTGCCGATCGCGGCGATGGCGGCGGCGATGGGTGGCAATGTGCGCGTTGGGCTCGAGGACTCGCTCTGGGCCGGCCCCGGCAAGCTGGCGGAATCGAACGCCCAGCAGGTCCGCCTCGCCCGCCAGATCATCGAGGGGCTGGGCCTTGAGATCGCCTCGCCGGATGAGGCGCGCGAGATGCTGGAGCTGAAGGGCGGCGACCGCGTCGGCTTCTGACCTCGGCGAAGGCTGAGTTGCCAGCCTTCCCCCTTGTGGGAGGGGGTAGTGGGAGGGGTCTGCGCACGCCGCGTCCGTCCGCAGAGATAACACAAGAGGAAGGCGGCTGAACTCGCCTCCCCCCGCGAAGGCGGGTGGATGCCGAAGCGCGGCGAAGCGGCCTGTTACAGCCGTCACAGCGCAGACTGGAGGCCCATGCTTCCATGGAGACATGGATGCCGTGCTTCACCTGCCTATGCCATCGCCCGACCGGATCGCGCTGCGGTTTGTGCCGGGGCACCCATGGCCATGGTCGAGAGCCGGCAATACTCGACAATATGGCGATCTCGCCTTCGTTTCGCCGGCTTCATCCGATATTGTTGGAGGTTCATCTGGAAGCCTGTGTTATCGTTTTGTTGAAGGCTCAGCCTTTCGGCGGATTTCACAGTCATTTGTTTAATGCAATGGTCACTTTGTTTCGAGGAAACGAAATATCGAACGCGGGATGATTGTCGATGCGAGTGATTTGATGATAATTTGTTCTACCGTTTCGGTGCGGTGGGGTGCCGGCCGGCTATTTGGTGGGATCGGGGGCCTCCCTCGCCGAGTCTGCCGCGGCGGAACCGCCGCCCATGCGGGATCGGTGTCGTGATGGGCGCGCAAACCCGCACAAATGCTGACCTCTCGATTCGATGCACGACCGACATCACCTATAGGGGTATGATTAACGCAAGCATCCCGAAGGGGAGCGCAAGAAGCGGTAGGGAACGGACAGGTTCAATGGCACAGGCGCCCGAGGCGTCGCACACGACTGCTGGTCACGGGCAGTCGATCGTCAATCAGAGTCTCCCTTCTCAGCTCCTGACCCTGTTCCGGACGCTGCGGGCGTCGCCCGACTGGAAGCGGATCCTGGTTCTCATCGCCGGCGTCGTCGTCGTTGTCGCCCTGACCGCCGCGTCGCAGATCCGGCTGAACGCCTGGAACCAACCCTTCTATGACGCGCTGGCGCAGAAGAGCCTGATGGGCTTCATCCACCAGCTCATGGTCTTCGTCGTCATCGCCGGCGTTCTGCTGGCCCTCAACGTCGCCCAGGCCTGGCTCAACCAGACGCTCAAGGTGCGGCTGCGGGCCGGGTTGACGCGCGACCTGTTCAGCGAATGGCTGAAGCCCAAGCGCGCCTTCCGCCTGGCCGGTGCCGGCGAGATCGGCGAGAACCCGGACCAGCGGATTCACGAGGACACGCGCCACCTGACCGAGCTGTCGACCGATCTCGGCATCGGCCTGCTGCAATCGACCCTGCTGCTGATCAGCTTCGTCGGCGTGCTGTGGATCCTGTCGGAGGGCATCGTCCTCAGGCTTGACGGCATGGCGCTGTCGATTCCCGGCTACATGGTGTGGTGCGCCCTGCTCTACGCCGCCGCCGCCTCCTGGCTGAGCTGGCGCGTCGGCCGGCCGCTGATCGACATCAATGCCGAGCGCTATGCCCGCGAGGCCGATCTGCGCTCGGCTCTGGTCCGGGTCAACGAGCATGTCGACGGCATCACCCTCGACGGCGGCGAGGCCGACGAGCGGCGGCGGCTCGACCTCGACCTCGACCGCATCATCGCGGTGATGGGGCGCTATGTCCGCGCCGTCACCAACCTGACCTGGGTCACGGCCGGCTATGGCTGGTTCACCATCGTCGCCCCGATCCTGGTCGCCTCGCCCGGCTATTTCGGCGGCGACCTGACCTTCGGCGAGCTGATGATGGCGGTCGGCGCCTTCATCCAGGTGCAGCAGGCGCTGCGCTGGTTCGTCGACAATTTCAGCAGCATCGCCGACTGGCGGGCGACGCTGCTGCGGGTGATGACCTTCCGCGAGACCCTGGTCCGGCTCGAGACGCTGAACGGCGAGCCGCGCCACATCGAGTTCGTCGAGGGATCGGCCGACACGCTGGGCTTCGAGAAGCTGGGCGTGCTCTCCGCCGGCGGCATGGCGGTGCTGGACGACGAGAAGGTCGAGATCCGGCCCGGCGAGCGCGTCCTGATCGTCGGCCGCACCGGCGGCGGCAAGAGCACGCTGTTCCGCGCCTTCGCCGGGCTGTGGCCCTGGGGCACCGGGCGGATCCTGGTGCCGCCCGAGGCAAAGACGATGTTCCTGCCGCAGCGGCCCTACCTGCCGCCAGGCCGCCTGCGCGACGCCCTGACCTATCCCGAGGACTCGGCCAGCTTCACCGACGAGCAGGTCTGCGCCGCGCTGAGACGCACCGAGATGGGGCACCACGAGATCTCGCTCGACCAGGTCAGGAACTGGGACAAGGAGCTGACCAGCGACGAGCTGCAGACCCTGACCTTCGCCCGGCTGCTGCTGCACAAGCCGCAATGGGTGTTCATCGATGAAATGGTCGACGCGCTGGATGAGGAGCGGCGGAAGACCGCGATGTCGATCTTCGAGCAGGAGCTGCCGGAGACGGCGGTGATCACCATCGCCCGGCGCGAGGTCAAGAACGGCTTCTACACCCGCGTCCTACGGCTGCACATGACCGACGAGGTCACGGGCCAGCGCCGGATCCTCATCGGCCGGCCGCCGAAGCGGGCGATCCCGTCCTCGGCCGGCTTCGCCCCCCTGCTCCACCACCGAGACCCGATGGAATGACCAAACGACCGGCACCGGCCCGCCGCGCCTCTACCCGAAAAACAGGCGCGGCGCTGACGGATGACGCCCTGCTCGACCTGGTGCAGCGCCAGACCTTCCGCTTCTTCTGGGAGGCGGCGCACCCGGTCAGCGGCCTGATCCCGGACCGCACCGACCGCGCCGGCCGCGCGCCCAACGACACGGTGACGACCGGCGGCTCCGGCTTCGGCATCATGGCCATCATCGTCGCGGCCGAGCGCGGCTGGATCGAGCGCGGCGCGGCGGTCGAGCGGCTGATGACCATCGTCCGCCATCTCGAGCGCACCACCTCGCATCACGGCGTGTTCCCGCATTTCCTCGACGGCCGCACCGGCGCCACCGTGCCGTTCAGCCGCAAGGACGACGGCGGCGACCTGGTCGAGACCGCCTTCCTGTTCCAGGGGCTGCTCTGCGCCCGCCGGTATTTCGATCGCGACACCGCCGCCGAGACCGAGCTGCGCAACCATATCGGCTGGCTGTGGAACGAGACCGAGTGGAACTGGTACACGCGCGGCGGGCTGAACGTCCTGTACTGGCACTGGGGCGCCAACAACGGCTGGGGCATGGGCCACGAGATCCGCGGCTGGAACGAGTGCCTGATCGCCTATGTGCTGGCCGCGGCCTCGCCCCGCCACGCCATCGACGCCGAGGTCTATCACCGCGGCTGGGCCGTCGGCCGCTGGTTCCTGAGCCAGCGCAGCTACTATGGCATCGAGCTGCCTCTCGGCATGCCCTATGGCGGGCCACTGTTCTTCACCCACTACTCCTTCCTCGGCCTCGACCCGCGCGGCCTGAAGGACCAGTACGCCGATTACTGGGAGCAGAACCGCCGGCACACGCTGATCAACTACGAGCACTGCGTGCGCAACCCGAACGGCTTCAAGGGCTACGGTCCGGAGTGCTGGGGCCTGACCGCGAGCGACACCCCGGGCGGCTATTCGGCGCATGCGCCGGACAATGACCTCGGCGTCATCACCCCCACCGCGGCCCTGTCCAGCATGCCCTACACGCCGGAGTACTCGATGCGGGCGCTGCGGCATTTCTATGAGAAGCTGGGCGATCGCATCTGGGACCGATACGGCTTCGTCGACGCCTTTTCCGAACAGGCCGGCTGGGTGGCCGACACCTATCTCGCCATCGACCAGGGGCCGATCGTGGCGATGATCGAGAACCACCGCAGCGGTCTGCTGTGGCGCCTGTTCATGAGCGACCCGGACGTGCAGCGCGGCCTGCGCATCCTCGGCTTCGAAAGCCCGCATCTGGGCGGGCGGTGATGGTTCGAGGGGCGGCCTCTCCCGCCGTCATCGCCCTTCCTCCCGAAACTCTGCTACACTGTTCGCGCCATGAACGAGAAGACCGAAAACCTCGTCCTAGAACATCTCCGGCATCTCCGCACCGGGATGGACCGTCTTCATGACCGCCTGGACGACCTGACCGCGCGCGTCGGTCGGCTCGAGATCAATACCGCACGCATCGAGGTCGTTCTGGCTGAGCACTCCGTGCGCTTCGACAAGATCGAGAAGCGGCTCGACCGGATCGAGACTCGTCTCGGCCTGATCGAGGCTTGATCGCTTCGTCACGCCTGGATCGAACTGCTGAATTTTGAACTGTCATGCCCGAGCGTGACCTGGGCATCCAGAGAATGTCGATGTCATTTGGATTTCGGGATCAAATTCGGCAATGACATTAATGGTTATCACGAAATCTTCATCTTTGATCTCAATTGGAGCCGCCGCTGGTGCCGATGACATCCGGTCCGACGGACCGCGCCTTCTCCGAATGGCTCGAGCGGCAATACGCCGTCGCCGCCCGGAACCTGACCCTGGGCGTCTCCGCCACGCACCTGGTGAAGGAGCGCCCGCCCTTCCGCCAGCGCATCCAACCAAAACCGGGATCGATCGTGGCCTCGCCGGTGATGGGCGCCTATGACCCGGACCCGGATTATTTCTTCCACTGGTTCCGGGATTCGGCGCTGGTGATGGATGCGCTCAGGATCCTGGTGGCCGACGGCGCCCGGCCGGCCTCCGACGCCGGCCTCATCCGCGATTTCATCCGCTTCAGCCTCGACCTGCGCGGTCTGACCGGCGCCGAGGTGCTGGCCAAAGGCGACCCACGGCAAGGTGTCGACCCGGATTTCGTGCAGCATGTCCGGCCCGAGGCCGATCTGCGCGGCGTTGCCGGCGACCGGATCTGGGGCGAGGTCCGAGTCAATCCGGACGGCACGCTCGACATCCTGAACTGGTCGCGGCCGCAGCATGACGGCCCGGCGCTGCGCGCCCTGACCCTGCTGCGCTGCCTGGACCTCGACGGCCTGGACCCGGTCGCCCGGAGCAAGGCGGCCGAGCTGCTGCGCATCGACCTCGCCTTCACCCTGGCGCATCACCCGGAGCCGAGCTTCGAGATCTGGGAAGACAGCCTGGGCCACGACTACTACACGCGGGTCGTGCAATGCGTGGCGCTGCGCCGGGGCGCGGGATGGCTGGAGGCGCAGGGCGACACCGCCGACACCGCCGCGCGGTGCCGAGAGGCCTCCGCGGCCCTGTCCTCGGCGCTGGACGCCCATTGGCGGCCCGAGGCCGGCGCCTATGCCAGCCTGCTGCCGGCGGTGTCCGGCGCGCCGGGCCGCGATCTCGACATCGCCGTCATCCTCGGCGTGCTCCATGCCGGCCTTCCGTCCGGGCCGCACAGCGTTCTCGACCCGAAGGCTCAGGCCACTCTCGCGGCGCTGGAGGCGCTGTTCGCCGGCCTGTTCCCGATCAATGCCGGGCGCCCTTCCCCGGCCCTCGGCCGCCACCGCGAGGACCACTATTACGGCGGCGGCGCCTGGTACATCGCGACCCTGGCGGCGGCGGAGTTCCACTACCGTCTGGCCGCGGCGCTGGCAGCCGGCGCAGACTTTACGCTGACCGAAGAGAATCGCGGCTTCATTGCCCGGGCGCTGGGCGCCGAGCCGCGGACGGAAGAGCTCGACAGCCGGCGCCTGGCTGCCGCCTTCCTCGCCCGCGGCGACGGTTTCCTGGAAACCGTGCGGGCCTTCACCCCGGCCGACGGCGCCCTGTCCGAGCAGTTCGACCGCGCGACCGGCGCCCAGAGCTCGGCCAGGCATCTCGGCTGGAGCTACGCCGGCTTCATCACCGCGGTCCAGGCGCGGCGACAGGCGATGCGGGCCTGACGATCTGGCCGGGCCGCGGACAGGCCCTATGTTCCTGTCATCAGGCCGGAGAATCGTCCTATGGCTCTTTCCCGCGCCCGCGCCGTCCTGCTTCTGCTCGGCCTCTGGCTGGTCGCCCTGCCCGGCCTGGCCCAGCAGCCGCCGTCGCAGATCTATGGCGAGCTGTTCCGGGACGTGCAGCTGCAGCGGGTCTTTTCCGACGGCAAGACCTTCGTCGATGCCGAGCCGAAGGCAGAGCCGCGCGAGATCCTGCGCCGCTATGCCGAGGAGAAGGGCAAGGCCGGCTTCGACCTGGCGGCCTTCGTGCGCCGGTACTTCACGCCGCCGGCGGCGCATGACAGCGGCTACCGCACGGTTCCCGGCCAGGATGTCTGCCGCCATATCGATGCGCTGTGGGACGTGCTGAAGCGGCCGCCGGCCAGCCCCGACCCGTATTCATCGCTGCTGCCGCTGCCGAACCCCTATGTCGTCCCGGGCGGGCGCTTCGGCGAGGTCTATTACTGGGATTCCTACTTCACCATGCTCGGCCTGATCCAAAGCGGCCGGTCGGGTCTGGCGCGGGACGTGCTGGCGAATTTCGCCAGCCTGATCGACCGCTACGGCCATATCCCGAACGGCAACCGCAGCTATTACCTCAGCCGGTCGCAGCCGCCCTTCTTCGCCGCGATGGTCGAGCTGGTGGCCGAGAGCAGCGACGATCCGGCCGCGACCTACGAGGATTTCCTGCCGAGCCTGGCCCGTGAATACGCCTTCTGGATGGAGGGCGCCGATTCCCTGGCGCCGGGCAGCGCCCATCGCCGCGTGGTGCGGCTGCCGGACGGCACCCTGCTGAACCGCTACTGGGACGACAGCGACCAGCCGCGCGACGAATCCTACCGCGAGGATGTCGAGACCGCGCGGGCCACCAACCGCGCCCCGGCCGAGGTCTATCGCGACCTGCGCGCCGCGGCCGAGAGCGGCTGGGACTTCTCCTCGCGCTGGTTCGCCGACGGCAAGAGCCTCGCCAGCATCCGCACCACGGCGCTGCTGCTGCCGGACCTCAACAGCCTGATGGCCGAGCTGGAGATCGTGCTCGCCCGGGCCTATGCGGCGGCGCAGCGGCCGGAGCGCGCGGCGGAGATGGAGGCCCGCGCCAGGCTGCGCGCCGAGGCGGTCCGGCGCCTGCTGTGGGATCCGGAGGCCGGCGTCTTCACCGACTATCTCTGGCGCGAGGGGCGGCGCACCGGCACGGTCACCCTGGCGACGGCCTACCCCCTGGTCTTCGGCCTGGCCGATCGGAGCCAGGCCCGCCGCGTCGCGCAGACGCTGGAGCATCGGCTGCTCGCGCCCGGCGGCCTGCTGACCACCGAGACGGAATCGGGGCAGCAATGGGACGCGCCGAACGGCTGGGCGCCGCTGCAATGGCTGGCGATCCGCGGCCTGGCGCGCTACGGCCATGACGCCCTGGCCGAGACCGTCGCCCGGCGCTGGGCCGAGAGGGTCGTCGGCGTCTATGCCGAGACCGGCAAGCTGACCGAGAAATACGACGTCGCCGACACCGGCCGCGGCGCCGGCGGCGGGGAGTATCCCAACCAGGACGGCTTCGGCTGGACCAACGGGGTGCTGCGCCGGCTGCTGGCGCTGTATCCGCAGCTCTCCACCGCGGACGGCGGCGACATCGCCTGCCTGACCGCGGCGAACGACAACCCGCCGCCCGCCGCTCCGGAGGCCCTGCCCTCGCGCCGGGCTCCTTAGCTTGCTTTGGCGGTCGAGGAAGCCCGCCACAGGTCGATGCCGCCATCGAGGGCGTGCTGGTCGATCTCGGCCAGCTCCTCGGCGGTCAGCGGCGCCCCCTTCAGCGCGTCGAGGCTGTCGTCGAGCTGGGCCACCGACCGCGCGCCGATCAGGGCCGAGGTGACGCGCGGGTCGCGCAGCACCCAGGTCAGCGCCATCTGCGCCAGGGTCTGGCCGCGCCGCTCGGCGATCGCGTTCAGGGCCCGGATGCGGGCGATGTTGCCCTCCGACAGCAGCGCCGGCCGCAGCGACCGGCCGCGCTTGGCCCGCGAATCCTCGGGCATGCCCTCCAGATACTTAGAGGTCAGCATGCCCTGCGCCAGCGGCGAGAAGGCGATGCAGCCGATGCCGAGCTCCTGCAGCGTGTCGAGCAGCCCGTCCTCGATCCAGCGGTTGAGCATGGAATAGGAGGGCTGGTGAATCAGGCAGGGCGTGCCGAGATCCTTCAGGATCGCCGCCGCCTGACGCGTCGCGTCCGGTGAGTAGGAGGAGATGCCGACATAGAGCGCCCTGCCCTGGCGCACGACGTGGTCGAGCGCGCCCATCGTCTCCTCAAGCGGCGTCTCGGGGTCGAGCCGGTGCGAGTAGAAGATGTCGACATAGTCGAGCCCCATGCGCCTGAGGCTCTGGTCCAGGCTGGCGATCAGGTATTTGCGCGAGCCGAAATTGCCGTAGGGCCCCGGCCACATGTCGTAGCCGGCCTTGGTCGAGATCAGCAGCTCGTCGCGATAGGGCCGGAAGTCGGCAGCGAAGATGCGGCCGAAATTCTCCTCGGCCGAGCCGTAGGGCGGGCCGTAGTTGTTGGCCAGGTCGAAATGGGTGACGCCGCGGTCGAAGGCCCGGCGCAGCACGGCGCGGCCGGTCTCGTAATGGTCGACCCCGCCGAAATTCTGCCAGAGGCCGAGCGAGATCTCGGGCAGCTGCAGCCCGCTGCGGCCGCAGCGGCGGAAGCGGGCGGTGTCGTAGCGCGCCGCATCGGCGATCCAGGGCGTCTGCATGGGTTCTGTCCTCTGTCTTGGCGTCAGGCGACCGGCTGGGCGCATTGCCCGGTGCCGAGGATCGTGGTCTTCGCGGCGTCGGGGTCCTGCGGCGCCCCGTCCTGCAGGAAGAAGATCTCGTTGTTCTGGTTGAAGGCGCGCAGCTCGCGCCCGTTCGCATTCTCGATCGTGCCGGTGTGGTTGATCGGGCGCTGCTGGCGGCGGCCCTCCGGAGTCTCGACGATAAGAAAGCCGCACAGTTCGTAGTGCAGCGTCCGCCGGGCCGGCACCTTGACCTGCAGCTCGGCGATCGGATCGTCCTTGGTGACGTGGAGGACGCCGATGGTCCGGCCGTCGATGCCGACCGCGATCAGCTCCTCGACTTGGTCGGGCCCCAGCTCGTCGACGATGCGGAAGCGGTGCTCCTTCGGTTCGGCGGCGGCCGGCGTCGCACCAAGGAGCCCGATCGCCAGCGCGGCGGCCGCGATGCGCCGGATTCGCGAGCTGCGTGTCGATGGCTGCACGGCTGCCTTCTCCGTCCCGGTCCGACGATGATAAGGGAGCGACCGTAGCGCGGGGGCGGGCGACATACCAGCTTGCACGATCACCCCAGGATCGGTTAGGCCAGCGCTTCCGCTGATGCGGCATGGCCCCGGGGCCGTGCCCAGGCATCCCTTCGAAACCCAGCGTAGGGTCAGTTATGCGTTCTTTCGACGGACAGCGGTCCGACGGCGCCCCGATTCGCCGGAACCGCGAGGAAAAGCAGAAGCAGCTGCAGGAGCTGGAGCACCAGCGCGCCCGCATGGGCTCCCATGTCTCGCCGACGCTGCGGGCCGCCATGGACCGCAAGATCGCCGAGCTGAAGACCGAGCTGGCGCTGGCCGAGCGCGCCGCCGCGGCCCAGGCCGCCAACCCAACCCAGCCGCGCCGTCCGCCGCGCCGCTGATGGGCCTGCCGGGGCGGCGCCGGACCGCCGCCCCGCCCTTTCAGATCTCGATCACCAGGCCGTCATGGGCGGGCCGGACGTGGGCCGGCAGGCGGGCGCAGAGTCGGTCGTAGTCCATCTGGTGGTTCATGTGGGTCAGATAGGCCTGCTTCGGCTTCAGCCGCTCGATCCACTCCAGCGTCAGCGCCAGATGGGCGTGCGAGACATGCGGCTCCTCCCGCGTCGCATCGACCATCCAGATCTCCACCCCCTCCAGCGCCGCCCAGGCGCGGTCGTCGAGGCGGACGACATCGGTCGAATAGGCGAAGCGGCCGAAGCGGTAGCCCATCGAGACGACGCGGCCATGATCCTGCTCGAAGGGCAGGATGTCGATGTCGCCGACCCGGAACGGCCCGTCCAGCAGATGCGGCACCAGGAACGGGTGGTAGAAGCCGCGGTCCATCTCGACCGAGGTCATGATGTAGCCGAAGCGCTCCTCCAGCTCCTGCCGCACCGCAGTGTCCATATAGGCGTTGATCGGCTGCTTGAACGCCAGCGGTCGCAGGTCGTCGATGCCATGGATGTGGTCGGCATGGGCGTGGGTGTAGAGCAGCGCATCGACCCGCTTGACCTCATGGTCGAGCAGCTGGTCGCGAAGGTCCGGCGAGGTGTCGACCAGAACGGTGGCGCTGTCGCTCTGCACCAGGATCGACGGGCGGCGGCGACGGTTGCGCGGATTGGCGGGATCGCAGCTGCCCCAGATGCCGCCGACCATGGGCACGCCCATCGAACCGCCGCAGCCGAGCACCGTCACGCGCATCCTTCAGGCCTCTTGCTTCGGGATCTTCGTGAACAGGCTAAAGAAGTTGTCGCTCGTCGTTCGAGCGAAATCGGCGCTCGAGAGCCCGTGCAGCTCGGCCACGCGCTGGGCGGTGTGGGCGACGAAGGCCGGCTCGTTGCGCTTGCCCCGCTTCGGCACCGGCGCCAGGTAGGGTGCGTCGGTCTCGACCAGGATGCGGTCGAGCGGCAAGTCCCTGGCGGTCGCGCGGATGTCCTCGGACCTGTTGAAGGTCACGATCCCGGACAGGGAGATATGAAGCCCGAGTTTTATTGATTCTTCAGCAAGTTGCCGCGTGCCGCTGAAGCAATGGATGATGCCGCGCAACGGCGGCCGGTCGCCGCCCCGCCCCTCCTCCGCCAGGATCCGCAGCGTGTCGGCCTCGGCCTCGCGGGTGTGGACGATCACCGGCAGGTCGGCGATCCGCGCCGCCCGGATATGGCGCCGGAAGCTCTCCTGCTGCGCTTCGACCGGGCTGAGGCCGTAATGGTAGTCGAGGCCGGTCTCGCCGATGCCGACCATCTTCGGATGCGCGACGAGCTCCAGGATCCGCTCGACCGACAGCTCGGTGAAATCCTTCGCCTCATGCGGATGCACCCCGGCCGCGCCGTAGAGGGCCGGAAAGCGCTCGACCAGGGCGATCGTCGCCGGCAGCCGGTCCGGCCGGGTGCAGATGGTCAGCATGCAGCCGACCCCGGCCGCCCGGGCACGGCCGACCACGTCGTCGATCTCCGCCGCGAAATCGGGGAAATCGAGGTGACAATGGCTGTCGATCAGCATCAGGACGCGGCCTCCGGCTCGACATAGCGCGGGAACACGCCTTCCGGCTTCGGCAGCGGCGTGCCGGGCACCAGGGCGTGGTCGTCGCCGAGCCGGTCGAAGCCGCGGGCCTCGGCGGCGACAGCGAGCTGGTCCAGCACCTTCGCCATGGACTGCGGCATCACCGGCTGCATCAGGATCGACAGGCGCCGCACCGTCTCGGCCAGCACCCACAGCACCGTCGCCATCCGCGCCGGGTCGGTCTTGCGCAGCGCCCAGGGCGCCTGCTCGTCGACATAGCGATTGGCCTCGCCGACCACGGCCCAGACCGCGTCGAGGCCCCGGTGGAAGGCCTGGACGTCGAAGTCGCGCCGCAGCGTCTCCAGGAGATCCGGCGTCTGGGCCAGCAGCGCGCGGTCGACGTCGATCAGGCTGCCGGGCTGCGGCACCTTGCCGTCGCAGTTCTTGGCGATCATCGACAGCACGCGCTGCGCCAGGTTGCCGAAGCCGTTGGCCAGCTCGCCATTCGTGCGCTGGATCATGCCGCGGCGGGAGAAGTCGCCATCCTGGCCGAAGGAGACCTCGCGCAGCAGGAAATACCGCACCGGGTCGAGCCCGTAGGTCTCGACCAGCTCCAGCGGGTCGATCACGTTGCCCAGCGACTTCGAGATCTTCTGGCCTTCATTGGTCCACCAGCCATGGGCGAAGACGCGCTTCGGCGGCTCCAGCCCGGCCGACATCAGGAAGGCCGGCCAGTACACGGCGTGGAAGCGCAGGATGTCCTTGCCGACCATGTGCAGGTCGGCCGGCCAGCGGCGCTTGAAGGTTTCGGAGGCCGCGTCCGGATAGCCGACGGCCGTGAGGTAGTTGGTCAGCGCGTCGACCCACACATACATGATGTGTGCCTCGTCGCCCGGCACCTTGACGCCCCAGTTGAAGGTGGTGCGGCTGATCGAGAGGTCGCGCAGCCCCGACTTGACGAAGGCGATCACCTCGTTGCGGCGGGAGTCCGGCGCGATGAAGTCGGGATTGGCCTCGTAGAAGGCCAAGAGGCGGTCGCCCCAGGCCGACAGTCGGAAGAAGTAGCTCGGCTCCTCCACCCATTCGCATTCGGCGCCGGTCGGGGCGATGCGCTTGCCGTCGACGACGGTCAGCTCGTCCTCGCCGTAGAACGCCTCGTCGCGCACCGAGTACCAGCCGGCATAGCCGCCGAGATAGATGTCGCCATTGGCCTTCATCGCCTCCCAAATCGCCTGCGACGCCTTGATGTGGCGCGGCTCGGTGGTGCGGATGAAGTCGTCGTTGCTGAAGTTCATCGCCGCGGCCAGGTCGCGGAAGTTCTGGCTGACCCGATCGGTGAAGCTCTGCGGGTCCACCCCGGCCAGCTCCGCCGCCTTCTGTACCTTCTGGCCGTGTTCGTCGGTGCCGGTCAGGAAATGCACGTCATAGCCGTCCAGCCGCTTGAACCGGGCCAGCACGTCGCAGGCCAGCGTCGTGTAGGCGTGGCCGATATGCGGCTTGTCGTTGACGTAGTAGATCGGCGTGGTGATGTAGAATGACTTCGGCGCCGACATCGCGGCCTCTTTCCCGTGCTGTGGCCCGAACCGCGGCGTCGGTCAGGTGTTGCAGGCGCGCTCGATGCCGATGAACGCCTGCAGGAGAACCTGCTTCCGATCGAGGTTGGACCCGTCCGCCTGAGCGAACAAACGGCGGGTGTTGTCCCACAGCTCCACCCAGCGATCAAGGCCGCCCGCCCGGCCTCCGGCGCGATCGAGCGCGCCGACCACGCGCTGCATCACCACCCCCTCCCCGGCCACGATCTCGGCCGGGGCGGTGCCGCGGGCGGCGGCGCGGGCCAGCCGCTCCATCCACCAGACCAGGAGCTCGGTGAACAGCCGCCAGCTGGAATCGGCCTGCACCGGACCGATCCGGTCGCCCATCTTGTGCACGGCGCGGAAATCGACCCGCGGGAAATCGTCCAGCAGCGCCAGCATGTCGCGGTAGAGGCCGAGGCCGCCCTCCTCGAGCAGCGACGTGGCCCGGCCGATGCTGCCCTCGGCCAGCCGCACCAGCGACGCCCGTTCCGCCGGATCGAGATCGGGGGCATGCTCCGCCAGTAGGTGGTCCACGGTCGCGTCCGGCAGCGGCTCCAGCGCCAGATGGCGGCAGCGCGACCGGATGGTCGGCAGCAGCGCGCCGGGATTGCCGCAGGTCAGCAGCAGGATGGCGTGGGCCGGCGGCTCCTCCAGAATCTTCAAGAGGGCATTGGCGCCGTTGCGGTTCATCGCCTCCGCCTGGTCGACGATGACGACGCGCCAGGCCCCCTCGGCAGCGGTCAGGCGCAGGAACGGCTCGATGCGCCGGATCTCCTCGACCGGGATCTCGCGGCTGCGGCGGCGGCGCTCCTCCTCGCCGCCGCCATTGCGCTCGATGGTCAGCAGGTCGGCATGGCCGGCCGCGGCGGCGCGGCGGAAGGTCGGGTGGTCGGCCGGCAGATCCAGCCCCTGCGCGCCAGGCCCGCCGCCGGACAGCAGGAAACGGGCGACGCGATGGGCGAAGGTCGCCTTGCCGATGCCGGGCGGGCCGGTGATCAGCCAGGCATGCGGCAGCCGGCCGGCGCGCAGCGCGTCGAGGAAGGCGGCCTCCGCCGCCTCGTGGCCGAGCAGCCGCGGATTGGCGCGCGGCAGGGGGAAATCGACACTCACAGCCCGAACTTCGCCTCGACCGCGGCGAGGATCGCGGCCGCGACCTCGTCGACGGTGCCGCTGGCGTCGATCACGATGCAGCGCTCCGGCTCGGCCGCGGCGATGGCCAGAAACCCCTCGCGCAGGCGCTGATGCAGTGCCTCCCCCATCCGCTCATAGCGGTCCTCGCCGCTGCGGCGGGCCCCGGCGCGGGCGAGGCCGATCTCGACCGGCACGTCGAGCACGAGCGTCAGGTCGGGCTTCAGCCCGTCGGTGGCGATCTGGACCAGGGCGTCGAGGCTGGCGCGGTCCACGCCCATGCCCCACCCCTGATAGACCAGCGAGCTGTCGGCGTAGCGGTCGGAGACCACCCAGGCGCCGCGGTCCAGCGCCGGACGCACGGTGACGCGCAGATGGTCGCGCCGGGCCGCGAAATGCAGCAGCGCCTCGGTGACCGGATCCCAGCGGTCGGTGTCGCCCTTGACTAGGAGATTGCGGATCGCCTCCGCCCCCGGCGAGCCGCCGGGCTCGCGCGTGGCCACGACCTCGATGCCGCGCTTGGCGAGATCCGCCGCCAGCCGGCGGACATGCGTGCTCTTGCCCGAGCCTTCGCCGCCTTCCAGGGTGATGAAGTATCCGCGCGTGCCCAAGCGATCCGTCCTCGGTTGCGGCTTCGTCGCGCCGCGAACCGGCGGGGTCACTGGGCGACGATGCGTGCTCCGGAATAGCCCGCGGCGGCGATCTGCTTCAAGGCGGTCGATGCCGCCTTGGGGTCGATGAAGGGGCCGACGCGAAGCTCGATCGCGCCGAGAGCGGCTGCGGTCGAGACCGGACCGAAGCGGCGCAGGCCTTCGGACACCGCGGCCACCTGCTGCGCTCGGGTGGCTTTGGCTGCGGCGACGAACAGGCCGGACGGCTTCGGCTTCGCCTCGTCCTCGACATTGCCGACGATCTCGGGCAGGCGGTCGGGCACCGGCGGCGCCGGCGGCACGGCGATATAGGGCGTGTCGCGGAGGTCGTCGAGGCTGCCGGCCGAGGCGACCTGGCTCTTCCGCGTCTGCTCGCGCTGCTGCTGCAGCGCCTGGAGGCGCGACTGCTCCTCCAGCACCTGGATCTTGACCCGGGCCGAGCCGTTGCCGCGGAAGCCCAGCAGCTCCGCGCCGCGGGCGGACACATCGATGATCTTCGACCGCACGAACGGCCCGCGGTCGTTGATCCTGACGATCAGCGTCCGACCGTTGTCGAGATTGGTGACCTTGACCAGGCTGGGCATCGGCAGGGTGCGATGCGCGGCGGTGACCAGACCGCTGTCGAAGCGTTCGCCGTTGGCGGTCTTCCGGCCGTGGAAGCCGGGCCCGTACCAGGTGGCGGTGCCGACCTGCACCGCCTCGCGATCGGTGCGCGCCACGTAGCGGACGCCGTCTATGGTGACGACACCCGGATCGGCGGGTCGCGGGAGAACGGGCCGTTCGGCGATGCTGCCCTTGCCCGGCTGGGAAGGAGCGCATCCGGTGGCGGCCAGCGCCACGCCGATGGCTGCAACGACGGCGAGCCCCGGCCGACGATCCGACTTCCTGCGGCTGAATTTCACGCAAAAAGAACGGCGTCCGGACCGGGTCGGGATCGGTTCGGCAGTCATGTCAAACCGTATGTCACAACATCCGGTCAATGGTCCAGCATATTCGTCTGGGTTGGGCCCGTCATATCTGAGCATGTGCTGGGCGCCTGTGCGGCGACGGGTCCGCGGCGCTGGTTTGTCGTGAGTATTTCTGGGTATTTCTGTCTGCCCTCATAAGTTGTATTGGCGTGCAGATCGGTTCGACAGCACGGGCCGTAACCGCCTCGGTTCGCTGCGAAATCCGACAACCCACGATTTCAATTGTCGGACGTTGCCGGCGTTCTCGGATCGCGCGATCGATGCGAAAGCGGACGGTCGCAGCGAATAACCATGGCGCTGATTCCTTCGGGCGAGGGGGATGAGAAACCTAGTCACAAAAGTTTCGTGAAATACGCCGGGGACCCGCCCGTTCTTCTTCCGATTTCAACGGGACGAGAGGGCCACGATGCGCAGTCTTGACAATCCGGCGATGCTGGCCTGCGGAGAGAGGAAGCCCACGACGACACGCCTTTGGGTAGAATTGCCTGAGGGACGCCTGCGCGCCGACGTTTTCGTGCCGTCCAGGCCCCAGCCTTCGGTGCCCCCGCTTTTAGCGTTGCACGGGATCTCGCGCGCCGCGGACGCACTCTCCACAGCGTTTGCTCCGCTGACGGCCGCCGCCGGGCGAGTGCTGATCGTTCCCTGGTTTCCGCCGGGTGACTGGCCGGTGTTTCAGCGGATCGGCGGTGCGAGGCCCGACAAGCCTTTGCTGGCGCTTCTCGCCCGGTTGCGGACGATGGGGCTGGCAGATACCAGCAAAGTCGACCTCTTCGGCTTTTCAGGTGGCGCGCAGCTCGCGCACCGATTTGCGATGCTCTATCCGCAGTGCGTAGCGGCGCTCCATGCAGCTGCTGCCGGCTGGTACTGCTTGCCGGACGATACCGTGCCCTTTCCCATGGGACTGCGAACTGAAGCCAAGATTGCTCCCTTGGGCGAACCGGATATAGCGGGTTTGATGCGGGCGCAGCTTCCAACCTTCCTGAAGCTCCCGCTTCGACTCTATGTAGGCGAAGACGACCGCCTGCGAGACCCCGCCCTCCGGCGGGACCGACGTGTAGATGTATCGCAAGGCCGGGATCGCATAGCCCGTGCCCATGCATTTGCCGCCGCTTTCAAGAGCGCTGCGCACGCGCGCGGGATCGTTCCAACCCTGAGCCTTACCGTCCTGCCCGGCTGCGGGCACGATTTCCCCCAATGCGCCCGGGTCGCCGGCCTCGCTGCCCAAGTCTGCGGATAAGCACTAACCCAAAGGAGACGACTATGAGTAAGCATCTCTTCAACCGTGCTAAATGGGCTTTCTCCACCCGGCGTGCGCCCCCTGCCCTTGCGACTGACATTGACCAGCGGTGGGATGAGGTGGTCCCTGGGCAGCTCATCCTTGGGCAGGTGATTTCCATCGGACAGCACGGCCGGATGCAGCTCGTGTCCGGGCGGCCCTCGACCCTCTACCCCGGCGATCTAATCGTCATGCCCTGCGGTGCGCGTTATGCCCCGGACCAGTTCGAAGGGGTTGCCGAGATCGATCCCAAAGGCTGTGACATGCTGGCGGGCGGTGGATGCTTGGGGCGAATGATGCACCGCAATGATCGCATCAAGCCGCCGACCCGGGTGCAGCCCCTTGGACGGGTAACCGCCGCCGATGGGCGGGTGCTGGACACGATGAATTTTGCCTTGCCTCGTGCGGCGGCCATGCCCTTGCTGCCGGCAATCGTCGTCTTGGGTACCGCGATGAATTCCGGCAAGACTACGGCGACAGTCGCCCTTTCACACGGTCTGACGCTAGCGGGATGGCGCGTGGCGACTTTGAAGGGCACGGGAACAGGATCATTCGGCGACTTTAACGACTATCTAGATGCCGGCTCAACTTTCGTGGCCGATTTTACCGATGCAGGCATGGTGACGACCTACCGCGAGCCGTTGGCGCGCGTAGCTCAAGGCATCAGGGATCTATTGGCCGCCGCCGAAGGCGCGGGCTGCGATTTGGCAGTGATGGAGATTGCCGATGGCGTATTCCAGCGGGAGACGGCGGCGCTGATCGCTGACCCGGGGTTCCAGACATATGCCTCGGGTGTCATCTTTGCCTGTGGGGATGCCGTGGCGGCGGCCGGTGGTGTGTCGGAGTTGGCCCGTCACGGGGTGCGCCCATTGGCGCTAACCGGCCTTCTGTCTTGCTCACCGATGGCTTCCGCCGAGGCGTTGGCCGCCACGGGCGTTCCTGTGATCAATCGGTCACAGCTTCTGGATCCAGCGGAAGCGAACCGCTTCGCCGTGCAGATCGGCGCGCAGAGGGTTGCGAGTGCGGCATGAAGGCGCCGCTACTCTTCTCAGGGCGGCGGCGGATGCTGTTCGCAGGTCTGATTGGAGCGGCGCTCGCTCAGGCGGTCGCATTGGCCTCCACGGCCTTCGCGACAAGGGCGGCCTTCTCCTGGCTCGACGCGACGGGGAAGATTCCACCCTCCGTGCTCTGTGGGCTGGTGGGCGCAGGGGTGGCGATGGCTGTATTACGCCCCTTGTTCAGCACGCTGGCTGAAGATCTCGGTCAGGACTATGCCCATGACGTACGGCTGGCTCTGTTCGACCATGCCAGTCGAACCGCCGCCTCGGAGCTGACGAAGCGAAGGACTGGCCATATGGCGATGCGGTTTGTCGGTGATCTGGCTGCGTTGAAGAATTGGCCAGGCCTTGGTTTGCCGCGACTTGTGCAAGCGGCCGCATTGTTGCCTGCCGCCGTGGGCGTGTTGTTCTGGCTAGCAGCGCCTTTTGGGTGGACCGGCTTGGCAATGACGGCCGCGGCTTTTGTGGCGCTTTTGGTTGGAGGCAACAGTCTAACGGCATCGCATAGGCTGTTGCGGGCGCGTAGGGCGCAGTTGGCGGCGGACCTGACGGAAAGGCTGCCGCTCGCCCCACAACTGGCTGCACTCGGGCGCCGCACACGCGAGTTACGACTCATCAGGAAGCGTAGTGCTGCCTTGCGGCACGTGGCTCTTGAGCGAGTCGCTTTAGCCGAATCGCTGCACGGCCTGCCTGAGGCACTCGCGGGAATGGCCGCCGCCGTGATCCTTATCCATGGATCGCACACCGGGATGGCCTCGGGAACGATTGCAGCAGCATTAGCGGCTCTTGGCCTGTCGCTGTATCCCTTGCGTGAGGCGATGGGAGTCGTAAACCACCTCGCCGCCTTCCGCACGGCGCATGCCAAGCTGGCAGCGGCTCTCGCCCGCCCTCTCCGTGCCGATTCGTTCCGCAACCTTCGACTAGGGAGCGGTCCTCTGTCGCTTGCTCTCGCGCTTCCTGACATACCCCCATTGACATTACGGCCGGGCGAAGACGGCTATCTCTCTGAACCAGCGTCGTGGTCGATCGTGCCGATTTTAACCGGCCACGAAGAGGCGCCTGTAAATGGAGTTGCGCTCGGAGGGCAGCCGATTGAACGGCTGACATTGGGAAGTCTCCGTCGCGGCGTCGCCGTCATCGGTCCAGCGCCACCGGTTTTGCGCGGAAGCATACGGCGTGCATTGACGCTTGGCGTATTAGACCGTCCTTCCGATGAGACTATTCGCAACAGGCTGGCCGTACAGAGCCTTGGCCCTATCCTTGAGGGTCTTGGCGGTTTGGACCGTCGAATTGCCGAGGGGGCCGCGGATCTATCGGAGGCCGATCGTACCCGCCTTGCCGTTCTGCGCGCAGCGCTGGGGCGCCCGGGCTTGCTGGTAATTGTCGTGAACCTGCCTGATTCATGCATCGCCGCTTGGGCCCGCACTCACCCCGCAACGAGGCTCTGGTTGATGCCTGGCGGGTATACGGGTGCGGCGCTTGGCCCAACGAAATGAGACTCACCTGGCTCCCGCTTGCCAAACCCGGGTGGTGGGTTGCTCCAGCGCGATTGCGGGCGGGCGACAGGGCACTTTCGGCTCTAGACAGTATCAAGGCGAAGCGATTTGAAACCGGCGAGGCAAATTCGTATGGTGCGGCCGGTCCGGAAGGGTGGCCGAGCGGTTTAAGGCACCGGTCTTGAAAACCGGCGTGGCGGCGACGTCACCGTGGGTTCGAATCCCACCCCTTCCGCCACCTTGCGCCTTCGGCTCTTCGGGGGCAGGCCACGAAGTGGGCGGGTGCCCACGCCCCATTCCTGCCGCTGCGTCACGACGGAGCAATGGCCATGAAGCTGGGATGGCAGCCGCGGAGATGGCTCGAGAAGAAGGCGAAGCGGGGCCTGCGCGGCTACTGGTCGGAACGCCTTCGAGAAAGACCCTCCGGCCCATTCCCGTCATCGCGAGGCGCGCAGCGCCGTGGCGATCCAGGGGCCGGTGCCGCTGGATTGCCACGCCCCTTCGGGGCTCGCAATGACGGGTCAAGACTTCGACGCCTGAAAGGGAGGCCCAAATGGGCAATTGGCGGAGGCCGCAAAGCCAGGCGAGACCGACATTGAAGGAATTGCTGCTGTCCGATCATGCACGAGGAGGCGCAAGGCGCCGGCGTGAGCCTCAGCAACAACCCGGGACCGACCGATGACAGAACTGCTGCACAGCGGCGACGAGACGATCCTGTCCTGCGACGCGGGTGGGCCGGCGATCGACAGCTCGCAGCGCGCCGCCGACCTGATCGGCGAGGCGCTGTCCGCGGGTGCCTCGGTGATCGCCGTACCGGTTTCCCGCCTCGGGCCGGCCTTCTTCCAGCTCCGCACCGGCGTCGCCGGCGAGTTCGCCCAGAAGGCTGTCAACCACCGGCTGAAGCTGGCCGTCATCGGCGACATCTCGCAGCATCTCGCCGCCAGCGCCACCCTGCGCGACTGGGTGCGGGAAGCCAATCGCGGCAACGAGATCTGGTTCGAGCCCAGCCTGGCCAGCGTGGTGGCCCGGCTCGGCGGCGGCAGCGCCGGGGTCTGAGCGCAAGGGCCTTCGAGCAGCGGCCTTTATCGCGAGTGTGATCCGGCGGCTATGGAGGTGGAGTTGCCAGCGGATCCACGCCTGGAAGGATGGGCCTCAAGCGGCCACCCTTGTCCACGGAGCGGAGCTTTCCGTGCCATTCGGTATCGAGTGCGATGACAAGGTCCTGGGCCAACGGCCGCCAATCCCCATCGCCCCACAGATCGAAGACACTGATCCTGACCCCTCGACCGGGCGGGACCGGAACATAGTCGTTCGGAGCCCAGCGCTGCTCATTGATGATGATATTGAGCCCGTCGTCGGTGCAGGCGCTGAGGCTCAAAACCTCGACGGTCCCTGGCCGGCTGCTACTCGCATTCCGGAACGACATGCCGCGCGATGCCCCGAACGTCTCGATCACCTGGGTCAGTCTCGGCCAGTCGGCCATCGAGATGTCGAGGTCGAGATTGATCATCGGTGTCACGGAGCCGCGACCATCTCTCGTCAGGTTATGGCACGACCGATCTCTGGTGAGGCTGGGGAGCATGGCAACCAGAACCGATGCAGCGACCGCCACACCGGTGAGCCAGAATGCCAAGCGGTTGTTCCGTTCAGGCCCGGCTAAGGCCCGCGTTGCCTCATCCAGCGCGCCGGACCAGCGGAGAACGAGCCAAAAGGCCAGCGCGCCGAGCGCACCAAAGCTTCCCGCCACACCGAGAAATCTGAGGTATTCGATCCAGCCGGCCAGCGTCGGCACACCGTCGACCATGGTGACAACACCATTGACGGTCATCGTCGAGCGGGACGAAGGGCGGATCGGCCACGTAAGGATGCCGGCGGGAATCGCCCCGATCAGAAAGCCTGTCGCGATCGCGAGGCTGCCTCGCTGCCAGCGCTTTGCGCGATAGAGAAGCGCAATCGGCAGCCCCAACAGGACCGCATGGCCGAGTGTGACGGCAAACGTGACCGGCAGCAACGCGATGGTTTGGAAGAATCCCGCGGAGACCGCGGCGGGCACCAGCGCGCCGAGGAGGACAGCCGCAATCCAGGGAAACACGACCGCGCCCCTCACTCCCCTTCCTCGACCGTCGCACGGCCTCCGCCGGCACTACCGTCCGTTCAGGCGGTGTTCACGATAATGCCAAGCGGCCGCCTCGACGGCATAGCCCTTTCGCAGGCGTGCTGTTCTCACCGCCCCGCCATCAGCGCATTGATCTCCGGATAGGGCATTGCCTCCGCGACGACCGGATCGGAAACACCGTCCTGCAGGAACGGCTTCGCCAGCGCCGCGGTGCGGGCGAGCACGGCCTGGGCGATGGCGGCGCCGGCGCTGAGGCGGCGGACGCCGAGGGCGGCGAGATCGGCCGCGCCGGGCAGGCCGGGGCGGGCCATCACGTTCAGCGGCAGCGGCGTCCCGGCCGCGATCGCCCGGATCTCCTCGGGCTTCGTCACACCCGGCACGAACAGCCCGTCCGCGCCGGCGGCGCGGTAGCGCTCGGCCCGGGCCAGGACCTCCGCGACCTTGCCGCCCTCCGGCGCCAGGCCGCGCAGATAGACATCGGTGCGGGCGTTGACGAAGACGTCCTGGCCGCTGCGGGCGGCGGCGCGCTTGATCGCCTCGATCTTGGCGCAGAGCAGGTCCGGCGTGCCGGCCCCATCCTCGATGTTGATGCCGGCAGCGCCGGCGCCGATCAGACGGGCCACCGCCTCGCCGACCGCGGCCGGATCGGCACCGTAGCCGCCCTCGGCATCGACGGTCAGCGGCACCCGGACGATGCGGGCGATGTCGGCCGTGGTGGCGACCAGCAGGTCGAGCGGCAGCGCGTCGCCGTCGGGATAGCCATGCGCCCAGGCGACGCCGGCGCTGGTAGTGGCGATGGCCCTGGCGCCGAGGCTCTCGATCAGCCGGGCGCTGCCGGCGTCCCAGGCATTGGCGAGCAGGAGGATGCCGTCCTGGTGCAGGCGGCGGAGTTGCTGCAGGGCCTCGGCCTGACGGGTGGCGGTCATGGGTGTTCCTCTTCCAGGTTGGAGCTAGATGGCGAGGGACAGTTGCGGGCTTCCCGCGCCTTCGTGTTGAAGCAGCCAGCGCTTGCGGTCGAGACCGCCGCCGTAGCCGGTGAGCGAGCCGTCGGCGCCGATCACACGATGGCAGGGCACCACGATCGGGATCGGGTTGGCGTTGTTGGCCAGGCCGACCGCACGCACGGCCTTGGGCTGGCCGATCCGCCGCGCGATCTCGCCATAGGACACGGCGGTGCCGCAGGCGATGCCGCGCAGCGCCGTCCAGACCGCGCGCTGGAACGGCGTGCCGCCGGTCTCGACCGGCAGCGCGTCGATGGCGGCGAGGTCGCCGGCGAAATAGGCCTGCAGCGCCGCGGTCAGCCCGAAGGGATTGCGCTGCGGCGCCAAGGTGAAGTCGTCGCGGCCGAGGCTGCGGGCCAGCCGCTCGCGCAGCCTCTCCTCCCCGGCCCAGTCGATGGCGCGCAGCCGGCCGGCGTCGTCGGCGACGATCAGCAGCTCGCCGAGCGGACTCGGCATGCGGTCGAAGACCAGCGCCTCAGCCATGCTTCGCTCCCGACATCCGTTGCGCCGGCACCACATCCGCGGCCCAGAGATGCTGGGCGGCATAGGCGCGCCATGGCCGCCACGGCTCCGCCCGCTGCAGCAGGTCGGCCGGCGTCGGCCGGACGCCAGCCCCGTTCGCGGCGCCGCGCAGCAGGCCGATGTCGCTGGCCGGGAAGGCGTCGGGCTCGCGCAGGGCGCGCAGCGCGATGTATTGCGCCGTCCAGTCGCCTATGCCGCGGATGCGGCGCAGCCGGGCGATCGCCTCCTCCACCGTACCGAAGGGGCGGAACAGATGCGGGTCGGCGATCGCCGCCTCGGCCAGGGCGGTCAGTGTCGCCCGGCGCGATCCCGGCATGCCGAGCGCGCCGAGATCGGCCGCGGCCACCCGCTGCGGCGACGGGAAGGCGCGCGACAGGGCGGGGTTCAGCCGCGCCGCCTCCGGCACCTCGGCGCCGCAGATCGACACCAGCCGGCCGGCGAGCTGCCGGGCCGCGACGACGCTGACCTGCTGGCCGAGCACGGCGCGCACCGCCAGCTCGAACCCATCCCAGCCGCCGGGGGCGCGCAGGCCGGGCCGCTGCGCCACCAGCGGCGCCAGGAACGGGTCCTGCGACAGGTGGGCGCCGATGGCCTCGATGTCGGCGCCGACGTCGAACACGCGCCGCACCCGGGCCAGGATGCTCGGCAGGGCGCGCACCGAGGGGAAGCGCACCAGCACCGCCAGATTGTCGCGCGCCGGCTCGTGCCGGACCTCGACGGTGCCGAGATCGTCGCCCTCGGCGACGCTGCGGCGGTAGACGCCGCCCTCCACCTGCTCCACCCCCGCGATGGCGCGGGCCTGCAGATAGGCCAGCATCGCCGGCCAGTCATAGGGCGGCCGGTAGCGCAGCCGCAGCGTGACGCCGCCGGCGGCGACCGAATCGACCGGCAGCCCGGCCCAGGCCCGGCGGCGCAGCGCGCTGGGTGGGCGGCGGAACAGGTCGTGGAAGGTCTCGTTGAACCGCCGCACGCTGCCGAAGCCGGCGGCCAACGCCACCTCGGCCATCGGCATCCGCGTCTCCTGGATCAGCTGCTTGGCGAACAACACGCGCCGGGTCTGGGCCACTGCGACCGGCGTGGCGCCGAGATGCTGCCGGAACAGCCGGCGCAGCTGGCGACCGCCGAGGCCAAGCCGCTCGGCCAGTGCCTCCACCCCCGCCTCGCCGTCCAAGGCGCCGTCGGCGATCAGCGCCAGGGCCCGCGACACGGTGTTGGAGGTGCCGCGCCAGGAGGCGAGATCGGGCGCCGTCTCCGGCCGGCAGCGCAGACATGGCCGGAACCCGGCCTCCTGCGCCGCGGCGGCGGAGGCGAAGAAGCGGCAATGCTCGAACTTCGCCGGCCGGGCCGGGCAGACCGGGCGGCAATAGATGCCGGTCGAGGTGACGCCGACGAACAAGCGCCCGTCGAACCGCGGATCGCGGGTCAGAAGGGCGCGATAGCAGGCTTCGGGGTCGAGCGCGAGCGGGTCCATGCCCCGACCATGTCACGTTCGTTCCGATCGCGCTCGCGATTTTCGGACATGATTGGCGGAACCGGATTCATTTCGAAGCCTCCGCCCTTTATGGCACTGAATTCGGCATCAGATGATGCTATTATCGTGCCCTTCCATGGGAGACGATGTGATGCGGACAACGATTGCCCTTGATGACGAGCTTGTGGCGAGAGCCCAGGCCTTCACTGGCCTCAAGGAAAAATCCGCGTTGGTCCGTGAAGCGCTGAAGGCCCTGATCGAGCGGGAGAGCGCGCGCCGCCTCGCACGCCTCGGCGGAAGCGAGCCCGAGCTCGAAACCGCGCCGCGCCGGCGAACCAAGCCTGCATGATCCTCATCGATACGTCGGTTTGGGTCGATCATCTGCGGGCCGGGGATGAGAAGGTCGCGGCCCTGCTCGATGCCAGCCGCGTACTGGCGCATCCCTTCGTCATCGGCGAACTCGCGCTCGGACATTTGCGGCAGCGCCAAACCATCCTCTCGGCACTTCAGGATCTGCCACAAGCCGCCGTTGCCACCGACGCCGAGGTGCTGACGTTCATAGAGCGGTACGCATTGGCAGGGTCGGGGATCGGCTACGTCGATGTTCATCTTCTGGCCGCGACTCGGCTGACCTCAGGGTCGGCTTTGTGGACCCGTGACAAGCGCCTGTCCGGCGTCGCCGAACGATTGAGCCTCGCGTGGGACGAAGGGTGACGCCGAAGGAAAGGGGGGGCGCCCCTTACTCCACGGTGACGCTCTTGGCGAGGTTGCGGGGCTGGTCGACATCGGTGCCCTTGGCCACGGCGGTGTGATAGGCCAGGAGCTGCACCGGCACGGCGTAGAGGATCGGCGCGACGAAGGGGTCGACGCCGGGCAGGCCGATCGCCGC
>NZ_JAHVDK010000045.1:0-33370 GCF_051487185.1 Inquilinus limosus
GCGATCACCTCGCGGCCTTCGAGCCAGGCGGGGGCGAGCCGAACCGGGGCGCTTCGCGCATAGACGCCGAAGAACATGCCGACGTCGGCGGCGCCGGCGCGCGGCGGCCGAGGGCAGCGTGACGGTCGGCGCCGGACCGGGGGCCGATCCCGGCGCGCCCGGCAGGCGCAGGGTCTGCCCGGGCTGCAGCGCATAGGGCGGCTGCAGCCCGTTCAGCGCGATCAGCGCCGGCATCGAGACGTCGTAGCGGCGGACGATGGACAGCACGTCATCGCCCGGCTGGACCTGGACGGTCGCCGGCCGCTGGGCGATCTCATCCGCGCCCGGCGGGACGTTGCAGGCCGCGAGGCTCGCGGCGGCGAGGGTCGTCAGTAGGATGGACCGGAGCCGCCATCCTCCCCGTCGGGAAGATCCGGCAGCAACGGCACGAAGCGAACTGGCCACAGATCCTCCCGCTCCAATCCGGTTTCAGTGCGCGTGAAGCGGACCACACGCTGGTTCCGCTTCTCGTCCCCCATGGGAATCACGATTATACCACCGATGGCGAGCTGGTCGCTCAATGCCGGAGGCGGCAGGTCGCCGCGATGCGCGGCGGTGACGATGATGCGCTCGAACGGCGCCTGCTCTGGCCAGCCCTTCATGCCGTCGCCCCAGCGCGCGGTGATGTTGCTGATGCGTAAGGTCTCGATCCGCCCTAGCGCCAAGTCGAGCAGCGGCTTGTGCCGCTCGATCGTGTAGAGCCGGCGGCAGATCTTCGCCAGCACCGCCGCCTGGTAGCCGGAGCCGGTGCCGATCTCCAGCACCTTGTGCCGGTCGCCGACCTCCAGCGCCTGGGTCATCAGCCCGACCACCAGCGGCTGGCTGATGGTCTGGCCGTGGCCGATCGGCAGCGCGATGTCCTCATAGGCCTGGTCGAGGAAGGCGTCGGGCACGAAGGTCTCGCGCGGCACCCGCTCGATTGCGCCGAGCACGCGATGATCGGTGATCCCCGACCGGCGGAGATGCATCAGCAGCCGGATCAGCCGCGGCTCGGCGATCATGGGCGGAGTCCGGTCGACGGGCGGAGGGGCGAAGACGCTCCGAGCGGCGCCATCCCCCTCACCCTCCCGTCGCCTGCGGCGACGGGCCCCTCCCTCTCCCCGAGGAGAGGGAAATAGAGCGCAGCCTTACACCTCTCCTTGGGGAGAGGTCGGAATCGCGAAGCGATTCCGGGTGAGGGGGCAGCTCCGGCCCCGCCCATTCCGCTCGGCCCGAGACGCTCCACTCCGGCGCTCCTACCCGGCGAAGGTCCGCCGCAAGGACTGGACTCCGGCGGCGTGGTTCAGGTCGAGATGCAGCGGCGTCACCGTGATTCGGCCGTCGCGCAGGGCGGACACGTCGGTCTCCTCGCCCTGCAGCGCCTCCTCGGTCCGGCTGGTGCCGATCCAGAAATAGCTGCGGCCGCGCGGGTCGGTCCGCTCCTCCAGCACATCGCCGATCTTGCGGAGACCGTGCGGCACCACGGCGATGCCGGTGACTGCATCCGGGTCGACCGCCGGGAAGTTGACGTTGACCAGCACCTGCTCCGGCCAGTCGGTCGCGATCGCCTTGCGCGCCACCTCGGCGCCCCAGCGGGCCGCCGTCTCCCAGTCCGGCCGCCTGCCGTCGGCGAATTGCTGGCTGAAGGCGATGGCGCGGATGCCGAGCAGCGTCGCCTCCATCGCCGCGGCGATGGTGCCGGAATAGGTCACGTCCTCGGCGATGTTGCGGCCATGGTTGACGCCGGACAGGACCAGGTCCGGCCGCCGGTCCTTCATCACGTGGTTGATCGCCAGCAGCACGCAGTCGGTCGGGGTGCCGTCGACCGCGAAGCGCTTCTCCTCGATCTGCCGGAGGCGCAGCGGGCGGTGGATGGTCAGGGAATGGCTGGCGGCCGACTGCTCGGTCTCCGGCGCACAGACCCAGACATCGTCCGAGAGCTCGCGGGCGATGCGCTCGAGCACCGAGAAGCCGGTGGAGTTGATGCCGTCGTCGTTCGACAGGAGGATGCGCATCGTCAGCCCTTCGCTTCCAGGATCTCGAGCCCGCCCATGTAGGGCCGCAGCGCCTCCGGTATTTCGACCGAGCCGTCCTGCCGCTGATAGGTCTCCAGGACCGCGATCAGGGCGCGGCCGACGGCTACGCCGGAGCCGTTCAGCGTGTGCAGGAAGCGCGTCCCCTTCTCGCCCGCCGGCCGGAACCGTCCCTGCATCCGCCGGGCCTGGAAGTCGCCGCAATTGGAGCAGGAGGAGATCTCGCGATACCGCCCCTGCCCCGGCAGCCAGACCTCGATGTCGTAGGTCTTGCGGGCGGAGAAGCCCATGTCGCCGGTGCACAGCGCCATGGTGCGGAAGGCGAGGCCGAGCCGCTTCAGCACGGTCTCGGCGCACTCCGTCATCCGCTCGTGCTCGGCGACCGACTGCTCCGGCGTGGTGATGCTGACCAGCTCGACCTTGCTGAACTGGTGCTGGCGGATCATGCCGCGGGTGTCGCGCCCGGCGGCCCCGGCCTCGGAGCGGAAGCACGGCGTCAGCGCGGTGAGGCGCAGCGGCAGGGCCTCCTGCTCGAGAATGTCGCCGGCGACGAGGTTGGTCAGCGGCACCTCGGCGGTCGGGATCAGCCAGTGGCCGGTGTTGGTGCGGAACTGGTCCTCGGCGAATTTCGGCAGCTGCCCGGTGCCGAACAGGGCTTCGTCGCGCACCAGCACGGGCGGCGCGATCTCGATGTAGCCGTGCTCGGCCGTGTGCAGGTCGATCATGAACTGGCCGAGGGCGCGCTCGAGCCGCGCCAGCGCGCCGCGCAGCACCACGAACCGCGCGCCGGACAGCTTCGCCGCGGCGGCGAAGTCCATCAGGCCGAGTCCCTCGCCCAGGTCGACATGGTCGCGGGCCGCGTTCAGCCGGCGCGGCTCGCCCACCCGGCGCAGCTCGACATTGGCGCTCTCATCCGGCCCGTCGGGCACGTCCTCGTCCGGCAGGTTCGGCAGCTCGGCCAGCCGCGCCGCCAGTGCCGCCTCGGCGTCGCGGTCGGCCTGCTCCAGCTCGCCCATCTTCGCCTTGATCGACGCGACCTCGTCCATCAGCGCCTGGGCGTCGCCGCCCTTGGCCTTGGCCGCGCCGATCTCCTTGGAGGCGGCGTTGCGCCGGGTCTGCAGCGCCTGCAACTCGGTGGTGATCTGGCGCCGGCGCTCGTCGAGCGCCAGCAGCTCGGCGGCGACGGGCGACAGACCCCGCCGAGCCATCCCCTTGTCGAAGGCCTCGGGATGCTCTCGGATGAAACGGATGTCGTGCATCGCGCGCTCGATCTGTCAGGTCGGGAATCGTGCGCTGGTTATAGGAGGTGGGCCAGCCGGACGCAAACGGCCCGGGGGTTTGGCCGCTCCCCATTTCTCCCTTTCGCCTCTTGGTCGTCATTCCCGCGAAAGCGGGAATCTCATGCCGATCGAGTCGCGATGAGATCCCCGCTTTCGCGGGGATGACGAGGTTTCTTTGGAATGGCAAGCGGGAGCGGCGCGCAGACGCGCAGCCCCTCCCCCCTCCCGCGAGGGGAGGAGGAGAGTGGAGGACTGAGCGGAAGGATGGAATGGCTGGACGTAATCCGCACGGTACTCAGCTGCTGTCCAGCTTCGCGGGCATAGACGGAGGGCGGCCGCCTTCGGGCTCGTCCGGCTGTGGAGGCCAGCCGTCACCAGCCCCAGGGTCCGCGGCGGCGACGCCTATGTCCTCGCCGGCTGTGCCGGCATTGTCATTGGCCCCGAGAACGTCGTCCCAGCCCTGCGGCAGCCGGCTCGGGTCCAGCCGGCGGCCGAGCCAGCGGCAGACCTCCCGCACGAATTCGTCCGCCGGCAGGGTGTCGAGCTGCACGTCCAGTACCTCGTCCTCGGTCAGCTTCTCCCAAACTTCGGACCGCAGCCGTTCGGTCTCCTCGGGGGCGACCGTCTCGCCGGCCGCGGCGAGGTCCGCGGCCTCGGCCACAGCGACCGCCTCGACCACGTCCCGCACCGCCTGCTCCCGCCGCCGGCGGCGGCGCTCCAGCGCCCCCGACTCCTCGCCCTCGGCCCGGCGGTGCAGGTAGTCGCCGCGGATCCGCTCGGCCATGGCGATCGACAGCCGGATCGAGCGGGACAGGCGCGACTGCATCAGCCCGAAATCCGGCGGCTCCTTCGGCCCCGCCAGGGTCGCCTGCTGCTGCCGCTCGGTCAGCCGCTTGCAGCGGATGTCGATCTCGACCACCTCGCGCAGCTTGTCCAGCGCCCATCCCGTCCAGTTCAGGTCGGGATCGGACCGCCGGGCCTCGCCCGGACCAGCATCGGTCTGCGCCATCTCCATGGAACATATCATGAACGAAGCCGCGAATTAACGCAACTGCACATCGCGTTCACCCGCGGCCATTCGCGGCTGGCGGTGGAACCCGGCGGCGGCTACGACATTGCAGTTCTCTCGACCGCCCCCCGCCCTTCCAGCGCAAGGACGAACATGCAGGTGTTCCCGATCGCCCTGGTGGTGGCCCGCGACCTGAAGCGGCTGCAGCAGATCGTCACCGTGCTGCTGCGCTTCGGCTTCGGCGACCTGGTGCGCCGGCTGGGGCTGCACCGCCTGCTGAAGCAGGCCGGCCTGGCCCCCGGCGAGACCGGAGCGGCCGTCCCCATCCAGGACACGCCGGCGCGGCTGCGGCTGGCGATCGAGGCGCTAGGGCCGACCTTCGTCAAGCTGGGCCAGATCCTGGCGACGCGCAGCGACCTGCTGCCGCCGGAGTGGATCGCCGAGCTGGAGAAGCTGCACGACCGCGTCCCGCCCCTGCCCTACGAGGCGGTGGCGCCGCTGGTCGAGGCCGCGCTGGGCAGCCCGCCCGACGCGGTCTTCGCCCGCTTCGACCGCGAGCCGCTGGCCTCGGCCTCGATCGCCCAGGTGCATCGCGCGGCACTGGCCGACGGCACCGAGGTGGTGGTGAAGATCCGCCGGCCCGGGCTGCGGCCGCTGGTCGAGGCCGATCTGCGCCTCCTGGCCCTTGCTGCCAAGCTGGCCGAGGAGGAGCTGCCGGAGCTGCGCCGCTATCACCCCGAGGCGATCACCCGGCACCTCGCGGCCGCGATCGGCGAGGAGCTGGATCTGGCCAATGAAGGCCGCAACGCCGAGCTGATCGCCGCCCAGTTCGAGGGCCAGCCAGCAGTGGTGGTGCCGCGCATCCACTGGGCCTGGAGCAGCGGGGAGATCCTGGTGCAGGACTTCGTCGCCGGCGTCCGGCCCAGCGACGAGGCGGCGCTGGAGGCGGCCGGGCTGGACCGGCGCCGCCTGGCGGCCCGCAGCGCCGGCGCCTTCCTGCAGATGATGCTGATCGACGGCGTGTTCCACGCCGACCCGCATCCCGGCAACATGCTGTGCCTGCCGGGCGACCGCATCGCCTATCTCGATTTCGGCACGATCGGCCGGCTGTCGGCGCGGCGGCGCGACCAGTTGGTGACCCTGATGGCCGCGATCACCGGCGGCAGCGCCGCCGGGGTGCGCGAGGTGCTGCTGGACTGGGCCGGCCAGCCGGACATCGACGCGCGGCCGCTGGAGGAAGCCGCCGAGGCCTTCCTGGCCCGCCACACCCGCGGCGCGTTGGGCCGGCTGAAGCTGGGCCAGGCGCTGGCGGAGTTCGTGGCCCTGATGCGCGACCACGACCTGGCCCTGCCGCCCGACCTGGCGCTGGTGCTGAAGGCGCTGATGACCTCAGAGGGCGTGGTGCGGCGCCTGGACCCGGAGCTGGACGTGGTGCGCGAGGTCGAGCCGGTGGTGCGCCGCGCTTTGGCCGCGCGCTACGCCCCCGAAGCGCTGCTGAATCGCGCCGGATCGGCCCTCCTGGAGCTGCAGGCCCTGGCCGACGACGCGCCCGGCATCCTGCGCCGGGTGCTGCGGCGGCTGGAGAAGGGCCGCGTGCGGCTCGAGGTCGAGATCGGCCGGATGGACCGCTTCGGCCGCTCGATCGAGCGCGGCGCCGCGCGCATCGCCGTCGCCATCGTCACCGCCGCCTTCGTGGTCGGGCTGGCGCCGATCCTGGCCGAGACCGGCCCGCGCCTCTTCGGCATTCCGTTCTTCGCCCTGCTGGGCTGCCTGGCCGCGCTGGCCGGCATCGCCTGGCTGCTGCTGCCGGGGCGGAAACGGGATTAGGGGAACAAGGGGCCGGCTTCGCCCCATTGCACGCCTATGTAACCACCACTGACTCTGGCAGCAGCTTTTTCAAGTTCCCCAATGACTTTGTCTGCCATGGTATCTGTTGAGAACCCTTCACCGTCAAATGCACTCCGCCTCTCTTTCGTACTTCGATCGTAAATTTCGCAATCATATTGATGCCGGACGAATTGAGGTATTCCAAATTGCTCACATTCATCGTGACCGACGAGGTCGCCTTCTCGAGGACCTCCGTCATCAGAGAGAATATGGGGGCATAGGCTTCGCTGCCGGGCAGCCGCATCGTCCCTTCCAAGTGAATTTCGCTCCCGTCTGACCAAACGCGATACTCATTGGTGATGATTTCCATCAGCCGTGACCCCCAATGTCTGTCGTATCGCTGCTTTGAAGCGACAATCTTGCATATGTCTCCAGGCCCACCTGACCGCCACGATCTGCCGGCTCGAATGCCCAGGCGAATCTGACTCCGTAGTCGCTCATCAAGGTCAGAAGGCCGAGCCCGGATTCAGCGGAATCCGGTCGCGCTGCATTGGCCTCAATCCTGCGTATGAGCAGGTCACTCGGCTCACCTTCCGTGATCTCCGAGATAAGCAATTGAAGCCGCCTCGCCGACTCGACTTCGATCGTGTTCTTGACCTTTAAGCTAAAGTTGTCGCCAGCCATGGCAGCCTGAATGCCGACAGTGCCCGACGTTCTGAATTTCACGGCATTCTCGATCAGCTCATTCGCGAGATAGGAGACACTGTGCCTCGTGTCCCTGATCCGTGGCGCCGGCAAGCGAACGCGAAGCGCGCACAGCTCACTGATAAAGTCGGACGTGGTGGCACAATGATGCCAGCTGAGCTGCAACGGCCCGTCGAAGAGTTCAAGGCAGCAGAAAACGTCGCCTTCTTCGACCGTGATGTCCGCCGAACCGAAAAGTTCCCTCGACATTTCATTTATGCCTTACAATGACGAGCGTGATATCATCGTGGATCTGTTCTTGCCCTATAAAGGCGAGGAGATCGCTGATCACTCCGTCCTTTATCTGCTCCGCGCTGCCTGTTCGATGAGCGAGCACAGCTTCGCAAAGCCCTTTGGTCCCGAACATATCCCCATTGCGGCCAACCGCTTCGGTGACGCCGTCGGTGAACAACACGATTATGTCTCCCTCTCTGAAAGGAAAGGCCTTGCTGGCCACAAAGCCTGCGATATCGGGCTCAAGTCCAATCGGGAAACCGAGATCAACCGTTTCCAAGACTTCAACATCGCCGCACGATCGCACGATTATGACATCCTCGTGCTGCCCGCTCAGGACCACCTCGCGATCGGTGAAGTCGAGGAATGCTAATGAGAGGTGCTTTTCAGAAGCAGTTCGCTGGATATTCTTCACCAGAGCCCGATTGAGGTCATTGAGGAAGACCTGAGGGTCGTTCACCCCCGCCTCGTAAAGGGCACGGGCCATCGATTGCACCATCAGCATCAGCATGCCGCTTTCAAGCCCATGCCCGGTGACATCGCCGATTCCGACTTTGAGACGGGCATCACTATGCAGAACGTCGTAGTAGTCACCGCCCACTTCGTTCGCCGGCTGCATGAAGGCCGCGATTTCAATGCGTGGGATGGAGCGCAGTTCGCACGGCTTGGGCAGCACCAGCTGCTGGAAACGGCGAGCAACCGCAACTTCGGCCGCGAGATGGAGGTTCTCGCTGGAAAGCCTGGCGTTGAGAGCGAACATCGCCGCATCAGTGCGCTCGAGTTCCCGGGCCCGCTCCCCGACGACGCGGTTCAGAGTTTCGGTAGGGTCTCGGATCTCATCCGCCGTCCTGTTAAAGGTCAGTTCCATTTCGCCAACCTCGTCGCGCGTTCGGACGCTCACTCACGCCGGGCAGTGTTGCGCCTCCAGCTTTCCGGCTTATTCGCCAAGGCGCTCGGGCCGGCCGTTGGTCGTTGGTCGTGCCCGCGGCCGCATCGAACTTCGCGCGAAGGGGCGAAGCCCCAACGAGGGCGGGCTCGGAGGCATTCTCAAACCGGCTTTTGACCGGAGGCGACCCAGATGGGCCAGCCGGCGTATCCTTTGGGATGGAGGGCGGCATATATGTGATCTTGAAATCCCTGCCGGAACCGCTGAATGAACTCCGGCGGATCACCGCGCCGCACGGCCATGTCGCCTGCATACACGTTCTCCCAGGCGGCGATTACGTCCGCGAAATCCTGTGGATCGCCATCGAGGTTGGTCACCATGAAGGATTCCATCCGGATATCTTGGAATCCGGCATCCATAAGGTAGCGCCGGCTTTTTGGGCCCAGCTCGACATCCATTTCGAAATGCTGGAAGAGCTTTGCCACCTCATTGTATGTCCACTGGATACTCGGCGCGCGAGGCTCTCCGAGACAGTGAGAATTCTTTTCGTTGGTGATGTAGACGCGCCCGCCGGGCTTGCATATCCGGAATAGCTCTTTCAATATCAATTCAGGCTTGTTAAATATCTGAAGAGAATGCCTGCAGGTCACAAAGTCGAATTGATCGGATTCGAGCAGCATCTCGGCAGCATCACCGTAGGTATACTCGACTCCGGCAACTCCAAATTCCTGCGCCACACGCCGCGCATAGGCGAGACTCGATCTCGAATGGTCCAATGCAACAAGACGAGACGGCGCGAATTCGCGCTGAACCAGAACGGCGAAATCACCAATGCCACAGCATATATCCGCGACGGAGAGACCTTCTTTCAGTCCGTGGCGGCACAGTATGCTCCGCTCATGGCGCCAGGTCATTTTTGTCTGGGTCCTCAGGATGGGAATGAACCCGCCGTCCTCGAGGAAACCCTGCCCGGGATAGAACTGTCCGTCATATTCATCGACGGAGATCCTCGGCTCGATCTGGCTCAACCGACCGAACTTCGCGGTCGCCCACCCCACGACGCTGGAGGTCACGACAACGATTCTGAGTTCAGGCCGGGCGCGACAAGCCTCGATCATCGCGCGCGCCAGGATTCGGAAACCGGTGTTGTTCAGCCGCGCCAGGCGCTTCACGTTGACATAAAGGACGCCGCCGACGCGCCGGAGGGCGGACTGGAACAAGGCCACGCAGTCCGCGACATCGCTGCCCGCTTCCGGACGGATCGTGCCGGCCAGTGAAAACTCCTGGCTGTTTTCATCATACCGGGCCGAAAAGGATTGTGTGGTTTCGAGCATTACGAAGACACCGACTGTTCAAGGCGCAGATCGGCCATCAGCGCGATCCTTCCATCATCGTCAGAACGCGCGAATATCTCGGCATTGTACTCGTGCGCGAGTTCGAGCAGCCCGACATCCGGGCTCTCTCCTGCTTCCGACGTCAGCGCATCCAAATACCGGAGTTCAGAGCCAAGCCTGGACAGCTGCTCTACAGCCTCCAGGAGGAATTGGCGCGCCGACGCATCACAAGGAATGCTGATTTCGATTCGATCGACATCTTCCCGTCGGGAGATCTTGCACGCCACCACGCCTAGGTTGCGTTGGTTGCGATAAGCGATCTCAAGCAGTTCGTTGACCGCTGAGGACAGCAGATTGGCATAAAGGGTCGAATCGGTTCGATTGTGACAAATCATCCTTGCCAAGTACGTGGCAATACAGTCGCATTGGGGCCAGTAGGCGGAAAATTCTTTTACATTCATAGTTACTTCGATGAGCGGCGCAAAGCACTGCTCCGAATCAGATCTCAATTCTTGTTTCATGGCGCTCTCCCTTGAATTTTCAGCACCCATTCAACTTCGATTCCTGTTTTATAATGCAATTCGCTTTAAACTTTTTTACCATCATCCTATTTTTTCAAAATATTCCGCACCCAACATTTCGACCTCGCAACTTGTTTAAAATTCGCTAATTCGGTTCGTCTTTGGAATAATAAGTGCGATTCTCGCGAGAGCGCAATGACAATTTTACTGTTAGTACTAAAGTTCATATTGCTCCATATTGATTAAATTGCGCGAGAAACTATATGATCGAGCAGTGCTCATAAATGAGCCTATACACTTTTTAGTAAAAATTTAGTATTTCAGGTTAAATCGAGATCGGCTTTCGGGATTGCGGCTCCGCAGCGGCATGTCCAGTTTCAGGAGGAGAGAGGGCCTGGGGAAGGACCGCTGAAGGCGCGCCCGACCTTCCATCGTCCCGCGAATCCATAATACTGTCGGTTCGCGGACCGCGAACCCGACCCAGGACCTTGGAGATGTTCAGCTCTGTCGGAAGAACGGGCGAGGCGTTCGACGATCCGGATGTCGCCGCGTGCTACGCCAGCCGGCCGCCCTATCCGCCTGAGTTGCACCGGAAGCTGCTGGAGCTGGCACCGGGACGGGCCCGCCTGCTCGACCTGGGCTGCGGCCCCGGAAAGCTGGCCATCGATCTCGCCCCGCATTTCGCGCACGTCATCGCCGTCGACCCGTCCGAGCCGATGCTGCGCGTCGCGCGTGCGTTGGGAGCGGAGCATGAGAACATCAGGTGGGTGCGGGCCCGGGCGGAGGAGGTCGAGCTGGAGGGTCCGTTCGACCTCATCGTCGTGGGGGCGGCCATCCACTGGATGCGCCTCGACATCGTCATGCCGAAGCTCAAGGGTGTCCTGCGGCCCGACGCGCCCCTGGCGCTGGTGAACGGCGACGAGCCCGGCGAAGCGGCGTGGATCGACGCCTATCGCGCCCACCTGATCCGCTGGGTCGAACGCGGGGGCGGCACATGGCGCGATCCCGTCCACACGGCACCGGCCTATCTGGACTGGATCGACATCCAGTCCCGCGAGAGTTTCTCCAGCGAGGTCGACCAGTCGGTCGAAGAGCTGATCGAGGCGGAGCACTCGCGCGCGACGTGGAGCAGAGCCGCCATGGGGGCCGAGGCCGCGAGCGCGTTCGACAGCGAGCTGCGCGGGATCCTGCAGCCGCACGCGGTCGCGGGCCGGATCCGCTATCGCGTCGACACCAGGCTGGTTGTCTGCCGCCCCCGGTCCGAGCCGAGGGATCCGCAGGCTTAGAGCGCCTGCCGTCCGTGGGCGGCCCGTCAAGACCGCAGCCTGTCCTCGCCGGCGTAGTCGAACAGCGGCCAGGGATAGTTCGCCAGGGCCGGGAATGCCGCCTGCCAGGCTTCCGTGTCCTGCCCGGCGAGCCAGTCGCAGAGCGGGCCGACCGCCTGCCGATAGGTCATGCGGGGCGTGTAGCCCAGGGCCGCGGCCGCGCGCATGTCGACAATGAACGGGCGCGGGATCGACCAGGGCGAGAGGCCGACATCGCCCGGCGCATCGGGGCCGAGCCCGATGATCCGCCCGCCGTAGCGCATATGCGCGGCGATGAGCCGGCCGATCTCGGCGACGGACAGCGCTTCCGGATCCGCCGCGTTCAGGATGCGGCTGCCCGGATGGTCCAGGGCCGTCGCGGCCAGGGCGGCGATATTGGCCACGGCGCTGGTGTGAAAGCGGCTCTTGCCCTCATAGGCCAGCGGAATGAAGGGCCGCCCGTCCAGCATGCGCTTGACGAACCACCATTCGCGCGGATGGACGGAATGGGTGCCGTGGATGGCGCAGGGGCGCAGGATCGTCACTGGGCGCCTGGCGTGATCGAGGAGCGTCCGCTCCAGCGCGACCTTGCGCGTCGAATAGGTCGCCGGACCGGGCGCGACCGTGGGCTGCGCTTCCGTGATCGGCTCCGGCAGCTCGGGGAAGCCGGTGTCCCGCGCCTCGTCGAGCGTCCGGCCGCCATCGTCCCGGTAGACGCTGGCCGAGGAGATGACGACGAAGGCGCCGACATCCGCTTCGATCGCCAGCCACTGCCGGGCGTGGCCTTCGTCATAGGCGACCGTATCGATCACGGCATCGGCGCCGCCGCCGATCGCCTTCGCCAGGGCACCAGGCTCGTCGCGATCGACGGCGACGAACTCCGCGCCCTGCCGCAGGAGGTCTTCCGGGCGCGGGCGGCCGCCGCGTGCGGCGATCGTGACCCGCCAGCCGCGGCCGAGAAGCTCTGCCGCGACCGCGCGACCGATCTGCCCGGTCCCGCCGACAATGAAGGCGCGTCTTGCCGCCATGCGTCCCTCGGCGTCATGGAGCGAGAGCCATACTGTACGGATTCAGCCGCCTTGCCAAAGCCCGGCATCGACGCTTCGCGGACCCGGACCGGCTCCCCGCGATTTCCGACCCGCCGGGATTGGGGTATGATCCGATTCAGGCACGGCCCGCGCCTCCCCCCTCCGCTCGGGAAAGTATACGCATACGGGGCGACCCACTCATCGAACCGACTGTTCGAGCACCGAGCATAAGGAGGGGTTGCGAAGTTTGCTCGCAACAGGAGGTTTGTCGATGACGCTGTCCGCGCCGATCTTCCATCTGAAGCGCAAGGCCAAGCTCCTGTCCCGCGCAGCGAACATTCCGCTGCACGAGGCGCTGAACCGTATCGCCGTCCAAGAAGGCTACAGCGGCTGGAGCCTGCTGGCGGCGAAGCAGGCTGCGTCCTCGTCCGCCGCCAGGCTGTTCGCCCGGCTGAAACCGGGCGACCTGGTGCTGCTGGGCGGGCGCCCGGGGCAAGGCAAGACCATGATGAGCCTCAGGCTCGCCGTGGAGGCCATGAAGTTCGGCCGTTGGGCCGTGTTCTTCACGCTGGAGTGGACGGAGCGGGACGTCCTGGATCGCTTCCGCAAGATCGGGGTCGATTACGCGGAGTTCGACGGTCTGTTCGGATTCGACTGCTCCGACGCCATCAGCGCCGATTACATCGTCGAGAGCCTGGCATCGGCGCCGCGCGGCACCCTGGTGGTGGTCGACTACCTGCAGCTGCTCGATCAGAAGCGGGAGAAGCCGGAACTGGCGGTGCAGGTCCGGGCGCTGAAATCGTTCGCGCGGGAGAGAGGGCTGATCATCGTCTGCATCTCCCAGATCGATCGGTCATACGATCCGGCGAAGAAGCCGTTTCCCGATGTTCAGGATGTCCGGCTGCCGAACCCGCTGGACCTGCAGCTGTTCAGCAAGACCTGCTTCATGAGCAGGGGCGAGGTCCAGCTCCAGGCGGGTTAGCGACTGACAATTTTTCAGGGGCGGTGTCGGATCGCGGGACGGGTCGTTCGTCCTATCGTCAGCGCTGGCGGAAGCCGCCCGAGATCGAGAGGAGACCCCGATGATCCGCACCGCCCTGATTGCCGTCGCCGCCCTGCTCGCCGGCGGCCCCGCCCTGGCCGAGGCCCAGCAGGCAGGCGACCGCGTCGCGGTCAACGGCATGCAGATGTATTACGAAGTGTCCGGCAGCGGCGACCCGCTGATCGTGCTGCACGGCGCCTATATGAACATCCCGTCCATGGGGGCGATCATCCCCAAGCTGGCCGAGACCCACAAGGTCTATGCGCTCGAATTCCAGGGCCACGGCCGCACCACCGATATCGACCGGCCGATCACCTATCCCAACCTGGCGGACGACGTGGCGGCCTTCATGGATGCGGTGGGCCTCGAGAAGGCCGACGTGTTCGGCTATTCCATGGGCGCCGCCGCCGGGCTGCAGCTGGCCATCCGCCACCCGGAGAAGGTGAACAAGCTAGCTGCCGCCTCCGTCGCCTACGATGCCGAGGGCTGGCAGCCGGCGTTCCGGGACTTCATCCCGCAGATGACGGTGGAGATGTTCACCGACATGCCGGTGTTCGCCGAGGCGTATCGCAAGCTGGCCCCCAATCCCGACGGCTTCCCCGAGCTGGTGCGGAAGCTGATCGACCTGGAGAAGGAGCCGATGGCGTGGGAGGCCGACGTCAAGGCGCTGAAGACCCCGGTACTGATCATCACGGGCGATGCCGACGTGGCGACGCTCGAACATTCGGTGGCGCTGTTCCGGCTGCTCGGCGGCGGCGCCATGGGCGACATGGGCAAGCCGCTGCCGGCCTCGCGCCTCGCGGTGATGCCGGCGACCTCGCACACCGCCGTCATCGGGCAGGTCGAGCTGCTGCACGCCTTCATCGAGCCGTTCCTGAAGGGCGAGACGCCGAAGGGGATGTTCGAGTAGCGCGCGGCCGGCGTCATTTCCCGTTGCACCCGCATTGCTCGCCCTTTCCGGGCCGCGTACAAGTGAACCCTTTCCTAGATGCGGTCGGCGTGCGGGATGGCGGAGGGCAGGTTGACAAGGGCGCCGGGACTGGTGCTCGGGCTGGTGGTCGCGAGCACCGTCCTCGGCCTCATGGGAACGGATCTCGTCCTGCCGGCGGTGCCGTTCCTGCCGGAGGCGCTGGGCGGCGACCCGGCCCAGGCGCAGCTGGTGCTGGCCGCCTATGTCGCCGGGACCTGCATCGGGCTGGTCGCCTATGGCGCGCTGGGCGACCGCTTCGCCACCGGCCGACTGTTCGCCGCTTCCCTGCTCGCCACCACCGCGGTGTCGGCCGCCTGCGCGGCGACCGACGACATCGGCCTGCTGATCGCGCTGCGGGCCCTGCAGGGGGCGGCCGCTGCGGGCCCCGCGGTGTTCGCGCCGGGCATCGTCCGGGCGCTGTTCGACGAGACCCGCGCGGTCCGGGCGCTGGGGCTGCTCGGCAGCATCGAGGCCCTGGCGCCGGCGCTGGCCCCGATCCTCGGCGCCTGGCTGCTGGCGCTGGGTGGCTGGCGGGTGCCGTTCGTGGTGATCGGCGCCGTCGCCCTCGCCCTGGCGGCGGCGATCGGGGCGACCGGCGCCCTGCCCCAGGTGACCCGGCGGCCCCGCGGCGGATATGCGCATCTCCTGCGCGATCCTGCCTTTCTGCGCTACGCCCTCAGCCAGGCCTTCGTCCTGGGCGGGCTGCTGACCTTCGTGTTCGGCATGCCGGCTGTTTTCGTGCGCAGCCTCGGCGGCGACCTGGCCGACTTCATCACCATGCAGGTTTGCGGCATCGCCAGCTTCATGCTGCTGGCCAATCTCGCCGGCGGCCTGGCGGCCCGCTTCGGGGCGGAGCGCATCATCGCCTTCGGCACCGGGCTCGCGGCCGCGGGCGCCGCGGCGATGGTCGGATACGGATCGCTGGGCGGTGCCGACCCGCTGGCGATCGCGGCCCTGTTCGTGCCAGTGAATGCGGGACTCGGCCTGCGCGGCCCGCCGGGCTTCTACCGGGCCGTGCTGGCGGCGCGCGGCGACGACGCCCGCGGCTCCGCCCTCGTCGTCCTCGCGATCCTCGCGGTCACCGCAGGCGGCACCGCCGCGGCCGCGCCGATGATCGAGCAGGGGCTGGTCCCCCTGGCGTTGATCGCGCTGGCCTTCCACCTCATGGCCGTGCTCTGCCTCGCGGCGCTGCCGCGGCTGCGGGAAAGCGAGGGCTGAGAGGCCCAGCACGAAAAATCCACCGCCCCTGTCGGGATCGGGCTTCCTCCGTCGTCCTTGGAGAAGAGCGGCCGTGTGCGCGGCCGCGCCATCCGATTGAGGGAAGGGACACCGCGATGAAGGTCACCCAGCATCTCTGGTTCGCGACGGACATGGAGACTGCGATCAGCTTCTACACCTCGCTGATCCCCGGCTCGGCGGTCCATTGGGTCTCGCCTCTGCCCGCCGACAGCCCGAGCGGCCCGGCGGGCAGCGTCAAGATCGCGTCCTTCACGCTCGGCGACCAGCGCTACATGGCGATCGAGGCCGGGCCGCTGGACCCGTTCAACCACAGCTTCTCGATCATGATCGAATGCGACACCCAGGCCGAGATCGACCGGCTGTGGGACGCGCTGAAGGACGGCGGCCAGATCGAGCAATGCGGCTGGCTGAAGGACCGCTGGGGCCTGTCCTGGCAGATCGCGCCCAGGCGGCTCGGCGAGCTGCTGAACGATCCCGACCCCGCCAAGGCCAAGCGTGTCGCCGAGGCGATGCTGCAGATGGTGAAGCTGGACATCGCCGCGCTGGAGGCGGCGGCGAAGGGGTGAGCGTGGACTAGGCCGCGGTGCCGCCGTCGCCGCGGGCGTCCTCGGCCTCGGCCTCCGCCTCGCGCTTGGCGCGGTCGTGCTCGATCATGCCGCCGAGCAGGATCGCGATCTCGTAGAGCAGCAGCATCGGCACGGCGAGGGCGATCTGGCTGATCGCGTCCGGCGGAGTCAGGACGGCGGCGACCACGAAGACGATGACGATGGCGTAGCGGCGCTTGCTCTTCAGCGTGGCGACGCTGAGGATACCGACGCGCACCAGCAGCGTCAGCAGTACCGGCAGCTGGAAGGCGATGCCGAAGGCCAGCAAGAGCCGCATCACCAGGTCGAGATAATCCGAGACCTTGGCGTCGAGCTTGATCTCCAGGCCGCTGCCGACATCCGGGCCCAGCACCTGGAAGGACAGGAAGAACTTCCAGGCCAGGGGGAACACGAAGTAGTACACGAACGCCGCGCCGATGATGAACATCACCGGGCTGAACAGCAGGAACGGCAGGAAGGCCCGCTTCTCGTTGCGGTATAGGCCAGGCGCGACGAACATCCAGATCTGGCTCGCCACCACCGGGAAGGCCAGGCAGAAGCCGCCCCAGAAGCCGATCTTGATGTAGGTGAAGAACACCTCTGTCAGCGCCGTGTAGATCATCGACCGGGGCTGACCGGGCGGCAGCGCGTCCGCTAGCGGCTGGGTCAGGAACAGGTAGATCGATTCCGCGAAGTGGTAGCAGATGAAGAACCCGATCAGGATCGCCACCACCGAATAGATCAGCCGCGTGCGCAGCTCCAGCAGATGGTCCATCAGGGGCATCTGCTTGTCGTCGATCTCCTTGTCGGAGGGCGCCATGGATCAGCTCGCGCGGTCGGACGGGGTCGAGGCGGCGACCGCGGGGGCAGCGGCGACGGCCGGGGTTTCGGGCGCGGCAGCCGGGGCCGCCGGCTTCGGGCCCTCGACCGGCTGCGGGTCAGCCGCAGGCGCGGCCTGGCCGTTTCCGGTACCCGGCGCCGGCGCGGCCTTGTCGGGCTCGGCCAGCGTCGCGTCCGGCGCCGCCTTGTCGAAGGCCTGCTTGATGTCCCGCACCGGGTCCAGCACGGTGTCGACGTGCTCCTTCACCTGGCCGCGGACGTCGAGCGTCTTGGTCGCGTCCTGGACGGTCTTGCGCACCTCCTCGAGCTCGGCCTGGCGCACGATGTCGTCGACATGGCGCTGGAACTCGCTGGTGATGCGGCGGGCATGCCGCGTCCATTTGCCGAGCTGATAGAGGGCGCGCGGCAGATCCTTCGGGCCGAGCACAATGAGTGCCACGACCACGATGATCATCAACTCCGACCAGTCGAAACCGAACATCACATTCGTCCATCACGCCCCGCCGCCGGACGGGGCGCGGTTCCGGTTCCCCGCAAGGGGATTATTGGCGGTCGACGGTCGTCCGGTTCGGACTGCCGGCTTCGGTGCCCGCGGGCGGCGGCACGGCCGGATGGTCGTCCGACCCGGTGTTCTTGGGGTCGTCCGCCAGGCCGCTCTTGAAGTTCTTGATCCCCTTGGCCAGGTCGCCCATCGCCCGCGGCAGCCGGTTCCCGAAGATCAGCAGGACGACCACCAGAACGATCAACCAGTGCCAAATACTCAAACCACCCATAAACTTTTCCTCCAGCCCCAAGGCGGCCGGATCATCGCAGAAACCCCCCGCGACCGCAATGCCGGCGGACGAGGCGAATCAGCGCGGAAATCCTGGGGTTTGGCGGAGGCCGCGACACCCCGGCGCGGCCCGCTTCGCTACTCGCGATCCTCGTCCTCCGGCGGCTCCTCCCCTTCCCCGTCGGACAGGCTGCCTCCGGGCAGCACCGCCATGGCCGGGCGGGTGTCGAGCAGCCCGGAGGCCTTGAGCTCCTCGACGCTCGGCAGGTCGTCGAGGCCGCCGAGGCCGAAATGGTCGAGGAAGGCCGAGGTGGTGATCCAGGTCAGCGGCCGCCCGGGCGCCTGCCGGCGCCGGCCGGGCGCGATCCAGCCCGCCTCGAGCAGCGTGTCGAGCGTGCCCTTGGCCACGGCGACGCCGCGCACGGCCTCGATCTCCGGCCGGGTCACCGGCTGGTGGTAGGCGATGATCGCCAGCGTCTCCAGCGCCGCCCGCGACAGCCGGCGCACCACATGCCCGGCCTCGCGCAGCAGCGGCGCCAGGTCGAGCGCGGTGCGGAAGGCCCAGCCGCCGGCGACAGGCATCAGGGTGACGCCGCGGCCGCGATACTGCTCGACCAGCGTGTCGATCAGCGTCGGCACGTCGGCGCCCTCGGGCAGGCGCTCGGCGATCGCCGCCTCGGTCAGCGGCGTCGGCGAGGCGAACAGCATCGCCTCGACCAGGCGGAGGGCTTGGGTGGGCTCGGTCATTCTTCGGAAGTCTGAGAGGCCTGGGCCTTGAGCCAGATCGGGCCGAACGGCCCGTCCTGGCGGATCGCGAGCCGGCCGGCCTTGGCCAGCTCGAGCGTGGCGACGAAGGTGGAGGCGAGCGCCGAGCGCCGCACCAGCGGGCTGCCGGTCAGCGGCGGCAGGAAGGCGGCCAGCGTGGTCCAGCTCGGGAACCGGCCGAGCATGGCCTCGAGCCGCTCCAGCGCCTGCTCCGGCGAGAACAGCACCGAGGCCTCGATGCGCAGGCCGCCCTCGGCCGCGGCCTTGGCGCGCCAGTGCTCGGCATAGGCCTTGAGCAGGTCGTAGAGCGACACGGCCCAGACCGGGGTCGGCGTCGCCTTCTGGTCCTCGGCGGCGCCGCGGGCGAACAGGTCGTGGCCGAGCTGCGGCCGCGCCATCAGCGCCTGCCCGGCCTCGCGCATCGCGTTCAGGCGGCGCAGCTGGAAGGCCAGGGCCTCGGCCAGCTCGGCACCGCTGGGCTCGTCATCGCCCGGCGGCGCCGGCAGCAGCAGGCGCGACTTGAGATAGGCCAGCCAGGCCGCCATCACCAGGTAATGCGCCGCCAGCTCCAGCGACAGGCGCCGCGCCCGCTCGACGAAGGCGAGATACTGGTCGGCGAGCGCCAGGATCGAGATCTGAGTCAGGTCGACCTTCTGCTCGCGCGCCTGTTCGAGCAGCAGGTCGATCGGCCCTTCATAGGATTCGAATTTGAGAATGAAGGCGGCGTCGTCCCGGCTCGTCACCGGCGGGGCGTCGACCTTCGACCAGTCTTCCAGCATCTTCCGAGTGTCGCCGCCCGCGCGCGCCGAAGCAACATCGAAGCTTGGGGGCCTTCACGGCGGCTATCCCGCCGCCAGTTCATGGGAAGACACGGCGGAGGATCAGCGATGGCAAGACAGCCCCGGAAGGCCGATTTCCCTGTCCACCAGGTGCGGCGCTACCTGGAGCCCGGCCCGATCGTGCTGGTGTCGTCGGCCTGGCGCGACAAGACCAACATCATGACCATGGGCTGGCACACCGTAATGGAGTTCTCGCCGTCGCTGGTCGGCTGCGTCATCGCCGGCGGCAACCACAGCTTCCGCCTGATCCGGGACAGCGGCGAATGCGTCATCAACCTGCCGACCACGGCGCTGACCGACGCGGTGGTCGGGATCGGCAACACCTCCGGCGCGGAGATCGACAAGTTCCGGGAGTTCGGCCTGACCGCGGAGGCGGCGCAGGAGGTCGGGGCGCCACTGATCCGCGAATGCCATGCGAATTTCGAGTGCCGGCTGCACGACGACGCGCTGGTCGAGCGCTACAACTTCTTCATCTTCGAGGTGGTGAAGGCGCATGTCGCGCCCACGCCGAAGCACCCGAAGACGTTGCACTACACCGGCGATGGCATCTTTGTGACCGCCGGCGGGGTCGTCGACCGAAGGTCGCAGTTCCGGCCCTGGATGCTGTGAGACCGTCTGATAATGCTACTGGCGTGGCCGTCTGATGGCGGTTTCTCCGCTTCCGGTGCTCACGGACTTTTACGTCCGCTGCGCTCCGGTTCTCGAAACCACCACCAGCCGACTCACGCCAGCGCATTCTCAAACGGTCTCAAAACACTCAGACCGCTGGCAGGCGGCCGAGCAGCTCCCGCGCCCGCTCGATATAGCTCTCGGCCGGGCGGTCGGTCGCCGGGCGGCGCCAGGCCTCGCCGCGGGCCAGCCGCGCCGCGGTCTCCGGCCCGATCGCCGGCACCGCTGCCGCGATCGCCCGCATCTCGGTCAAATCGCCGTTGCAGTGCAGGGCCAGGTCGCAGCCGGCGGCGAGCGCCCGAGCCGCGCGCTCCGGCAGAGAACCGGAGAGCGCGCCCATCGACAGGTCGTCGCTGCACAGGACGCCGTCGAAGCCGATGCGGCCGCGCACGGCGTCGCGGATCGCGGTCGGCGATTGGGTGACCGGATGGTCGGGGTCGAGGGCGGTGAAGACGAGATGCCCAGTCATGCCCCAGGGCAGGTCGGCGAGGTCCCGGAACGGCGCGAAATCGGTACGCTCCAGGGTGTCGAGATCGGCCTCGACCAGCGGCAGGGCGACATGGCTGTCGACCCGCGACCGGCCGTGGCCGGGCATGTGCTTGATCACCGGCAGGGCGCCGCCGTCGAGCAACCCCTCCGCCACCGCACGGCCGAGCCGGGCGACCACCGCGGGGTCGTCCGAGAAGGCGCGATCGCCGACCACAGTGCGGTCGGCGCCGGGCAGGTCGAGATCGAGCACCGGCGCCGCGACCACATCGATGCCGGCGGCGCCGACGGTGAGCGCGATGGCGGTGGCGTTGGCCCGCGCCGCCTCCTCCGCCGCCGCGAGGTCGAGCGCGGCCAGGGCGCCGAAGCGGGCGGCGGCCGGGAAAGCCGGCCAGTGCGGCGGCCGCAGCCGGGCGACGCGCCCGCCCTCCTGGTCGATCATCACCGGCGCCGCACGGCCGACCGCGTCGCGCAGATCGGCGACCAGGGCCTTGAGCTGGTCCGGCGCCTCGCAGTTGCGGCGGAACAGGATGAAGCCGAGCGGGTCGGCGTCGCGGAAGAAGCGCCGTTCCTCCGCCGTCAGGACGGGGCCGGCGCAGCCGAACAGGATCGCCTGGGACATGGTGCTCGGGATGTCAGCGGGGGACGACGAGGCAGCCGGTCTTCTCGCTGGCCAGGGCGTCGCACAGCCGCGTCGCCGTCGCCTGATCGAGCGGCACGGCCTGGACCCGGTAGCCGAGCCGGGCCGAGGCCGAGACCTGCGGCACGGCGAGCTGCAGCCCGCCAAACAGCTCGGGGAAACGGCGCTGGAACCGGGCCCATTCGGCCTGAGCTTCTTCCGGCGAGGTCACGGCTGCGATCTGCGCCGCGAAGCGCCCGCCCGGCACGGCGACGATCGCCGGCATGGTCGGCGCGGGGGCGGCCTGCGGCGACAGGCCGGCGACCTGCACCGGCGCGCCGGAATCCGGGTCGATCCAGCCCTCGGCGGCAGCCGGGTTGTTCAGCAACGCCGCGATCGGATCGGCCGGCGGCGCAGCCTGCGGGGCGGGAGCGGGTTCCGCCGGCGCGGGCGCCGCGGCCACGGCCACGGCCGGATCGGCCGCCGGAGCGGAGACGGGAGCGGGCTCAGAGACAGGAGCGGGATCGGCGATAGGCGGCGCGGCAGCGGCCTGGGGTGCGGGCTGCGGCTTCACCGGCGCGACCGGCTCAGGCGGCGGCGCGGCCTGGCCGGGCCGCGCCAGCAGGATCTCGACCACCCCAGCGCCGGGCGAGGCGGCCGGCAGCGGCAGGCGCCAGCCGCGCTGATCGGCACCGGCAGGCGCCGGCCGCGGCAGCGGCTGCTCCGGCGGCGGCAGCACGGTGGCGACCGCCACCGGCGCCTGCCGGCGGCCGAGATCCTGCAGCACCAGCCGGTCCTGGTTCGGGATGTCGATGCCGCCCGGCTGTTCCGGGCGGGTGCGGAACTGGGTGCTGTCGGCGCGGATGATCGGCACCCCGCCTTCCATCGTGACCGAGGCGCTGGTGGTGTAGGTCGAGATCAGGATGCCGGCGAATAGGACGACCACGACCAGGATCACCCCGGCCGTGGCGATGATGCGCCAGGGCGGCCCGGCCGGAACCGGCCGGAGCTGAACCGTGGCGGCAGTGGCGGTCGCGGGCAGGGCGTGCGGCGCCTCCACCCATTGTCCGTCCGGTCTGAGTCGCAGTTGTGTGGCGGTGTCGACCATCCCTATCCCCCGACTGATTCGGAATCGTAACCCGAATCGGAGAAACGGGCGATAAGAAATTGATTCAGCGATGAATCAATCAAACCGGCCGGTCCAGGGCGAAGAGGCGCTGGTGTTCGAGCAGGGCGTAGCGGTCGGTCATGCCGGCGATGTAGTCGGCCACCAGCCGCGGCAGGCCGGCGGCGCCCGCCGCCTCGGCCTGGCGGCGCCAGTCGGTCGGCAGGGTGTTCGGCTCGGCCGTGAACAGGTCGAACAGATCGCGCACCACCCGCCGCGCCTTGCTGGTCTCGCGGTTGACCAGGTAGTGCCGGTAGACCTCCTTGAACATGAAGCTGCGGACCACGGCGAGATCGGCCGCGACGCGGTCGGAGAAGGCGATCACCGGCATCGGCGCGGTGCGAATCGCCTCGACCGATTTCGGCGCCAGAGCCGCGAGGCGGCGCCGAGATTCCGCCAACAGGTCGGTGACCATCTGGTCGATCACCCGCCGCACCGTCTCATGGATCAGCCGGCGGCGCGGCAGGCCGGGATGGCGGGCCTCGACCTCGGCCAGCACCGGCCCGACCAGGGGGAGGCCACGCAGCGCATCGAGGTCGAGGAGGCCGGCCCGCAGCGCGTCGTCGATGTCGTGGTTAGTGTAGGCGATGTCGTCGGCCAGCGCCGCCACCTGCGCCTCCGGCCCCGGCTGGGAGGCGAGGTCGAGGTCCCAGGTGGCGCGGAAGGCGTCGATCGTCGCCGGCAGGGCCCTGCCGGGCGGCAGCGGCAGCAGCGGGCCGTTGTGCTTGACCACCCCTTCCAACGTCTCCCAGGTCAGGTTGAGCCCGTCGAAATCGGCGTAGCGCCGCTCCAGCGCCGTCAGGATGCGCAGCGTCTGGTCGTTGTGGTGGAAGCCGCCGTGCTGCGCCATGGCGGCGTGCAGAGCGTCTTCGCCGGCGTGGCCAAAGGGGGTGTGGCCCAGATCATGCGCCAGTGCCACCGCCTCGCCCAGATCCTCGTCGAGGCCGAGCGCCCGGCAGGCGGTGCGGGCGATCTGCGCCACCTCCAGCGTGTGGGTCAGCCGGGTCCGGTAGTAGTCGCCCTCGTGATAGATGAAGACCTGGGTCTTGTACTGCAGCTTGCGGAAGGCCGAGGAGTGGACGATGCGGTCGCGATCGCGCTGGAACGGCGAGCGCATGCCGCTCTCCGGCTCGGCGTGCAGCCGGCCGCGGCTGCGGTCAGGGCCTGTGGCATAGGCGGCGGTCATCGAGGGCAAGCTAACGGTGCCAGGCAGGGCTGGCAATCGCGGCCGGCGCTTTGCAGACGCCGCGCGGCTCCCTACATTGGAGGGGACCTGTTTCGACGCCATGCGATTGACCGAGCCATGCCCGATGACGGCCGCATCCTGAGCCTGACCGAAAGCGCCGCCCGGCGGATCGCCGAGCTGAAGCGCGCGGAGCGCAACGACGCGCTGATGCTGCGCATCGCCGTGTCCGGCGGCGGCTGCTCCGGCTTCCAATACGGCTTCAGCTTCGACGACAAGGTGAACGGCGACGACCGTACCTTCCAGCGCAACGACGTGACCGTGGTGGTCGACGACGTCTCGCTCGACCTGCTGGCCGGTGCCGAGATCGACTATGTCGAGGAGCTGATCGGCGCCTCCTTCCAGGTGAAGAACCCGAACGCCACCTCCTCTTGCGGCTGCGGCACTTCCTTCGCAATCTGAGCGGCCGCGCCCGCCGGAGTCGGCGGGCCGCCCAGCCTGTGGAGGATGACCATGCGCCCCACCCCGCCCGCTCTCCGTCGCCTGCCGGTTCCCGGGGCGGAGGGCTGAAGCATGCGCATCGCCACCTGGAACGTCAATTCGATCAAGGCCCGGCTGTCGAACGTGCTGGACTGGCTGCGCACGGCCGATCCGGACGTGGCGGTGCTGCAGGAGATCAAATGCGAGACCGGGGCATTCCCGCGCTTCGAGGTTGAGGAGCTTGGCTACAACCTCCTGATTCACGGCCAGAAGAGCTACAACGGCGTCGCCCTCCTGGCCAAGGCACCGATCGAGGATCCGATGACCGGCCTCGACGGCGACGGCGCCGACACCCAGGCCCGCTATATCGAGGCGACGGTCCGCGGCGTGCGGGTCTGCGGCCTGTACCTGCCGAACGGCAATCCCGCCGGCACCGAGAAATACGACTACAAGCTGGCCTGGATGGAACGCCTGCGCCGCCGGGCTGAGACCCTGCTGGCGGCCGGCGCGCCCTTCGTCATGGGCGGCGACTTCAACGTCATCCCGGAGGCGCGCGACGCCGCCGACCCGGCCGCCTGGACCAACGACGCGCTGTTCCTCTTGGAGACCCGCCGCCGCTTCCGCGCGCTGCTGCATCTCGGCCTGACCGATTCCTGGCGGGCCCTGAACCCCACCGCGGTCGGCTACAGCTTCTGGGACTACCAGAACCAGGCCTGGCAGGCCGATAACGGCATCCGCATCGACCATCTCCTGGTCAGCCCAGAGCTGGCCGACCGGCTCGACGCCTGCATCATCGACCGCGAGCCGCGGGGCCGCGACAAGGCGTCGGACCACACGCCGGTGGTCGCGACGCTGTCGGAATAGGCGGGCCCGGCACCGTCGGAATCCCATCCAGTTGTCATACGAATTCCCTCATAATACAGCGAAAAGCCCGCCTATAGTGGGAGTGGTGGTCATACCACCCGGCTGTCATCGGGTGCGACAGGGAGTGCAGAAGCGGGAATGTCGCTCGTCGTCATCTTGGATGACCGGCCCACCAACCGGAACATCTTCTCCAAGCTGGCCACCTCGCTTGAGAGCCAGGTGACGGTGCAGGCGTTCGGCGATCCGCTGGAGGCACTGGACTGGATATCAGGCCATACCCCGGACCTGGTGATCGCCGACTACAAGATGCCTAACCTGGACGGCGCCGAATTCACCCGCCGCCTCCGCAGCAACCCCCATGTCGCCGACGTCCCGGTGATCGTGATCACCGCCTATGACGACCGCAGCTTCCGGCTGCAGGCGCTGGAGGCCGGCGCCACCGACTTCCTGCAGAGCCCGGTCGACCATCACGAGTTCATGACCCGGGCCCGCAACCTGCTGCGGCTGCGCCGGCAGCAGCAGCGCGTCAAGCGCCGCGCCGCGACGCTGGAGCGCGAGCTGGAGCGCACCAAGCGCAGCCAGGAGGAAGCGCTGCGCAACAGCCGCGATGCACTGGCCCAGGTCATCGACACCCTGCCGGCGATGATCAGCGCGGCCGACCGGGATGGCCGCTGCGTTTTCGTCAACGCTTATCAGGCGGCGATCAGCGGCTCGACCCCCGCGGCCCTGGTCGGCGAGGACGTCGCCGTCGTGTTCGGGGCCGAGCGCGGCGAGCACAGCCGGCAGCTGGACCAACTCGTCTTCACCTCCGGCGAGCCGCTGCCGAGCTATGAGGAGGTGGTCGAGCGCAGCGGCGTGCGGCAGGTGTTCCTGACCAGCAAGGCGCCGCTGCGCGACGCGTCGAACCAGGTGGTGAGCGTGCTGACCACCGCGCTCGACATCACCGACCGCAAGCTGGCCGAAGAGCATCTGCACCACCTGGCCAATCACGACGCGCTGACCGACCTGCCCAACCGGGTGCATCTGCTGAACCGGATCCGGCGGATCCTGGCCCAGGACGCCAACGCCCCCTTCGCGCTGCATTTCCTGGACCTCGACCGGTTCAAATCGATCAACGACGCGCTGGGCCACCATTTCGGCGATCAGATCCTGCAGGAGGTGGCGCGGCGGCTGAACCTGACGGCGCGGCCGGGAGACATCGTCGCCCGGCTCGGCGGCGACGAATTCGCCGTGCTGCAGCTCGGGCCGGCGCGGAGCGAGGACGCGGCCGCCGCGGCGGCGCAGATCCTGCAGGAGATCGCCCGGCCGCACATCCGAAACGACAGCACGGTGTCGCTGACCGCCAGCGTCGGCATCACCCTGCACCCGCAGGACGGCGGCGACCCGGACCAGCTGTTCCGCAACGCCGACCTGGCGATGTACCGGGCCAAGGCGGACGGGCCGGGTGAGTATCGCTTCTTCGCCACCGAGCTGAACGCCGGCATCCAGGATGCGGTGGTGCTGGAAGCCGAGCTCAGGACCGCGGTCGAGAGCGAGCAATTCGTGCTGCACTACCAGCCGCAGATCGACCTGCGCAGCGGCCGGATCGTCGCCGCCGAGGCGCTGATGCGCTGGCAGCACCCGAGCCGGGGGCTGCTGCTGCCGGCGCAGTTCCTGCCGGCAGCGGAAGAGAGCGGCCTGATCATCGCCATGAACACCTGGGCGCTGCGCGAAGCCTGCACCCAGGCTGCCGCCTGGGCCCGGGACGGGCTGTCGCTGCGAGTCGGCGTCAACCTGACCTCGCTGCAATTCCGCAAGCAGGACATCTGCCGGCTGATCCGGCAGACGCTGGACGACACCGGCCTGGCGCCGCAGGCCCTTGAGCTGGAGCTGACCGAAGGCGTGCTGATGCAGAATGCGGAGTCGGCGGCGAGCAAGATCGAGGAGCTGCGCGGCCTCGGCGTCCGCTTCGCCATCGACGATTTCGGCACCGGCTATTCCTCGCTGAGCTATCTCAAGACCTTCGCGGTCAACCAGCTCAAGATCGACCGCAGCTTCATCCGCAACCTGGAGACCAGCCCTGGGGACGCGGCGATCGTGCGGGCCATCACCAATCTGGGCCATGATCTCGGCCTGGACGTGACCGCCGAGGGGGTGGAAACTCCCGAGCAGCTCGAGACGATCCGCCTGCTGGGCTGCGATGAGGTCCAGGGGTTTCACTTCGCCAAGCCGATGCCGGACGACCAGCTCCGGGAGTTCGTGCGGGGCTGGACGGCGGATCCACAGGCCTCATAATCGCTCATTCAAGCTTTGACGCGTCCATATGCCCTGGGGCGGCGCGGCCGCGCCGCAGGGTGGAGTGCCTGGGCAGATGACCGACAGCAGAGAACAGACAAAACCGCGATCCCTGCTCGGGTGCATCGCGCACCGCCTCCGGACCCGCCCGGACAGCGAGCATGAGATGCGGTTCAACGGCACCGGCTTCGGGATCGCGATCCTGCTCTATCTGCTCGGGAGGGGCGGCTACGACCCGAATGCGATTGTCGTCCTGTTCGTCTACATCAGCCTCAACATCTGCGTCTTCGCCCATATCCTGCTGTATCCGGGGGTCTGCCGCCCGCGCCGGATTTTCTCCATCCTCAACGACTTCGTCTCCCTGTTCTGGGTGATGCATCTCGGCGACGAGATCACCACGATCCTGTTCCCGATCTTTCTCTGGGTGATCCTGGGCAACGGCTTCCGCTTCGGGATCGGGTTCCTGGCCCTGGCGACGACCGTGGCTCTAGCCTCGTTCGGCACCCTGGTGGCCACCACGCCGTTCTGGCAATCCCAGACGACCCTGTCGGCCGGGCTGATCGGCAGCATGCTGATGGTATCGCTTTGTGCCGTGCCGCTGATCCGTAGGCTTTCTCAGGCCAGACGGCAGGCCGAGGCCGCGGACCGGGCGAAGGCCTTTCTGCTGGCCAGCGTCAGCCATGAGCTGCGCACGCCGCTGGCCGCGATCGTCGGCACGGGATCGGTGCTACGGGACACCAAGCTCGATCCGGCGCAGCAGGAAATGGCCCGAAAGGTGGTCTCGGCCGGGGAGCGGCTGATGGCCCTGATCAACGACATCTCCGCCGTCTCCCGCATCGATGGCACCGATGCGGATCGGCAGCCGCGTCCCGGCAATCAGCGCCGGGCGCACGACGGCGCTGCGGATGGTGATCACTCCGGGCTATGATGGCGCCGGACCATCGGCTTCGACGATTGATGGGCCGGCCTGATAAGAGAAGATCTTGTGACTCCTCATTCAGGCCTTGACGGTTCGGTTCAGTCCCGTGCGGCGTGACCGCCGGCGTTGAGAGTGCTTGTGACGATGACAGACAGCAGCCAGCAACCGCAATCCCTGGTGGGACACATTCTCCAGCGCCTCCGCGCCCGGCCGGACAGCGAGCACGAGATGCGGTTCAACGGCATCGGCCTGTCGACAGCGACGCTGGTTTACCTGCTTGCGACCAAGCACCTCAGCTTCGAGGAATTCGTCCTCTACGCCGTGTATATCGGCTTTTGCCTTCTGGTCTTCGGTCACATCCTTCGCCAGCCGCAGGTTTGCATCACGCGTCGGATCATCGCCATGATCGGCGACTTCGGCGTCCTGTTCTGCGAGATGTATATCCGAGGAGAAACAGCCGCCTTTCTCTTCCCACTCTTCATCTGGGTCATCCTCGGGAACGGCTTCCGCTTCGGCATCCCCTTCCTGATTGTCGCTACGGTCGGAGGACTGAGCACCTTCAGCGCCGTTATAGCGACGAACCCGTTCTGGAGCGAGCAGACGGCCCTGTCGGCCGGACTGCTCGGCGGCATGCTGCTGGTATCACTTTGCGCCGCGCCCATGATCCGGAGGCTGTCCAAGGACAAACGACAAGCTGAAGCCGCAAGCAAGGCACAAAGCTTTCTCCTGGCCAGCGTCAGCCATGAGCTTCGTACGCCGCTGGCCGCCATCGTCGGCACGGGATCGGTGCTGCAGGATACCAAGCTCGATCCCTCACAGCGGGAGATGACGCGGCGAGTGGTCTCCGCCGGGGAACGGATCATGACGCTGATCAACGACATCTCCGCCGCTTCCCGCAGCGAGGGGACCGATGCAAAACCCGCGATCGAGGTGCAGGATCATCCGCTGCGGAATCAATCGCAGAATCAACAATCCCTCGGCGACCAGCCGCGGGACACGAAATGACGGCAGGGGCTCTCGTCAATCTTGAACGGACACGATCTCTGAGGGGACGGACACTTCAGAGCAGCTCAAGATAAGCCCCGGGCTCCATTGTGACGAGGTTCAAAGATTCCATTTCATCATACCAATATCGAACCAATAGTTGCGGGCGTTGACGCGGGGCTGCCCGGCGGAGAGATGGGTTCTTATGGCGCCTGATTTCGGCTTTAATGATGCAGAACGATCACCGTCGGGCGGCATGAGCGCGCCGATGGGCGGGAGTCCTTGCGATCGATGATCGACGTTAGACGACAGGCGGGATTGATATCCTTGATCAAGCGCATCGTGCAGCGCTACCGGAACCGTCCGGACAGCGAGCACGAGATGGGCTACAACCGTGTGGCCTTCTGTCTGCTGATCTTCATGTATGTGCTGTTGACGGGCGGCGGATGGCGCGACCTGATCCTGCCGACCGCGTATCTAGCGGCCGGATTTGGCTTTCTTGTGCATATCGCTGTGTATCCGCAGCGCTGCGTCTCCCGGCGGGTGCTGGCCCTGATCGGCGACCTTGGCGTCCTGTCGCTGCAGTTGCATTTCGGCGGCAGTATGTCGTCGATATTCTTCCCGATCTACTTGTGGGCGATACTGGGCAACGGCTTCCGCTTCGGCATCCGCTATCTCTATCTGGCGATGGCAGTCGGCCTCATCGGTTTCGGCCTGGTCATCGTCGCCACTCCCTTCTGGCGTAATAATCTCAGTCTTTCTTTCGGCCTGCTGGTCGGGATCGTCATCCTGCCGCTCTACGCCGGCATCCTTATCCGCAAGCTGTCGAAGGCGAAGCAACAGGCCGAGGAGGCCAGCCAGGCGAAGAGTCTGTTCCTGGCCAGCGTCAGCCACGAGTTGCGCACGCCGCTGACCGCCATCATCGGCATGGGATCGGTGTTGCACGACACCAGGCTGGACCCATCGCAGCGGGAGATGACCCAGACCGTCGTCTCCGCCGGACAGCAGCTGCTGACCCTGATCAACGACATTCTCGACTTCTCCCGGATTGAAGCCGGGCAGATGACGGTGCAGGCTGCCGATTTCGACCTGCCGTCCCTGCTGGCCGAGATGCGGGCGATGGTTATAACCCAGGCCCAGTCCAAGGGGTTGCATCTCGCCATCCATATCGACCGCCGCGTGCCGCTTCGGCTGCGGGGAAGCGAGCGGCATCTGCGGGAGATCGTCCTCAATCTCCTCGGCAACGCCGTCAAGTTCACCGAGACCGGCGGCGTGATGGTCGCCGTCCGGCCCGAGACGGAGGCCGGCGAGCGGCCGCGGCTGCGGTTCGAGGTCTCCGACACCGGGATCGGCATCGCGCCCGAGGCCTCCAGCCATATCTTCGAGAGCTTCCGGCAGGCTGACGCCTCGATCATGGACCGGTTCGGCGGCACAGGGCTAGGCCTCGCCATCTGCAAGCGGCTGGTCATCATGCTCGGCGGCGAGATCGGCGTCGACAGCACCCCCGGCGTCGGCAGCACCTTCTGGTTCACGCTGGACTTCGACCATGCCGTTAATGCCGAGGCCCAGGCGACCCTTGAACCGATCCCCGACCTCGGACTGGTCGCCGCCGACGTGGCACTGATCGGCCGGCTGATGCCGCCGCTGACGACTATGGCCGGCACGATCGAGACTTTCGGCTCGATCGATGCCGCGCTGGCTTGGCCGCCTTTGCGCTCCACCGCTACCGCCGCTGTCCTGATCGTGGATCGACCGGCCCTGCCGGACGATCCGCAGCGCCGGGCGACGGTCCTGGCCGCGCTGCGCTCGGCGCCGGCCGTCCGGTCGATTCTGCTCGACGATCCGGCTGCGGGCGAGGCCCTGCCGCGCGACCTGCTGGAGGTCTTCGTCACGACGCTGCTCGCGGATGCGGACAGACAGGCGATCGAGACCGCCCTCCGCATCGCCCAGGCGGGACGTTCATCCGGCCGGCAGGACGCCACGGCCATTCGCCACCGTTCCGGTTCGGAGCGCAGCCTGGCGATCCTGGTGGCCGACGACAACCGCATCAACCAGAAGGTGCTGCGGGAGATGCTGACGCGGGCCGGCCATCAGGTCGAGCTGGTGGCCAATGGCGAGGAGGCCCTGGATGCGCTCGACGCCCGGATCTTCGATATCGTCCTGATGGACATCAACATGCCGGTGATGAACGGCATCGAGGCGACCAAGCTGTACCGCTTCACCGCGCTGGATCGGCCGCGCATCCCGATCATTGCGCTGACCGCAGACGCCACGTCGGGCGTCGCCGCGCGCTGCGCCGAGGCCGGCATGGACGCGTGCCTGACCAAGCCGATCGAGCCCGAGAGCCTGATCGCCGCGATCGAGGATCTCCTGAGCGGAAAGGCCCCGGCCGCGCCGCCGCCGGCCCTGCCGGAGAACGTGACGACGCTGCCGCAGGCCGGCCCGGCCGCGGTCGATATGCGCGTTCTCGACCGGCTGGAGGCGCTGGGCGGGAACGATTTCCTGATCGAGTTGATCGACGACTTCCTGGCGGATATCGAGACGATCGCCCGGGATTTGCGGGCGTCGGTGCAAAGGGGCGATGCCCAGCAGTTCCGGGCCAATGGCCATGCGCTGCGCAGCGCGGCCGCGAATATCGGCGCCCGCGGCCTGTCGGATCTCTGTCAGGATTGGCAGGGCATCAGCGGCGTGGATCTCGTCCGCCACGGCCCGGCCCATGTGAGCCGCCTGGCGGCCGAGATGGAACGCGTGCGGCCGGTCCTCCTGCGGCGACGCGGCGCGGCCGCACGGTCCGCGACGAACGGCTGACGATCTGGAGAGGCACGGAGCTGGCCTCCGGCAAGGCCGGCCAACCGTCCGTCCACCCCTCCCTGCGGCGGACGGACGATGCCGGTTACCATCACTCGGCGGCGAGCGGCATCACCGGTCCACGACGCCGATCCTGCGCTGCCGTGAGGCGCGCCATCTTGCGGAGATCCGCCTCCTCCAACCGGAGAGCCGCGTCGACCCAGATCTCGACCACATCCTGCAGTTCCTGGAGCGTCACCGGGTTCACCCGCCGCCGGATCTGATACATCGACGACAGGGCGTTGCGCTTGCGGCGATGCTGGACGAGGTACTCCCGGAGCATCTCGCGTCCTTGACCATCATCGGCCAGGACGTCGACCACGCCTATCTCATGCAATTCCTCGGCGGAGTAGATCCTGCCACTCGCGATCATCCGCTCCGCCGCCGCCACGCCCAGCCGACGGGAGAGAAAGCTGTAGGCGCCCATGCCCGGGAACAGATTGAACAGGATCTCCGGCAGACCCATCTTGGCGCTGCGCTCAGCCACGATCAGATCGTGCGCCAGAGCACTTTCGAAGCCGCCGCCCAAGGCATCGCCCTGTACCAGCGCGATAGTGACGACTGGCAGATCGAACGCGATGGCGTTGCGGTGGATCGCCTCGATGCAGAGATAGCCGTAGCGGCGCAGCGCGTCGCGGTCGCCGGCCCGGATCTTTTCGGCGAATAGACTGAGATCGCCGCCGAGGTTGTAGATTCCAGGAATGCTCGACGCCAACACGTAGTAGTCGAACGGCGTCTGGGTTTCGTCGGCCCGGTTCGCGAAAAGCCGCTGCAGCGACCGCTGCATGTCATTGATGTCCCGCAGCAGCTCCGGCGTGAAGCTCGGGCGCCCCTCCGGACGCATCATGCACCAGTAGATCCGGTCGACCGGGTCGAGTTCCACGACCAGGTTGCGGTAATGGTTGCGGGAGACTTCGATATGGGCAGGCTCTCGGCCCTGCAGCTGCGACTGTAGTCCGAACACGGGGGGTCGCTGCTGAGTTGGCTCGGGAATGGCGATGCTGGGGGTCATCTCGTGCTCCTTCGGTTGATGCCGACCGCTTCAAGCCCGATCGTCAGCAAGGGAGGTCTTTTTCTGCGGAGCGGCAGATCATTCTGTGCATTTCCGCTTATCTTGGCCACCCGGATCAATTACCGGCATATTGCTTTTATAAAATCCAATAATTTTTATTGATATTTTATGCCAAAGCAGTATTTGCGACAAACTATGCACAAAATCGTATTTTGTCTGAACCGACCTAAAATAGGGATGGAGCGCCATCAAATTCGGCACCCCTCCACTATTTGAGGTATGCAGCGCTCGAGGGGACAGGCGCGTCCGGGCCACGGAGGGCTCCGGCTGAGGCCCGAGAATTCCATTTGGCGTTGTTGTCTTCGGTCTGGACGCGCCCGAGGCCGTCAGCGCCGCCGGCGCGGCGACAAGCTGAGGTCAGCCCGTCCCGCTACTTCACCGGCGCCGAGGGCACGTACCAGCCGGCAGGAAGCCCGCTGGCCTGGCGGCGGACCGGCGCCGGCGCGGCGGGGGCGGTCGCCGCCACCCGGGTCGGCGCCACCGTCACCGGGGCCCGCGCGGGCACGGGCGCCGCCACCGGGGCCGGCCGGGCCTGCACC
>NZ_JAHVDK010000046.1:0-33160 GCF_051487185.1 Inquilinus limosus
CCCGCCACCAGGGCGATGCTGCCCGTCAGCTGGATGTGGAAGTCTGCGGTGCCGTCGCCGTTGACGTCGCCGGCGATGGTGGTGAGGCCGCCGCCCACGGCGAAGCGCAGCTGCCCCGCGACACCGGTAAAGGTCGCCGTGCCGATGAAGGTGAAGGCCTGGTTGCCGCCGGCCAGTGTGCTGGCGTCGACGGCCGCCAGGTCGATCCTGTCGCCCTGGGCCTGGCTGAAATCGGTGATCCGGTCGGCGCCAGCCCCGACCGGGCTCTGCGCCGCGCTGCCATAGACGAAGCGGTCGGCCCCGGCGCCGCCGATCAGCGTGTCCTTCCCGCCGGCCCCGGTGAGCACGTCATTGCCGTTCAGGCCTTGAAGCACGTTGTCGCCGGTGTTCCCGACCAGGCTGTCATTGCCCTGGCTGCCGAGAAGGTTCTCGATGCTGGTCAGCGTGTCGCCCGCGGCGTCGCCGCCGGCGCCGATGCCGGTGACGAGGCTGACCACGACCCCGGTCAGGCCAGTGTGATAGGTGGCGATATCGATGCCGGCGCCGCCGTCCAGCACATCGGCCCCGGCCCCGCCGCGGAGCAGGTCGTTGCCGTTCCAGCCCTGCAGCGCATTGGCGCCGCTGGTCCCGATCAGGGTGTCGTGGCCCTGGCTGCCGGAGAGGTTCTCGATGCCGGCCAGCGTGTCGCCCTGGGCATCGCCGCCGCTGCCGGTGCCGGCCGTCAGGTTCACCGTGACCCCGACCGCGCCGGTGACGTAGCTGGCGGTGTCGGTACCGACGCCGCCGTCGAGCGCATCGGCCCCGGCCCCGCCGCGGAGGATGTCGTCGTCGATGCCGCCGGAGAGCGTGTCGTTGCCGATGTCACCATCGAGAGTGTCGTCGCCGACACCGCCCATCATGACGTCGCGCAGGGAATCGCCGGTCAGGGTGTCGTCCCCCGCCGTGCCGGTGGTGGTGCGGATCAGCTCGTCGATCGAGCTGTGGACCGAACCGCCGTCGCCGTCGGTTTTGCTACTCTGACTCACGCTGGCCACCACGCCGCCAGCCAGGCCCAGGATCTCGCCTTCGAGGACGGCATTGCTGGCTGAGTAATTGGCGCCGGCGGCGGCGCCACTCGGGTCATAGGCCTGATAGTAGAAAACGCCGTTGTCCTGCCAGCCGACCACGAAGAAGCCGTTGGACAGGACGGTCACTGTCGGACGCAGTTGAGCGCCCGCGATGTCGGTGTTGACCCAGATATAGCCGCTGCGCGCCGTTCCGTCGGCATTGTAGACGCGCGCCGTGATCTCGGTGTTGTCGGCGCCGATCCAGCCATTGTCGACATAGGCGACGACGAAGCCGCCATCCGGCAGGGCGGCGACCTGGACGTCCCGGTTGAACGAGCCAGTGTTGTCGATCAGGTGATGGCTGCCGGGTGCGTCGCCCGCGGCCGTTACGGGAATACCCGATGCGTTGTAGAGCTGGAACCAGACCGAATGGTCGCCGCCGGCGGCCGCGGACTGTTCCCAGGCCACGACGAATCCGCCGGAGGCGAGGCCGGCGACCGAGGCATGGTCGGTGGCGACGCCGAACTGGCCGTCGACGGAGATCGGCCCGCCGATCTCGTCGCCATCCGCCTCGTATCGCTGGACCAGGAGATCGGTGTCGCCGGAACCGTAGTCGCGGGTGTAGGCCACGGCGAAGCCGCCGGACCCTAGCGCCGTGACGTCGGATTCCCGCAGAGGCTTTTCATTGGCAGGCACCGCGAAATCCAGGAACGGGGCGCCGTCGCCGAGGATCCGGACCCGAACCGTATCGGTGCCCGAACTGCTGTCGGTGAAGGTCACGACGTTGTGGCCATTGCCCAGCAGCGCCATGCTGGCGTCGAACTGGTTGCCGGTCAGCGTGGTATTGAGGTCGTGTTCTGCGCCCGGCGTGCCGTCGGCATCGACGTATCGGCCGCGGACAAAGGCGCTGCCGACGCTCCAGGCCCCCAGATAGCCCCCGTCGGCGGTCGCGGTGATGGCGACATCCGACTGATTGCCGAGCGTCTGTCCATTCAAGATGAAACCCAAAACCTCAGCGGCCCATGAATAGGTGACCGTGGCCATGATCCCCTCCTGTTCAAATGTCGTGTCAGCAAATGCTTACCGCCGGACTATGCCAAAGAGCCGCGATACGAGATCGTGGCCAGATTGGTTCTCTATTGCTCACAGCGGCGTTTTGCCCTTGATCCCGCCGCACTCAATCGGATCAAGAACGGATATTGTTATCTCGACACTCTTCTCTGGCGGCCGGATCCTCTCCGGGGATCGCATGGTCAAATTGCGGCCAGCGGTGCGCCGCGGTCACATATTATTTTATGAACTGTGCCAGAATTATGGTCGGAAGCCTTTCTTGCAGCGGGGCCATCCCCGGCATGACCTCGCGCCGCGACCGGGCTAGGATCGGCCGAACCCGAGTCACGGAGGCCGCGGGATGCGTCCGATCTTCATCATGGTGAAATGCGAGCTGGGCCGCGCCTATGACACGGCCGAGCATGCGGTGGACGAGATCGAGGAGGTGTCGGAGATCTACTCGATCTCCGGCCAGTACGACCTGATGGTCAAATGCTACCTGCCGGAGAGCATGGATGTCGGCCGCTTCGTCAACAGCCGCATCCACGCCCTGCCGCATGTCAAGGACACGATGACGCTGATCACCTTCAACGCCTTCGCCGGCAAGGGCTGAGGCGAAGGACGCCCCGATCATGACCGATCTCGCCGCCCGCGCCGAGCACTGGGCGCTGACCCTCACCCGCATCCCCAGCGTCACCGGCACGGCCGACGAGGTCGCCTTCGCCGAGGCGCTGTGCGGCCTGCTGCGCGCCAGCCCGGCCTTCCGCGACCGGCCGGAGGATGTCTGGACCATCCCGGCTGGCGACCGGCTGGGCCGCGCCAGCGTCGCCGCGCTGCTACGCGGCCGCGGCCCGCGCACCGTGGTGCTGACCGGCCATTTCGACACGGTGACGACCGCCGATTACGGCGAGCTGCAGCCGCTGGCGACCGAGCCGGAGCGGCTGAAGGACGCCCTGCTGGCCCGGCTGCGGCAAGGTGCGAACGGCGAGGCGGAACGGCTGGCACTTGAGGACCTGTCCGGGCCGGACTTCCTGCCCGGGCGCGGCTTGCTCGACATGAAGGGCGGCCTCGCCGCCGGTCTCGCGGTGCTGGAGGCGGCGGCCGCGGAGCCGGAGCGCGACGGCAACCTGCTGTTCCTCGCTGTGCCGGACGAGGAGGTCAACTCCGCCGGCGCCCGCAGCGCCGCCCACGCCCTGCCCGGCCTGGCGGAGCGGCTGGGCCTCAGCCTCGACGCCGCGATCAATCTCGACTGCCTGGGCGACACCAGCGACGGCCGCTTCGGCCGCTCGGTGGCGCTGGGCAGCGTCGGCAAGCTGCTGCCGAGCGCGCTCGTGATCGGCCGGGCGGTGCATGCCGCCGACACCATCCGCGGAGTCGGCGCCGCCGCCCTGGCCGGCGCCATCGCCGCCGCGGTGGAATGGGCGCCGGAGCTGACCGAGAGCCTGGGCAACGCCTCCGGCACGCCGGCGACGCTGCTGGGCATGAAGGACGGCAAGGCCGGCTACGACGTCACCACGCCCGGCACCGTCTGGATGTTCTGGAACACCGCGCTGTACCGGCGCGGCCCGGAAGAGGTGATGGCGCCCTTCGCCCGGCTGGTCGAGGACGCGGTCGCCGGCGTCGCGGCGCAGCTGCGCCGGCGCGGCGGGGCCGATGTGCCGGAGGTGCCGGTGCTGCGCTTCGCCGAGCTGCGGCAGGAGGTGCTGGCGCGCTCGCCCGAAGCCGAAGCGGTGCTCGCCAGGGTGGCGGCGGAGGTGGCGGCGGCCGGGCTCGACCTGCCGGAGCAGTGCCGGCGGATCACCGAGGCCCTGTGGCGGTTGAGCGGCCGCAGCGGTCCCGCGGTGGTGCTGGGCCTCGCCTCGATGCCCTATCTGCCGGTGTCGCTGGGCGAGGATGAGGCCGGGCAGCGGCTGCGGCGGGCGGTGCGCGACGCCGCCGCCAAGATCGCCGCCCGCCATGGCACCACGATCGGGCTCGAGCCCTGGTTCCCCGGCATCTCCGACATGAGCTTCCTCGGCCGGGGCGACGAAGGCTCGGTCGCCGCCATCGCCGCCGACACCCCGGCCTGGGGTGCCGGCCTGCCCTGGCCGGACGGCCCGGCCCTGGCGCAGATCCCGATCGTCAACGCCGGCCCCTGGGGCCGCGACTACCACACGCCGCTGGAGCGCATCCACCGCCCCTACGCCTTCCAGGTGCTGCCGGAGCTGATCCGGGAGATCGCGGATGGGGTGTTCAGGGGTTGAGGGAGGATGCCCTCTCCTACCGCCCGCCGCCCATGAACAGCACCCGGCTCAAGAGCGTGTAGTCGGACTCGAACACCATGATGGCGACGAAGACCAGCAGCACCCCGGGCGGCACCAGGATGGCGTAGATCAGGGCCAGCCGCTCCCAGGCCATGTGCATGAACACGGCGACGATCAGCCCCGCCTTCAGCATCATGAACAACAGGATCAGGCTCCAGCGCAGCAGGCCCTGCAGCGCGAAGTAGTCGACCAGGTAGGAGCAGAGGCTGAGCACGAACAGCCAGCCCCAGACCACCAGGTAGAGCCTGATCGGGTGCTGCTGGCCCTCGGCATGGGCGACGGCGGGCGTCTGCCCGTGGGTTTCCTCGACATGTGCCGCGTGTGCCATGGCCCCGTCCCTCACCACAGATAGAACAGCGCGAAGATGAACACCCAGACCAGATCGACGAAGTGCCAGTACAGGCCGGTGATCTCGACGATCTCGTAATGGCCCCGGCGGCTGGTGAAGAAGCCGCGCTTGCCCGTGTCGAAGTCGCCGCGCAGCACCTTGCGGGCGATGATCAGCAGGAAAATGACCCCGATGGTGACATGGGTGCCGTGGAAGCCGGTGATCATGAAGAAGGAGGAGCCGAATTGCGGCGCGCCCCAGGGATTGCCCCAGGGCCGCACCCCTTCATGGATCAGCTTGCTCCACTCGAAGGCCTGCATGCCGACGAAGGTGGCGCCGAAGGCCGCGGTCACCAGCATCAGCACCGCCGTCTTCACCCGGTCGCGGCGATAACCGTAATTGACCGCCATGGCCATGGTGCCGCTGCTGCTGATCAGGACGAAGGTCATGATCGCGATCAGGATCAGCGGCACCGATTCCCCGCCGATGGTCAGCGCGAACACCTCGCTCGGGTTCGGCCAGGGTTCGGTGGTCGACATCCGCACCGTCATGTAGGACAGCAGGAAGCAGCCGAAGACGAAGGTGTCGCTGAGCAGGAAGATCCACATCATCGCCTTGCCCCAGGACGCGCTCTTGAAGGCGCGCTGGTCGGACGACCAGTCGGCGGCGACGCCCTGCCACCCCTTGGGGCGTGCGATCGATGATGCTGCCAGATGCGGCTCGGCCAGATGCGACTCGGCCATCGCGTGGACCTCCCCTAGCTCAGCAATCGCTGGCAGATCTCGGCGAAGCGGCCCGCCCAGCCGGTCAGGAGGGCGAGCAGGATCAGCCAGACCAGCAGCAGGAAATGCCAGTACAGCGTGCACAGCTCGACACTGAGCCGCAGCCGCTCCGGCCGGTCGCCGCGCCAGGCCCGGGCGCCGGTGCGGCCCAGGGCGACAAGGCCGCCCAGCACATGCACGCCGTGCACCGCGGTGACCAGGTAGAAGAAGGAATTGGCCGGGTTGGTGGCCAGGAAATAGCCCATCAGATGCAGCTGCTGCCAGGCCAGCAACTGCCCGACCAGGAACACCAGCGCCGCCGCGCCGCCGGCCAGGAGGCCGGTGCGGACATCGGCCAGGTCGTGGCGCCGGGCGGCGCCCTGGGCGCATTGCAGGGCGGCGCTGCTGGCCACGAGGGCCGCGGTGTTGACCCACAGCAGCGCCGGCACCGGCAGCGACCGCCAGTCGGGCATCGCCATGCGCATGGCATAGGCGCTGATCATCAGCGCGAACAGCGCCCCGGCGACGGTCAGGAACACGCCGAGGCCGATCTTGGCGGTGGGCTGCGGCGAGGCGCCGGTGGCCGGCACGTTGCCGGCCGTGCTCTCCTCCAGCCACGGCTTCGCCGTCAGCCCCTGGCGCGCCAGCCACCACAGGGCGACGGCGCCGACCGCCAGCATGAACAGGGTGACGACGATCATGGCCGGCGCCCTCAGCCCGACGGCGTGGTCCGGGGCATGTTCTGCGGCAGGAAATCCTGCGCCGCCCCCGGCACGCTGTAGTCATAGGCCCAGCGATAGACCACCGGCACCTCGCGGCCCCAATTGCCGTGCGGCGGCGGGGTGGTCGGCGTCTGCCATTCCAGCGTCGTCGCCCGCCACGGATTGCCGCCGGCCTCGCGGCCGTGCCGCAGGCTCCAGATCAGGTTGAACAGGAACAGCAGCTGGGCTGCGCCGACGGTCAGCGCCGCGAGGGTGATGAAGACGTTCAGATCATGGGCCGAGGCCGGGACGAAGGCGGTCTCGCCGAGCTCGTAGTAGCGCCGCGGCACCCCGATCAGGCCGATATAGTGCATCGGGAAGAAGATCGCGTAGGCGCCGATGAAGCTGACCCAGAAATGGATCTTGCCCATCGTGTCGTCGAGCATCCGCCCGGTGATCTTCGGGTACCAGTGGTAGATCGCGCCGAAGATCACGAAGATCGGCGCCACCCCCATCACCATGTGGAAATGGGCGACCACGAACATGGTGTCGGACAGCGGCACGTCGACCACGACATTGCCGAGGAACAGCCCGGTCAGCCCGCCATTGACGAAGGTGATGATGAAGGCGATGGCGAACAGCATCGGCGTCGTCAGATGGATGTCGCCGCGCCACAGCGTCAGGATCCAGTTGTAGACCTTGATCGCCGTCGGGATGGCGATGATCAGCGTCGTGGTGGCGAAGAAGAACCCGAAATACGGGTGCATGCCGCTGACATACATGTGGTGCGCCCAGACCACGAAGCTGAGGGCGCCGATGGCGACGATCGCCCACACCATCATGCGGTAGCCGAAGATGTTCTTGCGGGCGTGGGTGCTGATCAGGTCGGAGACGATGCCGAAAGCCGGCAGGGCGACGATGTAGACCTCCGGATGGCCGAAGAACCAGAACAGGTGCTGGAACAGGATCGGGCTGCCGCCGCCGTATTTCAGCTGCTCGCCCATCTCGACCAGGGCCGGCATGAAGAAGCTGGTGCCGAGCAGCCGGTCGATCAGCATCATCACGCAGGCGACGAACAGCGCCGGGAAGGCCAAGAGGGCCATGATCGTGGCGGTGAAGATGCCCCACACCGTCAGCGGCATCCGCATCAGCGTCATGCCGCGCGTGCGTCCCTGCAGCACGGTGACGACGTAGTTCAGCCCACCCATGGTGAAGCCGATGATGAACAGGATCAGCGACGCCAGCATCAGGATGATGCCCAGGTCGCGGCCGCCCGGCGTGCCGGACAGGATCGCCTGCGGCGGGTACAGGGTCCAGCCGGCCCCGGTCGGCCCGCCGGGGACGAAGAAGCTCGCCACCAGCACCAGCACGGCCAGCAGATAGACCCAGTAGCTCAGCATGTTGACATAGGGGAACACCATGTCCCGCGCGCCGAGCATCAGCGGGATCAGGTAGTTGCCGAAGCCGCCCAGGAACAGCGCCGTCAGCAGGTAGATCACCATGATCATGCCGTGCATGGTGATGAACTGGTAGTAGCCGTTGGCGTCGATGAACGGGAAGACCTCGGGGAAAGCGAGCTGCAGCCGCATCATCCAGGACAGGACCAGCGCGACGAAGCCGATCGCCAGCGCCGTTCCGGCATACTGGATGGCGATGACCTTGGCGTCCTGCGAGAACACCCAGGTCGTGAGCCAGCTCTTCGGATGGTACAGCTCGACATCCGGCACCTCGGCCGGCGGAACGGGCTCAATGGGTTCGCGGATGACGTCCACCATGGGCGTGTCCTCCTGCTTCCTCCCCGGCCGGGCTCGACGGGGATCGGCCCAGCCGTACGATACTCCCTCCTCAGCGGCCCCCTCCCCTTTGCGGGGGCCGGATCAGTTCGCGGCGGCCACCTCGCTGGTCCGCGGCGGCGACGCGGCCGAGACCTGGGAAAAGGTCGTCTGCTGCGCCAGCCAGGCGTCGTAGTCGGCCTGGGAGTCGACCACGACGAAGCCGCGCATATAGGGATGGCCGACGCCGCACAGCTCGGCGCACAGCACCTCGAAGCTGCCGGTCCGGGTCGGCGTGAACCAGTAATAGGTGACCGAGCCCGGGATCATGTCCATCTTCGCCCGGAACTGGGGCACGTAGAAGTCGTGCAGCACGTCGGTGGCGCGCAGCAGGATCTTGACCGGCTTGTCGATCGGCAGGTGCAGGTCGCCGCCCTGGATCAGCACGTCGTCCTGGCCAGCAGCATCGTCGGCATGGATGCCGAATGGGTTTTCCGGCGTCACCGCCTCGGTCGAGGCGGTGCCCAGCTTGCCGTCCTGACCAGGCAGCCGGTAAGCCCATTGCCATTGCTGGCCCAGCACCTCGACCTCGGCCGCATCGTCCGGCACAGTGACGAACTGGGCCCAGACCACGAGGCCGGGCGCCAGCATGGCGATGACGCCGACCGCGGTGGCGATGGTCAGCCAGCCCTCCAGCCGCTTGTTCTCCGGCTTGTAGTCGGCGACGCTGCCCTCGCGGTGACGGAAGCGCCAGACGCAATAGGCGATGAACAGGACGATCGCGGTGAACACGACGCCCGTGATCCAGAAGGTGATCTCGATGGTGCCGTCGATGTAGTGCCAGTTCGAGGCGATCGGCGTCCACCACCACGGGCTCAGCATGTGGAACACCACCGAGCCGACGGCGACCAGAACCAGGACGAGCGCAGTCTTCATCTCCGGTCATCCCCGTCTTGATGCGGTTGCATGGACGAGAGGGCCGGGATCGGAGCTGGGGTCGGTTTTCGGGTGGGATGCGGCACAGCGCGGGGACGTCCTGCACCCCGGCCCATGTGGCCGGCGCGGCGGTCTCCCCCTGATGGTGGCCACATCTTCATTGATGGCGGCCTTCACACTCGTCGAGGCCGGCCGGCTTCTTCGTCTGGCTTGGCCGTCCCGCGTCACGGTCGACGCGAAGACGACCCTTGTAGCATCAGACTTGTCCGGCCTTGGCCTGTAAATCGATGATGCGGGGCGGGCCGTTCGGTTGTCAACCGATGTCGGGCGGCAGCCGGCGGCCCTGCCGGCTCACTTCTTCTTGCCGTCGGCGTCGTACTGCTTGAGGAAGGCGATCAGGTCATCGATCTGCTTGTCCTGCTTCAGGCCGACGAAGGCCATCTTCGTGCCGGGGATCTTGGTCCGCGGGCTCTTGATGTATTCGCGGAACACCGCCTCGTCCCAGACGATGCCGGAGTTCTTGTTGGCCTCGGAGTAGTTATAGCCCTCGACCGTGCCCGAATGGCGGCCGAACAGCCCGTTCAGCTTGGGCCCGACGGCGTTCTTGGCGGTTTCGCCGACCTGGTGGCAGGCCCGGCACTGCTGGAACACCTTCTCGCCCGCCGCCGGGTCGCCCTCCGCCCGGGCGCTCATGGTCAGGGCCGCGAGGGCCAGGGCCGCGATCAGGGTCGAACGCATCATCACCGCTTCCTCCTGCTGGGATCGGGGGCGTTGCCGCCGCCCCGATACTCCGGTTTTCGGCCGCGGGCTTCAAGGCCCGCGCACGCGGCCGGCGCCGCTGCGAATCGTTCCGGACGAGAATCATGTCGAGAATGACAGGGGACGGAATGTCGCATCCAGGTTATACTTTGGTCCATGGCGGGTCGCGGCGAGCGTGACCGGCGGCCACGCCAGGCCGCGGTGCCACGGTCGACGCAGGCCCCCCTCGAACCAAGTTCGGGAGGAACGGACATGACCATCCGAAACCCCCTGGAATGGGGAGCGGACCAGCTCAAATTCGGCGGCCACGCCCTGCGTTCCGGCAGCCGGACCGTATTCCACGCCGAGGAGAATCCGAATGCCCTGGCCCCGGCGGTGCACCGCATCGGCCTGGCCGATCTGCGCGACGCCCTGGCCAAGGGCCTCGAGGATTTCGGCCACTACCGCACCGACGTGCTCTATCTCTGCCTGATCTACCCGGTCGTCGGCCTGGTGCTGGCTCGGGCCATGGTCGGGCAGGACATGATTCCGCTCCTGTTCCCGCTGGCCTCGGGCTTCGCCCTGATCGGCCCCTTCGCCGCGATCGGCTTGTACGAGATGAGCCGGCGGCGGGAGATGGGCCAACCGTCCAGCTGGGGCGCCGCCTTCGACGTGCTGCGCACCCCCCGCTTCGGCGTGATCCTGCTGGTCGGTGCGATCCTGGCGGCGATCTTCGTGCTGTGGATGTTCCTGGCCTGGGTCATCTACAACAACACGCTCGGCCCGGGCGAGCCCGAGTCGCTCGGCGCCTTCCTCGGCGACGTGTTCGGCACCTCGGCCGGCTGGACGCTGATCGTCGTCGGCTGCGGCGTCGGCTTCGTCTTCGCCGTGATCGCGATGGCGATCGGCGTGGTGTCCTTCCCGTTGCTGCTCGACCGCGACGTCGGTGCCGACACCGCGATCTGGACCTCGATCCGCGCCGTGGCGGCGAACCCGATCCCGATGGCGGCCTGGGGCCTGATCGTCGCCGCCGGCCTCGTCGTCGGTTCGATCCCGCTCTTCGTCGGGCTGATCGTGGTCATGCCGGTGCTCGGCCACGCCACCTGGCATCTGTACCGCAAGCTGGTGAATTGACGGGCCGCCCCCTACCCGTCATCGCGAGGTGCGAAGCACCGTGGCGATCCAGGGGTCCGTGCCGCTGGATCGCCACGCCCCTGCGGGGCTCGCGATGACAATGAAGTGAGGCCGGCGATATTTGCTCAGTGTGCCCCGCCGCCGGCAGCCGCGCCTTTGCGCATGACGAAGACGCAGGCGGCTGAGGCCAGCAGGATTATGCCGAGCACGGCGAAGGTGTCGCTGAAGCCCATCACCAACGACTGTGCCTTCACGCTCTTGCCGATGGCGATCACCGCCTGGTGCTTGGCGGTGGCCGGGTCGGCCACGCCATGCGCCATGAAGTAGCTGGTCATCTGGTCGATCCGGGTCCGCACCTCCTCCCGGAACAGCGTCACCGACTGGCCGATGATGTTGGAGTGGTACTGCTCGCGCTTGGTCACGATGGTGCCGAGCAGCGCCGTGCCGAAGGCGCCGCCGAGATTGCGCAGCATGTTGAACAGGCCCGAGGCCGCGGCGGATTCGTGCCGGGCGATGCCGGCCATGGCGATGGCCGAGAGCGGCGCCATCACCACCGCCTGGCCGATCGCACGGACGATGTTCGGCACCAGCAGTTGATCGCTGCCATAGACCAGCGACATGTGGGTGTTCATGAAGCAGCTGTCGGCGAAGACCAGCAGCCCCCCGGCCACCAGCCAGCGGGCGTCCATCCGCCCCATCAGCATCGGCACCAGCGGGATGATCAGCAGCTGCGGCAGGCCGGTCCAGGCCATGACTTGGCCGATCTGCTGCGAGTCGTAGCCCTGGACCTGGGCCAGGTACTGCGGCAGGAGATAGGCACTGCCATAGAGGGCGAAGCCGAGGAAGATGTTGGCCAGGGTGCCGAAGCCGAAATTGCGGCGCAGCAGCAGCCGCAGGTCGACCGCCGGCTTCTTCGCCACCTTCAGCTCGATCCACAGGAACAGCGACAGGAAGACGACGGCGACCGCGGTCAGCCGGACGATGAAGGGCGAGCCGAACCAGTCGTCCTTGTTGCCCTCCTCCAGCACCGTCTGCAGCGCCGCCAGGCCGATCGCCATGGTGCCGATGCCGAGCCAGTCGCCCTCCTTCAGCAGGAAGAGGCGCATCGGCTCGCGCTCCAGCGTCGCGGCCAGCCCGGCCAGCATGAAGCCGCCCGGCACCAGGTTGATGTAGAAGATGTACTGCCAGCCGTAATTGTCGGTCAGCCAGCCGCCTATGGTCGGGCCGATCGCCGGCGCGAAGGTGGCGGTGATGGCGAACAGCGCCATGCCCATCGGCCGCTGCGACAGCGGCAGCTTGGTCATCACCAGCGTGAAGGCCATCGGGATCAGCACACCGCCGGTGAAGCCCTGGATGCCGCGCAGCAGGATCATCTCGCCGAGATTGGCGGCGAAGGCGCAGGCCACTGAGAACACCAGGAACAGCGCCGTGTTGGCCAGCAGGAAACGGCGGAAGGAAAAGACCTGGCTGAGATAGGCGGTCAGCGGGATGACGATGATCTCGCCGATCAGGTATGAGGTCGAGATCCAGGCGCCGTTGTCGACGCCGGTGCCGATACCGCCCTCGATCTGCGGCAGTGAGGCGTTGGTGATCTGGATGTTCAGCACCGCCATGAAGGCGCCGAGCAGGCCGGAGAAGACGGCGATCCAGGTGGTCAGGCTGGCGCGGTCGGCGGAGCCGGCGGCAGGCCCGGCCGGCGGGGCGCCGGCGGCGACGCTGGTGGAAGACATGGATTTGGCTCTCCGGCCGCGGCGCTCAGTGCGCTGCGGCGGCGTCCTTGGTATCGATCGTCGCGATCACCGACATGCCGGGGCGCAGCTGGCCTGCCAGCGGCTCGTCGCGGTCGAGCACGATCTTCACCGGGATGCGCTGGACGATCTTGGTGAAGTTGCCGGTGGCGTTGTCCGGCGGCAGCAGGGCGAATTCCTGGCCGCTGGCCGGGGCCAGGCTGTCGACATGGCCGTGGATCTTGTCGTCCGGGAAGGTGTCGACCGAGATATCGACCGGCTGGCCCGGATGGACATCGGTCAGCTGCGTCTCCTTGAAATTGGCGACGACATAGGTCTCGGCCAGCGGCACCACGGCCATCAGCTGGGTGCCGGCCTGGACGTACTGCCCGACCCGCAGGCTGCGGTTGCCGATCGTGCCGGCCACCGGCGCGGTGATGGTGGTGTAGCCGAGGTTGAGCTCGGCCTGGCGCTGCGCCGCCTGGTCGGCCGCGAGCGCGGCCTTCGCCTTCTCCAGCTGGGCGCGCAGCACGTCGAGCTGCTTCTCCGCCGCGATCACCGCCGCCTGGTCGCGCTGCAGCGTCGCGGTCGCCGACTGCAGGTTGGAGGTGACCTGCTGCGCCTGCTGGACGCTGCCGTTGCCGGTCCTGGCCAGGGCCGTGTAGCGGTCGTATTGCTGCTGGGCGAAGGTCACCGCCGCCTGGTCCACCCCGACGGTGGCGCGGGCCTGGTCGATCGCCGCCGCCTGCTGCTGGATCACGGCGTCGGCATTGGCGACATCGGCCTGGGCGGCGAGGACATCGGCCTTCGCCTGGTCCAGCGCCACGGCATAGTCGCGGTCGTCGATCCGGGCCAGCTTCTGGCCCGCCGCCACCGCCTGGTTGTCCTGGACCAGGACCTCGGCGATGTAGCCGGAGACCTTCGGCGCGATGATCGTCGAATCCGCCTTCACATAGGCATCGTCGGTCGATTCCTGGAACCGGCCGACGGTCCACCAGTTCCAGCCGAACCAGGCGGCACCGGCCAGCAGGATGGCGCCGAGCGGCAGCAGCAGCGCCTTGCGCCCGAGGCGGCGGCGCGGCGTCGCCGGCGCGGCCGGCACGGTCTCGCTGGCGTCCGGCGCCGGCGCGGTGCGGAGCTGGGCCGGCTGAACCTGGTGCGTCATGGCTGTTGCCCTCCAAAGCCGAAACCGCCGGGTCGCCGGCCGTCTTCAAGGAGCGGCAGGATCGTCGAGGCGATTTAGGAAACTTGACGGTTTCCAGCGAAAGATGGGAGATGCAGGTTGATTGCGCAAATGCGCGACCGAGGGGCCAGACATGCAGGAAACGCCGAAACGGCCGCGCGGCCGTCCACCGCTGCGCAGCGACGAGGAGACGAGGCGCCTGATCCTGGCTGCGGCGACCCGGATCTTCCTGGCCCAGGGCTTCGGCGGCACCAGCATGGAGGCGGTGGCGCAGGCGGCCGGCGTGTCGAAGAAGACGATCTACCGCTTCGTCGATACGAAGGAGCGGTTGCTGGAGGCGGTGATCGACGCGCGGTCGGAAGCGCTGCGGTCGCCGATCGGGCGCGACGCCGGCCCCGACCCGGCGGCGGCGGAGCAGGCGCTGCGCCAGTTCCTGCAGGAGCTGGCACGGCTGGTGCTGTCGGAGGAGACGGTGGCGCTGAACCGCCTGGTCCATGCCGAGGCCCTGCGCTTCCCGGAGATGGCGAAGGCCTTCTACCAGGCCGGGCCGGTGCGCAACGCGGAGGCACTGGCGGCCTGGCTGGAGACGCAGCACCGGCACGGCGTGCTGCGTTTCGAGGACAGCATGAGCACGGCGCAAATGCTGTTGTCGATGGCGATCGCCGAGCCGCTGCGCGCCACGACGCTCGGCGTCGCCCCGCTGCCGACGCAGGAGGAGATCGACCGCCGGGTCGACGAGGCGGTCGAGATCTTCCTGCGCGGGTGTTTGGTCCAGCGGTAGCGGCACGGGACCAGCCGGAAGATTCGTCATTGCGAGCGCAGCGAAGCAATCCAGGGCGGCTTGCACCGGCCCCTGGATTGCTTCGTCGGCTTCGCCTCCTCGCAATGACGGCGGGTTTCCGAAGTACCACCCGGTTTGATTTCCCTTCCTCAAATTTTGATGATATCCCTTCAATCCAGGGAGGGGTTTCCGTGGCCAGGACGACGCTGCAAGACGTCGCACGGGAAGCCGGCGTCAGCGTCGCGACCGTCGATCGCGTGCTGAACGGGCGTGCCGGCATCCATGCGCGCATGGTCGACCGCGTGAAGGCAGCGGTCGAACGGCTGAACTATGAGCCGGACCGGCTGGCCTCGCGCCTGTCCCGCGCCCGCGACTTCCGCTTCACCGTGGTGCTGCCGGTCGGCACCAACCATTTCATGCACAATCTGGAGCGCGAGTTCCGCACCCTCGCCCGCCGCTACGAGGCCGAGCGGGTGGCGATCAGCATCCTGCAGGTCGACGTCTTCGACGGCGAGGCGCTGGCCGAGGCGCTGGAGAAGCTGCCGGCGGAGCTCGACGGCGTCGCCGTGGTGGCGCTGGACCATCCGGCGGTGGCCGAGGCCCTGAACGCCCTGGCGGCGCGCGGCACCACCGTGGTGACGCTGGTCTCCGACCTGCCCGGCGCCAGGCGGCAACACTATGTCGGCCTCGACAACCACGCCGCCGGCCGCACCGCGGCCAGCCTGCTGGGCCGATTCCTCGGCCCACGCCGCGGCAAGGTCGGGCTGATCGCAGGCTCGCTGCAGCTGCGCGACCATATCGAGCGGCAGTTCGGCTTCGAGCAGGTGATCGCCCGCGAATATCCGCGCCTTGAGGTGCTGCCGCTGCGCGAGGCCCGGGACGATCCCGGCCGGGTCGAGGCGGCCGCCCGCACCCTCCTGGACGAGAACCCGGACCTGGTCGGCCTCTACAATGTCGGCGGCGGCCAGCAGGGCGTGGTCGCGGCGCTGGAGGCGACTGGCCGCGCCCGCGACGTCGTGTTCATCGGCCATGAGCTGACCGAGTTCACCCGCCGGCACCTGATCCGCGGCACCATCGACGCCGTCATCAACCAGGATTCCGGCCATATGGCGCGGAGCACCATCCGGGTGCTGCTGGCGCTGCGGCAGGACGAGCCGATCGTGCCGGACCAGGAGCGGATCCGGATCGACATCTTCATCCGGGACAACCTGCCATGACCGCCGCCCCCGCCCCTGCCCCGACCGACGGGCCGCTCCTCACCATCCAGGGCCTCGGCAAGACCTTCGGCACCGTCGCCGTGCTGCAGGATGTCGGCTTCGACCTGCGGCCCGGCGAAGTGCACGCCGTGATCGGCGAGAACGGCGCCGGCAAGTCGACGCTGATGAAGATCCTGGCCGGCCATCTGGAGCCGACCACCGGTACTATCATCATGAACGGCGCGCCGATCCGCTTCTCCGGTCCGGTGGATGCGGAGCGCCACGGCATCGTGCTGGTGCATCAGGAGATCCTGCTGGCGCCGCATCTGACGGTCGCCGAGAACCTGTTCCTGGGACGCGAGCTGCGGCGCGGCCTGCCCGGTGGGTTCAGCGTCGACGACCGCGCCATGAACGCCCGCGCGGCCGAGGCGGTGCGGTCGCTGGGGGCGGAGATCGACCCGGCCGCCATCGTCGCCCAGCTGTCGATCGCGCAGCGCCAGCTGGTGCAGATCGCCCGGGCCCTCCTGGTGCCCCACAGCGTGGTGATCTTCGACGAGCCGACGGCGTCGCTGACCTCGCATGAGACCGACGCGCTGCTCGGCGTCATCCGCGACATCCGGGCCAAGGGCGTGGCCGTGCTCTACGTCTCGCACCGGCTGCCGGAGGTGAAGGCGATCGCCGATCGGGTGACGGTGCTGCGCGACGGCAGGCTGGTCGGCACCCGCCCCGCCGCGGAGCTGGAGCCGCTCGACATGGCGCGGATGATGGTCGGCCGCGACATGGCCAATCTCTATCCGCCGCGCACCGACGCCCCGGCCGGCGACCCGGTGCTGGAGGTCCGGGGCATGACCGTGCCGCGCCATGTCGAGGACGCGTCCTTCGTCCTGCGGCGCGGCGAAATCCTGGGCTTCGCCGGGCTGGTCGGCGCCGGCCGCACCGAGCTGCTGGAGGGCGTGCTGGGGTTGCGCTCCGCCCAAGGCGAGGTTCTGCGGGACGGCAAACCGGTCCACTTCGCCACGGTGCGCGACAGCATGGCGGCGGGCATCGTCTATCTGAGCGAGGACCGCAAGGGCAAAGGCCTCTTGCTGGCGCAGGACCTGCGGATCAACCTGACGCTGGCGGCGCTGAAGCGCTTCACCCGAGGGCCGGTGATCGACACGGCCAGGGAGTGGGAGGAGCTGGACCGCGCCATCGTCGCCTTCGACGTGCGCACCCGGCGCCGCGACCTGCTGGCCGGGCAGCTGTCCGGCGGCAACCAGCAGAAGCTGCTCTTGGGCAAGATGATGCTGCTGGAGCCGGAGATCGTGGTGATCGACGAGCCGACCCGCGGCATCGACATCGGCACCAAGCAGCAGATCTACCGCTTCGTCGCCGAGCTGGCGGCCCAGGGCAAGTCGGTGATCGTCATCTCTTCGGAGATGCAGGAGCTGATCGGCCTGTGCCACCGCATCCTGGTGATGCGGTCCGGCCGCATCGTCGGCGAGGTGACGGGCGGCGCCATGACGGAGCACGAGATCGTGACCTACGCCACCGGCGTGAGGGTAATGACAGCGGCAGACGTGCCGGTGAGGGAGGCATGAGCACCACGACAACGACACCCGCCGCGCGCGGACTTCGCTTCGACATCCGCGTCGCCGCACCCTTCTTCGCGCTGGCGGTACTGATCATCGTCGGCGCCCTGCTGAACCCGAACTTCCTCAGCGCCGACAACCTGCTGAACGTCGCCACGCGCAGCGCCTTCATCGCCATCATCGCGGTGGGCGCCACCTTCGTCATCACTGCGGGGGGCCTGGACCTGTCGGTCGGGTCGATGTCCGGCTTCGTCGCCGGTGCGATGATCCTCTTGATGAACGCGGTGCCGCTGGGCGACGGGGTCAGCCTGATCGCGCTGGCCATGGCCTCGGCGATCATGCTCGGCGCGCTGTGCGGCCTGGGCAACGGGCTGATCACCACGGTCGGGCGGATCGAGCCCTTCATCGTCACCCTCGGCACCATGGGCATCTTCCGCGGCCTCCTGATCTGGCTGGCCGAGGGCGGGTCGATCGCGATGAAGGCGTCGGATCTGCGGGCGCTCTACCGGCCGGTCTATTTCGGCACGGTGTTCGGCGTGCCGGTGCCGATCCTGGTGATCCTGGCCGTCGGCGCGCTCGGTGCCTTCGTGCTGTATCGAACCGCCTTCGGCCGCCATGTCCGCGCCGTCGGGTCGAACGAGGATGTCGCCCGCTATTCCGGCATCGCCGTCGACCGGGTGCGCACGCTGACCTATGTGATCCAGGGCGTCTGCGTCGCCGTGGCGGTGCTGGTCTATGTGCCGCGGCTTGGCTCCGCCACCTCGACCACCGGTCTGCTATGGGAGCTGCAGGCGATCACCGCCGTGGTCGTCGGCGGCACCGCGCTGCGCGGCGGCGTCGGGCGGATCTGGGGCACGATCTGCGGCGCCCTGATTCTCGAGGTCGTCGGCAACATCATGACCCTGTCCAACCTGGTCAGCGAATACCTGATCGGCGCGGTGCAGGGCGCCATCATCATCATCGCCATGCTGGTGCAGCGGTCGCTGCTGCGCCGGCCGGGCGGATAAGCGGGCCGGAGCCGCCCGTCCGCAACAGGCTCGATTCCGGGGAGAAATTAATGCAACTGAGATTGATAGGTTTGGCCGCCGCGGCCCTGCTGGCGGCGATCGGCACCGCCCAGGCGCAAGAGAGCAAGACCATCGCCGTGTCGATCCCGGCCGCCGACCACGGCTGGACCGGCGGCGTCGTCTACCACGCGCAGGAGCAGGCGAAGGCGCTGGAGGCCCGCTATCCGGGGTTGAAGGTGATCGTCAAGACCTCGCCGGACGGCGCCTCCCAGGCCAATGCGCTGGAGGACCTGACCACCCAGGGCATCGACGCGCTGGTGGCGCTGCCGCACAATTCCGACGAGCTGACCGACCCGATCCGCCAGGTGAAGGAGAAGGGCGTCTTCGTCACCGTGGTCGACCGGGCGCTGAGCGACCAGACGATCCAGGATCTCTACGTCGCCGGCAACAATCCGGAGCTGGGGCGCGTCGCCGGCGAGTATATCAAGAAGACCCTGGGCAGCGGCGACATCGTGGTCATCCGCGGCCTGCCGATCGTGATCGATGAGGAGCGGATCAAGGGCTTCGAGGAGGCGATCGCCGGCAGCGGCATCAAGGTGCTGGACAAGCAGTTCGGCAACTGGAGCCGCGACGATGCCTTCAAGGTGATGCAGGACTACCTGGCCAAGTACCCGAAGATCGACGCGGTGTGGTGCCAGGACGACGACATGGCCGTGGGCGTGCTGGAGGCGATCCAGCAGGCCAACCGCAGCGACATCAAATTCGTGGTCGGCGGCGCCGGCATGAAGGACATGGTCAAGAAGGTCATGGACGGCGACAAGATGATCCCGGTCGACGTGCTGTACCCGCCGGCGATGGTCGCGGTGGCGATGGATCTGACCGCCGCCAACCTCTACGACCACCTGCCGGTCCGCGGCCGCTACATCCTCGACGCCACGCTGGTGACCAAGGAGAACGCCAAAGAGTTCTACTACCCGGACTCGCCGTTCTGAGGGACGCATTCGCGGCCAAAGCAAAAACCCCGGCCTGAGGCCGGGGTTTTCATTTCAGAAGTTCAGCGCCTTGGCCTGGACCACGCTGGGCAGGCCCTGCACGGTCTTGACGATCTCCTCCGGCACCGGGCTGTCGACCGAGACCAGGGCGAGCGCGCTGCCACCCTCCGGCCGGCGGCCGAGGTTGAAGTTGGCGATGTTGATCTTGGCGTCGCCCAGCACCGTGCCGAGGCGGCCGATGAAGCCCGGCTTGTCCTCGTTGCGCACGAACAGCATGTTGCGTGCCACCTCGGCCTCGAGCGCGATGCCCTCGACCTCGACGATCCGCGGCTTGGTGCCGGCGAAGAGCGAGCCGGCGACGGTCCGGGTCTGGCGCTCGGTCGTCACCGTCAGCCGCACCAGCGTGTGGTAGTCCTCGCAGGTCTCGCGCTTGGTCTCGCTGACGTCGATGTCGTATTCGCGCGCCACCACCGGCGCCGAGACCATGTTCACGCTGTCCAGCAGCGGCCGCAGCAGCCCGGCCAGGATGACGCTGGTGATCGGCCTGGTGTTGAGCTGGGCGACGTCGCCCTCATAGGTGATGTTGACCGCCTTCAGCCGGGTCTCGGTGATCTGGCCGGCGAAGCTGCCGAGCTGCTCGACCAGGGTCAGGTACGGCTTCAGCTTCGGCGCCTCCTCCGCCGTCACCGACGGCATGTTCAGCGCGTTGGTCACGGCGCCGGAGAGCAGGAAGTCCGAGATCTGCTCGGCCACCTGCAGCGCCACATTCTCCTGCGCCTCGGTGGTGGCGGCGCCGAGATGCGGGGTGCAGACCACGTTCGGCAGGCCGAAGAAGGCGCTCTCCTTCGCCGGCTCGACCGCGAAGACGTCGAGCGCGGCGCCGGCGACATGGCCGGACTTCAGCGCCGCCAGCAGGTCCTCCTCGACGATCAGCCCGCCGCGGGCGCAGTTGATGATGCGCACCCCTGGCTTCATCTTGGCGATCGCCGCGGCGTCGATGATGTTGCGGGTCTGGTCGGTCAGCGGCGTGTGCAGGCTGATGAAGTCGGCGCGATGGAACAGCGTGTCGAGGTCGACCTTCTCCACGCCCAGGTCCAGCGCCCGCTCCGGCGACAGGAACGGGTCATAGGCGATCACCTTCATCTTCAGCCCGACGGCGCGGTCGGCGACGATCGAGCCGATATTGCCGCAGCCGATCAGGCCGAGCGTCTTGCCGAACAGCTCGACGCCCATGAAGCGGGACTTCTCCCACTTGCCGGCATGCGTCGAGGCGTTGGCGTCCGGCAGCTGCCGCGCCAGCGCGAACATCATGGCGACGGCGTGCTCGGCGGTGGTGATGGAGTTGCCGAAGGGCGTGTTCATCACCACCACGCCGCGCTGGGTGGCGGCCGGGACGTCGACATTGTCGACGCCGATGCCGGCGCGGCCGACGACCTTGAGGTTGGTCGCGGCGGCCAGCACCTCCTTGGTCACCTTGGTGGCCGAGCGGATGGCGAGGCCGTCATACTGGCCGATGATCGCCTTCAGCTCCTCGGGCTTCAGGTCGGTCTTGACGTCGACCTCGACGCCGCGGTCGCGGAAGATGGCGACGGCGGCCGGGGACAGGCTGTCGGAAATGAGAACCTTGGGCATGGACGTGGCTCCATAAGAGCAGTCGTCATGGCGAGCCCCGAAGGGGCGTGGCCATCCAGGGGCCGGTGCCGCTGGATCGCCACGTCGCTTCGCTCCTCGCGATGACGAGGATATGGGGAGAGACTAGGCGGCCAGCTTCAGCTCGGCCCGGGCGCGCTCGAAGGCCCAGTCGAGCCAGGGCAGCAGCGCCTCGAGATCGGCGGTCTCGACCGTGGCGCCACCCCAGATGCGCAGGCCCGGGGGCGCGTCGCGGTAGCCGTTGATGTCGAAGGCGACGCCTTCCTTCTCGAGGATCGAGGCGATCTTCTTCGGCACCGCGGCCTGCGCGTCGGCGTCGAGCGCCGTGACCGCCGGGTCGACGATCTTGAGGCAGATCGAGGTGCAGGAGCGGATCGCGGGATCGGCCGCCAGGAAGTCGACCCAGGGGGTGCGCTCGACCCAGGCGGCGACGGCGGCGAGATTATTCTCCGACCGCTCGATCAGCTTATCCAGGCCGCCGATCTCCTCGGCCCAGGCGAGGCCGTCGATGGCGTCCTCGACGCACAGCATCGACGGGGTGTTGATGGTCTCGCCCTTGAACGGGCCCTCGGCCAGCTTGCCCTTGGAGGTCAGGCGGAACACCTTCGGCAGCGGCCAGGCCGGGGCGTAGCTCTCCAGCCGCTCCACCGCGCGGGGCGACAGGGCCAGCATGCCGTGCGCGCCCTCCCCGCCCAGCACCTTCTGCCAGGACCAGGTGACGACGTCGAGCTTGTCCCAGGGCAGGTCCATGGCGAAGGCGGCCGAGGTGGCGTCGCAGATCACCAGGCCCTGGCGGCCGGCCGGGATGGCGTCGCCGTTCGGCATGCGCACGCCGGAGGTGGTGCCGTTCCAGGTCAGGACCACGTCGCGGTCGAAATCGACCTGCGCCAGGTCCGGCAGCTCGCCATAGGGCGCCTTGAAGGTGCGGACATCCGGCAGCTTGAGCTGCTTGACCACGTCGGTGACCCAGCCCTCGCCGAAGCTTTCCCAGGCCAGCAGGTCGACGCCGCGGGCGCCGAGCAGGGTCCACAGCGCCATCTCGACGGCGCCGGTGTCCGATCCCGGCACGATGGCCAGGCGCCAGTCGGCGGGCATGCGCAGCACGCGCTTCGACCGCTCGATCACATCGGCGAGCTTGGCCTTGCCGATGCCGGCGCGATGCGACCGGCCGAGGGCGGCATTCTGCAGCGCCTCGAGCGACCAGCCGGGGCGCTTGGCACAGGGACCAGAGGAGAAATTGGGGTTGCGCGGACGGAGTCCGGGCGTGGGGGCGAGCGCACTCGCAGTCATGTCTATCCTTCCAGATAGCAGCGTCCCGGTGGGGGGACGTGGCCCGCCGCTGAGAATATGGATCGGCGGTTCCGCGTCAATCGCTATCTGCGAAGCGTCCGGCGCAGGTCAGGCAGCGCAATATTGCGCAAGGCTGCCATCGGCAAGGTTCCCCACCCATCGGGGTCCCATCCATCACGCCCTCCAAAAGCCGCTTTCACAGCCATCCTATCCTAGATGACGGTGATTGTTCTGTAAGGCCCGCAAAATTCGGGGTTCATGCTCTCTATCGAACGAGCATTAGGACAGAATCAAAGCCAGGGGGCTGTTGAAAATGAAGATTCGCATCATTCTTGCCTTATCGGCACTTCTTTTCGGCTGTCAGGGATCGGTCATCTCCCCTCCAACTCGGCAATTATCACAAGATATCGACACAAAATCCGAATATATAAAACATACCATTCCATCAGAATCAAAGAAAGGATACGAGGCGCATAACTCTTCACTCCATATTATTGAGTACGTGAAACTTCACGAATCCGTAGACAGATGGACAGCAATGATTACGATTCTGATCCAGAATCGCAGTTCGTATGTCGATATAGATGACTTCTTCAAAAAGGCGCCCGACAAACTACGCGCCGGATGCGCTGTCGAACCGATAGTCGAGTCACCAATGCGCTTCTTCGACGGGCCATATCCAGCAGGGATACAGACAGCGATATGCGGCAGGACGAAGCAGTTTGGTCAGGCGGAAATGTTGATGCTTAAGATCATCGAAGGAAAGTACGGCTTCTATCAGATGCAATACGCTTGGAGGATTCCGCCCGTCGCGGATTCCCGGGCGATCATCCTGCCAGAGCAGGCACGCAAAGGCGCGATGGAAACCCTTGCCCAGGCCCATGTGTGCGATCGGGAACAGCCACGCCCGGAGTGCTGATACGAAAGGACGTTATGCCGCCACAGTCTCGATCGTCGCGCAGATCTCGCCGACCAGGCTTTCGATCAGCGTTGCGTCCTCGCCCTCGGCCATCACCCGGATCACCGGCTCCGTCCCCGATTTGCGGATCAGCAGGCGGCCGTCCTTGCCCAGCCGGGCCTCGGCCGCCGCGATCGCATCCTTGACCAGCGCCTGCTCCAGCGGCGACGGCGCCCCGGCGACCGGCTTGAAGCGGACGCTGCGCAGCCGCTGCGGCAGCGGCTCGAACACCCGGAACACCTCGCTGGACGGCCGGCCCGCCTGCTGGATCACCGCCAGCACCTGCAGCGCCGCGATCAGCCCGTCGCCGGTGGTGGCGTAGTCGCTCATGACGATGTGGCCGGACTGCTCGCCGCCGAGGTTCAGGCCCCGCTCGCGCATGGTCTCGACCACGTAGCGGTCGCCGACCGCGGTACGGATCAGGCTGAGGCCGATCCCGCCCAGGAACCGCTCGAAGCCGAGATTGGACATCACCGTCGCCGCCACCGCCGGCTGCGCCAGCCGGCCGCCGCTGTGCCAGTCACGCGCGATCATCGCCATCAGCTGGTCGCCGTCGATCTGGCGGCCGGTCTCGTCGGCCATGATCAGCCGGTCGGCGTCGCCGTCCAGCGACAGGCCGAGATGGGCGCCATGGGCCACCACCGCCTGCTGCATCACGTCGGTGGCGGTGGCGCCGCAGCCCTTGTTGATGTTGAGGCCGTCCGGCGACACGCCGATCTTGATCACCTCGGCCCCCAGCTCCCACAGCACCGCGGGGGCGACCTTGTAGGCGGCGCCGTTGGCGCAGTCGACCACCACCTTGAGCCCATCGAGCCGGAGCCCCTTGGGGAAGGTGTTCTTGGCGTATTCGATGTAGCGGCCGGAGGCGTCGTCGAGTCGCCGGGCGCGGCCGAGCCGGGCCGGCGGTGCCAGATGGTCGTCGTTCGGCTGGGTGATGCGATCCTCGATCTCGCGCTCGACCTCGTCCGACAGCTTGTAGCCGTCCGGCCCGAACAGCTTGATGCCGTTGTCCTCGAACGGGTTGTGCGAGGCCGAGATCATCACCCCGAGATCGGCGCGCAGCGACCGGGTCAGCATGGCGATGGCCGGAGTCGGGATCGGGCCGACCAGGGTGACGTCCATGCCGGCGCCGATGAAGCCCGCGGTCAGGGCCGGCTCCAGGAGATAGCCGGACAGGCGGGTGTCCTTGCCGATCACCACCAGATGGCGATGGTCGCCGCGCCGGAACTGCGCCGCCGCCGCCGTCGCCACCTTCAGGGCCGTCTCAGCCGTCATCGGCTCGACATTCGCGCGACCGCGGATGCCGTCGGTCCCGAACAGCTTGCGCGTCATTGAGCCCGCATCTCTCACACTCGTTGCGTCCTGCGCCGTCGCCACATGCCGACAGGGCAGGAGAACGGCGTAGCGCGATGCGGCACATCGGGCAAGCCGTTCGACGCACCATGTCGGCATGTGGCGACGGCCCGAAGGGTCGCCTTGCGGCGGCCGCCTGCGGGGGCGGGCCGCTCGACCGTAGTGCCCGCTACGCTCTTCGCGTCCCGCCCCCGCATCCGACTCGCCGCAAGGCGACGCAGGGCGCAAGGAGTGTGAGAGATGCGGGCTATTCCCCTGCCCCCAGTTCCGTCCCCACCTGCAGCGCCGACCACACGGCCAAGGCCTGCCGCGTCTCCGCGACGTCATGCACGCGCAGAATTTGCACCCCCTGGGCCACGCCGTACAGCCCCGCGGCGATCGACCCCGGTGCCCGCGCCTTCGGGTCGGCGGTGCCCGACAGGGTGCCGATGAAGCGCTTGCGCGACACGCCGAGCAGCACGGCGCAGCCCAGCCCGTGCAGCAAAGACAGACCACGCAAAAGCGGCAGATTGTGCGTCAGCGACTTCTTGCCGAAGCCGATGCCGGGATCGATCGCGATGCGCCCGGCCGGGATGCCAGCGGCGGCGCAGGCCGCGACCCGTTCCTCCAGCCAGTCGCAGACATCGAGCAGGACGTCGTCATAGGCCGGGTTCCGCTGCATCGTCTGCGGCTCGCCCTGGATGTGCATCAGCACCACCGGGCAGCCGGCGCGGGCGACGACGCCCAGGCTGCCGGGGTCGCCGGTCAGGCCGGTGACGTCGTTGACGATCCGGGCACCGGCGGCCAAAGCCGCCGCCATCACCGCGGCATGGCGGGTGTCGGCCGACACGGCCAGGCCGCGATTCGCCAGGTTGCGGATCACCGGCTGAACCCTTGCGATCTCCTCCTCCGGCGGCACCGGGGCGGAGCCGGGCCGGGTCGATTCGCCGCCAACGTCGAGGATCTCCGCCCCGGCCTCGGCCAGGGCCAGCCCGTGCGCGACCGCGCGGCCGGGATCGGCGAAGTCGCCGCCGTCGGAGAAGCTGTCGGGGGTGACGTTGACGATGCCCATCAGCCGCGGCCGGTCGAGGGCGAGGCCAGCGAAGTCCGGCCGCGGGCGGCTGAGCTGGTCGAGCCGGTCGTCGACCGCGGCGCTGAGGCCGTGGCGCCCGGCCCAGCGGCGCAGCGTGTCGGGGTCTGCGACAGCCCGGACGCAATCCGAACCGGGTTCTTCCTTGTCCCCCCTCCCCTTGCGGGAGGGGGTTAGGGGGAGGGGTCTGCGCGCGTCCGCGCGCGAATGAGCAGGTGGTTCGCTTGGCTGGTCTGCCGCGATCTGGGCCGGATCAGGCGGAGAGAACCCCCTCCCCCTACCCCCCTCCCGCGGGGGGAGGGGGGACTCTGTTTTATTCGACTCCCTGAGAATCAGCTCGACCCGGTAGAAGGACAGCGGCCCGCCGGCGAGCGGCAGCGCGCCGGGCGCGGCGTCGGACAGGCCGAGCGGGCGTAGATACATCCGCACCCCGGGCCGGGCGGCCCAGGGTGCGAAGTCGTCGGAGAGGGAAACGGCGCGGGCCGCGTCGAGGCGCGGCCCGCGGTCACGGTCAGTCGTCACCCGGTCAGGTTCCCGGCTGCGGCTCCGGATCCATGCCCTTGGCGCCGCCCGAGGGCACCGAGGTCCGCTTGCCGCTGGTCGGGCGCTTCGGCGGCGGCGGCTCGTCATTCGGCTCCGGCCGTACGATCGGTTCGCCGCGCAGCAGCCCCTGGACCTCCTCGCCCGTCAGCGTCTCGTATTCGAGCAGGGCGTTGGCGATCAGGTGCAGCTGGTCGAGATGCTCGGTCAGGATCGTCCGGGCCTTGTTCTCGGCCTCGTCGATCATGCGCCGCATCTCCTCGTCGATCAGCCGGGCCGTTTCCTCGGAGACGTTCTGCTGCTGGGCGACGGAGTGGCCGAGGAAGATCTCCTGCTCATTGGCGCTGTAGCGCAGCCGGCCGAGCTTCTGGGACATGCCGAACTCGGTCACCATCGCCCGCGCCATCCGAGTCGCCTGCTGGATGTCGTTCGAGGCGCCGGTGGTCACGTGCTCCGGCCCGAAGATCAGCTCCTCCGCGATGCGGCCGCCGAACATCATGGCCAGGCGCGATTCCATCTCGACCTTGGACCAGTTGGTGCGGTCGCGCTCCGGCAGGCTCATGGTCACGCCGAGGGCCCGGCCGCGCGGGATGATCGTGACCTTGTGCAGCGGGTCGTGCTCCGGCACGTAGAGGCCGACCAGGGCATGCCCCGCCTCGTGGAAGGCGGTCAGCTTCTTGTCCTTCTCGGTCATCACCATCGAGCGCCGCTCGGCGCCCATCATGACCTTGTCCTTGGCCTCCTCGAACTCGGAGTGGGAGACCACGCGCTTGCCGCGCCGGGCGGCCAGCAGCGCCGCCTCGTTGACCAGGTTGGCGAGGTCGGCGCCGGAGAAGCCGGGGGTGCCGCGCGCGATGGTCTTGGCGTCCACGTCGGGCGCCAGCGGCACCTTGCGCATATGGACCTTAAGGATCTTCTCGCGGCCGACGATGTCCGGGTTCGGCACCACCACCTGGCGGTCGAAGCGGCCGGGGCGCAGCAGCGCCGGGTCCAGCACGTCCGGACGGTTGGTGGCGGCGATCAGGATCACGCCCTCATTCGCCTCGAAGCCGTCCATCTCGACCAGCAGCTGGTTCAGCGTCTGCTCGCGTTCGTCGTTGCCGCCGCCCAGGCCGGCGCCACGATGGCGGCCGACCGCGTCGATCTCGTCGATGAAGATGATGCAGGGGGCGTTCTTCTTGCCCTGCTCGAACATGTCGCGGACGCGGGAGGCGCCGACGCCGACGAACATCTCGACGAAGTCCGAGCCGGAGATGGTGAAGAACGGCACATTGGCCTCGCCCGCCACCGCGCGCGCGGTCAGGGTCTTGCCGGTGCCCGGCGGGCCGACCAGCAGCACGCCCTTCGGGATCTTGCCGCCCAGGCGCTGGAACTTCTGCGGGTCCTTCAGGAACTCGACGATCTCCTCGAGCTCCTGCTTGGCCTCGTCGATGCCGGCCACGTCGTCGAAGGTGACGCGGCCGGTGCGCTCGGTCAGCAGCCGGGCGCGGCTCTTGCCGAAGCCCATGGCCTTGCCGCCGCCGGACTGCATCTGGCGCATGAAGAAGATCCAGACGCCGATCAGCAGCAGCATCGGCAGCCACGACATCAGCGTGGTCAGCAGCAGGTTCGGCCCTTCCGGCGCCGCGGCCTGCACGCGGACGCCGGCCTCGGTCATCCGGTTGACAATGTCGGTGCCGTCCGGCGCATAGGTCTGGAAGCTCTGACCATTGGTGTAGTGGCCGGAGATGGTGTTGCCCTGGATCCGGGCATCGGCGATCTGCTTGTCCTCGACCGACTTCACCAGCTCGCTGTAGGCCAGCTCACCCTGCGAGCTGCGCCCGCCGGAGGTCTGAAACAGGTTGAACAGCGCCAGGAGGAGCAGGCCGATGATGATCCAGAGCGCAAAGTTCTTGCCGAAATTGTTCACGGACGGTCGCCTCATGTCCCGCGCATACCGCTTGCGCGGCACCACGGCGTCGTGGGTCCCCGGACCGCTCCGGGGGCTCGGTAGTAGATAATATAGCGCCGCGCCTAAACAACCGGGAATCCATTCGGAAAGAGCGGCCGCAACGGCTCGAAGCGCAGGAAAAGGCCGTCTTCCGCCGCTGCGCCGAGGCGCGGCGGCCGCAGCACGTGGCCGGCGCGCCACAGTGCCGGCAGCACCGCGGCGGCGTCGAAGGGCAGTCCTTCGGCCCTTCCCTCCCCGGCCGCGGCGTCGCCCCAGGCGGCGATCCGATCGCCCGGCCGGGCATCGGACGGAATTTCGATGCGGAAGCGGCCGTCCCAGAGCAAGGATGTGCCGGGGGGCGGATCGGCGATCTCCGGCAGCCCGCGGCGCTCGCGGAACACCAGCAGCCGGTCGCCGGCGACGCGCAGGCGGCAATGCCCCAGCGTGCGGCCTGGGGTGCGACCCAGCACCGCACCATCGCGCACCGCTTCGGCCAGCCGCTCCAGCGCATCGAAGCGGGCTTCCGCGCCACCGCCGATGCAGGCGATCACGGAATCGAGCAGACGCCGCGCGATCTCCGGATCCGTATCCCGCAGGGCCGGCAGGTCGATCGCGGCATAGCCGGCGGGGTCGAGCCGCACGGCGCGGCGCCCCAGCTCGGCGGTGATCCGCTCCAGCGCCGCCCGGGCCAGGCCGGCGCGGCGGGCTAGGTCCCACAGCCGGTCGTCGGTCAGCCCCTCCGCGGCCAGCACCTCGCGGGCGGCGCGCAGCCGGGCCCGGGCGTAGCGGCTGCGGCGGTTGGAAGGATCGTCGACCGGGACCACGCCGAATCCGGCGCAGGTGGCCACCAGGCGCGCCTTCGGCAGGTCGAGCAGCGGCCGCAGCAGCCGGCCCCAGGGCGCCGGGCGCCAGACGGCCATGCCGGCCAGCCCGTCGACGCCGCTGCCCTTGGCCAGGCGCAGCAGCACGGTCTCGGCCTGGTCCTCGCGGTGATGGGCGACCAGCAGGTCGCGGATGCCGGCCTCGCGGCAGGCCTGCTCCAGCAGGGCATAGCGGGCGCGGCGCGCCTCGTCCTGCGAGGCCCGGGCGGGGGCATCGGTCCAGGTCAGGATGCGATGGGGAATGTCGTGCCGAGCAAGGGAAGCGCCGACGGTGGCGGCTTCGGCGGTCGACTCCGGGCGCAGCCGGTGGTCGACGGTCAGGGCCAGGATCTGGCCGCCTCTCCGCCGGACCCAGCGTGCGGCGAGGAGGCAAAGCGCCATGCTGTCGGGTCCTCCGGAGACGGCGACGGCAAGGCGGAGAGGCCGGTCGAACGGGCCGAGGCGGTCGAGCCGCGCGGCGAACTCTTCATCCGTGACCGGATCGTGCATGCATCAGCAGCGCAGCAGCGCCTGCTGGTCCTTGGCGCGGCGCAGCATCTGCGCCGGGGCATCGGGGTAGTCCGCCACCAGCCGGGCGAAGGCGTCGCAGGCGGAGGCATCCTGGCGGGCGGCGACCAGGGACTGGCCCAGCCGCATCAGCGCGTCGGGCGCCTTGGGCCCGCCCGGATCCATCGACCAGGCGGCGTTGAAGGCGGAGGCAGCCTCGCCCGGGCGGCCCTTCGCCAGAAGGGACTCGCCGAGCCAGTACTGGGCGTTGCCGGCCAGGCCGCCGCCGGGATCGGCGGCGACGACCTGGCTGAAGCCGGCGATGGCGCCGTCATAGTCGCCCTGGTTGTACAGGCCCTGGGCCTGATTGTACCAGCCGGTGACGTCGCCCGGCGCCGTGGCGAAGCCGTAGGATTGCGGCTCGGTCGACGCGAAGGCCGGAACCGTCGGCGCCGGGCCCGGATCGGCCGCGCCCATCTCCTGCGGCGCGCCGCCCAGGCTGTCGTAGCCCGGGGCCAGCGGTCCGGCGTCGGAGCGCTTCGGCGGCACCAGCGGCGTCGGGGCGAAGGGCTGCGGCGCCCGCGGCGCGGCCGGGGCGCTGCCCTGCGCCGGCGCCTTCTTGGCCGGGGCGGCTGGGGCTGGCGCGGCACTGCCGCCGCCACCCTCGAGCTCGTTCAGCCGGAACTCGATATCGGCCTGGGCCCGCTTCAGCTGATCGGCGAGCTGCTGGTTCTGGTACTGCAGCTGCTCGACTTGGCCGGTCAGCTGCGAGATCTGCTGCTCCAGCGTGCTGATCCGGACCTCGAGCTGGGCCTCATAGGTCTGCGCCCGGCCCGGCCCGGACGGGGCCAGGACCGCGACGGCGAGCGCCGCGGCCGCGAAAATACTCCGTCGCCTCTGCGAAGCCGGCATGTCGCCTCCACCTCCTTGGTTGGGGCATGGGTTCGGCCTTGGCCGCGGGACCGATCTTTTCCCGATCCCGGCGGCGAAAATAAGACGCGCCGGGCACGGCAGCAACGGCGAGGCCGCTGCCGCCGTCCGGCGCGCAAATCCTCCGTCCGGCGGCGGGCGACGCCACGAGGGCGCCGGCCCGCCGGTCGGCGGGATCAGTTGACGACGGTGACCGCCCGGCGGTTCTGCGCCCAGGCCGACTCGTCGTTGCCCGGCACCGCCGGACGCTCCTTGCCGTAGCTGATCGTCGAGATCCGCGACGGGGCCACGCCGTTGGCGATCAGGTAGTTGCGCACCGAATTGGCGCGGCGGTCGCCGAGGGCGAGGTTGTATTCGCGCGTGCCGCGCTCGTCGGCGTGGCCTTCGACGGTCACGGCGACGTTCTGGTACTGCTGCAGCCAGCCGCTCTGCTTGGTCAGCGTGGCCTGGGCCTCCGGGCTCAGGTCGAAGGCGTCGAAGGCGAAGAAGACGCGGTCGCCGATGTTCTGAGCCAGATCCTGCTGCGAGCCGGGGACAGCGGTGCCGGCGGTGCCGAGGCCGCCCTGGCCGGCCGTGCCGGCGGCGTTCTGGCTGGAGCTGCAGGCCGTGGCCAGCAGCAGAGCCCCCATGAGGGACACAATCTTGAGACGCATGGTTTTTTGCCCCTGACGTGGATCCGACTTTACGATTCGGAAATCGGTTGAGGGAAAAGCAGGTTGCCGCCCGCTTCGCAAGGTATTTCTCGCTTTATTTTCCGCCATTCCCATTGATCTAGGTCACGGCAGCAACGGCGACCAGGCGGGGTCGGACGCGTCGAAGGGCGTCGGCACCGCGGCGCTGACCCGGCCGGTGATGTCGACGGTAACCAGCTTGCTGCCGCCGCCGCCGCTGGCGGTGTACATCAGCACGCGGCCGTTCGGCGCCCAGGTCGGGCCCTCGGCCAGGAAGCCGGAGGCCAGGTCGCGCTCGCCGGTGCCGTCGGGCCGCATCACGCCGATCGAGAACTGGCCGCCCGACAGCTTGGTGAAGGCGATCAGGTCGCCGCGCGGCGACCACACCGGGGTGGCGTAGCGGCCCTGGCCGAAGCTGAGCCGGCGCACGCCGGACCCGTCGGCGTTCATGATGTAGATCTGCTGGCTGCCGCCGCGGTCGCTCTCGAACACGATCTGCGACCCGTCCCTGGAATAGGAGGGCGAGGTCTCGATCGACGGATCCGAAGTCAGGCGCTGCGCCGAACGGGTGCGCAGGTCCATGACGTAGATGTCGGTGTTGCCGTTCTGCGCCATGCTGAAGATCACCCGGTTGCCGTCCGGGCTGAAGCGCGGCGAGAAGGTCATGTTCGGGAAGTCGCCGAGCGATTCCTGCCGGCCGCTGCCGATGTCGAGCAGATACACCCGCGGCTTGTTGTTCACATAGGCCATGTAGGTGATCTGCTGCGTGCTGGGCGAGAAGCGCGGGGTCAGCACCAGCTGCGAGCCGTCAGTCAGGAACTGATGGTTGGCGCCGTCCTGGTCCATGATCGCCAGGCGCTTGACCCGGTTCACCTCCGGCCCGGTCTCGGAGACGTAGACGACGCGGGTGTCGAAATAGCCGTCCTCGCCGGTCACGGCGCGGTAGATCTCGTCCGCGATCTTGTGGGCGACGCGGCGCATCAGGCTGCTGTCGCCGGTCAGGGTCAGGCCGGTCAGCTGCTGCTCGGCCGCCACATCCCAGAGCCGGAAGTCGACGTCGAAGCGGCCGTCGCCGCGCGGGCGGACCTGGCCGGTGACGAGAGCCTGGGCCGCCAGCACCTTCCAGTCGGCGAAGCGCACGCCCTGCTGCAGCGAGGCCGCATCCTGGGTGAAGGCGCGCGGGTCGATCGGCGCGAACAGGCCCGAGCGCTGCAGATCGGCCGAGATGATCTGGCTGATCTGGCTGCCGACCGGATCACCGGGGAAATCGGTGATCGCGATCGGCATCGGCTGGGTGACGCCCTGGTTGATGTCGATCCGGATCTCGGCCCGTGACGGCGCCGCCGTCAGGACGAGGGATGCGACCGCAGCCAGGGCGGCCAGCGTGGTCAGGAGGAAGCCTCGTTTCATTCTCTGCACCTCGGTTCCTGGCTGGTCGGAAACAACTCTTGGATCGGGATGGACATGTCGACCGTCAGCGCATCTGGCTCGGGTCGAAGTTAAGGATGAAGTCGTCGTCGGGCCAACCGCCCGCCGGCACCGGCCACTGGTCGATCGACATGCGGACGGCCCGCACTGCGGCGCGAGCGGCAGCATTGCTGCGCAACGCAGGATCGACAATCTCGGTGAGCGTCAGCTTGCCGGTGGCATCGATCCGCACCCGAACCTCCACGACCGGCGTCTCGGCCGACTGCAGATCGACATTCCAGTACCGTCCGACGATGCCCGCGATCGCGTCTTTCTCGCCGGGGCTGATGTCCCGCGATCGGGAGTTCTGGCCCGACGCCCGCTGCTGGCGGTTCGAACGGCTGTTGCTCGACCGCGTCGATGTCGACTCGCTGGCCAAGGCGTCGAGCGCGTCGCTGTCGAGCGACTGCGACTGCCCCTGCGTCGACCGCGTCGGCGCGGTCGCCTGCTGCGTCGGAGCCGGCGGCGGCGCCTTCGGCCGCGAGCCCGGGCGCGGCGCCTGGGTCGGTGAGATCGCCATCGGATCGGCCTGCGCCATCTCGGCCGGCGGCGTCGGCGGGGACGGAGTCGGGGTCGGCTCGGCCTGCGGCTTGCCGGACGGCGGATTCGGCCGCTGCGGCGGCGGGGGCGGCGGCGGTTGCGTCGTCGGCGGGGGCGGCGGGCTGCGCGTCGCCTCGGGCGACGGCGCCTGCACCGGCGGAGGCGGCGG
>NZ_JAHVDK010000047.1:0-30778 GCF_051487185.1 Inquilinus limosus
ACCGTCGGCTACTCGGAATCCGATGTCGGGGTGCACATCAATCTCGGCAATCTGCTGCTCGGCCTGCTCGGCGCCTGGGGCGGCGACGCCGACGGCGACGTGCTGGTCAACGGCTTCGAGAACGTGGTCGGTTCGGCCCATGCCGACGACATCACCGGCGACGCCGGGGCCAACATCCTAGTCGGACTGGAGGATGCCGACCGGCTCGACGGCTCGGGCGGCGACGACACCCTGATCGGTGGCTTCGGCGCCGACGCGCTGATCGGCGACAGGGGCTCCGACACCGCGAGCTATGCCCTGGCCAATGCCGGGGTCAAGGTCAGCCTGTCGACCGGGACCGGCACGGCCGGCGAGGCCGCGGGCGACACCCTGACCGGAATCGAGAACCTGACCGGCTCGGCCTTCGCCGACGTGCTGGAGGGCAGCGCGCTGGCCAACCGCATCCTGGCCGGCCGCCAACACCACCGGCGTCGAGATCGACTTCGGCTCCGGAAACTACATCAGCGTGGAGAATGTCCTTGGCGGCACAGGCGGCGACGTGATGAGCGCCGGCCGCGCCAACTCATCGTCTGCCTTGGCGACGTTGGCCGCGACCGCAGACGAGACCAGCGGATCAGTGGCCGTCGACGGCGGAGCCGGAGATGACAAGCTAACCGGCGGTCACTACTACAAGGATAATTATGATAAGGAGGACTACAAATCCGGCTATGGCGATCTGAAGGGCGGTGATGGCAAAGACGAGATTTATGGAGGTGACCACTATAAGAAAGACTATTCTGATGGTGATTATGGCAAGGATGCAAGTGAAGGTTACAATAAGATCGACGGCGGAGGCGGCGACGACAAGATCTATGCCGGCAGCTATAAGGAAGACGACAAATACAGCTATGACAAATATGGGCACAACGACGTCCGTGGCGGCGATGGTCACGATGAGATCCATGGCGCCAGCTCTGACGAGACGTCGGCCGCGGCGGTTGCCTTAGCTGCGGATGAGGACAGCACCGGAGATACTCTCGACGGTGGCGAAGGCAGTGACACTATCACCGGCGGCAACCGGGACGACGTGCTGATCGGCGGCGCCGGCGCCGATGCGCTGGACGGTGGCGACGGCGTCGATACTGCCGACTACTCGCAATCGAGCACCGGTGTCACGGTCAATCTCTGGAACGGCACCGGCCAATTCGGCGACGCAGCGGGCGACACCGTCGTCAACGTCGAGAACCTGGTCGGCAGCGCGAACATAGATGTGCTGATCGGTAACGATGTCGACAACGTCCTGATCGGCGGCGGCGGAGAGGACACGCTGGACGGCGCCAACGGCAGCGACATGCTCGATGGTGGGGCGGGCAAGGACAGGATCAGGACCGGTGGTGGCTCCGACGTGATCCGCTACACCAGCATCGACGATTCGACCTCCAGCGCGCCCGACACCATCCTCGATTTCTTCCACTCCCTCAGCGGCGGCGACCGGATCGACCTGTCGGCGATCGACGCCGATCCGTCGACGCCGGAGGACGACGCCTTCCGGATCACCAGCATCGACGGCCAGCATGTCCCGGGCGATCTGACGCTCGAGTTCATTCCGGCGACCGGGGCCGGCGGCGACGGCCTTGCCCGCATCAACGGCTATGTCGACGGCGATCAGACTCCCGATTTCACGATCGAGGTTCATGTCGACGCGCCGCTGAGCGAGACCGACATCATCCTCTGATCGTCCCGCGCCGGACCGGCCGCTTCCCGCCCGGAGGCGGCCGGGCCCACCCGAACCGAGGAGGTACGGATGGATGGCCTGGCCCCGACCGCCGATGGCCGCCGGCCACGTCTACTGGCGGTCGGAGATGCCGCGGCGCCCACCGGCCTGGCCCGGGTGGCCGAGGCGCTGCTGCGGCGGCTGGGCGATTCCTTCGACATCGTCCAGCTCGGCAGCAACTACGACGGCGATCCGCATGAGCTGCCCTGGCCGGTCTACCAGGCGCGGCGCGAGCGTGACCTGCATGGCACGCGCCGGCTTGGCCCGCTGATCGCCAAGCTGAAGCCCGACCTCGTCTGGATCATCAACGATCTCGACGTGGTCGCGCTGTATCTCGACGCGCTCGGCGACACCAGGCCGCTGCCGCCGATCGTGGCCTATTGCCCGCTCGAGGCGGGGCCGGTCGACCCGGCGCTGCTCGACCGCCTAGCCGGCCTGACCCGGCTGGTGCTCTACACGGAGTTCGCCAAGGCGGCCGTTGAGGCGGCGCAGGCCCGGCGGGCCCGGCGCAACGGTGGCGCGGCGCCCTTCCCGGGGCTCGAGGTGATCCCGCATGGCATCGACACCGCGGCCTTTCATCCGATCGGCGGCTCGGCCGACCGGCCGGTGCCGGACCGGCCACGTGCCCGCGCCGCCCTCTGGCCGCAGCGGCCAGAGCTGGCGGACGCCTTCATCGTCCTCAACGCCAACCGCAACCAGCCGCGCAAGCAGATCGACGTCACCCTGCGCGGCTTCGCCCTGTTCGCCAGGGACAAGCCGGCCTCGGTGCAGCTTTGTCTGCATATGGGCCGGAAAGACGTGGGCTGGGACATCCCGACCCTGGCCGGGCATCTCGGCCTCGGCCCGCGGCTGATCTTCGACGGCCGCTGGCTCGGGACGCCGCGGCTCGACGACGCGACGCTGAACCGGCTCTACAACGCCTGTGATGTCGGCCTCAACACCGCCAACGCCGAAGGCTGGGGCCTGGTGGCGTTCGAGCACGCGGCCACCGGCGCCGCCCAGATCGTGCCGGGCTTCAGTGCCCCGGGCGAGATCTGGCGCGGCGCCGCCGAGCTGCTGGAGCCGTCGGTGACGCTCCATCACCGAACGTTGTCCTTCGAGGAAAAGATCATCGCGCCGGAGACTGTGGCCGCGGCGCTGGAACGGCTGTACCGCGACCCCGAGCTGCGGACGAAGCGGGCCCGGCAGGCTTACGCCGTCGCGACGGATCCCCGCTATGCCTGGGACACCCTGGCGGCCCGGTGGCGGCGCGTCCTGGGCGAGACGCTGGCCGCGATCTCACGGCATTCAACTCGACCATTCCCCTGAACCCGAGGTGAGGAGAGAGTCATGACTGTCTCAGCGGAACTCCTGGCCCTGCTGCGGATCGATCCCAGGAATGGGCAGGACGATGTCCTCTACGGCGACGACTTCCTGCTCGGCACCATCGGCGGCGGCGCCGGCAACGACTATGTCGAAGGCAAGGGCGGGCTCGACCTGCTCACCGGCGGCACCGGTACCGATACCGTCGGCTACTCCGAATCCGATGTCGGGGTGCACATCAACCTCGGCAATCTGCTGCTCGGCCTGCTCGGCGCCTGGGGCGGCGACGCCGACGGCGACGTGCTGGTCAACGGCTTCGAGAACGTCGTCGGTTCGGCCCATGCCGACGACATCACCGGCGACGCCGGGGCCAACATCCTGGTCGGACTGGAGGATGCCGACCGGCTCGACGGTTCGGGCGGCGACGACACCCTCATCGGCGGCATCGGCGCCGACGAGCTGATCGGCGGCAGGGGCTCCGACACCGCGAGCTACGCCCTGGCCACTGCCGGGGTGGCGGTGAGTCTGTCGACCGGGACCGGAACCCAGGGCGAGGCCGCGGGCGACACCCTGACCGGAATCGAGAACCTGACCGGTTCGGCCTTCGCCGACGTGCTGGAGGGCAGCGCGCTCGCCAACCGCATCCAGGCCGGGGCCGGCGACGACACCATCATCGGCACCGACGGGCTGGACGTCATCGACGGCGGCGCCGGCGACGACACACTCGACTTCTCCGCCAGCACCACCGGCGTCACCATCGATTTCGGCACAGGCCGCTACACCAGCATCGAGAGCATCCTTGGCGGCAAGGGCGGCGACACCATCAGCCTGGCCGCGCCGACTCCGGCCGGCCTGATGACCGTTGCGACCGCGGCCGAGGACACGCCCGGCACTGGCGCTGACGGCGGCGACGGCGACGACACGATCGATGGCGACGACGCTGCCAATACCCTCAACGGCGGCGCCGGCAATGACACGCTCAATGGCGGCGGGGGAAACGACATCCTCATTGGAGCCAGCGGCGAAGACAAGATGGAGGGCGGCTCTGGATGGGGGGAAAGGGATACGGCCGAATATGCGCAGTCGGATGAAGCCGTGAAAATCGACCTCACGGCAGGCACGGCCAGCGGCGGTCACGCATCGGGCGACACCCTCGCCGGCATCGAGAACCTGGTCGGCAGCCGCTTCGATGATACCCTGACCGGAGGTAATGGCGACGAGATCTTGGAAGGCGGTGACGGAAATGACGTTCTCTATGACAGCCATTCCACAGATTTACTCATCGGAGGCGCCGGTCAGGACAGGATCATCTTGGTAGGAGAGGGATTCGACGAGCCCGTTGACACAGTCGTTTACACTAGTATCGCCGATTCTACTCCGGGAAACTCTGATGTCATCGAGGGGTTTTTTCACATGGGCAGCGGTGGGGGAGACAAAGTCGACCTAAGAGCTATCGATGCGGACCAGACAAACCCAAGCGGCAACGACGAGTTTTTCTTGGTGACAAGTGGAGCGATTAAGCCAGGCGCTCTCACCATCGAGTATACCGCTGACACAATAGTGAAGGGCTATGTTGACGGTGACACAATAGCGGATTTCGAGCTAACCATCCGTGGTGTGCGACTGGGTGCGGAGACCTTTGAGCTGTGATGCTCATCGGAGTCTCACAGGGGAGGCGCGGCGGCGCGGCGCCGGGGGATCGGTCGCTTTCCCAGGCTCGTGCCGCTCCGCACCGTATGCCGTAATTAGCATTATCCAAACTTCACGATCGGGTGAGCTGGACGGGAATCGCGGCGCGGGTCGATGTGGCGCAGACGAGCAGCCATCCCGATCATCCCGGTGCGCCGGCGTATCGATCGATCGCGCGATACAATCGACATGGGACAACACCCAGGCGTCTGGCCGCAGAAGCTTTCGAGTGTCCGCCCGCCAGGAGTTCTTGCGCCTCATGGAGCCAGGGAGGCGCGCTCCTGGTCTTCAGTTGGCTGACGATTTTGCCTAGATGAACCGTCTCAAGAACGGCTCCGGTCGTCAGGGTGACGCGCATGACCTTCTCGGCCATGCCGATCCGGGAGACCATCCGGCGGATATGACCGGTTGCAGCAAACTCATCGCCTGGCTCGCCGGCGACGCCCGTAATCCTGGTCAGGAGCTGCATGACGGCGTCCTCCACGTCGGCCGCCTTGAACTGGCCGCTCGATGCTGTGCCGGGGCCGTATCACGTAATGCGTGGCACATAGGATCGGTAGGTGCGGGCTTTCCTATGGACGAAGACATGGATCAGCCGTCGTCCCGTCGCGTCGAAGAGAAGGGCTTTCAGCATGCCGTTCACGGGCGGCCGCCTCAGAGCAGCCTTCCGTCGAGCACTCTCGGCGATCGCCGTCTGGGCGCGCCATCATGCGGCTTCCGAGATGATGGCCTGGTGCTGGTCCGGGAGCGCCCTCCCCTTATGTACGAGTTCGCCTCGATAGAGGCGGTTTTGCAGAATGGCCATGACCACGCGCCGGCTGAACGGCCGTCCGCCCTTGTTCAGATGCCCCCGCGCGTTGAGCTGGGTCGCCAGCGCTCTGGCGGAGCCGATCGCCGGAAAGGCGGCAAAGACATGACGGACGACCGCGGCCTGCACCTCATTGACGACGAGGCGAAGATTTTCGACGTCGTACTCGTAGGGCGCAGAACCACTGACCCACAGTCCCCGGGCTGGGGCGCCAGCGAACCAGTCTCTCAGACGCTCTCCCCGTGACCTCGCGCTCGAATTGGGCGAAGGACAAGAGGACATTGAGCGTGAGCCGGCCCATGCTGGTCATGGTGTTGAAGGACTGCCTCACGGCCACGAATGTCACGCCGTGGTCTTCCGCCTGTACAGGAAACGAAGGATGCGCGGTTCAGGCCGAGGCGAGGTCAGAGAGCCGCGCCTCGGCTCTGGCGAACTTTCACATTGTGGTTCGCACTGCGCATCAGCGGTCTGGTCCACCCGCAGGCAAGCTCGGGGTCGGACTCCGCGGTGCGAGCCAGTTCTCAGGCTGTTGCCGTTTTCGCCGCCGCCGTCTTGCGGGTGCGGGGAGCCTTCGCTGCCGGGGCTGGCGCAACGGGCGGCTCGCTGCGACGAGTGCCAAGGCCGATCGCCTTGGCCAGCTTGCTGCGCTGCTCGGCGTAACCGGGTGCCACCATAGGATAATCCGCCGGCAGGCCCCAACGCTCGCGGTACTGGTCCGGGGTCATGTTGTAGGCCGACGACAGATGCCGCTTCAGCATCTTCAGCTTCTTGCCGTCCTCGAGACAGACGATGTAGTCGGGCGTGACGGACTTTCGGATGGGCACCGCGGGGTCAGGCCGAGCCGGGGCTGCCGGCTCCGCCGCCTTTCCCAGGCCGCTCAGCGCGCCATACACCTGCGCGATCAGCGCTGGCAGGTCCGCCTGAGCCACGTTGTTGTGCGCGACATGGGCCGAGACGATCTGGACAGTGAGGCGGCGCGTCTCGTCCGCCGTAGCCTGAGGGGATACCGAGCCAACTTCGCTCATCAAATCACTCCGGTGGTTTCGCGAACTTACGTTATTACAGAATCGCGGGCAGGGCCGTTGAATTATAATTAAGGCGACGACAGTTCAACAGCTTTATTCTTCGCCATGCACATTTCCGGGAAACGTCCATGTCCAGAGACGACGATCGGATCTTTGATCCGGCTCGGGCTCGAAGAATTCCCGATCCGCCGGATCTTGCGCATTCCGGCGGTCCCCGGATCGATGACAATCTCTCGTCTCAGCCTATCTGGATCGTCATGGCTTCGTCCGAGAGCACGACAAGCGAACGTCTCGCCGAGCTCGTCCGCCTGCAGGCGGAGCGGGCCCGTGCCAATGGCCACAAGCCCGGGCAGATGGTCGAGGGCGCGGAGGTCATCGTCGTCCGGCGCAATCCCGAGACCGGCCGAAAGCATTTCGACCTGCTCAAATGGGGCTTGGTGCCCCACTGGGCGCCCGACATGTCCCGGCCGTACCTTCACGCCCGGGCCGAGACGGTCGACGAGCTGCAGCCGTTCGCCCAGTCCTTTCGCCGGCGCCGCTGCATCATCTCGGCCGGCTTCTTCACCCAGCGCCGGACGATCGGCCAGCCGAAGGGCCGGCTGTTCGCCATCGGGATGGCCGACGGGTCCTCGATGCTGGTCGCTGGCATTTGGGACGCCTGGCGCGACAAAGGGACCGATACCTGGATCCGCACCTTTGCGACGGTCATGGTCCCGGCCAACAGCGTGGTCGGTGAAATCCACGACCGCATGCCGGCGATTCTCACCAGAGACCAGCTGCCATTCTGGTTCGGAGATGTCGAGCTGCCCTCGAGGAGGTGAAGGCCATGCTCCGGCCCTTCTCCTCCGAGGGGATGATTCGCTGGCCCGCCAAGTCGCCGCGGCCGCCCGCATTGGTGGCACAGCAGCAGCCGGATCCGGAGCCAGACCTGTTCGGGCCGCGGTCGTGATGGTTCGGAGTGGCTGAAAGCCCTAGCAGGGCCAAGGACTCGGTCGAGCGGGCGTGCGGTTATGTTGGCGCGCGCAGGTATTTGTCGAGTGCCCGGTAAAATCGGGAGGGAACAACGCCCAGTTGCCTGGCTGCCGATATTTTTGTGTGCCCGCCTGCGAGCAGCGCTCGCGCTTCGTCAAGCCAGGGAGGCACCCCCAGCGACTTTGGCTGGCTGACCATCTTTCCGGAATGCGGCGTTTCGAGGACCGCTCCGGTCGACAGGGGGATCCGCCGCCTGGACATCCTGACAACGATGCGGCGCCGCGTCGGCCTACTCGATCGGCAATGGGACGAGCTGGCGTCAGTCATTGCGATCACGCGCTTCATCGACCGCCACAACGCCAAGGCGATCGCGGAGACGGCATAGCAGCAACCGAGGTCCGGAGAGCGCTCAATGGAGCGATGCTGCGTGTCTGGCTGCGGAAAGTGGGCGCAGCACGGCGGCATGTGGCAAGCGCTTGAAGGCTTCGAGTATGTCGGTCCGGTCATCGCGCAATCCTTGAAGCCGTGAACAAGGTCGGATGGCCTGCCGGAGGTGCGGGACTAGGAGTTGCAGCAGCTTCGGCTTGCCCGCGCCAGTGAGGGCCTCTGAACGCAAGGACGCTCCCTTGCCGAGCCACCAAACGCGATTGTAGTCGCGAAGGATCGCAGCGAATACACCGTCACCAGCTTAAGTCGGTAAGATCCAGTCATTGTAGAGTTCGCTGCGGATAAGATCCCCCAAGGAAATGACAGATCGTAGGGAGACTAAATTCTCCTGGGACGCACGTTCCAGGGACGGTGACATCGGATTCGCGCGCATGAAATAATCATTGTAGCTGCGCAGAGCCTCTGGATCGACCGGCATTACCGTGATCGGGCGCGTCTGCGGATTTGAAATCGTCGGCCCACCGTTGCTGCCGCCTATGGCGCAGGTGATCGCTCTCAGAGCGGCATCCCACCACGTGTTATCCAAAGTAGCATCTTGAAATCGAGCAATAACTTCGGAAAGTTGGTTAAGCTACAACATCGAGCGCTCCTCTCGCGCAAGAGAAGCCATCCCACCTCCAAGAAAAAAACTATCACATCTCGTATGTTCATACGACGACGGCAGGCGCCAACTTCGATCAAATAGTAAACGCTTGGTTGGGGGTACTTCTATAAATAATCCCACAAAGCAAATCGTCTAACCCAGTTGATATGCTTGGGTCAGCGCCCTGCGACGGAGGCGCCTTGCGACATGGCGACTTGGGGCATCTATCTGCTTGGACGAGAACGGTTTTCACGATCCGACGTCGGGGTGATCGACATGCCAGAGGTCTGGTGGTTGGTACTCAGCTGCCTGCTTGTTTCTCCAGGATGGTGCCTTGGCCGCAGCGCGATCGCTGGGAGGTTATGGCCGGAACAGTATGAGCACGCTGCGCGACACTGCCTGGCGACTGCACTCTGGCGCATCAAATGCCGCCTGCCAAAAGGTCAAGAGTTACTCGTCCAGACCGCCGGATCCGTGAAGCTGTCAGTCAATCGCACTGTCTGGATTGACATATTTGCATTTGAGCGTCGTGCGCGGCTCGCCCTCACGTCTCCCGACATGCTCTCATCGGAATTGCAGCGGCGCCGGCTCGCTCGTGCGCTACAACTCTATCGCGGATCTCTACTTGGCGATCGAGATTCAGAGTGGATCGCGATTGAGCGCGAACGACTGCGCGCACTTTATCTGGACGCACTCTTTGCTCTGGCAACCGCCGAAGCCCGCGCCGGCGACTGGGTCTCAGCTCGACAGGCCGCCCAAACCCTGTGCGCCGCCGAGCCGCTCCGAGAGGATGCCCAGCGATTGTTGATGACCGCTCACGCACGTTGCGGGAACCGCGCCCTCGCATTGGACCAGTATCGCGCACTTGCCGCCCTGCTCCAGAGCGAACTAGGCATCGGGCCCATGTCTGAGACCCGCGCACTCGCGGCTGAGATCGCGGGCAAGGAAACGGCTCCAGGCTGCCTTGAGTCGGCACCGGCTTCCATGCGCCATCGCGACGCAATGCTGCAAGTGCGGCGCCACCTCGTCGAATCGGTCCACCTTCTCGATCAATCGCTCGGCACCTGAAAGAGCGGGGCCGCCGGCCCCTCGTGAGAGTTTGGTGAAGCCGCGGTGATGGTTCGGTGATCCGACTTGCCCATCATACGTCAGTTTCAGGTTCGTTGTGCCTGGAGGGCGACGTGGATGACCACAATGGGGCTGACCAGTCCGATCCAGCGAATCCCTCGCCGGTTTCGACGATCATCGTGCGCTGGTGGTACGAATCGGGCAGCGTCGATCCCGAGGAAAAGCAACGGGCGACACGTGGCACGATCCGCGACCTATCCGGTCGAACACTGGGTGCGTTTGCCGGATTCGATGCGCTGGTCAGGCTACTCCGCCGAATCTTTGCCGAACGTCGCCGCCCGCCGGCCGACACCGACTGACGGGCCAGAGCGAGCCTTTGCGCGCCAACTTCGGAGCAGACAATGACCGCCTACGACCCGTCCCTGGCTTCGAGTTCCTTCGCCAACCTGCGGGCGGTGGTCGACCCGTCCCTTGCCCAACTTCCTGCTCGCGAACTTCGTGGTCAGATCGATCGCGTATTCGGCGTCGGCATGGCCGACTCGATAGAGCAGGAACTCGACGAGGCGCACGAGGGGATCGGTCGGTTCTTCTCATCGGCCGCGCGCGATATCGGCCGCTTCGCCACGAAAGCCGCGCCTGCCGTAGCGCACGTCGGGGGAGGCGCGCTGCAGGGCGCGATGGCGGGATCGGCCGCCGGTTTGCCGGGTGTTATCGCCGGCGCTGCCATCGGCGGTGCCGGCGCCGGGCTGAGCCGGTATGGCGGGGGGACCGCGCGTCAGATCGGCGGCGCTTTGAGCGGGGTGACCTCTCTCGCCGGCCAGTTCACGCCGATGGGCCGGGTCGGCAGCGCGCTGGGCTCGACTGTCAGTGGGCTGGGTGGGGCGGCTGGAGGACAACGCAGACCAGCACCCGGCCCGCTCCCGCAACCTGGCGCAGCGCCGGGCGCCGGATTTGGCCAGCTGGCCCAGCTCGGCGGTCTATTGTCATCCCCCCAAGCCGCTGGAGCATTAACAGGCCTATTCGGCGGAAGCGGCGCCGCGGGCCAGCTGTTCAGCGCTCTGCAGCGGTCGGAACTGCAGCGAGCGCTAGCAGCAATGCGCCTCGGTCGGCTGGGGCGCAAGTCGATCCCAGTAGGACAAGCGCAAGTCCCGGTCGGCAATTTCGCACATCTGCTTGCTCACCTCGCCCAGCAAGTAGCGACCGAAGCGGCGGAGGGCGAAGCCGACGGCGAGGGCGAGGCGGCCGCACTGGCGTTCATGACCGATGGAGCAGAGGGCTTCGTGGGCGATCCCGCGTTGCCGAGCGACCGTGCCGCGCGCCTGTGGGACATGCTCAATGAGGCGCAGGCGGAGCGGCTGGCCGAGGCGATCGGCAGCGAAGAGCTCGCCGAGGCAGCAGGCTGGGATGCCGAGGACGAGCTGGCGGAAGAGGAATATTCGGCGGACGACGAGCTTTACGACCAGCTCGATCTCGCCGAGGCCGAGGCCATTGACTACGCCCTCTCAGTTGCGGAGAAAAACGATGCCTGGTGACAGCGAGGTCCTTGACGTCGCGGTCGACGAGGAGCGGACGGGCGAGCCTCAGACCGCCAATGGAAACCGTGCGGCGGACACGCCGCTCCTCGGCGCGAGCGCCATGGCTTTTCTCGAGGCGCTCCGCTCCGGTTCGGTCGACCCGCAGAAGGTGATGATGAGCGCGCTGGCCGGCCAGGGTGACGACAATCCGCACATTGGCATGCTGCTCAAGCTGGTCGAGGAGCAGGGCAGCGGAGGCAACGTCGACCAGCTGCGCGAGGATTTGCGCGAGGAAATCCGGGCCGAGCAGGCCGAGGCGGTCGAACAGCTGAGCGAGACCGCGCGGCGGCTCTATGCCGAGGTGGAGGCGAGCCGTTCGCGGCTCGAAGCGCTCGCCGCGGCGCTAGGCGCCTGCCCCAACTGCTTCGGTGATGATCTGTTGTGCGACACCTGTGGTGGTGAAGGAACGCCGGGCTCGCGCACTCCACAGGCCGATGAGTTCCACCGCTACGTGCGACCGGCGGTGGAGCGGGTCAGGGCACTATTGCGCCGCGCTCCGCCGCGTCGCCCCTGGCCGCGCAACCCCTCGGCGCGACCCGCCGATCCCCCAACCGCCACGGAAGTAGGAGCAGGATCATGAACTACGATACCCCCGAAACCTATCTCGATGCGCCTGACGTCGATTCGCCCGACATCGAGAGCTGGGACACTGATCTCTACGACATCCTAGAGGACGAGAGCTACGACACGGAGTCCCGTCGCCGACGGCGGCCGCGGCCCGTCCGCACCGCGACCGGCGCCAGCACCTTCCGTGGCCGCCCTACCGGCGGCCCAGTGACCCAGGCGCAGCTTGAGGCCGCTCTCGCGCGGGTCCGGCAGCAAATCACTGCCAATGCAACAGCGATCAAGACCGTTGACGGCCGTGTGCGAACGGTCGTCGGCGACATGAACCGACTGCAGGCTAGCGCCAAGAAGGATCTCGGCAAGCTGCGCGCCGACCTCAGGACCACCCAAACCCTGTCCGCGCTGATTCCGCTGATCGCCCCGCCGGATAGCAAGTTCGGCCAGGTGGCACCGCTCCTGCATCTCGTCGGCTCCGATCTCGTTTCAGGTAGCGGCATGTCCTCGACGTCATCGGGCGGCGGAATGCTGGGCAATACCAACAATCTGATCGCCATCGGAGCGCTGGCCTACGCGAGCGGCATCTTCGATCCGAAACGTTGAGGAAAGGACAAGGCCGTGAATGACGTGCTGAACCCGCTGGCGACCAGCTTCACCGCCAAGCAGGCGAACCTGCCCTCCCATGAGAGTGCCTTTTACACTGCATGTGCCCTGGTTGTGAAAGGTCCGCTTGGCCTCGCGCCCGTGCTGGTCGCGGCCGAACGCCGGCGGCGCAATCTTGGCGCAGGAAGCGTCGACCAGGCGATAGGACGCGCACTGGTCAACGTGCCCGATGTCGTCGCTAAACCCGTGGACGAGGCACGCCAGATACTTAAGGATCAAGGCTTAACGCCACTAGTTGAGTACCACCGAAGCGACGCGGCAGAGAAAGACAAGGTGCTCCGCCAACTGCCACCTGGCGGCACCGACGAGTTGGTCGAGGAAGGCTCCCAGATCAAGCTAAGTGTCGGTGCCGGCCCGGAAGACCAGCCGAAAGACAAAATCGACCTGCTACTGGAACAAGTCACTACGGTCCAACAGGAAATCAGCAGCCTAAACAGCAAGGTTGGCGCCGTGGAGAGGGGGCTTGGCGAAATAAAAAAGGATGTTGATGCCCTCCAGAGCGACATGGGTACCGTGAAGAACGACGTCGACACGCTGAAAGGCAAGCTGCCAAGTGAAGAGCGGAAACGCGGGCAGCAAACCACCAGTTAGCGATCTCAGTTCGCGGCTGTCAGCGTTACCGCCGGGCGGCCAGCGCTTCGACCAGAGAGGCACAAGTGGAAAGCGCGCTGTGGGAGCTCGCCGAGGAAGGCGATCCCGACGACGAAGTGTCGGTCATCGTCCGGCTTCGCGAAGATCAGCCGCCACCGTCGCTGTTGCGGATTATCGCCCGTTTCGGGCTGATCGCCACCTGCCGGTTGCGGCGTGGCGACCTCGAGAGGGCGCGGGCGCAGGTCGCGAGCATGAAGCGACCGCAGGACTACACGCCCGCTCTCGACGCCGATGACTGGATGGAGGAGGCGAGTGACGATCTCGCCCTGCGCCCTGGCGATGAACGGCGCCCGCAGGGTCTGCCCACGGGCGCCGGTGTGGTGCTCGCCCACCTCGATTGGGGCCTCGACATCACCCACCCGGCGTTTCGAGAACCAGGTCCAAGTGGAAAGACAAGGCTATTCGCGCTGTGGGCCCAGGGGCAGGCCTACGACCCCGCCCATCCCAATCGGTACGGCTTCGGCCGCATCTATCTGCGCGAGGAAATCGACCGGGCGCTGGCCACGGCTGACCCCTACGCGGCGCTGGGGGGCTATCGCTGGTGGACGTCGGACCGGGGCAAGGGCAGCCACGGCGCTCATACTTTGGGCATTTCAGGCGGGAGCGGCGCTCAGGGCACGCTGGCCGGTCTCGCGCCGGAAGCCGAACTGCTGTTCGTCGATCTCACCACACGCACGCCTCAGGGGCAGCAGGCCCTCGGCAGCTCGACCGACTTGCTCGAAGGCTGCGATTTCGCCGATCACATTGCCGGCGACCGTCCGCTGGTCATCAACGCCAGCCTCGGCAGGCAGGCGGGGCAGCACGATGGACTGTCTCTGACGGAACAGGCGCTCGATCATCTCCTGCTGTCGCGTCCGGGCCGGGCGATCACGATGAGCTGCGGCAACTATTACGCCAAGGAGGCGCATGCCCAGCTCACGCTTCTCCCGGGCGAGACCCGCACGCTGAGGCTTGAGCTCCGTGAGGGCCGGAGCCGGGCCGAACTTGACATTTGGTACCCGCGCGCCGACCGGCTAGCCTTCGCCGTCAACGGTCCGGACGGGGTCGCCCTCGGCCCGATCGAACCGGACGATCGCGGCGACCTGCGCCACGGCGGCCGAATCGTCGGCCGCCTCTACAATCGCACCGACGATCCGAACAACGGCGACTGCCAGGTCTCCCTGTTCCTGTTCCCCGAAGCGCCACCCGGCCGCTGGTCGCTGTCGGTCAACGGCCACTCCGTCGGCGACGGGCGCGTCCATGCGTGGGTCGAGCGAGATCCGACCGGTCCAGGGCGGCTGGTGTTTACGGACGCCGATGTCGACCCGCGCTCGACCATCGGCACGATTTGTAATGGCTACGCAACCATTGCGGTGGCTGCCTATGACGCCCATTCCGAAGGGCGCGAACCCGGCCGCTTTTCGAGTTCCGGTCCGACCCGGGACGGGCGCGACAGTCGGCCGACGCTGGCCGCGCCGGGCTGCCAGGTGCTCAGCGCCCGGTCCCGCCCCCGGAACAAGAGTGCCGCGCCACTGCAGAGCCGGCTGTCAGGCACAAGCATGGCCGCACCGCACGTCGCCGGGACGGTCGCGCTGATGTTTGCCGCGGCACCCCGGCCGCTGTGGATCGAGGAAACCCGTGCCCTGCTCGTCGGCAGCGTCGAACCGGTGCCCGCCGACCAGCGCAACCGGCTCGGCGCCGGCTATCTCGATCCGGCGGCGGCGGTGGCCGCGGCAAGAAAGGTACCGCGCGTTGCACCGACCCGGCCGGCCGGCCATGCGGCCTCGCTGATCCCACGCCCACACTTGCGCCTGCCCTTCCTTGAGGAGAGCGAGATGTCCATCCCCGACAGCACCTTCGAACCCCGTGACCCTTCGGTGCCGGAGGATGAGCCTTTCGAGTGCGAGGCCGACTACGAGGAGGAAATCGCCGCCGGCGGCGACCAGGGTCTCGATAGGGTCGACGCCGATGAGATTGTCGCGACGGTCGAAGAGGACCTCGAGGAACCGGTCCTGTCCGGCGCTGGCTGGGATGCCGAGGCGGACGAAGAGATGGGCGAGGCCCGTTATCGGAGCCGCCGGCCGGCCGCGTTGCCGCTCCAATTCCAGATTCCAATTGGCCCCGGCGGAGGCGGTCTTGGCCTTGCGGTCCCGATAGGCGGGCGGGCAAGCCCGTTTGCGCTCAGCCTCCCGCTGACCAGCCCGCCCACGCCTGCCGCGGCGCCGGCAGCTCCGGCGGCGGAGCCGACCACACACCCGCAAGAGCCGGCGCTCACCACGGCGCTCGACCTTCCTCTCGACCCTATTGCCGCCGCTGCGGCCCACGCGACAGAGGTCGGCGAACTCGAGTCCGATGAGGACAAATCCTGCGGCGGCGCATGCGATCATGACGCCGAAGACGAGGCGGCTCTCGAGGAGGCGCTGCGGATCGATGAGCTGGAGCGCAGCTACCATTCCGCGGACTTCTCTGAGATCGACGCGAGATATGTCGGTGAGCAGGTGATGGCCGCAGTCAATGCTGCGCTCGCCGCCGCGCCGAGTTCCTCCTCCGGCCTGATCGCGACGCTGGGCGAAGCATTGGGCGATTACGAGGACACCGGCGAGGCGGACGATGGCCCGCCGCCGTCGCTCTACCGTCTGTTCCGCACAATTGCCGATCGCAGCGGTCCCGTCCCGCGGCTCTTCGGTCACAACGTCCGGGTGGTTGCGCGTCCCGGCGAGCCACTCGGCGGCCAGCGGCCGCTGCGCGGCGATCTGATGTTACGGGCAGTGCCAGGCCAGCGCTGGGTGCAGCTCTCCTTCGTGGCCGAGCCCGGCTTGGTGCCCGCGGCGCAGCTCGCCGAGCGTGGCATTCGCCCAGAAGGCGGCACCAACATGTTGCCCGGCCATTATCTGCAAGTGGTCGAGGTCTGGCCGGTTCGGCGCGAAGAACAGGACCGTTACGGCCGGCGCCTGGCCAATGCGGCGGAATTGGTGCTATTCGACACGATGCTGCTGCGGCTGATGCCGCCGGGCGACGCACCCCCTGCCGATGACCGACCAGGGGAGGCCGAGGAGGATCCCGGCGAGCCGACCCTCCGGTCCGGATCTGTGGGACCGGCGGTCGTGGACCTACAGCGGCGGCTCAACGCGCTGCACGCGCAACGCCTCGCCGCCGGCCGGCCCGGCCTCGGCGACCTGCCGCTCGCCGAGGATGGCCGCTTTGGACCGCGGCTGCACGCGGCAGTGCTGGCATTGCAGCGGCTCGCCCCGCCGGGACTGGTGCCGGCGCCCGACGGGATCATGGGCAGGGCGAGCTGGAACGCGCTCGCGCTGCTCGAAGCGGGCGCCGCCATGCTGGCGGCGAGCGGCGTGGGACGCTCGCAGGCGCGACCGTCGGCGCCAAGCGGGGCGACTGGAATCCTCGCCGGACAGGAAACAATCCAGCGGCTACCGCTGATCGCCGGCCACCGCGGAACGCCGCCCGACGTCGTGCTGCGCTGGAATGCGATGCAGGTAGCGCCGAAGCGGGTCGATGTGGTTGTCCACCTGCACGGCTTTTCCGGCCTGGGCGAGGCGATGCGGATCGATCGCCAAAAGCTACCGGAAAGCGGCTTGGACTTCGTCAATCCCAACAATCCTGCGGAAGTCGGTCGGAGAACGGCGACGCTGGCCGTTCTGCCGCGCGGGAACTTCTACGGCGGCCAGTCGAACACCGGCTACAATTTCCCGGCATTGTTCGCTCCTGGAGCCCTCAGCCAGCTGATCAGGTTCGCGCTCGAGCGGTTCGCGGCGCAGGCAGGGCTCAGCCGGGTCGATCCCGGCCGGGTGATCCTGACCGCGCATTCGGGTGGCGGCGCTGCCTTGATGCGGCTGCTGGCCGATCACGACCCCGACGAGATCTATTGCTTTGACGCGCTTTACGGGCGGCCTGATGCGCTGATCCGGTGGGCCGAGGCACGGCTGCGCGGAGCCGAACCAGCCGGGGCCGCGTTGCGCGTGCTCTACCGCGACGGCGAGCCGACCGCTGCGAACAGCCGCCGAGTGGCACAGGCCATTGCCTCGCTGACCGCGGGCAACCCGACGCTCGAGCGGCGCTTCCGGGTCGAAGCGACTCGCGAATCGCACGGCGGTATTCCCCGACGCTACGGCTGGCGTTTGCTGGCTGACGCCGCAGCCGATCTCGACCTCGGCAGTCGGCGGCACGCGCCGCAGCGTCCGGCCGCCAGCGCTCGGGAAGACGAGGAACACTGGTTCGACATTGGCGAAGACGAGTCGACCACCCGCAGCGGTTTGTCACAGGATGAGATCAGTCGGCTGGCGGCACGCGAGTTTGCCAATGCGGCGGAGCTCGAGGCCCATTTCGCCGCGGTCGGCGGCTTCGCCGACTGGTTCAACCGCGAATTGTCGGGACGTGAGCCGTTCGCCCGGCCGGGACCTGGCAGCGCGCTACGCATGCCGACGGGCGCGGCGGCTCAGACGCGCTTTCGGGCATCCTGGGACCGTCTCGAGCTCGCCTATCGCCAGCCGCGGGTCAGCCTGCTCGAGTTCGCCGCGCTGGTGGCGATCGTGCTCAACGAAACCAGCGGCGACTTTGCCGCGCGCACCGAATCCAGCGGTAGCGGAGGCGGAGGCCGCACCGACGCGCGCGGCCGGCATCCTGGCCTCGCCTATTTCTTTGATCGGATCGAGCTGCGCCCGGGGCATTGGAAGGCGAGCTACAATCATCTCAGCGGCGGCCGAACTGCCGGCTCGCTTTTCGACGATGAGATCTTCATCAGCGCCCATGGCGCGCTTGCCGGAGCCGACCGGCTGGCGCGGCACGGAAATGATTTCGATGGCGTGTGGCACGGTCATTTCTATCCCCAGGACGGCTTCAGCACCGACGAGCAGGATCCTGCGACCGCCTTCATCCGCGAAGCCGACTTTTACAAGTTCCGCGGCCGCGGCATCATCCAGATCACCGGCCGGGCGAGCTATGTTCGGCTCGTCCGCTATGTCAGGGAATATCGCGGCGCGGACCCCGTGCTGCGCGCGCTCGCCGAGCGCTGGGGGCCGTTGACCGACGACCAGACCTGCACCGCCAGCACGAATGCCGAATGGGAGCAGCTGTTCGGAGTTCCCGACATGCTGGCGCTCGCCTTCTCCTTCCATTCCGGCGGACCCTACAGCTATCGCGTGATGAGTCGCCGGGCCGACGTACTCAATGCGGTTCCGCCCGTCGGGACGCGCGGAACCCCGGGGTCGATCTATCTGATGGGCCGGCGGATCAGCGGCAGCCATGCCTATGGCGCGGGGCTCTACCGGAATCGGGTGCTGACGCTGATGCGGGCCCTGGCGCAGCTGCCCGCCGCACGCGAGAGCAGCGTCACCCCCCAACCGCTGCCGCCACCGGGCCCCTCGCCATCGCCCTCCCCTTCACCCCCCTCCGGTCGCAGGGCCGGTCAGGAGCTCGAGCATCGCCGCCGGCGCGGGGAACCAAGTCCGACAGCTCCGGTGCCCTCAGGTCAGCGGACCGCTGTCCCCGCGCCCGATCCCGACACAGCACGCGCGCAGTGGCTGGCGAACCCGCGGGCGCACGCATACTTTCATAACGGCGAGCAGGAATATCTCGAGTTCGCGCCGATGTTCGCCCAGCGTGGGGTCGGCGACGCTGCAAGCTATCTAGCCAACAACATGACCAGCCTGCGCTTCTTCGGCAGGCGCCAGGACGGTCACCGCGATCTCGTCGCGCCGCTGCGCGCTGTCGAAGAGGCCCTGGTCGGCCAGTCGATCGAGCCACCGATCAGCAGGTTCGGCTGCCTCAACGTCCGGAAAATCGCAGGGACGAACCGATTGAGTTTCCATGCGCTTGGCCGAGCGATCGACCTGAACGCGGATTCCAATCCGCACGTCAGGGACGCCAGGGACTTCCTCGTCATCCAGGCCGTGACCGGAGTGGACCTGCGCCGCGAGGCCGCACCGGCGCGCCTTCAGCAGGCCAGTCGGCAATTCCAGCGAGATTTCACCAACGAATGGATCGCCCGGCAAAGCGATCAGCGAGTCGCCGCGGCGCTGGCCGGACGCGAGGTCCGGGAGCGGCTCGAGCGCTATGCCCGAAACGGCTTTTGCACGCTCTACCTGCCGCTCATCGAGGCACTAATCGCAGCAGGGCTGCGCTGGGGCGGCAGCTGGACCAGCAGCAAGGACTTCATGCACTTCGAACTGCCGTGACGGACCCAGCACAGGCGCATTTTGGAGGGGACACGCACGATGGAGCACTGGAACGTGAATGGCTGGAGCGAGCAGTTCGTCGCCGACTGGGCCAGCCCCCTCGCGGGCATCGAGGCGGCCGGCGACGCCAATGTGCGCTGGCTGCAGAGCGCGCTCAACCAGGTCGCCAATGCCGGGCTAACGGTTGACGGCATCGACGGACAGGCCACCCGCACGGCGGTGCGGGCCTTCCAGGCCGCGCATGGGCTGAAGGTCGACGGAATCGCCGGGCCGCAGACGATTGCGGTCTTGCGCCGGGCGCTGGCAAACGGCGGTGGCGCGGCTCCCTCTGCTCCGGTCTGCCCCCGTCTTCCCAAACGCCAGGTGCTCGACCGTTTCGCCTTCGGCCAGCATCGGCTCGAACCGCACCACTTGCCGCAGATCGATGCGATTGCCGCCTGCCTGCTTGCCAGTCTCGACAGTCCGACGCCGATCGACGGGCTGTCGCTGGTCGGCCATACAGATCCGGTGGGCGACGAAGCCAAGAACATGGCGTTAGGCCAGAAACGGGCGGAAGCCGTGGCCGACGGGATCATTGCCAGCCTACGCCGACAGGCACCGACGCGGCACTTCTCCTTCGTTTTCACACCCTCGAGCATGGGCGAGCGCGAGCAGCTGCCCGGCAACCCGGAGCTGAGCCGGCGGGTCGAGGTGATCGCGCCCTTTGCTTTTCCACAACCGAAGCCAAAGCCTAAACCCGAGCCGGGCCCGGTGCCGCCGCCGTTCCGGTCGGAACTCGCTCCGCCGCGCTGGGGGCCGATTCTCGCACGGGCGATTGGCCCCCAGGCGGTGCTGCGGACTGGCAATGCAGTGCGGCATCTGGTTGATGCGGAAAACCCGGCGAATTCGGCACTGGCCGGTTATGACGCAATGGTTCAGGCAGTCCGGTCTGCACGCGGCGGCGATGCCTTTATCTACTTGCTCGGCTGGATCTGCATCGATGATTTCGACATGATCAGCTGCGATCCGTCGAGCAAGCTGTACCGCTTGCTGGCCGATGCAGCGGCGCGAGGCGTACAGGTCCGCGCCATCTTCTGGCAGCAGCCGGTCCTTTATCCGACCCAGCGTCGACAGACGCAGAGATCTGCGGATCGGGTCAACGCCCTGCCCAGCGGTGCGGCGATCATCGACGATGAGACACTGAGGAGAGGCTCGCATCACCAGAAGCTGCTGGTTGTCGGAGGCGCGGAAGGAGCGCTGGTCGGCTTTACCGGCGGACTGGACGTCAATCCCGACCGCATCCAACCGTCGACCATCGTTTGCAACCCGCCTCGCATCGCTGCCGGCGAGGAGGAGGTGGACGATAGGGAGGAGATGCTGGACCTTGAGAGTATGAGCGGTGGCGGCGGGTCGCCGCTTCACGATGTGCATTGCCGAATTGAGGGACCGGCGACATTCGATTTACTGCAAACTTTCATCAAGCGCTGGGACCACCACCCCGACAGCCGCGCAATCGAGGCGCGCGCTCCGCTGCGGGGGCGCACGCGAGTTCCGACGGCCGCGCTGACCCGCCCGCTGCCAGCCGATCGGAGCTCGACCGGCGAAACCTGTTCGATCGTGATCGGACGCACCTTCAATCCGCGGCGGGGATCCGGCATGCCGCGCGAACGTGACATCAAGTCGATGCTACTTGCCGCGATCGGAGGGGCCCGGCGGTTCATCTACATGGAGGAGCAGTATCTGCTCAACCTGGACGCGGCTCGGGCCCTGCGTAGCGCGCTGCCTAACATCGAGCACCTGACGATCGTGATCGCCGCGTCGGACATCAACGGCGACACGCCCTGCATCTGGACCTACCGCCGCGAGTTCGTTGAGATGCTGAGCAATGGGCTCGCCCCGGCGCTCGGCGCTAAGGTCAGGATTTTCCAGCTGGTCTCGCCGCCGATCCCGGGCGTTGCGCCTCCCTGCTCTACGCGGCGTCGCGTGTTCTCACCCAAGTTCGGCCGCCATACCTACGTGCACGCCAAATGCTGGGTGTTCGACGACGAACTGGCAGTGATCGGTTCGGCCAACTGCAACAAGCGGGGCTGGGAACATGACAGCGAAATCGGCGCGTTCGTGTTCGATGACCGCGTGCCGGCAACCGCCTCCACGCGCACCTTTGCCCAGCAGCTGCGGATGGACCTCTGGTCGGAGCATCTCGACCTTCCTGCGGCCCAGCTCGCAGACGGAGTGAGAAGCGCGCATCATTGGCTGCGCCCACCCACAACCGCTCGAATCCTGCCGTATTGCCCTGACGACAGGAATGACATTGCGGCCATCAAGTGCGGGTTGCTCAAAGAGACCGTCGTCGATCCCCCAGCCCCTTGAAATCCATGGAGCAAAGAGCGGGAGGCGACATTGCTCTTCGTGCGTCGCATCACGGTGCCTGAGCTGGATCAGCCCGCTTTCGAAAGTGGCCAGGAGGGTGCTGCGTTTCTACTCTCGGAGACTTCGGTCGCTGCTGCGTCCAGTGGGTAGGGAAGTGTCCAAAAGTTCAAGTCGCGTAAAATGTCAGCTGAACCGGAAGTTGGTTGAGCCTCGATTACAGAGGGGAGAACCGAATGGTGGGCATCGGACAGGCAAGGGCGTATTGCAACAACGAAGTCGCCTACATCGCTTGGACGCTCACCGGAAAGATCCCGGACTGTCTGGGGTTCGAGGTCACACGTGTCTACCTCAATCCCGATGACACGCCCGCACGGCGACCAGACGGCAGCGAGGATCGGGTCAAGACGGCCGCCTACGTCGCTTTCAAGGGTCAACGCAATCCGGATTGGAACGTGCAGGACACTGGTGTCTGGCCGGTCCAGAAGCTCACCTGGCGTGACCTGACTCTCCGCAAGAGACGCGACGGTATGAAACGACGGCCCGAGGACGTGCGGGTCCGCTATGAGATTCGCCCGGTGGGGGATCTGCGGCCCGGCATGGAGCCCGTGCCCTCAAACGGCCGCGAGAAGGTCAAGGATCCTGCAACCGGCAAGCTCAAACCCGCCTATAAAGGCGGGCCGCGTCCGCTCGGCTATCTCGCACCGGCCACCCTCACTAACTCGATCTTCGTCACCAGCCGTCTCGACCTGTTCCGCTTGACCTTCACAAACGGCATCTTGGCCGCACAATGGCTGCGTAACGTCCTCATGGAGGATGGCGTAATCAAAAAGGGCGAGCTCATCGAAAAGCTGTCCGACCCTCAGGATCCGCATCGCAAGTATCTCGCCGGCGACGTCCTCCCGCTCCTGCGCGAGCTCTTCGCCCGTCCCGGCTCGTTCCGTCTCTGCCTTTACGAGCTTGAGGACGAGGAGCTGGAGCAACTGATACTCAACAACGGCCCTCGTTGCCGCCTAATTCTGGCCAACACAGGAAAGAGCAAAGCTCCTGGCGTGGGCTGGGACGAGCGCAACAGCAAGGCACGCGAACGCCTCAGGCAGGCCGGAGTCGATGTCCAGGCGCGTATGTTCAACAACAACATTCACATTGGGCACAACAAGTTCGTGGTGCATCTGTCTCCCGGCGGCACCCCCAAAGCCGTCTTCACTGGCAGTACGAACTGGACCGCGACGGGCGTGGCCGGCCAAACCAACAACGCCCTTCTGATTGAGGACCATAAGGTCGCTAAGATCTTTCACGACTACTGGGACCGCATTCACGCGGACGAGTTGCCGGAGCCGCGCCCGCTATCAGCTGACATGGCTGGGAACCGGCAAGGTGCACAGCTTCGGCTGGACAATGCGGCCTCGAAGACAGTGACGCTCGCAAATGGCGCAAGCCTCACGACCTGGTTCTCGCCGAACATGAAGCAGCGCAAGAAGCCGTCGCCGAACCCCCCACTCCCGCCGGATCTCGAGCATGTCTATCGGCTTATGCGGCTGGCCAAACAAGCGATCTTCTTTCTCGCTTTCTATCCCGGTCAGCGTGGTCGCGACTGCATCATCGGCGAGGCGACCGAGATCGGTCGCAAGGACGGCAAGCTCCTCGTCATGGGCGCCGTATCCAGCCCGCAGGCGATGCCGAACTACATACCGGCATCGGCAGACGATGACAACGAGGAGGTGGCCGCGGCCAAGTCGCCCAGCACATTTCGGGAGAAGAACGTCTCGATCGTACGCGCCGCTCGGATCGAGGACGAAGGCATCGTCGGCGACCCTGGGAAGGAGGTACTGAGCGCGGGCCGTGCGATCATTCACGACAAGATCGTCGTAATCGATCCGCTCTCGACGGACTGCTCAGTCATCCTCGGAAGTCATAATCTCGGGTTTAAGGCGTCCTACTCGAACGATGAGAATATGGTGATCGTCTCTGGCGACCGTGCCCTCGCTGAGGCTTACATGGTCCATGTGCTCGACGTGTACGATCACTATCGGTTTCGTGCTGTCGAGCAGGAGCTCGAGCGCGAGGGCAAGAAGGGTTGGTCTGGCTTTCTGCAGATTACCGATGCCTGGCAGGACTGGCATGTCGCTCACACCACGGGAGGGCTCGCCGGCTACTTGAGCGGATGAGTAACTTCCCATCCGGGTTCAATGGAGGTCCGGCCTGGACATCCTGGATGGCCTGACGACTGACCGCCTCGGCTCATGACCCCGGTTCCGACGAAGGTCGGCTTTCGATCCGCCAGATCGCCCCGGGAACGGCCGATTTCGGGTCAAGTTGCGCCGTAGAGCATTCGATACTGGACGACTGCAACGGGTCGAAACGCGTCCATGCCAATCGCCAATGCGACCGTCGCGAAATGGCGCATTGCGACCTCCGGCGTCGTCGCCGCCGACGTCTGCTTTCAGGAGGTGGCAAAGCTGTTCTCTATCGAGCACGCCGGCGAGCCGGAGGTCCTGCTGCCGGCGATGACGCTCGGCGAGGAGGTCGTGCAGGACTACCAGTCGCTGCGCCATTCCCTGAAGGCGCATCCGATGTCCCTCCTCCGCCGGCACGTCGCCGGCGAGGGCATCGTCTCCACGGCCGAGATGCGCGCCGCCAAGGACGGCAGCTGGGTCGCCACCGCCGGCCTGGTGCTGATCCGTCAGCGCCCGGGCACGTCGAGCGGGGTGATCTTCGCCACGCTCGAGGACGAGACCGGCATCGCCAACATCATCGTCTGGCCGCAGGTCATGTACTCGCTGAAGGAGGTCGCCGGCACGATGACGCGCCACTCGGGCTTCAGCCAGCCCTTCCAGTAGTTGCTGTCGAGCCTACGCACGTTCGTGACGTAGGACGGGTTCGGACCTACCGGGGGAAAACCCCAGCGCATCATCTCCAGACGCCGGTTCCCATTGGCGTCGAGCCGCAGCACTGGTGCCGGATAATCAGGAAACACCGATGCCATGCCTGAAAAATTGCCGAGGTCCACATCCAGAGCCTCTGCAAGCTTGCGCAGCTCGTCCTGGCTCGTGTTCACGGCATAGAGGTTACACATCGCGGCGGCTCCCCTCGTTCGCTGGTATTGTGCACGGCCCGGCCGCACCGAGGGAAGCGCGTCCGTCGGAGCGACCTGCTATCAAGCGGTTGCCGTGTGGAGTGAAGGTCGTGTCGGCGCGCTGGGTTATGCTCGTCCATAGACCGAGCGCTTTTGGAGCGGCATCTCGATCAGGCTGAGCGACACGTGGCTCTGGGTGCTCGCCAGGTGCAGCGCGACGACGCCTCGAACCCGGACACATGCCAGCTCGTCGGAATCGCCCTCCTGACCGGCGTGGCCCGCATGGAGGATGCCGCAACCAGCCATCGCGCCCAGCACCCGGAGGGTGCGCTGCGTGGGCAAAGCCCGACCCGGAGCATGGAGGGGGAGAACCGGGCCGGGCTTGAGCGCTGGTGTCGGGTGGTAGCGCTCAGTGAGAGTTGACGTGCATCGTAAGTTGAAGAACAGGGAGACCGGAACCCCTTTTTGGGTGTCGGCGAACCTGTCGAAGCCCGGCTCCGGTCTATGTCGAGCCGCCATATTGCATCGCCCCGACCCCGGGCATCAGTATCAACGTCCCACTGCGGTTCGACTGACGAAGCCGCGTTTGGCACGAGGGTGAAGACTTTGACTCCAAGAATGCCGACGACCGGCGCGGTCCGGACCCTGCTGCTTGCGGCCGCCGCGTTCGGCCTGCTGACGGCCGATCCCGCCGCCATGGCGGCCCCCCATGGTCAAGGGCAGGGGCAGGGGCAGGGCCAAGGACAGGGCCGCGGCAAGAAGCAGACCGTTATCGTGCCCGGCAACCCGGGCCAAGGCCTGGGCAAGTCCCACCGCCAGGGCAATGCCGGCACGCCGGCGGTGCTGTTCCAGCCGCGGGACCGCGACTTGATCATCGACTATTACGGCGGCTGGCCGCAGGCACAGGCGCTGCCGCCCGGCATCGCCCGCAATGTGGCACGGGGCAAGCCGCTGCCGCCGGGCATTGCCAAGCGGGGCCTGCCGCCAGACCTGCTGGCCCGGCTGCCCCGCTACGACGGCTATGACTACTACATGGTCGGGTCCGACGTGGTGCTGATGGCCATCGCCACCGGCATCATCGTCGACATCCTGACGGATTGAGAGCCCATCTGAAGACGGGCGGAATCGCCAACGGCCCCGGAGCCTGAGGCCCGCCGCGAGATTATCATTCCCTCAGTCGAACGGGCGGAAGCCTTCCCGGGCAAGCGCCAGGTCATGGTCGTCGACTACGCCGTTGCCGTCGACGTCCAGATTGGTCGTCTCCCAGTCGCCGGCTGGCCCTGAGCCGGGCTTGACCTGCTGGATCCGGTCGGCGAGCTCGGCCTCGAGCGCATCAATCAGGGCGGGATCCGTGGTCGGGTCGGCTTTGAGATCGGCGATCCGTTCCTGCAGGTCACGGATCCCCGTCTCCTGCGGCGTGCCGAAATTCGCCTGCATGGCGCCGACATTGGCGCTGTAGCCAAGCTCCTTGGCCAGGCTGACCAGGGCCGAGACACGCGCCCCGTGATTGCGGAACGGCCCGTTGCCGACGGTCGGCGACCAGCCGGAGCCGGCGAGCGCAGCGGTGGTGTCGTCGTCGAGCGAGATGGTGTCGGCCTTGCCGGGCCTCATAGCCCTGGTCTTGCCGCTGCGGCCGGGGCCGTCCGTGTCATCCGTCGAGCTGGCGATACCGATTTCATGGCGGGTGCCTCTGATCTTGCCGCTGTTGCCGGGGGCGTCATCCCCGGAGCTGTCGACGCCGCTGCCGGTGCTGCTGGCTGTCCCGCCGACGTTGCCGCTGCCGTTGCTGTCAGCCTTGCCGCCGCTGCTTCCGCGATCGTTGCCTCCCCCTTTTCCACTGCCGTTGCCGCCCCCATTGCCCCCGCCATTCCCGCCGCCATTCCCACCGCCGTTGCCGCCTCCGTTGCCCCCGCCATTCCCGCCGCCATTCCCACCGCCGTTACCGCCTCCGTTGCCCCCGCCATTCCCGCCGCCGTGTCCGCCGCCATTGTCCTTGACAGTGATGAACTGCGGCTTCGAGACGTCCTTGAGATCCCCCCAGGTGGCGGCGCTTGCGGCCGTGGCGTAGAGCAGTCCGAAAGCGGCCACGATGGGCAGCGTCGCAGCAGAACGAATACGCATCAGAAACTCCAGAACCGTGGTACCGAAGCGGGCTGCAATTGCCCGTCTCACATTTCTGACGTCCTGAGAGCCACCGGTATTCCACAGACATCTGGAGAGTATTTGTCGCCGTGGTCAGGCGGATGCCTTGGGAGGGCGGGATAAAGCCGCACTCCGGACGCCTGTTGCGCGCCGGGGCCGCTTCTCACTCTTCCGCCGGCCTGGCCCGGCTGGGGTGCGCCATTTCCGGTCGTCGCCCTCGGTTCTCCAAAGGGGACGCAACCGAAGCCGGCCGGGAGAAGGCCTTCCTGGCCAGCCCAGCGCCCGAGACGCTCCTGGAACCGGCCATGGAGACCAGCTCCCTGAAGCGGACGTGACCGCGAGCAGCTCGCCGCAGACATCTGATACTGCGAAAACCGGCCGTCCAAATCGGCCTGTTCGGCGCGAATTTACTTTATAGTTCCGACCGAGCGCTCGAATGAGAAATGATATCGAGCTATCTGGTTCATGTTTCCGTGGATCGCGTCAAATTCGTTCGAGGATCGAAATGAATCTCTGTTCTGGCGATTGGCTCAGAGCCTAGCACCGCTCTTAGGCCAGCCATCCTCAAGCCCGATGCGAGCATATGCCCGTGAGTAAGCCAGACTTGCGCGTACCTTCACAGGAGGATCCGCCGGCCGCGCTGGAGGCCAGCCGGAGCGACGCGCGGATTGCGGACGAGCGTCTTGCCGATGTGGAGATGGCCCGCGTGCTCGGGACCACACCATTGCGCATGGCTTTGGACACCTCTGGTGGCGGCATCACCCACTGGAAACATGGACCATTGCACGACGTCGTGAGGCCCATGAGCCACCACGTCATCATGGCGTACAATGGCTCGATGCAGCGCATGGAGCGGCGGTCAGGGAGATCGGTCGCGATTGGAACGTTTCGTCCCGGGGTTGTGACAATCATCCCCGAAGGATCGAGCTCCCGATGGGATATCCCGAAACCGGTTAACGTCGTTCAGCTCTATGTTCCTCACACGACCCTCAAGCGCGTTGCCGAGGAAGCCGATGCTGTCACAGCGACCGATCTCCTGGAGCGAACGGCGCATCCCGACCCGATTACATCCCGGTTGGTGTTGAGCGCGGCCGATGCGCTGGAGGGTGCCGGGGCCCTGGATGCGCTGTTCAGGCAACAGCTGACTGACCTCCTGGCCACGCGCCTCCTGGTTGCGCACACCGGCTCGCCAACCACATTTCAGCCGACCACGGGTGGACTGTCGCCGAGGGTGCTGCTCCGCGCCATCGAACGTTTGCGCTCCGACAGCGATGCCGACCTCTCCCTCGCTGCCCTGGCTTCGGATGCCGGCCTGTCGCGCTTCCACTTCTGTCGCGCCTTCAAGGAAAGCACCGGGCTTTCACCTCATGCCTGGCTGCGCCAGCACCGGCTCGAGCAGGCCATGACAATGCTGCGTGACACCGACGCATCGGTCGTCGCCGTCGCGATCGCGCTTGGATATTCGTCTCAGACAGCTTTCGCCGCGGCGTTCAGGCGGCTGACCGGCGATAGCCCGAGCGATTGGCGGCGACGCATGCGTTAGCAGCAATCGCGCTGCAAGCACAGCAATCGCTCTGGCGCAGCTGCGGACCCCGCTCAGTAGATTTCGGCCATCATCAACGACAAGACGGGGACAGATGATGGGCCGGATCACCGCAATCAGCGATTTCGCGATCACATCGCGACGAAGCATTCCCTGACATCGGCGTCATCGAGGATCTGAAGGGCATCGCCGTGCCAGCGCTCGCCCAGATCAAGGCATGTGCCCGATGGATGCTGGCGTCGCCAATGCCGAGCTGCCGTCGTTCATGACGGCCTGGCGCCTCCGCTTTTCGTCCTCGCGTCACCGTCGATCCGAAAGCTTCGCCGTCCATGAGGACCGGCAGCGGCGACGTGCGCCTTCCAGAAAAACTCGTTCACTGGAGCAGACCCCATGCGACTCGTCATCATTGGCGCCGGCTTCGCTGGCATGTACGCCGCACTTTCCGCCGCCCGCCTGCGCGACATCAAGGGCGTCTCACCCGAGGAGCTCGAGATCGCGCTCGTGGCACCGGAGCCGACGCTTGTCGTTCGCCCGCGGCTCTATGAACCGAAGCCCGAGACACTGACGGCCCCGCTTCAGGGCGTCCTCGAGGCCATCGACGTCGTCTACACCCAGGGCCGCGCGGAGGCGATCGACACCAGATCCCGCGCAGTGGAATTCGTTACCGCCAACGGCGCCCGTGAGACGATCTCCTATGATCGGCTGGTCGTGGCGACCGGCAGCCGGCTGTTCCGACCGAATATTCCCGGACTCGCCGAGCATGCTTTCAGCGTCGACCAGCTCGACGACGCGATCGCGCTCGACCGGCATCTGCACAGTCTGGCCGATCGTCCGGCAGGCAGCGGGCGCGACACCGTCGTTGTTGCCGGCGGCGGCTTCACGGGCATCGAGGTGGCAACGGAGATGCCGGCGCGTCTGCGTGCGATCCTCGGCGACAGTGCCAAGGCGCGCGTCGTCATCGTCGAGCGTAACGATGCGATCGCCCACGACATGGGCGCGGGCCCCCGCCCCGTCATCGAGGACGCACTGCGCAAGCTCGGCGTGGAGACGCGGCTCGGTGTCGGTGTTGCGGCGCTGGACGAAGCCGGCGTCACGCTTGCCGACGGCGAACGCATCGAAAGCGCGACGGTGATCTGGGCGGCCGGCATGCGCGCAGCCCCGTTGACCGCACAGATCCCGGCCGAGCGAGATAATTTCGGCAGGCTGCTTGTCGACCGCGACCTGCGCGTGCCTTCGGTACCGGGAGTCTTTGCCACCGGCGATGCCGCCAGGGCGGCATGCGACGATCTCGGCAACTACGCACTGATGTCGTGCCAGCACGCCACGCGGATGGGCGCCTTTGCTGGCAACAATGCCGCGGCCGAGCTCCTGGGTGTTCCGACCAAGCCGTATGCCCAGAAGGCATACGTCACCTGTCTCGACCTGGGCGAGGCCGGCGCCCTCTTCACCCGAGGCTGGGATCGCAAGGTCGAGATGGTCGGCGCGCCAGCAAAGAAGACCAAGCACGAGATCAACACGGTCTGGATCTACCCGCCCCGAGCCCAGCGCGCCGCCGCCCTGGCATCGGCCGATCCGGAGCGTGTGACCGACCTGTAGGTCCTTGCGCAGCATCGTCTGGGCGGAGCGCGCAGAGTAGCAGCAATCGCTCGACAGCAACGGCAATCGCTCTGGGGCGGCCGTAAGTCAAATTCGGTAGATCATCATGGTGACACTCCAGCAATGAGCGTGTCACGGCCGCTGGGACACCTCACCAGCATTGACCGCCCTTCCTCCGGGAAGCAGTCCACCCAGGATCAGATATCGAGTTCAAACACAAGGATTTTGAAAATGAATCAGATGATCAGCAACACTCAGCAGGAGACCGAAATGAACATCGACAACACCACACACCCTGGCACCGAAGAACTGGTTCCGTCGCGCTATGCGCTGCGGGTCGGCGAGATCGACGTGCTGGTGGTCAGCGATGGCGTCCTGCCGCTGCCGACCGCGATGTTGGCCCACAACGTCGACCCCGCTACCCGGGCGGCCTGGCTGAAGGACATGTTCCTGCCGCCGGACGCGTTCGACTGGGCGCTGAACGTGGTCGTGGTGCGGAGCGGCGACCAGACCATACTGGTCGACGCCGGGCTGGGCTTCGACCCGGACCTGCACCTGCCGCGGGCCGGGCAACTGATCAAGCGACTGGAGGCCGCCGGCATCGATCTCGCTTCCGTGACCGATCTGGTGCTGACCCACATGCACATGGACCATGTCGGCGGGCTGCTCGTCGACGGGGTGAAGGACCGGCTGCGCCCGGACCTGCGGATCCACGTGTCGGCCGCCGAGGTCAAGTTCTGGGAGGCGCCCGATTTCTCCCACGTCTCCATGCCGCCGGGGTTCCCGGACGCGCTTCGGTCGGCCGCCAA
>NZ_JAHVDK010000048.1:0-29389 GCF_051487185.1 Inquilinus limosus
AGGTTCAGATGCACCTCCTCGCACAGCCGGCGTTCCGAGCGGATGCCGAAGCAGTACCCGATGAGCAGCATCCGGATCATCAGCTCCGGATCGACCGAGGGCCGCCCGATCTCGCTGTAGAAAGGCCGCAGATGCGCGCGGATGCCGGAGAGGTCGACGAACCGGTCGATCGAGCGGAGCAGGTGATCGGCCGGCACGTGGCGCTCCAGGTTGAACTCGTAGAACAGCGCCTCCTGCATCACCGTCCGCTCGCCCATCATCGTCGCGTCCTCCTCTGCCCAGGAGGACTGAATCAGGACTTCACACCGCCGGCAACGACGACTTTTTCAACACAATCCACCCTTTGCGGTCAGAGAGAGGGGAAGGGGAGGCAGACGATGCGATGTCTCCTGGGCAAGCGGATTCCAAACCACTGCCAATTTCTCGGCCTCGGGAGCGATGACGGCGCTGGCGCCGAACCGCCCGGCCTGCGCGGCTCGACTCGCATTGAGCACCGTCGCCGCGGCGGCTTCGCTGGTGGTCCGATGATCGCGCATCGGCGGGCATGAGCGTAGGTGGTTGCGTGTCCCCGCAACTACGCTCTTGCACGACCCCGCAACCTCGTTCGCGCTGACGTACGATCAGGCAGCACGACGCTGTCACCGCGCGACCGGTGGAGCCCTTGGGGGTGACGAACAGAGAAGACGCTGGCGACCGTCACCAGTTCTCATGCCAGGACAGAACGCGATAGGGGCGATCCCTGTCCGCGCCTAGCCAAATGACGGCTTCCAGCCTTCCCTTGAATGATCCGACAGTGGCGGCGGCGCGGACACGGAACGTCGGCCCGACATCCTGCCGGAGGTACGGGGCGGCAGCGGGGAGCGCCGCTGCAGCGTCCGCCATGGTGATCGCCGTCCCAGACGGCAGCCCGCGCCGGAGGGCCTCGACATCCTGCCTCTGGACGCCAGGGAGCACTCCCAACACGTCGGCGCCGGCGAGACGCGGATTGATCCGCCCGTCCACCGAGAATACCGTCGCGACATCCCGAAGGCGTCGCAGGGCTTCCTTGTCGAGACCGGGGACATCATTGGTCTCCGTCACGCGCTGAAACGGCTCTGCCCTCTGTCGCAGGTGCGCTAGCGCGGAGCTCGGTCCATCGGGCGGGGCATCTCCCCAGTCCGCGAGCGGTGAGGACGTCCCCGGTACGGCCCGGGCAGCGACGTCATGGATGAGCTTCGCGACCGTGATAGGATCGGACTTGTTGATGTCGAGGAATGCGGCCTCATCCGTGATCTCGACGGATACTTCGGCTGGGCCGACGGGTCGGGAAAAGCTCAAGGCTCCGCTCCATCCCGGCTCCTGAGCCGCAATTTCGGCGACGGCCATCTCGACGGCGCTGGCGAGGGCTTCGCGGATCTGGCCGGCCGCGATCTCGTCAGCCGTGATCCTGGCTTCGGTGGAGGTGGTCCGCATCATGGCAATCGCCAGCATCGCGATGACCGCCGCAAACACGATCGCGAGGACGGTGGCCTGGCCTGCGTCGTTCGGGAGCCGGCGCGAGAGTGTAGGACAGGCCGGCCGCGAACATGCGCGAGCCGCGGTTTCGCGCTCCCGACTCACGGCGGCGTCCGACGTCTCTGGGGGGCGCCGAACATCTGCATCCGGGACCGGAACTCCTCCGCCACCGCCTTTGCGTCGACTGCGCTGCGGATCACCTTCGGTGTGAGCAGGACCACCAGCTCCGTCCGTTGATCAGAGTCGGACACACCGCTGAACAGGTTGCCCACCAGCGGAATGTCTCGCAGGACAGGGACTCCCGATCTGCCCGAAGTCTGGGACTGCGAGATCAGGCCGCCGAGGATCACCGTCTGGCCGCTCGCGACCGACACGGCGGTTCCGATCTCACGCTGGGAGATCGTCGGGTTCGCTCTTTCCTCGGTCCCGGGCACGACGTTGCTGACCTGCTGCCTGATGTCGAGATTGACCTGGCCGTCGGGGTTGATCCGCGGGGTGACCTGCAAGATTACGCCGGTGTCGCGATACTCGACGTTGTTGACGATGGGAGCGTCGGGGTTGTCGGTCGACTGCTGCTCCCGGGTGATCACCGGCACCTGATCTCCGACCTTCAGCTGCGCGGTCTGGTTGTCGAGGACAGCGAGAGAGGGGGAGGAGACGATCTTAACATGCGTGATGCTCGCCAGCGCGTCCAGAATGACCCGGAAATCGCCGCTGCTGATGATGAAGTTGAAGCCGGGGATGGTGGGATTGACTCCGAAGGTTCCGTCCTGGGTGAACACCGATGAGAAGTTTCCACTCTCCAGCCAGTAGTGCACCCCGTATCGCAACGTATCGGTGAGCGTCACCTCAGCGATCGTGGCTTCGATCAGGACCTGGTACTGCGGCGTGTCGATCATGCGGATGGCCGCCTTGATCTTCCGCCAAGCCTCGGGCGTGGCCATCACCATCAGCGAATTTCGTTCCTTGTTGGCGACGATACGCGCGCCGTCGAAGGGGTCGTTGCCGCGACCCAACTCCGAACCGCCGCTGGCACCACCTCCGATCATGTTCTGGAGGTCGTCCGAGAGAATCCCTAGCTTGTCGCCGGCCGACATCACGGCCGCCGTCTCTGTTGGTGCGCTGTCTGTGCGGGACGGCAACGGTGTGCCGGTCGATACGGTCTGGGCCTGAAGCCCGGGTGCGACCGGGCTGGCCTGAGGAGCTGCAGCTGTGCTTGGGCCGCGCCCCATGAACTGGCCGAGGATGGCGGCCAGGTTCTCGGCCGTGCCGTTCTCAACACGGTAGACGTAGATCTGGGCGCCTTGCTTGTCCCCCTGATCGAGACGGTTGATCCAGGTTTCGGCTTGTCTCAGGCGGCTGGGCTGTCGGGTGACCACCATCACGGCATTGAGACGGCGGACGGGCACGAAGTCGATTCCGCCCTGCATGGGCGTGCCTTGAGCCCCCAGCTTGAAGACCGACCGGAGCTCCTGGATCATCGACATCGGATCTGATCGGTGGAGCGGGAACAGGCCGGCGGAAACACCGCGCATCGCGTCGACGTCGAAGGACGCTATCATCTCGGCGATGGCCGCTCGATCGCTGCTGGGCCCGGAGACGACAACCAGATTGCGTGTCGGATCGGTCCTGACCATGTTGCTGTTCGCAACCGGGCTGATCAGCGGCGCGACCGTGGCCGCGTCGACGAAGCGGAGCGGAATGATCGAGACGCCGTATCCCGCCGGGAGCGGAGCCTGATCGGTTCCGAGTTGGACGATGCGCCCGCCTGTCGCCTCGTTTGCGGGGACAATGCGGTAGCCGCTGCTCTGCGGCACCATGGCCGCCCCATTCATTCGGAGTACGGTTTCGACCATCGCCAGGAGGTCCTGTCGGCCGAGCGGCGCGCTGCTGGACACGGTGGCGGAGCCCTGCACCCGCGGGTCGATGGTATAGGAAACCCCTAGGGTATCGGCGAGGACTCCCTTCAGGAAATCCCGGATATCCGCATTCTCGAAGTTGATCTGGGCCCCCGAACCGGCAGCGACGATCGGAGCGACGGATTGGGTGGGAGCGGCGTCGGTTCCGAAGTAGAGCTGGGGAGCGCGGAGAGCCGCGGGCGTGGCCACGGCAACGGAGCTCGATGCTGCGCGCGGGAGCTTCGGCTGGACGTCGAAATTCGCCCCCGACAGCGCGTCGACCGTCGATGAAGGGGAGGGAGGCTTCTGCGGCTGACAGCCGGCTATGACGAAACCAATCACACCGACACAGGCACCGAACCGCAGGCGCGACCAAGCACGCCGTCCCCGCCACATCATCCGCTCGCCCGCCTCTGCACCGCCGGCCGATTCCCTCGGCCGGACTGGCGGCACGATGCCGAGGGCTTAGATCCTATGCAAGCAATTGCTTTCGATCTACTTTCACGTATCAGAATTGGTGATAATTCGGTTGCATGAGGCGGCCCGATGTGATGTCCAATTTCCGGTTGCGGTTGTTGGTTTTTAGATAAAGAGGATTCTGAGTGTTGCAATTCGTGCACGCGGCCGCCGCAGAGATTGAGAATCTGATCCATGGTCTGCATGACGGGCTCAGCCTCTGAAACCTGCGACACGGCGGGCTGTCATGGCTGATCGAGAGCCGATGGATGCATCGACAGGACGCGGTCCCCGGCCCGGCGGGCTCGGCCTTCGAATCCCGCAGAATGGGCTATTCAAGGCCGTCCAACGGCTTCTGGACTGGTGGCTGGGTGAGCTCGCGACGTTCCTTCCCGAGGCGTTGATCGGCACGGTCGGGGTGCGGCATCGCCGGCCTGTGGTGGAGCAGACTGAACGCGGCTTCGCGATCAATGATGGAACAGAGGATTTCGCGGGCTGGACCGTGCGAAACCGGCATGGCCCCGTGGTTCTTCGCTTGCCGTCGGAAGCCGGATTGAGCCGGCAGCTCACTTTGCCCGCGGCGGCAGCATCGTTGCTGCCGGATCTGCTGCGCCGGGAGATGGACCGGCTGATGCCCTGGCCGGGCGATCGGGTGTGGCTGGCCGCGCAGGTGCTGCATCGCCTGGACAGTGGGCGCAAGATCGAAGTCGAGCTGACCGTGGTGCCGGACGCCGCGGTCGAGCCGGCCCGGCGCGCCCTGGCGGAGTTCGGCGTGCCGATCGCGGCGGTCGAGCTGGACGGGCCGGAGGGCAAGCGCATCCTGCTGCCGCCCGGTGAGGATCGCGCGGCCGCGGGACGGCGCCGGCTGCGGCGCGCGGCGCTGGCGGCGGCCGCTCTGTTCGCGGCGGCGGTGATCGGCGCCGGCGGGTGGATCGGCTGGCAGGGCTGGCAGCGCGGCCAGGAGATCGCGGCGCTGCGGGCGCGGATCGCGGCGGCGCGGCCGGCAGTGGAGGAGGTGCGGTGGCTGCGGCAGGAGATCGCCGGTCTGTCGGACAGCCAGCGCTTCCTCGACGACAAGCGTCGGTCCGTCCCGGCGGCCTCGATCGTGCTCGAATCCGTCAGCCGGCTGCTGCCCGACGACGTCTGGCTGACCGACCTGTCGATCGCCGACACGGCGCTGCGGGCGGGCGGCAGCGCCGCCGACGCCTCGGCGCTGATCGGCGTGCTGGAGGGCTCCGGCCGGTTCGCCGACGCCCGCTTCCTGGCCCCGAGCACGCGCGACCGGGACACCGGCCGCGACCGGTTCAGCGTCGGCGCCCGCATCGAGCCGCGGCTGGAGCCCTGAGCATGGCGTCGCTCCGTCTTCCCGCGCGCTGGCTCGCCCTGGCCCTGCTGGTCGCCCTGGTCGCGATCCCGCTCGCCGGGCTCGGCATCGCGCTGTCCGGCCTGTGGCGGGCCGATGTCGAGGCCGCCGCGCTGGCCGACACCGCGTCCCGGTTCGAGACGGTGGCCGCCACGCGGCCCGATCTCGCCGCCCGGCGGGACGCGCTGAAGGCCGGGCTGGGGCAAGGCGAGCGCTTCCTCGGCGGCGCCGGCGCCGCGATCAGCGGGGCCGAGCTGCAGCGCCTGGTCGGCGACATCGCCGCCCGGTCCGAGGCGCAGATCGACAACGTGCTGGTGCTGCCGGCACGGGCCGAGGGGGCATATCAGCGCATCGGGCTTCGGGTGTCGCTGTCGACCCGCATCGGCCCGCTGCAGCGCATCCTCCACGCGCTGGAGGCGGGGCAGCCGAGCCTGTTCGTCGACGCGCTGCAGATCCGGGCCGAGGACCGGGAGGCGGCCGATCCCGTCCTGTCCGTCACCTTCGACGTCACCGGCTACCGGCCGGGAGGGGCGACATGAGGTCCTGGCATCCCCTGACCTGGGCCGCCCTGGCTGTCGGCGGGATCGCGGTGCCCGCGGCCCTGTTGCTGCCCGACCAGTCCGCGGCGCCGGTCGCCGCCGTCGAGAGGGCCGACGTTCCGGAGCAGGCCGTCCCGGAGCTCGCGGAGCCGCCGCCGGCCTCCGAGGGCGAGCCGGCGCGGCTGGCCCCGCTGGAGGCGTTGACCGAGACCACGGCCCGGCCGCTCTTCGCCGCCACCCGGCGCCCGCCGCCGCCCGAGCCGGTCGTCGAGCCGGCGCCCGCCCCGATGGTCGAGGTGGCGCCGGAGCCGGCGCCGCCGCCGGTCGAGCGGACGGAGTTCGTGCTCGTCGGCATCGTGCAGCGGCCGGAGGGCCCCTTCGTCCTGCTGAAGCCGCGAGCTGGCGGTCCCGTTGTCACCGCCCGGGAGGGTGAGGAGGCGGGCGGCTGGCATGTCGAGACCATCACCTCGACCGCCGTGCGCCTGACCAGCCCGGCCGGCGACGCCGAGCACGTGCTGTTCGCCCCGCGCCCGGTCGGCGACGCGGCCAATCCGGGCGGGGCGGCGCCGCTGCAATGACGAGGGATCGCTGATGGATCAGGTCCGGTCCCTGGTCGACATCCTGGTCGAGCTCGGCAAGCTCGGCCCCGACGACGTCGCCCGGCTGGCGCGGCTGGGGGAGGCGTCGTCGGAGCCGGTCGCCGCGCTGGTCACGCGGCTGGGGCTGGTGTCCGGCCGCGACTACGCCCACGCCCTGGCGATCCGATACGGCCTGCCGCTCGCCGGGCGGGCCGACTTTCCGGAGGCGCCGGTCCTGGCCGACCGGCTGCCCGTCCGGTTCCTCAAGGACTCCAGGATCCTGCCGCTGGCCGAGGCCGAGGGCGGCGTGACCCTGGCCATGGCTGATCCCGGCGACGGCTTCGCCCTGCGGGCGGTGGCGATGGCGCTGGGCCGGCCGGTCACGCCGGTGGTCGCGGCCGAGGACGACCTCGCCGAGGTCTTCGCCCGCTGGTACGAGAGCGGCCGATCCGGCCTCGAGCGCATCGCCGACGGCGTCGAGATCGAGGCCGACGCCGCGGGCGATCCCGATGTCGAGCAGCTCCGCGACCTGGCGCAGGAGGCGCCGGTCATCCGCCTGGTCAATCAGATCATCGCCGATGCGATGCGGCTGCAGGCCTCCGACATCCATCTCGAGACCCATCGCGAGCAGCTCAAGCTGCGCTACCGCATCCACGGCCTGTTGAAGGACATGAAGGCGCCGCCGGCGAAGCTGGGACCGGCCCTGATCAGCCGGATCAAGATCCTGGCGCGGCTCGACATCGCCGAGCGCCGGCTGCCGCAGGACGGCCGCGCCCGCTTCACCGCCGGCGGCCAGAAGGTCGACATGCGCGTCGCCACCATGCCGACGATGCACGGCGAAGCCGTGGTCATCCGCCTCTTGGACACCAAGGGGATGGCCCTCGACCTCGGCGAGCTCGGCCTGCCCGCGGCCGAGGAGGCCGGCCTCCGCCGCCACCTGGCGCATCCGCACGGCATCCTCTTGGTCACCGGCCCGACCGGCAGCGGCAAGACCACGACGCTCTACGCGGCGCTGCGGATCCTGAACCAGCCGAGCCGCAAGATCCTGACCGTCGAGGACCCGATCGAGTACCAGATCCCGGGCATCAACCAGACCAATGTCCAGCCGCAGATCGGCCTGGACTTCGCCCGGGTGCTGCGGTCGAGCCTGCGCCACGACCCGGACGTGATCATGGTCGGCGAGATCCGCGACGGGGAGACGGCGAACATCGCGGTCCACGCCGCCCTGACCGGCCATCTGGTGCTGTCGACGCTGCACACCAACAGCGCCACCGGCGCGATCAACCGGCTGCTCGACATGGGCGTCGACGGCTATCTCCTGACCTCGACCATCCGGGGCGTGATCGGCCAGCGCCTGGTCCGCCAGCTCTGCGCCGCCTGCCGCAGCCCGTACCGGGCCTCGGCCGAGGAGCTGGGGCAGATGGGGCTGCCCGGGGGCGCCGAGGCCACGCTGCACCGGGCCGTCGGCTGCCCTTCCTGCGACGGCATCGGCTACACCAGCCGGATCGGCATCTTCGAGTTCTTCGAGCTGACCGACGCGATCCGCGAGGCGCTGCACCGCCGGATCTCGACCGCCGAGCTGACCCGCATCGCCTGTGCCGCCGGCATGCGCACGATGTTCCAGGACGGCGTCGCCAAGGCCCTGGCCGGGCTGACGACGCTGGAGGAAGTGCGCCGCGTCACCGAGGAGGGTTAGGATGCCGCTCTTCGCCTTCAAGGCCGCGGACGGCGCCGGCAACCTGATCGAGGGGCAGCTCGAGGCCGCTGACGAGGCCGCGGTGATCCGGCACCTGCAGCAGCTCGGCCAGTTCCCGCTGGAGGCGACGCCGGTGCGGGGCGCTCGGCCGCGGGCGCGGCGCGGCTTCGGCCGGGTGCGGCCGAAGGAGGTGACCACCTTCATCCGCCAGCTCGCCATCCTGCTCAATGCCGGCCAGCCGCTGGAACGGGCGCTGATGACCATGGCGGGCGGCGCCGGAGCCTCGGGCCGGCGCGGCGGCACGGTCGGCCGGCTGGCGCAGCCGATCCTGGACAGCGTCCGCGCCGGCCACAGCCTCAGTGCGGCCCTCGACGCCCAGGGGCCGGTCTTCCCGCGCCTCGCCGTCAACATGGTCCGGGCCGGCGAGACCTCGGGCACGCTGGCCCTGGTGCTGGACCGGCTGGCCGATCTGCGCGAGCGGGCGGACCGGATCCGCGACACCGTCGCCTCGGCGATGCTGTACCCGGTGCTGCTGGTGGTGGTGGCGCTGGCCTCGATCGCCCTGCTCCTGACCTATGTCGTGCCGCAGTTCGAGACGGTGTTCCGCGACGCCGGGGCGGAGCTGCCGCTGCCGACCGCGATCGTCGTCGCCCTCGGCCGCTTCCTGCAGGGCTGGGGCTGGCTGATCCTGCTCGCCGCCCTCGCCGGCGGCCTGCTGCTGCGCCAGGCGCTGGCGCTGCCCGGCCCGCGCCTCCTCTGGGACCGCGCGCTGCTGCGCCTGCCCGTGGTGGCGCCGCTGCTGCGCACGCTGGTGACGGCGCGGTTCTGCCGGACGCTCGCGACCCTGGCCGGCAACGGCGTCGACCTGCCGAACGCGCTGATCCTGTCGCGCGACGTGGTGCCGAACCGGGCGGTGGCGGCGGCGCTCGACACCGTGGTCACCGGCGTGCGCCAGGGCCGGGGCCTGTCGGAGCCGCTGGCGGCGACCCGGCTGTTCCCCGATTTCGCGGTGCAGATGCTGAAGGTCGGCGAGGAGACCGGCCGGATCGACCTCACCGCCGGCCATGTGGCGGACGCCTATGAGCAGGAGCTGGAGACCGCGGTCAAGCGCCTGGTCGGCCTCCTGGAGCCGACGCTGATCATCGTCCTGGGCCTCGCCGTCGGGGGCATCGTCATGTCGATCCTGCTGGCGATCCTCGGCATCAACGACTTGGCGTTCTGAGATCCGATGCGCATTTTCCGGAACCGTCCTTCGGTACAAGCCGCGCGACCGCGGAAGGCGGGCCGGCAGTCGGGCTTCACGCTTCTCGAGCTCCTCATCGTCCTCATCATCATGGGGCTGACGGCGGCGGTTGCGACGGCGTCCTTCAAACCCGGAACCCATGCCGAGTTCCGGACGATGCGCGATGCGCTGGTCTCCGAGCTGCGCCTGGCCCGGAGCGAAGCGGTGGCCCGAGGGACGCCCACGACCATGACGATCAACCCGAAGGAGCGATGGTTCGAACGGTCGGGAGGGCGGCGATACAGGATGGGAGAGGAGACGAGCCTGGCGATCATCAGCGCGCGGGAGGCCGGACGAGACGGCAATGAGGCGGCGATCCGGTTCTTCCCGAACGGGGAGTGCACGGGGGCCCGGATCCGCCTGTCCGGCGGCGGCGACAACGTCGAGATTCTCGTCCATTGGCGGACCGGCCTCGTCCTCTTCCCGGACAGCGATCATGAGGGATGAGCGCGGCTTCACCCTGGTCGAGGCGATCGTCGCGATGGCGATCGTCGCGCTGGTGCTGCCGCTGGCCGTGCAGGCGGTGACCGACAGCACGCGGCGAGCGGACCGGACCGTGACCGAGCGCAAGGCCGTGATCCTGGCGCAATCGATCATGGCCCAGCTCGGCACGACGATCCCGCTTGATCTGGCCCACCCTCCGGAGGGCGTCTCGGCCGGCCTGCGATGGGGCGTGACCATCGAGCGACCTCCCGATGCCGCCGGCAGCGCCGCCGACCCCGGACGGCCTCGGCTTCTCGATGTCAGCGTCGCCGTGACGAAGGACGGACGGGCCATCCTCACCCTCGCCGGCGTCCGCGCAACGACTCTGCCATCAGAATGAAGCGCGAATCCGGATTCACGCTGATCGAGGTACTGGTGGCCCTGACGCTTGTCGCGCTGATCTCGGCGGCAATTCTATCCGGGCTGCGCCTTCTGTCCGACCGCAAGGAGCGGATCGACGCTCAGCTTTCGCAGAGCGACGAGATCATGAGGGCGTTCGACCTGCTGCGCCGCGAGGCTGCCGCGGCTGTGCGTGTGGCTGCGGACAACGGCCGGATCCCGGTGGTGTTCACCGGCACGCCGGGCACCCTTCTCCTGGTCGTGGAGGAGCCCCCCGATCCCAGTGGTCCTGGACTCGCCACCGTGTCCCTGACGCTGGAGCCGGCCGAGGGCGAGACCCGGCTGCGATTCCGGCGGCTTCCCTACGGGGCAGGGCAGGGGGGAGCGGCGGCTGCCGCCGAGCCCGAGGATCTGGTCGTCGCCCGCCTTCCGGGCTCCGCCTCCTTCGACTACGCCGGGCGCGCCGCACCGGACGCGGATCTGGAGTGGCAGCCCCGCTGGGCTTCTGCGTTTCCGCCCGCGCTGATCCGTCTCCGATTCTCCTCGTCGGCCGAAGGCGAGTGGCCGGACCTCGTCGTGCCTTATCGCGTCGACGCGGAACCCGGCTGCCTCACGGGAGCCGAGCGGCCCCAGGGCGCGGCGCAGCCGTGCAGCCTGGCGATGTCGCCATAGCGCACGCCGGTTTTCCAGGCCTGCATCCCGATCGACGCGTCATGCGCCGTCCGCATGAGAGGACTGCAAATAATATCGTGGCCATCTTTGGGTCAGTTCTTCGTGTGTGGGGCGAATCCAGGCCCCGCTCGGGAATATTGCTTGATTTCCGAGGTTTGGGCGAAGCGCCGCCCGCCAGGTGCGAGGTGCCGGCCAGCCAGGGTCCACCGGTCGCCGTGTCATTTGGCGCATCGCGATATCTCATCCGGTGCAAACGGTCTTTCATCACCGGGAAGGACCGAAATCACATCTTGTCAGAGACGAGGAATGCTGACCATGATGGGTGGCGAGTCAGCATAGATGCCGCCTTAACTGCGGCAGAGATGCGTTTTTCAGAAAATCGCGGTCTAAATCCGAGTTTGCAGCTCATTTTTGAAATATTTGGAGGCATGATGGTATCGAGATTGGCAATCTGCCTTGGGGTCGTAAGCATTTTTGCCGTCGGGCAGGCCGTTGCGGCGACCCCGGCGACGGTGACCTACACCTATGACAGCCTGGGGCGTCTGGTGAAGGACACGCAGCCGAAGAACGAGAACACCTACACCTACGACCAGGCCGGGAACCGGACCAAGGCCACGACCAAGTAGCCCATGCGGCGCGCGTTCCTATCGTGCGGGGCGCGCGGGGGCTGACCGAGTTTCGGGAGGGGTGATGCGGTCGCTTCTGTTTATTGCGAGCCTTGGGCTCGCCACGGTTTTTTGCGGCCCGGTCTCGGCGCAGATGGCGCCGTCCGGCCAGGGCCTCGCGCCCGGCGGTCCGCCGCCGGCCCAGCTGGTGATGCCGGCAGTGCCGCTGGAGACCGGCACGCGCTTCCTGGCCAACCGGGTGGTGCCGCCGAGCGATGTGCCGGCGCTCACGACCGTGGCCACCCCGGCTGTCGGGACGGCGGCATCGGCGGCGGCTTCGGTGCCGCAGGGCCGGCCCGTGCTCGGTCACCCGCTGCCGACGGATGCGGTCTCGCCCTCCGGCTTCCCGCGGGCGGATTTCGCCATCGCGCCGAAGGGGCAAGGCACTAAGCCGGCTTCGCCGTTGGGCGTCGGCAAGATCCAATAAATCCGAAGAGACCTCGACCGCCGGCCCGGGCCGGCGGTGCGTCGATGCTGAGGGGAGCATGGCGATGGTGCGGCTGTTCCGGGCGATGATCCGCCCGCTGTCCTTTGTCGTGGTTGCGTTCGCTCTTCTGATGGCGGCTGGAGCCAGCCGGCAGGCCGAGGCGGCCGTGCCGACCCTGAGCTGCACGCCGCCGGCCGCGGAGCCGGAGATCGCGGCGCTGGCGCGGGCGCTGAACTACAACCTCTTCCAGATCTACGAGTACGTCTACTACAACATCGACTATTCCCCGACCTGGGGGTCGAAAAAGGGCGCGCTCGGCACCTATCTCGACCGCCGCGGCAACAGCATCGACCAGAACGTCCTGTTCGTCGCCCTGCTGCGCCAGTCCTGCATCAGCGCGAATTTCCGGGTCGGCGGCGTTACCTACAATACACCGGCGATCGCCAATCTGTTCGGCGTCGAAAATGACGCGGGGCTGATCAACCTCGTGCTCGGCGGCGGCGGGTTCACCGGCTGCGTCCAGGTTTCCCCACCGGCCTGTGCCACCAGCGGCACGGCGTCGACCGTCGTGATCAACGCAGTGTGGACCGAAGTCAAGGTCGGTACCGACACCTTCGAGCTCGACCCCTCGTTCAAATCCTACGGCGCGGCCCCCACGCCGATCGATCTCGCCGCAGCCATGGGGTATTCGCGGAGCGACTTCCTGACCGCGGCGCAGACCGGCTCCTCCGCCGTCTCCGGCGTGCCGAGCGGTACCAGCTCGATCAAAGGCCTGAACAAGAGCCAGCTCGTCGCCAAGCTCAACGGCTATGCCGACAAGCTGGCGAATTCTATCAAGACCAACTGGCCGACTCAGTCGGCCGGTGAGCTGTTCGGCGGCGGCCGCAAGATTTCCGACGCCAATTACGGCGTCATCTATCCTACGGGCGGTACGCTCTATACCGATCTTCCGGCCGCGTTCGAGACGGTCTACAGGGTGGCCATCTCGAACAATGCCGATGGCACCATCCCGACCATCGACAAGACGCTTTATGCCAGCCAGATCTCGGGCAAGCGTCTGACCCTGACCTATAACGCGTCGTCGCAGCCGGTCCTGGCGCTGGACGGCACGGTCCTCGGCACCGGCGCGACCGCGACCGGAGCCGCCCAGACCGTCTTGATGACGGTGAGCAACCCGTATCCGGCCGGGGCGAATTTCGCGACCTGGACGGTGCGGCCGCAGGTCCAGGTCGGCGGGACCTTCGACATCGTGCTGGTGGCCGGAGAGGTCAGCCGGGACCGGCTGACGCGGCACCAGGATGCGGTCGCGCGGCTGCTCCGGACCGGCAGCGCCGACACCTCCGAGCCGGTGGTCGGCGAAAGCCTGGCCGGGATCGGCATGGCCTATCTCAGCCAGTCGAGCCGGGTGTCCCAGATCTATGCGAACTACTTCGGGTTCGTCGACGTGCGCCACGTGGCGATGGGCATCGCCGGTAACACCGGCAGCGCCTATGTCGATTTCCCCGCCCAGACGAACACGCTGAACCCGGCGAAGAAGGCGATCACCACCGCCTCCATGCTCGGGGCCACGATCGGCCAGGGCTTCTTCAACAGCTCGCTCGAATCGACGGCCGTGAAGCAGCTTCAGGGCAAGGAAGCGGTGTCGACCGTGCGGATGATCGACTACGCCAACACCGACGGCACCGGCTTCATCGAGGCGACGCCGGCGAACTGGGCGTCGATCCAGCCGCTGCTGACGAACTACTGGAGCGCCGCCGACCTCAACGACATGGCCTCGTTCCTGCAGGCGAATCCCGGCTCCCAGGTGATCGTGCCGCAGAACGGGCGGCGGACCGTCAACAACTGGACCGGAGGCGGCTATTACCAGTTCTCGACAGCCAATACCGCCAACGTGCGCGTCGCCTACAAGATCTCCGGCGGATACAAGGGAGCATGGACCACCGTGACCGGCTCCTGGTCCCCGGGCGCGGTGGCGGACAACTCCCAGCCGGCCAATGACATGGGTTCGACCGGCGCGGTCTATGTCGGCGACCCGATCAATCTGCTGACCGGCAGCTTCGATTATGACCACACCGACCTGACGGTGGGCAGCGGGGAGTTTCCCTTCAGCCTGGGGTTGAAGCGATCCTACAGTTCCGGCGATGTGAACAGGGCGACGGAACTGGGCGCCGGCTGGCGGCACAACTTCATGATGTCGGCAGCTGTCGATAGCGACAGCTACGAGGGGTTCGGCGACCACAACCCGCTGGCGGCGGTGCCGACGATGGCAACGCTCTACATCATGCAAGACCTGTCCGCCGGGGCCAAGCCGACACTCCCGAACACGATTGTTGCGTCCCTCGTCGCGAACTGGATGATGGACCGGCTGGTCGACAACGCGGTGACGCTGACGACGAGCGATGGAACGAAGAAGTTCGTCAAGCTGCCGACGGCCTCGGGCGGATCGACCTACGTGCCGCCGCCGGGCGACGCCTCGACCATCGCAGTCAGCGGGAAATCGGTCACGCTGACCGACAAGAGCAAGGTGGTCTACAGCTTCGATGCCGACGGCAAGATCGCGTCGTGGAAGGACCCGAACGGCAACACCGTCAGCTTCACTTACACCGGCACCGGCGCCTCGAAGCTGCTGAGCACCGTCAGCAACGGGATGGGGCGGACGCTGAGCTTCACCTACACCAACGGCAAGCTGACCCAGGTCAGCAACGGCACCGCCTCGGTCTCCTACGGCTACGACAGCGCGAGCAAGCTGCTGACCCGATTCACCGATCCGATGTCGAAGGCCACGGCCTTCGCCTATGACAGCGGCAGCCGGCTGACGACGATCACCTATCCGTCCTTCCCGAGCAGGCCATTCGTCGCCAACACCTATGACGCGCTCGGCCGGGTAATGACCCAGCAGGACGCGCTGGACAATCGCTGGACCTACCTGTTCGCCCACGGAGTCCGCAGCCAGGAGATCGACCCAGTGGGTGGGAGTCGGGTCCTATATTACGACCGGAACGGCAATCACATCCAGGACACAGACCAAGTAGGCGATACGACGCTGTTCGCCTATGACGGGATCGGCCGTCCGGTGAAGACGATATATCCGCAGCAGGACTCGATGGAGCAGGCCTATGACGCCGCCTCCAACCTGGTGACGCGGACGACGAACCCGATCCCGGGCGCGATCGACACCGCGACGGGCCAGCTGGCGGCCCCGATCGTCGAGAGCTGGACCTACGATCCGACCTTCAACAAGGTGCTGACGGCCAAGGACGGCCGCGGGAACACCACGACCAATCAATATGACACCAAGGGCAACCTGACCAAGGTGACCCAGCCTGCGGTGACCAAGGCGGGCGCATCGGTCACCCCGGTCACGAGCTACACCTACAACGCCCGCGGCCAGGTGCTGACGGTGACGGACCCCGAGGGCCGGGTCACCACCAACACCTATGATACCGCGGCGCCCTTCAACCTTCTGAGCACGACGGTCGACTCCGGGACCGGCCGGCTGAACCTGACGACCAGTTGGACCTACACGCCGCAGGGCGACCGGGCGACCGAGAGAAATCCGCGCGACCTGACCACGACATATACCTACAACTTGGCGCGGCTGCTGATCGATGAGCGTCCGCCGGCGCCGTTCACCAACAGCAACGTGACCCAGTACGACTACGACGCGGACGGGCGGCGGACGGCGGTGAGGCGGTATGTGCCGATCTCGGGCTCGGTGCCGGCCGCATGGCGCACGACCACGACGGCGTACAACGCGGCGGGCAAGGTCAGCTCCGTCACCAACCCGGACGGGACCGTGACGACCACGGACTACAATCTGCTCGGCCGGCCGACGGCGGTGACGTCCTCGAGCGGCCGACGGGTGCTGACCAGCTACGATGCGGCGTCGCGCCCGGTGAAGGTGGTGGACCTGGTCTTCGGAACACTGGACCCGTCGATCACGAACAACCTCGGCGCGGTGACGCGGGAGACGCGGACCTACTATGCCGGTGGCCTGCTGAAGACGGTGACGGACGGCAACGGCAACACGCTGACCTACAACTACGACGGGTTCAAGCGGCCGTCGCAGACGACATATCCGGGCGGGGCCTTCGAGCTGCACGCCTTCGACGCCAACGGCAACGAGACGATCACCCAGACCCGGTCGGGGGCGCTGATCAAATACGCCTACGACGCGCTGAATCGGATGACCAGCAAGGCGCCGGCCGGGCAGGAGGCGATCAGCTACGACTACGACCTGACCGGGCGGATGCTGAAGGCGAGCGCGGCCTCGGGCGCCTACACCTTCGGCTACGACACCGCCGGCCGGCAGGTCAGCGAGACGTCGCCGTTCTTCGGGGCGATCGGCTGGACCCTGGACGGCAACGGCAACCGGCTGACGCTGAGCTGGCCGGGCTCGCCGGCCTATTCGGTCAACTATGTCTATGACGCGCGGGACCGGCTGGCCGGCGTGTACACCGGCGCGCAAAGCGCGGACACCCGGGTGGTCTACCTGACCTATGACAGCCTGTCGCAGCGGGCGCAGGCGATCCTCGGGACCGGGACGTCGGGCAAGGCGACGACGAAATATGCCTGGACCCTGGGCGGGCAGGTGGCGCAGATCGCGCATGCCTGGTCGGGCGGCGGGGTGACGATCGACTACGCCTACAACCAGGACCACCAGCGGACCTCGGCGACCTGGAGCGACGACAGCTTCCTGCCGTCGGGGCTGGCGGCGGCGAGCCCGGCCTATGCGCCGAACGCGCTGAACCAGTACGCCACGGTGGCGGGGGTGACCTATGGTTACGACGCGAACGGCAACCTGACCTCGGACGGGGTCTGGACCTACGGCTACGACACCGAGAACCGGCTGGTGTCGGCGAAGAAGACGGCGGCGCCGGCGGTGACGGCGACCTACACCTACGACCCGCTGGGGCGGCGCCGGTCGAAGACGGTGAACGGGGTGGTGACGCGCTGGCTGTCAGTGGGCGACCAGGAGATCGCGGAATACACCGGCTCCACCCCGGTGCTCGATCGCCGCTATATCTACGGCCTGGGGCTGGACGAGCCGGTGGCGACGGTGGTGGCGAGCTCCGGGGCGGTGTCGTACCATCTGGCCGACGGTCTGGGGTCGGTGATCGCGCTGGTGACCAACGCGGGGGCGCTGGCGGAGAAGCACGGCTACACGGCCTATGGCGCGCAGTTGGCTTCGACCGGGACGGCGTTCCAGTTCGCCGGCCGTCGACTCGATCCGGAAACGGGGTTGTACCACAACCGGGCGCGGGCCTACTCGCCGGCGCTGGGGCGGTTCCTGCAGCCCGACCCGATCGGCATCAAGGGCGGGCTCAACCTCTATGCCTATGTCGGGAACGATCCGGCCAACCTCGTCGATCCCAGCGGGTTGCTGGCGTCGGACATCGTCCGCAACACCATCGACTTGGCCGTTCCGGGCCTCCACTATTTCAACCAGTCCGGCGAGGCGTGGACCCAGGGTGACTACGGCGCCTATGCTGCCTACCAGGCCGCCGGAATCGCCGATGTTGGGTTGGCCATCCTCACCAGCGGCAGTTCGAAAGTCGGTACTGCACTGCTCAGGACTGGCGCTCAGGTTACGGCGGGCCCAATATGGACGGCAACAAAAACCCTGAGCCCAGTTGAGAACGCATTTCAGCATTTCTTGAAACACGGAGCGGACTTTGGTGCTGAAAACGCGCTTCAATATACCAAGCAGGCACAGGAGTTCCTCCGGAATCCTGGCCAGGGGGTCTTGAGCAAGGTTCGATCCAATGGAGACGTTGTGCGGTTCGATCCTGCAACACAGGCCTTTGGAGTTATGGACAGTGCGAGTGCCCCGAGAACATTCTATAAACCGGATCCCGCTCGGCACGGCTACCCAACCAATTTGGATTACTTCAATGCCCAATGAAGAAGACTATCATTGTCGTGTCTGCGGATACCGGAACCAGGACCCTCCCTGGGGAGACGACGGCAACACACCGAGTTTTGAGATCTGTCCCTGCTGTGGTGTTGAGTACGGCTACGAGGACGCCACATTGTTGGGCGTTAAGCGCTACCGAGATAAGTGGCTTTCGACGGGAGCGAAATGGAATATGGAGAAGTTTCGGCCGGAGGCATGGAGCGTCGAGCGCCAACTGTTGGACGTGCCGTCAGCGTTCCGATGAACTTTGCTGCGAGTAATATTCTCAACCGAGGCCCGCACATCAGTGGAGCGCCTTTTGTCGAGCGTGACTTAAGAAATCGGATCGCCTGCCCGGGAATTCGGGAATTGCGGGACAGTGGACTTCTAGCGGCCTTTTGCCAGCGCTGGCGGGGAGGGGTGCTCTAGTGCTCGACCGATCCAGAAGGGCGCAGCGGCAACGGGGCGGTCCGGCAGACGGGCTCGGGACAGAGATCCTGCGCGGTAGGTGTTTGGCAAACTATGTGCGGAGCGCGAAGCCCTGATCGGTGCCGGTGCGAGCGTGAGGGAGACCTACATCCGGCCGGATGGCGCCGCGCTCACGACCCACGTGGTCACAAGCGAGAGCTGCCGGCGCTGATTTTTTGCGACGGATCATCTGGTGGGATTTCAACAGGCTCGAGATGGACTGCGCATGATGTGGCAGAAGCGAGGCGGTCCGGGAAAATTCATCCTTGCATTGGTCCTTTGCGCCTGCATTTCGTGCGAGGCGTCGGCGGGTCTGGTGGAAGACGGCTCCGCCGCGCTTACCCGGCGCGACTATTCGACGGCGTTGACGCTGTGGCGCCAAGCCGCCGAGCAGGGCGATGCTGCTGCGCAGATCCTCGTCGGCGAGGTCTATCGCGACGGCCATGGCGTCGCTCCCGATCCCGCCGAAGCGGCCCGGTGGTACCGAATGGCGGCCGCTCAGGGGGCGGCTCGGGCCCAGGATGCTCTCGGCCATCTCTATGCCGAAGGCCGCGGCGTGCCTCGAGACGACACTGAAGCCATGCGGTGGTACCGCCTCGCCGCGACGCAGGGCTTCATCTCGGCATGGCGCAGCATCGGCTTCATGTATGAGCATGGCCGCGGGGTCCCGCAGAGCTACACTGAGGCGGCCTACTGGTCTCGGCTGGCGGCCGAGCGGGGCGATGCTCTGGCCCAGCGCAACCTGGCCACATTGTATTTTGATGGCAACGGCGTCGCACAGGATTACGCCTCTGCCGGCCGGTGGTATCGGATGGCGGCGCAACAGGGCGACGTCCAGTCCCAGAGAATGCTCGGCTACATGCTGGATGTCGGCCAGGGCATGCCGCAGGACCACAGCGAGGCGGCGAGATGGTATTTGCCCGCGGCTGCCCATGGCGACATCGACGCACAGAAGAATCTGGCGTTGCTGTTCTTGAATGGCCAGGGGGTCGCGCAGAGCGATTTGATCGCTTTCAATCTGTTCGAGTTGGCGGCGCGGGGTGGAAACGCGGTCGCCCGATGGAATCTGGCCAACCTGCATCTGAATGGACGCGGAGTCGCTCAGAGCGAGACGGAGGCCGCCAGGTGGTATCGCTCGGCGGCGGAGCAGGGTTACACGCCCGCGCAGCGCAGTCTCGCTTATCTGCTCCGTTTCGGGCGAGGCGTTCCGCAGAGCGACAGCGAGGCGCTCAAATGGATTCGCGCTGCGGCGGTTCAAGGGGATGCCATCGCACGCCATCAGCTCGCCACCTTTTACCGCGAAGGCGTGCCCGTCGAGCGGGATGACAGCGAGGCTGCCAAGTGGCTCCAGCTCTCTGCCGACCAGGGATACCCAGACGCTCAGAACGATCTGGGCACCTTCTATCAGTTCGGCCGCGCGGTGCCGCAGAACGACGGCGAAGCCGTCAAATGGTATCGCCGCGCGGCCGAGCAGGGCCAAAAGGACGGGCAAACCAATCTCGGCTTCATGTATTACGCGGGTAGAGGTGTCGAGCGGAACGACAGCGAAGCACTCAAGTGGTTTCGGCTCGCCGCTGAACAGGGCGACCCTCACGCCCAACAGAATATCGGCGTCATGTACAAGCAGGGTCGTGGGGTCGAGCAGAATGACGCAGAGGCCCTGCGCTGGTTCCGAATGGCGGCGGACCAGGGCTTTGATGCCGCGGAAACAGCTGTGGGCGTCATGTATCTCGAGGGCCGTGGCGTTCAGCAGGACCTCGATGAAGCCGTTCGCTGGTTCCGTCGAGCGGCGGCGCAGGGCAATGAAGAGGCCCGAGCCCGTTTGGCCGAGCTGGCTCGCTGAACGCGAGCCGCCGATCTGCTGAACGACTGCGCGGCTTGCTCGGCCATAGGCACAATGAGCGCCTGTCTGGTCGCACCGCCGCGGTCGTTCATCAGACCGCGATGGCGAGCTTGTATGGGTATCGGTGGTATCCTGTCCCCGCAACCAACGATCCTGGCACCAAGCCGTCCCCCAACAGGGACGGCTTTTTGCTGTTCGACGCAAACACCAGCATCGCCGCAAGGTCCCCACGCGGCACGATCGACAGCGTACCGCCCTCCGGCACCAGCGTGATCCGGTCGACCAGCCCGCGCACGATCGCCGCCGCCTTCGTCAGAGTCTCGCGTCGGGAGCCGACGTCATTCCGCGTGCGCGATGCCAGTCGGGTGTAGCGCGCGAACGGCCCCTCCCGGCGTGATTTACTTCGCCAGCCCGGCCTTGATCTTGTCGACCTCGGCGGCGCTCATCTCGCCAACGGTCGTGACCTTGCCGTCCTGGATCCGCCACAGCCGGAACGGGCCGGTGATGTCGCCGTACTGGTCGAAGCTCACCGGGCCGATCACGCCTTCGTATTTGATCGCCTTGCCGTCCTTGATCAGTTGCAGCGCCTTGGCGAACTCTTCCTTGCCGGCATGGATCGGCGTGCCGCCTTCGGCCACCACCTGCGGGATCGCGGCCTTGATCGTGGCGGCATCGGGCTTGCCGGCCTTGGCGATGGCCAGCGCGACGATGGCGCCGGCGTCGTAGGCGCGGTCGGCCGCCGGCGCGTCCGGCTTGATGCCGCCGGAGAAGGCCTCGTAGGCGCCGTAGAAGTAGTCGGTCGAGGCCGTCTTGGTCGTGCCCGAGGAGGTGCCGTAGGCGTCGTTCAGATACTGGGCGCCGACGGCTTCGATGAAGTCGCTCGAATTCATGCCGTCATTGAGCAGAAACTTCTGCGGGCCGCCGCCCGAGATCCAGGCGCGGGCGATGGTGGCGCCGTCGACCGGGGTGCTGACCAGGTACAGCGCCTCCGGCTCTCCCGCCATGGCGGCGCTGGCCTCGGCGGAATAGCTCGCCTGCTGCTCGTTGTAAGGCGTGGTCGAGGTGATGGTGCCGCCCAGCTTGGTGTAGGCGGCCGAGAACTCGCGGACGATGTTCACGCCGAAGTCGTTGTTGACGTGGATGATGGCGATCTTCTTCAGGCCCTGGTCGAGCGCGTATTTCGCCGCCGCCGTGCCCTGCAGCGCGTCGGAGGTGATGGTGCGGAAGAACACGCCGTTGGTCTTGCCCTGCTTGCCGAGCTCGGTGAGGGTCGGGGAGGAGGAGGCGGGCGACACCTGCACCACGCCGGCCGGCGCCGTGACCGAGGTCAGGATCGGGATCGACACCGAGGAGATGATGCCGCCGATCACCACCGGCACCTTCTTGATGTTGACCAGCTGCGTCGCCTGGTCGACGGCGACGGTGCCCTGGCTCTGGCTGTCGCGGGTGTCGGTCACCAGCCTGCAGCCGGCGGCGCCGCCGGCCTCGTTGATATCGCGGAACGCCATCTCGACCGATTTGGCGCCGGCCTGGCCATAGGCGCCGGCCGGGCCGGTCAGCTCCATCACCACGCCGACGGTGATGTCGCAGGCGACGGCCGGCAGCGCCGGTGCGGCGATGGCCGCCACCAGGGCAGTGGTCAGAAGAATCCGTTTCATCGCTGTGCTCCCTGTTTGATTGGGCCGGCGACCTGCCGTCGGCCGTTGATTGACGAAGGTCAGGCGGCGCCCTTGTTCAGATTGTATTTCATGACCGCGCCGTGGCGGCCGTGACGGTCCCGCTCCAGCGTGTAGACGTCGCCCTCGATCTCCCGCGCCCCCGCCAGCGCCTCGGCGATCAGGGCATGGTCCGCCTCGGTCAGGGCGAGGTCCGAGATGGCGAGATTCGCGGCCAGGTGGTCGCGGTTGCGGGCGCCGACGATCACCGCCGCCACGCCCGGCCGTCCGAGCATCGCGGCGCTGGCCACAGTGGCGATGTCGGTGCCGTGCCGGTCGGCGACCCGGCGCAGCGCCTGCAGCAGGGCCTGGAACAGGTCCCAGCCGCCGAGATCGTCGATGATCAGCTTGTATTTGACCAGCGACCGGTTCTCCAGAGGCTCCGCCGGCTCCGCCGCGCCGAGCCAGCGGTCCCCGAGGAAGCCGCCGGCGACGGTGCCGTAGCAGAGGAAGGAGACGCCGTGATCGGCCGCGGCCCGGGCCATCCGCCGCTCCGGCCGGCGGTCGAGCAGCGAGTACTGCACCTGCATGGTGGTCAGCTTCACGCCGGCCCGCACGATCTCCAGCATGTGGTCGGTGTCGAAATTGGTGCCGCCGATCTTGTGGATCTTGCCGGCGCGGCGCAGCTCCTCCAGCCACAGCGCCGCCTCGCGCCAGCGCGGCGCCGCATAGTCCCACCAGTGGAACTGCACGAGGTCCAGCCGCTCCAGCCCCAGGCGCCGCAGCGACTGGTCGATCACGGCCTCGACATCGGCCTTGCGGATCCGCGGCAGGATATCGAGATCGGGCACGAACTTGGTGTGCACCTTGATCCGGCCCAACGCCTCCGCCCCGCGCAGGTCGCGATACCGCCGTCGGAAGCGGCCGATCATCTCCTCGACGCCGGTGTAGATGTCGGCGCAGTCGAAGGCGGTGATGCCGGCATCGGCGAAGGCCACCATGTCGGCCACCGGGTCGTCGCTGCGGGCCGTGCCGTGGCCGCTCGACAACTGCCAGCCGCCGCGGATCACGCGCGAGATCTCGTAGTCCGGGGCCAGCCGGGTTCTCTGCATGGTTGCCTCAGTCCTTGTGGAGCGGCACCGCGGTGGTCGCGGCATGGCTGAACCGGCGCCGGCCGGTCCGGGTGATGCGGAAGCGCGACGAGCAGTTCGGGTCGGGGCAGGCGACCTCGGCATCCGTCGTCATCCAGTCATTGGCATGGGTCGGGCGCTGCTTGGCCGGCAGCAGCGGCAGCAGCGCCGCCAGCGAGTAGATCGAGAAGCCCTGGCCCGGCGGCAGGTGCAGCATCTCGCCGCGCAGCTCGAAATAGTCGCCGACCTTGGCGCCGCAGTAGATCGGCCCGCCTTCGGGCGCCACCACCTCGACCCGCAGGTCGTACAGCTCGAAGCCGTCGTCGCGTGTGTCAGCCATAGGCTCTCTCCTCGGCATCCTCGGCATCCAGCCGCCCGCGGATCAGGCGGAAGGAGCGGGTGATGTCGCTCGTCAGCGCCCGGGTCGCCCCGCCGGCATCGCCGCGCTCCAGCGCCTCGATCAGCTCCCAATGGTAATGGGTGGCCGGGATGTCGCGCTGCTCGTCATGGATCTGCGCCGCGGCGCGGACATAAGGGCCGGACTGCAGCCACAGGCTCTCCACGATCGGGATCAGCACGGCCGAGCCGGCGGCGCGGTAGATGGCGAAGTGGAAGTCGTGGTTCAGCTCCGAGGTCCGGTGCGCCTTGTCCGGATCGTCGCTGCGGAAGGCCTCCTCGCATGCCACCGTCAGCTGCCGCAGCCGGGCGAAATCCTCTTTCGACAGATTGGGCAGCGCCAGCGCCGTCACCTGGCCCTCGATCAGGCAGCGGGCGCGGGCGAGGTCGTCGAGACGCTCGCGCGTGATCAGCGGCACCCGTACCGAGCGGTTGGGCAGCGCCTCCAGCGCCTGCTCGGAGACCAGGCGCCCCAGCGCCTCGCGCACCGGCATGGTGCTGGTCCGCAGCGTCTCGGCCAGCTCGACGATGCGCAGCACCTCGCCGGCGTCGAACATGCCATGGATCAGCGACCGGCGCAGCTCGGCATAGACCCGGTCGTGCAGCGTCTCGCGCCCGACCGGCGACAGCGCGCGCCGGCGGCTCATGCGGCCGCGACCCTGTGTGGCACTGCGGGCTGGGCGTCCCGATCGGGCATGGGCCCTCCAGGCTGGATGCTCCTGAATTTTCTACTTGCCATCCCGCAGGCTGTAAACTTTGATCAAACATCACCGATCAAAAATTGGTCCGAGGCGGATGCAGCCTGCCGCACATGCCCCGAACGCTTCCGACGGCGCGCCCGTGATTGAGGGGCGCGGCCTGGTCAAGCAGTTCGGCGGCCTGCGGGCGGTGGACGGCATGTCGATCGCGCTCCATCCCGGCGAGATGCTGGGGCTGATCGGGCCCAACGGCGCCGGCAAGACCACGCTGTTCAATCTGCTGGCCGGCAGCCTGGCGCCGAGCGCCGGGACCATCCGGATCGCCGGCCGCGCGCTGCCGCGCCGGGGGCCGGAGCAGCGCATCGCCCATGGCGTCGCCCGCACCTTCCAGATCCCGCGCCCCTTCGCCGAGATGACGGTGCTGGAGAATGTGCTGACCGGCGGGCAGCGGCAGGCGGGCGAGCGCATCTGGCTGAATCTCCTCCGGCCCGGCCGCGTCGCCGCCGAGGAGCGCGCGGCGGTGGAGAAGGCGCGGGCGCTGCTCGACTTCGTCACCCTGTCGCATCTGGAGCAGGAGCCGGCGCGCGTCCTGTCCGGTGGCCAGCGCAAGCTCCTGGAACTGGCGCGGGTGCTGATGGCCGACCCGCAGGCGATCCTGCTCGACGAGCCGGCCGCCGGCGTCGCCCCGGCGCTGCTCGACCTCATCATCGGCCGAATCCTCGAGCTGAACCGGCAGGGGCGGTCGATCCTGCTGATCGAGCACAATATGGAGATGGTGGCGCGGCTGTGCGGCCGGGTCGTGGTGATGGCGTCGGGCCGGTACCTGACCGAGGGCGCGCCGGACGAGATCGCGCGCAACCCGGCCGTCGTCGACGCCTATCTCGGCGGGGTGGCCTGATGGATGCCCTCTCGACCCGGAACCTCGTCGCCGGCTACGAGCCCGACCTGCCGATCGTGCGCGGCGTCGACCTGCGGGTGAGGGGCGGGGAGCTGGTGGTGCTGCTGGGGCCGAACGGCGCCGGCAAGTCGACCCTGGTCAAGGCGATCGCCGGGCTGGTGCCGGTCCATTCCGGCACGGCGGCGCTGGGCGGCACGGACATCACCTTCGTGCCGGCCCACGAGAAGATCCGCCACGGCCTGGCCTTCGTGCCGCAGACCGAGAACATCTTCGCCACGCTGTCGATCCACGACAATCTGCGCGCCGCCGCCGACATCCTGCCGAAGGAGCGGCGCACCCGGCGCATCGCCGACCTCTACGCCATGTTCCCCGACCTCGCGGCGCGGCCGTCGCTGCGGGCCGGGCAGCTCTCGGGCGGGCAGCGCCAGATGCTGGCGGTGGCCCGCGCCCTGGTGGTCGAGCCGTCGGTGCTGATTCTCGACGAGCCCTCGGCCGGCCTGTCGCCGAAGATCGTGGCCGAGGTCTTCGCCCGGCTGCAGGCGATCAACCGGGCCGGCGTCACCATCGTGCTGGTCGAGCAGAATGTGAAGGCGGCGCTGGCCATCGCCGACCGGGCCGTGATCCTGGTGGAAGGGCAGGTGCGCCACGAGGGGCCGGCCGCTGGGCTGGCCGAGGACCCGATCGTGGCCGAGCTCTATCTCGGCGCCCGCCGCCACCGGGCCGCGCCATGACCCCGCAGGTGATCATGGACGGGCTGATCACCGGCGCGATGATCGGGCTCGGCGCCATCGGCGTGACCCTGACCTATTCGATCCTGCGCTTCGCCAATTTCGCCCATGGCGAGCTGCTGTCCTGGGGCGCCTATGCCGCCCTGGCCGCCGCCGGCGCGCTCGGCGGCGTCTCCGGCGGGCTGCTGGCGCCGATCGGGCCGTTCTCCTTCGGCTGGGCGCTGCCGATCGCGGCGCTGGTCGCCGTGGCGCTGACCGGCGGGCTGGCGCTGCTGGTCGACGCGCTGCTGTTCGGCCGCCTGCGCGACCGGCGCAGCACGGTCATCATCCTGGTGATGGCCAGCTTCGGCGCCGCGTTGACGCTGCGCAGCCTGCTCGAATTCATCTTCACCTCGAAGCCGGCCTACTACACCAAGGCGCTGCAGATCGCCCTGCCGCTGGGCGGCGGTCTCCGGGCCACGCCCGACCAGCTGCTGTCGCTCGGCGTCGCCGCCATCCTCGTCCTCGCCGTGCACCTGATGCTGACCCGGACCGCGACCGGCCGCGCCATGCGCGCGGTCAGCGAGAATCCACAGCTGGCCGGCGTGGTCGGCATCGATGTGCGCCAGGTGGTCCGCACCGTCTGGCTGATGGGGGCGGGGCTCGCCGCCGTCGCCGGCATCTTCGCCGGGCTGCTGGTACAGATCCGGCCGCAGATGGGGCTCGACCTGCTGCTGCCGCTCTTCGCCGCGACGATCCTCGGCGGCATCGGCAGCGTGCCCGGCGCCATGCTGGCGGGGCTGGTCGTCGGCCTGGCCGAGGCGGTCGCCGTGCCGCTCGTCGGCGGCGAATGGCGCGCCGCCGTCGCCTTCGTCGTGCTGGTTCTGGTGCTGCTGATCCGCCCGCAGGGTCTGTTCGGGAGGGCGGAATGAGCGTCGAGCTGATCGCTTATGGCTGCTTCTTCCTGACCATGGCGCTGACCTATGCCGTGATGTGCCTCGGCCTCAACCTGCAATGGGGGCAGACCGGGCTGTTCAATGTCGGTGTCGCCGGCTTCGTTGCGATCGGCGCCTATGTCTCGGCGCTGCTGACGACGCCGGAGGCGCCCGACCGCTTCGGCGGCTTCGGCCTGCCGATCCTCGTCGGCTGGCTGGGCGGGGCGCTGGCCGCAGCCCTGGTCTCCTTCCTGATCGGGGCGCTGACCATCCGGCTGCGGGCCGACTATCTCGCCATCGCCACCTTCGGCATCGCCGTCACCATGCAGCTCTGCGCCCTCAACCTGGTCTCGGTCACCGGCGGGCCCTTCGGCATCGGCTTCATCCCGCGGCCCTTCGCCGACATGGCCGGCGACCCGCTGCTGTTCAGCCTGGCCAATCTCGGCATGCTGGCCGCGGTCGTCGTACTCCTCTACCTCGCGCTGGAGCGGCTGGTGCGCAGCCCGTGGGGCCGGGTGCTGCGGGCGATCCGCGAGGACGAGACGGCGGCCCGCGCCCTCGGCAAGAACGCGCGGGCGTTCCGGCTGCAGGCCTTCGCCATCGGCGGCGGCATCATGGGTCTGGCCGGGGCGGCGCAGGCGCATTTCATCGGCTTCATCGCGCCGGACAACTACCTGCCCCGGCTCACTTTCCTGGTCTGGGCGATGCTCATCGTCGGCGGCTCGGGCAACAATCGCGGCGCCATTCTGGGCGCGGTCTTCGTCTGGGGCCTCTGGGCGGCCTCGGGCGGCGCCATCTCGGCTCTGTTCCCGCCCGACCAGCAGGCGCGCGCCGCCGCGCTGCAGATCGTGATGATCGGCGTCGCCCTCTGCTCCATCCTGCTGCTGCGCCCGCGCGGCATGCTGGGCGAGGATCGTGTGGTGTCGCGCCATCTCGGCCGGCTGTCGGGCGCTGGCCGGCCCATCAGCGAGGAGACGTCCCGTGCCGGCAATCCCTGAGCGCATCGATCTCGGCCCCGGGCTCTCGATCAGCCGTCTGGTCTGCGGGCTGTGGCAGGTGGCCGACCTCGAGAAGGACGGCACGACGCTCGACCCCGAGCGCGGCGCCGATGCACTCGACGCCTATGCCCGGGCCGGCTTCGACACCTTCGACATGGCCGACCATTACGGCAGCGCCGAGCTGATCGCCGGCCGGCTGCTGGCCCGCCGCGGGAAAGGCGCCGGGCGGCCGCTGGCCTTCACCAAATGGTGCCCGGAGCCGGGGCCGATGACCGCCGAGGTGGTCCGCCGCGGCGTGCAGGAGCGGCTCGGCCGGCTGGGCGTCGACCGGATCGACCTGCTGCAGTTCCACTGGTGGACCTTCGAGCATCCGGCCTGGCTCGACGCGCTGCACGAAATGGCGCGGCTGCAGGCCGAAGGGCTGATCGGGGCGATCGGCGTCACCAATTTCGACGCCGCGCATCTGGCCGTGGCCCTGGCGGATGGAGTGCCGATCCTGACCAACCAGGTGTCGTTCTCGCTGATCGACCGCCGCGCCGCCGGTGCGCTCTCCGATCTGTGCCGGGCGAAGGGCGTGAAGCTGCTGGCCTACGGCACGCTGTGCGGCGGCTTCCTCTCCGACAAGTGGCTGGGGCGGCCGGAGCCCGTCGCGTTGCCGGACTGGAGCCGCTCCAAATACAAGCGCTTCATCGATGCGGCGGGCGGCTGGAACGTCTTCCAGGGCATCCTGCAGGCCGCCGCTGACGTTGCGAGGAAGCACGGCGTTTCCCTCTCCAATGTCGCGACGCGCTGGGTGCTGGAGCATGAGGCGGTCGCTGCCGCCATCATCGGCGCCCGGCTGGGCGAGAGCGAGCACCGCGCCGACAATCTGCGGGTCTTCGATTTCACGCTCGACGCCGAGGACAAAGGGAGGCTCGAAGCCGCCTTCGCCGCAGCGACGCCGATCCCCGGCGATTGCGGCGACGAATACCGGCGGCCGCCCTATCTCACCGCCTCGGGCGACCTCAGCCACCATCTCGACGCCCTCCCGTCGATCTTCACGGCCGAGCCGATGCCCGGCCGGCCGGACCGGCTGCGGGTCTCCTCCGGCAGCGTGTGGGAGCCGATCGCCGGCTACAGCCGTGCTGTCCGGGTGAAGGACACCATCCGCGTCTCCGGCACCACCGCCACCCATGGCGGCGACCGCTGTGTGGCGCCAGGCGACCCCGGGGCGCAGACCACCTACATCCTCGACAAGATCGCCGCCTCGATTGCGGCGCTCGGCGGGACGATGGAGGATGTGGTGCGCACCCGCATCTATCTGCGCGACGCCGCGAAATGGGAACCGGTGTCGCGGGCCCATGGCCGGGTGTTCGGCGCGGTCAAGCCGGCCAACACGCTGGTTCAGGCCGGCGACCTGGTCGGCGACTACGAGGTCGAGATCGAGGCCGAGGCGGTCGTCTCGTAAGACGGTCCGGGGGACACAAAACAGAGAGATCGCGACCGCCGCGGTCTGAGCGCAAGCTGGCAGCTGGTCGAGCTCGGTTTGGTGGGCTTCCTGTGATAATGCCGCGGCGTCCCCTGGCGTTCGACGGGGCCCACAATCACGGCCGCTGCGCGGTCTGCTTCTGTGCCGGCGCGACGCGCCAGACGGCGTTGCCGACATCGTCCGCCACCAGCAGCGCACCGCGGCGGTCGATGGCGACGCCCACCGGCCGGCCCTGCGCCTCGCCGTCGGCGCTGATGAAGCCGGTCAGCACGTCGACCGGCGGGCCCGACGGGCGGCCGCCGGAGAACGGCACGAAGATCACCTTGTAGCCGCTCAGCGGCTTGCGGTTCCACGAGCCGTGCTGGCCGACGAAGACGCCGTGGCGGAACCGCTCCGGCAGCAGCG
>NZ_JAHVDK010000049.1:0-26150 GCF_051487185.1 Inquilinus limosus
GGGGCGCGGCCAGGAGCACCGATGCGGCCTCCGACGGAAGAAAACTGGATGATGTGACCGCTCCGCTGCTCACGCATCACCGGGATCGCGGCCTTCGTGACGATGATAGTGCCGAAAAGGTTCGTCTCGATCTGCTGCCTGAAGTCATCTCCTGGAGGCCGACCTGGCGGCGGCCGAGGCGGTGCGAGACGCCGCCGCTTCGCGCGGCGTGCCGCGGGCGCAGGTCGCGCTCGCCGGGCTGATCCGGACGCCGGGGATCAGCGCGCCGATCGTCGGCGCCTCGCGGGCCGAGCATCTCGACGATGCCGTGGCGGCACTGTCGCTCGAGCTGACGGCGGAAGAGATCGAGCGCCTGGAGGCGCCCTACGTGCCGCATCCCATTGCCGGCCACGGAACGGGAGGCCAGGGCCGCTACGGCGGCTCCGGCATTTCGGCCAGAAGCCAGGCCCGGAAGGTGCCGGCCGCCGTCGAGAGCCGGCGCCCGGCCGGCATCAGGAGCTGGAACCAGTCGCTCGGCACGCTCTGCGGGAACGGCCGGACCAGGCGGCCCTGCGCGAGCTCCGCGGCGCAGGTGACGTCGTCGCCCAGCGCCACCCCCAGCCCCATCGCCGCGGCGTCGAGGGCGTGCGACAGGTCGCTGAAACGCAGCACCGTTGCATCGAGCGCGCCGACGCCGGCGAGATCCAGCCAGGCGGCCCATAGGCCCGGGCTGTCGTCGTGCAGCAAGGTCTGGGTCCCGAGGTCGGAGGGAGCGGACAGGTGGAACGCGACCGACGGCGCGCAGACCGGGAAGGCGTTGGGCCGGACCAGGGGCTCGGCCTCGAAGCCGGGCCAAGACGGGGCGCCGTAGCGGATGGCGAGGTCGAAGCCGCCATCGGCGCGGGGCGGGCCGGCGGCGGCTTCGACCTCGATCACGATGGCCGGATGCGCCTGACGGAAGGCGCCGAGCCGCGGCATCAGCCAGCGGGCGACGAAGGACGGGTCGACATCGAGCCGCAGCCGCGCCTCGCCCGCCTCCTCGGCCAGCGCCGCAAGCCCGGTGTCGATCGCCGCGAAGGCGTCGCCGACGATGCGTGCGAAGCGCAGGCCGGGTTCGGTCGGCGCGATGCCGCGGCCGCTCCGCCGGAACAGCGCGACGCCGAGCCGAGCCTCGAGCGTGCGGATGTGGTGGCTGACCGCGGCCGGGCTGACCCCCAGCTCCGACGCCGCGGCGGCGAAGCTGCGGCACCGGGTGGCGGCTTCGAAAGCGCGGATGGCGTTGAGCGGCAGCGGTCGGCGCATCGGCAAGTTTTTCTCGCGAGTCGCGTGAGTTTTTCCCGTTTGTTCCGCAGAGGCAAGCCGTAGACACTCCGCGCTGCCACGAGACGCCCGGAGGCCCGGCACAAGGGCCCGCGTCGGCACCCACCCTCGGCTTCGACCCGACTCCGCCGCTCGCACGACGGCGGCGAAGGCCCGTCCGCGCCCGGCGCGGCCGGGTCGATCCCGACCACGCAGAGGCATGCGACCATGGCGACCATATTCGGCACGGAAGACTACGACCTGATGGAGGGGACCCCCGACTACGACCACTATTGGGGCCGTGGCGGCGACGACGACCTCTCCGGGGGGGGGGGGCAGCGACGTGCTGTGGGGCGATGACGGCGACGACGACCTCGAAGGGGCGCCGGCGACGACACGCTCCTCGGCGGCGACGGCGGCGACGAGCTGGATGGCGGCGCCGGGAACGACGTGCTCAACGGCGGGCGCGACGCCGACCTGCTGCTCGGCTACAACGGCATCGACACCGCGTCCTACGACCACAGCCCCCAGCCCGTCAGCATCAATCTCGGCACCGGCGCCGCGTCCGGCGGCGATGCCGCGGGCGACTACTTCTTCTCGATCGAGAACCTCCTCGGATCGATCTTCAGCGACGTGCTGATCGGCGACAACGGCGCCAACCGGCTGAGCGGCAGCCTCGGCGACGACGTACTGCAAGGTGGCGTCGGCGCCGACATCCTCTACGGCGGCGATGGGGTCGACACGATCGACTATTCGGAGGGAACCGTCGGCGTCACCGTCAACCTGGTGACCGGGATCGCCTCCGGCGGCAACGCCCAGGGCGACGGCATCGCGCTGGTCGAGAATGTCGAGGGCAGCCAGGGCGGGGACACGATCACCGGCACTGCCGACGCCAATGTGCTGTGGGGGCTCGCCGGCGACGACATACTCGCCGGGCGCGGCGGGGACGATCGGCTGGAGGGCGGCGCCGGCGTCGACCGGGCCGACTATACGGCCTCCGGCGCCGGCGTCACCATCGATCTGGGGCTCGACCTCGCGATCGGCGGCGACGCCGAGGGCGACGGCTTCGGCTCGATCGAGAACCTGTCCGGCAGCGGCTTCGGCGATTCGCTTACCGGCACCGCGGGGGCCAACACGCTGGCCGGCGCGGGCGGCGACGACACGCTGCGCGGCGGCGCCGGCGGCGACCGGCTGGACGGCGGCGCCGGCATCGACACCGTGACCTATACCGAGTCCGGCATCGGCGTGGTGATCAGCCTTCCGGCGGTGCAGGTGTCCGGCGGCAACGCCCAGGGCGACGTCCTGATCGGGATCGAGAACCTGCACGGCTCGGCCGGCGCCGACAGCCTGACCGGCGACGGCCTGGCCAATGTGCTGAACGGCTGGGCCGGCAAGGACCAACTGACGGGGGGCGGCGGCGCCGACCGGTTCACCTTCCATGCCGTCACCCATTCCGCGGTCGGCGACGCGGCCGACCGGGTCGCCGACTTCAGCCATGCCCAGGGCGACCGGATCGATCTGTCGGTAATCGACGCCGATACCACACAGGCTGGCAACCAGGGCTTCAGCTTCATCGGCACGGGAACCTATTCCGGCGCGGCCGGGCAGCTCCGCTACCAGCAGTTCGGCGATGGCACCACCACCGTCGTCGCCGGCGACGTGAACGGCGACGGCACGTCCGACTTCCATATCCGCTGCGCCGGCACCATCGCCTTCGCCAGCGCCGACTTCGTCCTGTGACGACAGCCGGCATCCAACCCCACATCAGGAGATCATCATGGCAGACGTGCAGGGCACCGTGCTTCCGGACGCGATCATCACCGCGGACATCGTCACCGTGATCCCGCCCGGCTATAACGTCATCGAGACCGCGACCGATGGCGACGACTTCATCAGGGCCTGGAACGGCGACGACCTCGTCATGTCGGGCGACGGCGACGATCAGGTCCTCGCCGGCAATGGCGACGACGAGGTCTCTACCGGCGACGGCGACGACTGGGCCTATGGCGGCCTGGGCTTCGACACCCTGTACGGCGGGGACGGTGACGATACTGTCTACGGCGGCGCGGGGGACGACTACGCCTATGACGGCGCCCAGGACGACCAAATCGAGGGCGGCGACGGGATCGACCGCCTGATCGGCCAGGCGGGCAACGATCGGCTCAGCGGCGACGAGGACGCCGACTATCTCTATGGCGGATTCGGCGCGGACATCGCCCTGTATTTCGGATCCTTCGCCGGGGTCACTGTCGACCTTGCGACCGGGCGTGGCCTCGGCGGGGCCGCCGAGGGTGACTGGCTGTTCGAGATCGAGGGCATCACCGGCAGCGCCTATGACGACGCGCTGCGCGGCGACGCGGGCAGTAACGCACTGAACGGCTCGCTCGGGAACGATGTCCTGACCGGACGCGGCGGCGGCGACCGGCTGGACGGCGGCGACGGCATCGACCGGGCCGATTACGCGGCCTCGGGCGCCGCGGTCACCGTGGACTTGGCGACCGGACTCGCGACCGACGGCGACGCCGGCGGCGACAGCTTCGTCTCGATCGAGGATGTGGGCGGCAGTGCCTTCGGCGACACCATTGCCGGCACCGGAGGAGCGAACGGCCTGGCCGGCGGAGCTGGCAATGACACGCTGCGTGGCGGCGCCGGCGGCGACCGGCTGGACGGCGGCGCCGGCATCGACACCGTGACCTATACTGAGTCCGGCATCGGCGTGGTGATCAGCCTGCCCGCGGTGCAGGTCTCCGGCGGTCATGCCCAGGGCGACCTCCTGATCGGGATCGAGAACCTGCACGGCTCGGCCGGCGCCGACAGCCTGACCGGCGATGGCCTGGCCAATGTGCTGAACGGCTGGGCCGGCAAGGACCAACTGACCGGGGGCGGCGGCGCCGATCGCTTCACGTTCCATGCCGTCACCCATTCGGGGGTCGGCGAGACGGCCGACCGGATCGCCGACTTCAGCCGGACCCAGGGCGACCGGATCGACCTGTCGGTGATCGACGCCGACACCACACAGGCCGGCAACCAGGGATTCAGCTTCATCGGCACGGGAACCTATTCCGGCGCGGTCGGGCAGCTCCGCTACCAGCAGTTCGCCGATGGCACCGTCGTCGCCGGCGACGTGAACGGGGACGGCGCGTCGGACTTCCACATCCGCTGCGCCGGCGCCATCGCCTTCACCGCCACAGACTTCGTGCTGTAGTCCCCGGCGGCGGGGCTGGCCTTCCTGGCCTGGCCCGCCGCCGGACCCGTCGCTTCGGCGCAGACCAGCGCCGCCACCGCCGAAGCCGTGCGGCGGGACGCCGCGTTCGAGATGGCACCTGCGGCCTAGCCGCCCAGCGCAGCGGATCTCCCGGCCGGCCATACCCACGCCGACTTGGCGTGGCCGTGTGGCCGGCACTGGAGCGCCATTTGCGGTCATCTCGCCAGCGGCCAAATACCAGACGCCAACCGAATCGGCCGGATCCGGCCCTTCTCGGTTGGCCCGGCCCGACGAGGACGCATCCAAACCGGCCATCGGAGTGGACTCCCGACAGCGGACATTGGCCGCACGCGACCCTTTGCGAAGGTTCGCTTTCGAACTGCTCGTCGGCCAACGTCCGCCGCGCCGCTCCGCCAAGGAATCTTCGAAGTCAGACGTAAGGCGTCCCGACAAGTGCGGCGTCGACGCCGGCGAAGCCACGTTCCATCACGCTCACCAAAGCTGCTCCGGGCTTTCGGTTCTCGCGAAAGACGCGAAGCGCCTCGCCGTAAGCAACCACCAGCGTGGCCATCAGCATGGCCGCTGCGAGACGCGCGTCAGGATCCGCGTCTGGGCGCCCCACCGCGTCGGCTAACATTCCTGCAAGATCATCGGCGAGCGTCACCTGAAGCTCTCTCGCGCGCGCCGTGAGCGCTGGGCTCTCTGCGACGGTGCGCCAGAACTGGACGGGCCGCTCCGTGATCCTGAACAGAGGGTGTTGTGTCTCGACCAGCGTGCGCATCGACGTCTGGAACGCCTGGACCGGCGACTGCCTACCTCGACCAGCGAGCGCCTCACGCACCAAGACCCGCACTTCCTCCTCGCGATCGAAGACCAGGTCCTCCTTTCGGGGGAAGTAGTTGAACACCGTCTTTCTGGCGACGCCCGCTTCGCGCGCGACATCGGCGACGGAAACCTTGTCGAAGCCCTGCTCGACGAACAGGCGTGTTGCGACGTTGGAGATCGCCTGACGCGTCTCTTCCTTCTTGCGGTCTCGGAGTCCGGGTGGGTTTGACATATCGAGGTGTATATCATACAAAACTTATACTGAGTGTAAGAATTGTGCCGTCAAGGCTGAGATGATCAGCGCCCTCGCGGGCGAGGCGCGCGCTTGAGGAATCTGCCGTGATCTATGATGTCGTGATTGCCGGAGCCGGCCCTGTCGGCCTGTTCCTCGCCAGCGAGCTGCGCCTCGCAGACCTCTCGGTGCTGGTGTTGGAGCAAGCCGAAGATCCGCGCTCGCCCTTGAAGCGCCTTCCGTTCGGGATGCGGGGCCTTTCAGCGCCCACAATCGAAGCGTTCCACCGCCGCGGATTGCTGGACGACATTGCGGCGGCGCAAAGGGCGAGCGGCAGCAGCACTTCGGCTTCCGCGCATTGGACGCAACAGCCACGCCGTCCGGGTGGCCATTTCGCCGGCATCCAATTCTACGAGGATAACATCGACACCTCGAAGTGGCGGTATTGCCTGCCAAGTCCGGCCGGGGTCAGCATGGCGGTCGATATGGAGTCCCTCGAATCCGTCTTGGCCGCTCGCGCCAGCACCATGGGGGTCGAGATCAGGCGCGGCCTCGGCGTCGAACACCTGAATCAGTCGGACGACGGCGTGACCGTTCGCGCTGGTGGTGAGACTTTCCGCGGACGCTGGCTTGTCGGTTGTGATGGTGGCCGCAGCACGGTTCGCAAGGCTGTCGGCTTTGAGTTCGTCGGCACCGATCCCGAGTTCACCGGCTATTCCGTTGAAGTCGAGATGGCCGATCCGGATCAGCTCCGACCGGGCCGCCACTACACGGCGACGGGCATGTACACTTACTCACGTCCCGGAACGATCGCGATGGTCGAGTTCGATGGGGGCGCTCTCCACCGAACCCAGCCGATCACGCTTGACCATGTGCAGGCGGTGTTGCGCCGCATCTCCGGGGCCGAGGTCACCTTGACGGCCCTCCAGCTTGCCACAACCTGGACGGATCGCGCCTATCAGGCGACCGCCTACCGGAAGGGGCGGGTGCTGCTCGCAGGCGACGCCGCGCACATCCATTCCCCCTTGGGCGGCCAGGGGCTCAACCTCGGGCTTGGCGACGCGATGAACCTTGGTTGGAAGCTGGCTTCCACGATCCGTGGCGACGCGCCGATCGGTCTGCTCGACAGCTATTGGAGTGAACGGCATCCGGTGGGAGCGCAGGTTCTTGACTGGTCGCGCGCCCAGGTCGCGCTCATGCGGCCGACCCGGAGTTCGCGCGCGCTCGAAGCCATCATCCGTGATCTCATCGACACGCGCGACGGCGCGACATACTTCGCCGAGCGCGTGTGGGGTGTTTCTCTCCGCTATGATCTCGGCGGCGGCCATCCGCTGGTGGGCCGCAGCGCTCCCGACTTCGAGTTGGCCGACGGGACGAAACTCGGCGATCTCCTCAGAACGGGTAGAGGCCTGTTTCTGGACTTTTCCGCTCATGCGCCGCTTCAGGCGCTTGCGGCTCGCTGGGGTGGGCGGATCGTGTACGTCGCAAGCGAAGCCAAGGATCGGCTGGGCTTGACCGCTATGCTCATACGTGTCGATGGCGTCGTTGCCTGGGCCGTTGAGGCCGCTCCTGACCCTGAGGAAACGGCTCAGGCCGCGTCGCGATGGTTCGGCGAACCCGAAGAGGTGCGTGAGTCTGCCTGAGCCGGGCAACGCCACGCTGACGATTCAGGTCTGATGCGGTCAGCTCCCCGCCCCTCCTGGCCAACCGGGCCTGGCCGAAGGGCGCCAATTGCGGTCATCGCGTCGGCCCTCCAATTCCGGACATCAATCAAGCACGCCGAATCCGGCCCCATTTTTATCAATCCAGGTCCCAGACTACGCTCAGAACCCGCTCTCCGAAGCGGTCATGGATAATCACCCGGTGAAGGCCGCCTTGTGTGATGGCGAGACTGCCGTCACGCCGCTCGAGTCCTTGTTTACTCCGATTCCCACCGCAGTCGCCGTGCGTCCACGCAATCCGCTCCCATGTGCTCGATAAAGGAATCCCTCAAGCGTTGCAGCCATCTTTCTCTGTATAGTGGCGGAGCGTCGGCCTCGCCCTCAGCCAAGAGGATCCATTCAGCGAACTCGGTTGCGGTAACTGTGCCCGAGTCGGGGATGAAATCGGTCACATGCACATATTTGCCTGCCTGCACGCTCCCGCAGTGGCCCCATCCGACACAGACCTGATGCATGAGCGCATCGAAGCCAGGTTTTGATTTCATGAAGAGTGCGCCGTGATTAAGGCGGGATGCCTGCACGCGCACCATCAAATTAAAGCGTTCCGCGTAAGCCCGCAATGGGGTTGGCTGCCGAGCGGCCGCTACCGTGCTTCCCCGATACCGCTTGTGGCGACTGCCTCAACGGATACGCAAGTGAGAGCGACGCCATTCTCGCCAAGGTCGGCCGGTAGGGCACTACGAATATTGCGCATTGAGCTTTCCCATTATCGACAACCCTCACGGCGCTTAAATCGGTCGATGCCTGCATCGGTGTAGCTCACCGGTAGCACGGTCTCTCAGCCGGCCGGCCCGCGCCATAAGCGGACGTTCCGGCGAGCTCTCCGAACCGGACATCGCCAACCGGCTATGATCATCTCGCAGCCGGTTCATGGTATGTTTCACCATGCTGACCGTCGCCTGAGATACTCAATGACCGAAAAGCCAAACGTTCGCCCGATCGACCTGGCGAAATTCACGCGCGATAGCTGGTCGATCGCCATGGATACGGTCGGTCGCCATGGCGAGGACGCCCCTCGGATACATCGGGAGTTCGCGAAGCTCTTGCGTGAGGCGGGCGGTATGGATGCCGCTGCGAAGGATCAGGAGGGCATCGCGGATATGTGCGAAGAGTTACTCGCAAATCGGGTTCAGAGCTGAGCCCGCAGCATCCAGTCACCTTCGAATACCGGACGGGGCAGCCGAGCGCCATTTGCGGTCATTGCCGTGGCTCCTCTAGACCGGACGTGGGCCAGGCTGGCTGGGGAAGACCCCTCTTTGCCGGCCTCGCCCCCCGGAAACGCCCAAAACCGGTCATCGAAATCGGCTCCCCACAGCGGATATGACCTTTGAGGTCGTCAGGCCGGATCCGGTCTAATCTCGGGTGAGCACGCTTAACCGGCCTCGTCGATCCACCGTCGGCGGACGACAAGCTCGTCCCGGAAATAACCGAGATGGGCGATCGGACCGCCGAAGGAGGTCAGGCCAAGTTTGAGAAAGGCCCCGAGGACCTCGGCGACGGAGCCCTGCTTGCCCACCTTTGCAGCGACGGCGCTGTCAGACGTCATGATCGCTCCCGATTTTGCGCCTTTGACCACGATCGATCGTTCCGCGGCCCTCGACCAGCTCACCAAACAGCTCCCTGACCTTGTCCCGCGCCAGCTGCAGCGCCTCGCATCCGAACGGGGTCGCCCGATAGAGCCTGCGGGCCGAACGCCCGCTCCTTTCCTCGCGCGAGACGAGGTAGCCCTTGTGCTCAAGGGCATGGAGCATCGGATACAGCGTCCCGGGGCTGAGCCTGTAGCCATGCCGACCCAGCTCCTCGATCATCCACTGACCGTAGAGCTCTCCTTCGGCGGCGTGGTGCAGGATATGGAGCCGGATGAGACCGGACAGCAGGGTTTGGTGCTCCATGGATCTAGACGAGGATCCTTTAAATCGATTATCGATATCGAAAATCGATGTCAACTCTGCATGCGGCCGCGTCAACATCGGTCTGCAGTCGCAGGACACAGCTGATGACGGTACCGGGGAGGCTGATCGGAACCATCGACTGAGTCCCATCAGAAGGTGCGACGATGAGACCGACGCGCACCCATCAGACCAGAAAGGATCCTCACTTGTCCGATCCTGTCATTGAACCGGCCGCGCTGCCGTCGCTCGGCGCCTTTCGTCTCCTCGATGGTCGCGACCCGGCCTCCTTCGGCGCCGGTCACCCGGCCAGGGCCATCCGCGTGCCCATCGAGACGTGGGAGGCGGCGGCGAAGGCGGGCGGGACCTCCTTCGAAAACGTCGCCTATTGGGAACGTGCGATCGCCGATCTCGGGATCGACGGCTCGCTTCCCGCCGTCGTCTACGATGACGGGCGGATGACCGAGGCGGCCCGGGTCTGGTTCATCCTCCAGTATTTCGGGGCGGGGGCATTCATCCTGAATGGCGGCTGGCCTGCGATCCAGGGTCGCGGGGATCTCCTCGCAACCGCGGCCGACACCGGGTCAGCCGCCGCGTTCAAGGCCCGCCCCGGAGCCGGACCGGTCGGCCTCGTCGATCGGCAAGCCGTCAAGGCCGCACTCGGCGGCGACGTCCGGATCTTCGACGCCCGCACGACCGGCGAATTCACCGGCAAGGACCTGCGCCGTAACGCGCGCGGCGGACATCTTCCGGGCGCCCGCCTGCTACCGCATTCGGACTTGCTCGCGGCCGGTGGCCTAAGACCAGCCTCGGAGCTGCACGACCTCCTGGCCGCCGCCGGGTTCCAGCCGGGTGATCACATCGTCACCCATTGCGGCGGCGGCGGCCGCGCCGCCCTTGCCGCCGCCGCCGCGGTCCGGGTCGGCTACGACGACGTCCGAGCCTACTACCTGAGCTTCGCGGACTGGGCGAAGGACGAGAGTTGCCCGATCGTTCGGGATTGAGAACTCACATTCTGGGAGGACACCATGGCATCTGTCAGCGTGCGCTATATCGTCGACGACGTGGATGCGGCCATCGGATTCTACACGACGCATCTCGGCTTCACCGTGTCCCTGCATCCCGCGCCCAGCTTTGCCATTCTGGAAAGAGGTGCGCTGCGCCTCCTGATGAACGGCACCAGCGGTCGGGGCGGCGCATCGCAGCCGATGCCGGACGGCCGCAAGCCGGAGCCTGGCGGCTGGAACCGGATTCAGATCGAAGTCGAGGACCTGCAGCGCACGGTGGAGACCCTGCTCCGAGCGGGCGCCCGCTTCCGCAACGACATTGTGACCGGGATGGGCGGCAAGCAGATTCTGCTCGACGACCCCGCCGGCAATCCGATCGAGCTTTTCGAGCCGCCAAGACAGTAGTCGAGTTCCACAGGAAGCAGGCCGGGGCGCCCCGGCGCGTACCGCCGATCAAGTCGGAGCGCTGCCCAGCAAACTCGACTGAAGGGCGCCATAACCGGTCATTGCCCTAGCGCCTCGACACCGGACATTGCCCGAACCTGCGGGATTCAGCCATCTCTCCGGCAAGCCTAGATCTTCGCGCCTGCCCGAAACCGATCATCGCAGCCGGTTCGCTGAGGCGAACGAGACGGCAGGTCCTCGCCGGAACAACCTGATCAGAGCTCACAGCTAGCCGGCGTGATTGTCATGGCTCTCTCGCCGACGAGGCGTCTTTCACTGCGCCGGGCACCTTCGACAGCAGGGGCCCGAGTCCCTCCGCGACCGTCAGATGCGCGATCACGGCATCGCGGAGCGTCTGATAGGGCAGCCCGGCCAGCATCGCGGTCTGGATGGCGGCCAGGACCTCGCCGGCCTCGGAACCGATCATGGTGAAGCCGAGGATGCGGTCGTCCCGGCCGACGACCACCTTCATGAAGCCCTGCGTCTCGTCCGTCGCCTCGGTGCGGAGCACATGGGCCATCGGCAGCTTGGCGACGCGGACGGGGATGCCCTGGCGCTGCGCCTCGCCCTCGCCGAGCCCGACGCGGGCGAGCTGCGGGTCGGTGAACATGACATAGGGCACCAGCCGGTCGCGCGTGCTGCGGTTGCCGCCGGCCATGTTGTCGCGGACGATCCTGTGGTCGTCGACCGAGACATGGGTGAATTGCGGGCTGCCGGCGGCTTCGCCGATCGCCCAGACGCCGGGAGCGCTCGTCTCCAGCCGGTCGTTCACGCGGATGAAGCCGCGGGCGTCCAGCTCGATTCCGGCCTCGTCGAGCCCGATCCCGGCGGTGTTCGGGACCCGGCCGACCGCGACTAGAAGGTCGCTGCCCTCGACGGCCCGCTCACCCGACGCCGTGCGGAGCGTGACGGTGACATGGTCGCCGGAAGGGCCCTGCACGTCGACCGGCTGGGCGCCCAGCAGGATCTGGATGCCTTCGCCCTCCAGGATGCGCCGGATTTCCTCGGCCACATCGGGGTCCTCCCGGCCCATCAGCTGGGCTCCCGGCTCGACGATCGTCACCCGGCTGCCGAAGCGGCGATAGGCCTGGGCCATCTCGATGCCGACATAACCGCCGCCGAGCACGATCAGATGCGCCGGCAGAGTGTCCAGCTCCAGGGCACCGATATGGGTCAGCGGGCGGGCGGCCTCGAGGCCGGGGATGTCCGGGATGGCGGCATGCGTACCGACATTGATGACGACCTGGTCGCCGGACACCAAGCGCATGCCACCGTCGTTCAAGGCGACCTCGATGGTCTTCGGCGCCACGAAGCGCCCGGTGCCCATGATCAGCTCGGCGCCGCTCTCCTTATAGGCGTTCAGATGGAAGGCGATCTCGCGATCGACCATGCCCTGCTTGCGGCCGCGGACCGCCGCCATGTCGGTGCGGACGGGGCCGGTGATGGTGCCGAACTGCGCCGCGTGCCGCGCCAGATGGGCGACCCGCGCGCTCCAGATCTCGTTCTTGCTGGGCAGGCAGGCCACGGCCGGGCAGGAGCCGCCGACCCATTGCCGCTCCACCACGGCGACCTTCCGGCCCGCTCGGGCCAGGGTCCAGGCGAGCAGCTTGCCGCCCTGGCCGCTGCCGAGGATCAGGGTGTCGAAATGCTCCGGCTCGGACATCTGCGTTCTCCGGTTCCTTCAGGTCCCGCGGCGGGACCGTCGTTTCGGGATGACGCGGCAGAAGCTACGGATGGCCGGTTGTGGCGGGTAGGAAGGGTCCGGGACTAGGATCTATTCCCACCGGGAATGAGGTTTCCGACGAGGCCAGCTGCTCCTCGACGAAGGCGGCGAAGGCCCGCGCCTTGGCGCTGGCGATGCGGCCGGCGGGGAAGACGGCCCAGAGGTCGATCGGCGCGATGATCCAGTCCGTCAGCACGGCCCTGACCCGGCCCGACGCTAGCTCCCGCGAGAACATCCACTGCGACGCCACGGCGAGCCCCATTCCGGCGAGCACGGCCGACCGGACGCCTTCCGCCGCCGACACGCGCAGGCGGCCCCGCACGGTCACGGAGATCTCCGAGGACTCCTTCCGGAACATCCAGGCGTCGCGCCCCGGGCCCCTGGCGTGGACGACGCAGTCATGCGCGATCAGTTCCCCCGGGGTGCGCGGCTCGCCGGCCTGCTGGAAATAGGCCGGTGTGCCGACGACCAGCCTCGGAGCCCGGGCGATCCGGCGCGCCGTCAGGCTCGAATCCGTCAACTCGCCCATGCGCAGGCTGATGTCGATCCCCTCCTCGATCAGGTCGATCTGGCGGTCGTCGAGCACGACCTCGAGGTCGAGCTGCGGATGAGCCGCCAGGAATTTCGGCAGATGCGGAATGACGTGCAGGGCGGCGAATGTCGGGGCCGCGCTGACCCGCAGCCGGCCGGACAGGCTGGCGCCGGCCCCGCGGGCGGCGAGATCGGCCTCGTCCGCTTCCTCGATCGAGCGCTTGGCCCGATGGTAGAAGGTCTCCCCGGCCTCGGTCGGGGTGAGGCCGCGCGTGGAGCGCAGCAGCAGCTTGACGCCGAGCCGGTCCTCGAGCTGGGCGATGGTCTTGGACACGGCGGGCTGGCCGATATGGAGCTGACGCGCCGCCTCCGAGAAGGAGCCCGTCTCCATCACCCGGACGAAGGCCTCCATCGCCGCCAGCCTGTCCATGCCCATGCTCCTGCGGAATAGAGCGATGCCTCACCTCGCTGAATGCTAGTCGAGATCATTCTTCGCCGGAATGAATCATATTCGAGCGGGCCGGCTAGCTCGGCGATCCGGCCACAGTCACCTTGGGAGCGCGAACCGGCCGCGGGCGTCGCGGCCCGGACATCCAGGAGACCGATCATGTCGCTGCAAGCCAGGCTCGACGCCTTCAAGGCCGATTTCGAGGCCGGGAAGCAGCCCTACAACGTGCCCCGCCCCGTCGTCGAGACCATGCACCGCGCCACCGCGGAGCTCATCGCCTCCGGCGCCGCCGACAAGGCCTTGAAGGCGGGCGACAGGGCCCCCGCCTTCACCCTGAACGACCCCGAAGGCCGGCTCGTCAGCTCGGCCGAGCTGCTGCGCAACGGCCCGCTGGTCGTCAGCTTCTACCGCGGCGTCTGGTGCCCGTACTGCAACATGGAGCTGCAGGCGCTGGAAGCGGCCAAGCCGGAATTCGAGAGGCTCGGCGCCACCCTGGTCGCGATCTCGCCCCAGACCGCGCCGAACAGTCGGAAATCGGTGCGTCAGAACAACCTCACCTTTCCGATCCTGTCGGACGCCAAGGGTGCGGTCGCCGCCGCCTTCGGCCTGCGCTTCCGGCTGCCGGATGATCTCGTCGAGCTCTACAAGGGCCTGAAGAACGACCTGCCGGCGTTCAACGACGATCCGAGCTGGACCATGCCGATGCCGGCCCGCTACGTCATCGCCCAGGACGGGACGATCCTCTACGCTGAGATCAATCCGGACTACACGCGCCGGCCGGAACCGGAGGACATGCTGCCGGCCCTGCGCCAGGCCGCCGCGAGCCGCGCCGCCTGATCTGCTTTGAGGGGACGAAACCTCGCTAAGGCGGCCTCAACCGCCCGGTCATCTCGGCCCGGGTGGTTTGCGGGGCTCAAGAACGCGAGACCGTCAAGCGCGGCGTTGTACTAATCTCGTCGCCAAAGACTGGCCGGGGTGCGCCGATAGCAGCCGCTGGGGAGGCGTCTCCGAACCGGACATGCCTCAGCTTGGCTTCGCTCGACCAACCGTCGGCCGAGCGACCTCAATGGCTGATCTCAGCCTCGGCCCGCAGGCCAGGGTCTTAGGTCTGCCTCGGGGGCGGCGGCTCGTGTAGCGAGCACTCCATTAAGGTGAGTGGCGGAGGAGATAGAGTCCGAATATTTGTCCTATTCCTTCCACTTTGAAAGTTGTCTTTTCATGTCCTCGCTAGGCAGATCGTTCAGGAAGCGATCGAGACGCGCCGGATCGGGCTCATGCCGTAGTGCATCAAGCAATATTTCCCAACTCTCTACGTCGCCCGGTTGCTCAACGAGAACAACTCCAATTCCATACTTCTGCGCAAGCTCCATGATGCGTTCGCTCTCTGGAGCACTGTCAAATAGCGCTCTCGAAGTGGCATAGAAAACATAAGCCCTGTGAGCTGCTTCGCGGTGCGCGATCGCCTCCAGAATGCCAATAATACTCAGAGCGTCAGAGGGCTTTATTTCAACTGTCACTATCTCCAGCCGCTTAGGGAGATACACATATCGCCTAATGCCAGCTGCAGTAATGTCAGGCCTGGTGAAGGTTCCGCCAGTGTCCTTCGATCCGCGAGAGTGAGTTTCATCCACGAGAACATCATCCAGCGCGAATCTTTTGATCCACTTACTCTCGATCGAGGCCTTAATCGCTGGATATAGACCTCGTTCACGAACGAGAGGTAGAGGTGCCGCAGATGCAGGTTCGGAAACTTCCATTCCCGACTCGGTAGCTTGCGCCTCCGTGAAGCGGACCGAACCGCCTTTGCCGCGACCTGCGACTATCTTGCCTAATTCGATTAGCTTCCCCTGGACCTTCCAGTAAAATTCTTCTTCCCAATCCAACGTCTTCCGTAGATTTCCATTTCCGGCACTTCCTCCAGAATTCTGCAGAGCAGCGATAAACTCGCCCATTCTCTTCGACGTTATCTTTTGCATCGATATTCAATCCAGGAATACAGTTGCGTCGTATGCATAGAGTGCACTGAGCTGGCCCGGCATGTCTAGAAGGCGGAACACTTGCCAATCCTAAGAATACCTGTGGAAAGTGGGCGCCGAGTCAATCCGCACACTTAGCCGAGGCCGCAATTTGGCGATCCGGGATCGCTGGTGGCTCAAGGAACAGCGCGCCCGGCCTGTGCCAGTGTGGCTATCAATGGGCCTACATCTACTCGGTCATCCGCCCGGCCACCGGCGAGGACTTCACCCTGGTTCTGCCCGCCGTCAACGCCAGCACCATGGAGCTGTTCCTGACCCGCCCTGCTGCCAAGCCTGGTGCGCTCTCCTCGCCGAACCGGATCGCATCCGCTCCCTCTGCGCCTTCCCTTCGATCACAAAGCTCGCTGCATAGACTCGCTGGTATCAGACGCTTGGCGCGCCGACCGGCGCGTCGAGATCCGATGCCGATCTACACTCTCGGCGACATCAGTTGCACATTGCTGCGGTGTTAGAGCACCGGACAGTGACCCGTTTGACGCCCATCGTGTACCATCCAGCGGGGACCGTGAGACCTCGCATCAGGACTCATCGTATATCCAGTCCGCTGTGCGGCAGAGCAGTGAATATGAAAGCTCGATATTTGTTGAATTGCGACCAATCGGCGTGAAGTCTAAGCTCTCTCCAATGAAAGTTCATTTTTTTTAATATCTCTATTGTCTCGGCGTTTGCACCGTAAAATACGATCACGATTTGCCTGGGATTTGTGTGGAATGATATTGCAATATTGTTGAGAACTCGCGCCATTGTCTCGCCCCGAAACGGACTGTAAAGGAAGACGACCAGCGGCACATTTGGTATACTGTATTCCGTTGCATCCATATGGACAGTCATGATGTTATGTCGTTTTCGGGTGCGCTGATTCCAGAGCGCAACATTTGTCGTGGCGATTTGGTGAAGTTCTTTGGAGAATTCCACACCAACGACATTCCTAAATCCATAATTCGACGCCAGTAAGAGCACCCTTCCCTTCCCAGAGCCAAAATCTATAAAGTCGAACTCCTCCCAATTAATGCCTAGACCATTCATGATCTGCGCAAATATCTTTGCCGACATCGGCTCGTACCAAATCCCCTCTTGGGCGTTTCTGCTTTCAATCGTCAAACGCTCGAGGGGAATGTAGCCTGAGGTGTCGGTGCCAAATTTTCTGTCGATTGAACTGTCGAGATAGGTCTGAATATCATGAAGTCGCGTATCGATTGACAGGAACAGGCGCTGGCTGCCAGGCACATTACGAAAATACCTATCCATAGCTGTGTTGACGCGCTTGACGGTGCCAAGGGGGCCGTGTCTCCAAAAGGAGATCAACAACCTTCGCAAAATCCAGTGATCCTTCTCAGCAACGGATTCCATTGAACCACTCTCCGGCCGCATCTTATGCGAGGGTTTGTTACGCTCGCGGCCTTGCGGCTGTCCGCAAACGAGGTCGGTTGCCATCGCCCCTCCTGGCTATGCTGATTAACGCTTTCAATTCCAGACAACCGACCGAGCGGCTGCGCGCAGCGCCTCCAGCAGCGCCGCCGACGGCCGCCCCGTCACCGGCATCGGCCGCGATCCGGTACCAGTCGGTGGCGGCGCGCCAATCAGACGCGCCGAGTTCGCGGTCCTCATTGAGCCCGCCAGCATTGTAGGCATTGCTCGAATTGCCGCCGACGCTCGCCCTGCGGAACCAGTTCAACGCCTCTTCCGGATCGCGTTCTACGCCGGAGCCTCTGAGGTATGCGAGCCCGAACACATTCTGCGCGTCCGCCTGGCCGGCATCTGCCGCCTTGCGGAAGCGCGCTACCGCGGCTGCCCGGTCGCGCGGCACACCGAGCCCTAGCTCCAGCAGCACACCGAGATCGTAGTTGGCGTTGATCCCACCTTGGTCGGGTGCGCGGCGATACCAGTAGGCGGCACTCTCGAAGTTCTGTGGCACCTCCCTGCCCAGCGCCCAAATGGGGCCGAGATCATGCTCGGCGTCGGCCTGGGCGGCGATCGCATCGCGCCCTATGGCCTGCGACCCGGCGGAGGCGCTGTCCGGCATCGGCACCTGAGTCGTCGGATTGTCGGTCGGAGCGACAATGATGCCACCCTCCAACTGGGCTTCCTCGGTCACTAACAGGGGCGCCGCCTCGCCTTGCCTCGCGCCCAGCCCTTCCGCGGCGAACCAGCCAATGCCCGCAAGGATGAGAAGCACCGCGAAGTTCCGGCCGGAGGCCACACTGCGAGCGATGATCCACGTATGGTCAATTGGAATAGATAAATAACCATACGACATGCGGCAATATCAAGACAGATTCTCCGCCTCAGTTACTCCATTTGTGCGAACTCGAATATACGCTTTCTGGCGTATGACCCGGCACAGGCTAGAAATCCCGGCATCCATTACAGTCCGGCGGCGCAAGCCGGAATATAGGGCCTGCCCTTCCGGCACCGGCATCGGCTTTGCCGTCGGCACAGGCGGTCTGTCCTGTGTGGAAGGCTCCCGCGTTGCAAGGGGGCTTGTGGGGTGCGGCGTGTTGGTCGGATACAGTCTTGTGTTCGGCCTGTCTGCGCGGTCAAGGCATTCCGCGCAGTTGGCCCACCGTCATCGTCTGATGTCATCGCCGGGTCGATTTAATCGAATGCTGCAGGCGCGCCGTGTCGCAAGGAGGTACCGCACTCTCGTTTGCATATGGTGTCGCCACCAACTAATTGGTCTATAATTAAACCCAATGTAAAATGTATGGCAAATATTGTGATTCTCATTCTCGAACCCTTGTGGCAGGGAGAGGGATCGAATGGCGAGTGGGGCAGCGGGCCAACCCTTGGAGCTGCGCGGCAAACGCGTCTGGGTCACCGGGCACAACGGTATGGTGGGCTCGGCCTTGGTGCGACGGCTGAAGCGCGAGGGTTGCGAGCTCCTGCTGGCGGATCGGTCGGCGGTGGACCTGACCTGCCAGGCCGCCACGGAGGCCTGGATGGAGCGGGAGCGGCCGGAGATCGTGTTCGCCGCGGCGGCGCGGGTCGGCGGGATCGTCGCGAACATGAGCTGTCCCGCGGACTTCCTCTATGAGAACCTGATGATCACGGCGAATGTGATCCATGCCGCGTACCGCACCGGGGTCGGGAAGCTGCTCTATCTCGGCTCGAGCTGCATCTATCCCCGCGACGCCGCCCAGCCGATCCGCGAGGATGATCTGCTCACCGGCCCGCTCGAGAAGACCAACGAGGGCTATGCCATCGCGAAGATCGCCGGCGTGAAGCTGGTCGAGACCTATGCGCGGCAATACGGCTGCCGCTTCGTCTCGGTGATGCCGACCAACCTCTACGGCCCGAACGACAATTTCGATCTGGAGACCTCGCATGTGCTGCCGGCGCTGATCCGCCGGATTCATGAGGCGAAGGTCCAAGACCAGCCCGTCGTCACCCTGTGGGGCTCGGGCCGGCCGCGCCGCGAATTCCTCCACGTCGATGATCTCGCCGACGCCTGCGTTGCGGTCATGCAGCGCTACGATCAGCCGACCCCGATCAACATCGGCACTGGCACCGACATCCCAATCGCCGATCTGGCCGCGCTGGTTGCCGAGATCGTCGGTTACGCGGGCGGCTTCAGCTTCGACACCAGCCGGCCGGACGGCACGCCACGGAAGCTCCTCGACGTGAGCAAGATGGCGTCCCTCGGCTGGTTCCCCAGGATCGGCCTGTCCGAGGGCATCCGGACGACGTACCAGCACTGGCTCGCGGCCGAGGGGGCGAGCGCAGCACACCTTGGCGCATTCCAGGTCCGGCCGATGGTGACCGGGGTCGGTTAGCGACCCCTCCCCGAATTCAGCGGTTGCAGCCGGAAGCCAAGGGAGTCCTGTCCCGACGAACAGAGCCCTGCGTCATCCGGAATCGGGCGCGGCATCTGGCGAACAGGAGCGCTATCCGCCCTCGGGCAAAGCCGTGCGATGGCCACGGATGATCGCGATGAGCAGTCCGCGAAGTCGGTCCTCTTCCGACCTCGTCATGGGTTGGGCCAAAAAGGGCCCGCCGCTCACTTCGTTCCTGCGGCTGGGGGGCAGCTGCATGGCATTCCAATTGGAAGCGGCTCCCCGGGCCATCCCACGAGCGAGGAAGCTGCATCCTCGACGAAAGCAATCCGCCTCCCAGTCGTCGAGCTCCCGATCCAGCCGGGCCAGAAATCGACACGCCCAATCCGGAGTTGGGCCCGTCGGAGAGTTGACCATTGTCATGTCCATCCCCCATCCAAGCGAAGCTGCCCCGCCGCCCCCGACAACTCGGTTCTTGGTCACAAGCGATTTATCGCGTGGCGGGAGGCGGACGATCCCCCATTTGGAGGATGCTTGGGCCCAGGACCAACGACGGAGCAGCCAAACGCGGCCGGGACCGAACAGGTTTGGCGCGAGGGCGCGCACAGCTCTTCGAGCGGTGAGCCCGTTGGGCCGTCGATGCCGCTGCACCTGTCGAACCCCCGATCCCTTGATTTCATACGGTGGTATCATTTAAACGGAAAGAATGGTATCGATTGATTGGCTGCTGTTCACCTATAAGATGCCCGCCGAGCCTGCCCCGCCGCGCATTGCGGTTTGGCGGAAGCTCAAGGGGATGGGCGCCGTCTACCTGCAAAGCGGCGTCTGCCTGCTGCCCAAGTCCGAGGAACACGCGCGGCGCCTGAAGATCCTGGAGAACGATGTCGCAACGGCGGGCGGCGAGGCGGTGATCCTGGAGACGGTCGGGCTGGACCGGGCGCAGGAGGAGAAGGTGGTCGCCCGCTTCCGTGCTGACCGGGACGAGGCGTACCGCGAGTTCCTCGACAAGTGCGGCGACTTCGAGGCCGAGATCGCCAAGGAGAGGGCCGCCAACCACTTCACTTACGCCGAGCTCGAAGAGAACGACGTCGACCTCAAAAAGCTCCAGGGCTGGCTCGGGAAGATCAGCAAGATCGACTTTTACGGCGGCAGCCTCGCGGCAGAGGCGGCGGAGCGCCTGCGCGCCTGCGAGACCCTGCTCGATGCCTACGCCCGGCAGGTCTTCGAGGCGCACGACGAGAACCGATAGGAACCCGATACGATGGACGATGTGGCAACCAACCTCGGCCTCCGGCGGGTCGTGCGCCGGGTCGCGGCGCTCAACCTCGGCTACTTCGGCATCGAGTTCGCCGTGGCTCTGGCGATCGGCTCCGTCTCGCTCTTCGCCGACAGCATCGACTTCCTCGAGGACGCCTCGGTCAACCTGCTCATCATGCTCGGGCTGGGCTGGGGCCTGCGACAGCGGGCTCGACTGGGCATGGCGCTCGCCGGGATCCTGCTCGTCCCCGGGCTCGCCACCCTCTGGACCGCCTGGGAGAAGTTCATGGCGCCGGTGCCGCCCGAGCCCGTCGCCATGACCCTCGCCGGGGCGGGCGCCATGCTGGTCAACTTCGCCTGCGCCCTGATGCTGGCACGCTACCGCGCCCACGGCGGCAGCCTGACTCGCGCCGCCTTCCTCTCGGCGCGCAACGATGTCCTGGCCAATATGGCCATCATCGGCGCCGGTCTGGTGACGGCCTATCGCTGGGCGTCCGCTTGGCCGGACCTGATCGTTGGCCTTGCCATCGCCGCGATGAATGCTGATGCCGCCCGCGAGGTCTGGGAGGCTGCTCGCGAAGAGCAGCGCGGGGCTGCTGGCTAGAGAGCGCCAAACCTGCAGAGTCCGCTTACCGCCCAGCCGAACGGCCAACCTGACGCGCGTCGGCCGGTCGGGCACTCTTGTCCATGCCGCTGCCCCCAGCAGCGGACCCGATCCCGGCACGGGATCGGGGCCGGCGGCGAGGCGCGCCGACACCCGACGCCTCGTCGCCGGTGACTGTCGCCCGCGCTGCTCCCGGGACGGAACCCCGGCTAACGCTGCGGGTTAGGTTCGCCGGGGTCTCCCATCGTCTGCCGCGAGAGGGTGATGATGACGGACGGCATTCCGACCGCGCCGGACGGTGTGGCGCTGACGATCCTGGTGGTCGAGGACGAGTTCTGGATCCGCCTGTGGGTGTCCGACTTCCTGCGCGGCTGCGGCCATCGTATGGTCGAGGCCTCGACGGGCGAGGATGCCATCGAGGTCCTGGCCTCGGGCAACATCCCGTTCGATGTCGTGTTCAGCGATATCGAGATGCCGGGGGCGATCAATGGCGTCGACCTGGGGCGATGGATTCGCGGCCATCGGCCCGAGATCCAGGTCGTGCTCACCTCGGGCGCAATGATCTCAGGCGAGGTCGCGGGGGAGTTCTGCGAGCATGGCCCGCTTCTTCCCAAACCATATCAGCCAGCCGACGTCCTCGACCGGATTTGTCGTGCGCTGCACCGGCGCGGTCAGCAGCAGGGCGCCACTGATACAGCATTCCGATAGCAATGCGACGGCGACACCGCCATGATTGGCGCATTCGACTTGCCATTTCGAAAAGCAATGATGACGGTTATCCGCCACGCAAACGATAATTACGATCCGGCTGACGTGTTGATGCTGCGGCTCGAGCGATTTAAGCCGCGCCTGCGAAGCAAAATTGCCGCCGCGGCGCTACAAGAGCCATGCTCGGTGCAAGAGTTTGCGTCGTGCCGCGGCCAGGGCGGCTTGGAACGGTCGCGACCGGAGCGCCACCGGGACCATTGAGGCTTTGCCGCCGTCGCAGGCCCGGATCTGGTGCGAGAGAGCCGGCCGCGAGTTCCGTATGGGTCGCGTACACCTCGACTGAGAGCCGGTCCCGGATCCGGTTGCCCGAGCAGCCGCACTACTCGTCCCGCAGCAGCTTGTCCGTGAAATTCCCCTGCCACAGCGAGGAGTGGCGGCGGTAGATCCGGGCCGAGCTGACGCTCTTCCAGCGGCCGTGGCGCATGGCGTCCTCGAGCGAGATGCCCTTGCGGTCGGCCGCGGTCATCACAACAGCGCCAGGCCCTCGGCCGAGATCGACAGGTCGCAACGATCGAAGGCGGCGCGCTCTGAGCGGCGGAAGGCGCCGGCGAACCCGATCAGCAGCAGCGACATGTCCCGTAGGGCCCGGTGCCCCTGCCCTCTCCCGCCGGCCAGTTCTACGCCGACCAGGTTCGGTTGTGTGCTGGGGGGTCAGTACCAGGGTCAGCACCAAGGAAGCGGCTCGCTGGTTCAGCTCGAGCAATGTCGATATGCGCGGCGGCCAGGCGTCCTTGGTCCGGCGCATGCTGCGGAAAAAGGCCTCGAACTCGGCTTCGTCGAGTGCGAGCTGCCGCTTCAACCGCTTGCGGACCGCCACGAGAGTGGCCCAGCGCAGCGAGATCGTCGTCAGGGAGCGGCCTTCTGCGAGGGCGGTCAGGTGCATGACCAGCCAGCGGTGAATGGCTGCGAGTCTACCCCATCGGCGCAGAAGCGTTCCAACGAGCGATAACCGAACCATAATTTGCGTTGACGCTGTGCCGGGACCCAGGGTCGGCTTTCGGGTAGGTGCACAGCTTCAAAGGGCTACATGGCGCCTAACAGCGCCGGGTGAGGAACTTTGAAGGACTGATCCTGTTGATCATACGACGGCGGGATCCGCGACAGGTGTGCCATGCCACTCTGCGCCCTCCGATGGTCGCTGCCCCTGATCGGAGTCGCGGTGGCGAGCTGCGAATACGCCGGGCTGGCGCGGCCGAGCGTGCTGTCGCAGTTGGATCCGCCGGTCGCCCGCCTCATCAACGAGCTGCCCGAACTCGACACATCGAACGAGGCCACCGTCGCCGAGCTCTACGCGCTCGGCGGGCTTGCCCATGCGGAACCGGGATCCGACGGCGTGATGCGGGTCGATGTCGAGGTGCCGCCACACCACATGCTCTGGCGCCCGGCCGTGATCGTGATGCCGCACGGTGGCCCGCTGGAGCTGCGCTTCTCCAATCACGATTACACCACCCATGCGGCCATCCTGCCGAGCAACGGCGGCCGGCAGGTGCTTGAGCTTCCGGCACAGCAAGGCGGCCGGGCGCGCATCCGACTGGATCAGCCCGGGTTCTACTGGTTCGGCTGCCCAGTCGGCAATCACGTCGGCCGCGGCATGCTCGGCTTCATCATCGTGCGTGGCGAAACACCGCCCGAAGCGCGCCTCGACCGGCCCCCGCAGCCGCAACCTCCCAGCTCTCGCTGAGGAGGCGGTGATGCGACAGGGAAGAGTCTTCCGGTTGCTCTGGGTCACAGTGATGCTGCCTCTGGCGTCGCTTGGGTGCTCGGCGGACCGGCCGCCGCTGCCGGTCACTCAGGAAAGCCGACCCTTGCAGGCTGACAATGCGCGCCTGAGGGGGACAGCACCGCCGGTGGTCGAAATCACCGGCGCGCGTCTGGTCCGTGCCCGCTCGGAGCCGCAGAACTGGCTCACCTACTACGGGGCCTATGACGGCCAGCGCTACAGCGCACTTGACCGGATCAATACGGGGAACGTCGCTTCGTTAAAGGCAGCCTGGGCGTTCCAGTACACCCCCATCGGGCTGATCGCCGGCCCGGCCAATTTCGCCTTCGAGGCCACGCCGATCGTGGTCGACGGCGTCATGTTCCTGACCGGACCCGATGCCCATGTCTGGGCGCTCGACGCCGCCACCGGTGCCATGCTCTGGCACTACCATCACGCCATCCCGATCGACGTCCCGCTGTGTTGCGGGAACGTCAATCGCGGTGTCGCCGTCGCCGCCGGCAAGGTCTTCTTCGTCACGCCTACCGGCCGTCTCGTCGCGCTTGACGCCGTCACCGGCAGCCCGGTCTGGGAACGGATGTTCGCCGACCCTCGCGCCGGCGAGAGCGCCACGGTCGCGCCGCTTGTGGTCAAGGACAAGGTGCTGGTCGGCAGTTCGGGGGGCGAGTACGGGGTGCGCGGCCATATCGACGCCTTTGATCTGGAAACCGGCCGGCCGGCATGGCGACGCTATACGGTCCCGAAGCCTGGGGAGCCGGGAGCGGAGACCTGGGAGGGGGACTCCTGGCAGCGCGGCGGCGGCCCCGCCTGGATCACCGGCAGCTATGATCCGGAGCTCGACCTCGTCTATTGGTCGACCGGCAACCCGGGGCCGGTGTTCGAAGGCAGCGGCCGGGCGGGGGCCAATCTCTACACCGACACCATCCTCGCCTTGGACCCCGAGACGGGCGCCATCCGCTGGCACTACCAGATGACGCCGCATGACGTCTGGGATTACGACGGCGTCAGCGAGAACATTCTGTTCGAGCGTAATGGACGCAGGCTGCTCGCCCATTTCGACAAGAACGGCTACCTGTTCGTCCTCGACCGCACGAACGGCCGTCTGGTCCATGCAACGCCCTTCGTCCGGACGACCTGGGGCGAGATCCCCCCGCAGACCGGGGCGGTGACGGTCCGGCGCGTCCCCACGGCGGCGGGCACCGAGATCTGCCCCGGCCCGGCCGGCGGGAAGGAGTGGAATCACGCCTCGTACAGCCAGAAAACGGGACTCCTCTACGCACCTGTCATCGAGATGTGCGCCATGTTCCAAGCCCAGGAAGCCGAGTTCCGGGAGAGCCTGCCGTACTGGGGTGGCGGGGCCAAGCCGAGCCGCTCGCGGCGGGAAGGCTTCGTCAAAGCCTTCGACCCGCTGACTGGGCGGGAAGCCTGGGCCTGGCGGACGGAGCACCCGGTCGTCTCCTCGCTGCTCACCACCGCCGGCGGCCTCGTCTTCGTCGGCAAAGCAACAGGCGAGTTCATGGCGCTCGACGCACGGAACGGCAGGCCACTCTGGGAATTCCAGACCGGCAGCGGCATCCATGGAAGTCCCGTCACCTACAGTGTCGCCGGAAAACAATACGTCGCCGTGCCCTCCGGCTGGGGTGGCTGGGTGGAGGGCTTCGCCCCGGAGCTCTACGGCGCGCCGCGCGGCAACGCCCTGTTCGTCTTCACCCTGCCGTGAGAGTGGGAACTGAGGCGGTCCGACCAAGTGCGTGGAGGGACGAATGGCCGATCTGAATCGCCGGTCGCCGGTCGACGTCCTGGATGATCACCTCGCCCTTCGCCAGCGTCACGAAGTCGAGCGCGATATCGAGCGCAACTACGCCCCCGATGTGGTCGTGCTGACCAGCCGCGGCGCGTTTCGTGGGCACGATGCCGTCCGACGGCTGCAGAGGAAGCTTCGCGAAGCCATTGGCGATGCCGAATTCGAATTCCCCACCAAGCTCATCGACGGTCCTTACGCATTTTTGGAGTGGCGCGCCCGCGTCCCCGGCAAGAGCGTCGAAGATGGCGCTGACTCGTTTGTTATCCAGGACGGCAAGATCGTGCTCCAGACGATCCACTACATGATCGAGGAGACAATGCCGATGTGAGACCGCCGCCGGCGGACACTCCTTGCATCGGCCGAGGCGGAACCTCGATCACGACGGTTCGATTGACCTCATTGCAACAACCCTCCGGTGGCACGAGCGCCGGAAGCATGACGTGCGGGGTGGTCCATGGCGCGGAAACTACGGGACGCGGTCGTCGTCATCACCGGAGCCTCGAGCGGCATCGGCCGCGCCGCTGCGCACGCCTTCGCCAGGCGCGGCGCCGCCCTGGTCCTGGCGGCGCGGCGGGAACAGGCATTGGAGGAGGCGGCCCAGGAAAGCCGCAATTTCGGCGCGTGGGCGATCGCGGTGCCGACCGACGTGACGGATCCGCAGGCCGTGCAGGCCCTCGCCCGTGCGGCCATCGAGAATTTCGGGCGGATCGACGTGTGGGTGAACAACGCCGCCGTCACGCTCTTCGCGCGTTTCGAGGAGGCGCCGATGGACGCCTATCGGCGCGTGATCGAGACGAATCTGTTCGGGTATATCCATGGCGCTCGTGCAGCGCTGCCCCATTTCCGCGAACAGGGCCACGGCGTCCTCATCAACAACGCGTCGAT
>NZ_JAHVDK010000050.1:0-25089 GCF_051487185.1 Inquilinus limosus
CGCTTCGCCGCGGCGCCGCTGGCCGCGCTGGCCGCACGGGCGGCGCTGGCCGCGCTGCTGGAGGCCTATCTCGGCCGGCGCAGCGCCGCCCGGGTGCAGGCGGGCGCGCTGCGTCGCGGCGCCGGCGAGACCATCCGCGCCGCTCTGCTCTATGCCGATCTGCGCGACTTCACCGCCCTGTCCGAGGCGACGCCGCCGGCCGAGGTGATCGCCGCGCTCGACGCCTGGTTCGACCGCATCGCCGGGGCGGTGCACGCCTTCGGCGGCGAGGTGCTGAAATTCATCGGCGACGGCGTGCTGGCGATCTTCCCGGTCACGGACGCGCCGGCCGAGGCCTGCGACGCGGCGCTGCGCGCGATCACCGCCGCCCGCGCCGGCATGGCCCATCTCGACGCCGCGCGGCGGGCGCAGGGCTTGCCGCCGCTGCCCTTCGGCGCGGCGCTGCATCTGGGCGAGGTGCTGTGGGGCAATATCGGCGCCGCCGACCGGCTGGACTTCACCGCCATCGGTCCCGCCGTCAACTTGGTCAGCCGGCTGGAGGGGCTGTGCCGGCCGCTCGGCCGGCCGGTGCTGATCTCGGGCGCGGTCGCCGCCGAGACCACGGCGCCGCTGGTGCCGCTGGGCGAGCATGCGCTGCGCGGCATCGCGACGCCCTGCGCCGTCTTCACCCTGCCGGATGCGTGATTGGCCCGGTGCCGGCGGCCAGCAGCTCCTCGCAGATCTCCGCGATCAGCAGCCAGGTCGCCACCCAGTGCCGCTGACCGTTGCCGGCGCAGGAGTCCGCCTGCCGGCGCGCCTCCTGCGGCGCGGCCTGGCCGTGCCGGCGCAGCAGGATTCGGGCCGAGCGTTCGATCTCACAGGCGGTCAGGCAGCTCATGCGCAGCCAGCGGATAGGGATGAAGTCACCCCTATCTATGGAGATTAGATAAAATTGTCTATATTGAAACGAACTTAGATCAAAATCGATTGGGAAAGGCCCCCGACAGCAAAGCAGAAGGGGATCCCGATCGGGGATCCCCTTCCGCGGCAATGGTCGGACGTATCAGGCGACCTAGCGGAGATGGCCGTCCTTGACCAGAACTTCGGCGATCTGGACCGCGTTCAGCGCGGCACCTTTGCGAAGATTGTCGGCGACCACCCAGAAGGACAGGCCGTTCTCGACCGTGACGTCCTCGCGGATGCGGCTGACATAGACCAGGTCCTCGCCGGCGCATTCGACCGGGGTGACGTAGCCTTCGTCGGCGCGGTGGTCGACCACCGAGACGCCCGGCGCCCGCTTCAGCGCGGCGCGCGCCTCCTCGGCCGAGACCGGGTTCTCGCACTCGATGTTCACCATCTCGGAATGGCCGATGAAGACCGGCACCCGCACGCAATGCGAGACGACCTTGATCGCGGGGTCGAGGATCTTCTTGGTCTCGACCACCATCTTCCACTCCTCCTTCGTCATTCCGTCCTCCATGAAGACATCGATATGCGGGATGACGTTGAAGGCGATCTGCTTGGTGAACTTCTCCTTCACGATCGGGTCGTTCACGTAGATGGCGCGGGTCTGGTTGAACAGCTCGTCCATCGCCTCCTTGCCGCCGCCGGAGACCGACTGGTAGGTCGAGACCACGACGCGGCGGATCTTGGCCAGCTCGTGCAGCGGCTTCAGCGCCACCACCATCTGGATGGTGGAGCAGTTCGGGTTGGCGATGATGCCCTTCTTGCGGAACTGGGCGATCGCCTGCGGGTTGACCTCCGGCACCACCAGCGGCACGTCCGGATCCATCCGGAAATGCGAGGTGTTGTCGATCACCACCGCCCCGGCCTTGGCCGCGCGCGGGCTGTGTACTGCCGAGACCTTGGCGCCCGGCGAGGACAGCACGATGTCGATGCCGGTGAAGTCGAATTTGGCGAGGTCCTGCACCTTGAGGACGTCGTCCTCGCCGAAGGAGACCTCGCGCCCGACCGAGCGCTCGGAGGCGAGCGCGACGACCTCGTCGGCCGGGAAATTCCGCTCGGCGAGGATGGAAAGCATCTCGCGACCGACATTGCCGGTGGCTCCGATGACCGCGACCCGATAGCCCATGACGATGATCCGGCTGTTCGATTGCTGTTGGGGACGCACTCGGTAGAATGTATGCCGATCCAGGCGCAATGGCACAGCCATGCGTCGAGCGCGCGGCGATCATGCCGTCAAGTGCCGGCTGGCCGCTGGACAAAGGGAGGATCGGAGATGGCCGAAACGCTGCCGAGCTACTCTGCCTTCTGGCCCTATTACCTGCGTGAGCACGCCCAGCCGCGGACCCGGGCGCTGCATTTCCTGGGCACCACCCTGGCGCTGATCTGCCTCCTCCTGCTGATCGTCACCGGCAGCTGGTGGTGGCTGCTCGCGGCCGCGGTCTCCGGCTATCTTTTCGCCTGGATCGGCCACTTTTTCGTGGAGCGCAACCGCCCGGCCACCTTCACCTATCCGCTGTGGTCGCTGGCCAGCGACTTCCGCATGTACGGGCTGTGGGTCACGGGCCGCTTGGGGGACGAGCTGCGCCGGGCGGGGGTCTCGACCTAGCCCGTGGACAGCGCCAGCGATTGGCTGCCGCCCCGGCTAATCGAGCGGATGAGCCGCCGCCGCGGGCGGCTGCACGCCTTCGAGACAATCGTTCCACGAAAGACGGCGCTGGTGGTCGTCGACCTCACCGTGCTGTTCACGATCGAGCCGCCGCGGATCGACGCCGTGGTCGATGCCGAGACCGTGGTCGCCAACGTCAACCGCCTCGCTGCAGCGGTGCGGACCGCCGGCGGTCTGGTCGCCTGGGTCCGACCTGCGGCCGATGTTCCGGCACCGCTGCTGGATGAGGTTCTCGGGGCCGTGCCGGCGGCCCACTATCGGGCTGCAGCGGCCGAGGGCGATCCGCGGGCGGCGCTGCATCCCGGCCTCGAGGTCCGGACCGGCGATCTGCAGTGTCGAAAGGCGCTCTACAGCGCCTTCTTCCCCGGCACCTGCGACCTGCCGGACCGGTTGGCCGCGCGCGGCATCGACACCGTGTTGATCGCCGGCGCGGTCACCCATGTCTGCTGCGAGGCCTCGGCCCGCGACGCCTATTCCTGCGGCTTCCGGACGGTGATGCTGGCCGACGCCTGCCTCGGCCCGGAGCCGGAGCACCGCGCCAGCCTGGCTGCGATCTACCGCAACTTCGGTGACGTCAGGACGGTCGCGGAGGCGATCGGGCTAATTCAAAGGGGATGAGCGCCAGAGACCTTTGAGAATGCGCTGGCGTGAGTCGGCTGGTGGTGGCTTCGAGAACCGGAGCGCAGCGGACGTGAAAGTCCGTGAGCACCGGAAGCGGAGAAGCCGCCATCAGACGGCCACGCCAGTAGCATTATCAAAGGTCTCGGTCAGAACCGGTACCGCAGCCCCAATGCCACGATGTCGACGCTGCCGCTGTTCTTGGCGTCGTAGTCCACCTGGGTCTCCAGTGGCGTGCCGGCGAAGAATTCGCGATCGGTGTCCATCTTGCGGGCATCGATGAAGATGTGGGTGTAGGCGAAGTCGACCGACAGGTTCTCCATCACGTCGTAGCTGAGGCCGGCGGACAGCCAGTAGCGGTCGCCGTCCGGGGTGCGGCTGGAGCGGAAGCCGGCTTTGGTCGGCGTCGGGTCGTACTGGAAGCCGGCGCGCAGGGTCAGGTCCTGGTTCCAGTAATATTCGCCGCCGACCGAGAAGCCGACCGTGTCCTGGTAGCGCTGCTCGTTCACCAGATCGTCGCCGCCGTCCGATCGCTTGACCCGGATCTCCTTGAAGGAGGACCAGCCGTACCAGGTGACGCCACCCAGAAGCGCGATCTGCGGCGTGACCTCCTGCCGGATGCCGAAGGACAGGATCGGCGGCAGGTTCAGCTTGGCGCGGCCGCCGGTGGCGAAGTCGGCCGTCGCCGGCAGGCCCGGCAGGGGCGGGAAGTCGATGCCGTCGAGCTTGGCCCGCCCATCCAGCATGTGGTCGACGCCGGAGCGGAAATGCACGCCGATCCGGGTGCCCTCCACCGGCTGGACGATGGCGCCGATGTTGTAGCCGACCGCCCAGCTGTCGCCCTTGATCGTCAGGTCGCCGTCATCGGCGAAGGCCGGCGCGATAGGAGCAACCGGGTTCGGCACCTTGCTCTCGAGCTTGGCCCAGGCATAGGAGATGTCGATGCCGCCGCCGATCGACAGCCAGTCATTCACCCGATAAGCCACCGACGGCGCGAAGTTGAACACCTGCAACTCGGTCTTGGTCGCGTCGTAGCGGCCGAACCAGTTGCCACCATAGTCGCTCTCCAGGCCGAAGGGCGCGCCGAGGCCGATGCCGAACCAGAGGCGGTTTTCGGTGTTCGGCACCGGCACGGCGACATAGCCGCTCGGCACCAGCGTCGGATCGTACGGATTGCCGCTCTTGCTGTCGCCGGAGATCGCGCCGGGCGGCGGGTTGAGGATGCCGCCCGGCGTGCGGAAGGCCGGATAGTCGATGGTCGAGCCGTCGTCCTTCAGGCGCGAGTCCGGGATCAGCAGGCTGCCGCCGATCATGACTTCGCCGGATTTCAGGAAGCCCATGCCGGCCGGGTTGAAATAGATGGTGCTGGCGTCGTCGGCCGCGGCGGCACCGCCGGCGAAGGCGCGGCCGAGGCCGGTCACGCTCTGCTCCTGGATATAGAAGCCGGCCGCCTGCGCCGATCCGGCCCCGAGCCCCGCCGCGGCGGAGAGGCCCGCCACCGCGAGCGCGAAGCGCGAAACGGTCCCGATGATCCCCTGCTTCATCTCGACGTATCCCCCCTGGTCGTCGACCGATATGTTGCGCAACGTTGCGTTTGTAACATCAGGTCAACGCGCAAGCGATACGCCGTCAAGCACTGTTCAAAGTCTCGATGAGATTGAATCCCTGCGCCCGGTCGAAGGCCAGCCGGACGCTACGTCAACTGGACGTAAAAGGAACCGCGAGCAAGAACAGTCGGGAACTCTCCCCGCCGCCTATCGCCGCGAATCGCGCAAAATTGATTCGTTTATGCGCGGGGACTAGCGAAACGCCAGACAAAAAGGGCGGGACCCGCGGCCCCGCCCTGCTGCACTGCACAAATACTGGAGGGCCGTCGGCTCAGCGAGACCGCGCGGCCATCGCCTCCAGGATCGCCGTGCCCATGTCGCCGGTCGACACCACCTGGGTGGCCCCCGTGCCGGCGATGTCGGCGGTGCGGATGCCGCGGTCCAGCACGTCGGACACCGCCGCCTCCAGCAGGTCGGCCTCGGCGCCGAGGTCGAAGCTGTAGCGCAGCATCATGCCGAAGCTGAGCAGCGTCGCGATCGGGTTGGCCTTGCCCTGGCCGGCGATGTCGGGTGCCGAGCCGTGCACCGGCTCGTACAGCGCCTTGCGGCGGCCGGTGGCGTCGGGCGCGCCGAGCGAGGCCGAGGGCAGCATGCCCAAGCTGCCGGTCAGCATCGCCGCCTCGTCCGACAGCATGTCGCCGAACAGGTTGTCGGTGACGATGACGTCGAACTGCTTAGGGTTCCGCACCAGCTGCATGGCGCAGTTGTCGGCCAGCATGTGGCTGAGCTGGACGTCGGCATACTGCTCCTGGTGCAGCTTGGTCACCTCCTCGCGCCACAGCCGGCCCGATTCCATGACGTTCATCTTCTCGACCGAGCAGACCTTGTTGCCGCGCTTGCGCGCCAGCTCGAAAGCCACGGCGGCGACGCGGCGGATCTCAGACGTCGTGTAGACCTGGGTGTTGACGCCGCGGCGCTCGCCATTGCCGAGATCGGTGATGCCGCGCGGCTCGCCGAAATAGACGCCGCCGGTCAGCTCGCGCACGATCAGGATGTCGAGGCCCTCGACCACCTCGCGCTTCAGGGTCGAGGCGTCGGCCAGGGCCGGGTAGACCAGCGCCGGGCGCAGATTGGCGAACAGCTCCATGTCCTTGCGCAGGCGCAGCAGGCCGGCCTCGGGCCGGATCGCGAAGTCGACGCCGTCCCATTTCGGCCCACCGACCGCGCCCAGCAGCACGGCGTCGGCGGCCAGCGCCTTCTCCATCGTCGCGTCGGTGACCGGCACGCCGTTGGCGTCGATCGAGCAGCCGCCGACCAGCTCCTCCTCGATGTCGAAGCCGACCGCGCGCTGGCTGCCCATCCATTCGGCGACGCGCTTGACCTCGCCCATCACCTCCGGGCCGATGCCGTCACCGGCGAGGACGAGCAGCTTCTTGTTCTTGGACACGTCCGTTCCTCTTCGTTCTTCGGATGTCGCGACGGATCAGGCCGCCAGCCAGGGCTGGGCCGACTTCCGCTTGGCCTCGAAGCTGTCGATCGCCGGGGCCTGCTGCAGGGTGAGGCCGATGTCGTCGAGCCCGTTCAAGAGGCAGTGCTTGCGGAACGGATCCAACTCGAAGCGGACGGTCTGGCCGTCCGGCCGGGTGATCTCCTGCTTCTCCAGATCGACCGTCAGGGTCGAGTTGGCGCCGTTCTCGGCGTCCTTCATCAGCAGCTCGACCTGCTCCTGCGGCAAGGCGATCGGCAGGATGCCGTTCTTGAAGCAGTTGTTGTAGAAGATGTCGGCGAAGCTGGGCGCGATGACGCAGCGGATGCCGAAGTCCAGCAGCGCCCAGGGCGCGTGCTCGCGCGACGAGCCGCAGCCGAAATTGTCGCCGGCGACCAGGATCTGCGCCTTCTTGTAGGCCGGCCGGTCGAGCACGAAGTCCTTCGGGTTGCCCTGCTCGTCGGTGCGCAGCTCGTAGAACAGGCCGGCGGCGAGGCCGGTGCGCTTGATCGTCTTCAGGAACTGCTTCGGGATGATCATGTCGGTGTCGACATTGACGATCGGCAGCGGCGCGGCGACGGCGGTGAGCGTGGTGAAGGGCTGCATGGCGGCGGCTGTGCTCAAGGAGAACGACCGGGAAGTCATGCCACAGCCGGCCGCCGGCCCAAAGCGCGGAATCGTCACCATTGCCGCGATGCAATTTGCGGCAGCGCATGGGAATCAGCCCCGCGTCGGGCCGCGGGCGCGCCCGAATTCGACCGCAAGAGCCGGAGTGCGCGGCGGAACCGGGAGCGCCATGCTGGCGTCACACCATCGAGGACCAACCGATGCCCCGCTCGCTTCTCCGCCGCCATGACGACGCCGTACCCTCCCCCGCCGACCGGGTCGCACGGCTCGACTGGGACGCCGCGGCCGCGGAGCTGGACCGGTACGGCGCGGCGGTGCTGCCGGGGCTGCTGACGCCCGAGGAATGCCGCGCCATCGCCGCGCTCTACCCGCGGGACGAGCCGTTCCGCAGCCGCGTGGTGATGGCCCGGCACGGCTTCGGCCAGGGCGAGTACAAGTATTTCGGCTATCCGCTGCCGGAGCCGGTCGCCGGGCTGCGCGCCGCCCTCTACCCCCGGCTGGCGCCGGTCGCCAATGAGTGGAACCGCCGCATGGGCATCGCCACCCGCTACCCGGCGCAGCACGAGGCCTTCCTGAAGGCCTGCCACAAGGCCGGCCAGACCCGGCCGACGCCGCTGCTGCTGCGATACGAGCCGGGCGACTACAACTGCCTGCACCAGGACCTGTATGGCGACCTCGCCTTCCCGCTGCAGGTCGCGATCCTGCTGTCGGAGCCTGGCCGCGACTTCACCGGCGGCGAGTTCGTGCTGACCGAGCAGCGGCCGCGCATGCAGTCGCGGCCGGAGGTGGTGCCGCTGGGCCAGGGCGACGGCGTCGCCTTCGCCGTCCATCACCGGCCGGTCGCCGGGACCCGAGGCGACTACCGGGTCAACCTGCGGCACGGCGTCAGCCGGCTGCGCGGCGGCCGCCGGCACACCCTCGGCATCATCTTCCACGACGCCAGGTGACGGAGGGCAGGATGGCCTGGGGCAAAGTCGCTCGCAGCGCGGCGGCGGGCCTGGCGCTGGCCCTGTGCGCCTCCGTCGCCTGGGCCCAGGCCGCGCCCGCCCCGGCCGGCGCGCCGGTCAAGACCGGCCCCGACAAGACCGGCAAGGAGCGCCTGGGCGACAGGCCAGCGACAAGCAGCGCGTGGACAACTGCAAGGTGCCGCCCGACCGCCGCGGCCCCAGGCCCCGCCCCGACGGCTGCTCCCGCGATGGCAAGTGACGCTGCAAGCACAGGTGGACCCGGGCCGTCCTGTGCTATCGTTCCCTCGGTTCCGCCGCCCGAGACTGCGCCGCCCATGCCGACCCGCATCATCCCGCCCGCCCAGCACCGCCTGATGCCCTGGCGCAACGGCGGGGGACGGACGGCCGAGATCGCGGTCGAGCCGGGCGACACGCCGTGCGGCTTCCTCTGGCGGCTGAGCCTGGCCGAGGTCGAGACCGACGGCCCCTTCTCCACCTTCCCGGGCTGCGGGCGCACCATCATGCTGCTGTCCGGCCGTGGCATGGACCTGACCATCGCCGAGCCCGGCGCCCTGCCACGCACGGTGCGCCTCGACCGGCCGCACGAGCCCTTCGATTTCGACGGCGAGGCCGCGACCAGTTGCAAGCTGATCGCCGGGCCGGTGCGCGACCTCAACATCATCGCCGACCGGTCGCTGCAGATCGACCACCGGGTGGTCGCGCTGGACGATGCCGACGCGATGCTGGAGCCGGCGCCGGTCTGGCTGTTCTACGTGCTGCGCGGGACCGCGGTGATCGACATCGGCCGGCACCTGGCGGTGACCGAGGGCGAGACCGCCGTCGTCACCGACCAGGACGACCGCGTCCCGCATCTGCGCGGCGCCGAGGCCGACAGCCTGGTCTACGCGGTGGCCTTGCGGCCGCGGTAGGCGGACAAGGCGGAACAGAAAAAAGAACCGTCATTGCGAGGAGGCGAAGCCGACGAAGCAATCCATGCTTCCGCTCTTGCCGCCCTGGATTGCTTCGCTGCGCTCGCAATGACGATCTCTTTGTGGGCTCGCTGATATCAGAGGGCCGGAGGGCACGACCATGACGATCTCGATGTACCAGGCCTCAGTGCCGGTCTTCGTGCGCATGCTGACCAACTGTGCCGGCATCCTGAAGAAGGCGGAGGCGCATGCCGCGGCCAGGGGCTTCGACCCGGCGATCCTGCTGGAGAGCCGGCTGGCGCCGGACATGTTCCCGCTGCACCGCCAGGTCCAGATCGCGGCGGACGGCGCCCGCGGCGCCGCGGCCCGCCTGGCCGGCCAGGCGCTGCCCGAGCCGGAAGCGGAGGATTTCGCCGTGTTCAACCGCGGCTTCCATCACCCCTTCCGCTCGGCCGCCGCGAGCCTGCCGGATCTGGCCGCCCGGCTCGACGCAGCCCTCGCCCATCTGCAGGCGCTGCGGCCGGAGCAGATCGACGGGTCGGAGGAGCGGGTGATCGACGTCACCATGGGCGGCCGCACCCGCCGCTTCGCCGGCCTGCCCTTCCTGCTGCACTACGCCCTGCCGAACCTGCATTTCCACATCGCCATGGCCTACGCCATCCTGCGCCACGCCGGCGTCGATCTCGGCAAGCAGGATTTCGAAGGCCCGGCGGTCTATTCGAGCCTGCCGTAGCGCCGGCCGGCGCTTGCTCCGGCGATCGCCACGGGCACGGGGCGGGCGAAGGCGCGCCGATAGGCCGCCGGCGTCAGCGCCACATGCCGGCGGAACAGGCGCCGGAAGAAGGCCGGATCCTCGTAGCCCACCTCGGCCGCGATCGCGTCCACCGACATGGTCTCCATCTCCAGCATCTGCTTCGCTTCCTCCACGCGCAGGGCATGGACGTAGTCGAGCGGCGAAAGGCCGGTCGCGGCGCGGAAGCGGCGCTTGAAGCTTCGGTCCGGCAGGCCGGAGCACGCCAGCATTCCGGCCACCGGATGCGGCGTGCGGTAGTTGGTCGCGAGCCAGTCCTGCGCGGCACGCACGGCCCGGTCGCCATGCTGCGCCGTGGCGGCGAGCGAAGCGAAAGGCAGCTGTCCCACCCGGTCCCACCGCAGCAGATTGACCTTCGCCACCCGCCGCGCCGTGTCCGGCCCGAGGAAATGATCCACCAGATAGAGCACGAGGTCGTGCCACGACGCGCCACCGCCCGCGGTGATGATCCTCGCCCCCGGTCCGCACGCCGTGAGCACCCGCGCGGGCTGCACCCGCACCGCCGGATGACGCTGCCGCAGCCCGGCGCAAAAGGCCCAATGGGTGGTGGCCTCGCCGCCGTCGAGCAGCCCCGCCTCGGCCAGCAGCAGCGTGCCCGAACAGGCGGAGGCGACGAGCGCGCCTTCCGCGTGACAGCGCCGCAGCCAGCTGAGCACGGCGTCCGGGGCGTCGACGGCCCGGTCGGGGGGCGTCGCCAGAGCCGGAACGCAGACCACGTCGGGAATCGTCCCGTTCGGCGGAGCATAGGCTTCGATCGGCAGCGTCCCGCCGAGAACCACGCCATTCGCCACGGCGATATCGCCGCCCTGCGGTGAGACCAGCCGGGCTTCGATCATGGCCTGCGCTGCCGTGGCCTCGCCGGTCAGGCGCTCATAGGCTCGCCCCGTGCCCGCAAGCACGTCGAGCATGCCGCAGGCCGTGGCCGCGGTGGTCGCCCCCGGCAGGACGAGGATGGCGACGCGCAGCGGCCCCGGCCGGGCGGCGATAGTGTCGGGCATGGCACGAACGCCTCGATTTCGGCCGATTGAGCCTGACCGCTCGGCCGAGAACGAGCGTAGGGCTTTTCCCACGGTCCGCCAAGGTCAGGCCGGCGGGCCGTCTCCCAGCAAGGACAGACCGCCATGACCCATCAGGCCCGCATCAGCTCACCCGATCCTTACGGCCGCACCTTCCAGATGGACGTCCAGACGCTCGAGGCCATCGCCGCGCGGCTGGAAGCGCGCAAGCAGCACCCGCTGTTCCTGCGCGCGATCGACGACTACATGGATGCCCTCGCCCTGGCCGGGCCGGAAGCCATCCTCGATCTTGGCTGCGGCACGGGCGTCGCGGCGCGGGTGATCGCACGCCGGCCGGAGGTCGCCGGCCCGATCACCGCGGTCGATGTCAGCGGGGATCTGGTCGCGCGCGGCCGGCACGCCGCCGAGGCCGAGGGCCTGGGCGGCCGGATCGACTTCCGCGTCGGCGACGCCCACGGGCTCGCCGCCTTCGCCGACGCCGCCTTCGACGTGGTGGTGATGCACACCCTGATCAGCCACGTCGCCGAGCCTGCCACCGTGCTGGCCGAGGCCCGCCGGCTGCTGCGGCCAGGCGGGCGGCTGGTGGTCTTCGACGGCGACTACGCGTCGACGACATTCGCCACCGACGCGCCGGACGGCGGCGCTGCGACGGACCGCATCGTGCAGGAGGCTCTGATCGCCCATCCGCGCGTCATGCGCGCAATGCCCCGCCTGCTGGTCGAAGCCGGCTTCGCGCTGCGCTGGTCGCGCGGCTGGCTGGCCATGGATATCGGCCAAGCCGATGTCACGGCGCCCGGCCTGCCCTCGCTGCGGGTGCTGCTGCCGCGGACCGGCGCGATGACCCAGTCGGAGGCCGACGCCTATGTCGACGGGCTGGAGCGCGCCTCGGCCGAGAACCGCTTCTTCGGCGGCTATGCCCTGTACGCATGCATCGCGACGCGGGGCGTCGGCTGAGGTCCGAGCCGTGGTCGCGCTATGCCTTGGGAGATCCTGCCCGCGCCTCGGGCCGACAGCAGTCGTACTCGAACTGCTCTGTGGCGTCCGGCCGCCCGCCGGGCGTGAGGTCCAGAAGGGTCCACATCGGCTCGACCGTGCCGAGATGGCGGGGGTCCTGCCCCGGCTCGGACGGCTGGAACAACAGCTCGGAGGCCCAGCTGAGCCTGATGACGCCGTCGGTGCCCTTGTGGAACACGGTGAGGATCGGCACCTGCTGGCCCTCCTCGTCCTCGCCGTGATAGTCGCGTTTGAAGCTGTTGTTGGCGGCGGACAGCAGCTTCAGATGGCGCCAGCCCCGATCCGCCGCGAAAGCTGCGACCCGCTCGATCGGGGCCTTGGCCACGGCAGCGATGTTCACGCCCAGGCCCTCGACATGCGGAACCGCCCCCTCCCAGTTGTCGAGCAGAGCGGTGCAGGACGGGCACGGCCCCTCCTCGACCGGCAGCGCCGCCATCGGCCCGCCGCCCGGCCCGCGCCGGCTATCGCTGCGATGCCGGGGGAACATGTAGTGGTAGAGGATCAGCGCCTCAGTCCCAGGCCGAAACAGTTCTGACAGCCGCACCTTCGCCGCCACCCCTTCGGCATCGATATGGTCGAATTCGTAATCCTCGGGAATGGCCCCACCCGGCGGCAGCGCCCGGATCTCCGCGGCCACCGCCTCCATCTCGCGCCTGAGGTTGGCCTCGCGCTGCAGCAGCCTGTCGCGAGCGGCGCGATACTCCGGGGTTTCATTCGGAAAGGTCACGCTCATGGACGCCTCCATTGAAGCGGATGACCTTGACTGTAGCAGAGCTCCTGCGGAGTTGCGCCTCGGACCGAGGGCCGACCGGTCCCGCCCCTAAGGCTGCGCCACCACCGCCGGCGCGTTCAGCACCGCCGTGCAGGCGGCCGGGAGCACTGGCGGGACGTAGGGCTTCGCCGGCTTGTCCGACTTCCGCGGCACCGGCGCCCGCATCGGGAACCAGGACATCAGGTCGGCGCCGCAGCCGTCGCCGGGCGGCGCCGGGTCCTGCTCGCGGCACAGCGGGCTGTCGGCCGGGCAGCCGATGCGGAGGTGCAGATGCTCGTTGTGGCCGGTCCAGGGCCGCACCTTGTTGAGCCAGGAGCGGTCGTCCCAGGACATCGCGCACAGCTCGCGCTTGATCGCCGGGTGGATGAAGATCCGCTCCACCCGCGGCTCGGCCGCCGCCAGGCGGATCAGCTGCGCCTGCTGCCGCGTCAGGGCGCCGCGCGGCACGAAGTCGGTCCAGGCCCCGGTGACGAAGACCGGCTTCAGAGTCTCGCGCTGCTCCCGCGCCAGGAGCGGCAGGTCGAGCCGCAGCCAGATGTCGGCGTCGAGCCCGTTCTCATGCGCTGCATGGTCGGTGATCGGGCCGCCGCGCGGCTGGCCCATATCGGCGATCAGCAGCGGCGGCAGGCCGGCGGCCTCGGCCCGGCGGCCGAGGTCCAGCAGCGTCGCGACCAGGTTCGGATGACCCCAGTTGCGGTTGCGGCTGAGCCGGATGACCTGGTAGCCGGGCCCTTCCGGCGGCAGCTGCACCGCCCCGGCGATGCAGCCGTTGGAATAGGTGCCGACCACCTGCGGCGACCCCTGGGCCGGCAGCCGAACATGGGCCCAGGCAAGATCTTCCTCCCCTGCTGCGGCCGATCCCGCGGCCCCCAGCAGCAGCCAGGCGGCGGCCAGCGCCGCCCCGATCCGTGCTCCGATCACGCGACCCCTCCGGTTCCCCCGCGACTCGTTCCACCAGAATGCCCCCATCGGCGGCGGAGATGAAGCCTGTTGCGAGGTCTTCCTCGCCGGCGAGACCTTCATCGGAATTCCAACACCGTCATTGCGAGGAGGCGAAGCCGACGAAGCAATCCATGCCTCCGCTCTTGCGGCCCTGGATTGCTTCGCTGCGCTCGCAATGACGGGAAGAAAGTCCGGTAGACGGGAGAGGCAACGCAAAAGACTTCGCCTGAAGCGATCGCTGCGACCACTCGCCCCTTGCACCTTGCCGCGGCGGGGGCGGCGTCGCTACATCACGTGAATGCCCTGGAACCGACGGACCGGACGATGCCCGATTCCCATGACGCGACCCTCGACCTGCTGTCCGGCCTGATCGACAAGGCCCGCCGCGCCGGCGCCGACGCCGCGGACGCGGTGCTGTTCGACAGCACCTCGATCTCGATCAGCTACCGGCTCGGCAAGCTCGAGCATATCGAACGGTCCGAGGGCGGCGATCTCGGCCTGCGCGTCTTCATCGGCAGGCGCATGGCGATCGTCTCCTCCTCCGACCGCCGGCCCGCGGCGCTGGACGAGATCGTCGAGCGCGCCGTCGCCATGGCGAAGGTGGTGCCGGAGGATCCGTATTGCGGCATCGCCGACCCGTCCGAGCTGGCGACCGAGCTGCCGGATCTCGACCTGATCGACCCGGTCGAGCCGTCGACCGAGGTGCTGGCCGACCGCGCCCGGGCGGCCGAGGAAGCGGCGCTGGCAGTCAAGGGCGTGACCAATTCCGAAGGCGCCAGCGCCGGTTTCGGCCGCAGCATGGCGGCGATGGTGGCCAGCAACGGCTTTGCCCGCGTCACCGGCTCGACCGGCAGCAGCATTTCGGTCTCCGCCATCGCCGGCGAAGGCACGGGGATGGAGACCGATTACGACCATTCGAGCGCGGTGCATGCCGAAGACCTGCAGGCGCCGGAGGCGGTCGGCCGCAGCGCCGGCGAGCGCGCCGTCGCCCGGCTGGGCGCGCGCAAGGCGGCGACGGCGCGGGTGCCGGTGGTGTTCGATCCGCGCGCCGCGCGCAGCCTGCTGGGCCATCTGGTCGGCGCCATCAACGGCGCCGCCATCGCCCGCGGCACCAGCTTCCTGAAGGAGCGGATGGGCAACGCGGTGTTCGCCCCGGGCATCGAGGTGATCGACGACCCGCATATCCGCCGCGGCCTGCGCTCCCGCCCCTGCGACAGCGAGGGCGTGGCCTGCCGCCGCCGCGCCGTGATCGAGGCCGGCCGCCTGACCACCTGGCTGCTCGACCTGCGCTCGGCCCGGCAGCTCGGCCTCGCCCCGACCGGCCATGCCGTGCGCGGCACCAGCGGCCCGCCCGGCGCCGCCCCGGCCAACCTGTATCTCGCCCCCGGCCAGGCCACCCCGGCCGAGCTGATGGCCGACATCGCGGAGGGCTTCTACGTCACCGGTCTGATGGGGTCGTCGGTCAACGGCGTCACCGGCGACTACAGCCGCGGCGCCAACGGGTTCTGGATCGAGCGCGGCCGCATCGCCCATCCGGTCAATGAGGTCACCATCGCCGGCAACCTGAAGGACATGTACCGGGCGCTGGTGCCGGCGAACGACCTGGTGCTGCGCTACGGGATGGACTCGCCGACGGTGCGGATCGACGGGATGACGGTGGCGGGGCGGTGAGTTGCCGCCCAGCCTGGGCACGACGCGCCATTTCATTTCTGAGCAGAAGCAGAAAAGATCGCACGGGCCGCCCCAAGCCAGCCTGCAGAAGTTATTTTCGAAAAATTTGGCGGAAATCTAGTTATTCTGGCCTGACCGCTTCCTTGCGTTCTTTGCCGGGACACGGAAACGCTCTCCAACTGCCGCGGATTTTGCCCGATCTTGAGACAATCCCGATCAAGATGGTCCTTAACGGCCGCGATTTCGGATGGTCGGGACGTACATATCGGGAGGCATTTCCATGGCGGTTTTCACCGTGAACAACGGCACCGGCCTCAACGGCGCCGGCATCCAGTTCGGCACGCTCTCTCAGATCGCATCCTCGGGCATCGCCGGCTTCCCGGTGATTACGCCGACCACCGGCACCGTCTTCTTCAACGACACCGGAACGCTGTCGCTCGCCGGGACCGGGATGTCGTTCACGCTTCCGAACAACTTCGCCGGCACCGTCAACAACCTGACCTACAGCAGGCCGGCGATCACCCCGATCTTCTCCATCGCCGGCATGAACACGCCGCTGGCAGATGTGGCCGCGGGCTTCCTCGGCGGCAACGAACTGGCGGCGCTCGCTATCATATTCTCCGGCAACGACACGATCGGCGGGTCGGCCCAGGCCGACCGGCTGATCGGCTTCGACGGCGACGACGCCATCACCGGTGGTGACGGGAACGACACCCTGCGCGGAGGAGCGGGGGGCGACATCCTCAACGGCGGCAACGGCTCGGATTTCGCCAACTACCAGGGATCGAGCCTCGAAGTGTTCGTCGACCTGCAGAACAACCTGAACTTCAGCGGCGACGCCACGGGCGACTCGCTGACCAGCATCGAGAACATCTACGGCTCCAGCTTCGGTGACACCCTGTCCGGCAACGCCGACCGCAACATCATCGGCGGCGAGGGTGGTGCCGATCTCTTAGACGGCCGCGGCGGCGACGACGCGCTGTCGGGCGAGACCGGCGACGACGTCCTGAACGGCAGAGACGGCAATGACCGGCTGGTCGGCGGCGACGGGGCCGACAGCCTCTTCGGCGAAGCCGGCAACGACTCGATCGATGCCGGCGTCGGCAACGACGGCGCTTCCGGCGGTGCCGGCAACGACAGCATTTATGGCGGCGCCGGCAACGACCAGCTCGACGGCGGCGACGACAACGACATCCTGGTCGGGAACAGCGGCGCCGATCAGCTGGTCGGCGGCGCCGGCATCGACACCGCGAGCTATGTCAGCTCGGCCGCCGGGGTGAATGTGGTTCTCGGCGGCACCTCGACCGGCGGCGACGCCGAGGGCGATACCCTCACCGGCATCGAGCAGGTGATGGGCTCGGCCCAGACCGACGCGCTGACCGGCGATAGCGGCGCCAACACGCTATGGGGCCTGGGCGGCGATGACGTGCTGGCCGGGGGCGGCGGCGCAGATGTGCTGAAGGGCGGCGCCGGCGCCGACCGCTTCGCCTACACCGGCGCGGCCGACAGCACCGTCGCCGCCGCCGGCAAGGACGTGGTCGCCGACTTCACGGCCGGCGACCTGATCGACCTGTCGGCGATCGACTCCGACGGCAATGCCGGCAACGGCGACACCGCCTTCACCTTCGGCACCGGCGCCTTCACCGGCGCCGGCCAGGTCCGGGTCGTGGCCTTCGCCAACAGCCGCTACGGCGTCTATCTCGACATCAATGGCGACAAGACGCCGGACGCGATCATCAACGTGTACTCGGACCATGCGCTGACCGAAGGGGACTTCGTGCTCTAGCGCCTGGCGGACCCGCCCTCCCTCGTCCGCAACCGGGGGAGGGCGGCCGTCGCCCGCGGCGGTCATGATCGGAACCGCCGCCGGAAACTTCGTTCCGCCGCCGCGGCCGCTTCCTTGCGTTCTTCGCCGGGGCGCGGAAACCCTCTCGAAGTGCCGCGGATTTTACGCGATCTTGAGCCGACTCCGATCGCGTACGGCCGCAGCCGTCCGACGGTGATCGCGGCGGATCGCGTGCTGTCGCACCGCCGCCGCGCCCGCCCTCCCTCGTCCGCAACCGGGGGAGGGCGGGTTCCTGTCCCATCCGGGCGCGATCTGTTCAGAAAAGAGTCACAAACCGGCTGAACAGGATCCGAACAGTTGGCGCCGGATCGCGGCATCGGAAGCATCCGTGACCATTTTATTAAGTTTTGCACCTGCGAGATGGCAGACGACATCAAGATGTTGTTTGCCGAAGGCGTCTCGGTTATATGGACGGTATATGACCGCCGAAGGACCGACGCCCATGGAACAGGTGACGCGCTATCGCACCATCTGGATCTCGGACGTCCATCTCGGCACCAGGGCCTGCAACGCCGGCCTCCTCCTCGATTTCCTCAAGCACACCGACTCCGACACCCTGTACCTGGTCGGCGACATCGTCGACGGCTGGCGGCTGAAGAAGAGCTGGTACTGGCCGCAGCAGCACAACGACGTGATCCAGAAGCTGCTGCGCAAGGCCCGCAAGGGCACCCGCGTGCTCTACATCCCCGGCAACCACGACGAGGCCGCGCGGCAGTTCGTCGGCCAGAGCTTCGGCGAGGTCGACGTCGCCGAGGACTGCGTCCACGTCACCGCCGACGGGCGCCGCTTCCTGGTCATCCACGGCGACCAGTTCGACGTGGTGGTGCGCTACGCCAAATGGCTGGCCCATGTCGGCGACAAGGCCTACGAGCTGCTCCTGCATCTGAACACGGCGGTCAATCTGGTGCGCCGCCGTCTCGGCTTCTCCTACTGGTCGCTCTCGGCTTATATGAAGCAGCGGGCGAAGCGGGCGGTCGAATTCGTCGGCCGCTTCGAGCTCGCGCTGGTCGAGGAGGCCAAGCGGCGCGGCGTGAACGGGGTCATCTGCGGCCATATCCACACCGCCGAGCTGAAGGACATGCAGGGCATGACCTATGTGAACGACGGCGACTGGGTGGAGAGCTGCACCGCCCTGGTGGAGCATCAGGACGGCCGGCTCGAGATCCTGCACTGGGCGGAGATCGTGGCGGCCCGCGACGCGGTGGCGCCGCAGCCGGACCTGAAGCCGCGGCGCGCCGCTTGATCCAGCCTCGCGTTTTGTCCGAGGGCTGATGCGCATCCTGATCGTCAGCGACGCCTGGCTGCCCCAGGTCAACGGGGTGGTGCGCACGATCGAATCGACCCGCGACGAGCTGCGCCGGCGCGGCCACCAGGTCGAGGTGATCGGCCCCGATCGCTTCGCCTCCATCCCCTGCCCGACATATCCCGAGATCCGTCTGGCGATTGGCCAGAGCCGGCGCATGGCCCGGCTGATCGACGAGTTCGACCCGGACGCCATCCACATCTCGACCGAGGGACCCTTGGGCTGGGCGGCGCGGCGCTACTGCATCCGCCGGCGGCTGTCCTTCACCACCTCATTCCACACCCAGTTCCCGGAATACGTCCAGCTGCGCACCGGCATGCCGCTGGCCTCGACCTACGCCCTGTTGCGGCATTTCCACCGCGCCGCCAGCGCCGTGATGGTGGCGACCGACACGCTCGAGCGCAACCTGACCAGCCGCGGCTTCCGCCGCCTGGCGCGCTGGAGCCGCGGCGTCGACACCCAGCGCTTCCGCCCGGCCCAGCGGCCTGGCCCGGGGCTGAAGCATGAGCGGCCGCGCCACCTCTATGTCGGCCGGGTGGCGGTGGAGAAGAATCTCGACGCCTTCCTGTCGCTGCCGCTCGACGGCGAGAAGGTGGTGGTCGGCGGCGGCCCGTCCCTGCCCGCCTTCCAGGCCAGGTACCCGGACGTCACCTTCACCGGCGCCAAGCAGGGCCAGGAGCTGGTCGACGCCTATGCCGCGGCCGACGTCTTCGTCTTCCCGTCGCGCACCGACACCTTCGGCCTGGTGATGCTGGAGGCTTTGGCCTGCGGCGTGCCGGTCGCTGCCTATCCGGTGCAGGGCCCGGCCGACGTCATCGGCGACGCCCCGGTCGGCCGGCTCGACGAGGATCTCGGCCGCGCCATCCGCGAGGCGTTGAAGGTGCCGTCGGAGGACTGCCGCAGTTTTGCGCTGCGCTATTCCTGGGAGGCATGTACAGATCAGTTCCTGACCCATCTGCACCCGTTCCGGTGACATCGTCTGGATGATCTATGCGCTGTATCGCGGGCTGACCGACGCCGCCGGCCCCCTCGTGCCCCTGCTGCTGGCGCGGCGCACCGCCGCCGGCCGCGAGGATCCCGCCCGCCGCGGCGAGCGGCTGGGCCATGCCAGCCTGCCGCGCCCGGCCGGCCCCCTGGTCTGGGTGCATGCCGCCAGCGTCGGCGAGGTGCTGTCGGTCCAGGTGCTGGTGCGCCGGGTGCTCGAGCGCGACCCGCGCCTGTCCGTCCTGGTCACCACCGGCACCGTCACCTCGGCCCGGCTGATCGCCGAAAGGCTGCCGGAGCGCGCGATGCACCAGTTCGCGCCGCTCGACCGCATGGCCTATGTCCGCCGCTTCCTCGATCACTGGCAGCCGAATCTGGCGATCTGGGTAGAATCCGAGATCTGGCCGAACATGCTGATGGAGACGGAGAAGCGCGGCCTGCCGATCGCCCTCGTCAACGCCCGGATGTCGGAGCGGTCGTTCCGCCGCTGGCGCCGGCTGCCGCGGCTGATCCGCCGGCTGCTCGGGATCTTCCGGGTGATCCTGCCCTGGGACGAGCGCTCGGCCCGCAACTTCCGCGCCCTCGGCGCCCGCGGCGTCGGCGCGGTCGGCAACCTGAAATTCTCCTCCGACCCGCCCGACGCCGATCTCGAGGAGCTGGCGGCGATGCGGGCCGCGATCGGCCGCCGGCCGGTCTGGCTGGCCGCCAGCACCCATGCCGGCGAGGAGGAGCAGATCGTCCAGGCGCACAAGGCCCTGGCGGCGAAGCGGCCGGGCCTCCTGACCGTGCTGGCGCCGCGCCACCCCGACCGCGGCGAGGAGATCGCCGGGCTGGTCCAGGCGGCGGGCTTGCGCGCCATCCGCCGCAGCCGGACCCGGCTGCCCTGGTCCGACACCGACATCCTGATCGCCGACACGATCGGCGAGATGGGGATCTGGCTCAGGGTCTGCCCGATCGCCTTCATCGGCGGCTCGCTGGTGCCGTTCGGCGGCCACAACCCGATCGAGGCGGCGCAGCTGGGCGCCGCGCTCGTCTACGGCCCGCACATGACCAACTTCCCGGACATCACCGCCCAGCTCGGCCAGGCCCGCGGCGCGATGCCGGTGGCCGATGCGGCGGCGCTGACCGCCGCGGTCGGCCGCCTCCTGGACGACCCGGTGGAGCGCCGCCGCATGGCCCGCGCCGCCGGCGCCGTGGCCCAGCGCAACCGCGGCGTGGTCTCGACCGTGATGGCGACGCTCGAGCCGCTGATCACGCCGATTCTGGCGTGACCGGGGACGCCGGATGAAAACCCCCGGCTTCTGGTACCGCCCGGAGGCGACGCCGGCCGCCCGCCTCCTGGCCCCGGCCGGCGCCCTCTACGACCTCGCCTCGCGGCTGCGCCGGAGCCTGATCAGGCCGCAGCGGGCGCCGGTGCTGGTGGTCTGCGTCGGCAATCTGGTGGCGGGTGGCGCCGGCAAGACCCCGGTGGCGCTGGCGCTGGGCCGGCGCCTGGCGGAGATCGGCATCGCCGCGCATTTCCTCAGCCGCGGCCATGGCGGGTCGCTGGCCGGGCCGGTGCGGGTCGACCCCGACCGGCACAAGGCCGCCGAGGTCGGCGACGAGCCGCTGCTGCTGGCCCGTGCCGCGCCGGCCTGGATATCGCGCGACCGCCCCGCCGGGGCCCGCGCCGCCGCCGCGGCGGGCGCCCAGCTGATCCTGATGGATGACGGCTTCCAGAATCCGAGCCTGGAGAAGGACCTGTCGCTGCTGGTGGTCGATGGCGGCACCGGCTTCGGCAACGGCCGGATCCTGCCCGCCGGCCCGCTGCGCGAGCGGCCGGAGGACGGGCTGAGACGGGCGGACGCCCTGGTGGTGATGGGCCCGGACCGGGCCGGGATCGGCGCCCTCGCCGCCCGCCACGGCCTGCCGGCCCTGGGCGCCCGGCTGCTGCCGAGGGCGGAGGACGCGGCGCGGCTGCACGGCCGCCGGGTGCTGGCCTTCGCCGGCATCGGCCGGCCGGAGAAGTTCTTCGCCACCCTGGCGGAGCTGGGGGCGGAGATCGTCGGCCGCGCCCCCTTCCCCGACCACCACGCCTACACGCCGGACGAGATCATGCGCCTGGCCGAGACGGCGCAGGAGCGGCAGGCCGTGCCGGTGACCACCGAGAAGGACCTGGTCCGCCTGCCGGTCGAGGCCCGGCCGATGGTCGAGGCCCTGCGCGTCGACCTGGCCTGGGACGACCTGGCCGCGGTCGACGCGGTGCTGGAGCCGGTGGTGCGGCGGGTGGGGCTGTAGCCTTCTAAGACCGGCCCCCGCCAGCCGTCCGGTATGCCTGGCGCAGGGCGCGCCCGATCTCCGGGCGGTCGAGCCCCATATCGGCGAGCAGGTGATCGTCCAGCGCCATCAGCGTTTCGGTGTCGCGCCTGATCTTCATCCGATGCCGGATCCAGGCGGCGCACCGGCCGACGGCCCTCGCCGCCATCGCCGGACGGAAGGTCGCGGCCGCGATCCGCGGCTTGCGCGACGAAACGACCATGCTGTCCATCGTCGGACTCCCTTCTGCTGGAGGTCGGCACCCCGTCGCGGCGTTGCCGGGCGGGGCGATGTCGACGGCGGTCACCTTAAGGTCGCCGAGGGCCTTCATGTTAGCACGACTCCGCCGACTTATGTCTGCGAGTCGCCAACCATCTGGCGCCATATCTTCGATTTCTGTATTCGGGTCGCCATGATCCATCCGGACAATCTGATCCATCCCGATCTCGGCCGGCCGGAGGCGGAGGACTATCCCGCCCCCGTTCTCACCTTCGCCGGCGAGGCGGAAACCGGCCAGCACTTCCAGCCGCACAGCCACCGCTGGGCCCAGCTGTTCCACATCGTCTCCGGCTCGGTGACGGTGGAGACCGAGCGCGGCAGCTTCGTGGTGCCGCCGGAGCGGGCCCTGTGGATCCCGCCGGACGTCCCGCACGCGGTCACCTATCTGCAGCGATCCGCGCTGCGCTACCTGTTCCTCCGGCCCCAAATCGTCCGGCACCTGCCGCGCGACCCGTCGGTGATCCGGCTGTCGCCGCTGCTGCGCGAGCTGATCCTGGCGCTGCTGGGCTATCCGCGCGACGCCGCGACCGGCGGCCCGGCGGGGCGGATCGTCGGCGTCATCCTCGACCAGCTGGTCACAGAGCCGATCGCGCCCTTGCACCTGCCGATGCCGGCCTCGGCCCGGCTGCGGCGCGCGGTGAGCGAGCTGGCAGCCGATCCGGCGCGGACCGACGGACTGGCCGAGATCGCGCGGCGGGCGGCGCTGTCGGAACGCTCCTTCGAGCGGCATTTCCGGTCCGAGACCGGCCTCAGCTTCCGCGCCTGGCGGCGCCAGGCCCGGCTGCTGAAGGCGGTGGAATGGCTGTCGCTCGGCGTCCCTGTCGGCGAGGTCTCCGACCGGCTCGGCTATGAAGGCCCGAGCGCCTTCGTCGCCGGCTTCCGCAAGGCCTTCGGCGTCACGCCTGGGCGGTATTTCGCGGACGGAGGCTGAGCCGAGGAGGCCGGCCCGGGGATACGGCCTCTGCGGTCGGTAACCAGCCCCAACCATTCCGGACCAGCCACCGCTTGACCAGCGGCTACTCCTTTGGGAGGAATAGTAGCTCAAAAGGCTTACGCCAATCTTCCTTGATTTTACATAAAATCTCATTCAAATAAGTTTGAACTTCGCCGGACTCGGCCTGCATCCCTGCCGGCCTCACCGGCTCTCTGAGACCAACAAAGATTCAGAAGCAACCATAAGACGCCTTCGATCTCTAGCCAATGAAGCGGAAGGGAAGCATCCCTCAACCAAGCTAAGAGGCGGTAGGAATCACTATGCCTTTAAACAGCATGGAAACGGACGATCTTCCCAACACCAGGGTGTCGGCAGAACTCGAGAGCGATCACCTCGCCAGGGCTCGAACAGCCGTCAGTCCCGTCCCGGGTTTGGTGAAGGTCGCGATCATCGACCGGCGCGCCCTGGGCCGGGAGACGTTGACGCAGGCGCTCGCATCGGCCGACGGCCGCTTTTGCAGCCGGGCGTTCGCCGATATTGATGAGTGGGAGCGGAGCACGGATCGGACCGACACATCGTTGATCCTTCTGGAGAGCGGCACGATCGGCAGCGACCGTCTGTCGTTCGAGGACGAACTCCAGGGCCTGGTTCGCGCCCATCCGCACATTCCCGTCGTCGTGATCGGCGAGAACGAGGATCCCGGCCATATTGTCGAGATGCTGGCGCGGGGCGTCCGCGGCTACATCCCGACCAGCGTCAGCCTAAGCGTCGCGATCGGGGCCCTTTGTCTCGCGATGGCGGGAGGCACTTTCGTCCCCGCCAGTGTGCTCCAGACCTCCGGTCGCAAGAGGCCGGAATCTCGGCAATCTCTTCACAGCATGCTCGGGCTTTCGGAACGGCAGGCGGTCGTCGCCGACGCGGTCGCCCTCGGGAAGCCGAACAAGATCATCGCCTATGAACTGAACTTGTGCGAGAGCACCGTGAAGGTGCACGTCCGGACCATCATGAAGAAGCTGCAGGCTCGGAACCGGACCGAGATCGCGTTCAAGCTGCATGCGGCCAAAGGCGGCTCGCAGTTATCTGGAGGGAAGTGCCTGGTTGGAACCCGCGCCGCCTGACGTGGAAAAGGCCGCCATGCAGCGGCGGCCTTTCCAGCTCCGAGCGTTCCTTCCCGATCCGTCAACACGGGCAGGAATATTTTATCCGCGTGGCCGTGCGTCGGGTGACGGCCCGAACACATTCATTTCCTCGGCCGAAGCCTCTGAATCATAGCATTATATGATAGGGGCCCAAGTACTCCTTTCGGTGTAGGCGCTCCACCGCTGGCGATCGATGAAGGGGGTCGGCTCGAACGCCAGAGCAACCGCATCCACTCTGCCAGGCCAGGGCGAAAGCCCGCCGAAACGACATCACTCGCCTGCGATCAATAAAGTCCAGGACAATGGTCATTCCCCTGTTGCCTGGAGGCGACAGTCCTGCCTAGATTCCTATGCTACATTGTTCCTGGACGGCCACAGCGACAATCCGCATGCGAGGCGTCGAATGACCTTTCCAGTCCGTTTTCCCTCTCCGCCTTTTCCCGGCCTTTCCTCCAAGGACAACGTCTCAGAGGCATTCAGGCAGACGCCGGTCGGCCGTATCGTCGACGACTGGAACGACAGGATCGAGGACGCCAGGAGCACGGCACAGGTTCGGGTCGGCAATCCTGACGACGTCGTCAATCTCCTGAACAACCCCGTCGATCCCGGCACGACGCAGCAGCAGTTGATCGACAACATCCTGCGCGATGCGGATGGCCGCCCGATCAGGAAGCTGATCGTCAGCGATCATGCCTCGCCGGGGTCTCAGACCCTGACATCCGGCGAGTCCAAGATGCGTCTCACCGCCGAAACGCTCGACCTCGAACAATGGTCCCGCCTCAACGGGAAGTTCACGAAGGACGGTATGATCCGGCTGGATGGCTGCGAGGTTGCCAAGGGCGAGGAAGGACAACGCCTGCTGCAGGCGATCGCCGTGGCCACGGGCGTGCCCGTCCAGGGGGGCGTCGTGAACCAGCGCCCGCTCATTCCGGGCGGCGAAGGCACGACGGTGACCGCCTATCCGGATGGACGGATCGAGGTCGACACGTCATGGACCGACGGCATCTGGGGACCGATCGACGATTTGATCGGGTGAACGGATAAGTCTGTGAAGCGGCGCCGGGCCGGCCGGGCATCCTCCGGTCGGCCCCAACGCGCAACCGCACCGGTTCCGCCAGACCGGCATAGCCCTGAACGGGCGCGGTCGCCGAAACACGGAATGGCGCTTTGTCCCCATTGCCGACGTTCGGAGGCCTCCCGGGCTCCCCCGGAGCGGACGCTCGCGTCGATTGTGATAAGCCCCGAACCAGCCCCCAGTGGTCGGCCACGTCGCTCCCATGTCCAGGCATGGGAGAGATAGACGAAACCAAGCCGTTGG
>NZ_JAHVDK010000051.1:0-24953 GCF_051487185.1 Inquilinus limosus
GTCTTCTGCAGCACCCGGTCCCCCGGACCGATGCCGTATTCCGCCTGCATCCATTGCAGCCGGTTCAAGAGCCCCTTGTGGCTGTTGCCCACCGCCTTGGGCTTGCCGGTCGAGCCCGAGGTGGTGATGCAGTAGGCCAGCCCCTCCGGGTGCCAGTCGACATCCGGCGCTTCATCGGGATAGCCGGACAGGTCCCAGCCCTCCAGCGCCACCACCTCGACGCCGTCCGGCAGCCGCTCGATGAGATGCGCCTGGGCCAGCACCAGCTTGAGCCCGGTCTCGGCGATGGTGCCGGCCAGCCGCTCGCGCGGATGCTCGGGGTCCAAGGGCAGGTAGGCCCCGCCCGCCTTCGCGATGCCGAGCAGCGCCAGCACCATCTCGACCGAGCGCTCGGCCGCCACCCCGACCAGCACGTCCGGCCCGACGCTGCGCGCCGCCAGCGCCTGGGCCAGCCGGTTCGCCCGGCCGTTGAGCTCGGCATAGCTCAGGCGCTCGCCGCCGAACACCAGCGCCTCGGCCTGAGGCGTCGCCCGCGCCTGCCGTTCGATCAGCGCCAGCACGCTCGGCACCGGCTCATACGCCGTGTCCGTCGCGTTCCAGCCCGACAGACGGTCCTCATCGGCGGCCGTCAGCAGGCCGATGGTTCCCAGCACCCGGTCCGGGGCCGACACCATCCGGCGCAGCACCGCGACGAAGCTGTCGCGCCAGCGCTCCACCGTCGACCGGTCGAACAGTCCGGAATCGAACTCCACCCGGCAGTCGATGCCGTCGCCGTCGGCGGCCACGTCCAGCGACAAATCGAATTGGGTGGTGCCGGTGTCGGCCTCGATCAGCTCGGCCGTTACCCCGTCCAGCGCCAGCGGCGCCGCGTCGCGGCTGGCGCGGAAGTTGAACAGCGACTGGAACAGCGGCCTGTGCCGCGCGTCGCGGGCGATGCCGAGCCCGTCCAGCAGCAACTCGAACGGCACATCGGCCTGGTCCAGCGCGGCCATCGCCTCGCCCCGCAGCCGGCGGCACAGCGCCCGGACGCTGAGGCGGGGATCGAGCCGAACGCGGTAGACCTGGGTGTTGACGAAGAAGCCGAGCAGGTCCTGGATCTCGGCCCGGCTGCGCGCGGCATTGGGCACGCCGACAGCGAAATCCGACTGGCTGGAGAGACGGCCGAGCAGCACCTGCCACGCAGCCAGCAGCACGACGAAGGGGGTACAGCCCTCCTTCCGGCACAAAGCCTGGACCGACCGGACCAGGTCCGGCGGCAGCGCGAAGTCGATGCGGCCGCCGGGGCGGTTGCCCTCCATGTCGCGCGGCCGGTCGGTCGGCAGTTCCAGCACCGGCACATCATCGCCGAGATAGGCCCGCCACTGCGCCAGCGCCTGGTTGCGGCGGTCGCCGGCGAAGCGCCGGCGCTGCCAAACGGCGTAGTCGGCATAGTCCAGCGCCGGGGCGGGCAGCGGCCGGCCGTGGCGGTCCGGATCGCGCAGCGCCTCGCCATAGGCCTGGGCGAGGTCGCGCACCAGCACCGAGGTCGACCAGGCATCGACGACGATGTGGTGCATCACCAGCAGCAGCACCCATTCGCCTTCGCCGGCCCCCCCATTGCCGCCTGCCGACTCGCCGCGCCGGGCCAGGGCGACGCGCAGCAGCGACGGCCGGGCGAGATCGAAGGGCCGGCGCACCCGCGCCTGCAGCCAGGCGGAGAGCGCCTGCTCCGCGCCCGGAGCATCAGCCGCCGGCAGCACGGCGTGCTCGATCGCGACATCGACCTGCGGCAGCACCACCTGCCGCGGCTCACCCTCCCCGCCCTCGAAGCGGGTGCGCAGCACGGCGTGGCACTCGACCAGCCGGCGGAACGCGGTTTCCAGCGCCGGCACGTCCAGCCGCCCCCGCAGCCGCAGGGCGCGCACCGAGTTGTAGGCCGGGCTGTCCGGGTCGTAGTGCTGCAGGAACCACAGGCGCTGCTGCTGGAAGGACATTGGGGCGGAATCCCCGCTGTCGCGCGGGCGGATCGCATCCGGATCCGCGGCGGCGTCGTCCAGCAGCAGCGCAAGCAGCGCGTCGTTGTCGATGTCGTTCATGATGCTCAGGGAGCCTTGGCCTGCCGCGCCTTCTCCAGCAGCGCCGCCCGCTCGGCCTCGCTCATCCCGTCAAGGCTGAGGCGCAGCGCGGCGATCTGGTCGATCCGACCCGGCGCGGCGTGGCCGCGCAGCGCCCGGGCCAGGGCGGCGATGCTGGGATGGTCGAAGACGATGCCGGGCGGCACCTCGACCTGGAACAGCTTGCGGATGCGGGCGACCAGCTTGATCACCTGCAGCGAGTTGCCGCCGATGTCGAAGAAGTCGTCGGTGACGCCGATCGCCGCGGCCGGCCGCTCCAGCAGCTCCGCCGCCACTTGGCGCAGTACGGTCTCGACCGGGTCGCGCGGCGCCACCTTCGCGCTGGTCTCGGCCAGGGTCGCCGGATCGGGCAGGCCGCGGCGGTCGATCTTGCCGTTGGCCAGGCGCGGCATGCGGTCGAGCGCCACGATCTGCGCTGGCACCATCGGGCCGGGCAGGCGCGCGGCCAGGGCCGAGCGCAGCGCCGCCGCCCGGGTGGCAGCATCGCCTTCGCCTGGCGCCAGCGTGACGAAGCCGACCAGCCGCGCTTCCCCGCCCTCCGGCCGATGCACTGAAACCGCCGCCTGCTGGACGCCGTTGAGGGACTGCAGCGCGGCCTCGACCTCGCCCGGCTCGACCCGGAAGCCGCGGATCTTCACCTGATGGTCCGCCCGGCCGACGATCTGCAGGCGGCCGTCCGGCAGATGGCGGGCCAGATCGCCGCTGCGGTAGAGCCGCCGGCCCTCGCGCAACGGATGGTCGACGAAGGCGCCGGCCGGGTCGCCGTGGAGATAGCCGCGGCGGAGCTGGGCCCCGCCGATATGAAGCTCGCCCACCGCGCCGGTCGGGGCCAGCCGGCCCGCGGCGTCGAGCACCAGCACCTCGCTGCCGGCCAGCGGGCAGCTCAGCGGCAGCGCATCGCCGGCCCAGGCCGGGGCTGCAGGGTCATGGGCATGCACCAGCACGCCGACCGTGGTCTCGGTCGGGCCGTAGTGGTTGAACACCCGGCACTGCGGCGCCGCCGCCAGGATACGCTCGACCAGCGCCTTCGGCGTCGCCTCGCCGCCCAGGATCAGCGTGGCCGGCAGTGCCGGCTCCGGCGCGTCGAGCAGTGCCGCCAGATGCGACGGCACCAGCTTGGCGCAGTCGATCCCGTGCCGCCGTACGAAGGTCGCGAAGGCGGCGCCGTCGGCCATCTCCGCCTCGTCCGCCACCGCCAAACACGCACCATGGCGCAACGCGCCGAACAGCACCGTGTTGCCGAGATCGGCGGCGACGGTCGAGGTCAAGGCGAAGCGCCGGCAGCCGGCGAGGCCGAGCGCATCGCTGACCGCCTCGACATAGGTGCGGAGCTGGCCGTGCTCGATCACCACGCCCTTGGGCGTGCCGGTCGAGCCGGAGGTGAACAGGACATAGGCGGCACGGCCGGGATCGTCCTCGGCCAGGTCGGGCAGCGCTGCCGAGGCGGGCTCGGCCACCGCTGCGACCAGCGGGTGGACCGGGATGGTGTCGGAGACGACCGGGTCGGCGGCGTCGGTCAGCACCAGCACCGGGCGGGCCTGGTCGAGCAGCAGCTGCCGGCGCGCCTGCGGCCATTGCGGGTCGAGCGGCAGATAGGCGCCGCCGGCGCGCCAGACGGCGAGCAGCGCCACCACCATCTCGACCGAGCGCCCCATGTCGAGCGCGACCACGGACTCGCGGCCGGCGCCATGGGCGACGAGCCAGGCTGCCAGCCCGTCGACCCGCGCATTCAGCCCGGCATAATCGAGGGCAACGCCGCCGCCGACGAGGGCCGGTGCCGTCGGCGTCTCGCGGCCCCAGCGGGCGATCAGCGCCGGCAGCGACGGGCCGGGCGCCGGGGCCGGGGCCGTGGCGTCGAAGGCCAGGAGCCGCGCCCGCTCCGCCTTACCGACCGGGGACAGAGCGCCCAGCGGCGTATCAAGCTGATCCGGCAACTCGGCGAGCAGGGTCACGACCTGCTCCAGCAGCGTCGCCATCGCCGCGTCGTCGTAGCGGCCGCCGTCCCAGTGCAGCGCGACGGCGTGGAGGCTGCCGTCCTCGCCGAGCTCGGCCTGTAGCGCCAGCTCGAAGTGCTGAGCCCCGTTCGCGGAGACGACGCGCCAAGCGCCGTCGTCGGACGCGTGGCTAGCGATCCGGAAGCCAACGACGAGATGATCGCTGCGGCCCGGCGCCTCGACCGGCCAGTGCTCCTGCCAGCCGCGATGGCTGTCGAGCACCGGCGCGAGCTGGTCCAGGAAGGCGGCGAAGGGCTCGGCCGAGTCGGCCGCCAGCCGCAGCGGCAGCACCTTGTCGAACGGGCCGATGGTACCGGCGAAGGCGTCGTAGTCGCGGCGGCAGTCATGCTGCCAGCCGGCCACTATCTCCGCCCGGCCGGCGATGCGGGCCAGCAGCGCCCACCAGGCCGCCTGCAGCACGGCGTCGAGCCCGATGCCGCGCGCCGCGGCGAGATCCGCCAGCCGCTGCGCGACGGGTCCGTCGATCGCAACCCAGCGGCCGGCCCACGCACTCGTGCCTGCCTCGCGCCGGCGATAGGGCAGTTGCAGGGCCGGCGGCGCCGCGGGGCCGAGATGGTCTTGCCAGTAGCGACGGCCCTCGGCGGCGTCCTCGTCGGCCGCCATCTCGGCCCGCCACTCGACGTATTGCGCATAGGCGACGCCGTCCTCGTTCGCCGGGACGGCCGCGCCGGCATACTCGTCACGCAGCTCGCGATGAATCAGGTCGAGCGCGCCGCGATCGGCCACCAGCGGCGAGACCAGCAGCGCCAGGCGCCACTCCGCATCACCCACACGGTACAGGACAGCGCGCAGCGTCCGGCCGGCACCGAGGTCGAAGCCATTCTGTGCCGCCAGGTCTCGGGCCATGGCATCCGAGGCATCGGCCCGGCCGCGCAGGTCGAGTCCGGACCAGGCAGGCTCCGCCGGCGCGCCGAGCGGCTGGGCACGCAGGCCGCGGAAGCCGGGGACGGCGACGAAGGCCGTGCGCAGGATCTCGTGCCGGCCGGCGACCCGCAGCAGGGCGGCGCGCAGCCGCGTCTCGTCCAGGCTGCCGGAGATGCTGACGATCAGCGTCGCGGCATCCGGAAGCTCCGCGGCAACACGCTGTTCGGGGCCGAGCGGCCAAGTCTCCGCCCCGGCGGAGAGGGCGAGGTCGGTCATCGCGCGCCCCCCTGCTCCAGGCTGCTGCGGTCGACCATGTCGCCCATCGCCACCACGATGCGGCGCGGCCCCTCATAGGGGTCGCGGGCATGGGCGGCGAGCATGTTGTCGAGCATCACCACGTCGCCGCGGCGCCAGTCGAAGCGCACGGCGCAGGCCTCGTACAGCTCGCCGATCAGGTCCATGACCTCGTCCTCGATCGGCGAGCCGTCGCCGTAGAACACCTGCCGCGGCATCCGCTTCGGCCCGACCATGGCCAGCAGATCCTCACGCACATCGGCGTCGAGGCAGCGGGTGTGATGCAGCTGGACCTGATTGAAGAAGGAGCGTTCGCCGGTCAGCGGATGGGTGATCACCGCCGGGCAGCGGGTGCGGGTCTGCAGCTCGTTCTCGCCGAGCCAGGCGAAGTCGACCCCGGCGGCGCGGCAGCGGGCCTCGACCTCCTCGCGGCTGTCAGTCTTGAAGAAGTCGCGCCAGTCGACGTCGAGATTCTCGGTGAAGGTGCGGACATACATGAGGCCGAGGCGGTCGAAGCGCTCCGCCAGCTCGGCCGGCAGGCGGCGATACATCTCGCGGCAGTCGACGATCGGGGTGGCGCCGCCGACCGGCGACGGCTGCTCGCAGAAGAACCACTGCTTGCGCGGCCAGCGCGGCAAGTGCGAGCTCTCGTTGTGGTAGAGGATCATCTTCCGCTCCGGATAGGGCGTGGAGCGGTAGGTGTTGCGGCCGCCTTCCTTCTTCGGCAGGTCGCCATAGGCGCCGTAGAGGCCAGGCTGCAGCGCCTCGGCGAAGGCCTCGAACTCCTGCGGCGTGGTCAGGCCGAAGCCGCGGAACAAGAGGCCGGCATGGCGCCGCAGCCAGGCCTCGACCTGGTCGCGATGGGCGGCGGCCCAGGCCACGGCGTCGAGATCGGCGCTGGCCGGCTCGACCACCAGCGGGAAGATCGCCCCCGGGGTCAGGGACGAGGTGCGCACCAGCTCGCGCGCCGGTGCCGTGGCCACGGCCGGCCGGGCCGCGGGGGATGCGAATTTCTTCAGCTTGTCCAGCTTGGCGCCCATGCGGGCGGCGCCGGTGGCTGCGGACGGCGACGCGGGAGACGACATCGCGGACTCCTCCAATGCGGGAAGGGTGAAGCCGCTCAGCGAGCGGTCCGGGGTTTCGGCGATCTGCTCCAGGAGCGCGGTCCAGGCGGCCACCAGCCGCTCGATCCGCGGGCGGGCGAACAGGTCCGTGGCGAAGACCCATTCGCCCTCCAGCCCCTGCGCGGCGCGGGGGCCGAGCGGGTCGAGGAACAGCGCCATGTCGAATTTCGAGCCGTGGGCCTGGACGGGCCGCAGCTCCGCCGTCAGGCCGGCGACGCCGAAGCGCCCGCGCGGCGCGCTCTGCAGCACGAACAGCACCTGCACCAGCGGGTTGCGGGCCCGGTCGCGCGGCGCGCCGACGGCCTCGACGATCTGGTCGAAGGGCAGCAGCGGATGCTCGAAGGCCAGCAGCGAGTCCTCGCGCGCCCGATCGAGCAGCTCGGCGAAGGGCAGCGCCGCGATGGGCCGGGCGCGCAGCGGCAGGACATTGACGAAGAAGCCGACCAGCCGGTCGAGCTCGCGCCGCGGCCGGCCGGCGACATCGGTGCCGATGACGAAGTCGGTGGCGCCGGTCAGCCGATGCAGCAGGGTCTCGAAGGCCGCCAGCAGCACCATGAACAGCGTGCCGCCGCGGGCGTGGCCCAGTGCCTCGAGCCGCGCGACCAGGGGCCCCGGCAGGCTGAACCGGACGCTGTCGCCGGCCTGGGAAGCGACGGACGGGCGCGGGAAATCCGCCGGCAGATCCAGGCGGTGCGGGACGCCGGCCAGCCGGTCGCGCCAGAACGCCTTCTGGCTTTCCAGTGTCTCGCCCTGCAGCAGCCGACGCTGCCACAGCGCATAATCGAGATACTGCACCGGCGGCGGCGCCAGGTCCGCCGGGCCGTGCTCCAGCGCGGCGCGGTACAACGCGCCCAGATCGTCGATCAGCACGCCGATCGACCAACCGTCGGCGACGATGTGATGCAGGCCCAGCAGCAGGCTGTGCTCCGCCACACCCAGCCGCAGCAGCGTGGCGCGCAGCAGCGGCGCACGCGCCAGGTCGAAGGGCCGCCGCGCCTCCTCCGTTTCGATCTCGGCCAACCGCGCCTCGCGCCGGGCCGGATCGAGCGTCGTCAGATCGATCTCCGGCAGCGGCAAGGCGATGTCGGCCTCGACCCGCGCCACCGGCACGCCGTCGGCGCCTTCCGGATAGGCGGTGCACAGGATCTCGTGCCGCGTCAGCAGGCCGGCCAGCGCCCGTTCGAGAGCCGGCCGCGACAGCGGGCCGGTCAGGCGCAGCTGGCCGGTGAGGTTGTAGGCGCTGCGCGCCGCCTCGCCGGCCAGACGCTCGGCCAGCCACAGCCGTTGCTGCGCCAAGGACAGAGGCATCTCCGGGTGCCGCGGCTGCGCCGTGATCGGCGGCAGCCCCATCTCCGCCGCTTGGCGCGGCGCCGCGTCGAGCCGGGCGGCGAGCTCGGCCAGGCTCTGCGGCGCGAAGACCTCGCGCAGCGGCAGCTCGACGCCGAACTCTGATCGGATCCGGTCGATGGCCTGCAGCGCCAGCAGCGAATGGCCGCCGAGGGCCAGGAACTGGTCGCCGCGGCCGATCGGTCCGCAGTCCAGCAGCTCGGCCCAGATCGCGGCCAGGCGCCGCTCCGCCCCGTCCCGCGGCGGCTCACGGTCCTGCGGCGCCGCGCCGGCCGACGGACGGCGGTAGAGGTGGTAGGCCTGCAGCTCACCCGTGGCCAGGCGCTGGCGGCAGGCGGAACGCTGCAGTTTGCCGCTGGTGGTCTTGGGCAGCGTGCCGGGATCGAGCAGCGCGACGAGGGCGACCGGCTCCTGCTGGGTTTCGGCGACGACGCGGTCGATCGCCTCGACCAGCGCCTCGGGCGCCATCTTGCGCTGCACGCCGCGGCCGATCTCGACCGCGACGCCGATGCTCTCGCGGCCGTCATGCTCGACCGCGAAGGCCGAGACCCGGCCCTTGCGAACCTCGGAAACGCCGGCTTCCACCGCCTTCTCGATATCCTGGGGATAGCGGTTCTGGCCGCGGATGATGATCACGTCCTTGCGCCGGCCGGTGATGAACAGCTCGCCGTCGCGCAGGAAGGCGAGATCGCCGCTGCGCAGCCAAGTGCCGTCTTCGCGGTCGAGGAAGGCCTCGCGTGTCGCCTGCGGATTGCGCCAGTAGCCGCGGGTGACGCTGCCGCCGGCCACCCAGACCTCGCCGACCGCATCCTCGCCCAGCGGCTCCAACGTCTCGGGATCGACGATGCGCAGTTGGTCCGGCCGGATCGGCCGGCCGCTGCTGACCAGCTCGACGCCTTCCGCGCTCGGCACCGCCCGGTGCGCTGCCACCGCCTCCGGATCGACGCGCAGCGTGACATAGTCATGCGGCCGCGGGCTGCAGGACATGGTCAGCGTGGCCTCGGCCAAGCCGTAGCTGGGCGCCAGCGCCTCGCGGCGGAAGCCGGCCGGGGCGAAACGGGCGGCGAAATCGGCCATCGTGTCCGCCCGCACCGGCTCCGACCCGCAGAAGGCGTATTGCCAGGACCGCAGGTCGAGCCCGGCGAGGGTCTTGTCGCTGACCCGCTCGCAGCACAGGCGGAAGGCGAAATCGGGCCCCCCGCTGAAGGTGCCGCCGAAGCGGTGGATCGCCTCCAGCCACCGCGCCGGCCGGGCCAGGAAATGCTGCGGCGCCATCAGCACCAGGGGAATGCCGGCGAAGAAGGGCAGGATCAGCCCGGCGATCAGCCCCATGTCGTGATAGAGCGGCAGCCAGGAGACCAGCACGTCGGCGGCGGTGATGCCGCCGCCATGCACCATCATCCGCTGGTTGTCGATCAGGTTGGCATGGGTGACCTCGATCCCCTTGGGATCGGCGGTGGAGCCCGAGGTGTATTGCAGGAAGGCGATGTCGCCGCCCGCCGCCGGATGTGGCCGCCAGGCCTCAGCCAGGGCCGGGGAAATGGTGTCGACCGCGATCACGTCGACGCCGTCCTCTCCGGCGCAGAGCGCCTCGACCGAGGCGCCGTGCCGCCGGTCGGTCAGGAGGTGGCGGGCGTCCGCATCGGCCATCATGCCCTTCAGCCGTTCGACATGATGCCGGCTCATGCCCTCCGGCGGATAGGCCGGCACGGCGATCACCCCGGCATAGAGGCTGCCGAAGAAGGCGGCGACATAGTCCGGCCCGCTGTCGAGCAGGATCAGCGCCCGGTCGCCCGGCGCCGCCACGGCCTGCAGATGCGCCGCGATCGCCCGCGCCCGCAGGTCCAGGGCGCGATAGTCGAGGGTCGCGCCGACGGTCTCGCCATCGGTCAGGAACCGCAGCGCCGGCCCGCCGCCATCGGCGGCGGCGCGGCGCCGCAGCAGCTCGACCAGCGTCCCGGCGTCGGCATAGTCCAGGGCCAGCGGGGCGGTGTCCCGGCGCGGGCGGAGATCGAAGGCAGCGTCGCTCACGGCGAACCTCATGACACCGACGAAAGGGAGAGATCGCGGCCGCGGGCGGCGCGCACCGGAGGCTCGGCGGCTGGGCCGACGCGCTCGACCACCTGGCCGCGGTCGAGCTTGATCAGCTGATCGGCGAGCGGGAACCAGCGGTCGTCATGGGTGATGACCAGCACCGTCTTCCGCCGCGCCTTCAGCTCAGCCAGGATCTCGCGGTAGAACACGTCCTTGAACTGCGGGTCCTGGTCGGCCGCCCATTCGTCGAACACCATGACCGGCCGGTCCTCGAGGCAGGCGGCCACCAGCGCCAGGCGCTTGCGCTGCCCCTGCGACAGGTCGCGGGTCGAGAAGGCGCCGTCGCGGACCGCGACCTTGTGGTCGAGATGGAGCTGGCGCAGCCAGTCATTGGCGCGGGCGTCGAGCGATCCGTCCGCCGTCTCCAGCAGCGTCTCGAACAGGTGGAAGTCGGAGAACACGGCGGAGAAGAGCTGCCGGTGCGCCTCGCCGCCCGGTGAGGCCAGCGCCTGGCCGTCGACGCGGATGGTGCCGGATTCGGGCGCGTAGAGGCCGGTGACCAGCTTCGCCAGCGTGGTCTTGCCGCTGCCGTTGCCGCCGACGAGGAAGGTGATCTCACCCGGCCGCAGGGTCAGGTCGACCGGCCCGAGGGTGAAGACCTCGTCCTCGCGCTCGTCGTAATAGCCGTGGGTCACGCCCTCCAGCGCCAGGGTGACCTCGCGCCCGGCCGGGACAGCTGCCGACTCCTGGCCTCCCTTCCCCGGCTCCAGCTCCGCCAGCGTGCCGCCGATGCGGCCCAACGCCACCCGGGCCATGCCGATATGCGGGATGTTGGCCAGTAGCCCCTCCAGAGGGCCCATGATGTAGAGGAAGGCGATCACATAGCCGGTGACGACCCCGGCATCGCCCGGCGCGATCCAGATCCGCGCGAACAGCGCCGTCCCGATCGTCGCCATGAACAGCAGCCGGCCCCAGCCGTCGGCGAAGGCCAGCAGCGACAGGCCTCGGATCCGGCTCCTGGCGACCGCATCGATCGCTTCGGCCAGCACCACGTCGAGAAAGCGGCGCGCCTTGCCGGCGTTCAGCTTCAGCTCCTTGGCGCCGCCGTTCAGCGCCTCGAAGTGACCGAACAGCCGGTCCTGGCCGCGCCCCGCCTGCCGGAAATGCCAGAGCACGCGGCGGTAGCTGAGCTGATGGCCGATCGAGCCGAGCACCATCACCGCCCCGGCGAGCAGCAGGAAGCTCCAGGACAGGGTGGCGAGATAGGCCAGGACGCCGAGGATGACGATGCCGTTGGTCACCAGGATCGGCAGACCCATGCAGAAGGTCGCGATGGCGGATGCGTCGTCGGTCAGCAGCGACTGGATCCGTGCCCGGCCGACGATCTCCAGCCGCCGGTACGGCGCCGCCACCACCGCCTGCGCGATGTGCTGCCGCAGCGCCCCGAGCGCACGCTGGCCGAGCCGGGCGAACAGGGCGCGCGACGCGATCTGCGCCACCATCACCAGCAGCGCCGCGGCGACGAAAGGCAGCAGCCATTGCGGCAGCGTCTCGGCCGGCGCATGCAGGGCGCGGTTGATCAGCAGCACCAAGAGGGCGCCACCGACCCCGCACGCCAGGCTGGCGAGGATGGCGGCCGCGAACAGGGTTCGCGACCCGCGGATCAGCATTCCGAGAAGCGACACCGGCTTTCTCCAGGTGGAAGCGTCAGTGCAGACCGTGCGCTTCCGCCATGGCGACGATGACCTTGCGCGGCCCCTTGAACGGCGCCCGCGCATGGGCGGTGAGCATGTTGTCGAGCATCAGCACGTCGCCCGCCTGCCAGGGGAAGCTGATCTTGTGCGCCTCCAGCACCTCGCGGACGGTGGCCAGCGCCTCGTCCTCGATCGGCGAGCCGTCGCCGTAATAGACGTTGCGCGGCAGGTCCGACTCGTCGACCAGCTCCAGCAGTGTCGACCGCACCTCCGGCTCCAGGTTCGAGACGTGGAACAGATGCGCCTGGTTGAACCAGACCATCTCGCCGGTCACCGGATGGGCGATCGCCCCCTGGCAGACCTGGCGGGTGCGCAGCTCGCCATCCGGCTTCCATTCGCAGTCGATGCCGTGACCGCGGCAATAGGCTTCGACCTCGGCGCGATCCTCCGTGCCGAACACCTGCTGCCAGGAGACGTCGAGGCCGTTGCCGTAGTTGCGGACATACATCAGCCCCTTTTCGACGAAGCGGTCGCGCAGAGCGGGCGGCATGGCGTGATAGACGGCGCGGCTGTCGGCGATCGGCGTCTCGCCCCCCTCCGGCGCCGCCTGCTGGCAGTAGAACCAGATCTTCATCGGCCAGTCCCGGGTATAGGCCTGCTCGTTGTGCAGCGGGATGTGCTGATGCGGCGGGTATTCGGTCGAGGTGTAGACGCCTTGCGTCACCTTGCTGCGCGGGGTCGAGCCGAACTCGTAGGTCAGCAGCGGATGGCCGAAGCCGGCGGCGAAGGCGCGGAACGCGTCGGCGCCGTCCAGCGCGAACCCGCGGAACAGCAGGCCGCCTTCGACGAGCAGGTGGCGATCGATGATCGGCCGGATCTCCGGCAGCGCCTCGATCAGCGACGGCGCGCCGTCGCCGGGCTCGACCAGCAGCGGCAGGGGCCCGCTGTCGCGCAGCGGGCGGATCGTCAGCGTGCCGATGTTCACAGCATCCATGGTGCTCGCACTCACTGAAGCGTCCGGCCGGCGGATTCTGGCGATCCGCCGGCCCGGACCAGGACGGCCGGGCCGCCGTTCATCCGTCGCGACAGGGCGGCGTCGAGGACGACCAGCACCTCCGCCTGACGGGAGTGGATGAAGAAGTGGTCGCCCTCGAACAGGTCGATGGCGAAGTCGCCGCGAGTCTCCCACCCCCAGGCCTCCAGTGCCGGGCGGTCGACATCGTCGCGGGTGCCGGCCAGGACATGCACCGGGCAGGGCAGCGCCGGGCGCGGGCGATAGGCATAGGTGCCGACCATCAGGAAGTCGGCGCGCAGCACCGGCAGCACCGCGGCCATCAGCTCGGCATCGGCCAGCGCCTCCTCCGGCGTGCCCCGGTAGCCCCGCAGATCGGCCATCAACTCCGCGTCGCTGCGCGGCCGGGCCAGCTCGCGGTCGTCGCGGACCGCCGGCGCCTCGCTGCCGGAAGCGAACAGCACCAGCGGCGGCTCCGCGCCACGTTCCAGCAGGGCGTGCGTCAGCTCGAAGGCCAGGAGGGCACCCAGGCTGTGGCCGAGCAGGGCATAGGGGCCATCAATCAGCTCTCCGACCTCCCCCGCGAGCGATGCGGCGAGGCGGCGAAGATCTGTCGACAAGGGCTCGCTTGCACGGGCGCCGCGGCCGGGCAGCTCGACCGGGTGCACCGCCAGCCACGCCGGCAGCGCCCGGCGCCAGCGTGCATAGACCATGGCGCTGGCGCCCGAATAGGGCAGGCAGAACAGCCGGGCGGCGACCACACTCATTGGATCACTGCGCCGCGTCGGCCTGGCCGTCCATATGCCGACGCAGCGACAGCGGCCGCATGTCGGTCCAGACCTCGGCGATATAGGCCAGGCACTCGGCCTTCGGCCCGGTCTTGCCGACCGCCGTCCAGCCCTGCGGGATCTCCTTGTAGTCGGGCCAGATCGAATATTGCTCCTCGTGATTGACCACGACGTGAAACACGGTGTCGTCCCGATCGAAGGCCATCAGGCATCCCTCGCCGATAAAGCATGCAGACTTGAAGAAAATTTTACGGATTTCGCAGATGCAGCCACGCGACATCCCGCCGAACGTCTCCGGCCGGACATCTTGATTTGGTGTTCAGCGCTTTCCGATGGCTTGAAGGAGATCAACGGAAGCCAACGACGTGCCTGGACTTCCCGTTTCCTTCTGGCTATGAATGATAATGATTTGCAGTTGCACTGTAAGTCAAGCGTGATTTCGCCCTCCCCCGCCTCTCGTCCGGGCGCGGGCGACCCGGCCAGACGAGACGAATCCGCCACCTGCCGGCGGCTGTTATCCGGCGGAACTGCCGGAGGCATGCGGCCGCGGAAGGAGAAGACGACGATGGACGCCATACCCGTTCCGCAGCCCGGCACGACCTTTCTGTCCTACGCCGCCACCCGAGCTCCGGTGACGACATCGCGCCAGGGCGATTCGCTGACGGTGCGGCAGGCCGGCGCCGCCCCGCTGAGCTTCCGCCTGGCCGCGGCCGAAGGGCGGCTGCTCCTGACCGGCCCGGCCGGGTCGGGCGATGCCGCGCTCCGCGGCCTGTGCGCCGCGATCGAGGCTGCTTTCGGGTGGCACCCCGAGCTGGAGCGCCTCGCGCTCGACCTCGGCGATGGCGCCGGAGATCTGGCCGACGCGCTGTACCGCCGCGGCATCGCGGTCGAGACCGCCGCGGCCCCGCTCACCGTGCTGCCGGAGCTGTTCATGCAGCAGGCCGAGCTCTGGCTCGGCCGGCCCGACCTGCCGGCGTTCCCGCAGCGCCATGTGATGACCGACGGCAAGCGCCATCCGCAGCGGCCGCCGAAGCCGCGCGGCACCGTCTATGCCCGCTACATCCCCTGGCTGGAGCAGACCATCGCCTTCCGCGCCGCCACGGTCGAGGACGATCTCGGCCATCTGCACAAATGGATGAACGACCCGCGGGTGGCGGCCTTCTGGAACGAGGACGGCGACCTGGAGAAGCATCGCCGCTATTTGTCCGGTCTGACCGCCGACCCGCACATGGTGCCGCTGATCGCCACCTTCGACGGCGTGCCCTTCGCCTATTTCGAGATCTATTGGGCCCGCGAGAACCGCCTCGCGCCCTTCTACGACGTCCAGGACTACGACCGCGGCTGGCATGTCGTGGTCGGCGAGGACGCCTATCGCGGCCGCCGCTTCATCAGCGCCTGGCTGCCCTCGCTGACGCACTACATGCTGCTCGACGACTGCCGCACCCAGCGCATCGTCGGCGAGCCGGCGGCGGCGCACCACCAGCAGATCCGCAACCTCGAGACCTCCGGCTTCGTCCGCATCAAGACCTTCGACTTCCCGCACAAGCGGGCGGCGCTGGTGGTGCTGCTGCGCGAGCGCTTCTTCTTCGACCGGCTGTGGCTGCCGGCCGCCCCGTCCGCGCAACCGGTGCGGTGATCATGGACTCGGTCTACGACGTCATCGGCGTCGGCTTCGGCCCCTCCAACCTGGCCCTTGCCATCGCGCTCGACGCGGCGCTGCGGCAGCGGGGCGCTGGGCTGAGCCATCATTTCATCGAGAAGCAGCCCGGCTTCACCTGGCACGGTGGCATGCTGCTGCCGGACAGCGACATGCAGATCTCCTTCCTCAAGGACCTGGTGTCGCTGCGCGACCCGACCAGTCCGCTGACCTTCATCAACTACCTGCACCAGAAGGGCCGGCTGGAAGCCTTCATCAACCGCAAGACCTTCTTCCCCAGCCGGATCGAGTTCAACGACTATCTCGGCTGGGTCGCGGCGCGCTTCGCCGACCGCTGCAGCTATGGCGAGGAGGTGGTGGCGGTCGAGCCGGAGACGGCGCAGGGCATCGTCACCGGACTGCGCGTGCGGTCGCGCACGGCGTCGGCCGGCGAGACCGTGCGCCGGGCGCACAACCTGGTCGTTGCCACCGGCGGCAGCCCGCGCATCCCGGACGTCTTCGCCGGACTCCGCGATGATCCGCGGGTCTTCCATTCCTCCTTCTATCTCGACCGTATCCACGGGCTGGGCCTGGCGCGCCGCCCGGCCGGCCGGGTGGCGGTTATCGGCGGCGGCCAGAGCGCGGCGGAGATCACGCTCGACCTGCACGGCCGCTTCCCGCAGCTCAGCATCGACCTGATCTTCCGCGGCCATGCGCTGAAGCCGGCCGACGACACCCCCTTCGTCAACGAGATCTTCAACCCCGGCTTCACCGACTATGTCTTCGGCCAGCGCGAGGCGCAGCGGGACGCGATCCTCCGCGAGTTCCGCAACACCAACTACGCGGTGGTCGACGCCGATCTGATCGAGAGGATCTATGGCATCCTGTACCAGCAGAAGGTGCAGGGCCCGCCGCGGCTGGCCCTCTACGGACGCAGCGAGGTGACCCAGGCCGAGGCCGGCGCGGAGGCGGTCGAGCTGACGGTGCGCGACGACTTCGCCGACTCGGCTGGGCGGCGCGGCTACGACGCGGTGGTGCTGGCCACCGGCTATGAGCGCGACGGCGGGCGCCGGCTGCTGTCGACGCTCACGCCCTGGATCGAGGGCTTCGCCGTCGACCGCGACTACTGCCTGCGCACCCGGCCCGAGTTCCGGCCGCAGATCCATCTGCAGGGTCAGTCCGAGACCTCGCACGGGCTCAGCGACACGCTGCTCTCGGTGCTGGCGGTGCGGTCGCAGGAGATCGCCGAATCCCTGCTCATGGCCAAGCGGCGGCGCGTCTCGCCCGACCTGCACGACCCCGGCCCGCTGCGGCGCATCGCCGTCAACGACGACTAGCGTGCCGGCATCATCGTCGTCTGCGGCGCAGATTCGCATTGAAGTTCGTTTCAAATGAAACGATCATCCCGACGTGACGAATGATGAGCCCCGGTTCGCCGGGCCGGTCGGGAGGATGCGATGACGCTTCGCTACATGCCGGGATTCGGCAACGACTTCGAGACCGAGGCCCTGGAGGGCGCCCTGCCCCAGGGCCAGAACTCGCCGCAGCGCTGCGCCTACGGGCTCTATGCCGAGCAGCTTTCGGGCTCGCCTTTCACCGCGCCGCGCGGCGCCAATGAACGCTCCTGGCTGTACCGGCTGCGGCCGTCGGTGAAGCATGTCGGCCGGTTCCGCGAGATCGAGCTGCCATTCTGGAAAACGGCGCCGCATGTCGTCCGCCACGGCCGGCCGCTCGGCCAGCTGCGCTGGGACCCGACGCCGATCCCGGACGAGACGCTGACCTTCCTGACCGGCATGCGCACCATGACCACCGCCGGCGACGTCTTCACCCAGGCCGGCATGGCCGCGCATGTCTACCTCGTCACCGAATCGATGGTCGACGAGGTGTTCTACAACGCCGACGGCGAGCTGCTGATCGTGCCGCAGCAGGGCTCGCTGCGCCTGGTCACCGAGCTCGGGGTCATGGAGATCGGCCCGGCCGAGATCGCGGTGATTCCGCGCGGCATGAAATTGCGGGTCGAGCTGGTGGACGGCCCATCGCGCGGCTATGTCTGCGAGAATTACGGCGCCAAGTTCACCCTGCCGAATCGCGGCCCGATCGGCGCCAACTGCCTGGCCAATCCGCGCGACTTCAAGACCCCGGTCGCGGCCTTCGAGGAGAAGGACACGCCGCACCGCGTCGTCGTCAAATGGTGCGGCGGCTTCCACGAGACCACGATCGACCATTCGCCGCTCGACGTCGTCGCCTGGCACGGCAACTACGCGCCCTACAAATACGACCTGCGCACCTATTCCCCGGTCGGCGCCATCAGCTTCGACCATCCCGACCCTTCGATCTTCACGGTGCTGACCGCGCCGTCCGGCGAGGAGGGCACGGCCAATGTCGATTTCGTGATCTTCCCGGAGCGCTGGCTGGTGGCCGAGCATTCCTTCCGGCCGCCCTGGTACCACATGAACATCATGTCGGAGTTCATGGGCCTGATCTACGGCCGCTACGACGCCAAGGAGGAAGGCTTCGTGCCCGGCGGCATGAGCCTGCACAATTGCATGCTGCCGCACGGGCCCGACACCGACGCCTTCGCCAAGGCCTCGACCGTTGAGCTGAAGCCGGTGAAGCTGACCGGCACGCTCGCCTTCATGTTCGAGACCCGTTTCCCGCAGCAGCTGACCCGCTATGCGGCGGAGCTGCCGACGTTGCAGGATGACTACCCGGCCTGCTGGAGCGGGCTGGAGAGGAACTTCGACAAGACAAATCGGGAAGGAACCGGCCGATGAAGCTCGCCAGCCTGAGGGACGGGTCGCGCGACGGGCGCCTCGTCGTGGTCTCACGCGACCTGACCCGCTGCACCGCGGCCGGGGGCATCGCCCCGACGCTGCAGCGCGCGCTCGACGACTGGGACCAGCTGCGGCCGCGGCTGGAGGCGCTGGCGCACGAGCTCGAGCTCGGCGCCGTGCCGAGCGAGCGGTTCCGCGAGCACGACGCCCTGTCTCCCCTGCCCCGCGCCTATCAATGGGCCGACGGCTCGGCCTATGTGAACCATGTCGAACTGGTGCGGCAGGCGCGCGGCGCCGAGATGCCGGAGAGCTTCTGGACCGACCCGCTGATGTACCAGGGCGGTTCCGACACCTTCCTGGCCCCGCGCGACCCGATCCGGATGGCGAGCGAAGCCTGGGGCATCGACCTGGAGGGCGAGGTCGCGGTCGTCACCGGCGACGTGCCGATGGGCGCCGACCGCAACGCCGGGGCCCAGGCCATCCGCCTGGTCATGCTGGTCAACGACGTGTCCTTGCGAAACCTGATCCCGGCTGAGCTGGCCAAGGGCTTCGGCTTCTTCCAGTCCAAGCCGTCCTCCGCCTTCTCGCCGGTGGCGGTGACGCCGGACGAGCTGGGCGACGCCTGGGACGGCGGCAGGCTGCACCGGCCGCTGCTGGTCGAGCTGAACGGCGCCCCCTTCGGCCGGGCCGATGCCGGGGTCGACATGACCTTCGACTTCCCGACCCTGATCGCCCATGCGGCCAAGACCCGGCCGCTCGGGGCCGGGACCATCATCGGCTCCGGCACCGTGTCGAACCGCGATGCCGATGGCGGGCCGGGCAAGCCGATCGCCCAGGGCGGCGTCGGCTATTCCTGCCTGGCCGAGCTGCGCATGGTCGAGACCATCCTGTCCGGCGCGCCCAGGACGTCGTTCCTCCGCTTCGGCGACACCGTGCGGATCGAGATGAAGGACGCCCAGGGCCATTCCATCTTCGGCGCTATCGAGCAGAGGGTCGAGGAGGCGGCCTAAGCCCCCACACCCCACCGATCTCCGTACCGCGCCCGGCTCGCCATCGAGTCGGGCGCAGTCTTTTTCGGATGGATTCGGCAGCGTAAGCGATCGCGAAATCTTCGCCATCTCGGGTTGAAAGTCTTCTCCGAAAGACAACCGAAGACAATTACCGAATCGCCGGATTCGCTGACCTGAGAAAGAGATCCCATAAAACCTTACAAAAACTTGATTGACACATCGGACCCTCAAAGTTTGAATGCGAAACCTCAAAACGCCTGGCCGAAATCCAGATGGAATTAAGGTTTCGTTCACCCTAGCGATCGACTCCAAGGTTTCATCATCAAGCCTCATCTCCGGGTGCGCCGGCGTCACATCGAGTAGCGGCTGCTTGAGAGACTCCCCATGAGAATCCTCGTCACCGGTTCGCGCGGACTGATCGGCACCGAGATGATGCGGCGCTTCGCCGAAGCCGGACACGAGCCCGTCCCCTTCGACATCGCCTATGAGACGGGGACGCCCGGCCATGGCGACATCCGGAACCTCGACCAGCTGCGGCAGGCTATGGCCGGATGCGACGGCGTGCTGTCGCTCGCGGCGGTCTCGCGCGTCATCGCCGGCGAGCGCAACCCGGAGCTGTGCTGGGACGTCAATGTGCACGGCACCGAGGCGGTGCTGCGCGTGGCGCTGGAGCAGCCGGCCGACCGCCGCCCCTGGGTGATCTATGCCAGCAGCCGAGAGGTCTATGGCGATTCGCCGACGCTGCCGGTGCCGGAGGACGCGCCGTTGCGGCCGCTGAACATCTACGGCCGGTCCAAGGCGGCCGCCGAGGCGGCGGTGGACCGCGCCCGAGAGGCGGGCCTCGCCACCGCCATCGTCCGCTTCTCCAACGTCTTCGGGTCGACCGCCGACCATCGTGACCGGGTGGTCCCGGCCTTCGCCCGGGCGGCCGCGACCGGCGGCACGATCTCGATCGAAGGCGCGGAGAACACCTTCGACTTCACCCATGTCGAGGATGTCGGCCGCGGCCTGTCCCTGCTGGTGGAATGCCTGGAGGAAGGCCACCGGGCGCTGCCGCCGATCCACTATGTCGGCGGCCGCGCCGTGTCGCTGGGCGAGCTGGCGGAGATGGCCCGGGCGGCCGCGCTGGCCCCGGTCGAGATCCGCATCGCCCCGCCCCGCAACTTCGACGTAGGGCATTTCCGCGGCGATCCGGCCCGGGCGGAAGCGCTGCTGGGGTGGCGAGCCGAGATCTCGGTCGAGGACGGCTTGCGCCGGCTGATCCAGGCCTACGCCGACGACGCGCGGCAAGAGGCTCGCCCGATCCAGATCGCCGCAGAGGTGCCGCAGCCGGCCGCCGCGCCGGCGACGGGGGATGCGGAGGGCCGAGGTCAGCCGGTCCTCCGCAGCGGCGAGCGCTCGCCCCGGCGCCTGTCGGCGCTGTCCCCCTGGATCCTGGACTTCAGCCACGATCCGATCCGCATGCCGCCGCGGCCGCCCACGCTGCGGCATGCGAGCTACGAGGACGATTTCGACTTCACCACCGTGTTCTGCGACGTGTTCTGGGACGCGTCGGGCGAGTCGATCCGGCTGGTCGGGCCGCCGCTCCTGAACCTGGAGACGGAGCTGGACTTCAGGTTCACCGCCCTGCCCTCGATGCAGCCCTGCCCCTTCGAGGTGCGGCACAAGCGCTGGGTCGACCTGGTCACTGTCCCCGTCCCGCCCGGCACCACCGGGTTGATCGCCGACACCAGCCTCGGCCGCGCCTTCCTGGCGCCGCAGCCCAATCTGAGCGAGATCTTCGCCGGCCGCCGCTGCATCTATGCGATGAGCCAGGACAACGACATCGCCTGGATCCAGGACTGGGTCCGCTATTACGCCCGCGGCCATGGCTGCAACGGGGTCGTCCTCTACGACAACAACTCCACGGCCTATGACGTCCGCGAGCTGGACGACGCGCTGCGTTCGATCGACCCGTCGATCGAGGTGCTGACCATCCCCTGGCCGTTCAAATGGGGCGTGTTCGACGGCCGCCGGCCGCTGTCCTACAGCGTCTGGGATTCCTTCTACGGCCAGGCCGCGGCCTTCGAGCATGCGCGGCTGCGCTACTTCTGGAAGGCCAAGAGCGTCGTCAACGCCGATATCGACGAGCTGGCGGTCACCCGCGACGGGCAGAGCGTGTTCGAGATCGTCGAGCAGTCGGACACCGGCTTCATCCGCTTCGACGGCTGGTGGATCCACACCTACACGACCGAGACCCTGCCCCAGCAGCGCCGGCACAAGCACTTCTATCACAAGAAGACGGGCCGCCTGGACGCCTGCACCGAGAAATGGGCGGTGGTGCCGGCCAAGTCGCCGGAGGACGTGCAGTGGGCGATCCACAACGTCATCGGCATGACCCCGGACGAGGCCAGCTTCAAGGTCAGCCTGCGCCACTTCAAGCCGATCAACACCAGCTGGGACGTCGATTCGAACCTGACCGACGCCAAGCGGACCGAGCTGTTCCACGGCGACGGCCAGGGGCTGGAGGTCGACGAGGAGCTGCGCCGGACACTGGCCCGGATCTTCCCCGACGGGGAGGACGAGCAGCCGGTCGAGGCGCCGACCCGTCCGGCCGAGGTGACGGCCTATCAGCACCGGGTGCAGAGCGAGGCGCTGGCCCGCGCCGGTCGGACCATGGAGGCGGTCGCCGAGGCCCGCCGGGCCGCCGGGCTGCTGCCCGGCCATCCGGCGACGCTGCTGCATCTGGCCAAGCTGCTGCGCGCGCAGGGCGGCGAGGCCGAGGCCGCCGGGCTGGAGCGGGAGGCCCAGCGGCTGCGCGAGGCCGATCCGCTGTACCACGTCCAGATGGGGCGGTCGGCGCAGCACACCGGCGCGATCGAGGAGGCCGTCGCCAGCCTGCGTCGGGCGCTGGAGCTGGATCCGGTGTCGATCGACGCGGCCGAGCTGCTGTTCAAGCTGTTCTGGGGCCATGGCCGCTACGGCGAAGGTCGAGCCGTGGCCCGCGACTGGATCGCCCGCGCCCCGGCCGATCTCGCCGAGGCCCAGGCGCTCGCTGCCACCATGCTGATGACGACGAGCCGAGCGCCGGACGCGATCCCGTGCTGGCGGCGGGCGCTGGCGCTCGACCCGCAACGGTCCGACTTCCATCACAGCCTGGCGCGCTGCCTGCTGGCCGACCGCAGCCTCGCCGAGGCAGAGATGGCGGAGCGGACGGCGATCCGCCTGTTCGAGGCCGAACGCGACCACGCCCGCGACCCGATCCCGCCCGAGGTGGTGCAGAAGCTGAAGCGCAAGCTGCTGCTGCGCGCCTCGACCCGGTCGGCGATGTTCGAGCAGCTCGGGCGCATCCTGCGGGCGCGCGGGCGCCTGGAGGAGGCCGCCGAGGCCCTGCGCGAATCGATCCGCCACTACCGCTTCGACCCGGACCTGCATCTGCTGCTGGCCGAGATCCTGACCGATCTCGGCCGGGCCGAGGAGGCGAAGACCGAGCAGGCCAAGGCGGCGGAGGTGGCGCGGGAGCTGCTGGGCCACCCGCCCAACACCATCCGCACCGCCTTCGACCGCGAGCGCGACCTGGTCGGGCTCTATTCCTGGGTCGCGACCGTCCTGCTGCGCTGCGGCCGTGCCGAGGAGGCGACGGCGACGGCGGAGGAGATCGGCCGGCTGTTCGCGGGCAGCGCCAACGCCACCACCGCGCGCGCCGGCTTCCTGCTCTCGGCCGGCAGGGCCAAAGAGGCGGAGCGGCTGATCGCTGAGGCGATCGCCCGCGGCGAGGACCATTCCCGGCTGCACCACCTGCACAGCACCGCGCTGTCGCAGCTGAACCGGCTGCCGGAGGCGATCGCCGCCTGCCAGCGCGCTTTGGCGCACGACCCGGAGGGCCCGCATCTGCACCGCAGCCTGGCCGCGCTGTACATCTCCGACCGGCGCTGGGCCGATGCGGTCGCGGCGCTAAACACAGCGATCGGGCTGGAGCCGTCGCATGCCGGCGCGCAGCGCCAGCTCAGCACCGCCCTGGCCGCGGCGGACCGGCCGGAGGAGGCCGAGGCGGCGGCCCGTCGGGCGATCGAGCTCTCGCCCGACGAGCCCGGCCTCTACCGCCATCTCGCCAACCTTCTCGCCGCCCGGAAGCGCTGGAAGGACACGGTGGCCGAGCTGCGCCGCGCGATCGACCTCGACTCCGGCCATGCCGGCGCGCACCGGCAGCTCAGCGCCGCCTTCGCCGGGCTCGGCCAGACGGAGAAGGCGCTGTCGACCGCGCGCAAGGCGATCAAGCTGGCGCCCGACGACGCCGCGCTGCACCGCCATCTCGGCAACCTTCTGGCCGGCCAGAAGCGCTGGGACGAGGCGGCCCTGGCGCAGCGCCGGGCGGTCGAGCTCGAGCCCGCCCATGCCGGGGCGCGCCGGCAGCTCGAGATCGCCCTGGCCGAGGCCCGCAAGGCCAAGGCCAAGCGACCGGCCGCGCCGGCCGCGGGCTACAGCGGCACCGCGGCGGAATAGGCAGAGGGCGGAAAAGGTTAACCCGTCATGGCGAGCCCCGAAGGGGCGTGGCCATCCAGCGACACTGCCGTCTGGATCGCCACGGCGCTTCGCGCCTCGCGATGACGGTGAAGGGACGGCGGGGCGGGATTTGTTCCCTCCTGCATAGCGGCCGTCCGCGGTTGACGCGCTCGGCGGGACTCGCCTATCGGTGAGGCCCGCCCGGAGCAGCGAGCGATGGCCGCGATGACCGCCCCCGACAGAACCTTGCCGGCCGCGGAGCCGGATCGCGCCTCGCCCGCCGAGGTGTTCCGCGTCTTCCTCAAGCTCGGCCTCACCTCCTTCGGCGGGCCGATCGCCCATCTCGGCTATTTCCGCGACGAGCTGGTGGCGCGGCGGAAATGGATCGACGAGGCCGGCTATGCCGATCTCGTCGCGCTGTGCCAGTTCCTGCCGGGCCCGGCCTCGAGCCAGGTCGGATTCGCGCTCGGCATCCTGCGCGGCCGCGGGCTGCTCGGCGGGCTCGCCGCCTGGTGCGCCTTCACCCTGCCCTCGGCCGCCCTGCTCTGCGCCTTCGCGCTCGGCGCCGCCGCCTTCACCGGCCCGGTGGCCGAGGGTGTGCTGCACGGGCTGAAGCTGGTCGCGGTCGCGGTCGTCGCCCAGGCGGTCTGGGGCATGGCGCGGAACCTGACGCCGGATCGCGAGCGCGCCGCGATCGCGCTGGCCGCCGTGGCCGTCGCGGTCTTCGCCGGCGGCTCCTTCGGCCAGATCGGCGCGATCGCGCTCGGTGCCGGGCTCGGCCTTCGTTTGTGCCGGAGGGACGGCCCGGCCCCCGTCGGCCGGCTGAGCTTCCCGGTGTCGCGCCGGGGCGGCGCCGCGGCCCTGCTGCTGTTCGCGGCGATCTTCCTGGCCGCGCCCGGGCTGGCGGCGGCGACCGGCAGCCAGGGTCTGGCGCTGTTCGACGCCTTCTACCGCTCCGGCGCGCTGGTGTTCGGCGGCGGGCACGTGGTCCTGCCGCTGCTGCAGGCGGAGGTGGTGCCGCCCGGCTGGGTGACGAACGAGGACTTCCTCGCCGGCTACGGCCTGGCCCAGGCGGTGCCCGGCCCGCTGTTCACCTTCGCCGCCTATCTCGGCGCGGTGATGGGGCCGGCGCCCAACGGCCTCGCCGGCGCCGCGATTGCGCTGGTCGCCATCTTCCTGCCGGGGCTGCTGCTGGTCTATGGCACCCTGCCCTTCTGGGACGCGCTGCGCCTGCGCCCGACGGCGCAAAGCGCCATGCGGGGCGCGAACGCCGCCGTGGTCGGCATCCTCGGCGCCGCCCTCTACAGCCCGGTCTGGACCAGCGCCGTGCTGGCGCCGCGCGACTTCGCCCTGGCGCTGGCCGGCTTCCTGTTCCTCACGGTGTGGAAGGCGCCGCCCTGGACCGTGGTCCTGGGCCTGGCTGCGGCCGGAGCCGCCCTGCCGCTGATCGGGCGGTAGACCTCGTATCGTTCGAGTCCGGCCGCTTTCGGGCCGTCATCCGGTGTCCGGTGCGGGCTTCGGGTCGTCGACATAAAGGCCGAGGCCGAGGGAACGGCAGAGGCGGTCGGCGGTGGTGGCGGTGGTCTCGGTGTCGAGCCACTCGATCACGTCGGGCTCCTGCAGCCGGACCGCGAGCCCGGCCCGGAGCCCCGGCACCCGGGTCGGGTCCCGCACCTCGGCGAAGGCCCGCTCCATGGCGGCGGCGACCGCCTGCCGGCGCCGGGCCCGCTCGGCCGCGATCGCGGCCGGGCCGCCGGCCGGCTTG
>NZ_JAHVDK010000052.1:0-24539 GCF_051487185.1 Inquilinus limosus
GGAGGGCACCGAGATGGTGATGCCGGGCGACAACATCTCGATGACGGTCGAGCTGATCGCCCCGATCGCCATGGATGAGGGCCTGCGCTTCGCCATCCGCGAAGGCGGCCGCACCGTCGGCGCCGGCGTCGTCGCCTCCATCATCGAGTAACACCGGCTGCCGCCTCCCGGCGGTATCCAGTGCCGATACGTGCGGAAGGGCGGGGATCTCCCCGCCCTTCCGTCGTTTCGGGCGATGGCCGAGGATGAAGCCATGGTGATCCGTCTCGACCGCGACGCGCCGCTGCAGACCCAGATCTATGAGCAGCTCAAGGCGTCGATCCTGAGCGGCGCCGCGGCGCCCGGCACGCGGCTGCCCTCCTCCCGCGCGCTGGCCGACCAGTTCGCGATCTCGCGCAACACCGTGCTGCTGGCCTATGAGCAGCTCCTGGCCGAAGGCTATCTCGAGAGCCGGCCGGGCGCCGGCACCTTTGTCGGCGCGGCGCTGCCGGCCGGGACCGCCCCGCGGCCCGGCGTCGCTGCGGTGCCTTCCCCGGCGCCGCGCCCGCCCCGGCTGTCGCGCTACAGCGAGCGGCTGCGCGGCCTCGACGTCGAGAGTCTGACCCGTCGCGGCGGCCTGCGCTACAGCTTCCATTACGGCACGGTCAGCGCCGCCGACTTCCCGGTCGACATCTGGCGCCGCCTGCTGCTGCGCGAGATCCGGCGCCGCGCCGGCAAGCCCTATCTCTACGAGAACCCGCAGGGCCTGCCGGAGCTGCGCGGCGCCCTGTCCGACTATCTGGCGCGGGCCCGGGCGGTGCAGGCGCGGCCGGAGCAGATCCTGATCGTCAACGGCTCGCAGCAGGCGGTCGACCTCGCCCTGCGCGTGCTGGTCGACCCCGGCGACGCGGTGGTGGTCGAGGATCCGGGCTACAGCGGCGCCCGACTGGCCGCGGAGGCGATCGGCGCGCGGCTGCTGCCGGTGCCGGTCGATGCCGACGGGCTCGACACCGCCCGGCTGCCGCCGCCCGAGGCCGGGGTGCGGCTGGCCCATGTCACCCCCAGCCACCAGTTCCCGACCGGCGGGGTGATGCCGGCGGCGCGCCGCCTGGCCCTCTTGGACTGGGCCGAACGCGGCGGCACCACCATCCTCGAGGACGACTACGACAGCGAGTACCGCTACGAGGGCCGCCCGGTCGAATCGCTGCAGGCGCTCGACCGCTCCGGCCTCGTGATCTATTCCGGCACCGTCTCCAAGGTGCTGTCGCCCGGCCTGCGCCTCGGCTACATGGTGCTGCCGCCGGAGCTGGTGGAGCCGTTCCTGCGGGCCAAGCAGCTGACCGACCGGCACACCGCCTCGCTCGACCAGGCGGTGTTCGCGCATTTCATCCGCGACGGCCATTTCGAGCGCCACATCCGCCGCACCCGCCGGCGCAACCAGCGCCGCCGCGACACGCTGGTGACGGCGCTGCGCGAGGCCTTCGGCGCGGCGGTGGAGATCGAGGGCGCGAAGGCCGGGCTGCACCTCGTGGTCCGCTTCCGTGACATCCCGGCCGCGCTGGCCGGCAGCGTGGCCGAGGCGGCGGCGCTGCGCTCGGTCGGCATCGTCCCGGCCGAACTTGCAACCGGCCAGGGGCCGGAGGCCGGCGCCGGCTTCGTGATGGGCTACGCGGCGCTGGAGGAGGCGGATATCCGCCAGGGCGTCGCCCTGCTGCGCGAGGTGGTGCAGTCCTTCCGCCGCGGCGGGGCAGCCTGACTGGTACCATCGTTCTCGCAGGAATCCGAATCCACCATCTCCGAGACCGGTATTCTTCGGCAGTGAACTGGCCCCATGAAATTACCGGTTCGGTGGATCTTATCCGACCAGTGCCGAGTACGTAGCTTTCGGGCGGACCTGTTCGGAGAGAGAGCCCATGACCGTCACCGCCCACGGCACCGGCAACGGTGCGACCCAGTCCCCGACCTCCTTGCGCCTCAAGACCGGCCTGGCCGAGATGCTGAAGGGCGGCGTCATCATGGACGTCACAGATGCGCGCCAGGCCGAGATCGCCGAGCGCGCCGGCGCCGTCGCGGTGATGGCGCTGGAACGGGTGCCGGCGCAGATCCGGGCCGAGGGCGGCGTCGCCCGCATGGCCTCGCCGCTGAAGATCAAGGAGATCATGGCGGCGGTGTCGATCCCGGTGATGGCCAAGTGCCGCATCGGCCATTTCGCCGAGGCCCAGGTGCTGCAGTCGCTCGGCGTCGACTTCATCGACGAATCCGAGGTGCTGACCCCGGCCGACGAGGCGCACCATGTCGACAAGCACGCCTTCGTCACCCCCTTCGTCTGCGGCGCCCGCAACCTGGGCGAGGCGCTGCGCCGGATCGCCGAGGGCGCGGCCATGATCCGCACCAAGGGCGAGGCCGGCACCGGCGACGTGGTCCATGCGGTCCAGCATCTGCGCCAGATCAGCAGAGATATCCGCGGCCTGACCGTGCTGCGGCCGGAGGAGCTGTACAGCGCGGCCAAGGAGCTGGCGGCGCCCTACGAGCTGGTGCGGCTGGTGGCCGAGACCGGCCGGCTGCCGGTGCCGAACTTTTCGGCGGGCGGCATCGCCACCCCGGCCGATGCCGCGCTGGTGCGGCAGCTCGGCGCCGAGGCGGTGTTCGTCGGCTCGGGCATCTTCATGCGGGATGCGCAGACCTTCGCCGAGCCGGAGGAGGCGGAGCGCCGCGCCCGCGCCATCGTCCGCGCCACCACCCATTACGACGACGCCGCGATCCTGGCCGAGGCCAGCGCCGAGTGCCAGGGCGCGATGAAGGGGCTGGCGGTGGCGGCGCTGGAGCCCGCCCAGATGCTGCAGACGCGCGGATGGTGACGGCACGGAACGAGGGCACCGGCGCGCCGCGCATCGGCGTGCTGGCGCTGCAGGGCGACGTCGAGGCCCACGTCCAGGCGCTGCACGAAGCCGGGGCGGAGCCCGCCCCGGTGCGCCTGCCGGCCCATCTCGACGGCCTCGCCGGCCTGGTGATCCCGGGCGGTGAATCCACCACCCTCCTGAAGCTGGCAGCGCGCGACGGGCTGCTCGACCCGCTCAAGCGCTTTGCCGAGACCAGGCCGGTCTTCGGCACCTGCGCCGGCTGCATCCTCCTGGCCCGCCGGGTGCGGCACCCGGAGCAGGAGAGCCTCGGCGTGCTCGACGCCACGGTCGAGCGCAACGCTTATGGCCGGCAGAACGATTCGGCGATCCTGGAGACCCCGGCCGCGCTGCCCGGCGGGCCGCTGGAGGCGGTCTACATCCGGGCGCCGCGCATCGCCGAGGTCGGCCCCGGGGTCGAGGTGCTGGCCGAGCGGGACGGGGACCCGGTGCTGGTGCGCCAGGGCCGGGTCCTGGCCGCGACCTTCCATCCCGAACTGTCGGCCGACCGGCGGGTGCACCGGCTGTTTGTGGACATCGCCACCGCCGCCGGAACCGAGGCCGAGCAGGCCGCGTAAAAGAAAACGGAGACGCCTCGGGAACAGGTGTTGATTCTGCCCTGCGCTTCCGCTACAAGGCCGTTCGCTCCGCGGTCAGGGCGGCGAGCGCGCCTCGTCGCGTTTCCTGAAGGCAGGGCGGTCCCCGGAGGAGTGTAGCTCAACTGGTAGAGCGTCGGTCTCCAAAACCGAAGGTTGGGGGTTCGAGACCCTCCACTCCTGCCAAGCCCGCCTGACCGGCGATTTGATTGGTAGACATGGCCAAGACCAGCCCCGTCCAGTTCTTCAGGCAGGTCCGCCAGGAGACCGCGAAGGTCACCTGGCCGACACGGAAGGAGACCGCGATCACCACCGGCATGGTGTTCGTGTTCGTCACCCTCATGTCGATCTTCTTCCTGCTGGTCGACTGGGTCGCCGGCTGGGCGGTGACCTCCATCATCGGCATGGGGGGCTGAGCCATGGCGATGCGTTGGTACGTGCTGCACGTCTATTCGAATTTCGAGAAGAAGGTCGCGGAGTCGATCCGCGAGCAGGCGGAGCAGAAGGGCCTGTCCGACCATTTCGAGCAGATCGTCGTGCCGACCGAGGAGGTCGTCGAGATCCGCCGCGGGCAGAAGGTCAACACCGAGCGCAAGTTCTTCCCGGGCTACGTGCTGCTCAAGATGGAGCTGTCCGACCGGGCCTGGCATCTGGTCAAGAACACGCCGAAGGTCACCGGTTTTCTCGGGTCCGGCAACAAGCCGATCCCGATCAGCGAGACCGAGGCGATGCGGATCATGCAGCAGGTCCAGGAAGGGGTGGAGCGGCCGAAGCCCTCCATCAGCTTCGAGGTTGGCGAGACGGTGCGCGTGGCCGACGGTCCCTTCACCAGCTTCAACGGCGTGGTGGAGGAGGTGGACGAGGAGCGGTCGCGGCTCAAGGTCGCGGTGTCGATCTTCGGTCGCGCCACCCCGGTCGAGCTGGAGTACACGCAGGTCGAAAAGGTTTCGTGACGATCCGTCGATCGTCGTCGGCATACCCCGCGCCTTCGGGTGCGGGGGAGCGGCGCGGGAGACCTTCCCGGGAAGTCCTCCGGGGGTCGTGACCGCGTTTCCCCGTCCCTCCGGTTCCGCCGGAGGGATCAGTTGTTGAGGGATCTGAGATGGCAAAGAAGGTCGTAGGACAGATCAAGCTGCAGGTGCCCGCGGGCGCCGCCAACCCGTCGCCGCCGATCGGCCCGGCGCTGGGTCAGCGCGGTCTGAACATCATGGAGTTCTGCAAGGCGTTCAACGCCCAGACGCAGAACCTGGAGAAGGGGATGCCGATCCCGGTCGTGATCACGGCCTATGCGGACCGGACCTTCACCTTCGTCACCAAGACGCCGCCGAACACCTACTTCATCAAGAAGGCCGCGGGGCTCGACAAGGGCAGCCAGACGCCCGGCAAGGGCGTCCATGTCGGCAAGATCACGATGAAGCAGGTGCGCGAGATCGCCGAGATCAAGATGAAGGATCTCAACGCGAACGATGTCGAGGCGGCCGCCCAGATGATCAAGGGCTCGGCCCGGTCGATGGGCATCGAGGTGGTGGAGTAACGGCCATGGCGAAGCTTTCCAAGCGCATGCGCGCCGCGACCAAGGGGCTGAACCCCGAGGCGGCCTACGATCTAGCCCAGGCAGTCAAGCTGCTGAAGGCGTCGGCCACGGCGAAGTTCGACGAGACCGTCGAGATCGCGATGAATCTCGGCGTCGACCCGCGCCACGCCGACCAGATGGTCCGCGGCGTGGTCCAGCTGCCGAACGGCACCGGCAAGACCGTGCGCGTCCTGGTGTTCGCCAAGGGCGACAAGGCCGAGCAGGCGCAGGCCGCCGGGGCCGACATCGTCGGCGCCGACGATCTGGCCAAGGAGATCCTGGACGGCCGCACCGATTTCGATCGCTGCATCGCCACCCCGGACATGATGGGCGTGGTCGGCCGCCTCGGTAAGGTGCTGGGCCCGCGCGGCCTGATGCCGAACCCGAAGCTCGGCACCGTCACCCCCGACGTCGCCGCCGCGGTCAAGGCCGCCAAGGGCGGCGCCGTGGAGTTCCGGGCCGAGAAGGCGGGCATCGTCCATGCCGGCGTCGGCAAGGCCAGCTTCACGGAAGAGGCGCTGATCGGCAACATCCGCGCCTTCGTCGAGGCGATCCAGCGCGCCAAGCCCAGCGGGGCCAAGGGCACCTATCTGAAGAAGGTGACCGTCACCTCGACCATGGGCCCGGGCTACAAGCTGGACCTGGCGAAGCTGCACGAGGGCGCTGGCGCCTGAGGAATACGCTGCCCGAAAGGGTAGTGGACAGGGTGGGGCCTCGGCCCTGCCCGAACCTGTCCGAGACTGCAGGGGCACCGCGAGGCGCTTAAAACCACCTGCATAGACGGGAGTCGAACCCAATCAACGGCGGCGGCCGGGCCTCGGCCCGGGCGTCGTGCGGGGCTTGGACTTCTGGGACAGGAGAGCGGATCGGCACCGGGCGCACCACGCCCAAGGGCCGGTCCAGTGTGGACTGGGGTTCCATTCCGGCTTCGGCCGGGGCGGGGCCCCGACAACGGAGGCGATCCGTGAACCGTACACAGAAGGAAGAGAAGATCGCCGCGTTGCAGGAGTCGTTCCGGACGGCGAACATGGTCGTCGTCACCCGCCAAGGCGGGATGACGGTGGCCGAGTCGACCGATCTCCGGCGGCAAATGCTCGCGGCGGGGGCCTCGTTCCGCGTGACCAAGAACCGGCTCGCCCGCATCGCCCTTCAGGGCACCCAGTTCGAGCATCTGGCCGACCTGTTCACCGGCCCGACCGCCATCGCGTTCTCCCAGGACGCGGTCGCGGCGGCGAAGGTGGCGGTCGACTACGCCAAGAAGAACGAGAAGCTGCAGATCATCGGCGGCGGTCTCGGTCCTCAGCTGCTCGATCAGAAGGGTGTCGAGGCTCTCGCCACGCTGCCGTCGCTCGACGAGTTGCGGGCGAAGCTGGTGGGCATGATCCAGACCCCGGCGACCCGTATCGCTGGCGTTCTGCAGGCTCCGGCCGGGCAGCTGGCCCGCGTCTTCGGCGCCTATGCCAAGAAGGACGAGGCGGCGTAGCGCCGCACCTGTTGAAACCGTACCCAGAAAGCCCAAGTCTTAGGAGAACGAAATGGCTGATCTTGCAAAGCTGGTGGACGAGCTGTCGAGCCTGACGGTCCTCGAGGCCGCCGAACTCTCGAAGCTGCTCGAGGAGAAGTGGGGCGTTTCCGCCGCCGCTCCGGTCGCGGTTGCCGCGGCTCCGGGCGTGGCTGCCGCTGCCGCTGCTCCGGCCGAGGAGCAGACCGAGTTCACCGTCGTCCTGGCGGACGCCGGCGACAAGAAGATCAACGTGATCAAGGAGGTCCGTGCGATCACCGGCCTCGGCCTCAAGGAGGCCAAGGACCTCGTCGAAGGCGCGCCGAAGCCCGTCAAGGAAGGCGTGTCGAAGGACGAGGCCGCCAAGATCAAGAAGCAGCTCGAAGAAGCCGGCGCCAAGGTCGACGTCAAGTAAGACCGCGTGGCACTTCAGGCTGTTTTGTCACTGTAGTCCGGGCGCGGCCGATCCCCAGGGGTCGGCCGCGAACGGACGTTTGTGTTCCGTACCTGTTCGGGCATTTGTTGGAAACGAGGGGCTCACATGGCTCAGACCTTCACCGGCCGTAAGCGCGTCCGCAAGAGTTTCGGGCGGATCCCCGAGGTCGCCCAAATGCCGAATCTGATCGAGGTGCAGCGCAGCTCCTACGATCAGTTCCTGCAGATGAACATCAAGCCGGCGGCCCGGGCCGTGGTCGGCCTGCAGGAGGTGTTCCGGTCGGTGTTCCCGATCAAGGACTTCTCTGAACGCGCCGAGCTCGATTTTGTTTCTTACGAGCTGGAAGAGCCGAAATACGACGTCGAGGAGTGCCAGCAGCGGGGCATGACCTTCGCCGCGCCCCTCAAGGTGACGCTGCGCCTGACCGTGTTCGATGTCGAGGAGGATACGGGCCTGCGCTCGATCCGCGACATCAAGGAGCAGGACGTCTACATGGGCGACATGCCGCTCATGACGGCGAACGGCACCTTCATCATCAACGGCACCGAGCGCGTCATCGTCTCCCAGATGCACCGCAGCCCGGGCGTGTTCTTCGACCACGACAAGGGCAAGACCCACTCCTCGGGCAAGTACCTGTTCGCCGCCCGCGTAATCCCCTATCGCGGCTCCTGGCTCGACTTCGAGTTCGACGCCAAGGACCACCTCTATGTCCGCATCGACCGCCGCCGCAAGCTGCCGACCACGACGCTGCTGATGGCGCTGGATTCGGCCGGCACCGCCACGCTGCGCCAGACGCGGGCGAAGGACGGCCGCGGTCTGCAGCCCTATGAGGCGCAGGGCATGAGCCGGGAGGAGATCCTCGGCTACTTCTACGACAGCGTCGCCTACAGCCGCGCCAAGGACGGCTGGAAGACCGCCTTCGACGGCGAGCGCCTGAAGGGCGTCAAGCTGACCGCCGACCTGGTCGACGCCGCCTCGGGCGAGGTGGTGGCGCAGGCCGACACCAAGATGACGCCGCGCGTCATCCGCAAGCTGGTCGAGCAGGGCGTCACCGAGATCCTGGTCCCGGCCGAGGACGTGGCCGGCCGCTACCTGGCCGTCGACGTGATCGATGAGAAGACCGGCGAGGTCTTCTTCGAGGCCGGCGACGAGGTCACCCAGACCGTCCTCGACCTGTTTGAGGAGAAGGGCTTCGACACCCTGACCGTGCTCGCCATCGACCACGTCAATGTCGGCCCGTATCTGCGCAACACCCTGGCGATCGACCGCAACGCCAGCCGCGAGGACGCGCTGATCGACATCTACCGCGTCATGCGCCCGGGCGAGCCGCCGACGCTGGAGAGCGCCGAGGCGCTGTTCAACGGCCTGTTCTTCGACCAGGAGCGCTACGACCTCTCGGCCGTCGGCCGGGTGAAGATGAACGCCCGCCTGGGCTTTGAGACCGACGACCAGCTCCGCGTCCTGCGCAAGGAGGACATCCTCGCCATCCTGAAGATCCTGGTCGATCTGAAGGACGGCCGCGGCGAGGTCGATGACATCGACAACCTCGGCAACCGCCGCGTCCGCTCGGTCGGCGAGCTGATGGAGAACCAGTACCGCGTCGGCCTGCTGCGCATGGAACGCGCGATCCGCGAGCGCATGTCGTCCGTCGACATCGACACGATCATGCCGCACGACCTGATCAACGCGAAGCCGGCGGCGGCGGCGGTGCGGGAGTTCTTCGGCTCCTCGCAGCTCAGCCAGTTCATGGACCAGACCAACCCGCTGTCCGAGATCACGCACAAGCGGCGCCTCTCGGCCCTCGGCCCGGGCGGTCTGACCCGCGAGCGCGCCGGCTTCGAGGTGCGCGACGTGCACCCGACCCATTACGGCCGGATCTGCCCGATCGAGACGCCGGAAGGCCCGAACATCGGCCTGATCAACTCGCTGGCCACCTATGCCCGGGTGAACAAGTACGGCTTCATCGAGAGCCCGTATCGCCGCGTGGTCGACGGCCGCGTCACCGACGAGGTCATCTACCTCTCGGCGATGGAGGAGAGCCGCTACACCATCGCCCAGGCGAATGCCGAGCTGGACGGGGAGGGGCGCTTCGTCGGCGACCTCGTCTCCTGCCGCCAGGGCGGCGACTACGTGATGTCGAAGCCGGAATCGATCGATCTGGTCGACGTCTCGCCGAAGCAGATCGTCTCGGTGGCCGCGGCGCTGATCCCGTTCCTCGAGAACGATGACGCCAACCGTGCGCTGATGGGCTCGAACATGCAGCGCCAAGCGGTGCCGCTGGTGCGTGCCGACGCGCCGCTGGTCGGCACCGGCATGGAGGGCACGGTGGCCCGGGATTCCGGCGTCACCATCGTCGCCCGCCGCGCCGGCATCGTCGACACGGTCGACGCCACCCGCATCGTCGTGCGGGTGACCGACACCGAGGGCGCGGCCTCCACCGTCGATATCTACAACCTGCTCAAGTTCCAGCGCTCGAACCAGAGCACCTGCATCACCCAGCGGCCGCTGGTGAAGGTCGGCGACCGGGTGCGCAAGGGCGACATCGTGGCCGACGGCCCGTCGACCGAGCTCGGCGAGCTCGCGCTCGGCCGCAACGTGCTCGTCGCCTTCATGCCCTGGAACGGCTACAACTTCGAGGACTCGATCCTCATCTCCGAGCGCATCGTCAAGGACGACGTCTTCACCTCGATCCACATCGAGGAATTCGAGGTGATGGCGCGCGACACCAAGCTGGGTCAGGAGGAGATCACCCGCGACATCCCGAATGTCGGTGAAGAGGCGCTGCGCCACCTCGACGAGGCGGGCATCGTCTATATCGGCGCCGAGGTGAAGCCGGGCGACATCCTGGTCGGCAAGGTCACGCCGAAGGGCGAGAGCCCGATGACGCCGGAGGAGAAGCTGCTCCGCGCCATCTTCGGCGAGAAGGCGTCCGACGTCCGCGACACCTCGCTGCGGCTGCCGCCGGGCGTCACCGGCACGATCGTCGAGGTGCGGGTGTTCTCGCGCCGCGGCGTCGACAAGGACGAGCGTGCGCTGGCGATCGAGCGGGCCGAGATCGAGCGGCTGGCCAAGGACCGCGACAGCGAGCGCGCGATCCTGGAGCGCAGCTTCTTCGCCCGGCTGAAGGACCTGCTGATCGGCCAGACCTCGGTCTCCGGCCCGAAGGGCTTCCAGACCGGCGGCGAGATCACCGAGGTGCAGCTGAAGGACTTCAGCCGCGGCCAGTGGCGCCAGATCACCATCGCCGACGAGGCGCGCATGGCCGATATCGAGGCCATGGGACGTCACTTCGACGAGCAGGTGAAGGGCCTCGAGGCACGGTTCGACAACAAGGTCGAGAAGCTGCAGCGCGGTGACGAGCTGCCGCCCGGCGTGATGAAGATGGTCAAGATCTTCGTCGCGGTGAAGCGCAAGCTGCAGCCCGGCGATAAGATGGCCGGCCGTCACGGCAACAAGGGCGTCGTGTCCAAGATCATGCCGATCGAGGACATGCCGTATCTCGAGGACGGTACCCATGTCGACCTGGTGCTGAACCCGCTCGGCGTGCCCAGCCGCATGAATGTCGGCCAGATCCTGGAGACCCATCTCGGCTGGGCTTCGGCCGGCATCGGCCGCCAGATTGGCGAGGTCATCGACCAGTATCAGTCGCAGTCGCGCCGCGGCGAGAACACCGGCAAGACCATCGAGGCGCTGCAGGGCAAGCTGAAGGACGTCTACGGCAGCCAGTACGACGAGGACATCCAGGACATGTCCTCGGATGAGCTGATCGAGATGGCCGGCAACCTGCGCAAGGGCGTGCCGATGGCGACGCCGGTGTTCGACGGCGCCCGCGAGGACGACATCGTCCACATGCTGGAGAAGGCCGGGCTGTCCTCCTCGGGCCAGGTCACGCTGCATGACGGCCGCACCGGCGAGCAGTTCGCCCGCAAGGTGACCGTCGGCTACATCTACATGCTGAAGCTGCATCACCTGGTGGACGACAAGATCCACGCCCGGTCGATCGGCCCGTACAGCCTAGTCACCCAGCAGCCGCTGGGCGGCAAGGCCCAGTTCGGCGGCCAGCGCTTCGGCGAGATGGAGGTGTGGGCCCTCGAGGCCTACGGCGCGGCCTACACGCTGCAGGAGATGCTGACGGTGAAGTCGGACGACGTGTCCGGCCGCACCAAGGTCTACGAGGCGATCGTCCGCGGCGACGACAACTTCGAGGCCGGCATCCCCGAATCCTTCAACGTGCTGATGAAGGAGCTGCGGTCGCTGGGCCTCAATGTCGAGCTCGAGCAGCGCACTTACTGAACTTTCTGCGGCCGGTCCGAGAGGACCGGCCGCGTGAACCCTATACGTCCGTCCCTACCCCCGGGGGAGCAGGTACATGAACGAGTTGATGAATCTCGTCGGCCAGGTCTCGACGCCGCAGAGCTTCGACCAGATCAAGATCCAGATCGCCAGCCCGGAGCGCATCCGTTCCTGGTCCTATGGCGAGATCAAGAAGCCGGAGACGATCAACTACCGGACCTTCAAGCCGGAGCGCGACGGCCTGTTCTGCGCCCGGATCTTCGGTCCGATCAAGGACTACGAGTGCTTGTGCGGCAAGTACAAGCGCATGAAGTACCGCGGCATCATCTGCGAGAAGTGCGGCGTCGAGGTCACGCTGTCGAAGGTCCGGCGCGAGCGCATGGGCCATATCGAGCTGGCCTCGCCGGTGGCGCATATCTGGTTCCTGAAGTCGCTGCCGTCGCGCATCGGCCTGATGGTCGACATGACGCTGAAGGATCTCGAGAAGGTCCTGTACTTCGAGAGCTTCGTGGTGGTCGAGCCCGGCCTGACCGCGCTGAAGAAGAACCAGCTCCTCACCGAGGACGAGTATCTTCGCGCCCAGGACGAGTACGGCGAGGACGCCTTCACCGCCAAGATCGGCGCCGAGGCGCTGAAAGGCATGCTCTCGGGCATCGACCTGACGGAGGAGCGGGTCAAGGTCCGCGAGGAGCTGCGCGAGACCGGCTCCGAGGCCAAGCGCAAGAAGCTGGTCAAGCGGCTGAAGCTGATCGATGCCTTCCTCGAATCCGGCTCGCATCCGGAATGGATGGTGCTCGACGTCGTTCCGGTGATCCCGCCGGAGCTGCGCCCGCTTGTCCCGCTGGACGGCGGCCGCTTCGCCACGTCCGACCTCAATGACCTGTACCGCCGCGTCATCAACCGCAACAACCGCCTGAAGCGGCTGATCGAGCTGCGCGCGCCCGACATCATCGTGCGCAACGAGAAGCGCATGCTGCAGGAGGCGGTCGACGCGCTGTTCGACAACGGCCGCCGCGGCCGCGTCATCACCGGCGCCAACAAGCGCCCGCTGAAGTCGATCAGCGATATGCTGAAGGGCAAGCAGGGCCGGTTCCGCCAGAACCTGCTCGGCAAGCGCGTCGACTATTCGGGCCGTTCGGTCATCGTCGTCGGGCCGGAGCTGAAGCTCCACCAGTGCGGCCTGCCGAAGAAGATGGCGCTCGAGCTGTTCAAGCCGTTTATCTACCACAAGCTCGAGCTGTACGGCATGGCGTCCACCATCAAGGCCGCGAAGCGGATGGTGGAGAAGGAGCGGCCGGAGGTCTGGGATATCCTCGAGGAGGTGATCCGCGAGCACCCGGTCCTCTTGAACCGCGCCCCGACGCTGCACCGCCTGGGCATCCAGGCCTTCGAGCCGACCCTGATCGAGGGCAAGGCGATCCAGCTGCACCCGCTGGTCTGCACCGCCTTCAACGCCGATTTCGACGGCGACCAGATGGCCGTGCACGTGCCGCTCGCGCTCGAGGCCCAGCTCGAGGCCCGCGTGCTGATGATGTCGACCAACAACATTCTCAGCCCGGCCAACGGCAAGCCGATCATCGTGCCGTCGCAGGACATCGTCCTCGGCATCTACTATCTGTCGATGGAGCGCAACGACCGGCTCGGCCCGGCGATCTCGATCGACAGCATCGAGGCGCTGACCGCCGCGATCGCCAATGACGACATCATCCTGCAGAACCCCGAGAAGCCGGCGGAGGTGATCGACGCCGCCGACGTCAAGTCGGTGTTCGAGAAGCTGAAGTCCGGCAAGCTGACCGCGCATCAGGTGCCCCGCTTCGCCTCGATCGGCGAGATGGAGCAGGCGATGGCGGCCGGCGTGATCGGCATGCACAGCCGGATCAAGACCCGCTTCACCACGGTCGACGAGACCGGGCAGGAGGTGGTCCTGCGCGTCACCACGACGCCGGGCCGGATGCTCCTGTCCGAGATCCTGCCGCGGCATCCGTCGGTGCCGTTCTCGCTGGTCAATCGGCTGCTGACGAAGAAGGACGTCACCAACGTCATCGACATCGTCTACCGCCACTGCGGCCAGAAGGAGACGGTGATCTTCTGCGACCGGCTGATGGGCTTGGGCTTCGCCCATGCCTGCCGCGCCGGCATCTCCTTCGGCAAGGACGACATGGTCATCCCGAAGGCCAAGGAGAAGCTGATCTCCAAGGCCTCCGAGCTGGTCAAGGAGTACGAGAACCAGTATCTCGACGGCCTGATCACCCGCGGCGAGAAGTACAACAAGGTGGTCGACGTGTGGTCGAACACCACCGACGAGGTGGCGCGTGAGATGATGGCCGAGATCCAGGCCACGCTCACCGACCCGACGCGGCAGGTGAACTCGGTCTACATGATGGCCCATTCCGGCGCCCGCGGTTCGGCGGCGCAGATCCGGCAGCTCGCCGGCATGCGCGGCCTGATGGCGAAGCCGGACGGCTCGATCATCGAGACGCCGATCATCTCGAACTTCAAGGAAGGCCTGACCGTTCTCGAGTACTTCAACTCGACGCACGGCGCCCGCAAGGGCCTGGCCGACACCGCGCTGAAGACCGCGAACTCCGGCTACCTCACCCGCCGCCTGGTCGACGTCGCCCAGGATTGCGTGGTGGTCGAGGAGGATTGCGGCACCAGGAACGGCATCACCACCGGCGCCGTGATCGACGGCGGCGAGGTGATCGTGCCGCTGGGCGAGCGCATCCTCGGCCGCTGCGCCGGCGAGGACGTGCTGCACCCGCTGACCGGCGATGTGGTGGTCAAGCAGGGCGAGCTGATCGACGAGGCGCTGGTCGAGGCGGTCGAGGCCGCCGGCATCGACCGGATCCTGATCCGCTCGGCCCTGACCTGCGAGACCAAGGGCGGCATCTGCGGCAAGTGCTACGGCCGCGACCTGGCCCGCGGCACGCCGGTGAACATCGGCGAAGCGGTCGGCGTCATCGCGGCGCAGTCGATCGGCGAGCCGGGCACGCAGCTGACGATGCGGACCTTCCACATCGGCGGCGCGGCCCAGCGCGGCGCCGAAGCGTCGGCGATCGAGGCGGCGTTCGACGCCAAGGTCCAGATCAAGAACCGCAACGTTGTCAAGAACAGCCAGGGCGTCCTGGTGGTGATGAGCCGCAACTGCGAGCTCCAGCTCGTCGACGAGCAGGGCCGCGAGAAGGCGCGCCACCGCCTGCCTTACGGCGCCAAGCTGCTGGTCGATGACGGCGAGCGGATCGAGCGCGGCCGCAAGATGGCCGAGTGGGACCCGTACACCATGCCGATCATCACCGAGAAGGCGGGTACGGCGACCTATATGGACCTGGTCGAAGGCGTCTCGATGCGCGAGGTCGTCGACGAGCAGACCGGCATCTCGTCCAAGGTGGTGGTCGACTGGCGGCAGCAGCCGCGTGGCGACCAGCTGAAGCCGCGCATCGTCCTGCGCGACGACCGGGGCGAGGTGATCCGCCTGCCGAACGGCCTCGAGGCGCGTTACTTCCTCTCGGTCGACGCCATCCTGCAGGTCGAGAACGGCGCGCAGGTGCAGGCCGGCGACGTGCTGGCCCGTATCCCGCGCGAAGGCTCGAAGACGCGTGACATCACCGGTGGTCTGCCGCGCGTCGCCGAGCTGTTCGAGGCCCGCAAGCCGAAGGACTACGCCATCATCTCGGACATCGATGGCCGGGTCGAGTTCGGCAAGGACTACAAGACCAAGCGGCGCATCGTGGTGCGGAACGAGGAGTCGGGCGAGGAGCGCGAGTACCTCATTCCGAAGGGCAAGCACATCTCGGTGCAGGAGGGCGACTACGTTCTCAAGGGCGACCAGCTCCTGGACGGCAACCCGGTGCCGCACGACATCCTGTCGGTGCTGGGCGTCGAGGCGCTGGCGGACTATCTCGTCAACGAGATCCAGGACGTCTATCGCCTGCAGGGCGTGAAGATCAACGACAAGCACATCGAGGTGATCGTCCGCCAGATGCTGCAGAAGGTCGAGGTGACGGAGGTGGGCGACACCACCCTCCTGCTCGGCGACCAGATCGACCGCGAGGACTTCGAGGAAGAGAACGAGAAGACCATCCGCGAGAACCTGCGGCCGGCCAAGGGCGTGTCGGTGCTCCAGGGCATCACCAAGGCCTCGCTGCAGACCAAGTCGTTCATCTCGGCGGCCTCGTTCCAGGAGACCACCCGCGTCCTCACCGAGGCGGCGGTCTCCGGCAAGGTCGACGACCTGGCCGGCCTCAAGGAGAACGTCATCGTCGGCCGCCTGATCCCGGCCGGCACCGGCTCGGTGGTCAACCGTCTGCGGCAGATCGCCGGCGAGCGCGACCGCCAGGCGCGGCTGCAGCAGGAAGAGCAGGGCGGCGAGCCCGCCCTGCCCCCGGGCGAGGCCAGCGCCGCCTGATCCGGGCGTAGGTCCTTATTGCTTCGGAAAAGCCCCCTCCGTCTCGGCGGAGGGGGTTTTTATTTGCACGGGGAAGGGGGCCGGGTCACTGCAATCCCAGAGGGGGACGGAATCGGCCTGGAGGATCGGCAGTGCGGGTCCTGTTCAGCTTCGCCGGCGGCAGCGGGCATTTCCTGCCGCTGGTCCCGGTCGCCCGGGCGGTGCAGGCGGCCGGCCACGCCGTGGCCTTCGCCGGCCAGCCGGCAATGGTCCCGACGGTCGAGGCCGCCGGCTTCGCCGCCTTCGCCGCCGGCGGGGCGACGCTCCGCTCATCCTCCGAGCGAACGCCGCTGCTCCCCTTCGACGCCGAACGGGAGGACCGGGCGGTGCGCGACGGCTTCGCCGGCCGGGTGGCGCGCGACCGGGCGGCCGCGCTGCTGGAGCTTTGCGGCCGGTGGCGGCCGGACCTCCTAGTCTGCGACGAGATGGATTTCGGCGCCATGGTGGCGGCCGAGCGTCTCGGCCTGCCGCATGCCTCGGTGCTGGTGATCGCGGCCGGCGCGCTGGTCCGGCCTGAGCTGGTGGCGGAACCGCTGAATGCCCTTCGGGTTGAGCACGGCCTGGACCCCGATCCGGACTTGGCGATGCTGCATCGGCACCTGGTGCTGTCGCCGGTGCCGCCGTCGTTCCGCGACCCGGCCCATCCGCTGCCAGCCACGGCGCGGCTGATCCGCCCGGCGGTCGGGGAGGCCGCCGTGGACGGGCCTACCCCATCCTGGCTCGCCGATCTGCCGCCGGGCCGGCCGACCGTCTACGCCACGCTCGGCACCGTGTTCCATCTGGAAGCTGGCGACCTGCTCGATCGGGCGATCGCGGGCCTGCGAGACCTGCCGATCAACCTGGTCGTGACCACGGGCCGCGAGATCGACCCGGCGGCCTTCGGGCCGCAGCCGGATCATGTCCGGATCGAGCGCTACGTGCCGCAGTCGCTGCTGCTGCCCCGCTGCGAACTGATGGTCTCTCAGGCCGGCTCGGGCGCCGTGATCGGCGGGCTGGCGCATGGCGTGCCCATGGTCCTGCTGCCGATCGGGGCGGATCAGCCGGCCAATGCCGCACGCTGCGCCGCGCTCGGTGCCGCCCGCGTGCTCGAGCCCATCAGCAGCACGGTCCAGACGGTGCGCGAGGCCGCGCAGGCGGTGCTGGCCGACCCGGCCTATCGCCGGGCGGCAGAGCGCGTGGCGCGGGAGGTCGCCGCCATGCCGGACGTGGCGGAGGCGGTGCTGCTACTGGAGCGCCTCGCCGGCCGGTAGAGCCGGAGGTCAGCCGGACGCCGGCAGCGTCGCGCCGTCGCGGGCGTAGAGGGCAGCGATGCGGCAGTTCGAAGATTCGAACTGCACCACCACGATGCCGCCGCCGGCCATCTTGAACCAGGCCTGCCGCTGCAGGGCTCGCCGGTTTCCCGAGATGCGCCGCCCGCCCGGCGACACCGGCGCCAGGTCGTAGCCGGAGATCCGATCGGCTGTGATCCGGGCGGCGGTCAGCGCCCCGGCGATCCGGTCGCTGCAGGCATTGTTGCCGGAGAGCTGCCGAACCCTGGCCGCCACGGCCGGGTCGGGCGCCACCTCTGGCGGCGCTGCGGCGATGCAGCCGGTCAGGACGAAGCCGGCGACGACAAGGGTGCGGATCGGGTGCATGGCCGTCTCCCTCGATCGGGGGCGGCCCGACCGGCTCCCCCGATCCGATATGGGGCTTCGGCCATCTCGCTCAATGCTTCCGGCCGATCGAAGGGGCAGGCGGCTGGCGGGATACTTCTTGACGCCGGATGAGCATGGCATAAACTTAGTCCTCTAAACTAGACTCAATCGGCAGATGCGGACCTACAACATTCACGAGGCCAAGACCCACCTTTCCCGGCTGATCGAACAGGCCGTGAAGGGTGAGCCTTTCCTGATCGCCAAGGCGGGCAAGCCGTTGGTGAAAGTGTCGGCGCTCGATGCCCCGGAACCGGCCCAGGTCAAACGGTTCGGCTTCATGGCCGGCCAGATCACGGTGCCTGACGATTTCGATACGATGGGGGCGGCGGACATCGAGAAGATGTTCGAGGGCGAGGCGTGAAGCTGCTGCTCGACACCCATCTGCTGCTTTGGGCGGCGGAGGGCGCCGAACGAGTGCCGGCCGATGCCTTCAACTTGATGGCCGACACCGGCAACGAACTGGTCTTCAGCGTCGTCAGCCTCTGGGAAATCGCGATCAAGCGCGGTTTGAACCGGCCGAATTTCCAGGTCGATGTGCGGATACTGCGCCGTGGCCTGATCGATAACGGCTATCAGGAGCTGCCAATTCTGGGCGCACATGCGATCGCGGTCGACGCCCTGCCGCCGATCCACAAGGATCCTTTCGACCGCTTGCTGGTCGCGCAGGCCACGGTCGAAGGCATCCTGTTGCTCACGGCCGACGCGACCGTGGCGCAGTACCCGGGCCCGCTCCGGCTGGTGTGATGCCAAATCGGAAACGCGAGCCGCTCGCGATCGGATAGGGAAAGGCGACGGGGAGGCCGCCTCGGCCCGCTAGTGTTTCTTGCCGAAGGAGAACAGCTTCTTCAGGAAGCTCGACTGACCGTGGCGCTTGCGCTTGCGGGCGATCGCCTCCTCATTGACGCACCAGGCGATCTGCAGCACCCGGCGTTCGCCCTTGAACGGCAGATGGCCGTGCCAGGAATGGTCGGAGCGTTGGAAGGCCAGGAAGTTGCCGAAGGTCGGCGCCACTTCCCGCGCGCCCGGGCTGTTGATGTCCTGGCTCGGCAGGATGCGCAGGCAGCCTTCGGTCGAGGCCCATTCCTGGTTCAGATAGACCAGCGCGGTGACGATCTTGTCCGGCCCATCGGTGTGCGGCCGTCCGGCCGCCGGCTCCGACCACTTGCGCACCGTCACCAGCGTCGGCTTCGATGCCAGGTCGAGGCCGAACTTGGCGCCCAACATGGTGGCGAATTCCTTGCTGGTGACGTCCGACACCAGCTCCTTGAACGCGGCGCCGGCCGGGTACTCGTCCGGCGGCACGAAGCCGGTGATCGGGATGTCGGGGAAGTCACGCTCCAGCTCGGCGCGGCGCTCCTCCGGCAGCACATCCGCGGAAATCACATGCGGAAACGGCGTCCGATCCACCGTCGCCTGTTCGAGCACATCGTAGCGAAGCATCACACCGTCTCCTCAGGCGCGGCCGGCCTCCGTCGAAGCGGGGCGGCCACGCAATTCCGCGGCGGAGCATAGGCTCGGCCTCGCCTGCGATCAACTCGCAGCGCGTCGCACCCCGGCGAGGGGCTGGCGTCGGGGGCGCCGGGCCGCCATAAAAGGCGCCCGGAGGTATCCATGGGTCCCATCGTCATCGTCCTGCCGCGCAAGATGAAGTTCGGCGCCGTCGGCGCCAGCCCGGTCGATCTCTATGCGCGCGACACCGTCACCTTCAGCCGCTACGCGCAGGACATCGTCGTGGTCGGGCAGGATGCGGGCGAGCCCTTCCCCGGCATCCGCTTCCACCCGATCCCGCTCGAGGAGGGAGAGCCGCACCGCCGCTGGATGCGCCGGGCGCTGCCGCAGATCGCAGCATTGAACCCGTCGCTGATCGAGGTGCACGCCCATCGGGTCACGGCCTCGGCCCTGGCCCGGGCGCTGCCGCGGGTGCCGCTCCTGTACTTCCGGCACAACTTCATCCGCTTCCACAAGGGGCTGCTGTGGCGGCTGCACTACCGCGCCGCCGTGTCCCGCTTCGCCGGCTTCGTCTTCGTGTCGGAGGCGCTGCGCCGGCACTTCCGGGAGCATGCGCCCTGGTACAAGGGCACGCTGGACGTCGTGTACAACGGCCTCGACATGGCCGAGCCGGCGCCGCCGCCCGAGGCCAAGGAGAACATCATCATCCAGGTCGGCCGGGTCATCCCGGAGAAGGGGCCGCTGGAATTCGCCCGGGCGATGAAGCCGGTGCTGGCGGCGCATCCGGACTGGCGGGCGGTGATGATCGGCCGCGGCCGCGACCCCGCCTTTGTCGAGCAGGTCAAGGCGACCCTGGCCGAGGCCGGCGACCGGGCGCAGTTCCTGCCCTTCATGCCGCATGAGGAGGTGATGGGCTGGGTCCGCCGCGCCGCCATCGCCTCGGTGCCCTCGGTCTATGAGGAGCCGTTCGGCCGCACCGCGCTGGAGGCGCTGACCTGGGGCGCCGCCCTGATCTGCTCCGGCACCGGGGGGCTGCGCGAGATCACCGCCGACAAGGCGCTGATTCTGCCGAAGGTGACCACCGAGGACATCCGGGCGGCGGCCGAGACCCTGATCGGCGACCCGGATCTGCGCCGCCGGCTGCAGCTCGAGGGGCCGGCCCGGGCCCGGGCGCATTTCGACGCCCGCGGCATCGTTGCCGGGCTCGACGAGATCCGCGCCCGCCATCTGGCCGCCGCGGGTGTAGGCTGATCGCGTCGACCCCGACGTCACATTCCGGAAGGCTGTCCCGTCTTGTCCGTGTCGCCCTTCGCCACCGAGACGCAGATGGACCACGCCCATGCCCGCTCCGACGCCGCGGATTTCGAAGCCAGCCGCAAGGTGCTCTGGGGGCTGGCCTACCGCATGCTCGGCTCGCGCGCCGATGCCGAGGACGCGGTGCAGGAGACCTGGCTGCGCTGGCAGGCGGCCGACCGCGGCGCTATCGACAATCCCAGGGCCTGGCTGGTCACCGCCTGCTCCCGGCTGTGCATCGACCAGCTCCGCTCGGCCCGGCACCGGCGCGAGACCTATGTCGGCCCCTGGCTGCCGGAGCCGCTGGTGAGCGAGACCGCCCCCTCCGCCGCCGAAGAGCTGGAGCGCAGCGAGACGCTGACCACGGCCTTCCTGCTGCTGCTGGAGCGGCTGACTCCGGTCGAGCGCGCGGCCTATCTGCTGCAGCATGTCTTCGGCCTGGAGCATGCCGCCGTGGCGGCGGCTCTCGACCGCAGCGACGCCGCCACCCGGCAGCTGGTCAGCCGGGCCCGGCGCAAGCTGGAGGGCAGCGACCTCATCGCCGAGCCGGTGCCGCAGCCGCAGCACGAGGCGATGGTGGTGGCGTTCCGCGACGCCCTGCGCTCCGGCGATCTGGCCCAACTGACCGCGCTGCTGGCCCGCGACGCCAAGCTCTACAGCGACGGCGGCGGCAAGGTGCGGGCGGCGATGAACGTGATCGAGGGCGCCGACAGGGTGGCCCGGTTCTTCCAGGGCGTCTGGCGCAAGTTCGGGCCGTCCTTTACCTACCTGCCACGCTGGATCAATGGCCAGCCGGGCTATCTGGTTATGGATGGCGACGAGGTGATGGGCACCATCGACTTCGCCGTCGGACCCGAGGGCATCACCGGCGTGTTCTGGACCCGCAACCCCGATAAGCTGGGCTCCGTTTCGCTGCCGGAGCGGGGCGGCGCCTGATCGTTCCGGACGCGATCGATGCGGCTTGACGGGGCAGGGGTGCATCCGTATAGTCCGCGCGCTTTTCCGGGAGCCGGCTGTAATCCGTCGCAGGGCGGGTTAGACGCGCTTTCCGCAGAGACAGACGACCGCGGGCGCATCATGGTGCGGCCGCGACAAGCGAAGGACTCCGGTTGGCCCCGCAGGTGTGGGCGCCTCGGGGTCCTGTATCGTTTGCGTCATCCTTCTCTCGGAGTGTGTGTCAGTGCAGCGGAGCCCGGGAGGGTGGGCCGCTTTGCCGGGCCGTTTTGTCGAAGAACCAAGAAGGGCAGATATGCCGACGATCAATCAGTTGATCCGTAAGCCGCGCCAGCCGCAGCGGGCGCGCAACAAGGTGCCGGCTCTCCAGGCCTGCCCGCAGAAGCGTGGCGTTTGCACCCGTGTCTACACCACGACCCCGAAGAAGCCGAACTCGGCGCTTCGTAAGGTGGCGCGCGTGCGCCTGACCAACGGGTTCGAGGTCACCAGCTACATCCCGGGTGAGGGCCACAACCTGCAGGAGCACTCGGTCGTCATGATCCGCGGCGGCCGTGTCAAGGACTTGCCGGGCGTGCGTTACCACATCATTCGCGGCACGCTCGACACGCAGGGCGTCAAGGATCGTCGCCAGCGCCGGTCGAAGTACGGCGCCAAGCGTCCGAAGTAAGGAGGTCTCCCCATGTCCCGTCGCCATCGCGCCGAGAAGCGTGAGATCCTGCCGGACCCGAAATTCGGCGATGTCGTCCTGTCGAAGTTCATGAACAACCTCATGTTCGACGGCAAGAAGTCGGCCACCGAGAGCATCGTCTACGGTGCCCTCGACAAGCTGCAGGCCCGCACCAAGGGTGACCCGATCGTGGCCTTCCACGAGGCGCTGGCGAATGTCCGCCCGCACGTCGAGGTCCGCTCGCGCCGCGTCGGCGGCGCCACCTACCAGGTGCCGGTCGAAGTCCGCGCCGAGCGCGGCCAGGCCCTGGCCATCCGCTGGCTGATCCAGGCCGCGCGCAAGCGCTCCGAGACCACCATGGTCGACCGCCTCTCGAACGAGCTGCTGGACGCCGCCAATCAGCGCGGCGCCGCGGTGAAGAAGCGCGAGGACACCCACAAGATGGCGGACGCCAACAAGGCGTTCTCGCACTACCGCTGGTAACCCAGCCTCCGGCCCGAGAGACTGATCATGCCGCGTAGCCACGCGATCGAGAAGTACCGCAACATCGGCATCATGGCGCACATCGATGCCGGTAAGACGACCACGACCGAACGCATCCTGTATTACACCGGAAAGTCGTACAAGATCGGCGAGGTGCATGAAGGCACCGCGACGATGGACTGGATGGAGCAGGAGCAGGAGCGCGGCATCACCATCACCTCGGCCGCGACCACCGCGTTCTGGCGCGACTACCGCGTCAACATCATCGACACGCCGGGCCACGTCGACTTCACCATCGAGGTCGAGCGGTCCCTGCGCGTGCTCGACGGTGCGGTGGCGGTGTTCGACTCGGTCGCCGGCGTCGAGCCGCAGTCCGAGACCGTCTGGCGCCAGGCCGACAAGTACCGGGTTCCGCGGATCTGCTTCGTCAACAAGATGGACCGGATCGGCGCGAACTTCTATCGCTGCGTCGACATGATCAAGGACCGGCTGGGCGCGGTGCCGCTGGTGCTGAACCTGCCGATCGGCATCGAGAGCGACTATGCCGGCATCGTCGACCTGGTCGAGAACCGGGCGGTGATCTGGGAGGACGACAGCCTCGGCGCCAAGTTCCACTTCGAGGACATCCCGGCCGACCTGAAGGACCGGGCGGCCGAGTACCGCCAGGCCCTGATCGACACTGCGGTCGAGATGGACGACGCGGTGATGGAGGCCTATCTCGAGGGCAACGAGCCGACCCCGGAGCAGCTGCGCGCCTGCATCCGCAAGGGCACGCTGACCTTCAAGTTCGTGCCGGTGCTCTGCGGTTCCGCCTTCAAGAACAAGGGCGTGCAGACCCTGCTCGACGCCGTGGTCGACTTCCTGCCGTCGCCGCTCGACGTCGCCCAGGTCGAGGGTCACAAGGTCGATTCGGATGAGCCGGACACCCGGCCGACCAATGACGAGGCGCCGTTCTCGGCCCTCGCCTTCAAGATCATGACCGACCCCTTCGTCGGCTCGCTGACCTTCGCCCGCATCTACTCGGGCACGCTCCTGGCCGGGTCCTATGTCCAGAACTCGGTCAAGAACCAGAAGGAGCGGGTCGGCCGCATGCTGCTGATGCATGCGAACAACCGCGAGGAGATCAAGGAGGCCAATGCCGGCGACATCGTCGCGCTGGTCGGCCTCAAGGGCACCACGACGGGCGACACGCTGTGCGATCCGGCCAAGCCGATCGTGCTCGAGCGCATGGAGTTCCCGGAGCCGGTGATCGAGGTCGCGGTCGAGCCGAAGTCCAAGGCCGACCAGGAGAAGATGTCGACGGCGCTGCAGCGCCTGGCGCAGGAGGACCCGTCCTTCCGCGTCGCCGTCGACCAGGAGAGCGGCCAGACCGTGATCAAGGGGATGGGCGAGCTCCATCTCGAGATCCTGGTCGATCGCATGAAGCGCGAATTCAAGGTCGACGCCAATGTCGGCGCGCCGCAGGTGGCCTATCGCGAGACCATCACCCAGCGGGCCGAGATCGACTACACCCACAAGAAGCAGACCGGCGGCTCGGGCCAGTTCGCCCGCGTCAAGATCGTGTTCGAGCCGCAGGAGCCGGGTTCGGGCTACAAGTTCGAGAGCGCGATCATCGGCGGTGCGGTGCCGAGGGAGTACGTCCCCGGCGTCGAGAAGGGGCTGGAGTCGGCCAAGGAGACCGGCGTGATCGCCGGCTTCCCGGTGATCGACTTCAAGGCCACCCTGATCGACGGTGCCTTCCACGACGTCGACTCCTCGGTCCTGGCCTTCGAAATCGCGTCCCGCGCGGCGTTCCGCGAGGGGCTGCCGAAGGCCAAGCCGGCGCTGCTCGAGCCGATCATGAAGGTCGAGGTGGTGACGCCCGAGGATTACATGGGCGACGTCATCGGCGACCTGAACAGCCGGCGCGGCCAGATCCAGGGCATGGACAGCCGCGGCAACGCCAGCGTCGTCTCGGCGATGGTGCCGCTGGCCAACATGTTCGGCTACGTCAACAATCTGCGGTCCATGACCCAGGGCCGCGCCCAGTACACCATGCACTTCGATCACTACGATCCGGTGCCCCAGGCGATCGCCGACGAAGTCCGCGCCAAGCTTGCTTGATGCGCGTGTGAGAAGAACGGAGACAGATAATGGCGAAGGCGAAGTTTGAGCGGACGAAGCCGCACTGCAACATTGGCACGATTGGTCACGTGGACCATGGCAAGACGTCGCTGACGGCGGCGATCACGAAGGTGCTGGCGGAGAAGGGCGGGGCGACGTTCACGGCGTACGACCAGA
>NZ_JAHVDK010000053.1:0-24234 GCF_051487185.1 Inquilinus limosus
CCCCATTTCCGCGAACAGGGCCACGGCGTCCTCATCAACAACGCGTCGATGGTCGCCTATGCGGGACAGTCCTATACCAGCGCCTATGTGCTGAGCAAGTTCGCCATTCGAGGGCTTGGCGAATGCTTGCGGCAGGAGCTGTTCGACGCTCCCGGCATCCACGTCTGCACCGTGCTTCCCGCCTCGATCGACACGCCGATCTTCCAGCATGCGGCCAACTATACCGGCCGCGCGATCCGGCCGATCCCCCCGGTCTACAGCGCCGCCCGAGTGGCCGCCGCCATCGCTGGCCTGGCCAGACATCCGCAACGGGAGGTCTTCGTCGGCAATTCCGGCCGTCTGATCGCGTTCGAAAAGACGGTCGCGCCGGGGCTCACCGAACGGATGCTGGCGTGGCTGGTGGACAGACGTCATCTTCAGGATCGTCCGGCCGAGCCTTCCCCAGGCAACCTGTTCGAACCGATGCATGACGGGCGCGCCGTGAGCGGCGGCTGGCAAGCGGCCCCGACCAGGACACCCTGGGGGGCTTTGCTCGCTGCCGGATTGGGATTGATCGCCATTCCGATCGGCATCGCCGTCTCGCGTCGATGGACGCGATCCTAGCTCTGCCCGAGAGGCGATGGCTTGATCTGATGTTCGGCGGGCCTTGCGCACCGCTCTTTCTCGTCGCTCTTGCAACAGTGGGCCGCAACCCATATTCCAGGAGTTGCATGACAACTTGAAAAGCGGCGACGGTGGCCAGACGATCTCCCCCCGCATCCTTGACGCTCGATATGGTGGTCCCGAACACCAATCTCGTGTCGTCGCTGAGCGCGGCCCTCGAGCGCGAGATCTTGAGCGGACGGTTCAAGGTCGGCGACCGGCTGCCCACGGAAAGCGAGCTGTCCCGGACCACAGGCGTGAGCCGCACGGTGGTCCGCGAGGCGGTCGCGGCCCTGCGCGCGTCGGGGCTGGTGGAGACGCGCCGCGGCTCCGGCGCTTTCGTGGCGGCACAGGCGCAGCCGCCGCGGATCGGCCCGGCCGCTCTGCGGGCCACGCTCGATGACATCCTGTCCGTTCTCGAGCTGCGCCTGGCCGTCGAGGTCGAGGCGGCGGCGCTGGCCGCCGCGCGCCACCGTGACGAGGACATCCGCGCCATGTCCGCCGCGCTGGAAGAGGGCGGGGAGGCCGCCAAGGACTGGCGGCGCATGGTGACCGCCGACCTCGCCTTCCACCGGGCGATCGCCGCGGCGACGCAGAACAAGTATTTCGCGGACTTCATCGATCATCTCGGCGAGTTCGCCTTCCCGCGCCGCCACCTCGATCCGCCGGCCGCGTCGGCCTATGGTCTCCCGGATTACCACGAGCGGATCGAGGCGGAGCATCGGGCGATCCTCGAGGCGATACGACAGCGCGACAGCGCACTCGCGAGCGCCGAGATGCGCCGGCATCTGGCCGGCAGCCGGGCGCGCTACAAGGCGATGACCGGCGAGTAGGGGCCGGGCCCGCCGCCGGTTGAGTTGTATGATAACCCTCGATGGTTCGCGCGGAGGCGATCAGGTGCCCAGCAGATAGGGCGTCCCGGCGGAAGCCGCGATCTCCCGGATCTTCGCGACGAGCTCCGCCGACATCGGGATTCCCTCCGAAAGCCGACGCTCTCGCTCGGTCCATTCCGGGTCGCCAGAGACCAGCACCGGTTCCGCTGCATCGGCCGGCCGGGTGGCCTTCAGCGTGCCGATCACCTCGTCGACGTCGCGCTCGAAGTCGGGGAGCGGTCTGAACGCCTCCGGGTCGATCGCCAGGAAGAAATGGCCGATATTGTCCGGGTCGCCGGGCTTCTGCGTCCTGACGCGGGTCGGCGAGAAGGAGCCGCCGGGCAGCGCGCCTGCCAGAATCTGCGCGAACAGGCCGAGGCCATAGCCCTTGTGCCCGCCGAGCGGAGTGAGGCCGCCGGGCCCGCCTTCGAGCAGGCTCCGGTAGGCTGCAGTCGAGTCCGTCACCGGCCCGCCCTCGGCGTCGACGACCCAGCCCTCGGGGATGTCCTTTCCCGCCAGCGCGTAGATCTTGACCTTGTTGGCGGCGACGGTGCTGGTCGCCATGTCGAGGATGACGGGCAGATGGGCCCGAGAGGGGGCGGCGAGCGAGATCACATTGGTGCCGAGGACGCGTTCCGCGCCGCGCGTCGGCACCACGAGGATCATCTTGCTGGTCGACACGGCCATGCCGATCAGCCGCTCCTCGGCCGCCATGCCGCTGTAGATGCCGGCCGCGCCGAAATGATGCGAGTTGAAGACGGCGACGGCGGCGATGCCGGCCGCCTTGGCCTTGGTGATCGCAAGCCGCATGGCCATGGTCGCGACCGGGTGGCCGAGGCCCGCGCCGCCATCGATCAGCGCCGTGACCGGCGTTTCGCGCAGGATGCGCGGCTCGGCGGCGAGCCGGAGCTGCCCCGCCTCCTGCAACTGCCGATACGCGATCAGCATGGAGATGCCATGCGAGTCGATGCCACGGAGGTCGGTCTCCACCATGACATCGGCCGTGACGGCGATCTTGTCCTCCGGCATGCCCCAGGCCCGCAGCACCGCCTCGATCTGCGCCCGCACGGCGGCGGCAGGCACCGTGACAATTTCGGCCACGGCTAGCCCGCGCGCTGGAGGAGCGGCCGCAGTCCGAGCAGGTCGAGCGTGGTGGCGCCGGCCTTCAGCTTCTCCTTGATTGCGTCCTCCTTGTCCTCGCGCTCGCGTGCGGCCTTGAGGGCCAGCGCGATCATGGCGCGCGGGATCACCACGACGCCGTCGTCGTCGCCGATGATCACGTCGCCTGGGGAGACGGCGACCCCGGCACAGACGATCGGAACGCCGACCTCGCCCGGATTGGATTTGGCGGCCCCTTTCATGGCGAGGCCGCGGGAGAAGACGGGAAAGCCCATCTCCCTGAGGCAGGGCCCGTCGCGCACGCAGCCGTCAATGACCAGCCCCACGGCCCCTCTCGCCCGGCAGGCGGTGGCGAGCACGTCGCCGAAGGGGCCGGACTCCACGAAGCCGTCATTGTCGACGACCAGCACGTCGCCGGGCTGCGCCGAGGCGGCGGCCACGTGGATGGCGAGGTTGTCGCCAGGCTTGCAGCGCACCGTGAGCGCCGAGCCGGCGACCTTCATGCCCGGGTAGATGGGCTTGATGCAGGCGGGCATGGCGCCGCGCTGGCCCATCGCCTCGTGCAGCGTGGGCGGCGAAAAGGCCGCGAGCGCGGCGATCTCCTCTGTCGATGCCCGCTCGAATGTCTTGGTCATACGCGCCCCCACTGCGGTCACGATGCGATAAAGCGCCCTTCCACCGGGTAGATCGGATCGATGAAGTTCGGGATCGCCGTCGTGCCGGGCGGCACCAGCCGGTCGATGACGGCCTCGTCCTCGGCGGTCCATCCGATGTCGACGGCGGCGAGGTAGCTTTCCCACTGCGCCATCGTCCTCGGGCCGGCGATGGCGCCCGTCACCGCCCCATTGGCCAGCACCCAGGCCACGGCGAAGGCGGCGGGGTCGCAGCCGCGCCGACGGGCGTGCTCCCCGATCTCGGCCGCGGCGGCGAGTGCCGCGGGCGCATATTCGGTTTCCATCATCCGCTTGTTCTGCTGGGCGGCGCGGCTGTCCGGCGGCGGCGGCTCGCCGATCGCGTATTTGGCTGTGAGCACCCCGCGCGCGGTCGGGCTGTAGCAGAACACGCCGATGCCAAGCGCCCGGCAAGCCGGCAGCACCTCGACCTCCACCGTGCGGTTGAGCGCGTGATAGAGCGGCTGGTCGACGACCGGCCGGTCGATGCCGGCCTCGTCGCAGATCGCCGCGATGCGGGCGATGCGCCAGGCCTTGAAGTTCGAGACGCCGAAATAGCGGATGGCGCCGCTGCGCTGCAGGTCGGCGACGGCGCGCACCGTCTCCTCCAGCGGCGTCCCGGGGTCTTCCTTGTGCAGGTAGAGGATGTCGATGAAGTCGGTGCCGAGCCGCCTCAGGCTCCGCTGCACCTCCTCGATGATCCATTTGCGCGACAGGCCGCGCTGGTTGGGGCCGGGCCCGTTCGGGTTCGCCAGCTTGGTCGCCAGCACCCAGTGATGGCGGTCGGCGGCGATGGCGCGGCCGACGATCTCCTCCGACCGGCCGCCCGCATAGGTGTCGGCGGTGTCGATATGGTTGATGCCGTGGTCGAGTGCGGATGCGACGATGCGGTTGGCTTCGGCCTCGTCCGTCGCCGCGCCGAAGGTCATCGTGCCCAGGGCGAGCCGCGACACCACCAGCCCGCTGTTGCCCAGCCGTTTCGTCGGGATGGTCGCCATGGCGGTTTCAGCGCACCAGGTTGTCGTTGATGTAGGCGAGGTTGATGTCGGCCCCGAGGCCCGGCTGCTGCGAGAGGGGCACGAAGCCGTCCTCGTCCATCGGGTCCACTGGCGCGTTGAGATATTCCGGCACCCTGTCGTAGTCGAGGAAGGGGTGCAGCAGGCCGCGCTCGTACCAGACGCAGTTCTTGATGCAGCCGATGACGGTCAGGTTGCCGACGCCGCTGCCGTGGATCTCGCAATCCATGTTGAAGGCCTCGGCGAGGTGGGCGACCTTGAGGCTCGGCATGATCCCGCCGACATCGAACACGCCGGTGCGCATGATGTCGCAAGCGCCGGCCTTGGCCCATTCGGCGCGGACCATATGCTTGCCCATGGCCACTTCCGGGCCGAGGATCGGAATGTCGAGATTGCCGGCGAGCCAGGCGTAGGAGCTCATGCTCGCCTCGTCCATCGGCTCCTCGTACCAGGCGAAATCCAGCTTCTGCAGCTCGCGGCCGAGATACAGCGCGTCGGACCGGCTGTACCAGTGATAGGCGTCGAGCATCAGCGCGATGCCGGGCCCGACCGCCTCGCGCACGGCGGCGCAGGCGGCGACATCCTTCCTGGGGTCGGGCGCCGCTGCGCCGTCGGGCATCCAGGTGTGCAGCTTGATGCCCTTGTAGCCCCGCCGGACCAGCGCCTCGGCGAAGCGGGCGTAGTCGTCGGGGGAGGAGAGCCCGCCCGGGATGTCGTCGCCGACCATGGTGCTGCCATAGGCGGGCGCCTTGTCGCGATAGCTGCCGATCAGCCGGTGCACCGGCAGGCCGAGCTTGCGCCCGGCCAGGTCCCACAAGGCCAGCTCGACCGCGCACAGCGCCCGGTCGGTGAGCTGCTCGGCGCTGCCACGTTGCCGCAACAGCAGCTCCTGCCACAGCCGCTCGCGCTCGAAGGGATGCTGGCCGAGGAGGACCGGCTTGTAGAGCTTCTCCACCACATAGGACCGGATGACCTCAGGATTGTAGATGCAGTAGCCCTCGGTGCCGTCGTCGCAGTCGACGGTCAGCAGACCGCTCCGCGTCTCGGTCTCCTTGCCGGGATGGGCGTGGCCGGCCTTGTCGCGCGCGATCTGGGTCTTGTGGACGAATACGCGCACGGTCACGTCGACGATCTTCACGGGCGTCCTCCATCGGGGCGGATTGTGGCGAGGTCCAGGGTCGTGTCGGGCGGCTGTTCGGGCTGAAGACCGGCGCCGTCGGACCGCGCCAGCCGGCGCGCGAGCGACCGGTCGTAGCGCCGGCTGGCCTCGATCAGGATCTGCGTGTAGGGATGCTGCGCCCGGCCCTCGGCGAGATCGGCGCTGGTCAGCGTCTCCAGGATGCGGCCGTGCTGCATGACCGCGAAGCGGCCGCACATATGGGCGACGACGCCGAGGTCGTGGCTAACCAGGATGTAGGTGAGCTGCTTCTGCGCCCTGACATCGGCGAACAGGTTCAGGATTTCCGCCTGCACCGAGACGTCGAGCGCCGAGGTCGGCTCGTCGAGGAGCAGGAGGCGGGGCTCCAGGATCAGCGCCCGTGCGATCGCGACGCGCTGGCGCTGGCCGCCCGAGAGTTGATGCGGATAGCGGTAGCGCAGCTGCGGCGCCAGCCCCACCTCGCGCAGCGCCTGGTCGATGCGGTCGCGCACGTCGCCGATCCCGTGGATGACGAGCGGCTCGGCCAGCGTGGCGTTGATCGTGCGGCGCGGATGGAGTGAGCTGTAAGGATCCTGGAAGACCATCTGGACGAGGCGCGAGCGGGCCTTGCGGTCCGCCGCCGCGTCGTCGTCGAGCCGGACGGTCCCGGTCCAGTGCCGGTGGAGACCGGCGATGCAGCGCAGGATGGTCGACTTGCCCGATCCGCTCTCGCCGACCAGCCCGAACACCTCACCCTGCTCCACGACGAAACTGATGCTGTCGAGCACCCGCAAGGCTCCGGGGCCGCTGCCGAAGGCGAGGCTGAGGTCGTCGACGGTCAGGATCGCCATGCCTGTGTCCTCACCCCAAAGCCCAGGAGGGATCGCGCATCATCACGGGCAGCCGGTCGCGGCGCCGGTCGATGCGGGGCAGGGCGTCGAGCAGCCCGCGGCTGTAGGGATGCTGCACATTCTCGAGATCGGCCGCGGCGATCGATTCGACGACGCGGCCCGCATACATGATCAGCACCCGGTCGCAGAAGGAGCGGACCAGGTTGAGATCGTGGCTGATGAAGATCAGGCCGATGCCGCGCTCGCTGACGAGGTCGTCGAGGATGGCGAGGACCTGCAGCCTCACCGTGACGTCGAGGGCGGAGGTGGGCTCGTCGGCGATGATGAGGTCGGGCTCGGGGATGAGCATCATGGCGATCATCACGCGCTGGCCCATGCCGCCCGAGACCTGGTGCGGATACTGGCCATAGACATGCCCGGGGTTGCGGATGCGCACCGCCTCCAGCATGGCGAGCGCCTGCTCGCGCGCCTCGGCACGCGAGGCCTTGCGGTGCCGGCGATAGGCCTCGGCGATCTGCTCGCCCACGGTCATGACCGGGTCGAGCGCGAATTTCGGGTCCTGCAGGATCATCGAGATGCGCCGGCCGCGGACGCCGAGCATCTCCCGTTCGCTCGCCGTCAGGAGGTCGATGCCGCGGAACTCGAACCTCCTGGCGGTCATCTGCGCGGACCCCGGATGGAGCCGCAGGATGGACCGACCGATGGTCGACTTGCCGGAGCCGGATTCCCCCACGATGCCGAGCTTCTCGCGCCCGACGGTGAAGGAGACGCCGCGCACGGCCTCGACCAGGCCGCGCGGGGTGGAGAAGCGCACCCGGAGGTCCTCGACCGTCAGCAGGGGTTCGGGCGCGGCCATCTCAATCCTGCCTTGGGTCGAGGACATCGCGCAGCCCGTCGCCGAAGAGGTTGAAGGCGAGGCTGACGATCAGGATCGCCATGCCGGGCATGGTGACCACCCACCAGTGGTCGAGCATGAAGCGGCGGCCTGTGGAGGTCATGGCGCCCCATTCGGGCGTCGGCGGCTGGGCGCCGAGGCCGAGGAAGCCGAGGCCCGCCGCGGTCAGGATGACGCCCGCCATGTTGAGCGTGACCCGGACGATCAGGGACGGCAGGCACAGCGGCATGACGTGGCGCGTGATAATGCGCAGGGCCGACGCGCCCTGCAGCCTGGCGGCGGCGATGAAGTCGCTGCCGGCGATGGTCAGGGCCTCGGCCCGGGCGAGGCGCGCGATCGGCGGCCAGGCGGTGAGGGTGATGGCGAGCACCGCATGATCGAGGCCGGGCCCCAGCGCCGCGGCGAAGGCCAGTGTCAGCACCAGGCCCGGGAAGGACAGGAAGAGGTCGGTGAGGCGCATCAGCACCATGTCGGCGACGCCGCCGAGATAGCCGGCGGTCGCGCCCACCGCGAGGCCGATCGGCCCGACGGTGATGAAGACGAGGGCCACGATGTAGAGCGTGACGCGCGAGCCGTAGACGATGCGGCTGAAGATGTCGCGGCCGATCTCGTCCGTCCCGAACCAATGGGCGGCCGAGGGCGGGCGCAGCGCGTTGGGCAGGTTCTGCGCCAGCGGGTCGTGGGTGGCGAGCCATGGGGCGAAGGCCGCCACGAGGCAGAGCAGGACGATGATGGCGAAGCCGATGGCGGCGAGGGGATTGGCGAAGAAGCGGAGAGCGGCGGCATAGAATTCGTGCAGCATCGCCTCGCCGGGCGAGCGGGGCTCGCGCGACATGTAGGCCTTCAGGCCTCTCGCGGGCGTTCCGGCATCGGCGGGCAGGTCGGCCATCAGCGGGTCCTCGGATCGAAGACGCGGTACAGCAGGTCGCTCAGGACGTTGAGGCTGATGAAGATCAGCCCGACGATCAGCACGCAGACCATCACGGCGTTCATGTCGCCGAGCAGGAGATTGTTGGTGAGGTATTGGCCGAAGCCCGGCCAGGCGAAGACCGTCTCCACCAGCACGGCGCCTTCCAGCAGGTTGCCGTAGGTGAGCGCCACGACGGTGATGAGCTGGACCCGGATGTTGCGGAACGCATGGCGCCAGATCACGTCGCGGCGGGGCAGGCCCTTGACGCGCACGGCGATGATGTATTCCTGCGACAGCTGCTCCAGCATGAAGCTGCGCGTCATGCGGCCGAGATAGGCCATCGAGGAGTAGGCGAGCACGGACGCCGGCAGGGCGATGTGGCGCACCGCGCTCCAGAACACCTCCATGTCTCCGTCGATCAGGGAATCGACGAGGAGCAGCCCCGTCCTGACGGGCACGATGCCTTCATAGAAGACATCGACGCGGCCGCCGCCGCCGACCCAGCCAAGCTGCGCATAGAAGAGCAGAAGCCCCATCATGCCGAGCCAGAAGATCGGCACGGAGTGGCCGAGCAGCGTGACGACGCGGACGATGTGGTCGGTCAGGCGCCCGCGGCGGCTGGCGGCGAGCACGCCGAGCGGAACACCGATGCCGGCGCCGAGCAGGATGCTGACCGTCGCAAGCTCCACGGTCGCGGGAAAGACGCGGATGACGTCATCGATCACGCGGTGGCCGGTCAGCAGCGCCACCCCGAAATCGCCGCTGAAGATCTGCCGCAGGTAGTACCAGAGCTGCACGTGCAGCGGCTGGTCGAGGCCCAGCTTCTCGTACATGGCCTGATACGCGGCCTGATCGGCATCGGCGCCGACCAGCCTCGCCACCGGGTCGACCGGCATGACGCGGCCGATGAGGAAGGTGAGGATCAGGAGCCCGAGCAGGGTGACCACGACCGCGAGGGCCTGGTCGAGCCATGTGCGCGACGCCCTGCCGCGTCCGAACCATCCTGACAGCTGTGACAGCACGCTCTCCGCTCCCGGAATGACGGGACCGTTCGGCCCTCGGTTACCGCTCCTTCGTCACCTCGCGGTACCGTGTGGTCCAGGCATAGTGGTAGACGTAGCCCTTCACGTCCGCGCGCGTGACAACGGAGTCCAGAGCCTGAGAAAACGGCTGAATGGACGGCACGATGTCTTCGGCATAGAGCTGGATCTCCTCGTACATCTTCTTCTGCTTTTCCTGGTCCGTCTCGAGGAGCGCGGCGTCGATGAGCTGGTTCAGCTTCTCGTCGTAGAAGGCGGTGCGCCAGCCTTGGAACGAGGTCAGCTTCGCCTCGTCGCGGTTGTCGGGGTTGTAGAGCTGGTTGCGCAGGTTCGAATGCGGATGCGGGTCGGTGCCTCCGCCGCCGCGGCCGACGATCAGGTCGAATTTGCGCTCGCGCATCGCCCCGTAGACGGCGTCACCGTTGCCGGAGATGATCTCCGCCTTGATTCCGGCCTGTGCGAGCGTGCCCTGGATGGATGTGGCCGCGTCGATGAAAGGCGGGTCCGACAGCACGCGCAGCGTGGTCGAGAAGCCGTCCGGGTAGCCCGCCTCGGCCAGAAGCTTCTTGGCCTGGTCCACGTCGAGCTTGTAGCCCGGGTCGGGGAGTGAACCCGGCAGCCCGATCTGGATCGGGCGCTGGTGATAGAAGCCGCAGAACGGCATGATCGTCTTGTTGATGCCGTCGTAGTCGATCAGGTATCGCAGCGCGAGGCGGACGTTCTTCTTCGCGAACTTCTCGTCTTTCATGTTGACGGCGAGATAGTACATGTTGCCGCCCGGTGCCGAATTGATGATCACATCCTTGTTGTTCTTCAGCGCCTCCATGTCGGCCACCGACAGGTTCATGGCGATGTCGATGTCGCCGCGCTCGATGGCCAGGCGCTGCGTCTGCGGCTCCGGCATATGGCGGTAGATCACGCGCCGCATCTTCGCTGGCTCCCTCCAGTAGCCGTCGAAGCGCTCGAGCATGATGATGCTGTTCGGCTGCCAGTTGCGCAGGGTGTAGGGGCCGGAGCCGGCGTCGTGCGTGGCGAGCCATGCCTGGCCGAGATCGCCGTCCTTCTCGTTCTCCATGACCAGCTTGCTGTCGAGCACCATGCCGGCGGTGTTGTGCGCGACGGTGTAAAGGACGAGCGTCGGATCGGTCCTCTGCGGGATCTTGAGCACGACCGTCTCGTCGTCCGGAGCCGTGATGGTCTCGGCGACGTTGTCGGCCGTGAAGCCGGAGATCTTCCAGTTCGAGCCCTGCGTGGACTGGGTCTTGAGCGCCCGCGTCACGGACCAGACGAAATCCTTGGCCGTCAGCGGGTTGCCGGAATGGAACGTCACCCCCTTGCGCAGCTTGAAGGTGATGGTCTGCCCGTCCTCGCTCACCGTCCAGCTTTCCGCGAGGCTCGGCAGCAGCTTGCCGCGCTCGCGCGGATCGGTGTCGATCAGCGAATCATAGACATTGGCCAGCACCTCGAGCGACTCGCGACCCGTCTGGAAAGGCGGGTCGAGCGCCAGGATGTTCGTCATGCTGAGCCCGACGACGATCTGATCGTCCGGCGTGGCGGCGTGGCTCTGGCCGGCCGGCCAGGCGATCATGGCGAGCGCAAGCACTCCGGCCCGGAGGCCGCGGAAGATTGCGGTCATCCTGTTCCTCCCTCGGCGCGCCCGTCCGGTTCTCCCGCGGCGCATTCATTCTTGTTCGGCAGAAACTTAAATGATGTCATATAACTTGTGCCGTCCCTTGTCACGCCTCTTCTGCACGGTCAGGCTGGTTCCGATGCGGCACAGCTCCAGACAGCCACGTCGCCGCTGCTCGGGAGGTCGTACCGACCGTCGATCATGGCTCGGTCACGGCCATGCGGTCGCGTAACTCGCTGTGGAAGCACGCATTTCCGATCGACCGGCAGGCGTGAATGCCGCGGCGCATGAGGGAAGCCTGGTCCGGCCAGATCCCCGAGGCATGCCTGGCCTTCGACGCGCAGTCGCTGGTCGCACGCGCAAAGTTATCATATTACTTTGTGCGAAGCGCAACGCCGCGGCCTCATCGCTGCCGGCCTTGACGCCCATGGTTCGACGCACCGGCGGCAAGATCGCCCGGCTGCGATCGGGGTCTCATGATTTCGGGGAGAACACCTCCCTCTCCGCCATGCGGGCGAGCAGCCGGTCCCTGGCCGCGGTGACGTGGTCGAAGACGGCCTGGCCCGCTGCCGCGGGATCACGGGCCTCGAAGGCCAGGATCATCTTCTCGTGCTCGGCGATGACCGCGTCGTACACATCCGGGGTGTACCCGCCCAGGCTGTCCGCCACCGTGCGCACGACCCGGGTGCGCCCTTCCAGAATCTGCTCGGCTTCGGGATTCCTCGCGATCTCGTAGATCCGCTTGTGGAAGATGATGTTCTCGCGTGACGCCACCATCGGCTTTCCGGAGCGGATCAGGGTGCTGAGATCCTCATGCAGCCGGCGGAGCGTGGCGATGTCGGCATCCGTGGCCCGTTCCACCGCCCGATGGGCGAGCATCGACTCGATCCCGACCCGGATGTCGTAGATGTTCCGGATGTAGTCTTCGGTGATGGATTCGATCCGGAAGCCCCGATGGGCGAGCGAGATCAGGATCCCTTCGCCCTCCAGCTGGCGCAGCGCCTCGCGGATCGGCATGTGGCTGACGGCATAGCGCGACGTCAGCGCCTCGATCGTCAGGTGCGTTCCCGGCACGAACTGCCCCGACACCAGATCTCCGATGATGGCGCGCTTCACCCTGAGATAGGTCGGCTCGTTCAGCGGTGCTTCGGGAGCGGGGCTGACCCACGGATCCACGGTCTTCTCTCCTGTGCCTTCCTTCCGCCGGCCCAGATTATCGCCGTACCACGTTGACGCGCGCAAATATATTTGCGCAAATATACGGGCAGCCAAACCAGAGGGTGCCTCGGGAGGCGCCCTCGACCAAGAAATCTGGGAGGAGCGTCATGTCCGACGACCGCTTGCGCCTGGGGGCGCATGGCGTCTGGTCGCGCCGCCGGGTTCTGCAGGGCGGCGCGCTGGCCGGGTTGGGGGCGATCGGCCTGTCCGCCCTGAGCAGGACAGGCTTTACCCAGGGCGCGTCGGCGGAGCCGGATGCCGGGCTGGTCGCCGCGGCCAAAGCCGAAGGCACCCTGACCTATTATCACACGACCGCGATCGACCCGACTGCCGTCTGGACGAAGGTGTTCACCGACGAATACGGGATCACGACGCAGAATGTCCGCGGCCCCAGCTATCCTCTGTTCGAGCGCTGGCTGACGGAGGAGCGCGTCGGGCAGCACATCGCCGATGTCGTCCAGATCACCGACACCGTCCTGATCGAGTCCGCCCATGACGAGGGGCTGGTCGCCGACTACGCCCCGGCCTCGGCGGCAGGCATCCGCCCGGAGATGAAGAAGGACGGCGTCTGGTACACGATCTTCGTGAACGCCATGGGGATCGCCTGGAACGCCACCAAGGTCACGCCGGAGGAGGACAAGCTGATCCGAGAGGGTGGCTGGAACGTCCTGACCGACCCCCGCTGGGCGGGCCGCTTCGCGACCGGCACCCCCGCATCCGGCGGCAGCAGCTACTCCTATGTCTACATGTTCCTGGGCGGGAAGCGCGACCAGTTCGGGCCGGACTTCGTGGCGAAGATGGCGGCGCTGAAGCCGCAGGTCTATGAGAGCAAGTCGCCGATGTACGACCGCCTCGCCGCCGGCGAGCATGCGATCGTCGACCAGGCCTCGCAGAGCGACATGGGCGGCTTCTACCTCAAGGGCGCGCCGGTCCGCTGGGTGTTCCCCAAGCCGACCCCGGCCAACCTGACCGTCCAGGCGATCTCGGCGCAGGCGCCGCATCCGAACGCGGCGCGGCTGTTCCAGCACTGGGCGGCCAGCGCCGAAGGCCAGGCGGCCTGGTTCAAGGTCGCCGGCGTCGCCTCGGGCCGGGACGACACGGTCGACCCCCGCAAGGCGGCGAAGGCCGACTGGTACAAGGAGGACTGGTACGCCGACCCCGAGGATCTCTATATCGATTACCTGAAGGATCCTGGCTACGTCGATCCGGCGAAGCCGATCATCGCCGAGTGGAACCAGATCTTCGGCCGCTGAGGCGCGCGATGGCCATCTCCGCGCCCGCGCTGAAGGTGGAGGATCACACAGCCGGCTACGCCTCGCTGCGCCGTCGCCGGCGCGGGCTGGCGCTGCCGCTGGTCCTCGGCCTGCTCCTCGCCGTGCTGGTGCTGGTCCCGATCGTGCTGATGTTCGTCGGCGCGGTGCGGACCGGAACCTTCGTGGATCCGCGGGCCCAGTTCTCGCTGCGCAGCCTCGCCGCGGTCTATACGACGCTGCCCTATCTCAAGATCCTCGCGGTCACGGTCGGGGCGTCGCTGCTGGTGTCCCTGATCGCCTGCGTCATCGGCATTGCCCTGGCCTGGCTGCTCGCCCGGACCGACCTGCCCGCCAGGGGAATGATGGAGAACGCGGTCATCGCGCCGCTCTACCTGTCGCCCTTCGTCGGGGCGCTGGCGTGGCTGGTGCTGGCCTCACCCAATGCGGGCCTCCTGAACGTCCTCGCCCGCGACCTGTTCGGCGTCACCGGCCCGGTGATCAACGTGATGACGGCGGGCGGGGTGATCCTGGTCATGGCCCTCTACAACGTGCCCTACGCCTATATGACCGTCTCGGCGGCCCTGAAAGGCATGGACCCGTCGATGGAGGAAGCGTCCTACCTGAACGGAGCAGGCACGCTGGCGACGGCCCTGAAGGTGACCTTCCCGGTCATCCGCCCGTCGATCGTGTCGGCCTTCTTCTTCGTCTTCGTGCTCACCTGCGGCACCTTCTCGATCCCGGCCGCCCTCGGCGGCACGCAGGCGCTGCCCTTCCTGGCGGTCGACATCTACCGGGCGGTCGCGACCTTCCCGCTGGACTACGCCCGGGCGGCCGCGATCGGCACCCTGCTGTTCTGGATCTCGCTGATCGGGGTCTTCTTCTACCGCTTCGCCTCGAGGGTCGCGACGCGCTTCGTCACGGTGACCGCCCGCGGCACCCGCACCCGTCTCGTCAGGCTGCGCGGATGGCGGCTGCCGTCGGTCCTCGCGATCCTCGTCTATGTCACGCTGGCGATCGTCCTGCCGTATCTCGCGCTTCTCTACGTTGCGTTCACCAGCTTCACCTCGTCCTCCATTCTCGACGCGACCTTCACGCTGGCGAATGTCTGGTCGGTGCTCGGCTCGGTGGCGGTGCGGCAATCGATCGGCAACACGCTCCTGGTCGGGATCCTCTCACCGACGCTCTGCGTGCTGCTCGGGACCGTCATCGCTTACGCGGTGCGGCGCCTCGATGTGCGCGGCGGCGGCGTCCTCGACGCCATCGCCATGTTCCCGATCGCGATACCCGGCATCGTCTTCGGCACCGGCATCTTCTGGACCTATCTGATGACGCCGGCCTACGGGACGATCTGGATCCTGGTGATCGCCTTCGTCGCGTCCTACATCCCCTTCGCCTACCGCATGGTCGACACCTCGATCATCCAGATCGACAAGGCGCTCGAGGAGGCATCGGCCATCTGCGGCGCATCGCATTGGCGGACGGCCAGGCAGGTGACGCTGAAGCTGATCCGGCCCGGCATCCTCGCGGCCTGGATTCTCGTCTTCATCTTCTCGGTCCGCGAGATCAGCGCGGCGATCCTCCTGGCGTCGCCGAGCAACAAGGTCCTGTCGGTGATGTCCTGGGACTATCTCGAATTCGGCAACGTGCAGAACGCGGCCATCGTCGGCCTGCTGCAGACGGCCATCCTGATCGCCGGGATCGTCGTCGGGCGATACGTCCTGCGGGTGAGGCTGTCCCAGGCCGTCTGACCGGCGACCGCAACTCTCGAGGGAGCGTCATGGCCAAGCTCAGCGTCGAAGGCCTCGTCGTCGCCTATGGCAGCATCACGGCGGTCCGCAACGTCACCTTCAGCGTGGAGGACGGCGAGTTCGTCTCGCTCCTGGGGCCGAGCGGATGCGGCAAGACGACGACCTTGCGCTGCATCGCCGGGCTCGAGAGCTCCGCGGCGGGAACGATCCGGATCGGCGGCGAGGTCGTGGCGGCGGATGGCCGGGACGTACCGCCCGAGCGGCGCGGCATCAATATGGTGTTCCAATCCTATGCGATCTGGCCGCATATGACGGTCTTCGAGAACGTCGCCTATGGCCTGCGGACGCGGCGCGAGCCCGCCGCGACCATCGCGGCCAAGGTCGGCGAGACCCTGAGGATCGTCGGCCTCGAAGGCTTCGACGCGCGCTACGGGACCGAGCTCAGCGGCGGTCAGCAGCAGCGGGTGGCCTTGGCGCGCGCCATCGCCACCTCGCCGCGCCTGCTGCTGTTCGACGAACCGCTGAGCAACCTCGATGCCGGCCTGCGGGACCGCATGCGCTTCGAGCTCGTCGAGTTGCAGCGGCGCCTCGGGCAGACCTCGCTCTATGTGACGCACGACCAGTCGGAGGCGATGCTGATGAGCGACCGGATCATCCTGATGAAGGATGGCGAGATGATCCAGTCCGGCAGCCCACGCGATCTCTACGACCGGCCCGCCAGCCGCTTCGCCGCCGAGTTCATCGGCAACGCCAATATCCTGGAGGGCGATATCATTCGCTCGGCAGGCGACGGGCGGGCGCTCGTGTCCCTCGTCGGCGGCCCGACGATCGAAGGGCGCTTCTCGCGGCCGGAGGCCGTCAAGCCATCGGGCTCCATCCTGGCCTGCATCCGGGCCGAGAGCATCCTCCGGGTGCGGGACGCGGATGATGGAAGCAACGGCTTCGACGCCGAGGTGTCGTCCGTCAGCTTCCTCGGGCCGGTCGTCACCTGTGTCCTGCGTATCGGAGGGATGACCCTCCGCGCCGAGCTGCCGGCCCGGACCGCGCCCGCCGCCGGCGAGACCATCCGCGTCCGGATCGAGCCGGACGCCGCCATCCTGATTCCGAACGGCTAGGCGGCTCCTCGTTCAACCCCTCCTGAAGGACAGACACATGCGCATCGACAGCGTCGAGACCATCCTGGTGGACCGGTACCTGTTCGTCGAGGTCCGGACGGACAACGGTCTCGTGGGGCTCGGCGAGGGTGGGGCCTGGGGATTCCACGAGGCGACGGCCGGCGCCGTCCTCCGCTTCAGGGACTACCTGCTCGGGCAGGATCCGCTGCGGATCGAGCATCACTGGCAATACATGTACCGCTGGGCGCATTTCCGCGGCTCGGCGGTCATGGCGGCGATCAGCGCCATCGACATCGCCCTCTGGGACATTGCCGGCAAGCATTTCGAGGCGCCGGTTTACGCCCTCCTTGGCGGCAAGGTAAGGGACAGGGCGCGCGCCTACTACCACGTGTTCGGCGAGACCAAGGAGGAGCTGTTCGCCGGCGTCGAAGCCGCCAGGAAGATGGGGTTCACCGCCGTCGGCCATTTGACGCCGTTCCTGGACAGCCGCCGGGATGTTCCCTACTTCCAGACGCATGCCGAGAAGATCGCCGACGCAGCCGATACCGTGCGGGAATACCGGCGGATCGCCGGGCGGGAGATGGATCTCTGCATCGAGATCCACCGGCGGATGAGCCCATACGAGGCCGTCCAGCTCGGCCGGGCCATCGAGCCTTTCCACCCGCTGTTCATCGAGGATCCGATCCTGCCGGATAATCTCGACGAGATGGCTTATGTCGCGGACAAGATCTCGATCCCGATCGCCACCGGCGAGCGCATGACCTCGCTGTGGGAATTCCAGATGCTCCTGGCCCGCGACGCGGTTCAGCTGGTCCGGCCGGATGTCTGCATCGTCGGCGGCATCTCGGGGGGGCGCAAGATCGCGGCGCTCGCCGAGGCGTCGCATGCGGGGATCGTGCCGCACAATCCGCTCAGCGCCGTCTCGACGGCGGCGTGCCTGCAGATCGCGGCGACCGCCCCGAATTTCGTGCTTCAGGAGTTTCCGAACGACACCTGGGACGTCACCGACAAGCGGCCGGACTCGGACAGCTTCCTGGTCGGCGCTGCGCGGCATGACGGCGAAGGGTTTCTGACGATCAGCGACGAGCCGGGAATCGGCATCTCGCTTCGGCCAGACGCGGCCGAGAAGTTCCCGTACCGGGCCCGCAAGATCCACACCCGCCTGCACAAGGACGGCTCGGTCGTCGATCAGTAGACACGTCGATGGCGTTGATCCGTCGGGACAGCCCCGGAGCCGCTCCGAAGCTGCCTCCCCGCTGGCGAGGCTGCGGAACGACCGCAGTCCCTTCAGGGTATCACGCCGTTGGTCGTGCCGTTGGGCCTCTCGATTATCGCACAGCGCTCAAGTCGACACGCGCCAGCGCTCCACGAGCGCCAGGCCACCGATGGCGTAGGCCGAGGCAAGAAGAACATTGAGCAAGCGATTGATGAAGGCCTCCCCGCTACCGCCCGGCAGCGGCGTCATGCCGAGGCCCAAGAGGAGGATAAAGGTCGCAAGGGCGATGGCGTAGACGGGTGCGCGATCGCCAGCCGTCGCGATGCGGGCAGCGAAGATGAGGCTCGCGGCAAGACAGGCCGCGATGAAAAACAGAAATGTGCCGTTCAGGATCACGAGATTGTAGACGACGACGGCCGCGATTCCGCCGGTCAGGTTGCCGAGGATCAGGCCGAGCGCAGCCCGCTGCCCTTGCTGTCGATCGTGCAGACGGAGCAGCGTCACGATGACGATCAGCACAACGATCGCGACCTGCGTGGCGTCAAGAACGAACCAGGCCAGGGCCGGAAGCAGGACGACGGTGTCGAGAAGGGCATGGCGCGCGGCCATCGTCGGCTCGGCCGCACGTCTCGCGCCGGCGGCTGCCGTTGCATCGGCGCCGGCCGCGGGAGCCGGGAACGCCGCGTGCGCCGCCCATACTGCGATGAGCGCGACGACGCCGGCCGATATGAGCGTCGCTGCGAACGTCCCCGCCCCAGCGGGCGACAGAACGGCGATGGTCGGAAGCGTGACGGCCGAAAGCTGGAGAAGGAGCGTCGCCAGATCCGGTGCACCGCGCCAGTGGGCATAGAATGAAAGATAGATGAGGAGCGTGAGCGCGAGAATCAGCGCTGCCGGCTTGCTGATCACCATGGCCGTAAGCGCCAGCACCACGCCGGTCGACAGCGCGATCAACACGATGACGGCGAGCCCTTGACCGAGGCTCGGCGGGCGCGGCTGCTTGACAAGCATGTTCGCGGCAAGGAGCGGCGCCAGGAAGCTCGCATCCGAGTCAAGCGCCTCGACTGCCGCGAAGCAGGCCGTCACCCCGAACGAGAGCCGAAGGGCGGCGCGTCGGGCGCCCTCTACGGCACGGTCGACGTCGCCGTGAGGCGCGGCAGCGGTATCACTGGACATAGGCCAACAGCGCGACGAGCCGCATCCTGATGTAGCCGAGGGCGTTCATGATGGCGTTGTCGCTCGGATAGATCATCACGCTGGCCTGCGAGCCGAACCGCAGCGGCCGCGTCTCCCTGTCAAACTCGATGCGCACCGGCATCGGCTGCGGGGGTCGAATCCAACCACTCTGGGTACGCGGGTTCGGCAAGCCGGTGCGCAGGTCGACTCCGCGGTTCCCGACCGCATAGCCGAGCGCCGCCACGCGCCCCTTGACCACTCGTCCCGGAAGGATGTCGAGCACGATCTCGACCGGATCGCCGACGGCGATGCTTTCCAGGCTGACTTCCCGGAACGCGGCCTCGATCCAGACCTCCCTGAGGTCGACGTAGGTCATCGCGGCCTCGCCCTTCGCCAACAGCTGTCCGATCCCGAGCGAAAGATTGGTCACACCGCCCTCGGACGGAGCCAAAACTGCGGTGCGTTGGAGATCGAGGTTCGCTTGCTCCAAGGCCGCCATGGCATCGCGGATTTGAGGATTGGCTATGCCTGTGGGGCCAAGGGCCTGACGGGCCTTCTCGAGCTCGGCTTCGGCCTGCGCCACGATGGCTTCTGCTGAATCCAAGGTCGCCTGTGCCTCCGCCCGGCGTGCCTCGGGGTAGACGCCCTTCTTGATGAGTTCGAAGCTGCGCGCCGTTTGCTCGCGCGCGTTCTCCCGCTTGGCGATCGCCTCAGCGAGCTTCGCCTGCGCCGTCGCCACCGTGGCGGTCGATGCCCCGATCGACTGCCCGACAGCTTCGAGCTGCGCCTCAGCGCGGCGGACGGCGAGCGCATACTGGTCTGGATCAATGCGAAACAGGACCGTGCCCGGCTCCACCCGCTGATCGGTGACGACACCGACCTCGATCACCTTGCCGCCAACTTCAGGGGCGATCCTGACCAGAAACGCCTGCACCAATCCCTGCGCCGTGTAGGGCGTATAGCGATCGGCGGCGATGCCGTAGAAGAAGAGCACGGCGCAGATCGCGATCACGATCAGCGTCAGGCGGCGCACCGGGTTGGTCGGCGGTGGAGCCTTGGCCGGCGGCGGCGCGGTCGTCGAGGGCTCCGATGCCGCTTGCTTGTCTGCCATGGCGTTGTCCCTGGCACACCGTCCATCGCTGGGCGGCGTGGAAGTTGGAGACGCTCAACTCGCCTTCGATCGGCACAGCGGAACGAGGACGGGAACTGGAAACTAATGCGTGGTCGCCGCGATGATCCCGAGTGAACCGAGCCCGAAGACCATCAGTTGGACGGCCACCGCGGTCAACAGAATGCCAAACACGACCTCAGAGATAACCAGACCGGTGGGGTTCAGACGCTTTGATATCTTGTCGATGTTGGCGAAAACCAGGTAGTCGAACGCCCCGACCAGCAAGACGAGCCCCAAGACGAGTCCGGCGCTCGCGATCGAGACGACCTCGCCGGACGCGACGATGAGGATCGTGATGCCCACCGGGTTCAGCAGATACGGTGTTGCGAGCGGGTAGACCGCGATGTGTTTCGGATCCTGTTGAGCCCCGGCCTCCTCCTCGATCTTCTTGCCCGGCCCGGACACCATGTTGATGGCGAGGATCGCAAGGATGATCGCACCACCGACCGCGACGGCGCCGCCGCTGATGTGGAGGAGGCGCATGAGGAGCGCGCCGGTGGCGAACAGGATGATTGCCGTGACGACCGCCGTCACGACCATCCGCCGGCCTACCGCCCGCTGCGTCTCCGCATCGAAGTGCCTGGTCTTCTCGAGGAACGGCACCAAAGCGATCTTGGGGCCCATGCCGATGAGCAAGAGCACCAGCAGCGTCAGTACGAGCTCGACATCGATGACCGAAAAATCCATTGCGATATCTTTTCTCGCCGGTCTAGCGCCAAAATCCGCGCGCCCATGACCAAAGCAGCAGAGTTTCTCACGATATCCGACAACTCTACCTGTCGCCCCACGCCGGTCAAGCGCGCAGCCGATGGAAGGCGAAAGCAGGATACTTGGCATCGGCCGCTATGCATCGCGGTGGATGAGGGCAGCCTGCGACGGCGCGGACTGCGGCGGTGCGAACTGCGGGGCGGTAACGCCCATGGTGATGTAGATGCTGGTGAAGCCCTCGACCCCGAACGCAGCCGGCCGTACCCATTCGGCGGGGACGAAGACCAAGCCACCGCCGAAGGGAATTGGCGCAGTTGGGACCAGGATGACCCGGTAGGGGCGCCCCTCGATCTCGATCGGCTCTGTCGTCGGCATCAAAGCCAGCACCGCAGCGCTGGAATCGCCGCCGAAAAAGCACCAGACCGGGCTCATGGACTTGAGATCGGTGTTCTCGCGGCGGTCCAGCATGCTCACGAAGCGGTTGGTCAATCCGTATATGCCCCCGATGAGGGGGACGCGCACCATCGCCCGGTCGAGCAGCGACCCGACTTGCCCGGACATTTGTGATGCGACCAACCGGCCCAGGAAGTAGAGCACGAGCAGCACGAGCAGCGTCCCGACGAGGTAGGCGGAGAATTCGTCGGAGACGACGATCAGTCCGACCGCCGACAGGATGCTGCCGACCACGCTGCCCGGGCCGGTCAGCCTGTGCACGAGGTTTGCGACCCACGTGATGATCATGACGGTGATGACGAGAGGCAGGACGGCAAGCAGCCCGGCTGCGATCGAGTTCACGATGTGTTTTGCGATCGTGCGCACTGGTATCTCCCTCACCGAGTCAGCGAGAGTGCTGGATTGCCGGTCCGGAAGCCCGGTTCCTCCTCACAGGCAGCGCCCGCTCGCGGCCCTCTGAGCGCAAGCGGCGGCGAGGCGACGTTACAACCAGCCCCGCTGCCTATAGGCGTCGACGATCAGCCCGGCGATCTCTCGGGCGGTGCGGCGTGCGGCGGCCTCGATCGTCTCCGGGCCGACCTCCTGCACGACATTGCTGGCGCCGCTCACCGCCGCACTGGCCGCGACGCTGCCCACGGAGGCCCCGATCCCGACGGGCACCAGCATGCCAGGCAGCTTGGCACCCGCTGCGTCGATCTGCGCCGATCCGAGAGGACGCAAGCCGGTGGGCGTCACCTGGTAGGCTTCGGCCAACGTCTTCAACTCGGCGGCACCGGCACCAAATCCGATGAGCACCCGCGTCAGGCGGCTCCCTTCGCTGGCGGCGATGAATTCGCCGCGGATGACGCCGTCGCCGATGCGTGGCGCCGGTGCCGAGGCCGCGGATTGCGCCGGGATTCCCGCCCCGTTGAGCTCTCTCACAAGATTCTCCGCCACCAGCCGGCCGAGCCGTCGGCCCAGCGCCACCTGCTGCGGCGTCTGCGGAACGGTTCGCTGCTGGGTGTAGCGGGCGATCACCGAGTCCGGCGGCAGATCGCCGGGAGTCCCGGCGAAATCATACACCACGACGCGCTCGGGGCGGGTCAACGCTTCGCCGGCGACGGTGCTTTGGCGCTGCACGACACCGCTGGACGCACAACCAGCGGCGAGCAGCAGGATGGCAGTGGCGCACGCAACCAAGTCTAGCCGTTTCATGTCGGTCCTCCCAATCCGCGATGCCGCTGCTCTTTCAGGCGAGCAGCGAGACTTTTCCACTCACGATGTCATAGCGGGCCGGCACGACCTTCAGGCGCAAGCCATGTCAACGGCTTGGACGGAAATGTCCTGAGGGTTCATCCCTGCCTCCCTGCGTTCCGCTGGCCCGCTGACATCCACGCGCCATTCGGAAGCATCGCCGCGCGCGGACGCTTCGGGTCGGCTCCGGCCGGTCATACCTGCGGCCGATCACAATTACGGCCGCTCTGGGGAAATTTCGCAAGGTCCGGAGTTGGTTGGCTTCCGGTCGCGGCGGCCGACCAGTGTGATCGACTGCTTTCCGCTCCTTGCCATCCGTCGATCGCGCTCAAAAGGTCCGCTTCTCACCCTTGCGGTCAGGGGGAGGGGTGACGATGCCGTGTCTCCTGGCCAAGCCGGCTCCGACCCGCTGCCGATTCCTCGATGTGAGAAGCGCCATGACCGCACGCGGCTCCAAGCGGACATCTGGCTAGCGCGCCGGGTCTGGCGGGCCGGCGGTTACGTCTTATGCGCCGCCGCTGGCGGCGCTTCGAACCAACCCTTGCCGAATTTATCCGGGCGCCACTACTCCAGAATGACGACGGCCTCCACCTCGAAGAGCATGGCGTCGATGGCAAGCTTGGGAACGGGAACCAGAGTCTGCGCCGGCAGTGCCTCGCCGAACATTTCCTTGACGTTCTGGGTCAACACCCCAAGCTTGGACATATCGTGATCGACCACGAAGACCGTGAGCTTGGCGACCTGATCCGGCCTGGCGCCGAGCGCTTCGAGGGCGGTGCGCAAATTTGCGTAGGCCTGCTTAACCTGGACAGCGAAGTCGGGCGACAAGGCTCCCGTGCTGTCTTGGCCGCCCTGTCCGGAGATGTAGGCAACCCGGGCTTCGCGGGGCGTGATCACGGCCGTGCTGTAGCCATTCGGTGACGGGTCGTAGAGGCTTTTTGGATTGACGATGGTCAGCTTGAGATCATTCTCATTCGCTGTCGTCGCAGTGGGAACTCCCATGGTCATGATAATTAGCCCTCCGATAAGCAGATGCTTGATTGCGCGTGACATGATTTTCTCTTGGCTCTGCGGACTGCGAGCAATAAACCCTCGCGGCCGGCATGGTTGAACTTTAACCCTATCGCCCATGCGACTGACTCGTACGCCATACGATTCAATCGCATCGTACATCATACGAGTCAATCGGTCAGGTTCGACATTCGTCGCGTTGCCGGTCAAAAGCGACGTTGTGCCTGGCGAGGAAGACGGGATGGCAGCCAAACGTAGCGGTGCCCGGAGCAAACGGTCTCAACGAACTGGTGTGGGGCTCCAGCCCGTGCAGGAGGCGCCCAGTGAACCGCCTCTCTCTCTGGAGCGTATCGTGGCGACCGCGGTAGAACTGCTGGACGCCCAAGGAGTCGGCGGACTGACGATGCGTCGGCTGGCCGATCGCCTTGGGTCGGGCGTGATGAGCCTATATTGGTACGTCGACAACAAAGAGGATGTCTTTGATCTGGCGCTCGACTCGGTGCTCGAGTATCGCGGACCGCCGCAAATCGTTGAGTCTCAAGACTGGCGCGGAGAAGTCGTTCATATGCTCGAAGACTGGCGCGCCAGCATGCTGCGCCATCCTTGGTCGGCATCGCTGTTGCCCCGCCGGGCGCTCGGCCCGAACATCCTCAGTCGCCTGGAACTGCTGAGCAAGACCTTGTCCAGAGCCGGTGTAGCGGACGCAGATTTGAACGTCGCGATATGGTCGCTCTGGAACTATGTGATGGGCGCCACCATCACCCGGGCGAGCTTCGACCTCTCGGACGACGACAGGGCCGCCGCGCAGCAGCGCCTGACACGTCTCAGCGAACGCTATCCGACAATCGAACGCTCTCGTCTGCTGTTGGATAATGATTGGGGTGGCGCCTTCCGGAAAGGCCTCGACTTCCTGCTTGATGGCCTCGCCCCGAGACAATGAACGTGCCTGCGCTGGCGCTGCCCTATCCGAAGGAACTGCTGTTTTAACGGCAGCTTTCCACCGAGGCCGTGTGGAAACGCGTGTGCGATGAGCGCTGGATGGGTTGCGGTGCAGTCGTTGTGACGGAATGTGAGGCCAGGCGTCAGGCCCGGATCGCCTGGAGTAGGCCGCCAACCCCGAGGATGGAGATCACACGCTTCATATTATA
>NZ_JAHVDK010000054.1:0-22146 GCF_051487185.1 Inquilinus limosus
CGGACGGTGATGCAGGAGGCGCTGTTCTACGGGTTCAACCTCGAGCGGCACGTCCCGGCCGATCACCTGCTCCGCTCGATCGACCGGTTCGTCGACCTGGCCGGCATCCGCGCGCATCTGCGGCCGTTCTACAGCGAGATCGGGCGACCCTCGGTCGATCCGGAGCTGATGATCCGGATGCTGCTGATCGGGGACTGCTTCGGCATCCGCTCGGAGCGCCGGCTGTGCGAGGAGGTGCATCTGAACCTCGCCTATCGCTGGTTCTGCCGGCTCGGCCTGGAGGGCGATGTTCCGGATCATTCGACCTTCTCGCAGAACCGCCACGGCCGCTTCCGCGACAGCGACCTGCTGCGCGAGCTGTTCGAGACGACGGTGCGGCGTTGCATCGAGGCCGGGCTGGTCGGCGGCAACGGCTTCGATCACCGACGCCAGCCTGATCCGGGCGGGTGCCAACAGGCAGCGCGCGGCCGAGAGATCTGAGGCGGTCGACTGGGAGGCGATGGCGGCGACCCGCCGCTCGGTCCGGGAGTATCTCGACACGCTGGACGAGGCGGCCTGGGGCGCCGCCAGCGAGGCCAAGCCCAGATTCGTCCCGCGGTCGGACCCGGCTGCAGTGGACGGGGGCGCTGAAGGGCGGAAATGTCAGGAATTCCGTTGGGGTGACCATCAGGCTGAAAGTCGGCGCGCTTCCCGTCCGCTTCGACGAGAACGGCACCCTCGGGGTCCTGCTGATCACCAGCCGCCGGTCGCGGCAATGGATCATCCCGAAGGGCAATCTGATGAAGCGCCTGGCCCCGCACCATGCCGCCGCGAGGCGTCGAGGAGGCCGGCGCGATCGGGGCGATCGAGGGCCGTTGCCGCGGCCACTTTCGGCATCGGAAGCGCAAGGCGCGGGGACGCCTCCACTGCCGGGTCGCCGTCTATGTCATGTCTGTGGAGAAACGGCTGGAGCGGTTTCCGGAGCGGGAGGAGCGCGCAGTCCGCTGGTTCACGGTGGACGACGCCCGAAGCGCCATCAGGAACCGGAGGCTGAGGGAGCTGATCGCCCGCGTCTCAGCGGACCTCATCTCCTCCGGTCACCCGCTGGCCGAGCGTTCCGTCTGCCGCATGCCGGCTCCCGACATCCATGCCGCGGCCCGAGAAAGCGAGAAAGCTCACGATCCGAAGGAACAGGGCCGCGGTTAACGATGCATCCTGCGGCCCAGGTACACGCCCACGCACAGCGCGGCAGCCATCGCCGACCAGGGACGACGCTGCATCAGTTCAGAAGCTTTCACGGCCGGGGATTGGGAGATGGCGCCGACGTCCTCCCGCAGCTTGGCGATGTCCCGCCGGAGCTGCGACAGCTTCGTCTCGAAGTTGGCGGCGTCGTCCGTGCCAGCCTTATCCTCGACGCCGATGCCGGGGTCGCCGCTCTCGTCCGGGGCGGATGCGGGGGACTTCATGCTGCCGTGAGTCTCGACCATGGTGCCACTCCTGACCGGCCCCTCTGATCTTCCGGGGCGGCCAATGATCAATGGGTTCGGCCGGCCCGGCCGGAGTGCCCGCTCTTCCTGCCCCGCGCCTTCCCACCGCCGGATGAGGACGCGTCGTCCGAAGGGTCCCAGGAAAGCGGGTGCGGGATGTCGTCATAGTCCGACCAAGGATCGCCGGGCTCGCCCTCGGCCGCCGAGATCTCGCCGCTGCGCTGCCGGCTCAGCTTCTTCTCGATGTCGTCTCGACCGCCGCCATCCTCGACGTCGCGGTCGCCGTGCAGGGCCTCGCCCTGGGTCACCCCGACATTGGCGACCGGGTCGGAGACGTAGAGCCAGTCGCGGCCGAACGGGGCCTGGGCACCCTCGTTCCAAGGACCGCGCTGGTCCTCGCCCTGCGACATGTTGAAGGCGGTCGCAACGTGTCGCGGATCGCCCTGCAGGATCCCCGGCGGATAGTTCGGCTGGATGGTCTCCAGCGCCGCCTCGAACTGCCGGAAATGCGTGATCTCGCGGGTCATCAGGAATTGCAGGGTCTCGCGCACATAGGGATCGTCAGTGAACTTCAGCAGGTATTCGTAGACGATCTTGGCGCGGGATTCGGCGGCGATGTTGGAGCGGAGATCGACCGTCAGGTCCCCATTGGCGTTGACATAGGCGCCACTCCAGGGGTTGCCCTGGCTGTCCTCCAGGAGCGGGCCGCCGCCGCTGAGGGTGACGAAGTGTGGCATCGCCAGCGCCTCGTGGATCAGCCCGTCGGTCACCGCGCTGCCGCCTTCGCGCAGGCTCGGCAGGCCGCTGACGTCGAGCGCGTTCTTCAGCTCGCCGTTCACGCCCTTCAACAGCATGGTGATGGTGGCGCCGACGATCTCCAGATGCGACAGCTCCTCGGTCGCGATGTCCATCAGCAGGTCGTACTTGTCGGGATAGGGTTTGCGCGCGGCATAGGCCTGGACGAAGTACTGCATCGCCGCCTTGAGCTCTCCGTTGCCGCCGCCGAACTGCTCCAGCAGCAGCCGGGCGAAGCGCGGATCGGGCCCGGAGACGCGGGCGTTGAACTGCAACTGCTTGATGTGGATGAACATGAAGCACCTTTTGGCAAGGGTGAGGTCCACCGGGGTCAGCGCTTGGCGGTGGCTCCCGCTTCCGAGCGGGCGAGATAATCCTGTGTGAGCATCGGCATCTGCTCCCACAGCCAGTCGCCCATATCCTCCTCTTCACGCTGGATGCGCTCGCAGGTCTCGGCGATGCCGGGCTCGCCGGCCTCGCGGGCCGCCGCCGCCAGCATGCGGTAACTCGCCGCCTCGAACTGCTCGAAGGAGTACCCGCCCAGGGCGTGCTTCAGCACCTCGTCCTCGCTCATCGCGTGGAACAGGCCCTGGACATTGGCGATGGTCTTCTGCGTCAGGTCTTTCAGGGTGGAGGCGTCAGAGCCCAGTTTGTTCAGGCACTCCTCGACTGCTTCGCGCTGACGGTGAGTTTCCTCGAGGTGCGCCTGAACCTTGGCGCGGGCTTCGGGATAGGTCTCCAGGCGGCTGGCCTGGGTTTCGAGAAGCGAGACTGCCTGGCTTTCCATCGCGTAGGCGTCGCGAAGCCAGTGAACGAGATGCTCGCGGGCGTCGGTCATGGCGGTGTCCTGTGATAGGGAATCGCTAGGGTGCCAATGGAGGCGGCGGGCGACACGTTCCGCCTCCGGATCGAGGCGCTTTCCCCGCGGCCACGTAGCGCTGAATTGTCGGTGTGACCCAGAAGACGGATATCTGTCCCGGTGGAGCCGAACGGCCCCTGCGCACGTTGCCCGGTTGAAGGGAGGCCGCCATGGGACCGTCGCCGCGAACAAGATGGGGCATCGCGCTAGGCTTCGCGCTGGGCGGCTTCTTCGATGGCATCCTGCTGCACCAGATCCTGCAGTGGCATCATTTGCTGAGCCTGGTCCCGGGCATCGGCGATCTGCGCATGCAGGTTCTGTGGGATGGGTACTTTCACGCGCTCATGTATGTGATCGCCGCCATCGCGCTTTGGGGTCTGTGGCGGGCACGTCGGTCGGATGAGCGCGGTGAGCGAGTTTACGGCGCCGTCTTGGCCGGCTTCGGTCTTTGGCACGTTGTCGATGCGCTACTGTCGCACTGGGTGGTCGGCATCCACCGCATCAAGGTCGACAGCGCCAGCCCGCTGGCCTGGGACCTCCTCTGGTTCGCCGTCTTCGGCCTGCTGCCGCTGGCGCTGGGGTGGTTCGTGCTGCGGCGCGGTGACGGCGGGCCGATGCGGCCCGCGGGCTTCGTGGTCGGCCTCCTGCTCCTTGCCGGATTGACCGGGGCCGCCGGCGCCTGGGCGCAGCGCCCGCCGTCGGGCCAGCCCTTCAACACCGTCGTATTCCGGCCCGGCCTGGAGCCGCAGCAGGTGCTCGATGCGCTCGCCGCCGCCGAGGCCCGGCTGGTCTGGTCCGACCCGGCTATGGGCGTTGTCGTGGTGGCGGTCGCGCCGTAGCAGCGATGGAGTTTCTACCGCCACGGCGCGCTACTGGTCGGCGACTCCGGCGTCCCGGCCGACTGCATCGGGTTGGGGCAGGGCCTAGCACCCGCTCCTCTGGCCTGAGCTCTCGATTTTCTCTTCCCCGACAGCTCGGCCGGCGGGAGGGCGTCGATATCATTGAAAAAGTCGGAGCGTCATCTCCGCGCGCAACAAAAGAGTCCGAAAACTGATGTGTGTCGCGCCAAAGATGCCGGATGACGACCCAGCCTGCAGCAAACTTGCTCGAATTTGCGCTCCAAGTAGTCGTTGGGGCCTTTTTCAACGATATCTGCCGATACCGGCCACCTCGCCCGGTTCTCCAACGCGGATGGCGGCGGCGTCCGCTGATCGCCAGGTTTCTCGCGGAAACATTGTCTGGTCAGGATGGGGTTGTCCTTCCTCCATCCATCCGGCCGGGGCCTGGCAGCGCAGATTCGACTTCAGTCGATCAGCGTCCGAATGTTGAGCTTCAAGCCAGCTTCGGTGATCGCGACTGCCAGTTCGCCGGAGGTGTAGGGCTTCGTCAGCAGGAGGGCCCCCGGCACGCCAAACTGCGTGCAGTCCTCCTGCCCGGCCTGCCCGCTGGTGTAGATGACCTGGATGTCGGGATGGATCCGCCGCACTTCGCGGGGCCAGGAGGCATGTTGATGTCGGTGAACAAGATCTCCAGCGTCTCCCGGGCCTGGGCCAGAGCGATCGCCTCCTCTCCGCTCTGCGCGGCCAGCGGAACCAGTCCGAGCTCCCGAGCAGCGGCCTCGGCGACCATCCTTGAGAAGGGCTCGTCTTCCACGACGAGGATGGCCGGCATACAGATGGTTCCCGAACAATTGCTCCCAAACGGACCGGCATTAGGCACGCTGGCACCTGTCACTCCGTCAGGCGATGCAGTGGCAGTGACATCAGGATAGACAGGCCGTCGGCGCCCCACTCACGCGAGATCTGTCCCTGCAACTGACCTTTGATCGTGCCGTCAACCAGCCAGGTGCCGAAACCTTCGCCGTTGGCCGCGCTTTCGGCCGGCGGCCCTCCACGTTCCACCCAACGCAGCGACAGCGTTGCATCCTCGACCGTCCAAGTGACGGCGATGCGGCCGGAGGCGACTGATAGAGCTCCATATTTCGTGGCGTTGGTCGCCAGCTCATGCAGCAGCAGCGCCAGGCTGGTCACCGCATGTCCGCCAATGGTCAATTCCGGCCCGTCGATGGTGGTTCGATCGCCGAGGCCGTACTCATAGGGCGAGAAGATGGTGTGGACCAGAGCCCGCAGGGTGGTCGACGTCGCCGCCTGCTCCTGCTTCAGATCCGGCAGGGTCAGCTCATGGGCGCGGGCCAGGGCGCCGAGCCGCTTCCGCACCTGCTCCGCCAGCTCCTCCGGCGAGTGCGCGGTGCGGGTGCTCAGGGTGATGACGGCGCCGGCCAGGGCGAACAGATTCTTGATCCGGTGGCTCATTTCCCGCAGCAGCAGGACTTGGCGCTCCTGGGCCTGCTTCCGCTCGGTGATGTCGCGGGCGATCTTCGAGGCGCCGACGATCTCGCCCTTCCGGTTCCGGACCGGAGAGATCGTCAGGGAGATGTCGATCAGGCTGCCATCCTTGCGACGGCGAATGGTCTCGAAATGCTCGACCCGCTCGCCGCGGCGGATCTGGGCCAGGATCTTCGGCTCCTCGTGCTGCCGGTCCTCCGGGATGATGATCGTGATCGGCTTGCCGATCACCTCCTCGGCAGCATAGCCGAACAGGCGCTCGGCCCCCTGATTCCAGCTGGTGATGACGCCGTTCAGGTCCTTGGCCACGATCGCGTCGTCGGAGGATTCCACGATCGCCGCGAGCCGCTGCGCCGCCTGTTCGCCGCGGGCACGCTCCTCGGCCTCGGCCAACGCTTGCTGCTCAGCGCGGTGCCGCTCCGTGATGTCGACCAGCATGTTTACGGCGCCGACCAGGTGGCCGGAGGCGTCGAACAGCGGCGTCGGATAGGGGATGAACGGGACCCGCGAGCCGTCGGGCCGCTCGGCCACCGCCTCCATGCCCCGGATCGCCGTCCCCTGCTTCAGCGCCAGCGCCATTGGGCATTGGTCGTGCGGCAGCGGGGTGCCATCCGGCCGGTACAGCTTCCAGGAGCCGCAAAACTCGCTCTTGCCCAGCTCCGGGCGGCAGCCCCACAGCTCGGCCGCGGCCTCGTTGTAGAAGGTGATGCGCCCCTCGGCGTCGGTCGTGTAGATGGCGGCCGGAAGCGCTTGGAGAAGGTCATGCGCCAGCCCCTGCTCGACAGGGACGGCCGGCCGCAGTGGCAACGATATTACGGGTGACGCAGCCCTGGTGAGGTGATCCATCGCGTAACCCTCCTATGTGACGCTTGCCCGCGCCGAAGCCGAGGGCCGAGAGGAGTCGCCGCAGCCAGCCATCTCCCATTCTGAATTTAGTTCACCATAACGCGCCCTTCAACAACGCACGAGGCGGCCTCCGACGCCAAAAATCATGTCGAAGACGATAATTTCTTCATCGCTTCAATAAGATTTGCTCCAAAATTAGCATCTGAGGTTATTCGCGTCAGACCTCCGACATCACCTGACACGCGGCGACTCGTTGGTTTAATGAGGCTCCGAGCATTATTCTTTCATTGGCACGTGAAGATCTTCATAGCTATCCATGGATTCGGGGTGGCGGCCCCACTTCAAGTTGAGTCCATTCCTACGCATCTGCTGAAGGCGGCGGATGGAAGCCACGGCTGGGCCGGCGGATCGCTTAAATGACGGGCTCTCCGGCAGCCACAGGTCACCCTGCCCCATCAGTTCCGCGTGATACCGTTGCTATAAGGATTTCGGCGAGCCGTTGCTATAAGGATTTCGGCGAGCCGGCCCGCCTCACCTTCCGCCGCCGACCCTGCGATGATGCAGCAATGCTGTTCGCGATGATGCTGAGCATCCCAGCGTCGATGACATCCCCAATGGAAGCAATGAATTTGCCGGCGAAGTCATGCACTTGATGCCAGTTGGCCGGGTTAACCATCGGTTCTGATTCACATCCTTCTAGCTGCGGTGGCTGAACAATGTGATTCATCGCCCGGCTCAAGTGAAAGTCGGCGCTCGGGCTCGGCGGCTTTGACACGGAATGCCCGCTCGGTGATCGGCATGCCGAGATCGGTCATCCGATTGAGTGCCGGGTTACGGTTATTGCTTCGACCTGCTGTGCGGACAGAGTCCGCCCGCGGAGGCGATCACCAAATGCGCTTCAACCGCGAGAGCGTGGCTTCCACGAGGAGGAGCTGCCTTGAGGCGAGATTTGTGGTAATAATCTTCTCAGTTTTTCGCATACGATGTGCGTTTGTTATCAGGCCGCGCCGGGAGGGGTGCCATGGCCGAAGCTGCAGAGGTTCTCTTATTTTCCATCTTTGGTAAGGCAGAGGCTCCAAGCGATCGCACACTAACCCAGCGCATGTCCGAGCTCTTCCGTGCCCAAGTCGCGCGTTCCGGTTCTAGCAGTGCCAGTGAAGAGCAGCCTCCTCCGGTCAAGCGGCTAAACGAGAAGGCAAATGATCTCGCGCGAGAAATCGAGCGGGAGATGCTCGCCATGATGCCTCCAGATCCATTCCTCTCGGTACAGGCGGAAATCCGCTTCCGCTCGGGCAGCCTTGTCATGCTCGGGACGCTAGCCATCCTGAGTTGGAGCGGCTCGATCGTCCTCGATGCCGTTCGCGCTCAGCTCACCGAGGTTGTTAAGATCGCGGTGCAGCGAGTGGTTAGTGCGGCCATCGCGGCGGTAGCCCCCGCGCTGCCACCCATGCAGTGCAGTGTGTCCAGTCGCAGTGCCGCGGCCGAGCCGACGCCCGCCGCACCGAGTTGGCGTGAAACTAGGCGGCCTGGCTGGCGGGATCTCGTCTTGGTGCTGCTCGCCGTCGCCGTCGTGGTGCTGCTGCTTGACCGCTTCGTCGTGATCACGCTTCGCGAGCCGGCGCCGCAGACTACCGCAGCAATCACAAAGTGATTGCGAAATAGTATCAGAGAAGGAGATGACCCAGACTTCGGGAGTGCTGCCCAGCTCCGGCTCCTGACCACAGCTGTCGTGTGAGCGAAGACCGCCTAATCCGCCCGCGAGAGGACCGCTTTCGGGCGCGGATGCATTGGCGGAAGTGTCCGCTCTGAGGAGCCCAGGAGGCCTGCGAACGTCCGTAATGGGGACGATCCAGACAGCGACCCTCTACTCGGTTGACAGCAGCTTGGCGGTGAAATTCCCCGTCCACAGGCTGGAATGCCGTCGGTAGATCCGAGCCGCACTGCAGCTCTTCCAGCGCCCGGGCTCCGTCGCCTTCTCCATCGGGATCCCCAGCAGGTCCGCCGCCGTCATCATCCCGGCACGAAGGGCGTGCGCGGAGAATTCCCCCGCGTCGGCGCCGGTGCGGGCGATCGCGCGCTTCACCAGTCGGGCGATCGTTGCCGGGTCGACCGGTAGCAGCCGGCCGTGGGCGCCGGCCACCAAGTGGCCGCCGCGGTCGAGGCGGCAGAACAAGGCCCCGGGCGCATCGCCGCGGGCCCCGAGCCAGCGGGCGCAACGCGGTGAGGGCGCAGAGCGGCGAGCCGGGCACGGCCTCGATGCCGATCTCGGCGCCGTGGCGTTCCTGGTCGGCCTTGGAGCGGCCGACGAACAAGCCCCCCTCGGCGGAGAAAGACAGGTCGCGAAGATCGAAGGCGGCGAGCTCGGACCGCCAGAACCCGCCGGCATAGCCAATCATCAGCAGCGCCATGTCCCGCAGGGCCCGACGCCCCTCCCCTCCCCCGCTGCCGAGGCCGGCGAGATCCGGATGCGCACTCGGGGTCAGCACCAGGGAGGCGGCGCGCAGGTTCGGCTCGAGTAGCGCCGCATTGCGCACCGGACGGGCGCCCATGGTGCGGCGCAGGCCCTTGAGGAAGGCCTCGAACTCGGCGTCGTCGAGCGCGAGCGGCCGCTTGAGCCGCTTGCGGAACGCCACGATTCCGGCCCGACGCAGCAGGATGGTGTTGAGCGATCGCTTTTCCGAGAGGGCGGTCAGGTGCATGACCAGCCAGCGCTCGTCGGCCGCGGCCGCCGGGTCCTCGCCGGTCGGGTCGAGGCCAAATCCGAGGCACCATTCGCTCCAGGCGCGCCAGGCCTTGCCGTAAGCGATGCGCGTGTTCTAGGAGAGGGAGGCTTCGACCAGCTGGTCGGCCTTCTTCGCCAGCGCCTTGATCTCGGCGATCTTCGCCTCGCTCAGGGCCGCCGGCCCCGCCGGCGGCGTCCACGGCACGGCCGGAGCCATCGCCTCGGGCATGGCAGCGTCCTCGACCAGGTCGGTCATGGCCGCAGCAGCGTGCGCAACTGGTCCAGCGCGGCCGCCTCCGCGTCCCGGATTCGCGCGACGGCGTCGGTGATCGCCGCCGGTGTCCCCTCCGCCAGCGCCCGGCCGAGCCCGTCATCGTCGGCATGATCGCGCAGTAAGCGCTCGGGGCGGCCGCAATGCTGGCGCATGGTCACTGCCCGCCGCCGGCGAGCACGGCGCAGCCGAGCGGGGCGCGGTCGCGTCCGGTGACCACCAGCTGGTGCCGGACGCCGGGCCGCGGCGCCAGGCGCCCGGCCGCGATCGCCTGACGCTGCGGCCGGCCGCGGGTGGTGCGGCCGTCCTCGCGGTCGATCCGTGCGTCGGGATGAGCGATGCCGAGCTGCAGGACCGCGGGGCGGCCCGCAGCGGGTCTCGCTGCCAGCAGCATCAGGTCCTGGTGCTGCATCGTCCCCCTCCGGATTGTCCGTCGCCGCGGCGCCGTCCACGCCGACCCGGATGCGATTCTACCCGGTCGGCGTCGCGCATTGGCTCCCTGGCCGGGACCGGATGAGTTCGATCTCGCCGCCGCCAAGAAGATCCGCAAGCTCGCCAAACTCATACCGATGCTGGAGCCGAGACCGGCCTGAGAGACCTCGGCTTACCGGCGGCACTGATCGCCATCACATCAGCGCTCTCTCGGCAGCCGACTTCGGTAGAATCGGTGAGAAGTGACCTTTGGGATGGGGGGCGCCTACTTCCGCTCCCGAAAGTAACTGTAGCAAGCGGGCGTTCGCCTACTCAGCGGCTCGCCCGACCGTCTGGTTCGCGATCTCGCTTGCGTCCAGGGAATGCAACAGCCAGTTCCCGCCCTGAAGGCCTAAGGAGTGGTTCTCGCCCCCCTGAACCAGGCAGACCGTGATGTCGCGCAGCAGCCGCTCGACGACATGGTCCCGCGACAGCCCGTTGGCGCCGAAGATCTGGATCGCCTCCATCGCCACGTCGAAGGCGGTCTGGGTCGCCGTCGTCTTGGCGGTGATGGAGGCGAGAAGATGCGGGCCTTCCTCCGAGAAATTGTAGGCCACTCCCCGACGCACGGAGGCGCGGCAGATCTCGAGCTTCCGCCACATCTCCCAGAGCCGCCATCTCACATGCTGATGGGCAATCAGCTTCGCCCCGCCCTGTTCGCGCGACCGGGCGTATCGGAGGGCGCAGTCGAACGCCGCCTTGGCGACGCCGGTGGCGATGGCGGCGACGTTCATGGCGCCGGAGGTGTGCGTGGCGGCGAACGAGGCATAGAACTCGTCCCGGCCCCGGACGATATAGCGGGCCGGGACCCGGACATCGCTGAACCGGACGTGCCCGGTCGGCAACGCGCGCTGGCCGATCTTCTCGACCGGGGGACCGCGCTCGACCCCCGGCAGGTCGAACGGGACCAAGAGAGCGATGCCGGACACTCCGCCGTCTGGCCTCGTGATCCCGGTGCCGTAATCCGCGGGGCAATGGACCAGGGCGCATTCCGCGATCGGCGCGCAGGAGATCCAGTCGGACGACACCCCGTTCAGGACCACCTCCGACCCGCGCACCACCGCGCGCAGGCTGCCCTCCGACTGCCGGGCGCCCTTCGCCAGCTCGAACCCGGCATGGTCGATGGCGTCGGAGCCTCTGTCCGCCAGGATCGCGATCCAGCAGCCCCGCAGCGGACTGAACCGTTCGACCAGCTCCGGGTCACCGGTCGCTGCGGCCGTTGCCGCCGGCATCCTCGAGGTGAAGGCCGCGACGGCGAGCCCGGCATCACCATAAGCCAGCTCCTCGAACACGAGCGGCAGCATGCGCTTAAGGCGATGCGGCCCGAGTTTCGCCAGCCAGGCCGGGTTGATGCCGAGATCGTCGAAGCGCGCCAGGTACTCCCAGAGAGGCGATCCCTGAGCGACCACATCCACCGCCGCCATCGGGTCCAGCCTGGCGGCGGTGGGACGCATCACATCGAGCGCGAAGCTCCTGATCTTCCGCTGAAGATCACGCTCCTCATCCGTCAGGTCGGCGTCCAGCCCGCCAAATCCCAGGTGAGGGACCGCCACATTCTGAAACTTCTGCATTCCGCGTCCCTCTTGTCACGCGCATCGCAACGACCAAGCCATTACCAGCGGATCAGGGCCGCGCCCCAGGTCAGGCCGCCCCCCATCGCCTCGATCAGGACCAGGTCGCCCTCCCGGATCCGGCCGTCGGAGACGGCAGCGTCCAGGGCCAGGGGGATCGAGGCGGCGGCGGTGTTGGCGTGCCGGTCGACCGTGAGCACGATCTTCTCGTCCGGCAGCTCCAGCCTGCGCGCCGTGGCCTCGATGATCCGCCGGTTGGCCTGGTGCGGCACCAGCCAGTCGATGTCCGCGGCGGTCAGCCCGTTCGCCGCCAGGGCTTCCTCCGCCACCTCCGCCAGATTGGCCACGGCGTGCTTGAACACCTCGCGCCCGTCCATCCGGACATGCCCCACCGTGCGGGTCGAGGACGGGCCGCCGTCGACATAAAGCTTGTCCTCATGGCGTCCGTCGGAGTGGAGATGCGTCGACAGGATGCCGCGGCCCTGCGCGCCGGCATCGGAGAGGCCGGCCTGCAGGACGACGGCGCCGGCGCCATCGCCGAACAGCACGCAGGTGCCCCGGTCCGACCAGTCGAGGAGGCGCGAGAACGTCTCGGCGCCGATCACCAGGGCCGTCCGCACCTGGCCCTGGCGGATCATGGCGTCCGCGATCGACAGCGCATAGACGAAGCCGGAGCACACCGCCTGCACGTCGAAGGCGGCGCCCCCGGTCATGCCCAACGCCGCCTGTACGCGCACCGCCGTGGCCGGGAAGGTCCGGTCCGGCGTGGTCGTCGCCAGGATGAGCAGGTCGAGCTCCGCTGCGGCGATCCCGGCCCGGCCCAGGGCGGCGCGGGCCGCCGCCACGGCGAGGTCCGACGTCGTCTCGCCCTCCGCGGCGATCCGGCGCTCCCGGATGCCCGATCGCTGCACGATCCATTCATCCGAGGTGTCGACCAGCTGCGCCAGATCGGCATTCGTCATGCGGCGGTGGGGCAGGGCCGAGCCACAGCCGATCACGCGGGCGCGGCGCACCAGGGCGGGCCCGGCCTCGGTGTCCGGGGAAATGCCGGCGGCCTGCGCCGGGGCGCCTGGCCCGTCGGCGCGGCCGCGGACCAGGGTGTCGAGCTCGTCCATCATCACCGTCCCGTCACTCGGCCACCAGGGGCATGGGCTGGGCGGTCGGCCTCGCCGCCGCTCCGAGGAAGCCGGCCACGGCCTCGACCGCGGGCGATCGCATGATCGAGAAGTGATCGCAGTCGAAGCCCAGGATCCGCAGCGGTCCGTTGGAGAGCGCCTGCAGCGGGCGGACCGCCGCCTCGGAGCTCGCGGCATTCTCGGCGCGGAGGGCGAGCGCGTAGGAGAGGGGCGCCCGGACGGGCCGCGGCCGGTGTCCGGCCAGCGCGGCGGCGTTCGCGGCATGGATCCGGAACACGCGCTCCACCGTGGCGGGGTCGGCGATGGCGCGAAGCCGGCCCAGGCCGTGCTGCTCGTCGAAGACCGCCAGGAACTCCGGATGGGCGACCATCAGTGCCAGGGTGCCGTCATCCTCGACCCTGCCCACGGCATCAAGCAGGCGGCGGACCCGGCGGGCATAGACGCCGTCCGGCAGGGGGCTGTCGATGGCCACCAGCCCGGCGATATGCGCGCCTTCCTCCTCCCACTGGGCGGTCATCTCCTGGGCGACGGCCCCGCCGAAGGACCAGCCGCCAATGATGTCGGGGACCCTGCCGGCCATGTCGAGGAGGGCCCGGCGATACAGTGCCGCCAATTCGCGGTGAGAGCGGTGCCGGACGTCGTCCGCCTCGGCCTCCGGGTGCCGGACGCCGACGATCCGGGCGTCGCCGGGCCATGCCGCGGCCAGATCGCCGTAGCACAGCACGTCGCCCCCGACCGGATGGATCAGCACCACCAGCGGGCCCGCGCCGTCCCGGAGCGTGAGCACGTGGCCGGAGGGATCCGTCGACCGGGCCGACGGCATCGGCATGACCGCGGCCTCCGCCGGCGCTGACGCCGCCTGGTTCGGGGCCGGCCCGTCCTCCGAATAAAAGGCGGCGATGCTTCGCAGCGAGGCGCCGGCGGCGAACCAGGCCAGCGGGACGGCCTTCCCGAAGGCCTGCTGCAGGCGGGCCCGGATCGCGGTCAGCGCCAGCGAGTCGAGGCCGAGCGCGACCAGCGCGGCATCAGCATCCGCGTCGACCGCGTCGCCGACCACGGGGCGGACGATGTCGATCACCGAGGCGAGCACGTCGGCGGCCGACGTGTCTGCCGAGGCGGCAGCCGCAGTCTCGTCCGACCCCTCGCCGTGAGCTATGGCGACCGGCGCCGGCTGCAGACGATCGGCGTGCGGCCGCGGCCCGACGGCCGGCAGCTCGATGTGCTTCAGGTCGAAGGCGTAGGTCGGCGCCTCGGCAGGCGGCGGCGGGGCGCCGTAGAGGCGCGCCCAGTCCGGGGAATGGCCGGCACAATACAGGCGGGCGCAGGCATGGGCCAGGCCGTCGGGCTCCGGATCCTCGTCGCCGCCCGGGCCGTCGCAGAGCGAGGAGATCGCCCGCGTCCAGTCGCCGGACGCCGCCTTCGCCAGGTTGGACAGGGCCTTCCCGGGCCCGACCTCGAGGAAGGCGACGCCGTCCGCGGCGATGGCGTCGAGCGCCGCCCGGAACCGCACCGGCCGCTCGACCATGTCGACCCAGTGGTCGACCGTGGCGATCTCGGCCCCGGCGCGTCGCCCGGTGACGGTCGAGATCAGCTCGATCTCGGGCGCCTGCAGCCGGATCGGCGCCAGGGCGTCGCGGAACGGCGCCAGGATCGGCGCCAGCAGCGGCGAATGGCCGGGGGTGTCGTAGGTCGGGACCCGCGACACCCGGATGCCTTGATCCGCCAGCGCCCGCTCGGCCTCGGCGACGGCCGCGGCCGTGCCGCTGAGCACCGTCTGCTCCGGCCCGTTGATCGCGGCGATGAACAGCTCCGTGCCGAGCGGGAACACCGTCTCGAGCCATTCGGCGCCGGCGGCCACGGCCAGCATCGCGCCGTGCGGCCGCAGCGTCTCGAACAACCGGCCGCGGACCTCCACGGCCTTGAGGCCGTCATCGAGCGACATGACGCCGGCGATGACCGCCGCCGCGTGCTCGCCCAGGGAATGCCCGATCACAATGTCGGGGCTGACGCCGAGCCTGATCCAGGTGCGGGCCAGAGAGTGCAGCACCACGAAATGCGCGAGCTGGCCGGGATCGTGCCTGGCGCGGCGGGGATCGCGATCGAGGATGGCCCGCTGCACCTCGGTGGCCACATCCGGAGCCAGGCGCGCGAGGCAATCGTCGACGGCCGACCGGAAGATCGGGTTGTCGCGGTAGAGGCCTCCGCCCACGCCGGGCCGCCAGCCGCCCTGGCCGGGAAACAGGAACACCAGCCGGCCCTTCGGCGCCGCCGTGCCGGCATGCCACCGGCCGGACGGCACGCCGGCCGCATGCTCGCGCAGAGCCGCCGCCATCTCCTCGCGCGTGGCGCCGACCAGCGCCAGGCGGCGGTCCCAATGCTCGCGCCGGACGCTCGCGGTGTAGCAGAGCTCGCGCAGCCCCGGTCCAGACGGCCCCAGCGGCTCCTGATAGGCGGCCGCGAGCCTGCCCAGGGCCGCCTGCGACCGTGCCGAGAGCGTCAGGACCCGCATCCGGTCCGGCTGCTGCGCCGGCCTGGCCGGCGGCGCCGGCGCCATCACGGCATGGGCGTTGGTGCCGCTGATGCCGAAGGAGCTCACCGCGACCAGCCCGCCCTCGGCCGGCAGGTCGCGGCCGGTCCGCGGCACCTCCATCCCGGCCCCGTCCCAGCGGAACCGCGGATTGGGGGTGTCGAACCCGGCCTGGGCCGGCGCATGCCGGTGGCGCAGCACCAGGATCGCCTTGATCAGCCCGGCGATGCCGGCGGCGCCTTCAAGATGGCCGATCTGGGATTTCAGCCCGCCCAGCAGCAGCGGCGAGCGCCGCGGCACATCGCGGGTGTAGGCGTTCCGCAGGGCCGAGAGCTCGATCGGGTCGCCGAGCGGCGTGCCGGTGCCGTGGGCCTCGACATAGGCGACGTCCTCCGGGCAGGCGCCGGCCTGGGCCAGCGCCTGCCGAATCACGGCCTCCTGCGCCGCTCCGTTCGGGGCCGTGAGGCCGTTGCTGGCGCCGTCGTTGTTCACGGCGGAACCCACGAGCAGCGCCTCGATCCGGTCCTTATCGGCCATCGCATCGCCGGCCCGCTTCAGCACGACGACGGCGCCGCCCTCGCCGCGGATGTAGCCGTCGGCCCGGGCGTCGAAGGTGCGGCAGGTGTCGGTCCGCGACATCGCCTGCAGCCGCGCGAAGCCGATCGTCTCCTCGGGCCCGAGGATCAGGTTGACGCCGCCGGCGATCGCCAGGTCGCAGTCGCCGCAGCGCAGGCTCTGCGCCGCCAGATGCACCGCCGTGAGCGAGGAGGAGCAGGTCGAGTCCAGAAAGATCGCCGGGCCCTGCAGCCCGAGCGTGAAGGCGACGCGGCCGACGCCGACCGCGCGGTTGGCCCCGAGCTTGCCCCAGGCGGTGATGCGGTGCGGGTCGCCGGAGGCGATGGTCCGGCGCGCATAGTCGACGTCGCCGGCCGTCAGGAACAGGCCGACGCGCCGCCCCCGCAGGCTCGACGGCACGATCCCGGCATGCTCCAGCGCGCCCCAGCACAGCTGCAACATCCAGCGCTGCTGCGGGTCCATCTCCAGCGCCTCGGCCAGGGAGATGCGGAAGAACTCCGGGTCGAAGGCGTAGGGATCGCCGACATAGCCGGCCCGCCGCGAGTAGGTCGTCCCGGAACGGTCGGGGTCGGGCGAATGCCAGGCGTCGATGTCGAAGCGGTCCGGCGGGGTCTCGCGAATGGCGACCCTCCCCGATCTGATGAATTCCCAGAACGCGGCCGGCGTGTCGTTGTCGCCCGGAAGCCGGAACGCCATGCCGATGATCGCGACGGGGTCGACCGGAGCGCCGCGTGCCGGCTGGGTGTCCATCGGCCTTGCCTCCAATTCAGCCTGCACCTTGGGCCCGCTACCAGTTGGCCGAGTCCGCGATCGGCTGCGCCGGCACGGACGGCTTGGCTCCGGCCGGGGCGCCGGGGGCCCGGAGCGCGGCCAGGTGGCGCGACAGGACTTCGATCGTGGTGCAGGTCCACAGCAGGGTCTGGTCGAGCTCGAGCCCCAACTCGGTCTCGAGGAAATGGATCAGCTCGACGGCGCAGACGGAATCGAAGCCGGCCTCGGCGAAGGTCTGGCCGGCCGAGGGGATCTGCAACCCGCGGCCTGCCGCCCACCGCGTGATCAATGCGGGAATGGTGCTCGCCGCTTGTGCCGGCACGGCAGCGTCGGCGGCGTCTGCCGGCCTCACGACGATCGGCGCGGCCTTCACCGACCGGCCCTGGATCGCCCGATCCAACTCGCCGCGCTGATAGAGGTCGCGGCACAGCACGCGCTGGATCTTGCCGGCCGACGTCTTCGGCACGGTCTCGGGCTTGGTCAGCACGACATCCGCCACCGCCAGCTCGTGCTCCAGGAAGACGGCGTCGCGGATCCGGGCGACCAGCTCGTTACGATCGGCCGTCGCCAGCCAGGACCGCTCGATCTCCTGGACCACGACGATCGCCTCGCCGTCCTCGCGGTCGATCGAGAACACCGCCCCGCCCGCGGGCTTAAGGGCGTCGTGCGACCGCTGCACGGTGGCCTCGATGTCCTGCGGATAGATGTTGCGGCCGCGGACGATCATGACCTCCTTGATCCGGCCGGTGATGTAGAGCTCGTCGTCGATGACGATGCCGAGGTCCCCGGTCCGCAGGAACGGCCCTTGCCCGTCCGCCAGGCGCGCGCCGAAGGTCTTGGCCGAGACCTCGGGGCGGCGCCAGTAGCCGCTCGCGACACAGGGGCCCGACACCCAGACCTCTCCGATCACGCCCTCGGCGCAGGGCTGGCGGCTGTCGGGGTCGACGATCGAGACCTGCTGCGGCGCCCGGACCTTGCCCGAGCTGACGATCGGGCGCGATCCCGGACCAGAGGCCGGGACGATCCGCCCGGCATCCACGGCGCCCGCATCCACCGACAGCATCCGGGCTGGCCGGCCGAGATCGCCGACCGACACCATCAGCGTCGCCTCCGCCAGGCCGTAGACCGGCCGGAACGTCTCCGCGCGGAAGCCATGGTCGCGATACGCCTCGACGAAGCCGGCGATGGTGGAAGCGCGGATCGGCTCGGCGGCGTTGACGGCGGATCTCCAGCTCGACAGGTCGAGGCCGTCCCGCTTCTCCGGCGGGATCCGGCGGACGCAGAGCTCATAGGCGAAGTTCGGCGCCATGCTGATCGTGGCCCTGTAGCGGCTGATGGTCTCGAGCCACCGCCGGGGATTCTGGATCAGCGACACCGGCGCCAGCAGCACGCACAGCGCCCCGTCCAGCAGCGACTGCAGGATGTTCCCGATCAGCCCGAGGTCGTGATAGGGCGGCAGCCAGCACACAACGACGGCGTCGAAGTCGAAGCCGCAATGGGGACCGATCACCGCCGCGTTGGCGATCAGGTTGCCGAAGGTCACGACCGTGCCCTTTGGGATGCCGGTCGACCCAGAGGTGTATTGCAGGAAGGCCGGGGTGTCGGCCGACGGCCTCTGCCAGCCGATGCCGGAGGGGTCCGCATCGAGGTCGCCCGGCGAGAGCATCGGCAGCGACGACAGCTCCGGGCTGTCGGCGAACCAGCCGGTGAGCTTCGGGATCGACGCCTCCTCCGTCAGGATGCAGGCGGCCTCGGAGTCCCGCACGATGGCGATCAGGCGATCCCAGGTGGACCGTCCCGGCTTGGCCAGATGGCAGGGCAGCGCCACCACCCCCGCGCGCAGGCAGGCCATGAACGCCACGACGAAGCCCGCGCCGGGCTCGAACAGCATCAGTGCCCGCTGCCCGACCAAGCCGCGCTCGATCAACCCGGCGGCGCACCGGTCCACCTGCGCCTGCAGCTCGCCATAGCTCATCCGGAGCTTCTCGGCGCCATCGGTGCCGACGACGACCAGCGCATCCTTAGCCGGATGGGTCGCGGCTCTTCGGGCCAGAATATCCGAGAACCAGCGATCGTCGGCATTCGCCAGCGGGTCCGTCGCCATCAGGGTCTCCTTGCGCGCCCGAAGGGTCGCGGCCTCAGGGGCCTGCACCCGAGAAGGGGCGGGCCGTGGTCCGTCTCGTGGGTGGGATGATCCGCCCCGCGTGCAGCCGGGCGGTCCTCAGCGGCTCATTCCAGCCTGCCCCCGTCTCCTGCGCGGGCGGCGTGGACCAGCACCGCCATGTTTCCGGGGAGGTGCTGGTTCCGCAGCATCTTGGCATGCGCCGCCGGCAGCTGGTCCCAGGCGAACAGCTCCGACAGGCAGGGATCGATGCGGCCGGCCATGACCAGCCGGTTGGCTTCGGCCGCCTGTTTCAGATTGGCGAAATGGCTGCCCTGGATCCGCTTCTGCCGCATCCACACGTAGCGGGCATCGAAGGTCAGGTCATAGCCGCTGGTGGCCGCGCAGAACACCACCATGCCGCCGCGCTTCACCAGGAAGCTCGACACCGCGAAGGTGTCCCGCCCCGGATGCTCGAAGACGATGTCGACCTCGCCGCCGGGCCCGGCCGCCTGGCGCACGGCCCGTCCGAACGCCTTGACCCTGTCCAGATAAGCCGCGTAGTCGGGCGACCCGATCGGCGGGGGCGCTCCCCAGCAGTCGAACCGGGTCCGGTCGATGGTGGCCGCCGCGCCGAGCTTGCGGGCATGGGCGGCCTTCGCCTCGCCGGAGACCACGGCGATCGGCCTGGCCCCGACAATCGAGGCGAGTTGGATCGCCATCGAGCCGAGGCCGCCCGCCGCGCCCCAGATCAGGACGGTCTTGCCGGGGCCGAGAACATGCGGCGCGTGCCCGAACAGCATCCGGTAGGCGGTGGCCAGCACCAGCGTGTAGCAGGCGCTCGCCTCCCAGGTCAGGTGCCTGGGCTTCGGCAGAAGCTGCGCCGTCTGGACCCGGGTGAACTGCGCGAAGGCACCGTAGGACGTCTCGTAGCCCCAGATCTTCTGGGTCGGCGAGAGCATCGGGTCCCCGCCGTTGCACTCCTCGTCGTCGCCGGCAATCTGGCAGCAATGGGCCACGACCTCGTCGCCGACGCGCCAGTTGCGGACATTCGATCCGACCGCCCAGACGATCCCGGACGCATCCGAGCCGGCGATGTGGAACGGATGGTCGTGGAAATCCAGTGGCGACACCGGATGGCCGAGCGCCGCCCACACGCCGTTGTAGTTGACGCCCGCGGCCATCACGAGGACGAGGACCTCGTCCGGACCGATCTCCGGAACGTCGACGATCTCCCGCTGAAAGGCGGTCGTGGGATCGCCATGGGTTTCTCGCCGGATCGTCCAGGCATGCATCCGCTCCGGGACGGCTCCCAGTGGAATCGGCTGGCCGAGATCGAACGAAATTGGATTGTTCAGTGGACGCGTATCTGTGCCGTCCTCGATCTGGATCAGGGTCATCGAACCCCTCATGCAGTCAATGATCTGACCAACCCAACACCCTGCGTTGCCGCCCTTCGTGGCAGGTCGCATAATAATTAGGCGATATTCTTCGTCGCTCTACTCTAACGACTTTACGCCTGTCAGAATAGTTTCGGCATGGAAGATGTGCCATCCGAGACGGAACTTGGCAAGCTAAAAATGAACAGATTCTAGGAAGCTAATCTGATTCAGTTTTCTTCAATTATTGATTCAATTTAGTCAAATCATCCAATTTCGAGGTGACATTGAAGTATATTTTATGAATTTGTTGCACCCGGATTTCCTGATCCACCGTCAGTCGGCGTTCAAATCCGGCCCATCTGTTCAGCCAGCGAGGCCAAGGGCGTTCTGGCCGCCGATCCGCAGCCTGCCGGCGATCGGCTGCAATCCTCGGCTTCACAGAACCTGCACGCGCAAATGGGATTCTACAGGCACCGAATTTTTACTTAAATGAAACAAAAATCCCGCCAACGGAAAGCTTCGCGTTTCGCCAAGTTGTGTGAATTTGGTCATATTCTGGGTTGACGGTCATGCTGAGGGACTGTATCGTTCCGGGTAATGCAAATAACAATAATTAAATATATTGCCATGCGAGAAGTCGAGGCTGCCGATCCAGAACAATTATGGGAAACATCCCGAACCTATAGCTCTCTTCTTCGCCTGATCGGCGTCCTCCCTATCTTCTGACGGGCAATAACCTGGGGATGGAGATGCTCAAGCAACGAGCGTGACGTCGTTGCATGCCTCCAATGTTGTGCAATATCCATCGCCGAGGATACAATGGATACAATCCTCATAACTGGGGCAACAGGATTTATCGGCAGCGCCGTAGCGGCCGCCCTATTGGCGCGCGGCAACTCCATCGTCTCGATATCCCGCAATGATCCCGACGGCAGCAGAACCCGGAACTCCATACTTGATGCCGCCGATGGCATCGAGGTGGACGTTGGACCGCAATCCCTGCGGCGCCTGACGGTCGTCGATGCGGGGAGTGCGGACCTGGCCGTTGCTCTCGATCACGCGGATCTAAACGCAGTCAATCTCGCTTGGCACTGCGCCGCAGAGATGTCCTTCTGGAACATGAATCTGCCGCAGTCCTTTCAAACCAACGTGTGCGGCACCACCGCCCTGTATCGCAAGATAGCGGATCGAGCGCCCAACTGCAGGCGCTTCTACTACGTTTCGACAGCATACACGACGGGGATGGGCGGCGGCGATGTGAGGGAGGAGCTGCACGTCAGCAGCCCATGCATCAACGCCTATCAGACGACGAAATGGTGTGCGGAGCATGGGCTGCACCATCTGCACCGTGATTCTCGCGTGCCGGTCACCATCTTCCGCCCGACCATCGTTGTGGGGCACTCCCGAACCGGCTGGACACGCCGGAACAGCTTCGGCCTCTACGGCTATGTGGAGGCCGTCCAGCTGGCGGGCGACGCGGGCGCCGGCGAAGTCCGGTTGAACATCGCCGAGCATGGCCGCCCGGACATCATCCCGGTCGATAGGGTGATCGATGATGCGGTCGGACTCCTGTCACGGGGCGATCAGGGATCCGATCTCGAGGTCCTGCATTGTTCCGGCGGCCGCAATCTCACGATGCGGCAGGTGGCTTCGATTGCCAGCGAAGTCATCGGCGTGCAGATCAGCTTTGGGGCGCCCGAAACCCAGCTCGACAGAAGGGCCCATCAGGTCGTCAAGTGGACGCTCCCCTTTGCCAACGAGGACTGGACGTTTCATCGCTCTCGGATGGATGCGGCCCTCGGTCGCGAGACCAGCCCCGTCATGCTCAGCGCGTCTCAATGGCGTCATCTCGTTGCCTGGTACTGCGGGATGTCGGTGAAAGAGGCCGCTCGCGTGATCGCTTAACGTCTTGTGCCAAAGGTTCGTATAGGTGCAGGCGCTCGCAATCATGAGAGGTCATGCTCGCAAACAGAGCGCCGACGATTGCAAGCAGCTATACGTATAATCGAGGGCCGATGCGCCGGCGGCGCGATCCGGGAAAGCATCGGTATGCGTCAGGCTACATCGCGCACGACGCTGGGCGCGACCGGCTGCGGGCCGCCTCCCGACGCGAGCCAGTGCTGGTATGTCGTCCAGATGCCCTCGGGCAGGCCAATTTTTGGAGCCCAGCCGAGCGACGCCATCTTGCTGACGTCGAGGAGCTTCCGAGGTGTGCCGTCGGGTCGGCTGGTGTCGAAGCTGAAGCTCCCCCGGTATCCGACGACCGCGGCAATCAGGACGGCCAGATCGGCGATCGCGATATCGGAC
>NZ_JAHVDK010000055.1:0-19322 GCF_051487185.1 Inquilinus limosus
GACAGGGCCTCGCAGCGGTCGAGATCCTCGACCTCGTCCCAGATCATGCATTTCAGGACCTGCTCGACCTCGTCGCGGTGGCGGTCGCGGCGGGCCGGGCGGCCGGCCTCGCGCGCGGCGGTGCGGGCCTTGTCGTCGGCGCAGAGGTCCTTGGCAGCGCGGGCGCGCTGGGCCAGGGTCTGGCGCACCAGATGGGCGTAGCGGGCGAAGTCCAGGCCGGGATCCTGGCCGGCGGACGCCGGCGCTTCCGCCGGCTCCGACGCTTCGGCCGGCGCGGCCGCAGCCCGGGCCTGGGCGGCGAGGGCGCGGGCGCCGGCGCCTTCGGCCAGCTGCATGCCGATCTCGGCGAGACGCGAGAGCATCTCCACCTGCTGCAGCGCGAGGCCGCGGCAATACGCCTGGATGTCGAGATCGGGCGGCACCTCTGTCATGAACATATCATGAACGAGAATGCCGAGTTAACGCAATTGCACATTGTGTTAACGCGACCGACCTGGGGCTGGCGCGGGCGGCGGCAGGCTGGATCGCCACGGCGCTGCGCGCCTCGCGATGACGGTGATGGGTTGCAGGGGACGGCTACCCCAAAATCGTCATTGCGAGCGCAGCGAAGCAATCCAGTCCTGCCGCATGAACGGGGCCGGCCTGGATCGCCACGCCTCCTGCGGAGGCTCGCGATGACGGTGAGAGTCGCCCAAGCGGCTTCCCGATCGTCCTCGCGGGCATCCTCATTCAATCGTCGTGATGCGCCTCGAGCAGGTTGCGCTCGACCGAGCGCAGATGCCGGCGCATGGCGCGGCCCGCCGCCTCCAGGTCGCGCTCGGCGATCGCGTCGACGATGGCGTCGTGCTCGACGAAGCTGTGATGGTCGGGCGGCGGTCGGGGGATGTCGGCGCGCAACCGGCCCCAGACCACCGTCCGCCGCACCGTGTTCAAGAGGTCGAACAGCGCCACCAGCACGGTGTTGCGGGTCGCCTCGGCGATCAGCCGGTGCAGCTGATTGTCGAGCGTCTCGTATTGCCGCCAGCTCTCCGCGGTGCGGGTTTTGGCGATCACCACACGCATCTTGCGCAGATCCTCGGCCGAGGCGTGCAGCGCCGCCTCCTGCGCGATCTGCGGCTCCATCAGAAGGCGCGCGCGCATCACCGCGGCGGGGGAAGTGCGCGACGCGATCGCGGCGGCGTCGTCGACCTCCTCGATCGGCCGCGACCCGAGAAAGGTGCCCTTACCGACATGGCGCCAGATCTGGCCCTCGGCCTCCAGCGCCGCGAGGCCCTTGCGCAGCTCGCCGCGGGAGATGCCGAGCGTCTCGCATAGCTCGCGCTCCGGCGGCAGCCTTCCGTCGGAGGGCAGGGCCTGCTGGGCCAGATAGGCGCGGAGCTGAGTGAGGGCGCCTTGGCCCTGATCGTGATCGAGCGACATGGTCAAACCAATTTCCAAATTGGTTTAGACTTACCCAGTTTCGGCCGGCACGGTCAAGTCGAGGATTGACCAGAATTCGCTGATCTGTTAACCAATGGTGAATTGGTTAAAGAATAATTCGAAAATTGGTCAAAGCGCGGGCGCGCAAGCCCGCCGGTTCGAGGGAGGAGAGAGCCATGCCGTGCCTTGCCACCCGAGTCACCCGCCGCGCCGCAATCCTGTTCGCCCTGTTGCTGGCGATGCCGCTGTCCGCCAGGGCCGCGGATCCGGTCCGGATCGCCTTCGGCGACATCCCGTCCGTGGAGAGCCTGAACTTCCTGATCGCGATCGAGCGAACCCGCGCCCGCGGCATCCCGATCGAGCTGACCTTCTTCAAATCCGAGGACATCGCCGCCCAGGCCGTGGTCAGCGGCCAGGCCGATATCGGCGTCGGCACGCCCTATGCGCTGCTGCAGAAGGTCGGGGCGCCGATCCGGCTGTTCTTCCAGATGAGCACGCTGCGCTTCTATCCGGTGGTGAATACCGAGTTCTACCAGGACTGGAAGGACCTCGACGGCCAGGAGGTGGCGGTGCATTCCCGCGGCTCCGGCACCGAGGCGATCATGATGCTGATGGCCCAGCGCAACGGCATCAAATACGGCAAGGTCAGCTACGTGCCGGGGTCGGAGGTCCGCACCGGCGCCCTGCTGCAGGGCGCGGTGAAGGCGACGATCGTCGACGCCGCCGGATGGCGGCTTCTGCAGGAGAAGGGCGGCGGCAAGTTCAAGCTGCTGGAGGTCGGCGACATCAGCGCCACTGATGAGGCGCTCTTCGCCAACACCGAGTTCCTGGAGGCCAATACCGAGGCGGCCACGGCCCTGGCCGAGGAGCTGCTGAAGACCTGGCGCGAGATCGCCGCCAAGCCGGACAGCGTCGGAGAGCTGCGCAAGAGCTACAAGCTGCTGGCCGACCTGCCCGCCGAGCTCGAGCCCGAGATCGTGCCCTTCTACCAGGACGCGGTCGCCGCCGGCATGTACCCGCTCAACGGCGGCGATGAGGCGGCGGTGAAGGACGATTTCGCCTTCTACTCGGTCGCCGGCCAGCTGCAGGGCGATCCGGCCACGCTCAAGGTCGAGGATTTCTGGACCTTCGCGCCGCTGAACCAGGCGCTGGACAAGGTCGGCCGGAAATGACGGGTGCCGCCGTCGCGGAAGCCGGGCGGAGGGGCAGCGTCCTCGCCGCCCTGGCCGCCGACCCGCTGTTCTGGCGCCTCGCCTCCGTTGTCGTGCTGTGCGGCGGGTGGGAGATCGCGGGCCGCATCCCGGTCAACTACGCGCTGCCGTCCTTCAGCGCCACCGCAGCGGCCTTCTGGCGCCTGCTGGCGGATGGCAGCCTGGCGACGGCGTATGTCGACACACTGCAGCCGCTGCTGCTGGGGCTCGTCATCTCCGCCGTCGCCGGCATCGGCTGCGGCGTCGCCATGGGGCTGAACCGCAGCCTGGAATGGGCCGGGGCGCCGATCTTCATCGTCATGCAGGCGGCGCCGATGGCCGCGCTGATCCCGCTGACCACCTTCGTCTACGGCATCGGCCTCACCGCCAAGGTCATCGCCGTGGTGATGCTGGCCCTGCCGGTGATCGTGCTGAACAGCTACCAGGCGGTGCGCCATGTCGGGCCGTCGCTGGTCGACATGGCCCGGTCCTTCATGGCGACCCGGCGGCAGGTCGTGCGCAAGATCGTGATCCCGGACGCCAGCCCGATGATCTTCGCCGGCCTCAGGCTCGGCATCTCCGCCGGCTTCATCGGCGTGGTCCTGGCCGAGCTGCTGATCACCCCGACCGGGATCGGCGACCTGATCACCTATCACCGCTCGGTCGCCGACTATCCGGAGATGTACGCGACCATCGCCTCCATCATCCTCTTCGCCGCGGTGACCGTGGGCACGCTGCAGCGGCTCGAGGTCGCCCTGTTCCGGCCGGAAAAGCGAGGACAGCCATGAGCAAGAGCAGCGCCGCCATGCCGTTGCCGCGGGACCAGGTGGTGGCGGAGCCGGCCGAGCCCGCGGTCGAGGTCCGCGGCATCGTCAAGCGCTACGGCACGCAGGTGGTGGCCCTCGACGGCATCTCCCTGGCCTTCCGCGACGGCGAGCTGACCAGCCTGCTCGGCCCGTCCGGCTGCGGCAAGACCACGCTGCTGAAGATCATCGCCGGGCTGATGGAGCCGACTGCCGGCGAGGTGCTGGTCCGGGGCCGGACCGTGGCCGGGCCGGGGCCGGACCGCGCCTTCGTGTTCCAGGACTTCGCCCTGATGCCCTGGGCCACGGTGCTGCGCAACGTCGCCTTCGGGCTGGAGCTGAAGGGCGTGCCGAGGGCCGAGCGCGAGGAGGTGGCCCGCCGCCATATCGCCCGGGTCGGCCTCGCCGGCTTCGAGGACCGCTATCCGCACCAGCTGTCCGGCGGCATGCGCCAGCGCGTCGGCCTGGCCCGGGCGCTCGCGGTCGACGCCGAGGTGCTGCTGATGGACGAGCCGTTCAGCGCCGTCGACGAGCAGACCCGGCGCAAGTTCCAGGAAGACCTGCTGGCGCTGTGCCGCGAGGAGCGCAAGACCTTCATCGTCGTCACCCATTCGATCGAGGAGGCGGTCTACCTCTCCGACCGCATCGTCCTTTTGTCGCCGCGGCCCGGCCGGTTGTCGGAGATCGTGGTGCCGGAGATCCCGCGCCAGGGCACGCCCGACGAGATCCGCCGCGACCCGGCCTATATCGACACGGTCGAGGACATCTGGCGCGGCCTGCGGCGCTATGTGGAGTAGGGCGCCATGACCGTCTTCGGCCACCGCATCCCGATGATGGCGTCGCTGATCCTCTGGGCCGTCGTGTGGGAGATCGTCGGCAGGCTCGGCCTGGTTCTGCTGTTCCCGCCCTTCACCGAGGTGCTGGCGGCGCTGTTCACCGTCGTGCCGTCGTGGACCTTTCTCGACGCCGCCCTGATCACGGTCGTCAGCTTCGTCCTCGGCATGGCGCTGGCCATCGTCGTCGGCGTGCCGCTCGGCGCGCTGATGGGGCGCTTCACGGCGGTCGACCAGTTCGCCGGCATGTGGGTGAACCTGTTCGTCAGCGCGCCGCTCTCGGCCCTGGTGCCGGTGATCATGCTGCTGTTCGGCATGGGCACCGCGACCGTCGTGGTCACCGTCTTCCTGTTCGCCGTCTGGATCATCGCGCTCGACACCCGCGCCGGCATCCGGCATGTGCCGCCGTCGCTGGTGGAGATGGCGCGCTCCTTCGGCGCGACGCGCTGGCAGACGGCCAGCCGGATCCTGCTGCTGGCGGCGCTGCCGGAGATCCTGGCGGGCATCCGGGTCGGGCTGATCCGTGGCGTCAAGGGCGTGGTGGTCGGGCAACTGCTGGTCTCGATCATCGGCTTCGGCGCGCTGTTCGAGCTCTATTCCCGCAACTTCCTGATGGCCGAGTTCTGGGCGCTGACCCTGATCCTTTTCGCCTTCGCGCTTCTCCTCTCCGGGCTGGTCTCCCGGCTCGAACACCGCATCGCCTATTACGCAGGAGTACGACAATCATGAACATGGCCACGCCCGGGACGACCGCCACGGAGTTCGTCATCGCGCCGCCGCCCGTCCCGGCGCTGCCCGTGCTCGGCACCGGCCGGCTGTTCCCCGTCCACCGCGTCTACTGCGTCGGCCGCAACTATGCGGCGCATGCGGTGGAGATGGGGCACGACCCGGACCGGGAGCCGCCGTTCTTCTTCCAGAAGAACCCCGGCAATTTGCGCACGGATGGCCGCTTCCCCTATCCGCCGGCGACCTCGGACGTGCATCACGAGGTCGAGATGGTGGTGGCGCTGAAGTCGGGCGGCCGCGACATCCCGGTCGAAAAGGCGCTTGACCACGTCTTCGGCTATGCCGTCGGCCTCGACATGACCCGGCGCGACCTGCAGGGCGAGGCGAAGAAGCTCGGCCGGCCCTGGGAGGTCGGCAAGGCCTTCGAGCATTCGGCGCCCTGCGGCCCGATCCGGACGGTGGCGGAGATCGGCCATCCCGCCGCCGGCGCCGTCTGGCTCGACGTCAACGGCCAGCGGCGGCAGGAGGGCGACCTGAACCAGATGATCTGGAAGGTGCCAGAGATGATCTCCTACCTCTCCGGCCTGTTCGCGCTGCAGCCGGGGGACCTGATCTTCTCCGGCACGCCGGCTGGGGTCGGCGCGGTGGTCCGCGGCGACGAGATGGTCGCCCATGTCGACGGCGTCGGGGAGATCCGGGTGGCGGTGGTTTGACGTCGCGCCGCTGGCGCGATTGATTGTTTCGTCATGGCAAGGCGCGCAGCGCCGTGGCCATCCAGAGGGCGGTGCCGCTGGATGGCCACGCCCCTTTCGGGGCTCGCCATGACGGGTCAATATTTCGGGCGTCGGTATCACGTGAGCGGACCGCCATGGCCGAGCCCATGCAGATCGCCGAGATCGTGCAAACCTGCAGTCGCTCTCCATCCCAATGGGAGGGGCGCCTGACCGATGGCCGCCCATTCTACATCCGCTATCGGTGGGGCCGCCTTTCGGTGAGCTTCGGACGCCCCGGCGGAACGCTGGAAGAGGCAGTTCTGGCGGGAGAATGGTTCGACGAGCAGATCGGCGATCCGCTGGACGGTGAGATCGAGCTCGACGAAGTCTGCCGCCGGACAGGCCTCGTCATGTCCGGCGTACAGGAGCCGGGTTCGATCTGATACCAGCCGCGACTCTGCGACCTTTCTTCGTCATGGCGAGGCGCGCAGCGCCGTGGCCATCCAGGGGCCGTCCACATATGGATGGCCACGCCCCTTCGGGGCTCGCCATGACGGTGAAAAGAGGCTGAAGCCGTTCAGCCGAAATTCATCATCACGTGGCGGATGACGGTGTAATCCTCCAGCCCGTACATCGACATGTCCTTGCCGTAGCCGGACATCTTCAGCCCGCCATGCGGCATCTCGCTGGTCAGGGTGAAATGCGCGTTCACCCAGACGCAGCCATATTGCAGCCGGGCCGAGGTCTTCAGCGCGGTCTTCACGCTGGACGTCCAGACCGAGGAGGCGAGGCCGTAGTCGCTGTCATTGGCCCAGGTGATGGCGGCGTCCGGGTCGTCGAAGCGGGTGACGGAGACGACCGGCCCGAACACCTCCTTGCGCACGACCTCGTCGCTCTGCAGCGCCCCGGCCACCAGGGTCGGCTTGAAGAAGAAGCCGTCGCCCTCAGCCTTGCCGCCGCCGGTCACGATCTCGGTGTGCTTCTGGGCGGCCGCGCGCTCGACGAAGCTGGCCACCCGGTCGCGCTGGCGCTCGCTGATCAGCGGCCCCAGCTCGGTCGCCGCATCGTCGGGCGCGCCGTATTTCAGGCTGGCGATGGCGCCCGCCAGGTCGGCCACCAGACGGTCGTAGATCTTCGGCCCGGCATAGACGCGGCAGGCGGCGGTGCAGTCCTGCCCGGCATTGTAGAAGCCGCCGGCACGCACGCCCGCCACCACAGCGTCGAGGTCGGCATCGTCGAACACCAGCACCGGCGCCTTGCCGCCGAGCTCGAGATGGGTGCGCTTCAGGCTCTTCGCCGCTGCCTGCAGCACCTTCTGGCCGGTGGCGATGTCGCCGGTCAGCGACACCATCCGCACCTGCGGATGGGCGGTGAGGGCGGAGCCGACGGTCTCGCCCCGGCCGGCGACGATGTTGATCACGCCCTTCGGGAAGATCTCGGCCAGGGTGCGGGCCAGCTTCAGCGCGGTCAGCGGCGTCTGCTCCGACGGCTTCATCACCACCGTGTTGCCGGCGGCGAGCGCCGGGGCGATCTTCCAGGCCAGCATCATCAGCGGGTAGTTCCAGGGCGCGATCGACCCGACCACGCCGATCGGGTCGCGCCGGATCATGCTGGTGTGGTTGGCGACGTATTCGCCAGCGGCCGAGCCGGTCAGGCAGCGCGTGGCGCCGGCGAAGAAGCGGAAGGTGTCGATGATCGCCGGCATCTCGTCTTCCAGCACCCGGGCATAGGGCTTGCCGCAGTTCAGCGATTCGAGGTGGGCGAAGGCCTCGGCCGCACGCTCGATGGCGTCGGCCAGCTTCAAGAGACGCGCGGCGCGCTGGGCCGGGGTGGTCAGCGACCAGCTTTCGAAGGCGCGGGCGGCGGCGGAAACGGCGGCGTTTAGTTGGGCCTGCGAGGCCTCCGGCACCTCGACGATCAGCCTGCCGGTCGCCGGGTTCAGCACCTGCTCGGCCTGGCCTTCGCCCTTCGCGAAGGCGCCGTCGATCAGAAGCTCGATATCCATGGATGCTCTCCCTTCAGGGCGGTCCGGTCTTACTTGCCGGAGCCGGAGAAGTCGTGGGTGTCGCGGGTGAGATAGTAGGCGCCGAGGATCGGCAGGACGGTGACGGCGATGACGATGATCGCGACGACGTTGGTCACCGGCCGCTGCCGCGGCTTGATCAGCTCGGTCAGCATCCAGATCGGCAGGGTCTGCTGCTGGCCGGCGGTGAAGGTGGTGACGATCACCTCGTCGAAGCTGAGGGCGAAGGCCAGCATGCCGCCGGCGAGCAGCGCCGTGGCGATGTTCGGCAGCACCACGTGGCGAAAGGTCTGGAACCCGTCGGCGCCGAGATCCATCGACGCTTCGATGAGCGAGCCGGAGGTGCGCCGGAACCGGGCCAGAACGTTGTTGTAGACGACGACGATGCAGAAGGTGGCATGGCCGATGATGATGGTCCAGACGCTGAACGGGATCTCCATCAGGGCATAGGCCGAGCGCAGGGCGATGCCGGTGATGATGCCGGGCAGCGCGATCGGCAGGATGATCAGGAGCGACAGCGACTCCCGCCCGAAGAAGCGGCTGCGCCAGACCGCGGCGGCGGCGCAGGTGCCCAGCACGATGGCCAGCGCCGTCGCCAGCGCCGCGACCTTCACCGACAGCCACAGCGCCGCCCAAATGTCCGGCCGGTCCAGCCAGGCGACGCTGAACCATTGCAGCGTCAGGCCGGGCGGCGGGAACTGGAAGGTCTTCTCGTCGCTGGAGAAGGCGTAGAGCAGGATGAACAGCAGCGGCACATGCAGGAACAAGAGGCCGCCGAGGGCCATCAGGCGCAGGCCGAGCGGCGCGCCGGTGCCGGCGGTCACTTTGCCGTCAAAGCGCATCGAAGGCCCCCAGACGTTTCGCCGCCGTCAGATAGATGGCCATGATCACGATCGGCACGACGGTGAAGGCGGCGGCCAGCGGCACGTTGCCGGCGGTGCCCTGCAGCTGCAGCACCACCTGGCCGATGAAGGGGCGGGAGGAGCCGATGATGCCGGGGATGATGTAGTCGCCGAGGGTCAGCGAGAAGGTGAAGATCGACCCCGCGACCACGCCGGGGAAGGCCAGCGGCAGGATCACGGTGCGGAAGGTCTGGGCCGGCCGGGCGCCGAGATCGGCCGAGGCCTCGGTCAGCGACCGCGGCACCCGCTCCAGCGCCGCCTGCACTGGCAGGATCATATAGGGCAGCCAGATGTAGACGAAGACCACGGCGGTGCCGATATAGGCGCTGGACAGCGACGGGCCGCCGACCACCGGCAGGGCCAGGATGCCGTCCAGCAGCCAGGTCAGGTGCAGCTCGGCCGCCAGCCAGGTGATCACGCCCTCGCGGGCCAGTATCAGCTTCCAGGCATAGACCTTGACCAGATAGCTCGACCACAGCGGCAGCATGATCGCGATGTAGAAGGCCGCCTTGGCCCGGCCGCGGGCGTAGCGCGCGGCGTAATAGGCGATCGGGAAGCCGATCAGCGCGCATAAGATGGTAACCGCGGCGGCCATCAGCACCGTGCGCAGCACGATGTCCAGATTGGCGGCGGTGAGCAGGTCGGCATAGGTCGACAGGGTGAATTCCGGGACGACCATCCCGGTGAAGCCGTCGACCGAATAGAAGCTCTGCAGCAGCAGGGCGAACAGCGACCCGAGATAGACCACGCCGAGCCACAGCAGCGGCGGCGTCAGCAGCAGGATCAGCAGCAGCCAGCCGTTGCGGTACAGGATCCGCGCCGCGCGCCGACCGAAGCCGTCCGCCGCGGGGGCAGGGAGGGGGACGGCCATGGTCATGCCGCGGCACCCTCTGGTGGGTGGGGCGCCAGCGGGTGGGCGTGGTCGCGCCGCCAGGCCAGCCGCACCGCCTGCCCGGGCGCCTTGGGCGCGGCGTCGAGGTTGGCTTCGACCACGTCGACGGCGCCGCCGGGGGCCAGCGCCACGCGGTAGCGGGTGGTGGCGCCGAGGAAGCTGACGCCGTCGACCGTGCCGGCCACCTCGACCGCACCTGCGGGCGCGGCCTGGCCGTCGCTGAGGATCCGGATGCGCTCCGGCCGCAGCGCGAAGGGCCGGGCCTGGCCCGTCAGCTTCTCGGCGGTGGCGGCGTCGACCATGTTGGACGCGCCGACGAAGCCGGCGACGAAGGCGGTGGCCGGCCGGTCGTAGATCGCGGCGGGCGTGTCGATCTGCTCGACCCGGCCGCGGTTGAACACCGCCACCCGGTCGCTCATCGCCAGGGCCTCGCCCTGGTCGTGGGTGACGTAGACGAAGGTGATGCCGACCTGGCGCTGCAGCGCTTTCAGCTCCTCCTGCATCGCCTCGCGCAGCTTGAGGTCGAGGGCGCCGAGCGGCTCGTCCAGCAGCAGCACCGAGGGCCGGTTGACCAGGGCGCGGGCGAGGGCGACGCGCTGGCGCTGCCCGCCCGAGAGCTGCGACGGTCGGCGCTCGCCGACATCGCCGAGCTTGACCATCGCCAGCATCTCCTCGGCCCGCCGCCGCCGCTCCGCCTTCGGCACGCGCCGGATCATCAGGCCGTAGGCCACGTTCTCCCACACGCTCATATGCGGGAACAGGGCGTAGTCCTGGAACACGGTGTTGACGTCCCGGTCATAGGGCGGGGTGGTCGAGACGTCGCGGCCGTGCAGCAGCAGGCGGCCCGATGTGGGCTGCTCGAAGCCGGCGATCAGGCGCAGGCAGGTGGTCTTGCCCGAGCCGGAGGGCCCGAGCATGGAGAAGAACTCGCCGTCGCGGATCTCGAAACTGACATCGTCCACCGCCCGCACCGAACCGAAATGGCGGCTGATATGGTCGAAGCGGACGGCGGTGCTGCGGTCGGTCATGGGTGCCGTGCCTAGATGAGAAACAGACGTGAAGCGGCGGGGCCGGTCACCCCCTCACCCGAAATCGCTGCGCGATTTCGACCTCTCCCCAAGGAGAGGTGAAGAGAGCCGCAATCCAATTCCCTCTCCTTGGGGAGAGGGAGGGGCCCGGCCCGTCAGGGCCGGGAGGGTGAGGGGGCGGGGGCGGGCGCGGCCTACCGCCCGCCCAGGATCGCGATGTAGTCCGTGGTCCAGCGCAGATAGGGCACGCAGCCCTCTTCCGGATGGGCCTCGCATTGCTGGCGCGGCGTGGTCCAGAAGTGGATCTTCTCGAAATTGTCGAAGCCGTTGGTCTTGCAGCCCTCGGCGCCGAGCAGCTCGTTGCCCTTGCAGGCATCGGGCACCACCGGCACCGAGCCGAACCAGGCGGCGAGGTCGCCCTGCAGCTTCGGGTTCAACGAATGCTGCAGCCATTTGTAGGCGCAGTTCGGATGCGCCGCGTCGACATGCAGCATGGTGGTGTCGGCCCAGCCCGTCGCCCCTTCCTCCGGGATCACGCTGGCCACCGGCTTGTTCTGCGACTTCAGCAGGTTGACCTGGAACGGCCAGGTCGAGGAGGCGACGACGCCCTCGTTGACGAAGTCGTCGACCTGGGCCATGGCGTCGTGCCAGTAGCGCATCACCAGCTGCCGCTGGCCGCGCAGCAGGTCGAGCGCCGCCTTGTACTGGGCCTCGTTCAATTGATAGGGATCTTTGATCCCCAGCTCTGGCTTCGCCTTCATCAGATACAGCGCCGCATCGGCGATGTAGATCGGCCCGTCATAGGCCTCGATGCGGCCCTTGTTCGGCTTGCCGTCGGGCAGGGTGGTCGGCTCGAACACCACGCTCCAGCTCTTCGGCGGCTCCTTGAACACCTCGGTGTTGTAGGCCAGCACGTTCGGGCCCCATTGGTAGGGCACGCCGTAATGCTTGCCGTCGACGGTGAACCAGGGCGCGTTCTGCAGCCTCGGATCGATCGTCTTCCAGCCGGGGATCAGCTCGGTGTTGATCTCCTGCACCCGCTTTCCGTAGATCAGGCGCAGGCTGGCGTCGCCGGAGGCGGTGACGAGGTCGAAGCCGCCCTCGTTCATCAGCGCCACCATCTCGTCCGAGGTGCCGGCGACCTTGACATTGACCTTGCAGCCGGTCTCCTTCTCGAAGCCGGTCACCCAGTCATAGGCCTTGTCGGTCTCGCCGCGCTCGATATAGCCGGCCCAGGCGACGATATCGACCTGGCCTTCGCCCGGCCCGATCTCGGTCAGCGGCGCGGCGCCGGCCAGGGTGGTGGTGCCGATCACGGCGAGGGCGCTGCCCAGGGCCAGGATCCGGCGAAGCTGCGGTCCCATCTCGTTCTCCCCGTTTGGTCTGTTGTTGAGGAGAATGGTAGGTCCGTTGCCGGGACCCCGAGAAATATGAAATATCCTGTTTTGTTATCGGGAAAATCGATGGCTTCACCTCACCGCTGGTGCTGACGCCTGTCGCGCGTTACACTACGTCACGCGTGACGACGGCGGAGGAATGGCATGACCGCGGCGGAGCGGATGAAGGCGATGCGCCAGCGGCGGCGGGCGAGGGGCCTCCGCGACATTCGCCTGAGCGTCCCAGATGCCCGGACGGCTCTCGTCCGGGCCCGCATCGCAAAGCAGGTGGCGGCGTTGGACCGCGCCAGCGAAGACGATGCGCTGGCGTGGATCGAAGCCGTGTCCGAATTCGATACCGATGCGTCGAGGTGATGTCGTCACCGTGGCTGCATCGGGCGACTACGGCAAGCCACGACCGGCCGTGATCGTGCAAACCGACGCGTTCCCAGCCGAGCACGCCTCGGTGATCGTCTGCCAGATGACTTCGGACATTGTCGACGCACCGGATTTTCGCGTGACAGTCGAACCTGAGGCCGGGAATGGACTACGGGTCCGATCGCAGATCATGGTCGACAAGCCGGTGACGGTACGGCGCGAGCGCATTGGCCGGAAGATCGGCCAGCTGTCGCCCGCCGAGATCGCGCGGTTGAACGTGGCGATCGCCTTCGTGATGGGGCTGGCCGACTGACGAGACGCTACAGCGACCGCAGGCGCGGCGCCGGGTGGGTGCGGGCCACCTGGATGAAGGTCTCGGCAGGGGCGGAGAGGGGCGAGCCGCGGCGCCAGACCACGCCGACATCGAGGGTCGGCAGCGGATCGGCGATCGGCCGCGCCTCGATCCGGTCGCCCTCCAGCGACCAGGGGCGGTAGGCCATGTCGGGCAGGATGGCGACGCCGGCGCCGGTCGCCACCAGGCTGCGCACCGCCTCGACCGAGGCAGTGCGCAGGACCCGCTTCGGGATCAGCCCGGCGGCGCGCCAGAACAGGTCGCTGGCCTCGACAATCTCGTCGACCGCCAGCGCGATCAGCGGCTCGTCGACGATCTCGGCCAGCGGGATCGCCTCACGCCCCATGAAGCGGTGGTCCGGCGGCAGCCATAGCCGGCTCTCGGAGCGGACCAGGATCTCGCTCTCCAGCGCGTCGCGGTTCTCCAGCGTCGAGACGATCATCACCGCGACCGCGATCTCGCCATTGATCATCAGGTGCTCGATATAGGTCCGCTCCTCCTCGATCACCTCGACCGCGACGTTCGGAAACACGCGGCGGAACCGGGCCAGCAGGTCGGCCAGGAAATACCCGGAGACCATGGCGGTGACGCCGAGCGGCAGCGTGCCCTGCACCGCCTCGGGCAGGGTCCGCAGCGCGTTCTGGGCGTCGGCCACCGCCGCCAGGATGGTGCGGGCGTGGCGCAGGAACTGATGGCCGGGATAGGTCAGGATGACGCCGCGGGCATGGCGCTCGAACAGCCGCGCGCCGGTCTGCTCCTCCAGCGCCTTGAGCGCGTCGGTGATCGCCGATTGCGAGATGCCGACCGCCGCGGCGCCGCCGGAGACCGACCCGGCCTCGGCCACCGCGGTGAAATAGGCGATCTGGCGCAGGGTGACGTTCATGAAATCACGGTCCCGCCGCCTAGGTGCGACCGCAAGCAAAATCGATGGTGGAGGGCGACGATCGGGAAATCCGAACGAAATTTTCTGACATGCCATGCAGAGCAGGAATGCAACCGCCCAATAGCCTTGACTTTCCTGCATCGCGCAACGACATTCCGGGCGCTGCCAAAGCGGCCATCGGCCACCGATCGCGTGAGCGCTCCCTCCGGGATGCGTCCTGTCGGTCCCGATCGACTTCATCCGACTGCCCAGATCGCGCGGGGCGTCATCGTCAACCCCGCGCTTATCGCCACGACCCGGAAGGACCGGGCCCGGTGGCTCGGCGTCGTTGTTACCGAAAGTTCCCCTTTGACCAATTTTACCGATCTCGGCCTGAACCCGCTGATCCTCAAGGCGCTGGCGGCCGAGGGTTATGAGACCCCCACCCCGATCCAGGCGCAGTCGATCCCGCATCTGCTGCAGGGCCGCGACCTGCTGGGCGTGGCCCAGACCGGCACCGGCAAGACCGCGGCCTTCGCCCTGCCGATCCTGCACCGGCTGATGGCCGACCGGCGCACCGCGCCGCGCCGCGGCTGCCGTGCCCTGGTGCTGAGCCCGACCCGCGAGCTGGCGAGCCAGATCGCCGAGAGCTTCCGTGTCTATGGCCGCCATCTGCCCCTGACCCGCACCACCGTGTTCGGCGGCGTCGGCATGGGCCCGCAGATCCGCACCATGGCGCAGGGCGTCGACGTCCTGGTCGCCACCCCCGGCCGGTTGCTCGACCTGATGTCGCAAGGTGCGATCCGCCTCAACGAGCTCGACGTCTTCGTCCTCGACGAGGCCGACCAGATGCTCGACATGGGCTTCATCCACGCCATCCGGAAGATCGTCGCGACCCTGCCGGCGCAGCGGCAGAGCCTGTTCTTCTCCGCCACCATGCCGACCGACATCTCCGACCTGGCCGGCCGTCTGCTGACCGACCCGGTTCGGGTCGAGGTCGCGCCGGTCGCGACCACGGCCGAGCGCATCGACCAGCGGGTCATGTTCGTCGAGAAGGACGACAAGCGCGCCCTGCTGACCGAGATCCTGCGCGACGACGAGAGCATCCGCCGGGTTCTGGTGTTCACCCGCACCAAGCATGGCGCCGACCGGGTGGCCAAGCAGCTGACCCAGGCCGGCATCGTCGCCGACGCGATCCACGGCAACAAGTCGCAGAGCCAGCGCGAGCGCGCGCTGCTGGGCTTCCGCAACGGCAAGGTCCGGGTCCTGGTGGCGACCGACATCGCCGCCCGCGGCATCGATGTCGACGGCGTCACCCACGTGATCAACTTCGAGCTGCCGAACGTGCCGGAGAGCTATGTCCACCGCATCGGCCGCACCGCGCGGGCCGGGGCTGACGGCATGGCGATCTCCTTCTGCGACGTCGAGGAGCGCGCCTATCTGCGCGACATCGAGAAGCTGATCCGCCAGCCGGTGCCGGTGGTGGAGGAGCACGCCTACCGCTCCACCATCCCGTTCCGGCAGGGTGGTTCCGGTCCGGCCCCCCGCCAGCATCGTGGCAGGCCGCAGGGCCAGGGGCAGCGCCCGCAGGGTCATCAGGGCCAGCAGCGGCCGCACGGCCATGGCGGCCATAGACAGCGTCCCCAGGGCCAGCACGGCCAGCGTCCGCATGGCCACGGCCACCAGGGGCAGGGCCAGCGCCCGGCGCATCACGGCGGTGAGCGCCGTCCGGCGCCGGCGAATGACGGCGGCTCGGCGCCGATGCGCCGCCGGCCCGTCGGACGGTGATCAAAGCGCGCCGGGGCTTCGGTCCCGGCGCCGTCCTGGATAGACTGCGGTCATGACGTCGAACGCCGAAACGCACCGCCTCTCCGTGGCGCCGATGATGGACTGGACGGACCGGCACTGCCGGTTCTTCCTGCGCCTGATCTCGCGCCGCGCCCGGCTGTACACCGAGATGGTCACGACCGGAGCGGTGCTGCACGGCGATCGCGAGCGCATCCTCGGCTTCTCCGAGGCCGAGCAGCCGGTGGCGCTGCAGCTCGGCGGCAGCGATCCGGAGGCGATGGCCCGTGCCGCCGCCATCGGTGCCGATTGGGGCTATGCCGAGATCAACATCAATGTCGGCTGCCCGAGCGACCGGGTGCAGTCCGGCCGCTTCGGCGCCTGCCTGATGGCCGAGCCGAAGACCGTCGCCGCCTGCGTCGCGGCGATGCGCGCCGCCTGCGACGTGCCGGTCACCGTCAAGTCGCGCATCGGCATCGACGACCGCGACAGCTATGAGGAACTGGTCGACTTCATCGGCACCATCGCCGAGACCGGCTGCGACACCTTCATCGTCCATGCCCGCAAGGCCTGGCTGAGCGGGCTGAGCCCGAAGGAGAATCGCGAGATCCCGCCGCTGCGCTACGAGGTGGTGCACCGGCTGAAGCGCGACTTCCCGTATCTCACCATCGCCATCAACGGCGGCATCGCCTCGCTCGATGTGGCCGAGGCGCAGCTGGCCCATGTCGACGGCGTGATGATCGGCCGCGAGGCCTATCAGAACCCCTGGATGCTGGCGGAGGCCGACCGCCGGCTGTTCGGCGACGAGTCACCCGCCCGCAGCCGCCGAGACGCGGTCGACGGCTTCCTGCCCTATGTCGAGGCGATGCGCGCGAAGGGCGTGCCGCTGGGCGCGATCACGCGCCACATCCTCGGCCTGTACCAGGCGGTGCCGGGCGCCCGCGCCTTCCGCCGCCACCTGGCCGAGAACGCCCATCGCCCGGGGGCAGGGCCGGAGGTGCTGCGCACCGCCGTCGACCTGGTCGAGACCGCGATCGAGCAGCGCCGGGCGGCCTGACGAAAAGACCATCCGGCCGCCGCATTGCGGCCTTGACAGCCGGGACGTCGCCCCGTACTTAAGCGACCCCGACGACGCGGGGGCGCGTAGCTCAGCGGGAGAGCACTCCCTTCACACGGGAGGGGTCACAGGTTCAATCCCTGTCGCGCCCACCATCTTATCCCAGTATCCTGGCCATCACGACGGCGAGACGACATCGTCTCTCGCAGAGAGCACTACGTTGACATCGTAGGGTGCACATGAGGTCATAGCCGCCTCATCCCTCACGCGTCGGCCGCCTTGGACATCGCCGCAATCGCGCCCCAGTTACCACGCACCCTGGCGACCCATCGCCACAGCGAGGACATCGACGCGCATGCCCCGTCTGCTTCGGACCGCCATCGCCGCCTCGGCCTGTGTTCTGATCGCCACGGCGCCGGGCCCGGCCGCCGCCGACGCCAATACCCGGATGACCTATGACGTCTATGTCGGGGGCGTGCGCATGCTCGAGGTGACGTCCGGCCTGTCGCTCGGGGCCGACCGCTACGACGTCGACCTGTCGGCCCATGTCGTCGGCATCGCCGCCACCTTCAGCGACTGGCGCTCGAACGTCCGGTCGAGCGGCACCCTGGGCGGCACACAGGTGCGCCCGGCCCGCAACGTGGTGGAGCGGATCAACGGAGATGATGCCAGGACCACCACCATCACCTTCCTCGGCGGCGGCCGGATGGATGTCGAGGTCGTGCCGAGCAAGAAGCCGAAGCGCGAGCAGACCATCCCGCCCGAGCACTTAGTCAATGCGGTGGACCCGCTGAGCGGCGTGGTCTCGATCCTGCAGGCCCTGCGTGTCGGTGCCGAGGCCTGCAACGGCCAGGTGCCAGTGTTCGACGGCCGCCGGCTGTACCGCGCCGACCTGACCGACGGCGGCACGGTGATGCTGCAGAAGGCAGGGCAGGGGATGTATGGCGGCGCGGCCCAGCGCTGCACCCTGTCGCTGACGCCGACGGTCGGCGACTTCAACTTTGGCGATGAGCGGCGCACCACGAGGCCGACCGAGTATTTCCAGCGCAGCTCGCGGGTGTCGGACCGGCGGGTGATCGACACCTGGCTGGCCTCGCCGCGCGCCGGCCTGCCGGCGGTTCCGGTGCGGATCGAGAGCGAGTCGCCCTGGGGCCGGGTCGTGGTGCATTTGCGGGCGATCGCGGCCGGTGCCTCTTGATCTCAGCCGAAGGCCGTAACCCGCCGAAACAATAATTGAATTTCTCTTTCCGGGCGGCCGTGGCAGACCACACCCACGCTGTCCCGTGACATTGGAGCTGCCGCCCCGTGAGCGCTGTCGCCTGTCTCATCCTCGCCGCCGGCAAGGGCACGCGGATGAAATCCGACCGGCCCAAGGTGATGCACGAGATCGCCGGCCGGTCGATGCTCGGCCATGTCGTCGTCGCCGCCCAGGCGCTGACGCCCGAGCGGATCGTCGTGGTGGTCGGCCCGGGGATGGAGGCGGTCGCCAAGAGCGTCGCCCCGGTTCCGACCGTGGTGCAGCCGGCGCAGCTCGGCACCGGCGACGCGGTGCGCGCGGCGCTGCCGGCGATCGAGGGCTTCCAGGGCGACGTCATCGTGCTGTTCGGCGACACGCCGCTGCTGTCGCCCGCCACGCTGGAGCGGCTGATCGAGGCCCGGCGCGCCGCCGAGGATCCCGCCGTGGTCGTGCTCGGCATGCGCCCGGCCGACCCGGCCCAGTACGGCCGGCTGGTGCTGACCGGCGACGGCGGCCTCGACCGCATCGTCGAATTCTCCGAGGCCAGCGAGTTCGAGCGCCAGATCGGCCTGTGCAACGCCGGCATCATGACCTTCGACGGCCGCCGCCTGCCCGAGCTGATCGCGGACCTCAAGTCCGACAACGCCAAGGGCGAGTTCTTCCTGACCGACACGGTGGCCGCCGCCCGCGCCCGCGGCTGGGCCTGCAGCGTGGTCGAGGGCGATCCGGCCGAGGTGATGGGCATCAATTCCAGGGTCGAGCTGGCCGAGGCCGAAGCGATCCTGCAGGACCGGCTGCGCCGCCGCGCCATGATCGAGGGCGCGACGCTGATCGACCCGAAGACCGTCTGGTTCTCGGTTGACACCAAGGTCGGGCGCGACGTGGTGATCGGGCCGTCGACCTTCTTCGGCCCCGGCGTCACCATCGAGGACCGGGTCGAGATTCTGGGCTTCTGCCACATCGAGGGGGCGACGATCCGCTCCGGCGCCCGCATCGGGCCCTTCGCCCGGATGCGGCCGACCACGGTGGTGGGCGAGGGGGCGCATATCGGCAATTTCGTCGAGCTGAAGGCGGCCGATCTCGCGGCCGGCGCCAAGGCCAATCACCTGTCCTATCTCGGCGACGTCTCGGTCGGCGAGAAGACCAATATCGGCGCCGGCACCATCGTCTCGAACTACGACGGCTACAACAAGTTCAAGACCAGCATCGGCGCCGATGTCTTCGTCGGCTCCGACACCGTGCTGGTGGCACCGGTCACGGTCGGCGACCGCTCCAACATCGCCGCCGGCAGCGTCATCACCCGCGACGTGGCCCCGGATGCGCTGGCGATCGGCCGCGCCCGGCAGGAGGAGAAGCCCGGCTGGGCGCCGCGCTATCGCGAGAAGAAGAAGGCCGAGAAGGCTCGGCGCGAGCAGGAGAAGGGCTGATGTGCGGGATCGTCGGCATCGTCGGGACCCGGCCGGTGGCGTCGCGGCTGGTCGAGGCGCTGAAGCGGCTGGAGTATCGCGGCTATGACTCGGCCGGCATCGCCACCCTGGTGGCGGGGCGGATCGAGCGCCGCCGGGCCGAGGGCAAGCTGGTGAACCTGGAACGGCGCCTGGACGAGGCGCCGATCGACGGCACCATCGGCATCGGCCACACCCGCTGGGCGACGCATGGCCGGCCGAGCGAGAGCAACGCCCATCCGCACGCGACCGACCGGGTGGCGATCGTGCACAACGGCATCATCGAGAACTTCCGCGCGCT
>NZ_JAHVDK010000056.1:0-19036 GCF_051487185.1 Inquilinus limosus
GCCGCGATCGCCCTGGGCATCAACGCCAACGCCTCGAACACCTGGGCGACCGCGATCGGCACCAATGCGATCGCGAGTGCAGAGACCTCCATCTCGATCGGTACCAACACCAAGGCTCTCGCCCGCTCGACCACGGCCTTGGGTGAGGCCAGCACGGTGGCGGCGGCGGCCGGCCCGGGCTCGGTCGCGATCGGCACCAGCTCGCAGGTGCTGGGCGGCACCGGGGCGGTGGCGATCGGCCAGGGCCAGGTGGTGAACGGCGACGGCGCGGTCGCGATCGGCGATCCGAACTCGGTGACCGGCACGGGCGCCGTCGGCCTGGGCGCCAACAACACGGTCAACGGCACCGGCGCGCTGGCGCTGGGCAGCGGCAACACGGCGACGGGCCAGGGCTCGGTCGCGCTCGGCAACGCCAGCAGTGCCACGGGGGCGGGCTCGCTCGCCTTCGGCGACGGGGCTTCGGCCGCCAACGCCAAGGACGTGGCGCTGGGCTCGGGCTCGGTGACGGCGGCGGCGGTCGGCACCGCCAGCACCACGATCGGCGGCACGACCTACAATTTCGCCGGCACCACGCCGACCTCGACGGTCAGCGTCGGGGCGCCGGGCGCCGAGCGGACCATCACCAATGTCGCGGCCGGCCGGATCGCGCTCGACTCGACCGACGCGATCAACGGCAGCCAGCTCTTCGCCACCAACCAGGCGATCGAGGCCATCGCGGCCAGCAACCCCGTCCACTACTACAGCGTCAATGACGGCGGCACCCCCCGGGCGAACTACATCAACGACGGCGCGACCGGCGCCAATGCCATGGCAGCGGGCATCGAGGCCGTTGCCGGCGGCGGGCAGGCGGTCGCCATCGGCTATCAGTCCAATGCGAGCGGTCTGGAGAGCACGGCGCTGGGCTATCTGAGCCAGGCGAGCGGCGTCAATTCGACCGCGATCGGCAACCAGATCAGCGCCGCGGCGGACGGCAGCATCGCGATCGGCGCCAACACCGGGCCCGCCGTCGATGCCGTTTCCACCAACGGTATCGCCATCGGCTGGGCCGCGCAGCTGGTGAATGCGCCTTCCGCCATTGCCCTCGGCGACACGGCGATCGCAACGGCCGAGGACGCGCTCGCCTTGGGTGCCGGGGCGACCGCCGGCAACACGGGCGCCGTAGCGCTGGGCTCCGGCAGCACGACGGCGGCGGCGGTCGGCACGGCGAGCACGACGATCGCCGGCACGACCTACAACTTCGCCGGGACCACGCCGACCAGCACGGTCAGCGTCGGCGCGGCGAGCGCGGAGCGGACGATCACCAATGTCGCGGCGGGGCGGATCGCGATCGACTCCACCGACGCGGTGAACGGCTCGCAGCTCTTCGCCACCAACACCTCGGTGGACACGCTGAACACCAAGGTCGACAACATCAGCAACGGCGGCGGCATCAAGTACTTCCACGCCACCTCGACGCTGGCCGACAGCCAGGCGACGGGGACGGACAGCGTGGCGGTCGGACCTGAGGCGGTAGCCTCGACCCAGGACGGCATCGCCCTGGGCCATGGCGCGACCGCGGGCGCCAATGCCGGCGACGTCGCCCTCGGCTCCGGCAGCACGACCGCAGCGGCGGTCGGCACGGCCAGCACCACCATCGCGGGCACGACCTACAACTTCGCCGGCACCACGCCGACCTCGACGGTCAGCATCGGGGCGCCGGGCGCCGAGCGGACCATCACCAATGTCGCGGCCGGCCGGATCGCCGCGGACTCGACCGACGCCATCAACGGCTCGCAGCTCTACTCGACCAACCAAGCAGTCGACAGCTTGGCCGTGACGGCCAATGCCGGCTGGAACCTGCAGGCGAACGGCGACACCGCGACCAAGGTAGCGCCGGGCGGCACGGTGCAGTTCCTGAACGGGCAGAACATCGCCATCACCCGGACTGGCACCGACATCACCGTGGCGACGACGCCGGACCTGACGGCGGACAGCCTGACGATGTCGAGCGGCCAGGTGCTCGACTCCGCCGGCCTGAACATGGCCGGGCTCGGCATCACCGGCTTGGCGCCGGGCGCGGTGAATTCGACCTCGACGGAAGGGATCAACGGCTCGCAGCTCTACGGCGTGTCGCAGAGCGTCGCCAACCACTTCGGCGGCGGCTCGATCGTCAATCCGGACGGGACGGTCTCGTCGCCGACCTACAACATCGGCGGCAACAGCTACACCAATGTCGGCGACGCCATCACCGCCGTCACCGGCAAGCTGACGCACTACTACAGCGTCAATGACGGCGGCACCCCGGGCGCGAACTACGACAACGACGGCGCCACCGGCACCAACGCGCTGGCGGCCGGCGTGGCGGCCAGCGCCACCGCGGCGGACGCGACCGCGCTCGGCTCCGGCGCCACGGCCGGCGATGCCGGCGCCGTGGCGCTGGGCTCGGGCTCGGTGACGGCGGCGGCGGTCGGCACGGCCAGCACGACGATCGCCGGCACGACCTACAACTTCGCCGGCACCACGCCGACCAGCACGGTCAGCGTCGGCGCGGCAGGGGCCGAGCGGACCATCACCAATGTCGCGGCCGGGCGGATCGCGATCGACTCCACCGATGCGGTGAATGGCAGCCAGCTCTTCGCCACCAACACCTCGGTCGACACGCTGAACACCAAGGTCGACAACATCAGCAACGGCGGCGGCATCAAATACTTCCACGCCACCTCGACCCTGGCGGACAGCCAGGCGACGGGGACCGACAGCACCGCTGCCGGTCCCGAGGCCGTGGCCTCGGTGCAGGACGGCGTCGCGGTCGGTCACGGCGCGACCGCCGGCGCCAATGTCGGCGACGTGGCGCTCGGCTCCGGTAGCACCACCGCAGCCGCGGTCGGCACCGCCAGCACCACCATCGCGGGCACGACCTACAACTTCGCCGGCACGGCGCCGACCAGCACGGTCAGCGTCGGCGCGGCGGGGGCCGAGCGGACCATCACCAACGTGGCGGCCGGGCGGATCGCGATCGACTCCACCGACGCGGTGAACGGCAGCCAGCTCTTCGCCACCAACACCTCGGTCGACACGCTGAACACCAAGGTCGACAACATCAGCACCGGCGGCGGCATCAAGTACTTCCACGCCACCTCGACCCTGGCCGACAGCCAGGCGACGGGCACGGACAGCACGGCGGCCGGTCCCGAGGCGGTGGCCTCGGTCCAGGACGGCGTGGCCGTCGGCCACGGCGCCACCGCCGGCGCCAATGCGGGCGACGTGGCGCTGGGTTCGGGCTCGACGACGGCGGCTGTGGTCGGCACGACCAGCACCACCATCGCCGGCACGACCTACAATTTCGCCGGCACCACGCCGACCAGCACGGTCAGCGTCGGCGCGGCGGGTGCGGAACGGACCATCACCAACGTCGCGGCCGGGCGGATCGCGGTCGACTCCACCGATGCGGTGAACGGCAGCCAGCTCTTCGCCACCAACACGGCGGTGGACGACGTCGCCAGCCAGATCACGGACGTCACCGGCAAGCTGACGCACTACTACAGCGTCAACGACGGCGGCACGCAGGGCGCGAATTACGACAATGACGGCGCCACCGGCACCAACTCGCTAGCAGCCGGCGTTGGGGCCGGCGCGACGGCCGCCGACGCGACGGCGATCGGCTCCGGCGCGACGGCCGGCGATGCCGGCGCCGTGGCGCTGGGTTCCGGCTCGGCCACAGCGGCCGCGGTCGGCACCGCCAGCGCGACGATCGCTGGCACGACCTACAGCTTCGCCGGCACGGCGCCGACCAGCACGGTCAGCGTCGGCAGCGTCGGTGCCGAGCGGACCATCACCAATGTCGCGGCGGGCCGGCTCTCGGCCGACTCCACCGACGCGGTGAACGGCAGCCAGCTCTTCGCCTCCAACCAAGCGATCGACAACGTCGCCAGCCAGATCACGGATGTGAACGGCAAGCTGACGCACTACTACAGCGTCAATGACGGCGGCACCCAGGGTGCGAACTACGACAACCGGGGCGCCACCGGCACCAACGCGTTGGCGGCCGGCGTCGGCGCCAGCGCGACGGCGGCGAACGCCACCGCGGTCGGCAACGGCTCGCAGGCGCTGGCCGCCTCGACCGTGGCGCTGGGCGACACCACCACGGTGGCGGCCGCGGCCGGCACGGGCTCGGTGGCGATCGGCCACAACTCCCAGGTGCTGGGCGGCACGGGTGCCGTCGCGATCGGCGAAGGCCAGACGGTGAACGGCGACGGCGCGGTGGCGATCGGCGACCCGAACATCGTGACCGGCACCGGCGCCGTCGGCATGGGCGCCAACAACATCGCCAACGGCACCGGCGCGCTGGCCCTCGGCAGCGGCAACAACGCCCAGGGCCAGGGTTCGGTCGCGCTCGGCAACGCCAGCAGCGCGACGGGGGCGGGCTCGCTCGCTTTCGGCGACGCGGCTTCGGCCGGCAATGCCGGCGACGTGGCGCTGGGCTCGGGCTCGGTGACGGCGGCGGCGGTCGGCACCGCCAGCACCACCATCGCCGGCACGACCTACAACTTCGCCGGCACCACGCCGACCAGCACGGTCAGCGTCGGCGCGCCGGGCGCCGAGCGCACCATCACCAACGTGGCGGCCGGGCGGCTCTCGGCCACGTCGACCGATGCGGTGAACGGCTCCCAGCTCTTCGCCACCAACCAGGCGGTCGACGATTTGGCCACGACGGCCAATGCCGGCTGGAACCTGAGCGCGGATGGCGGGGCGACCAGCCAGAACATCGCGCCGGGCGGCACCGCGAGCTTCGCGGCCGGCAGCAACGCGACGGTGACCCGCAGCGGGGCGACGATCACTTACGGCATCGTGGCGGATCCGAACTTCAATTCGGTGACGGTCGGGAACACCTCGATCACCACCGACGGGCTGACCATCGCCGGCGGGCCGAGCATCACCTCGACCGGCATCAATGCCGGCGGCCGGACGATCACCAATGTGGCGCCGGGCGTGGGCGGCACCGACGCGGTGAATGTCAACCAGCTGAACGCGATCGGCGACGTCGCCAATGCCGGCTGGAACCTGCAGGCAAACGGCGACACCGCGACCAAGGTGGCGCCGGGCGGCACGGTGCAGTTCCTGAACGGCCAGAACATCGCCGTCACCCGGACCGGCACCGACGTAACGGTGGCGACCACGCCGGCCCTGACCGCGGACAGCCTGACGCTGACCGGCGGCCAGGTGTTCGACGCCTCGGGCCTGAACATGAACGGCACCGGCATCACCGGGCTGGCGCCGGGCGAGGTGTCCTCGACCTCGACCGAGGGCATCAACGGCTCGCAGCTCCACGGCGTGGCCCAGAGCATCGTCACCCATCTCGGCGGCGACTCGACGGTCAATCCGGACGGCACGATCACCGGCCCGACCTACAACGTGCAGGGCAACAACTACACCACGGTGACCGACGCCTTCGACGCGGTCGACGGCAGCCTGACGACCATCAACAACCAGCTGACCAACATCAACAACGGCGGCGGCATCAAGTACTTCCACGCCAACTCGACCCTGGCGGACAGCCAGGCGGTCGGCACGGACAGCGTGGCGGTCGGGCCGACGGCTGTGGCCTCGGTGCAGGACGGCATCGCCATCGGCCACGGCGCTGCGGCCGGGGCGAATGTGGGCGACGTGGCGCTGGGCGCCGGCTCGACGACCGCGGCGGTGGTCGCCACCGCAGGCGCCACGATCGCCGGCAAGGCCTACAGCTTCGCCGGGGCGACCCCGACGAGCACGGTCAGCGTCGGCGCGCCGGGGGCGGAGCGGACCATCACCAATGTCGCGGCCGGCCGCCTCTCGGCGACCTCGACCGACGCGATCAACGGCAGCCAGCTCTTCGCCACCAACACGGCGGTCAACCTCCTGGGCACCCAGATCAACAACGGCGGCATCGGGCCGGTCCAATACAGCAACCCCGATGAGCCGACGACCCCGAACGGCGGGGTGCCGACGTTCGACCTGACCCTGGTGGGCAAGGCCTCCGGCCCGGTCAAGCTGCACAATCTGGACAAGGGGCTGGTGTCCTCGACCTCGACCGACGCCATCAACGGCTCGCAGCTCTTCGGCACGGCGCAGAGCATCACCAACGTGTTCGGCGGCGGCTCGAAGGTGAGCCCGGACGGCACCATCACCGGGCCGACCTTCAGCCTCCAGGGCGGCAGCTACAACACGGTATACGCCGCCTTCGAGGCGGTGGATCTCAGCCTGACCGACATCTACAACACGATCGACGGCATCAACAACGGCGGCGGCAACAAGTACTTCCACGCCAACTCGACCCTGGCCGACAGCCAGGCGCTCGGCACGAACTCCGTGGCGATCGGGCCGGCGAGCAAGGCGAACGGCGAGGACAGCTTCGCCGCGGGCAACGGGGCGACCACGGCGTCCGGGGCGACGGGTGCCGTCGCGCTGGGCAGTTCCTCCTCCGCCGGCGCTTCCGGCGCCACGGCGTTGGGCCAAGGGGCGACCGCGACCAATGCCAACGACGTGGCGCTGGGCGCGGGCTCGAAGACCGCGGCTGCCGTCGGCACCTCGAGCGCGTCGTTCAACAACTTCACGCTCGACAACTTCGCCGGGGCCAACCCGACCAGCACGGTGAGCGTGGGCGATGTCGGCGCCGAGCGCACCATCACCAATGTCGCGGCTGGGCGGATCACGGCGACCTCGACCGACGCCATCAACGGCTCGCAGATGTTCGCGCTGGCGACGGTGGTCGACAACTCGATCAACGGCGGCGGCGGCATCAAGTACTTCCACACCAACTCGACCCTGGCCGACTCCTCCCCGACCGGCACCAACAGCACCGCCATCGGCCCGGCCTCGACCGCCAGCGCCACCAACGCGATCTCGATGGGCAACGGCGCGAAGGCCTCGGCCAACAATGCGATCGCGATCGGCGCCGGGGCGCAGGCGACCAAGGCCAACTCCCTGGCGCTCGGCGCGGGCTCCACGACCATGGCCAACCTCTCCGACGCGGCCTACGCGCCGGTGGTTGGAATGAAGCCCGCCGGGGTGGCCACGGGCGAGGTCTCGGTCGGCGCCTCGGGGGCGGAGCGGCGGATCACCAACGTCGCCGCCGGCGCGGCCGCGACCGACGCAGTGAATGTCAGCCAGCTGTCGGCGCTGGCGAACATGTCGGTGCGGTACGACACCGACGGTTCCGGCAACCTGACCAACCGGATCACGCTGCAGGGCGGGGATCCGAACGCACCGGTCACGATCGGCAATGTCGCGCCGGGCGTGAACGGCACGGATGCGGTGAACGTCGACCAGCTGAAGGGCGCCTTCGACTCGCTCAACGGCAAGATCAAGGCGGCGCGGCGCGAGGCCTGGCAGGGGGCAGCGATCGGCATCGCGGCGGCGTCGCTGCAGTTCGATCCCCGTCCGGGCAAGGTCAGCGCCGCGATCGGCGGCGGCATGTGGCACGAGCAGGGGGCCCTGGCCCTCGGCCTCGGCTACACCGCCGAGTCCGGCCGGGTCCGCTTGAATGCCCGGGCCGTCACGAGCGGCGACGACTGGGGTGGGGGCATCGGCGTCTCCTTCACCCTCAACTGAGGCGGGCCGATGCGGCTGGCGGGATGCATCGCGGCGGGCCTGATGGCGATGTCCGGGAGCGCCTTCGCGGTGGGGTGGGTGCAGCTGCCCTCCACCTACACCGTGAAGCCCTCGGAGGTCGCCGTCCCCGAGGGCGAGGAGCTCGGCCAGTACCGGCGGGTGGTCCAGCCGTTCCGCAACTGGACCCTGATCTGCGACGAGAGCCTGAAGTCGAAGCGCCGGGTCTGCAATCTGACCCAGTCGATCGTCGACCAGCGGGGCGCTGCCGTCTTCAACTGGTCCTTCGTGGCCACCGAGGACGGCGAGCCGCTGGTGGTGATGCGGGTCCCGGCCGCCGTGGGTGTCGGGCAGCCGATCGGGCTGGCGCTGGGCGACAAGCCGGACCGGATCGTCGCCCAGACCGACCGCTGCGACGGGGCGTTCTGCACCGCCACGATCGCCATCGGCCGGATGCTGCGGCGGCACATCCAGTCGGGGACCGACTGCACCGTCACCTACACGGTGCCGGCCTCGGGCGAAGTGACGTTCCAGGCCCCCCTCGACGGCCTGTTCACAGCCCTCTCGGCGATGAAATGACCCGGGCGCCCGGTCGGGCGCCCTTCAGAGAAGGATGAGATGCGATGCGACTGGCCAAGACTCTACTTCTGGGGACCGTCTCGGTCGCGATCATTGCCGGCGCGGTCATCGCGTTCGACCTGATCGGCTTTGTCCAGCTGCCGGCCCAGGCGGCGGATTCGAAGAAGCCGGCGGCGGAAGCGCCGAAGCCGCAGGCGCAGGCGGCCCAGACCCAGCAGCCCGCCGCGGCGCAGCAGGCGGCGGCCGCCCCCGCGACCGTCTTCGACGAGCACGTCAAGCAGGCCAAGATCGGCGCCTGTGGCAACATCTTCTCGGCGCTCGGACGCGGCGTCGCCGCCGATGCGAGCTACGCGGCGCAAACCCAGTGGGACACCAAGGCTGTCGACGCGCATGCGGTCGAATCGATCGTCGCGCTCAGCGGCGGCCCGTCCACCCAGGGCCTGCCCGCGGCCGGCGTGGTCTTCACGGCGCCGGTCGGGCGCTCCTGCGAAGGCACGCTGGTGCGGGTGACGCCGGTCAAGGCCAGCTGCCAAGCCGTCGCGACCCAGCTCGTCGACCAGGAGAAGGGCCAGGCCGGCATGCTCGGCGCCCTGCCGCTGGTGTCGCTGCCCAACGGGGCGAGGGTCGTGCTCGTGCCGCTCGACGACAACTGCGTGGCGATGACCAGCCTGCGGGCGGCGGGCTGATGGATCGCCGCCCGCGGCAGCGGCGGCCGGGATTGCGGGGAGATGAAGATGCTTCGACCGATCGTTCTGGTTCTCACCTCCTGGGCCTGCCTCGCCTCTGTGGCCGGCGCCGCTGACACGACGCCGGCCGTGGTTGAGACGGTCGATACCGTTCCGGACCGCAGCTACCTGGTGTTCTTCGACTTCGACAGCTCGCGTCTGACTCCGGAAGCCCAGCAGGTCGTGGCCTCGGCCGCGGCTGACGCCCTGCAGGGCAGGACCACCCGCATCGACGTCACCGGTCACACCGACCGTTCGGGTTCGGTCCAGTACAACCAGGCCCTCTCGGTTCGGCGTGGCGAGTCGATCCGTCGCGAGCTGGTGGCTGACGGCGTTGCCGACAGCCTGATCGCGGTCAAGGGCGTCGGCGAGTCCGATCCGCTTGTCCCGACCGCCGACGGCGTCCGCGAGCCGCAGAACCGTCGTGTCGAGATCGTCCTGTTACCGACACGGCCAGCGCCGGCGGCCGGGCAGAGCCCCGGGATGAGGGGGATCTGGGGGGCGATCGCCTATTCGGTGCCCGACGAGAAGCGCGGTTTCTTCTGGGGCGCCGACAAGCCCGAGGAGGCGCAGGAGATCGCGCTCCGCCACTGCGTGCACCGGGGCGGCCAGGACTGCAAGGTCGTCTCCCTGTTCCGCAACCACCGCCACTGGGACGACGACGACAAGACCGGCTTCCCCTACGAGCACTGCGCCGCCCTGGCGGTCGGCAAGCCTCCTGCCGCCAACCGGCCGGCCGCTTGGGGCGCAGCCTCGGCCGAGACCCGGCGGCAAGCGGAGGAGAAGGCGACCGCGATCTGCGGCGGTGACGCCAATGAGTGCGAAATCCCCGAATGGGTCTGCACCTGAATGTCATGCCTGGTGCGGAGACACCCGAAGGGACCGCGGCGGTGACCATGCGGCGCGCCGCGGCAATCGGGCCATGATCCGGAGGCCCAACGGATCATGGCCCTTTTGCTTCCAGGGTGGGGATACCTCCCATCCCTGATCAAGAAACGACGATCGAGGCTCTGAATGCTCCCCGTTTCCGCCCTCCCGTCGATGAATGTGCTGTGGGCCACGCCCTGCTACATCTCGGCCGTCTCGATGAACTACGTGACGAGCATGTTCCTGCTGACGCATGAGGCGGTCCGGCTGGGGCTGCCGTCGTCGCTGCACATGCGCGCGGAAAGCCTCGTCACCCGGGCCCGGAACGAGATCGTCAAGTTCTTCCTGATGAACGAGCAGTACACGCATCTGTTCTGGATCGACTCCGACATCGAGTTCCAACCGCAGGCCGCGATCCGGCTGCTGCTCTCGGATCACGATGTGGCGGCCGGGATCTACCCGATCAAGCGGTTCAACTGGCCGCAGCAGGGCGTGCCCGCCGGCACCACGAAGGAGGCGTTCGAGACGCTCTACACCGACTACCCGTTCAACCCGGTCGGGCTCGGCTCCGAGCCGCTGTCCAACTTCACCACCGAGGACGGCTTCGTCGAGGTCGCCGAGGCGCCGACCGGGTTCATGGTCATCAAACGGCATGTGTTCAGCCGGCTGATGCAGCGCTACCCCGAGCTCAACTATGTCCCGGACGGGCCGCCGGACAATCCGGAGGCGCCGTTCTACTGGCTGTTCTTCGACTGCATGGTGGATCCGGACAGCAAGCGCTACCTGTCCGAGGACTACGCCTTCTGCCGCCGCTGGCGGGACATCGGCGGCAAGGTCCATGCCGACCTCACCTCCGATCTCGGCCATCTCGGACAGCACATGTTCCGGGGCGATTTCGCCGAGAGCGTCAGACTCCGGGCTCATAACCCACAGGATGGGTCTCGGAAGTAGCGCAGGTCCTCAGGACCTCAAGCGGAAAGATCCAGCGCGGCGCATGCAGGCAGGCGCTCGCCGACAATACGCTGGCGATCGAAGGGGTGGCCTCGGGCCAGGTGGAGCTGGGTGGTCGGTTCTATCATGCGCTGAAGGAGCGCGAGGGGGCGGAGTGGCAGTCCTGGATGGCCCGCCACCTCCTGATACCAGCCCAGCCGGGCTGAGGGCGGTCGGCCGATCAGCGTTCGAAGGTGCCGACCAGCTCGGCCTGGCCGATGATGTGCGGCCGGGCGGCGCGCCAGATCTGCTCGACCGTCGCCTTGGCGGGCACTTTCAGCTCCGGCACGTCGAGCGCGGCCAGCCGGAAATGATAGTGATGCCGACCGTGGCCGTGCGGCGGCTGTGGGCCATCCCAATGCGGGTTGCCGAAATCATTGACCGCGTGACCGAGGCTCTCGGTCTTGGCGTCCTCCGTCGTGCCTTCCCGCAACTGGTTCCGGGTGCCCGCGATGTTGTACAGCCCCCAGTGCCGGAAGGTGCCCGAAGGGGCGTCCGGATCGTCCACCACCAGGACGTAGCTCTGTGTCGCAGGCGGCGGGTCCCGCCATTCGAGCGGCGGCGAGATGTTGCCCCCGTCCCGGGCGTATTTGGGCGGGATCGGGTCGCCGTCGCCGAAGGCCGGGCTGTCGAGAATGAAGGCCATGCGCTGCTCCCTTCTTCGGTGTCTCACCGGGCAACCGAACGGGGGCGAGCGTGGTTCCAGCGGCGGGCGGTGCCTCAGCCGGCCTCGCGCTCCAGCAGGGCCTGCTTGCGGGAAACGCCCCAGCGGTAGCCGGACAGGTCGCCATCGGCCCGGACCACGCGGTGGCAGGGGATGGCGACGGCAAGGTCGTTGGCGGCGCAGGCCTGGGCCACCGCCCGCACCGCCTTGGGCCGGCCGATCCGCCGGGCGATCTCGGCATAGCTGACTGTGGTGCCGGGCGGGATGCCGCGCAGCGCCTGCCACACCTTCTGCTGGAAGGCCGTGCCACGGATGTCGAGCGGCAGGTCCAGCCCGGCCGAGGGCGCCTCGACGAAGCCGACCACCCGGGCCACCAGCTGCTCGAATTCGGCGTCGCCGCCGACCAGCCTGGCCTTGGGGAAGCGATCCTGCAGCCTCTCCAGCAGCGCCTGCGGGTCGTCGCCGAACTGGATGGCGACAATGCCCTTGTCGGTGGCCGCGACCAGGATGGCGCCGAGATGGCACTCGCCGATGGCGAAGCGGATCTCCGCCCCGGCCCCGCCTTCGCGGAAGGCGGTCGGGGTCATGCCCAGCCGCTCCGGCGCTGCGGCGTAGAAGCGGCCGTTGGAGTTGAAGCCGGCGCCGTAGATCGCCTCGGTCACCGTCGCGGTCTGCGCCAGCTCGTCCCGCATGCGGTCGGCGCGGTGGGCGTCGGCATAGGCCTTGGGGGTGACGCCGGTGACCGACTTGAACAGGCGATGGAAATGGAAGCGGCTCAGCCCCGCCGCCTCGGCGAGTTCGTCCAGGCTCGGCATCTCCTCCGCCGTCTCGATCGTGCGGCAGGCCGCGACCACCAGGGCGGTCTGGCGCTCGGCCAGCGACGCCTCGTTGGGCTTGCAGCGCCGGCAGGGGCGGAAGCCGGCTCGCTCGGCTGCGGCGGCGTCCAGGTGGAAGCTGACATTCTCGCGCCGCGCATGGCGCGACGCGCAGCTCGGCCGGCAATAGACCCCGGTGGTGCGGACGGCATAGACGAAGGCGCCGTCCGCGGCGCGGTCGCGGCGCTGGACTGCGGCCCAGCGGGCGTCGTCATTGGCGAAGGCCGGGGCGGGGGCCGGGGACGGCGGGATGAAGCCCATGATGCGCTCCTGTTCGACGGTCGGATCGACAGGTCCCCTCCATATGGGGGCGCCCGTCGTTCCGCCGAAGATGGCGGGTCTGTGGCCCGCAAGCACTCCGCCCCTTGCTGTCAAATTCCGGAGCTGATCGCCACTCGATTCTGGCGGTCCGGGCCGAGGCTTGCGATCGAATTCGGCGGCAACAAGCGGAGCGCAGAAGAGGGGCGGGCGGCGGATGCTCGCCGCCTCTCTCATCGACCGCGAGCCCCCGATGTCCGCCATCGCTCCGCTTCCCGCCGCGTTCCGCCGCCTGGCCTGGTCGAACCTCGCCGCCCAGTCGGCGGAGCAGATCGGCCTGGCCGCCGCGCCGATCGTTGCCGTGCTCGCCCTCGGCGCCGGTGCCGCCGGCACCGGGCTCCTGCAGACCGTGCAGACGCTGCCCTTCCTGCTCCTGTCCCTGCCGGCCGGACTCCTGGCCGACCGGTCGTCGCGCCGTCGGATGATGGCGGCGGCAGAGGCGCTGCGGGCGCTGTCGCTGGTGGCGGTGCTGCTGCTGCTCGCGACCGGCGGCCTCAGTCTCGGCCTGCTGGCGGCGCTCGGCTTCCTCGGCGCTGCCGGCACCGTGGCCTACAGCGTGGCGGCGCCCTCGCTGGTGCCCGACCTGGTGCCGAAGGCGGCGCTGCCGGCGGCGAACGGGCGGATCGAGCTGGCGCGCAGCGCCGCCTTCGCCGCCGGACCGGCCGTCGCCGGCGCGCTGGTGGCCTGGACCGGTGCCGGCCTCGCCTTCGCCGCGGCTGCGGCCCTGTCGGTTCTGGCTGCGATCCTGCTGGCTGGCATCCGCGAGCCGCAGCGGCCGGCGGCGCCGCGCCGACACATGCTGCAGGATCTGCGCGAAGGCGCCGGCTTTGTGCTGGGCCATCCGCTGCTGCGGCCGGTGCTGCTGACCGCGGTGTTCTTCAATATCGGCTGGTTCGTGCTGCAGGCGATCTACGTGCCCTATGCGGTCGATCATCTCGGCCTGGGCGCCTCGGCGGTCGGCGCCACCCTGGCGGTCTACGGCGTCGGCATGGTGCTCGCCGCGCTGGCGGCGCCGCGCATCGCCCGGCTGATGCCGTTCGGGCCGCTGCTGCTGGTCGGGCCGTTCTCCGGCCTCGCGGGCTCCCTGCTGATGCTGCTGACCGTGTGGCTGCCCTTCGCGCCGATCGCCGGCCTGGCCTTCTTCCTGTTCGGCGCCGGGCCGGTGCTGTGGGTGATCGCCTCCACCACGCTGCGCCAGACGGTGACGCCGCCGGCGATGCTCGGCCGGGTCTCGGCGATCATCACCATGGCCACCTTCGGCGCGCGCCCGGTCGGCGCCGCGATCGGCGGTCTGGTCGGCGACGGCCACGGTGCCGCCGCCTGCCTGGCCGTGGCCGTGCTCGGCTTCCTGATCCAGGCGCTGGTGATCGCCGGCTCGCCGGTGCCGCGGCTGGCGGCCCTGCCAGCCGCTACGTGACGAGAGCGTTCAGGGAAGCGGTTCGCCGAGCCGGAGCACGCGGCGGACCAGCGCCGGATCGCCCCTGGCCGCGCTATGGAACCGCGCATCGGCCGTCACGACCAGAGTGTCTTCACGTATGGCCAGGGCCAGGTACAAGCAATCATATACGGGATGGCCGAGTTGAGCGGCGAGCGCAAGAGTTGCGGCGATATCGGCTTCGATTGGCGTGGCGGCCACGGGCGCCTGCATCAACTCGGTCAGCCGCTCGTCAGCCTCAGCGGCCGTGAGCTCGCCACGCGCCGAGCGGCGCCACAGGGCATTCGCTGCCTCGATCAACCAAAGAGATGGCGCGATGAGATCGCGATCCAGAAGGGCGTCGGCCGCTTCCTGCCCGGGTTCGTCCAGGACCCATTTGAGCGCCACCGACGCATCGATCACGAGGCTCATCGGCTGTCGCGCTCAGCCCGGATCAAGTCAGCGGACTCGCCCTGGATCCGCCCTGCCGTCGCTGCGCGCAGCCGTGCGGCCCGCTCGCGGAAGCCGGCGCGGCCAGCCCGCAACACTTCTTCGAGGATAGCGCGATGTTCCGCCTCGGCGCTGCGACCGTGCATGGCGGCACGGCGCTTGAGTGCCTCGACCACGTCGCGAGGGACATCTCTGACCAGCAACTGGGCCATGGCCGATCCTTCGCTTGTGTCTGTCCGATATCAAGATGATAACATATGATATCATCCTCGATAGGCGTCACGTCGGGGCGGCGTCAGGCCGGCCGAGCCATCCTGCGGCCAGGGCGGCCGCCCCGAAGCCGCCCCCGATCAGGCAGACCAGCGGCCATCCCCCGGCCGCCCAGGCGGCGCCGGCCGCGGCCGAGCCGACCGCCCCGCCCAGGAAGAACAAGCCGACGAACAGCCCGTTCAGCCGGCCGCGCGCCTCCGGCCGCAGCAGGTTGATCGCGCGGCGGCCCAGCGTCTGGTCGCCGGTGACACCGATATCGAGCAAGATCGCGCCCAGACCCATTCCCAGCAGCGGCAGGACCGGTTCCGTCGCGTCGGTTGCGCCAGCCCAGGCGACCAGGGCGAAGGCGGCGATGACGGCGAGGTGGGAGGTGGTCGTGGCCGGCCAGCGGGCCGCCTTGCCCAGCCCGGTGTTCCGGGACGGGCTGGCCGAAGCCCTGGCGCTGCCTGGGTCGTTCCTGGCCTGACGGCGCAGAACGGCCCGGGGTGAGCGTAAGCGTCCGGGCGTGGCCGTGGCGTGCGGACTGTCGGGCGGCTTTGCCGCCGGAGGGCAGCAGGGCTGAGACGGTGCGCTCGGGATCGGAGGGGTCCAGTCAGGACGCTCCCGAGACGCTGCGGTCCTGTTGGAGAGCCGGCCAGTGCCAGGGCAGCAGCTCCTCGATCCGGCTGATGGGATGGCCATCGGCGATGCGGGCGAGGACGTCGCGCAGCCAGGCTTCCGGGTTGAGGCCGTTGAGCGTGGCTGTGCCGATGAGCGTGCACATCGCCGCGGCGCGGTCGCCGCCGGCGTCGGAGCCGGCGAAGGTCCAGTTCCGGCGGCCGAGGGCGATGCCACGCAGCGCGTTCTCGGCGATGTTGTTGTCCGCCTCCAGCCGGGCGTCGTCGAGGAAGCGCGACAGGGCGGCGCGGCGCTTGAGGGTGTAGCGGAAGGCCTCGGCCAGCGCCGACTTCGCCGACAGCCTGACGATGGTGGCGTCCATCCAGTCGAACAGGTCGGCGAGCAGCGGCTTCGCCGCGGCGCGGATCCGCAGGCGCTCGGCTGCGGCCTGGCTGCGGGCGTCGGCCTCGACGGCATAGACCGCGGCGATCCGGTCGAGCGCCTGCTTGGCCACCGGCGACCGGGTGGCCTCCCAGACATCGAAGATCTTGCGCCGGCAATGCGCCCAGCACGCCACCTCGACGATCGGCCCGGGCTCCGGGCGCGCCGGGTCATACAGCTCTTCGAAGCCGGCATAGGCGTCGGCCTGCAGGAAGCCGGCGAAGGTCTTCAGGCGTTGGCGCGGCCGCTCCGCCTTACGGTCGGGACTGTAGAAGAAGGCGGCCGCCGGCGGCGCCGGGCCCTGGAACGGCCGGTCGTCGCGGACATAGACCCAGGCCCGGCCGGTCTTGGTGCGTCCGGTCCCCGGCGCCAGCACCGGCACCGGCGTGTACCGCCTACGGCGTTGCCTAAAGGCCCATCGCCGTGGATCTTGTCGCCGGCGAAGACGTGGCGCCGGATGGCGTCCACCAGAGGGTCCAGCAGCCACGTCGACTGGCCGACCCAATCGGCCAGCGTGGAGCGGTCCAGATCCAGCCCCTCACGGGCATAGATGGCGCTCTGACGATAGAGCGGAAGATGGTCGGCGTACTTGGCGACCAGCACATGGGCCAAGAGGCCCGGAGCCGCCCTGCCGCGCGGGGTCGGCAGGGCGGGCGCCGGGGCCTGGGTGATCGCATCGCAGGCCACGCAGGCATACTTCGGCCGGACATGCCGCAGCACCTTGAAGTGCCCGGGAACGTAGTCGAGCACCTCGGTGACGTCCTCGCCCAGCCGGGCCATGCCGGCGCCGCAGGCGGGGCAGCGGCAGGCGCCCTCGCCGTCGGGCTGGTGGACGATCTCCTCGCGCGGCAGGTGATCCGGCAAGGGGCGGCGCTTCCGCGTCCGGTCCGGCCGGGTCACGGGGGTGCCGGACGCCTCGGCGGCAGCCTCCTGCCGGGCGTCGCCGGCCTCCAGCTCCTCGAGCTTCAGCTCGAGCTGCTCGATCTCCCGATCGAGCCGTTCGGAGGAGCGCCCGAACTGCATGCGGCGCAGCCGGGCCAGCTGCACCTTCAGCTTCTCGATCTCCAGCCGGTTCCACTGCACCGCCGCCATCGCCGTCGCGAGCTCGGCTCTGACGGCCGCCAGCTCGGCGCGTTGCGCCAGCGCAAAGGCGCGCAGGGCCTCCGGATCGGAGGGGAGATCGACCGTGTCAGATGACATGGTCCAGAGTAGCCGATGGGGCCACGGTGATCCAGATTCAATCAGCAGAATCAGTGCTCTATCAGACCAGCTCCGGCCGCCGCGGCGGCCCCGGCACGATCGTCCGGCGCCAGTCGATGCCTTCGATCAGGATCGCCAGCTGGGCCGGGGTGAGAACCAGGGTGGCGTCGCCGATCGGCGGCCAGACGAACCGGCCACGCTCCAGCCGCTTGACGAACAGGCACAGGCCCGAGCCGTCCCAGTACAGGGCTTTCAAATAGTCGCCACGCTTGCCCCGGAACAGGAACAGATGGCCGGAGAAGGGGTCGGCGTCGGCGATCTCCCGCACCTTCGCCGCCAGCCCGTCGAAGCCGTTGCGCATGTCGACCGGGCTGCAGGCCAGGTAAACCCGCGTGCCGGGCGCGATGTTGAGGATCACGGCAGGCTCCTCAGCACCGATAGCACCCGACGCAGCGCCCGCTCGTTGACGAAGGCGTCGACCCGGATGCGGGTCCCGCCCGGCAGATCGATCTCGATCACCCCGGCCCGCTCCTCCAGCTTCGGCGTCGGCGGCAACCCGCGTCGCATCTCGCCGCCCGACCGGCTTGGCGTCTCCGGCAGCGGCAGGCGCAGTGTTGTTCCGCTCAACGCATCAGCCTCGCCGCACGTGCCCAGCCGGATGAAGTCGATGGTCGGCGGCTCCCCGGCGCGCTCAGGCGCCGGGAGCAACCCGTCTCGCGCCAGGCGGCGCCAGTTGAACAGCATGTTGGTGTTCACGTTGAACCGCCGGGCCACCTGCGACACCGAAGCGCCGGGCTTCAGCGACTCCGCCACGATCCTGTGCTTCTCCGCCGCGCTCCAGCTCCGCCGGATACCGGCCGACGAAAGCGCCGCCTCCACCTCTGTCGACATCGCCATGTGTCCACTATGCCCTCGATGGACACTATGATCGTGAGGGCTCCCCCTCGCCGACAGACGTGTCAGACCGCACGCTTACGGGTGAGCGAGCACCGCTGCACCATCACCGTCATCGCGAGCCCTGCAGGGGCGTGACGATCCAGGCCGGCCCCGCCTCTTGCGGCGGCACTGGATTGCTTCGCTGCGCTCGCAATGACGGTTTGGGGGAGCCGTAGCCCGCAACCCACCACCGTCATCGCGAGGCGCGCAGCGCCGTGGCGATCCAGCCTGCCGCCGCCCGCGCCGGCCCCAGGCCATCGAGTGAACACAATGTTCATTGCTTAACTCCACGCGCCTCGTTCATGATATGTTCCATGAAGGAGCTGCCGCCCGATCTTGACATCCAGGCGTACTGCCGCGGCCTCGCGCTGCAGCAGGTCGAGATGCTCTCGCGTCTCGCCGAGATCGGCATGCAGCTGGCCGAAGGCGCCGGCGCCCGCGCGCTCGCCGCCCAGGCCGCACAGGCCGACCCCAAGGCGGACGAGGCTCAGCCAGCCCGAACCGAAGATCCCGGCCTGGACTTCGCCCGCTACGCCCATCTGGTGCGCCAGACCCTGGCCCAGCGCGCCCGCGCCGCCAAGGACCTCTGCGCCGACGACAAGGCCCGGTCCGCCGAGCGCGAGGCCGGCCGCCCGGCCCGCCGCGACCGCCACCGCGACGAGGTCGAGCAGGTCCTGAAATGCATGATCTGGGACGAGGTCGAGGATTTCGGCCGCGCCGAGGCCCTGTCCGACGAGCTCGCGGAGCGGRTCGAGCACCTCTACGAGGACGAGGCGGCCCGGGTCGAGGACCGGCCGGTCGGCGCGGTGATGGCCGGGCTGGCCTGCGGCCTCGGCCTGTCGGAGGAGTGGTCCCGCTGGGGCGCCCTCGGCTGGCCGGCSACGCCGCGCCCGGCCAAGCCGGCCGGCGGCCCGGCCGCGATCGMGGCCGARCGGGCCCGGCGCCGGSAKGCGSTCGCCGCCGCCATGGMGCGGGCCTTCGCCGAGGTGCGGGACCCGATCCGGGTGCCGGGGCTCAGGGCCGGGCTGGCGGTCCGGCTGCAGGAGCCGGACGTGATCGAATGGCTCGACACCGAGACCACCGCCACCACCGCCGACCGCCTCTGCCGCTCCCTCGGCCTCGGCCTCTATGTCGATGACCCGAAGCC
>NZ_JAHVDK010000057.1:0-18482 GCF_051487185.1 Inquilinus limosus
ACCTCGCCGCGGCCGCCCAGAACCTCCGCAAGCTCGCCAAGCTCATCCCGATGCCGCAGCCGACACCGGCCTGAGAGGCCTCAGGCTCCACAGCGCCTGCTCGCCGTCGCTCCAGCGCCCTCTCTGCCGCCGACTTCTTCAACAGAATCTGCCGCCTGCGGTCGTGTCCGCTTAACGGGACCTCGGGCGACGTCCGGTTGCGGGGCACTCCAAACCGCCCTGGCGGTCGGCAAGCGGCCGGATACGTTGGGTCCGGGCATGACCGGTTTCGGGGCACCGGCGCGATGGCCGCATATGGCGCAGTCCCGTCTGGCCGGCCGGCAAATGCTTCTCGGCGATCTCCGGAGTCGGTCATCCATCGGATTCCTGCCCATCGCGCCGAACCAGAGAACGGACAAGATCGACGTGAAATTCCGTATATGATCTAGCTCGGTACTTGAACCTCATTGCAATCAGGCCGCTTAGTCGCGGCAAATTGCAGTAGGGGATTTGTGGAAATGCATGGTGTTCCGCATGGTAGTTATTGTTCCAGTAGAAATATCGGAACAATGCGTTCGAATTCGTTGAACGTGTATTCTTGGTGACATCGTCACCTTCATCGCAACCATAATGCTCGGGCAGCCCCGTGACACTCAGCATCGGGAAGTAGATCAGCAGCGGCACCCAATAGCCAAACGCCATCGTCTCGGGGAACTTGACCGTGCACGCCATAACCATCGTCGCCCATGCCACGAGCGCCGCGTTGTCGCCACGCACGGCGCGCCTGTGCCCTGGCCGCCGAACATATGCCGGATACGCGCCCCACTGCGCCTGCCAGGCCATCCTGAGGAAGCGCACTGGAAACCAGATGGTCGTGAGCCCCCGCATGTACTCGCCGATCGTCCGGTAGGTTCCCCGCGGCTCCGGGTCTCCGTCCACCGCGGTGTGGCGGTGGTGTTCGAGGTGGTAGAACCGGTAGAGCGAGAAATTGAGGAAGGTCGGACACGACCAGAAGACCCCCGCCAAGTGATTGAGCCTCCTGCTGTCCAGGAACATTCCGTGGACGCATTCGTGGATCGCCGAGAACCAGCCGACGAACATCACCCCGAGCATGACCGAAGCCACCAGCTGGACCCACACGGAGCCCACCATCGCTATGACGGCCACCAAAGCACCATAGGTCGCCAGAACCACCGCCGCGTGCGCCAAAGGCTTCCATTGGGGCCGCCGGTGGAGATCCACAAGGGTGGCTTGACCTACACTCCTCCGCAGCTCCGCCGCGCTCACCGTCCGGCCTCACGCGACGTTTGCGGTGGGAATCGCATCCGCTGTCGAGTTTCCCGACCGCCCATTCAGCGTCTCGGCGACGTCGATCAGCCGGTCGGCCAGCGCATGGACATCCTCAATCGTGCTTGCCGGATTGACAAACACCGCCCTGAGGAGGACTTCGCCGCTCCTTCGGCAATAGCGCGAGATCGCGAACTCTCCGCCGGCGAGCACGCCGTTCAACAGCGCCTGTGTCCGGTCGTTCTTCTCCTCCAGCGGCCCGACCAGCCCGAATGCCACTACGTTCATCGGCGCATCGCACAGGATCCGGAATCGCGCATGGTCGCGGATCCGCTCCCTGAATGTCTCGGACAGTGCCATGACATGGTCCACGATGCCCTCATATCCGCGGCGGCCGATGGACCGCATGAGGATCCAGGCCCCGAGAGAGTTGAGGCTGCGCGAGTTGTCGATCGTCCAGTCGCCCAGATCCGGCTCGCGCTCCCGGCAGTAATACTGCAGCTCGACCTTTCCCATGGCGTTGAGCAGGCTCGTGTCCCGCAGCGCAAGGAACCCCAGCGACTGGTTCAGGCCCAAGATTTTGTGGGGGTCGAACGTCACCGTGGTTGCTTTCTCGATACCCGTCAGGCGCTGTCCATGCCGCCTGGAGAACAGCAACATCCCGCCATGCGCCGCATCGACATGGACGGGGACCCCGAATTCGTCGGCCGCCTCGATCGCCTCCTCCAGGGGATCGACCGCGCCGCACCCGGTCGTGCAGGCCGTCAGCACCACGCCGGCGACAAGAACGCCGGTGTCCCGCGCCGAGGCCAGCTTCTCCCGCAGGTCCGAGGCAGCGATCTGTTCGTCCTCATCCACTGCCACCACCGACGCCGACCGATCGCCGAGCCCGAGAAAGCGGAGCGCTGTGAATATGCTCTGGTGCGCGACCGGCGAGACCAGAAATGCAATATCGCGCTTTCCAGAGGCCCTCAGCGCCTCTTGCAGCCCTAGCCTGGAAACGTCGATTCCCAGGGCCTTAAAGGCCAGATTTCTCAGCAGCAGCAGCGCTTGAAAGTTCGACTGCGTTCCACCGGACGTCATCACTCCGCCGGCCGCCGCGACGCCCGGGAAGATCAGTTCGCTCAGCCACTGCGACACCTGCTTCTCTATGAACGTGCCCGATCGCGAAGACGAATACGCGATCGGATCCTGTGCCATCGCCCGGATCAGAAGCCCCGAGAACACCGACAGATCCGCAGGTGGCACGTCCATCTGGGCAAAATATCGCCGGGCCCGCTTGTTGCTGCAATACGGCAGTGCGTGCCGGCCCAGGTGATCCAGCACCTGTTCCAGCGGCTCGCCCAGATCCGGAAACTCGTCCGCGAAGGCGCTCCGGATCACGTCCGGATCGCTGTCGCGCGGGAAGGGAAGGGGCGCAGGATCTCCCAGTCGGGCCAGAACGGGCCGCGAAAACAATCGCAGCCGCTCCTCGATAAAGCCCATCGAAGGGGCCGAGAAGAGGTTCGCCAGCTCTTGCGGCAGGCAGCCGTCTATTCCCTCTTGAGCAACAGAATGGCGTACCATTTCGGCTCCTCTATCCACTGATGGGCGATTGAAAAACCGGCCGCGGCCAACACATCCGCAAGCGACTCCAGCGTCGGCTTGTTCATGACGTCGTTGCAGAGCGACTCGCCTTCCTTGAACTGAAGCTCCAGGCCCAGCTTCGGGAGGCGCACGGTGTGGTCGCGCAGACACACCAGATGGGACTCGATGCGCATCTCAGCGGCATTGTGGAAGGCCAGATGCCGGAAGTCCTTTGGATCGAAGTCGGCCCCGAACGCCTCGTTCAGAGTCCGGAGGACGCCGAGCTCCATCGACGCCAATATGCCCGCGCGGTCGTTGTAGGCCGCCGTCAGGATCTCGGCGGGCTTGTCCAGGTCGGTCGACAGGAGGAACGTCTCGCCCGGGAGCAGTGCGTTCCGGACCTTCGCGAGGAATTCCTCCCGAGGCCCCGGGCGAAAGTTTCCGAACGAGCTTCCGAGAAGGGCGATGGCGCGTCGCTTGGCGCCTCCATCCCGCGCCATCGCCTCCAGCGCCTGCTCATAAGTCGCCACAATCGGCTCCACCGGCAGTCCTGGCGCCGTGCGCACGAGCTCGGCCTGTCCCTTTCCCAGGATGAACGCGTTCACGTCGATGGGTCGGTACGTGATCCGAGGATCGCGCGCCTGCAGCTCCCGCAGCAGGAGCGCGGTCTTTTCGGAGTTGCCGGCCCCGAGTTCATAGAGATCCACCGACCCCATCGCCGCCGCGATCGCCGGAGCATTGACCTCGAGAAGCCTCCGCTCGGTTCTCGTGAGGTAGTATTCGGGCTGCTGGCACAGCTGTTCGTACAGTCTGGATCCCTCATCGCTGTAGCTGAACCGAGACGGCACATAGCGCTGGCTCTCCGCCGTCAATCCGGCAATGAGGTCCGCGGCCGCGGCCACCGCCGCAGGATCGACGGGACTCTCGACCGGGCACCCGGTGGCCGCGGCACTCCGATTGTCCAAGCCATCCATGCTGCCTCCTCGCCCTGTGAAGCCGGCGCGCGACGCCTTAGGGATGAAGTTGCACCGCCATTCCAGGCCCATCGGGCGCCGCCGCGACGAGCCGGCTCACCCGCCCCCGTCTCCAACTCAGCCCGTAGGAGCCCTCGAGCGCGAGCTGGACCGGTGTGCCGATGGCCAGCGGACACGGCGTCCGGACCTGCACCGTCGCGGCATCGAGCCAATGTCCAAGAACCTCCCTCGGCTGCGGCTCGTCGCCCACCGCCATGGACAGCCGGAGGTCGCCCTGCGCCGTCGGGACGCACAGCGCATCGGCCACCAAAAGCTGGAAATGATGCACTGAGTGCTCGGTCCAGACGCTGTCCTCGTCCACCACGAACGAGCTTCCCCGATAGCCGAGCGATCGCATGCCGCGCTGCACGGATTCGACCAGCGCCACGTCTTCAGCGACGGTTGGATCCACCTCCGGATCATGCCGGATGCGCTCGAGATCGGCGGCGGTGACACTCGCGCCGACAAAGTGGTGGTAGTGCAGCCGCGTTCTCGTCGGTCCCAGCGGCTCCGTCGTATAGATCGCGAAGTTGCTCGGCCCGGGCATCATCCGCGCCTCGGTGTCGGGCCACAGATACCAATAGACGAAGGCGGTGGGGCAGCCGGCCGGCACATCGCGCTCGGCGTCGCGTTCGATCAGGTGCGTGGTCAACACCCCGTTGTCGACCGAACGATACGCCGCGAGGTTCAGGCGACTGCTCAGGTATGGATGCGCCGTGCGGCAGTGATAGCACTCGACGTCGTTCTCGATGACCAGCTTCCAATTCGCCTCGCGCTCCTCGACCCAGTATCCGACCTTCCTCAGCGACCCCAACTCGGGAACGTACCGCTTCAGCTCCTCGGCAAACTGCGACCCGACCTCTGACAGCGGTGCGGCATGCGGGTCCAAGTTGACGAACAGGAAGCCGCACAGCTCTTCGACCCGGATCGGCGTCAACGACACCGTCTCGCACCGTACCTGACCGGCGTCCTTCGTCGCTCGGCGTAGCGCCCCGGTCAGGTCATAGGTCCAGGCGTGATACGGGCATCGGATCGTCGAAACCGCACCTTTCCCCTTCAGAAGCTCGTGCGCCCTGTGCTGGCAGACATTGAAGAACGCCCGGACGACATCGTCATGGCCGCGAACAAGGAGGATGTTCTGATCGAGCAGGTTCAGCGTGATGAAGGATCCCGAGGCCGCCAGTTCCGACACGTGCGCCGCATATTTCCATGATCTGAAGAAGATCCGCGCGCGCTCTGCGGCGAAGGCTTCCGGGCTGGTGTAGTGCCACGCCGGAAGCGGGGCCGACCGGCGTGGGTCCCGATCCATCGCCGGAGAGATATGTTGCTCCTGGCCGAGTTGGTCCATGGCGGCAATACCTTTCGAGTAATAAGAGGCCGGCGACCTCGACCGATGCGCCCTGCTATGCCTTGCGGGAGATCCGGTTGTTCCCGAGATAGAGCGCGTCGATGCCCGTCCGCAGGAACGTCGCGATCGCATCCTCCGGCGTGTCCACGATCGGCTGGCCCCGAACGTTGAAGCTGGTGTTCAAAACCATATGCACGCCGGTCCGGCGTCCCACCGCCATGATCAGCTCATGGAAGTCGGGATTCTCGGCTGCCGAGACGGTCTGGACGCGAGCCGTCCCATCTACATGGGTCACGGCTGGGAGGCGCGTTCGATGCTCTTCTCTGACATCGACGATCACCGTCATGTAGGACAGGTCCGCACCGCCAGCGATGTCAAACCAGTGCTGGGCGTGGGCATGCGACACTGCCGGCGCGAACGGCCTGAATGCCTCTCGCTTCTTCACCATCGAGTTGACGCGATCCCGCATCGCCGGATCCGTCGCGTCGGCGATGATGCTGCGATTGCCCAGCGCCCTCGCGCCGAACTCCATGCGCCCCCGATACCAGGCGACCACCTGACCATCGGCGATATCGGCCGCTGCACGCTCGCAGGTCGCTCTGAGGCTTTCCAACCCGACCACCTCGATCCTGTCAGCGAACTCCCCCAACGCCGACGACAGCCGCTCGGCCGAGTATCCAGGACCATAGAACGGTACGCCGCGGCGCCTGTTCTCGACTTCCCTCGCCAGGCTCGCCCGATACAGCGCTGCCCCAAGCGCTGCGCCGTCATCCCCCGCCGCGGGCGGAACGTAGATCTCGTCGAACAGGCCGGCCTTCAGGATCTGCCCGTTGGCCGTGCAGTTCTGGGCTACGCCGCCGGTCAGGACCAGCCGCTTCAGGCCGGTCAGGCGCCGATAGTGATCGCAGATGTGCAGAAGGGCCCGATTGCACGTCTCCTGCAAGGCCGCTGCGACGTCCATGTGGTCCTGCTCGATCGCGCCGTCCGGGTCGCGCCCCGGCCCCAGCTTCTCGGATAGGTACGCCAGGGTCCGCAGGTAGTTGTCGCGATCGATCGGGTCACGGTTCAGTCCAAGGCAAGGAATCCGGCAAAACCCGTCGTCGGTCAGCACGACTTCGGTGTCGAAGAACGCTCGGTACCGGCTTGGATCCCCATATGGCGCCAGCCCCATGATCTTGTATTCGTCGGCGTTGAAGTCGAAGCCGAGATGAAAGGTCACGACTGAATAGAAGATCCCAAGGGAGTGATCACCGGGGAGAGATCCGAGCTTCTCCAGCAATCCCTGCTTCGCGGCGTATACCGTCGCGCCATCGACTTCCCCCATTCCATCGATCACGACCACGAGGCACTCGTCCCATCCCGACGTCCAGTACCCGCCAGCAGCATGGCTCAGGTGGTGGTCGACGTTCCGAATTCTCGCTTGGGGAAAATCCGGCAGCGCCCGGGCAACCGCAGCGACCAAGTTCTTCCGGTCATACACGCTGTCGAAATATCGAGCCCCATAGTCGTCGTGAGCGTATGTCGCCCGATGGTGAGAATAATCAAAGCAGTGGGCTATCTCGTCTATGTTCTCCGGCCCAATCCGGCCTGCTTCCAGGCAGAATGCAATGGCTCTCGATGGGAAATCGCTGCAATGCTTCTTCCCGTTGAAGCGCTCTTCCGCCGCCGCCGCGACGATTTCGCCATCGATGATCAATGCCGCCGCCGCATCGGCACCCTGTATCAACCGGAACTGCCGCTCCGACAACGCTGGGAACTCCGATCGCTTGAAGGGCACGGCAGTGTCGAGACCGCTCACACCGATGATGTTCATGCCCCCTCCGGTCCAGGTCCAAAGCGGCACAGCTGTAGCGGCAACCGAATCCAATCAGGAGAAGGTCGGGAGCAGCAAACAGACGGACTGAGTTCAGCAGGAAGCCTCGCGGGTCTTTGACGCCCTTGGAGCCGAGAGGGGCGGTCCGACCGCTAGGATCGTTGCCCCATCACCGCCTCGCTATCGACACTGCCGAATCCCTCTTGCCTGCGTCAAGCTGGAATCTGCACAATCATCAAAGTCAATGTTTGAGCGCAAACGCGTCCAGCGGTATGGACCACCGTATATCGCTACGCAGTCTCTTAATTATCCGCCAATCTATGGCATTTTATATTATGACTCATGTTGGAGGTTGCCGTTCATGCACGGGATGGACAAGTAAGGAATGCGGCACCAGACCTATTGTATCGCAAGAATCTAACGTGCAACGTTATCTATAATACATGAATCGCACGGATTTGAAAGGCAAGGGTTGGGAATGGCATCTCACCGACGGATCGTGAATGGCGCGCTTGAAATGGGTCTTGTGATCGCCTGGAGTTCCGGCTTCATCGGCGCCCGGCTGGCAGCGGACACCGCATCCATCTACCAGGTCCTGTTCTGGCGTTTCGCGCTGGTGACCGTCGTCCTCGCGCCCTTCGTGGTCCTGCAGATCTGCAAAGGACTCACGGCGAGGGATGTTGCGATTCAGGCTCTCCTTGGGGTGCTGGCGATGTTCGCCTACCTGGCCCTCGGGGTAAAATCCATCGCCCTCGGTGTTCCGACAGGAACCGCCGCCCTGATCTCGGCGCTGCAGCCCCTTATGACCGCGGCGCTCGCGGGCCCGCTCCTTGGCGAACTCGTTCGCGGCCGCCAATGGGCGGGCCTTGCGCTGGGCTTCTGCGGCGTCGCGCTGGCCGTCGGCGGTGAAGCCGGCCAGGCTCCAACCCTCGCCTACGGGCTCTCCTTCGGCGCGACCGTCGCGCTCGTCATCGCCACCCTCGTCGCCAAGGCCTTGAATTCGGCAGTGAGCCTGGTCGCAGGACTCGGCATCCAGAGCGCCGTCACCGCCCTCCTGTTCACGCCGCTCGCCGTCGGCGATGGAGGCCTGATCCCGACGGTGACGGCCCAGTTCGCCGCGGCCGTCGCTTGGTTCATCGTCTTCTCGACTATCATCGGCTACGGCCTCTACTGGCTCTGTCTGCAGAGAACCACTGCCACTCGGATCGGAAGCCTGATCTATCTTACCCCCCCGGTCACCATGATCTGGGGATGGGGCATGTTCGGCGAGTCCCTGCACCCGGCAACGGTCGGAGCGCTCGCGCTCTGCGCGGCCGGCGTCTACCTCGCCAGGCAGCCCCAGCCAGTACCGGCCTCACCATCCAGCGCGACGTAGCCTCGGAACCTCTCCAAGCGGAGCGAACGATGACCGATATAGCCCCGAGCGCCAGTGCCCCTCAGTACCCCTCAGTCATCGACGTCGTGGGTAAGACGCCTCTCGTTCGCCTGGCCAAGCTGTTCCCGCAGCCGCACATCACCGTGCTGGCCAAGCTCGAATTCCTCAACCCCACGGGCAGCATCAAGGATCGCATCGTCCGCCACATCGTGGCCGATGCCGAGCGCTCGGGACGCCTCGTCCCTGGCGGCACAATCGTCGAAAACACGTCCGGCAACACAGGTGCCGCCATCGCCATGATTGCAGCCGCCAGAGGCTATCGAGCTGTCCTGACGATGCCGGATAAAGTCAGCTCCGAGAAACAGAATGTCCTAAGGGCACTCGGGGCGGAGATCGTTGTTTGCCCGACCGGCGCCCCACCCGGCGCCCCGGATCATTATGTCCAGCGGGCGAGGGACATTGCCGCGTCCATCCCCGGTTCGTTCATGATCAACCAGTACGACAATCTCAAGAATGCGGAAGCCCATTACCTCGGAACGGCGCCAGAGATCTGGGAGCAGACCCAGGGCCACATCGACTATTTCGTCGCGAGCGGGAGCACCGGGGGCACTGTCTCCGGCATTGGCCAATACCTGAAGGAACGAAACCCCGAAATTCATATTCTCCTGCCGGACCCGGTTGGCTCCATCTACTTCCGGTATTTCAATACCGGCTCCTTCGATCGCTCCGACATTGGAACATATCGGGTCGAGGGAGTGGGGGAGGATCACATCGCCGGATGCATGAACTTCGGGGTTATAGACGAGGTGCTTCAGTTCAACGACGATGACGCATTTCAGGCTGCAAGGGCGCTGGCCGAAGCGGAAGGAATTCTCGCTGGCGGAAGCTCTGGAGCGAACATCTGGGGCTGCATGCAACTCGCCACTCGTCTCGACGAACCTGCCACTATCGTGACGGTCCTTCCCGACACAGGCCTGAAATACCTCTCAAAAATCTACAATGTGCCAATGGTTTAGAGGCTCCCCCTAGACTCCAGATTTCAACAACACACCGGCAGTCGGTGAAAGGATTCGCTGATGCACAACGCGGTGGCCGAAGGCCTCGATCAACTCCTCCAGGAGACTCCGGACAGAAGCGTTCACTGCTCACCTCGTCGACGTTCGAGCTGACTGACGTAGGCAGCGGCTCGGGTGCCGTGCTCCTACGCTTTGTCCCAAATCCGCCGCCCCCATGACGATTGCAGACTGCTGATGGTAAGGCCAAGCATCCTAGGGTCCGGGCCCTTTCCAAGCTGGATTGACGGGAGACCAGCCTTGCTTTCGACGTCCCCATGACCGGCACGCTGACGCTGCTGAACCTGGCCGGCTATGTCGCGTTGCTGCTCTGGGGCGTGCACATGGCGTCGACTGGCGTGATGCGCGCCTTTGGTTCGGACCTGCGCCGGGTGCTGGGCCGCAGCCTGCGATACCGCGTCAATGCGTTTCTGATCGGGCTCGGGGTGACCGCAGCGCTGCAGAGCAGCACGGCCACCGGGCTGATGGCCACCTCCTTCGTCGCCTCCGGCGTGATCGGCCTAGTCCCGGCACTCGCTGTCATGCTGGGCGCCAATGTCGGCACCACCCTGATCGTGCAGGTCCTGTCCCTCAAGATCTCGCTGGTCGCGCCCGTCCTGGTCTTGCTCGGCGTCATCGCGTTCAAATGCGGTAGCCGCACCCGCATCCGCGACCTCGGCCGGGTCTGGATCGGCCTCGGCCTGATCCTGCTGGCGCTACACCTGCTGGTCGTCGCGATCGAGCCGGCGGTGCAGGTGCCCGCGGTTCGGGCAATCTTCGGCACAGTCGCATCGGCCCCGATGCTGGGCGTGCTGATCGCGGCTGCCCTGGCCTGGGCTGTGCACTCCTCCGTTGCCATCGTGCTGCTCGTCATTTCGCTCGCCGGGGCCGGCGTGATCGAGCCGGCTGCTGTGGTGGCGCTCGTCATCGGCGCCAATCTCGGCAGTGCGGTCAACCCGGTGCCGGAGGGTGCCAGCGGCGGTCGCCCGGCCAACCGCCGGCTGCCGATCGGCATTCTGCTCAACCGCGCAATCGGCGTTGCCGTGGTGCTGCCGCTGCTCGGCCCGACCGTCGACCTCATGCTTCAGCTCGATTCTGATCCGATACGGCTGGCGGCCAACTTCGCACCGCGTTCAATCTGGCCCTGGCGACGCCGTTCTTCGTCGCCCTGTCGGCGGTGGCGCGATTCCTGGAGCGGCTCCTGCCCGAACGCCCGGTCGCTGGTCAGGATCGTGGCACGCCGCTCCATCTCGACGACGGCGCCCTGTCCGACCCGCATCTCGCCCTGGCCAACGCCGCCCGCGAGACCCTGCGCATGGCCGACATCGTCGAGGCCATGCTGCGCGGCGTAATCGAGGCCTTCCAGGCCGACGACCGCAGGCGCGTCGCCGAGATCAGCCGCATGGACGACGGCGTCGACGGCCTGCACCGCGCGATCAAGCTGTACCTGACGAGGATCAGCCGCGACGGCTTCGATGACGAGGCCAGCCGCCGCTATTCCGACGTGCTCAGCTTCGCCATCAACCTCGAGCACATCGGCGACATCATCGATAAGAACCTGATGGAGCTGGCGGCCAAGAGGATCCGGTTCCGCCTGGCCTTCTCGGCCGAGGGCACCGAGGAGATCCGCGCCATGTGCGATCGGCTGCTGGCCAACCTGAAGCTTGCCGTCGCGGTGTTCATGACCGGCGATGCCCACGCGGCCGCCAGGTTGATTGCCGAGAAGGAGGTGTTCCGCGAACTCGAACGCCAAGCCACCGAGACGCACTTCCTCCGGCTGCGGGAGGGCCGTCTCGAAAGCATCGAGACCAGCGCGCTGCACCTCGACATCCTGCGCGACACCAGGCGCATCAATTCCCATATCGTCGCGGCCGGCTATTCCGCTCTCGATGCCGTCGGCGCAACAGGCCGGGTGCGGGCAGAGGCGAAGGTGGGAACAGGGCATGGCGCCAGGATGGCGCCGGGCCCGGCGCCGATGGCGCCATGAGAAAGGATGTGCAGACAACGACTTAGTCGCCGGGGTGTGCCGGAGCTTTCATCTTGCCATACCGCCCGCCCTCCCGGCCCCCGCCGCCCCGAGCCCGCCCATCTACGATCCCTCGAATCCAATCTATCGATCTGCCGGCCGTCGAAACTGGAGAGCGGCCGGTCCGATCGACCGCTCTCCGAGGCCTTGATCCGGCCTCTCAGGCGCCGTTTCGGAACGCGTTTTCGGCGCTCGAAAGGTCGTCGAATTCGTGCATGACGAGCATCATCTGAAGCCTCCGGGAGCGGTCGACGACGCAGGTCGCGACGCGATATCGGCCGTGGAAGATGCTGAGGATGCGCACGAGATCGGAGCCATCGAATTCGTTGTCATCGCTGTCTTCGTAGGCTCCGAGCGGCGTCTCGGCGATGCGGCCGTCCCACACGAAGTCGGCCAATTCAGCAGCGACGAACCGCTCGACCACGGCCTGGAGTCCGTCGGGTCCGAACTCGATTTCGAGGTCGCGGACGAGCTGCGGGAAGCGGTCGAACGAAGCGTGCGGATGGTCGAAGGGGCACATCGGATCCTCCGTCAGTGAGCCGTCCTCCTCGTCGAGGACACCTCTCAGGAGCAGCCGGCGGAGGCTCCGTCAGGGACGCCACAGGCGCCGCGGAGCGGGGCGCGGGGGAGCCGAATTGCGCCAGCAATTCGGGGGGACCGCGCATCCTTGACGGAGCCTTCGCCTCCGGCTGGTAGGATGGGCAGGCCGAGACGATGCCCCTTTCACCGGTGGTGCCGGTCTGGCCGCAGCACTTTCGGCCGGAGCCACTGCGGCCGAGGCGGGAGCCGCCCCCGCGGGTGGCGAGGGCGGCTGGCCGAGGCTCAGTCGGCCCTACAGTGTTTTCGAACTTCGAATGAGTTCCGCAGGAGGAGCATGCGAGCATGCTCCTCCTGCGTCGACGGTGCGGGCATGGACTTCAGTCTGGCTGCCCAGATGGCTCACCCGATGGTTCCCTCCGCACCGTCCCCAGATCCGACCGCTGATTGATCAATGCCGTCGATGGCGATGTAGGGTAGTGCCGGCGGATCCGGGGTGACGTGCCTCATCCTGGGGGGGAAAGCATGAGAATCTCGGTCGGGATAGACGTTGCCAAGGACGTGCATTGGGCTGCCGCGGTCGACGAATCCGCAACCGCGCTTTGGGATGGACCGCTGGACAACACACCGGAGGGGCTGGAGGCATTCGTCGACACGCTTCACTCGCTGCCGGGTGAGATTGTTATTGGAGTGGATGTGCTGGGGAGCATTGCCGCCTTTCTGCAGGCATCCTTGCTCGCGGCCGGCTTCGTGCTCGTCTACGTGCCCGGCATTGCTGTGAATCGTGCGCGGCAGGCCACGATCGGCGGTGAGAAGAAGTCTGACCGACGCGACGCGCGCGTCATTGCCGAGCAAGTCCGTGTCCGCCGGGACCTCCGCGAAGTTCGGCTCGACGATGATCTGACGGTGGCTATCCGGCTTCTGGTCGGCCGCAGGCGCGATCTCATCGAGGAGCAGAATCGGCGATTGTCGCGGCTGCATTACCTTCTCGCCGGCGTTCATCCTGGTCTGGAGCGGCAGCTCGATCTCACAAGCGAGTCGGACCTCTGGCTGCTGACGCGATATGTGTCGCCGTACGAGATTCGTGAGGCCGGGTGCGAACAGATCGCGGCCTATCTTCGCAGCGGCAGTCAGATCTGGCGCTCCGAAGTCCTGGCTGAGTGCGCTCTTGTGTCGGCGCGGGCGCAGCGGATTTCGATTCCTGGTGAGAAGGCGGCTGCAGACCTGCTCCGCGAATTGGCAGCTGAAGCCCTCGCATGTCGGGCTCGCGTGATTTCGATCGATCGCGAGCTCGCTGACCTGGTGCATGCCCACCGCGATGGTCATCTCGTCCGGAGCTTGCCAGGCATGGGCGTCGTGCTGACGGCGAGCCTGATCGCTGCAATGGGTTCATCGAGCGCTTCCGGTCGGCTGATGCGCTCGCCGCGGCGTCCGGCCTGGCGCCGGTGCTGCGGCAATCGGGCAAATCCAGCCACAGCCGGCAGCCTCGAGGCGGTGACAAGGTCCTGAAGCGCGTGTTCTACCAGTCGGCCTATTGCTCCCTAAGGACTGCGGAAAGCCGCGCCTTCTATGAGCGAAAGCGCCGGGAGGGGAAGAGGCATCAGCAGGCGCTGATAGCGCTCGCCAGACGGCGGATCGACGTGCTCTGGACGATGCTGCGAAGCCGTACACCGTACCAAGCGAACCATCGATCCGCCGCTTGACGAGAGGGATTAATCCGCCGGGTTCCAGATCAGGGCGAAGACATCGGGATCGTCCTGTCCGGCGGCGCGGCCGAGATTGGCGTAGAGCTTGCGGGGACCGAACTCGGGGGCGGCTAGGGACAGGCTGACATAGGGCTTGCCGGAGGCCTCGCCGGTGCGGATCCAGCCGGCGCCGATCTCGACGCCCTGGGTGAGGACGCGGAAGTCGGGCTGGGTGTCGCCGGACTTGCTCGCATTGGGGACGATGTCGATCTCGGCGCGGATGGAGAGGGTCTTGATCTGGCCCTTGTAGCCGCCGGTGGCGAGCTTGGTGACGTGACCGATCGCGGGCATGGCGTGTCTCCTTCTGAATGTCGCGGTGGCCTGTCCCGCCGCGATGGCGGACCGTGGCGGGCGAGACCGGGCGGCCCGAACCCGTCAGGGCCGGAGCGGCAGCGGAGGACCCGGACGGACCGGTTTTGTGGAGCGGAGCGGGCGCGAGGAGCCGCCGGAGGCGGCGGGGAGAAAACCGGTCCGGGAGGGTTTCGGGACGGCCGGCGCCGCCCGTAGGTCCATAAGCCACGCGCGGCGGGACCGGCCCCGGCCGGACCGGGGAGACGCCATGCCGGCGCGGCCACGGCAGCCTCGCCGGCCGGCTGACGGGCACAGCAAAAGACCGCTCCCGCGCGGGGCGGGAGCGGCTCCAGGAAGGGCAGGGACGGCGATGCCGCCCCTGCTGCTGCGCCTCAAGCGAGGGCGCCGCGATCGGTGTAGGACCGGGCCGGGAAGGCCATCCAGGCGGGCGTCCAGCCCTCGACCTTATCGCGCCCGTTGGCTCCCACAAGGCAGTCGCGGATGATGCCGAGGCGAGCCTTGAGCGGTCGGACTGGGCCGTTGGCGCAGGCTCAACCGCCCGGAGCGGGCGGAAGCGGGGTGAGGTGGCGGGCGGCGTCGGCGAGCAGGACCTCGTCCTCGACGACGCGGCCCCAGAGCCGGGCGGCGCCGGCATAGACCGAGAGCGGGCGGGTCGGCGCGAAGCGCTCGTCCCGCCGGATGCCGAGGCCCAAGGGGCCGCGCAGGGCCTCCAGCTCGGCCCAGCTGACATAGCCGAGCTCGGGGCAACCGAAGCCGAGATCGAACAGGCCGAAGAGGGTGTTGCCATCCTCCATCAGTTCGGTCAGCAGCCAGCAGGCGACGCCCCAGGGGGCATAGAGCTTCACCACCGGCACCGGATCGTGCTCGGGGCCTGCCCGGAAGTTGGCGACCAGCCGCTCGCGCAGGGGATCGGGGATCAGGAGCATGGCGCCGCCTCCAGGAGCAGATCGGCGGCCCGGCTGGCATGGCTGGCGGCGCGGAAGATCGCGCGTACATCCTCGCGCAGAAGCTCGAGCCAGACGCCGAGATAGTCGGCATGGCGGACGGTCGGGACGATGCCGAGCGAGGCGCAGACGAAGGCGCTGGCCATCTCGGCGACGAGTTCCTCGCGGCCATAGGCGACCGAGCCGTAGCTGCCGGAGAAGTCGCGGTCGAGCCGCGACGGATGGCCGGTCCAGTGGCCGAGCTCGTGGAAGCAGGTGCGGTACCAGTTGATCGGCGCGAAGAACGAAGACCGTGGCGGCACCTGCAGGAAGTCCTGAGACGGCACATAGAAGGCGCGGGCGCCGCCGACACGGATATCGGCGCCGGTGGCCTCGATCAGAGCATCGGCCTCGGGCACGATGGCGTTGTCCGGCACCACCGGCACGGCGCCGCCGACCGCTCGGGCAGGTCCTCGCACTGGGCGGCGTTGAACACGACAAAGCGCTTGAGGAACGGCACGCCCGCGGGCTCGTCGTCCTCCCGGTCGGCGCGCTCGCGCTCGGCCTTGGGCACGAAGCGGTCGGCATAGACCACCATGGTCCCGCGCTCGCCCTTGCGGACATGGCCGCCCAGCTCCAGCGCCTGCCGGTAGGTCAGCCAGTCCTGCGAGGGGAAGCCGCAAGCCACGGCGGCATCCCACAGGATCAGGATGTTGATGCCGGAGTAGCGGCGCCCCGAGACGGCGTTGCGGGGCAGACCGAGGGGGCAGGGGCTCTGGCCCCAGGGCTGGACCCAGGGCACCCGGCCCTGCTCCAGTTCACTCACGATGCGGCCGGTGACCTCGGCATAGAGGGACGGCCGGTCGGGTTCCGAGCGGTGTTCGACAGCAGGCATCGGGTCTCTCCCTTGGCTCTCCAACCCGCCCGTCCCCGGCCAAGCGGGGTGGGCGGCGAAGAGCGGCCGGGAGGCCCGCCAGCAAGGGCCGGGCGCACCGGAGGCTGGAACGAAGTGGAAGGCCCCGAGCCCCAGGCGAGGGGCTGCGCCCGGCCCGGGCGGGCCTATAAGGACGCGGCGCCCACCCCGCGGACGGGGACATTGTTTACATTGCGAATGTTGGAATGGGTCGACTTTTTATAAGGTCAATTCAAAATTTATACTTGATAATTATAGTATATCTGCCCCCGATAAGGGGGCTTATCGGGCGTTGGGGCTTTCGGAGGGGGCGATGCGCGGGTAGACTCTGAGCCTCAGTCGCTCCGGAGGCCCTGTGCCGTTCGCCGTCCACCTCGATCTCGATCCGCTGAGCGCTGCCGCCCTGGCGCCGCTGATCGAGGCCGTCGAGCGCGCCGATTGCGACGCGATGACGCCGCCGCGGGCCGAGGTGACACCGCACGTCACGCTCGGCGTCTACGAGCGCCTCGTTCCGGCGGCCGCCGCCGTGTCGCTGCAGCGCTTTGCCGACGGCCAGGCCGCCCTCGGCATCCAGCTGGCGAGCCTGGGCCTGTTCCCGGGGCCGCCCGCCGTGCTGTTCGCGGCACCAGTGATCTCGGCCGAGCTCCTCGCGCTGCACCGCGCCTATCACCAGGCGACCTGGGCCGCCGGCCCGCGCTGCTGGGCGCACTACCTGCCCGGGGCCTGGGTGCCGCATGTGACGCTCGGTGAAGGCCTGCGGCCGGCCACCGTGCCGCTGGCCGTCGGCAACGCGATCGCCGCCTGGCAGCCGCGGCCGGCGGTGCTGAACAAAATATCCCTCGTCCGGTTCCACCCGGTCGAGGTGCTGTGGTCAGGGGCGTTGCGGGCGGAACCATGAGCGGGGGAGGGGAGGGGGGCATGGCAGACGCGTTCATCACCGGCAAGCAGCGGGAGACCACGGCGGCTGCCGTGCCGTCGGATGCCGCCCTGACCGAAGCCCAGATCGCCGAGATCCGCCGCCTGGCGGAACGCGCGGACGCGCTGGTCGAGGCCTCGCTCTCGGCCAATACCCGCCGCGCCTACGGCACCGCCTGGCGGCAGTGGAGCGAATGGTGCCTCGGCTTCGGCCTGGATCCGCAAATCGCAGACGCCTCCTGGCTGGCGATGCACCTGACCGCGCTGTCCGAGGCCCGCAAGCTCTCCACCATCGAGCTGCGCCGCGCCGCGGTCCTGATGATCCGCCGGCGGCTCGGCCGCCCGCTGCAATTCGACGACGCCCAGTTCCAGGCCTTTCTCGCCGGCCTGCGCCGGACCAAGGGAACCAGGCCCGAGAAGAAAGCCGCGCTGCTCGAGGAGAATCTGCGGGCGGCGATGATCCTGCTCGATCCGGAGACCGCGCCCGATCCGAAGCGGCGTCTGCGCGACCGGGCGCTGCTGCTGACCGGCTTCGCCGGCGGCCTCCGTCGCTCCGAGCTCGCCGGCTTCGACCTCCGGGACCTCACCTTCACGAGCGAAGGCCTGGTGCTGTTCGTCGCCGGCTCAAAGACCGACCAGGAGCGTCGCGGCGAGGAGGTCGGGATCCAGGCGGTCCCGCAATCGCCGCTCTGCGCCGTCACCGCGGTCTCCGCCTGGCTCGCCGCCCGCGGCGACACGCCCGGTCCCCTCTTCTGTCGGATCGACCGCGGCGGGCATCTCACCTATGGCCTCGATGGCCGACTGCAGCCGATCGACACCAAGACCGTCGCCCGCCTGGTCAAGCGCGTGATCAGGGGGACCGGGCTGGCGGAGGGGGAGTTTTCGGCGCACAGCCTGCGCGCCGGCATGATGACCGCCGCCGACCGTAAGGGCGTGCCGCTCGAGGCGGCGATGCAGCACGGCCGCTGGAAGGACGCGCGGACCGCCCGCGGCTATCGGCGGCACTCGAGCCTGTGGCAGGGGAATTTCACCGGCAAGCTCCTCGCCGACGGATAGGCCACGGGTTGAACAATCCGATCGTCGCCCCACGATTGAAGACGGGCTGGTATGGCCTGCCCGGAGCAAACAACGACAGCTCAGTGCAGCAAGGGCAAGAGCTGAGGCAGGCCGTGGCGACGGAGCCATCCCGCTCCGATCGCCTTATCGGAGATGCTGAGCGCCGTCGCATCGCAGAGCAGAATGCCGTTTTTCCGTAGTCCGGATTGCCACGCCTGCGTGGCCCGAGAGCAGGCACCAGGATCAGTGAGTCCCCTCGGGAGCGGTTCCGCTCGCGCTGTCGCTGACCTCGGCGCCGGCGCAACGAGGCTGCATCCTCGGCAGGAGCCGATGCTACTCGCTAGCGGTACTCATACTATCTCTGTTGCCAAGATGCTCTGACCAGGCAGGAGAGCTACAATCAATTCTGATGTAAATGCCTGAACAATACAAATGTACGACAATATAAACTAAATCTGCAGATTTTTTCGGACGGAGAGCGCTTGAATGTCGAACGGATCTGCCGACCGGCCGTTGGAGTTGCGGGGTAAACGGGTCTGGGTCACCGGCCACAATGGCATGGTCGGTTCGGCACTCTTGAGGCGGCTCGCCCGGAAAGACTGCACATTGCTGGTGGCCGACC
>NZ_JAHVDK010000058.1:0-13899 GCF_051487185.1 Inquilinus limosus
GACAGGGCCTCGCAGCGGTCGAGATCCTCGACCTCGTCCCAGATCATGCATTTCAGGACCTGCTCGACCTCGTCGCGGTGGCGGTCGCGGCGGGCCGGGCGGCCGGCCTCGCGCGCGGCGGTGCGGGCCTTGTCGTCGGCGCAGAGGTCGCGGGCAGCGCGGGCGCGCTGGGCCAGGGTCTGGCGCACCAGATGGGCGTAGCGGGCGAAGTCCAGGCCGGGATCTTCGGTCCGGGCCGGCTGGGCCTCGGCCTCGTCCGCCTTGGGTTCCGCCTGTGCGGTCTGGGCGGCGAGGGCGCGGGCGCCGGCGCCTTCGGCCAGCTGCATGCCGATCTCGGCCAGGCGCGTGAGCATCTCGACCTGCTGCAGCGCGAGGCCGCGGCAATACGCCTGGATGTCGAGATCGGGCGGCACCTCTGTCATGGAACATATCATGAACGAGGTGCGCGAGTTAACGCAATTGCACACTGTGTTAACGCGACCGACCTGGGGCTGGCGCGGGCGGCGGCAGGCTGGATCGCCACGGCGCTGCGCGCCTCGCGATGACGGTGATGGGTTGCAGGGTGTGGCTCCCCAAACCGTCATTGCGAGCGCAGCGAAGCAATCCAGTCCTGCCGCACGAGGCGGGCCGGCCTGGATTGCCACGCCCCTGCGGGGCTCGCGATGACGGTGGTGGCTGTCACGAACGCGTCTCAATGTGCAGATATCAGCAATTTCGAATGCCTGCGCATATGCGAAACGAGCCCATAGGAGGCCGCCATGTTCCGCTTCGCCAATGATGCGCGCTTTTGGGACCGGGGCGCGAGCAGATACGCCGCCGGTCCGATCGCAGATAGGGCGGGCTACGAGCGTACGCTGGAGCGCACGCGGCACCATCTCAAAGGCGGCGATGCGGTCTTCGAATTCGGGTGCGGCACGGGGACGACGGCGCTGAGGCTCGCGCCTTTCGTCGGGCGCATCGTCGCGACCGACATATCGGGCGAGATGATCGCGATCGCCCGCAAGAGGGCCGAAGCCGAAGGATGCGCCAATGCCGACTTCGAGGTCGCGACGCCCGACGCGATGCCTTGCCCGGACGGGACGTTCGACGCCGCTCTCGGCTTCAACGTCCTGCATCTGGTGGCGGCGCGGGAGGCGGCCCTGAGGGGCGTCCATCGGCTGCTGAAGCCGGGCGGGATCTTCATTTCCAAGACGCCATGCCTCGGCGAGGCGAACCCGCTGATGCATATCGTCCTGCCCCTGATGCAGCTCGTCGGCAAGGCGCCCTATGTGAGCTTTCTCAGCGCGAAGGACTTGGAGCGCGAGATCGCGGCGGTGGGGTTCGAGATCATCGAGCGCGGGCGCCACGCCTCGCGCGGCAAGGACGCGCGGCCGTTCCTCGTGGCACGGAAGCGGTGAAGCCTTCCGCGAATCGCCGTGATCGAGCCGGCACGCGCGGCCTCAGGCTGCTACCAGCTGTCCCGCCTTGGGACCTTTTTCAAAACACCTGTCCCTCGCCGTCATTGCGAGGAGGCGAAGCCGACGAAGCAATCCAGGGGCCACGCCAAACGGCCTCTGGATTGCTTCGCTGCGCTCGCAATGACGTGTTGGGAGTTCCGAAAAGGTCCCGCCCTGGGATCGTCACGGCGTCGGCTGAACGGCTGCCACCCCTTCTGCCGCCAGCTCGCCCCAGAACGCCTCCGGAATGTCCCGGCGCAGCAGGGCCATGTTGCGGTTGACCTCCTCGGCCGACTGGTGGCCGACGACGACGCTGACCACGGCCGGGTGGCGCAACGGGAACTGCAGCGCCGCCGCCGGCAGCGGCACGTCGTGGCGGCGGCACACCGCCTCGATCCGCCGCGTCCGCTCCAGGATCTCGGGCGGGGCCGGCTTGTACTGGTAACGGGCACCCTCGATGACCCCGGTCGCCAGGATGCCGGTGTTGAACGGCGCCGCCAGCAGCACCGAGATGCCCCGCGCCAGGCACTGGTCGAGGAACGGCACCGACTCCTGCTTCAGCAGGGTGTAGCCGCCGGCCAGCATCATGCAGTCGAACTCGCCGGCCTCGGCGAAGCGCCGGCACACCTGCCAGCTGCCGACCCCGACGCCGACGGCGCCGACCACGCCCTGGCCTCGCAGCTCCGCCAGCGCCGGATAGGCGCCGTCCATCGCCTCGGCGAAGCGGGCGTCGTAGGCGTCGCCGAGCAGGTCGGGGGTGACGTCGTGGATGAAGACGATGTCCAGCCGGTCGCGCTTCAGTCGCGCCAGGCTGCGCTCGACCGAGCGAAGCAAGCCGTCCCGCGTGTAGTCGAAGCGGTTCTCGCCATCCTCGGTGGTGCGGCCGGCCTTGGTCGAGAGCACATGCTCGTCGCGCGGCCGCTGCGCCAGCGCTGTGCCGAACCGCTCCTCGCTGACCCCGCCGGCATAGAGCGCGGCGGTGTCGAAATGGCGCAGGCCGCGCTCCCAGCAATGGTCGACCAGGGCCGCCACCGCGGCGTCGCCGATCGAGCTGAACAGGCTGCCGCCGCCGATGCCGAGGCGGGACACGCGCAGCGGGGTACGGCCGATCGGGCGGCGCTCACAAGGGTCGAACATGGCTCTCCTCAGGCTGGGCTGACGCCCGATCTTGGCACCATTTCTCGTCCCAGGGTCCAATAGAGATTCCGCCGCACATGTCGGACACTTCCGCCGGAACGACCATCCGGGGCCAACGAATCTCAAAGGGAGAAACGCGATGAGCGGCCAAGTTTCCATACACCCGGTCGTCGACGGCGGCGTGCGCCGCGGGTCCGGCAGCTTCCAGGGCGGAACGCTGGTCTGTGCCTGCACCGACCGCCCCGTCAGGGTCCGCATCGAAGGCGATGTCGCCCACAACCACGCCTGCGGCTGCACCAAATGCTGGAAGCCGCAGGGCGCCGCCTTCTCGATCGTGGCGGTGGTGCCGAGCGACAAGGTGACGGTGCTGGAGAACGGCGACAAGCTCGCGGTGGTCGATCCAAACGCCCTGATCCAGCGGCATGCCTGCCGCCAATGCGGCGTCCACATGTACGGCCCGGTCGAGCGCGACCACCCGTTCAAGGGCCTGTCCTTCATCCATCCGGAGCGGTTCGAGCAGGGTGGCTACGCCGAGCCGACCTTCGCCGCCTTCGTGTCCTCGATCATCGAATCGGGCGTCGACCCGAGCCTGATGGACGGGGTGCGGACCCGGCTGAAGGAGCTGGGGCTGCCGCCCTATGACTGCCTCTCGCCGGGGCTGATGGACTACATCGCGACCTGGACCGCGAAGCGCTCCGGCGCCCTGGCCGCTTAGAGACCATTTGGAAACGCTACTGGCGTGGCCGTCTGACGGCGGTTTCTGCGCTTTCGGTGCTCACGGACCTTCATGTCCGCTGCGCTCCGGTTCTCGAAACCACCGCCAGCCGACTCACGCCAGCGCATTTCCAAAACGGTCTCTTAGATCCCCGGAGGCTGCGGAGGCCGCCGGCTGCGCGGCCTCCGCGGCTCCTCAGCCTTCCCGCTTCATCCGCTCGCGCCGGGCCAGCTCGGCCTCGCTCGGTTCGGCCTGGGCGAAGGATCCGGCCGTCACCTCGCCGGCGCGGATATAGGTGCTGATGACCACCCCGGTGGTCGAGACCTTGCTGTCGACCAGCTTCAGCCCGGCCGGGATGGCGCCCGGGCCGAACAGGCGCTTGCCCTTGCCCAGAATGATCGGGAAGGTCATCAGGCGGAACTCGTCGATCAGGTCGCGCGCCAGCAGCGACTGGATCAGCCCGCTGCTGCCCTGCAGCAGCAGGGTCGGCCCGTCCTGCCGCTTCAGCTCGGCCACCGCATCCGCCGCGTCGCCGCGCAGGGCCACGGAGTTCTGCCAGGTCAGCGGCGTGGCTGATCTGGTGGCGACATATTTGGTGACCCGGTTGAACACCTTGCCGATCGAATCGTCCTCGCCGACATACGGCCAGTGGGCGGCGAAGATCTCGTAGGTCTTGCGGCCGAGCAGCAGGTCGAAGGGCGAGCCGAAGGTCTCGTCGATCGCCTTGCCCGTGACCTCGTCCCAGTGGGGGAACACCCAGCCGCCGAACGCGAAGCCGCCGGTCGGGTCCTCCTCCGGCCCGCCCGGGGCCTGCATCACGCCGTCCAGGCTCAGGAATGTGGCGGCAATGACTTTTCTCATCTCATCCTCCTGTCGATGGTGGCGCCTGGTGCGCCGGGTTCCACCGGAGGACGAAGGAGAGGGCGGCGATCCGACAGCCTCGTACCGACGGAACGAAATACCAACCTGTCATGGCGAGGCGAGGAGCGCCGCGGCCATCCAGAGGTCGGTGCCGCTGGATGGCCGCGCCCCTTCGGGGCTCGCCATGACGGGGAGGGGACCGAAGAGTCGATCTCAAAGGGCCACTGGGCTCAATCGATCGGCTTGCCGGTGCGGTCGCGCATGGTGGCGAGGGTGAGGGCGCTGATCAGGGATCAGGGCCAGGCGACCAGCGGCGGGAGGGACATCAGGATCGCCTCGGCGTTGCCGCCGGTCTTCAGCCCGAAGGTGGTGCCGCGGTCGTACAGCAGGTTGAACTCGACATAGCGGCCGCGACGCCGCAGCTGGTGCGCCCGCTGCTCCTCGGTCCAGGGCCGGTCCATGTGGCGGCGGACGATGCGCGGATAGACGTCGAGGAAGGCGAGGCCGACATCGCGGGTGAAGGCGAAGTCGGCGTCCCAGTCGCCGCTGTCGAGATTGTCGTAGAAGAGGCCGCCGACGCCGCGCGGCTCGTCCCGGTGCGGCAGGAAGAAGTATCTGTCGCACCACTCCTTGAAGCGCGGGTAATAGCCGGGGTCGTGGCGGTCGCAGGCCGCCTGCAGCGCGGCGTGGAACTCGGTCGTGTCGGCCTCGTCCGGAACCATCGGGGTCAGATCGGCGCCGCCCCCGAACCAGCCGACCGAGGTCTCGATCCGCCGCGTGTTCATGTGCACCGCCGGAACCAGCGGGCTCTGCAGATGTGCGACCAGGCTGATGCCCGAGGCCCAGAACCGTCCGTCGCCCTCGGCGCCGCGGATCTGCGCCCGGAACGCCTCCGAGAACTCGCCATGCACGGTCGAGATGTTGACGCCGACCTTCTCGAACACCCGGCCGCGCATCAGCGACATCACGCCACCGCCGCCGCCCGGCCTGTCCCAGGCCTTGCGCTCGAAGCGGCCGGGCGGCCGGTCGGAGAGGGGGCCGGCATAGTCGTCCTCGATCGCCTCGAAGGCAGCGCAGATCCGGTCGCGCAGCGTTGCGAACCAGGCGGCGGCTTCCGCCTTGCGGGATTCGGTCAGGTCGGATGTCGAACTCATGCGGCGGACCTTTGTTGCAGCGCCGGCACCATAGGACGGTGGGCGAAGCCCAGGAATGGCCATCCGCGCCGCAGGGGCGGGGATCAGGGGCGGGCTCCGGTCTGGCGAATCGCCTCGCCCAGCACCATCGCCGCCGCCGTCGCGACGTTGATCGAGCGCGCCTCCGGCCGCAGCGGGATGACGATGCGGGAATCCGCCGCATCATGCACCGCCTCGGGCACGCCGGCGCTCTCGCGCCCGACCATGATCCGATCGTCGGGGGCGAAGGCGAAGCGGGTGTAGGGCAGATCGGCCTTCGTGGTCAGCAGCACCAGCCGCCCGGCATGGGCCGTTTCGGCATAGCGCCGCCAGCTCGTCCAGCGCGTGAGATCGAGGAAATCCGCGTAATCCATGGCCGCGCGGCGCAGCCGCCGGTCGTCGACCAGGAAGCCGCAGGGTTCGATCAGGTCGACGGCGACGCCGAGCGCCGCGGCCAGCCGCATCATGGTGCCGGCGTTCTGGGGGATGTCCGGTTCGTAGAGGACGAGTCGCATGGGGCCCGCGGTGCTGCGTCGCTGGTGTTTCTTAGCGAATTGCCAGGGTCGGGATGGCATTGTATAGACCGAAGCCGCCTCCTGCCCGGATTGCGCGTCAACCCGGGCCGAAGCCAGCCAGTTTCGGGGAGGCGCGGGAGAATAAGGTCGACCAAGAAGGACCGTTGAAACAATGTCGGATACCACCCTCCAGGGCACACCTGGCCCGAGCCACACGCCGACCGGGGATCACGCATCCGGGGAGGGGGGCACCCGACGCGATTTCCTCTATCTCCTGACCGGCGCCGTGGGCGCGGTCGGTGTCGCCAGCGTCGCCTGGCCCCTGATCGACAGCATGAACCCGTCGAAGGACGTGCTGGCCCTGGCGACGATCGACGTCGACCTGGCGCCGGTGGCGGTCGGCCAGTCCCTGACGGTGAAGTGGCGCGGCACCCCGGTGTTCATCCGCCACCGGCCGGAGGACCAGATCAAGGCCGCCGAGGAGGTCCCGCTCAGCCAGCTGCCGGACCCGCAGCCCGACTCCGCCCGTGTGCAGAAGCCGGAATGGCTCGTGGTCGTCGGCGTCTGCACCCATCTCGGCTGCATCCCGCTGGGCCAGAATCCGGGCGAGAATCGCGGCCCCTTCGGCGGCTGGTTCTGCCCCTGCCACGGTTCGATCTACGACACCTCCGGGCGCATCCGGCAGGGCCCGGCGCCGACGAACCTCGCCGTGCCGACCTATAGCTTCACCGCCGACACCAAGATCAAGATCGGCTGAGCCGCTCGTTCCGGAGACTGCCCCATGGCCCACGAATCGGCCCAACCGTCGACCTTCCGGAGCCCGACGATCCGCTGGATCGACTCGCGGCTGCCGATCTTCTCCATGATGTACAAGGAGTACGGCGAGTATCCGGCGCCGCGGAACTTCAACTATCTTTGGAACTTCGGCGCCATCGCCGGGATGATGCTGGTGATCATGATCGCCACCGGCCTGTTCCTGTCGATGCAGTACACGCCGCATGTCGACTACGCCTTCCAGTCGGTCGAGCGCATCATGCGCGACGTCAATTACGGCTGGCTGATGCGCTACATCCACGCCAACGGCGCGTCGATGTTCTTCATCGCGGTCTACATCCACATCTTCCGCGGCTTGTACTACGGCTCCTACAAGTCGCCGCGCGAGCTGGTGTGGATCTTCGGCGTGCTGATCTTCCTCCTGATGATGGCCACCGCCTTCATGGGCTATGTGCTGCCCTGGGGCCAGATGAGCTTCTGGGGCGCCACTGTCATCACCAACCTGTTCTCGGCCATCCCGCTGGTCGGCGAGAACATCGTCACCTGGCTGTGGGGCGGCTTCGCGGTCGACAACCCGACGCTGAACCGCTTCTACTCGCTGCACTTCCTGCTGCCCTTCGTGATCCTCGGCGTCGTCATCGTCCATGTCGGCGCCTTCCACGTCACCGGCTCGAACAACCCCTCGGGCATCGACCCGAAGGGGCCGCAGGACACGCTGCCCTTCCACCCGTACTACACGGCCAAGGACAGCTTCGGCATCGCCGTGTTCCTGATCTTCTATGCCTTCATCGTGTTCTTCGCGCCGAACCTGATGGGGCATGCGGACAACTACATCCAGGCGAACCCGCTGCAGACGCCGGCGCATATCGTCCCGGAATGGTACTTCCTGCCGTTCTACGCGATCCTGCGCTCGATCACCTTCAGCCTGTTCGGCATCCCGGCGAAGCTGCTGGGCGTGATCGCGATGTTCGGCGCCATCGCCATCCTGTTCGTGCTGCCCTGGCTCGACACCAGCCGGGTGCGCAGTGCCCGGTTCCGCCCGATCTACCGCTGGTGCTTCTGGCTGCTGGTGGCCTCGGTGATCGGCCTCGGCTACGCCGGGTCGCAGCCGCCGGAGGGGCTGCCGGTGGTGATCGGCCAGGTCGGCATGGCCTATTACTTCCTGCACTTCCTGGTGATCCTGCCGATCCTGGGCAAGATCGAACGGCCGCTGCCGCTGCCGCGCAGCATCAGCGAATCCGTCCTCGGGCCGTCGGCCGCTACGAACACGGTGAAGGCGTGACCATGCCGCTCCTCGACAAGATCATGCTGCGATCCGCCGTCACCGCCGCGGCCCTGTGGCTCGCGCTCGGCGCCGATCTTCCGGCCGCCCGGGCGCAGGAGGAGCATCCGCCGGCGCCGCCGGCCCAGAACTGGTCGTTCGGCGGCTTCTTCGGCACCTTCGACCGGGCCTCGGCCCAGCGCGGCTTCCAGGTCTACAAGGAGGTCTGCTCGACCTGCCACTCGATGCATCTGATGTCCTACCGCGACCTCAGCGGCCTGGGCTTCAGCGAGGACGAGGTCAAGGCGATCGCGGCCGAGTACAAGGTCGCCGACACCAACGATGCCGGCGAGCCGATCGAGCGCACGGCGCTGCCCTCGGACCGGTTCCACAACCCGTTCCCGAACGACAAGGCGGCGGCGGCGGCGAATGGCGGCAAGGTGCCGCCCGACCTGTCGCTGATGGCGAAGGCGCGCGGCTCGGGCGGCGAGACCGACGGCCCGAACTACGTCTTCGCCTTCCTCACCGGCTTCCACGACGCGCCGGAAGGGTTCCAGGTCCCGGACGGGCTGAACTACAACACCTATTTCCCCGGTCACGTGACGGCGATGCCGAACATCCTGACCGACGGCGCCGTCACCTACACCGACGGCACCAACGCCACGCATGAGCAGATGGCCTGGGACGTCACCAACTTCCTGATGTGGACGGCCGAGCCGACGATGGAGGAGCGCAAGCACACCGGTGTCAAGGTGATCCTGTTCCTGATCATCTTCGCCGGCCTGCTTTATTCGGTGAAGCGCAAGGTCTGGGCCAGCGCCCACTGAGTCTTTCTTGCCGGAATGTTCCCTGCGGGGCGGCGCTAGAGCGCGATCGTTTCAGGGGAAAGCGGTTTCGCTTTCCCCTGAAACGTGAATCGCGCTCTTTTCTATTGGGTTGGCCGGATGACATGTCATCCGGCCGGGGGGCGCCCCGTGCTATTTTGGGGGCATCGCTGCTGGGAGGCCGCCGCCATGGACCGGACCCGACCGATCGAGCTTCCGCCCGCCATCCGCGGCCTGAACCTGTTCACCACCGACCGCGACCTGCAGCGCCGCCTGGCCCGGCGCAGCCCGGACCTGCTGCCGCGCTTCGGCGACCAGCTGGCGGAGTTCGGCGCCTGGGTCGGCGACGCGGTGGAGGCGCAGGCCGACTACACCAACCGGCATGCTCCGCCGCGGCTCGAGACCCATGACGGGGCGGGCGGCGCCACCGGCCGGGTGGTGCTGAACGCCGAATACCGCGCCTGCCATGCCGAGGTCTATCGCCGCGGTATCATCGGCCTGGCCTTCGGACCGGAACGGGCGCCGCATCTGCTCTCCTTCGTCATGGGCGGCGTGCTGTCCCAGGCCGATGTCTCGCTGCACTGCCCGGTGACGCTGACCGGCGCCGTCGCCTGGGTGCTCGACCGGCTGGCGCCGGATCCGGTGCGCAGCCAATGGCTGCCGCAGCTGACCCGGATGGACGGCCAGGCGCTGACCGGCGGCACCTGGGCGACCGAGCTGCATGGCGGCACCGACGTCGCCGCCACCGCCACGGTGGCGGAGCCGGACGGCGCCGCCTGGCGCCTGACCGGTCTGAAATGGTTCACCAGCAACGCCGGCGCCGGGGCGGCGCTGGCCACCGCCCGGCCGCGCGGGGCGCCGGATGGGGCGCGCGGCCTGGGCTGCTATCTGGTGCCCTCGGCGCTGCCGGACGGCACGCCGAACCGGCTGCATGTCCGCCGCCTCAAGGACAAGGTCGGCACCCGCGGCCTCGCCACCGGCGAGACCGTTCTGGACGGCGCCTGGGCGGTCGAGGTGGCGCCGCCGCCGCACGGGCTGAAGGCGATGCTGGAGGCGCTGGAATACAGCCGGGTGCACAATGCTTTCGCTGCCGCCGGCGTCCATCGCCGCGCCCTCCTCGAATCGCTCGCCTGGACCAGCCATCGCCGCGTCGGTGGCACGCTGCTGCGCGCCACGCCGATGATGCGCGATGCGCTGCTCGACCTCGCTGTGACCCAGGAGCCCTCGGCGGCTTTGGCCTTCGAGGCGGCCGAGGCCTTCGAGGCGCCGGGCGAGGACCCGGCGGTCGAGGGATGGCGCCGCACCGCCGTGGCGCTGGCCAAATACTGGACCGCGGCAGAGGCGACGGCGGCCGCGGCCCAGGCGGTCGAGATCGTCGGCGGCAACGGCTACACCGAGGAATGGCCGACGGCGCGGCTCTACCGCGACGCCCTGGTCACCGCGGTGTGGGAGGGGCCGGCCAATGTCCAGGCGCTGGAATTCCTGCGCGCCGCCATCGGCAAGCTGCCGGGCGACCGCGCCTTCCTGGACCGGGTCTCCGGCATCCTCGACGCCGCGCCCGCGGCGCTGCAGGACATCGCGGCCCGGCTGCGCCCGGTGCTCGACGGCTGCCGAGCCGGCTTCGCCCATCTGCGGGCGCGGCCGGAGGACGGGCCGCGGCTGGCCCGCCGGCTGATGCATCCGGCGGCGGAGCTGCTGGCCGCGGCGCTGATGCTGGAGGAGGCGGCGGCCGACCTCGCCGCGGGCGACCGGCGCAAGGCGCTGATGGCCCGCCGATTCGCCGCCCGGCTCGACCCGCGGGGCGGGGTCGATCTGGCCGAGGACCCGCTGCACGCCCTGTTCGACGACATCATCGGCTATGGAGCCTGCCCGGCATGACCCCGCTTGCCGTCGCCGCGCGCGACGTCCTCAGCTTCTGGTTCGAGCAGTCCGGCAAGGAGCGCTGGTTCTCCGGCGATGCCGGTTTCGACGCCGAGATCCGCGCCCGCTTCCTGGCCGTGCATGAGGAGGCCGCGGCCGGGCGGCACGACGACTGGGCGGCGTCGCCGCTCGGCGCCGTGGCGCTGTGCATCCTGCTCGACCAGTTCCCGCGCAACCTGTACCGCGGCACGCCGCGCGCCTTCGCCACCGATCCCAAGGCGCTGGCCACGGCGAAGGCCGCGGTCGAGCAGGGCTTCGACCGCGACCCGTCCCTGACCGAAGACCACCGGCTGTTCCTCTATTTGCCCTTCGAGCACAGCGAGGACCTCGCCGACCAGCGCCGCAGTGTGGAGCTGCAGGCGGCCGGCCTCAGCGACCCGGAATATGTCGACTACGCGCGGCGGCATCTCGCGGTGATCGAGCGCTTCGGCCGCTTCCCGCACCGCAACCTCATCCTCGGGCGGATCACCACGCCGGAGGAGGAGGCCTATCTGGCCGAGCACGGAGGGTTCTGATGCCGGCGATCACCGGGCTCGACCACGTCATCCTGGCGGTGGCGGCGCTGGATGCGGCGCGCGACACCTGGCGCCGGCTCGGCTTCACCCTGACGCCGCGCGGCCGCCACATCGGCTGGGGCACGGCGAATTACTGCATCATGCTGCAGGCCGACTACATCGAGCTGCTCGGCGTGCTCGACCCGACGCAGTTCGACAACGGCCTCGGCGAACGCCTGGCGCGGGACGGGGAGGGGCTGCTCGGCATCTCCCTCGCGACCAAATCGGCCGATTCGGCGGCCGCGGCCTTCGCCGAAGCCGGGGCGGGGGCCGAGCCGGCGCGCGACCTGGCCCGGCTGCTCGATCTGCCGGAGGGGCCGGTGCAGCCCTCCTTCCGGCTGGCCTATCCGGCCCGGCGCGACGCCTTCGGCCTGTCGCTCTTCGCCACCGAGCACCGGACGCCGGAGCTGTTGCGCCGGCCGGAGTGGGAGCGCCACGCCAACGGCGCCGCCGGCCTTACCCGGCTCGACCTGCCGGCGCCGCTCGCGGACCCGGCCCTGGCCGCCTGGGCGGCGCTGGACGGGGCACGGCGGGAGGGCGACTCGGTCGCGATCGGCGGCTTCACCCTCGGCGTCGGCGCCGAGCCGATGCTGCATATCGCGACGCGCGACCTCGATGCCTGCGAATCGGCGCTGCGGGCCGGCCAGGTCGACCATGCCCGGCATCCGAACGGGGTGGTGGTGCCGCCGCTGCCCGGAGCCGGCCTGGCGCTGCGATTCGCCGGCTCCTAGCCGTCGACCCGGCCGATGGCGGCCACCGGCGCCTCCTCGGTCAGCCGCCGGAACTGCCGGTCGATCGCCTCGACCCGGCGCTTGAACGCGGCCAGGTCGCGGCCCGCCAGCGTGGTGCCGGTCGGCAGGTCGACGCTCAGCGGATTGACCTGACTGCCGTTCACCAGCACCTCGTAGTGCAGATGCGGCCCGGTCGCCATGCCGCTGGAGCCGACATAGCCGATCACGTCGCCCTGCTTGACCCGCGCGCCCTTCTTCAGCCTGGCGAAGCGGCTCAGATGGGCATAGGCGGTCGACAGCTTGCCGTTGTGCCGCAGCCGGATGACGCGGCCATAGCCGCGCTGGGTGGCGATCAGCTCCACCGTGCCGTCGCCGGCGGCGTAGATCGGGGTGCCGCTGGGCGCGCCGAAATCGACGCCACGATGCATCCGCGTGTAGCCCAGCACCGGGTGGCGCCGGGCGCCGAATCGGGAAGTCAGCCGCGCCCCGTCGACCGGGGTGCGCAACAGCAGGCGGCGCACGCTGGTGCCGTCGCGGTCGTAGTAGTCGACCGTGCCGTCGCGGCTCTCGAACCGGTACATGGTCAGCGTCTTGTCGCCGAGCTCGAGCCGCGCCATCTCGACGGAGCCGAGCCGGGCGACGCTGCCGTCCGGGTTGTGGTCCTGGCTGAACAGCACGGCGAATCGGTCGCCCGGCTGCAGGTCGCGCTGGAAGTCGACCGAATAGGCCCAGGTCTTCAGCAGCCCCAGCACCACCGCATCAGGCACCCCGGCCGCGGTCGCGTCGGCGTAGAGGCTCGATTCGATCTCGCCTTGGATGCCGACCGGCCGGGTCTCCAGCACCCGCTCGGCCTCGCTGCTGCGGAAGCCGCCGTCCGGTGCGCGGCGGGCGGTGAGGGTGCGGTCGACCTCCGGCATCAGGCTGACCGCCTTCAGCACGCGCTCGCCGCCGCTGCGGTCGAAGGTCACGGTGATCGGCTGGCCGATTCGCAGTCGTGTGGGGTCGTAGAGGCCGTCGAGGGCGGAGACGGCGGCATGGGCCTCGTCCTCGGCGACTCCGGCCTCGGTCAGCAGGCCGGTCAGCGTGTCGCCCTCGGCCACCTCCAGCACCTGACGCTCGGTGCCGCTGCGGTCCAGCGGCCGGCTCAGACCCTCGGCAACGGCCGAGAGCATCCAGTCCGCCGGCTCCTCCGGGGCGGGAATCAGGACGTCATAGGCAATCTGGTCGCGCAGATCCGATGGGAGTGTCGGGGCCGGGCTGCCCGTGGCGGCGTCGGCCCGATGCGGCGATTCGGGGAGGAGCAGGACGGCGCCGGCCCCGAGACCGGCCAAGGCGAGAAACGACAGGACTCCGATCGGCGCGATTCGCAATGGGTCGGTCTCCAGGGGGCGGTGGGGAGGCCGCCCGCTTGGCCGGGGCGCGCCTGAATCGTCGGCCGAAGATGCGGGAGCGGCGGAATCAGGTCAACCGGCCCCGCCCGCTCCAAATCCCGTCCTGGCCCCCTTGCGCGCGCCCGCGCGAATCCCCATCTCAGGGCTGTCGGGACGGGCGGAACCGCCCGGACCGATGATGGTCCGAGCCCCTCTGCCTTGCGTGGGATGGCCCTTCGCGAGGTGGAGATGCTGTCCGAAAAATTTTCGTCACAAAGCGTTTGACAGGGCTCCGCGACCTCCCTATAACCCGCCTCACCGACGGCGACGCGGCGGTGAGCGAAAGCGAAACGGCGGGTCGGACAGAGCGGCGGATGAAAATCCGGTTGCACTGGGAAGTCGGAAGGATTACATCGACGTTTCTGCCCTGGCGGGCCGGCCCTGGAAGGGGAAGGCGCGACGGGCGGATGCGGCTCTGGAGGGGGCGAGAGCTCTCGGAAGGGCGCGGATCTTGGACAAGTGAGTTGAAGTGGAGAAGGGATACGCGGCCGGCGGTTTGGTCTCTGGATGAGAGGCGAAGCAAGCGGGCGCGGTATCTCGGACGCTAGTAGAGTCATGAGCGTCGGGCT
>NZ_JAHVDK010000059.1:0-13607 GCF_051487185.1 Inquilinus limosus
GTTCGGGTCGGCGGCGGCCAGCGGCGGCCGTCCGTCCGGCCCGCGGGTCAGCGCCGGATGCGGCGCCGGCGGCTGGCCGGCGGCCGCGGGGGCCGGGTGCGGCAGGGTCGAAACCGGGGTCAGCCGGGCGTGAGCCAGCTGCTCGGTCGGCACCGGCAGCGCGGCACGCGCCACCGGCTGGCGGGCGGCCAGGACCTGGGCCGGCACCACCGTGGCGAAGCGGCGGTTGGCGCCGTTCTCGATGATCGTCGGTCCGTTGTGGATGTTGGTGATCCGGTTGATCTCGACGTTCCGGACATTCGTTATGTTCAGGTTCCGGGCATAGGTGTCGCTGACCCGGTAGGGCGGGCGGTAGATCTCGCCCGGGCCCAGCGGGTACCAGCCGATCGGGTGGCTGTCGGCCGCCGCGGTGACCGCGGCGCCGACCGCGGCCCCGGCGAAGAAGCTGACCAGCGCCGGGGCGTAGACCGGATGCGCCTCGACCGGGCCGGGCACCCAGCCCCAGCGGTCGCCGACATAGGCCCAGCGGCCGTAGTGGAACGGGGCGAAGCCCCAGGGCTGGTCGTCGATCCAGGTCCAGCCCCAGCGGTCGTCATACGCCCAGCGGCCGTAGCGGTAGGGCACCCAGCCGGACGGCACGTCGGTCGGGTACCAGACGGCGCCGTAGGTCGGCGTCTCCGCCCAGGTGCCCGCGGCCTCCAGGTCCTGCCAGCCGGTCATGGCGCGCGGGACGTAGCGCGGCGCCGCGGCGGCTGTCCGGTTCCGGCCCTCGGCCCAGTCGTCGAGCGGGCTGCGATCGGCCGATTGCGCCAGGGTGTAGCTGAATGGGTCGCTGCCGCTGACCACGCCGGTCTCGCCGCCCTGGATGTCGACCGGCCCGTCCGGCCCGCCGGCGATCTGCGCCTCGCCGGAGAACGCCACCACCTGGGTGGGGTCCTGGGTCGTGCCGGCATCGATGCGGTACTCGCCCGGCCGCTCCAGCGTGACCGTGCCGCGCGGCGTGTCGACCGTCCAGCTCTCGCCAGCCTGCAGGTCGGCGATCTCGATATTGACCGATCCCTGGTCCAGCGTGGCGGCGAAGGCGGTGTCGTCGAGCCGCTGGATGTCCAGCTCGGCCTGGTCGCCGAGATGCAGCTCGGTCGGGCCGATCTCCAGCTCGGCGTGGGCCTGCGGCTCGGTCCAGAACGACATGCCGGAGGTCACCGGCTGGTTGCGGGCGGCCACCGCCCAGGGCTGGTCCGGGTCGGGGCGCAGCGACACCGCGCCCGAGATGTCGGCCAGCCGCCCGACCCGGGCCGGCGGATCGTCCGCCCGCGCCGGCAGCGCGCCGCACAGCAGAGCCGCCGCGGCAACCCCCGCCAGGATCTGCGCTCTCATCCGTTCCTCCTCGGCCGCCGGTGCCACTGGCAGGGCGGCCCGACATCCCCGTTCGGCGCCGGCGGCTGAGCCAGGCCCGTGCCGGCGCGAGCGCTCGTCCGCAGGGCCCGAGGCTAGGCGAGACGGGGTTGCGCGAGGCTGACCCGCGGATGAATTCGGGGTGAGGTGGCCGACCCGGCCGCCTGCTCAGTCCAGCAGGCGGTCGATCTCGGCCCTCAGCTCGGGGTCGTCCGGCATGCGCCCGGCCGAGGCCAGCACCGCGGCGCGCAGGAACAGGGCCTGGGCCGCCAGCTCGTCGACACCGTCCTCCGCCTGGGCCATCACCTGCTCGATCTGGTCCAGCCGTTCGGCCATGCGGTCGGCGGTGGTGCCGTCCAGCGGCTTGCCCCCCGCCGCGCCGACCGCCTCCAGCAGGTCGGCGGCGACGATGCGCAGGCCCAGCCAGGCCGTCGCCGCTTCCAGCGCCTGCCGCGACCGCCGGCTCTCGCCGCTGCCCAGCCGGCCGATCAGCGGCGCCGCCGCAGTCAGGCTGCGGCGGGCATCGGCCCGCGCGTCGAGGGCCTGGGCCGCCTGCACCAGCAGCAGGTCGGCGTCGAGCATCTGCGTCGACTCGGCGCCGTGCTCGATCAACGCCCGGCCGACCAGCTCGTAGCGGCCGGCCTGCACCGCCTGCATCTCGCCATTGGCGGCATGGCCGCGCATCCGGGCGTAGAACTCGGCGAAGGGATCCGGCGCCGCGGGGGCCACATCCGGCGCGGGGGGCACCGTCACCACCGGCGGCTGCGGCCAACGGCGCAGCGCCTCGATGAGCTTGGCGGCGACGCGGGCCGCGGGCATAGCCTGCGGGCCGGCCGGCGCCTCCGGGGGTTGGGTCGGGGCGATCGGGGCGGCCGGCGCCTGCCCAGCGGGCGGTGCCGGCGGCACCGCCTCGGCGGAGGGCGGCGGAGAGGCGGCGGCCGGAGGCGCCGGGTTCGCAGCCGCAGCGGGCGGTGTCTCCGCCGGCGCCGGGGACTGGACCGGCGGTTCCGCCGCAGGCGGCGTCCCGGCGGCAGATGCCGCGCCGGGTCCGGTCTCGGCCGGCCCCGTTTCCGGCGCGGCTTGCGGCGGAGCGGCCGCCTCCGCCCGATCGGATGCCGACGGAGCCGGCGCGGCTTCGGTCGACGCCAGAGGCGTCTGCCCTGAGCCGGGGGCCGGCGGGGTGGCCGGAGGCTCCGCCGCCTGGACCAGCGGCCTGGGCGGCGCCGTTGCCGGGTCGGCCAGCAGCGCATCGGCCTGGGCGCGGGTCAGCCGGCCGGTCGGCGCGGCGCTGGCGGCGCGCTGGTACACGGCGATCGCTCGCCGCGTGGCGTCGCCGAACAGGCCGTCGACCGGGCTGCGATAATGGCCCAGCGCGGCCAGGCGCTGCTGGATCCGGCGCCGCTGCGCGGCACTCAGCGTCGGCTCGGCCTCCTCCGGCGCCGGCGGGCCGATCAGCTTGGTGGCCTGGTCCTGCAGCGCCTGCAGCGACTGACGGTCGGTGGCGGCGCGGTCGCGGATCGCCGCGGCCTGGGCGCAGTCCGGGCCCTGGGTGGCGGCACGCGCGTCAATGGTGTCGACGCGCTGGCGCTGCTCGGCGATCTCGTCGGCGACCGCCAGGGCCCCGGTGCGGCCGGCCAGCGGATCGGCGGCTTCCAGCTCGCGCAGGCGCCGGCCGGCGCGGTCGAGGACCGTGGCGGTGTCGGCCTGCACCGACCGGGCGTCGTCGACCAGCGCCGGGCAGGCCTGCGGGCCGCCGGGCAGGGCGCCGGTCGGGGTCGAGGCGATGCGGTCGGCCAGCCGGTTCGCCCGCCGCGCCTCGGCGTCCAGCCGGCGGGCCAGGCTGCCCAGCCGCTCGCTCTGCAGGTCGGGCCGGCCGCACTGGCCGATGATGGTGCGATAAGCCGCCTGCGCCCGCCGCAGCTTCGCCGACAGGCCCTGGGCCTGGGCCGCGATCTGGGTCGCCTGGTCGATCGAGGCGCGGGCGGTGCCGGTGGCGGCCTCGCGTTCGATCCGATCGATCCGCGCCCGCACCCGGCCCAGATCGCTCTCCGCCGTGGTCGCCAGCACATGCGCCTCGGCTTCGGTCTGGGCGCAGCTCTGCGACCGGCTCGGCCGGGCCGGCTCCTCGAACTGGCGGCGGATGCTGCTGAAGAAGTCGTCCAGCCCGTCCGCCCGCGCCGGTCCGGCCGCGGCGGCGACGGCCAGCGCGACGGCGAGGCTAGGGGCGATCCGGGCGATCTTCATGCGGGGTCTTGCTCTTGCGGGCCAGCAGGCGGAACGCCGCCACGACGCCGGCCAGCGTCATGACGACCAGGAGTATGATCAGCAGCGGCGCCGCTTCTTCAATGCCGAAGATGCGGGTCAGCGTCTCGCCGGCGAACCATCCGAGCCCGACCCAGGTCGGCGCCCAGGCGATCGCGGAGGCGACATTGGCGATCTGAAACGGGATATGGCGCATCCCCATCATGCCGGCGACCAGCGGGACCACGGCGCGGACCGGGCCGAGGAACCGGCCGGTGAAGACGCTGATGCCGCCCCAGCGGACGAAGAAGTCGTGGCCGCTGCGCAGCATCTGCGGATGCCGGGTGAAGGGCCAGATCCGCTCCACCCGGTGCTCCAGCCATGCCCCGACCCAGTAGGAGACGGTGTCGCCCAGAACGGCGCCGACAATCGCCCAGGGGATCACGTTCCACGGGCTCAGAGCGCCCGACTGGATCAGCGTGCCGGCGGTGACCAGCAGGGCGGTGGCCGGCAGCACCAGGCTGAGGACGACGAAGGATTCGCCAAGGGCGAAGGCCAGGATGATCGGCCCGGCCCAGCCGGCATGGGTGCCGATGAAGGCGATCGTCTGGTCGATGAAGCCCTGCACGCGCCAAATCTCTCCTGGCCCATTCCGGCGGCGCCCCCCGTATCGGCGGCAAAAGCGGCGATCAGAGGGCGAGGATGCGGTCCGGCGCGTCGGAGAAGACGCCGGCGACGCCGAGATCGAACAGAACGCGGGCCCGCTCCGGGTCGTTGACCGTGTAGGCCAGGACCGGCCGGCCGGTGGCGCGGTATTCGGCGATCGTCTCCGGCGTCTCCTTCTCGTGGCTGACATTGATGGTGGCGGCGCCGATGGCGTCGGCATTGGCGGCCCAGACCGCCGGCCGCTCCCAGATCAGATAGCCGCGCGGCCAGTCGGGCGCGATCTCGCGGGCCTTCATGAGGCTCTCGATGGCGAAGCTGGAGACCAGCGGCTTCGGCCGGTCGGCGGGCCACAGCCGCTGCGCCGCCGCCAGCGCCACCTCCGCGGTCTCGACCTCGCGGCCCGGGCAGGGCTTGATCTCGATATTGACGGCCAGGCCCAGCTCCAGCGCCAGGGTCAGCACCTCGTCCAGGGTCGGAATCCGCTCGCCGCGGAACTCCGGCGCGAATTTGCGGCCGGCGTCGAGCATGCGCAGCGCCGCGAAATCGGCATTGGCGACGGTGCCGCTGCCGTCGGTGGTGCGGTCCAGGGTATCGTCATGGATCACCACCGGCACCCGGTTGCGGGTCAGCTTGACGTCGAACTCGACCATCTCGACGCCCAGCGCGGCGGCCTTGCGGAACGAGGCCAGGGTGTTCTCCGGCGCATGGGCCGCGGCGCCGCGATGGCCGATGACTCGGGGCAGGGTCAGGGTCATGGGGCTGGTCTCCGGGGGCGTCGAGGGCACTGCTGGAGGCGGTGTTCGGCTTGGATGGAAACGGTCCGGCTCACTCGCCCGGACGGAAAATGCCGGCAGTTCGTCAGGACGGTCTTCCCTCCAGGTGCCACCCTCGCCGAGCCGGCGTCAAGTGCGGTGGCCCCGGCGGCGACTCCCCACGCCGGACCATCCGTGCTAGACGGGCGCCGATTCGAGAGATCCGGACGAGACCCATGGGATTCAATTGCGGCATCGTCGGCCTGCCCAATGTCGGCAAGTCGACGCTGTTCAACGCGCTGACCTCCACCCAGGCGGCGGAGGCGGCAAACTACCCGTTCTGCACGATCGAGCCGAACACCGGCCGCGTCGGCGTGCCCGATCCGCGGCTGGACAAGCTGGCGGCGATCGCAGGCTCGGCCAAGATCATCCCGACCCAGCTCGAATTCGTCGACATCGCCGGGCTGGTCCGGGGCGCGTCGAAGGGCGAGGGGCTGGGCAACCAGTTCCTGGCCAATATCCGCGAGACCGACGCCGTCCTGCACGTGCTGCGCTGCTTCGAGGGCGACGTCACCCATGTCGAGGGTTCGGTTGACCCGGTGCGCGATGCCGAGACGGTCGAGACCGAGCTGATGCTGGCCGATATGGAGAGCCTGGAGCGGCGGGTGCAGACCGCCTCCAAGCGCGCCAAGGGTGGCGACAAGGACGCCAAAGCCGAGATCGAGCTGATGGAGCGGGCGCTGGCGGTGCTGCGCGAGGGCAAGCCGGCCCGCACGGTCGAGTTGTCAGCGGAGGAGCGCGAGCCGTTCCGGCGCCTGGCGCTCTTGACCTCCAAGCCCGTGCTCTATGTCTGCAACGTGGCGGAGGAGGAGGCGGCGACCGGCAACGCCCATTCAGCCCGGGTCGAGGCGATGGCCAAGGCCCAGGGCGCCGAGGCGGTGGTGATCTCCGCCGCCATCGAGGCCGAGCTGGCGCAGCTCTCGCCCGAGGAGAAGCAGGAGTTCCTGGCCTCGATCGGGCTCGATGAGCCGGGGCTGAACAAGGTGATCCGCGCCGGATACAAGCTGCTCGGCCTGCTCACCTTCTTCACCGTCGGGCCGAAGGAGGCCCGGGCCTGGACGGTCACGGCGGGTGCCACCGCGCCGGAGGCGGCGGGGGTGATCCACACCGACTTTCAGCGCGGCTTCATCAAGGCCGAGACCATCGACTACGACAGCTACGTCACGCTCGGCGGCGAGCAGGGGGCCAAGGACGCCGGCAAGATGCGGCAGGAAGGCAAGGAGTACGTCGTCCGCGACGGCGACATCTTCCACTTCCGCTTCAACGTGTGAGAGGCCCGCCCCGCGGGCCTCAACTCGAGGTGCAGGTGGTGCTGGCGGCGCCGGCGATGCGGCTGTAGGTCGCCTCGCCGCCCTTGTCCCAGAACTCGGCGCCGTAGGGGTTGGTGTAACGGGCGCCGCTGCCCGAGATCGCTCGCTGCAGCGTGACCGTGTTGCCGCCGTCGGCCAGCACCAGCGCTTCGCCGGTGAAGCCGGCTGACAATGTGGTGCCGTCGGCGCAGCGGTAGCTGACGGTCCGGGTCGCCACGGCTTCGGTCTTCGCGGTCGGGTTCGGGGTCTCGTCGCCGCAGGCGGCCAGCGCCGCGAGGGCCAGCAGGGACGGGACGAGGACCGGGCGACGGATCATGGCTCTGCTCCTGGCATCGTTCGGGCGGCTCCGCCGACGTGGCGGGCCGTAATGCGCCTGAACAACGCAGCCGCAGGCCTTTTGTTCTGAGGTCCCGATCAGGCCACGATCACAAGATCGCTGTAACGCGCGAGAGCGGCATCGCGGGTCAGCAGGCGCAGCGGCTCGCTGATCGCCTGGGCGACCAGCATCCGGTCGAACGGGTCGCGATGGTGATGCGGTAGGTCATGCACGGTTCGGGCGTGATCCCAGGTCACCGCCAGCGACTCAAGCCCCGCCTCCGCCAGCTGCATCATGAACTCGGCCATGTCGAGTCGCAGCTTGCCGAGCGCGGCCTTGATGCTGATTTCCCAGATCGAGGCCGAGCTGACGAACACGGCCGTCGCCTGTTCGATCGTCCGGCGCGCCGCGGGGGACAGCATCGGGTCGTCGCTCATCACCCAGAGCAGAATGTTGGTGTCGAGCAGCAGCCTCACGCCGAGGATCCGCCCTCGAAGGCATCGAGGATCGCATCGGGCAGCGGCGCGTCGAAATCGGGTTCGATGCGGATCTTGCCCTTCATCAGCCCGAACCGGATCTTGGCCGGCCTGCTGTCGTCCAGCGGCACCAGCTTGGCCAGCGGCGTTCCGGATTTGGCGATGACGAAGCTCTCCCCCTTGCTCGCCCGATCGACGATCTGCGAGAGCTGGGTCTTGGCCGCGTAGATGTTGATCAGCTTCATGGCACTTGACCAGCATTGGTCAGACCGAGATGGTGGCTCGACCAACCTTGGTCAAGTGTCTGCCGGTGCGCCGAAGACCGGCAGATGGTGCTGGCATGGACCGAGATGCTGGTCGAGGCGTAGCTGACGCGGGTCTGAAGCCCGACCGTGCCGGAGCCATTGACAGCGTCCGCAGGATGCGGAGTAATGGTTGTGCTTTCTTCAATCACACAATTTTGAATATGAATATGCTGGCCTCATCACACGCGTCAAGTCTTGCCTGATGGTTGCCCGTATCGCCACGGTCGCGTTCCAGGGGATCGAGACCGCACCGGTCGATGTGCAGGTGCAGGTCTCCGGCGGCTTCTCCGGCATCACCCTGGTCGGCCTGCCGGACAAGGCGGTGGCGGAGAGCCGCGAGCGGGTGAAGGCGGCGCTGCATGCCCTCGGCCTGGCCCTGCCGCCGAGGCGCATCACCATCAATCTGGCGCCGGCGGACATGCTGAAGGAGGGCAGCCATTTCGACCTGCCGATCGCGCTCGGCCTGCTCACCGCGCTCGACGTGCTGCCGGTGCAGGAGGTCGGGCAGTACATGGCGCTGGGCGAGCTGGCGCTGGACGGCGCGCTGACCCCGGTTGCGGGCGTGCTGCCGGCGGCGCTGGGCGCGGCGGAGCGCGGGCTCGGCCTGATCTGCCCGGCGGCTTCGGGGCCGGAGGCGGCCTGGGCCGCCGATGCCGAGGGCCGGATCGAGGTGCTGGCGGCACCGACGCTGCTGGCCCTGGTGAACCATTTCAAGGGCACCCAGGTGCTGGCCCAGCCGCAGCCGCTGCTGGCCGAGGCGGACGGGCCCGGCCACGATCTGCGCGACGTCAAGGGGCAGGAGACGGCGAAGCGGGCACTGGAGATCGCCGCGGCGGGCAACCACAATCTGCTGATGATCGGCCCGCCAGGGTCCGGCAAGTCGATGCTGGCGGCGCGGCTGCCCGGCCTGCTGCCGCCGCTGTCGCCGGCCGAGGCGCTCGAAGTGTCGATGATCCATTCGGTGGCCGGGCTGCTGGAAGGCGGGCGGCTGATGCGCCGCCGGCCGTTCCGCGACCCGCACCATTCCGCCTCCTTGCCGGCCTTGGTCGGCGGTGGCCTCAGGACCCGGCCGGGCGAGATCTCGCTGGCTCATCGCGGCGTGCTGTTCCTGGACGAGTTGCCGGAATTCGCCCGCGCCACGCTCGAATCGCTGCGCCAGCCGATGGAAAGCGGCCGGGCGGTGATCGCCCGCGCCAACTCCCACATCACCTATCCGGCCCGGGTTCTGCTGGTGGCGGCGATGAATCCCTGCCGCTGTGGCCATCTCGGCGATCCGGCCCTGGGCTGCGGCCGGGCGCCGCGCTGCGGCCAGGATTATCAGTCGCGCCTGTCGGGACCGCTGCTCGACCGCATCGACCTGCATGTCGACGTGCCCGCGGTCTCCGCCGCCGATCTGTCGCTGCCGCCGCCGGCCGAAGGCTCGGCGGAGGTGGCGGCCCGTGTCGCGGCCGCGCGGCAGATCCAGGCGGACCGCTATGCCGAGGACGGCATCGCCACCAATGCCGAGGCTGACGGCGCGGTGCTGGAACGGGTGGCGGCGCCCGATTCGGCCGGCGCCGCCCTCCTGACCCAGGCGGCGGAGCGGCTGCGCCTCTCTGCCCGCGGCTATCACCGGGTGCTGCGCGTCGCCCGGACCTTGGCCGACCTGGCCGGCGCGGAGACCGTCGGCCGGTCCCAGATCGCCGAGGCACTGTCCTACCGCCGGCTGGCGGTCGCCGGATAGTCAGTATCGGCATACAGTTCGGCAGTCGAATCGAACGGCAACCCATAAAATAATAGTCAAATCCGTCGATGACGGCAGAAAAATGCTGCCGGACCCAATCGAGCCGGGGTTGGCCATCGGCGGAATTTCTGTGATCCTGACGCGGTCCGCTTCCGTCCAAGCAGTCACCTTCACCCGAATCTGACGGGGACGCCGCCGATGCGCTCGATTCTCTTGCTGTCTGTCGCTGTTCTGGCTGGTGCCTGCGTCCCGCAGCCGGCCAGGCATTTCGTCGTGGTGGAGACCTTCAACGAGCGCGGCGCCGCGGGGGCGCAGGCCACCGCCAACCGTTACTGCGGCCAGTCCGGGCGCATGGCGCTGGCCGCCAACCGGCAATGGAACTACATCGGCTTCCAATGCGTCCCGCCGGCCAACACGCTGTTGGCGCAGACGCCGATCCCACCGCGCTGAAGGGGAAGCCGGGCCCAAAACAGTAGAGGAGCCGCCTCGGCGGCTCCTCGTTGTGCTTTGTTGTCCGCAGGCCCACCCGACGATGCCGGGTTGCCATTCTGACGGAGGTCGCCGCACGGGCGTTGCGGCTGGCCAATACGCGTTACCGGCTATGCCGACCACGTGGTTAAAGGATGCGCCCCCGAAACGATCGGATCAAGGGGGTAGTCGTGCGGCGCAGCAAAGGTCAGCCAGGCTGCCACGTCATCCCGACGCGCCGCATCACGCCGCCTGGGTGGCCTGGGCGACCCGGGTCATGAATCTCTCGGCCGCCTTCTCGGCCAGAAGCGGCGCCGCCTCGGCGATCGCCTCCAGGAGCGGGTCGAGCCAGACCTCGTCGGCCTTGGCGAAGTCGCCCAGCACCCAGCCATGCACCCGGTCCTTGTGGCCGGGATGGCCGATGCCGATGCGGACGCGCCAGAACTCCGGCCCGATATGGGCGTCAAGCGAGCGCAGGCCGTTGTGGCCGGCGGTGCCGCCGCCCTTCTTGACCCGGACCTTGCCGGGCGCGAGGTCCAGCTCGTCATGAAACACGACGACGTCGCCGGGCGTGAGCTTGTAGAAGCGCATCGCCTCGCCGACCGACCGGCCGCTCTCGTTCATGTAGGTGGTCGGCTCCAGCGCCAGCACGCGCTCGGGACCGAGCCGGCCTTCCGCCAGCCGGCCCTGGAACTTCAGCCTCCAGGGCGAAAAGGAATGGCGCTCGACGATATCGTCGAGCGCCATGTACCCGACATTGTGCCGGTGATAGGCGTATTGCGAGCCGGGATTGCCGAGGCCGACGAACAGCAGCATCGAGTCCTCCCGGATCGTCCGGTCTGATCAGGCCTTCGGCTCCTCGGCGGCCGGGGCGGCCTCGCCGGTCACCGCCGCGGCCGCAGCTTCGGCCGCCTCGGCGCGGACCGCCGACGGCGCCGCGATGGTGGCGATCACGAAGTCACGGTCCTGCACGGCCGGGCGCACGCCCTCAGGCAGCTTGATTGCGCTCATGCGCAGCGGGTCGCCGATCTCGGTGCCGGTCAGGTCGACCGTGACGAATTCGGGGATCGCCTCGGCGCGGCAGATCAGCTCGACGTCGTGGCGCACGACGTTCAGCACGCCGCCGCGCTTGATGCCCGGCGAGGCTTCCTCGTTGACGAAGTGCACCGGCACGTCGGCATGGACCGTGGTCTTGTCACTGACGCGCAGGAAATCCAGGTGGATCGCGCGGTCGGTCACCGGGTCCAGCGCGATGTCGCGCGCCAGGACGTGGTGCTTCTCGCTGCCGATCTCGATGTCGTAGAGATGGGTCAGCGCGGCGGGGTCGCGCAGGATCTTCAGCATCGACTGGGCGCTGACGCTGAACAGCACCGGCGGCTTGTTGTCGCCGTAGATGACGCCGGGGATCATCCCGGCCCGACGCGCTGCCCGTGCTGCCCCCTTACCGGCCCGGTCCCGCGCCTCGGCCGTGATCTTGATGGTTTCGGCCATCGGCTCTCTCCCAAGTGAAGACGCCGGCCTCCAGGGGTGCCGGCGTCGGTCCGGCGTACCAAATCGGTACGCGAGCGCGGTCATCTAGCAGAATTGGTCCGGCTGCGCAACGGCCGGGGCGGCGGCCCCGGCCTGCGGCAGGCTCACCAAGCCGGCAGGATCGCGCCCTTGAACCGGGTCTCCAGGAACTGTGCCACCTCCGGCGACTGGTAGGCCTCGACCAGGATCTTCAGGTCGGGCCGGTCCTTGTCGGCGGCGCGGGCGGCGACGAAGTTGCCGTAGGGGTTGTTGGTCCGGCTCTCGGCGATCAGCGCGTCCTTGCGCGGGTCGAGCCCGGCCTCCAGCGCGTAGTTGGTGTTGATGATCGCGCCGTCCAGGTCCGGCAGCGCATGCGGCAGCTGCGCCGCGTCGAGCTCGGAGAACTGGAAGTTGTGCGGATTCTCGGCGACGTCGAGCAGCGACGGGGTCAGGCCCTTGCCCTCCGCCAGCTTGATCAGGCCGTTGGCGGCCAAGAGGTTCAGCGCCCGGCCGCCGTTGCTGGGGTCGTTCGGGATGCCGATCTTGGCGCCGTCCGGCAGCTTCTCGATCTTGTCGAACTTCTTCGAATACAGGCCGATCGGCTCGACGATGGTGTAGCCGATCGGGACGATGTGATAGCCGCGGGCGGCGATCTGGGCGTCCAGATAGGGCTTGTGCTGGAAGGCGTTGGCGTCCAGCTCGCCGTGCTCCAGCGCCTCGTTCGGTATGGCGTAGTCGGAGAAGGTGATCAGCTCGACCTCGAGGCCCTTCTTGGCCGCCACCTGCTTGGCGACCTCGGCGATCTCCTCCTCGCTGCCGCCCATGACGCCGAGCTTGATGCTGGCGGCGACGGCATTGCCGGTGGCGGCAATGCCAAGGACGAGGCCGAGCGCCAGGCCGATCAGGCCGCGCTTCAGCGGGAAACGGGACATGGTATGCTCCTGCACGTCTGGGATGAAAAAAGAGATAGCGCGATTTCGCGCCGCGGGTCAGGCCCGGGCCTGATCCGTCCGGCGCTGCCGGCGGCTGATCGTGGTCAGCGCCGCATGTGCCGCCCGTCCGGCCGCACGGGTGGTGCGGAACAGGCGGCCCTCCAGCGGGGTGAAGGCGGCGTCGGAGGCGTAGAAGCGGAAACCGCGCGGCTCGCGCGTGACGATGCCGGCGGTCAGGCCGCCGGCGACGATGATGAAGGCGTCAGCCATGGAAGGGGATCCTCTCTCGGGCGCCCGGTCGGGGCGCGCTGCGTCGGTCGTGCGGACGGGTTGCGGCGGGCAGGGCCCGCGATCAGCAACAGCGACAGGCGCGACGCATGCAGCCGGCGCGCAGCGAATCCGGGGTCGGCGCGGCGGCGGAGAGAATGGGCAGGGACAGGGTCGAAGACATCGGTCGGCTCCTCAGCATCAACTGCCGGAACCACGAACTCACGTCGTGGCGCTTTAGCGTTTGGTGACGCGGCGCAAGCTGCTTCCGTCAAAATCCCGCGGATCCGAAGATCGGTGCCGACCCTCGAACATGCGCGCCGATATGTCAATCATAAAAAATCTACCGCCAGACACAGTGCTTTGCCGGCGCATCAGCAAAAAGCCCGCCCGGCAGGACCGGGCGGGCTCTTCGGTTCCGCTGTCGGCAGGCTCAGCCGGCGCCGCGCCGCCACCAGCCGCGCTTCGGCGCCTCGGGCGGCTGGTTGATCACCTGATTGGCCTCGACCGCCAGATTCTCGGCCGGGGGCTCGGGCTGCGGGGCGGGCTCGGGCGCGGGTTCCGCCGGCGCCGGCTCGGGCGCAGCGCCGTTGAGCGCCGCCGCTTCGGGCTCCGCGGCCGGCGCGGGCGCCGGGGCCTCCACGGCCGGCTCGGCCGCGGCTTCGGCCTTCTTGCGGCGCGGGGCGCGGCGCTTCGGCTTCGGCGCCTCCTCTGCCGCTTCGGCCGGGGCGGGCTCGGGCGCGGTCATGGCCTCCGCCACTTCTGCCGGTTCCGGCGTCGCGACGGCTTCGGGCTCGGCATGGCTCGCGGCGTCGGCGGCCTCGACCACGAAGGGCTCGGCCTCCTCGCCCTTCTTGCGACGACCGCCGCGACGGCCGCGGCGTCGGCCCTTGGCCTCGTCCTCGGCTGGGGCGGTCTCGGGCGCCGCCTCGGCAGGCACCGGCTCGGCGACGACCGGCTCGGCCTCCGCCGCCGGCTCGGGATGGCTGGCGGCGTCGGCGGCCTCGATGGTGAAGGGCTCCTCGGCGAAGTCCTGGGGGGCGCGCTCCTCGGAGGCGGCTTCCTCTTCCTCTGCCTCGCGCGGGTCGTAACCGAAGCTGCCGTCGGCCGCGACCGCGGGCTGCTCGACACGGTGCCCGTCCTCGCCGCCGCGCCGGCCGCGCCGCCGCCGGCGGCGGCGCCTGCGG
>NZ_JAHVDK010000060.1:0-13503 GCF_051487185.1 Inquilinus limosus
CCAACGGCTTGGTTTCGTCTATCTCTCCCATGCCTGGACATGGGAGCGACGTGGCCGACCACTGGGGGCTGGTTCGGGGCTTATCACAATCGACGCGAGCGTCCGCTCCGGGGGAGCCCGGGAGGCCTCCGAACGTCGGCAATGGGGACGAACCGGCCTTGTGTCGTGCCCCTGTCAAAACGTCGGATGCACGGTCGAAAAGGCCGGGGCCGCTCGGCGACCCCGGTAGGTGCTTCTATTCAGCGGCGTCCGCGTATCGTTCGCCATCAGCCGTGCCGACGCTCCCATTCAGCGCCGCCGCGGGCGTCCGCAACTGCGCCGGCAACCAGCCGGTCCCAGCCAGAAGTTGCTCCGCTGCCTGGGCCATTTCGTGCTTCTTCATGCCCGCTATCCGCTCCGCCGCCTCCTCGGAGACGCCCTCGCGCATCGCGGCGAGGATGTGCGCTTTCGTAACTCGCCCAAGATAGCCCCGCGCCGTGGGCGACCAATACGTCGTCATGTCGAGGCTGAGTGTCTGGGCCAGCGCATCCGTCATCGCCAGCGCCTTCGGCCGCGGATCCCACGGAATCCTCACCGCGAACACGGCCAGCGCCGCGCAATGGGCGAACAGGGCCATCCGGCTGTCATGGTCGAGGCCGACAACGAAGCCCCACAGATCGGCCACATCCGTCGGCATCTGCGCGGCCCAGGAGGTGTGCCGTTCTTCCAGCCTCTGCGCGGCCGCGGTGCCCCGATGCCGTCCGCATGCCCGCCCAGGAACGTCGAGTTCGGACGGATGTCGAGGCAACTGCCGTCCTCCTCGCCCCGGAAGAAGGTTCGCGCGGCCAGCGCATGCGTGACGGCGAGCAGCGCCACGTCCGGGCTTTCGCCGAGGGCGATCCGCAGCCCCAGCGTCCGATGAGCCATGAGGTCGCGGACCAGAGTGTCCGACAACGGCTTGTCGGCGTCGTGATCGCCCTCATCCTCGTCCGTGACAGTCTCCCCGTCCGTTTCGTCCGTGCCTGCATCTTCGGCGGCGGGGACCGCGTCCTCCTCCGTCTCCGGTTCGTCCTCCGGCCGGACGAAGCCGCGCTCGATCCGGGTGGCGCCATCGTGGCTCAACACCACATACGCCCCTCCCCGCGCGATCACGTCCGGATCATAGGCATGCTGCTGCGCCGACAGCCGCTCGATCTCGGCATTCAGCGCATCCAAACGGGCGGCGACCTCCTCCGGCAGATCGTCGATCCCGTCATACTGTTGGGCCAACTCGTCCCATTCCGCCGACAGCGCGTCGAGCCTCGCCTGATCTTCGGGCGTGAGCTCTACCGGCTGCGGATAGGCCCGGCTCAGGCCGTGGGCATAGGGGTAGTCGATGTAGACCTCGACCCATTTCCAGCCCTCGGCCCGGACCTCCTCCGCCACCCGCTCCAACTTCTCCAGCACCAGTTGGTCGAGCAGGCCGGCGTCCTCGAACCAGCCGCCGCCGTCCTCGGTGAACAGGTCGCGGACGATGACTCCACCGGCTTCCTCATAGGCGGCAGCGCCGACGAACACGGCCCTGCGGTCGCGGGCCGAGACATGCCCCTCGGTCAGCATCCGCCGGATGTGGGCGGGCTCCCGGTTCCAGGACAGGCGGGCGAAGGCGTCCTCCTGGCGGGCGTGGTCCTCGGTGACGGCGAAGGCCATCAACTGCTCCAGCGTCAGCCCGCCCTCGCGATAGACCTGCATCAGCTTCGGGCTGACGGCGCCGAGCCGCAGCCGCTGCCACACTGCCTGCGGCGTCATGCCGAAGCGGGCGGCGATCTCCTCCGCCCCGAGTCCGTGCTCGTCCGCGAGCCGCTTGAAGGCCTCGAACTGGTCGGCCGGATGCAGGTTCTCGCGCACCACGTTCTCGGCCAGGGACAGCTCCTCGCCCTCCCCTCCGACGATGATACAGGGCACGGGGGCGGATTTCGGGGCCTGCCTGCGCTTGACCAGCAGCTTCAGCGCGGCGAGGCGCCGGCCACCACCGATCACCTCGTATTTGCCGGTCTCGGCTCCCTCCCCGTCCAGAACCGGCCGGACCGACAGGCTCTGCAGCAGGCCGTGCGCGGCGATGCTCGCCGCCAGTTCGTCGATCCCGGCCTCCCGTCCGGTGCGGCGGACATTCTGCGCCGAGGGCACCAGCTTCGACAGCGGGATGTCGCGAATGATCGTCGTCATGGTCGCTCTCCTTTGACAAGGCCACCGCGCCTTTCCCCGACACGGGCGGGGTGGGCGGCGGAGAGCGGCCGGCAGGCCCGCCGAGGGAGGCGGTCCGCACCCGGTCGGGGCGGTCGCGGCGGTGCGCAGGATGAGCGTCCGGGCCGGAACAGAGTGGAGGACGCGCGTCAGCGCGTTGCGGACCGGCGCGGCGGGCCTACAGGCAAGCGACGCCCACCCCGCGCCGTCGGGAAGGGATCTAGCGGGACGATGCGTGCAGCCACCATGGTCGTGGCTGTGCGGTCCCGCTCGCCGCATGGCCTGAGATCCGGAACTTCGGGCATGAAAGAAGCGCCCTGCCCGAAGGCAGGGCGCGGAAGGCGCATCAGGCCCGGATGACACCGAGGCGTTGTGCCTCCTCGGCGTATCGGCTCAGCGGCCGGTCGGGCCGGAAGAACAGGTCGCGCTCGACCGGCAGGCCGAGCCGGCCGCGGATCGCGGCGATCTCCGAAAGCCGAACCGAACCGAGTTCGGGAAAGCCGAGGCCGAGGTCGCAGAGGCCGAAGGCGAGGTCCGGGTCGGCCGGATCGAGCTCGCTCAAGAGCCAGGTGGCGCCGGCATCCGGGGTGAAGAGCTTGACGACGGGGTACGGGTCGATCGTCTCGCCGGCCGCAGTGCGGGCGCCGTTGGCGAGGAGCTCGGCGCGCTGCGCGTGGGTGATGAGCGGGTGGGACATGGTTGCCTCCGTTGCGATCGCCCTCCGGTCGAGGGCGAGGAGGCGAAGGGCCGGCGCCATCAGGCCGCGGCGTCAGGCCCAACACGGTCCGGTGCGGGCCGGGCTTGACGCCGCGGCGGCGCCGGCCAGCGTCAGGAGCCCGCGACGGGGCGATCATGGAGGCAAGTGGGCCGACCGCGCCCCGACCAGCCAACCTTGAAGCGCACGGTGAGTCACCGTACATTCACGAGCGAGAGGATCGACCGCCATGCCCATCACCGCAGACCACCCCGCCTCCCTGCCCGAGCGCAAGAAAGAGCGGCTCGAGCTGCGCGTCGCCCCGTCGGCCAAGGCGCTGATCCAGCGCGCCATGGCGGTGAGCGGCTTGACCGCCGGGGATCTCGCCTATGAAGGCGCCCGTCGCGTGCTCGAGGAGCATGACCGCATGATGCTGACCGCAGCCGACCAGGACGCCTTTCTCGACGCAGTCCTCAACCCGCCGGAGCCGGCCGACAGGCTGGTCGCCGCCCTGAAGCGCCATCGTGACCTGATGGGCTGAGCGTTGGCCCTGGTCATCGAGCCGCTCGGCAGCCGGCATGACCGGAGCCGTTTCTCCTGCGGCCAGCCGGCTCTCGACGACTGGTTCCGGCGCCGGGCCGGCCAGGACGAGAAGCGCAACGTGGCGCGCGTCTTCGTCGCCGTCGACAACGAGATCGGCGTCGTCGGCTTCTACAGCCTGAGCTCCTTCACCCTGGCGCTGCCGGATCTGCCGGAGGAGATCGCCCGCAAGCTGCCGCGCTATGATGCAATCCCGGCGGCGCTCATCGGGCGCCTGGCGCGGGACGAGCGCGTCCGCGGCCGCGGTATCGGGGAACTGCTGCTGGCCGACGCCATCCGGCGCATCCTGGGCGCGAGCCGGACGCTCGCCGTGTTCGCGATCGCCGTCGACGCCAAGGACGAGAAAGCCGTGTCGTTCTATGAGAGCTTCGGGTTCCGGCCCTTTCCGTCGAGGCCGGATCGGCTGTTCCTGCCCGCCTCGACCGCGGCGGCGGCCGCCGAGAAGCTGTAGCCCAACCCCGAACGACATCCTGCTCGCAGCCGGCCGAAGCCTGCTGGTCTTTCTGCTACGCAGCCACGTCCGAACTCGCGCCGAACTCGCCGGCTTCCGCCGCCGGCCTGCCTTCGCGCGACCTAAACCTATGATCTTAAACGATATTATCCCTTCCCTGTCTTCTCAGCAACAGGCACGGTCAACCCATGCCGAGGAGCCCGCGAGAAGACGAGAACGCCATCCTGGCCGAAGGTCGGCGGAGATCAACTAAAGCGCCGCGCCTGGCCGCGGACACGACCGGCGCATCTGCATCGTGCTCTTCGCCAGCGTGCGACCCACGCCTTGTCGAACTGGTGCGTTTGCTGGCCCGACAGGCCGCTCGGGACTTCGTGAGGGCAGAGTCGGCGTGCCCAGCCCATCTCCGCCCCCGTGATTGACCGCATTCTACGATGCTCATCATCCGAGGTCGGGCGGGAGACTCGCGAAGCGCTGGAGATCGGCGAGCACGGACCGCAGAGGCGGCCACGGGAACTCCTCGTCGTCAGAGCGCGACTGGCCGATGGCGAGCACCATGGAGAGCTTGGCGGCGATGCCGGCCGGACTGCGGGCCGGCGTCCGCCACACGCCTTCCGTCAGGGCCTCCCAGCGATCCCAGGCGAGGTTGATGCGCTCCTCCACCGGCCCGAGGCCAATCGCGGCCGCGGCCGTTTCCCAGCGGCGCCGGTGCGCCGCGAACTCGCGGTGCAGCCTCTCGCGCAGGGCTTCCGTCCCAGGCACGTCTTCCAGCAGTTCGTCGATCTCAGCCGGCTCACAGGCCGAGACCGGCTCGGCCCCCGGGACCGGCACGAGCACGCGCGGCATGCCAACGGTGCGGAGCAGGACGCCCTCCTTCCGCTGCCAGTCATCCTGCCAGGCATCCAGCTCAGCATGGACGGCCCGCCACTCCGTCCACAGGCTGAGGACGGGATCGGAGCTGCCGCCGTGGGAACAGGAATCAGCCGCGCCGATCGGCAGGATTGTGGCGCCGCCGAGCAGGGCACGGCGGCTGAGCGCAGGCAAAGTCGTGCTATCGTCGGAATCAGCCATGATCCGGCTCCCTGAAGCTGGACTGTGGTCAGGTCGGACGGGGTGTGCCACCACCTCGTCCGACCGCGTTGGCGGTCAACGATGCTAAGGCATCTGCGATCTTAGTCAATCACAATGCCTAACATTAATCAAAAAGACGTGTTATGGTTCCTGACGACGAGATATCTGTTGAGCAATGCCGGGGCGCTCGCGCCATGCTTGGATGGAGCCAGACCAAACTTGCTGAGGAAGCCCGTGTTGCTCGGCAGACGATCGTCGATTTCGAGCGGGGCGCGCGCACCCCGTTTCCCAACAACAAGGCCGCGATCCGGGCAGCCCTGGAAGCGGCGGGGATCGAATTCATCCCCGAGAATGGGGGCGGCCCTGGGGTGAGGCTGAAGCAGCCCCGGCGCGGCAAGTAGAGATGCGGCGTCAGGTTCAGGCATCGTAGGCGGCGCCGCAGGCTCATCAACGAGGATAGGTGAAGGCGAAGGAGGATCCGGAATGACCCGTGTCGCGCTCTATGCCCGCTACTCCTCGGACAGCCAGCGCGACGCCTCGATTGAGGATCAGCTGCGGCTGTGTCGCGCCCATGCCGAGCGGCAGGGCTGGACCATCGCGGACAGCTATTCCGACCGGGCGGTCTCCGGGGCTTCGCTGCTGCGGCCCGGCGTACAGGAGCTGATCGCCGACGGGCTGAAGCGCCGCTTCGATCTGATCCTGACGGAGTCGCTCGACCGGCTCTCCCGCGACCAGGAGGACATCGCCGGCCTCTACAAGCGGATGCGGTTCGCCGGGGTCCGCATCGTCACCCTGGCGGAGGGCGACGTCAGCGAGTTGCACATCGGCCTCAAGGGCACGATGGGTGCGCTCTACCTCAAGGATCTGGCGGACAAGACCCGCCGCGGCCTGCGCGGCCGGGTCGAGGAGGGCAAGGCCGGCGGCGGGCTGTGCTACGGCTACGACGTGGTCCGGCAGCTCGCGCCGGACGGCGCCCCGGCGCGCGGCGACCGGGCGGTCAACGAGGCCGAGGCCAATGTCGTGCGCCGGATCTTCCGCGACTACGCCGCCGGCAGGTCGTCCCGCACTATCGCCTGGGAGCTGAACCGGGACAGGGTGCCCGGTCCCTTCGGCCGCGAGTGGGGCCCGAGCACGATCCACGGCAACCCGAAGCGCGGCACCGGGATCCTCAACAACGAGCTCTACATCGGCAGGCTGGTGTGGAACCGGCTGCGCTATGTCAAGGACCCGTCGACCGGCAAGCGGGTCTCGCGCCTCAACCCGCCATCCGAATGGGTGATCCAGGAGGTGCCGGAGTTGCGCATCGTCGACCAGGCGCTGTGGGAGGCGGTGAAGCAGCGCCAGCAGGCCATGGCGATCGGCCCGGCCGGAGAGACGGAAGAGAACCCGATGCTCGACCGCCGGCGGCCGTCGCACCTGTTCGCCGGCTTGGTGAAGTGCGGCTGCTGCGGCGGCGGGTACGCCAAGATCTCGAAGGACCTGCTCGGCTGCGCCACGGCCCGGAACAAGGGCACCTGCGACAACCGCCTCAACATCCGGCGCGACGCGCTGGAGGAGTCGGTGCTCAACGGCCTGCGCACGCACCTGATGGAGCCGGAGCTCTTCCGGCAATTCTGCGAGGAGTTCACCCGCGAGGTGAACCGGCTGCGGATGGAAGGTCGCGCTTCGCTCGAATCGGCCCGTGCCGAGCGAGACCGGATCGAACGCGATCTGGAGAAGCTGATGAAGCTGATCCTGGCCTCGGACGACGTCGACGCGTCAAAGCGCGTGATGAAGCAGATGACCCAGCTCGAGCATCGGAAGGAGGAGCTGGAGCGTCAGCTCGCGGAGGCGAACGAACCGCCTCCCCTCCTACATCCGAACCTGGCGGAGGTGTACCGGCAGCGGATCGCGGCGCTGCACCGGCACCTGCAGGCGGAGGAGACCAAGGCCGAGGCGGCGGCGATCGTGCGCGGGCTGGTCGACCGGATCACGCTGGTGCCGGAGGGCGGCAGTCTGTCGATCGTGCTGCGGGGCGACCTGGCGGCGATGCTGAGCTTTGCGGCGAGCAGCAAAAAGCCGTCCCTGTTGGGGGACGGCTTGGTGCCAGGATCGTTGGTTGCGGGGACCCGCAACCGCGGTTGTTATCACTTGGGACCGGGGCGCCGGCCGGCGGCCGGCTGCGAAATCAAGGATGGCCATCAGCTCGCCGCTTAGGCGGGCCTTGACCATTCCCCTGCCCTCGCCCGGCGTCAGAACCACCTGCCCGACCAGCGACCGGATCGCCTCCGCCGCCTCGTCCCGGGTCTCCGGATGCGCCAGCGTCTCGGCGAGCTCCCGCACCTTCCGCCGGTAGATCTCGGCCACGTTCGGATGCACGTCCGGGATGTCAGCCGGCGCCTCGTTGAGCCGGGCCTCGATCTCGGCCTTCTGCCGTTCCAGCTCGTCCATGCGTGCCTTCATCGACGGCTGGTACATGCCGTCCTCGATCGCCTGCATGATGCCGCGGATGCTGCGCTCTATCCGGACCAAGGTGGCGCGGTCCGCCTCCTCCCGCGCCCGCCGCTCGTGGTTCTCGTGGTTGAGCTGCTCGATGCAAGACCGCACCGCCGCCGCCACGGTCTCCGGCGACGCCAGGCCTTCGGTTAGCCCCAACAGCACGCGAGCCTCGATCTTCTCCCGCGTGATCGTCCGGGAGTTGTCGCAGCGCCCACGCCGGAAGTGCGCGAGGCAGCCATAGCGGCCTGCGGCCATGATGCCGTACTTGCCGCCGCAGCAGCCGCAGATCAGCAGACCCGACAGCAGGAAGGCCGGACGGCGCAGGCTGTGCATTGTCTTCGCCCGCGCCTTGCGCACCGCGATCGTGGTCGCCTCGAACTGCTTCGCCAGGATCGCCTGCCGCGCCTTCACCGCCTGCCACAGCTCATCGTCGACGATACGCAAGGCAGGCACTTCGGTGCGGATCCACTTCGTCTCCGGGTTCGGCCGCGACACCCGCCGGCCGGTGGTCGGGTCCTTGATGAAGTGCTGGCGGTTCCAGACCAGCACACCGGCATAAAGCTCGTTGTTGAGGATGCCGGTACCTCGGGAAGCGTGCCCCCGGATGGTGGTGTCGGCCCACTCCCGACCGAGCGGCCCGGGAATGCCGTCAGCGTTCAGCCCGGTCGCAATCGCATGCGGCGAGCGGCCGGCGGCGAACTCCCGGAAGATCCGCACGACCACAGCGGCCTCGGCCTCGTTGATCCGCCGCTGGCCACGGAGCGGGTCGCCTTCGGCATTGGTGCGCTTGACCACGTCGTAGCCATAGCAGAGACCGCCGCCGGACCGGCCCTTCTCCACCCGACCGCGGATGCCGCGATGTGTCTTCGCTGCGAGGTCCTTCAGGAACAGGGCGTTCATCGTGCCCTTCAGCCCGACATGCAGCTCCGTGATCTCGCCCTCGGCCAGGGTGACGATGCGCACGCCAGCGAAGCGGAGATGCTTGAAGAGGATCGCCACATCCGCCTGATCCCGGCTGATCCGGTCAAGCGCTTCGGCCATGACCACGTCGAAGCGGCGGCGCTGCGCCGCCTGCAGCAAGGCCTGGATGGCGGGCCGCTGAATGATGCTGGCGCCGGAGATGGCGGGGTCCTGGTAGGTACAGGCCACCACCATGCCCTCACGCTCAGCCTGCTCCCGGCAGATGCGAAACTGGTCCTCGATCGAGGCGGCGTTCTGGCTGTCGTCGGAATAGCGGGCGTAAAGGGCAACCTGGGTCATATCTCGCCTCTCCCCTGGTCTGATACGTCCGGCCGGTTGTCATTGGCGGCCTCGGCCCGGAGCAGCTCCCGCGCGATCTGCCGGCCGATGGCCCTGGCGATCACAAGCAGGCGTGGATCGATCCTGCCGGCTTGGCCGGCATTGTCGTTGGCGGGCGGCGCGTGGCCGGCCCCGTCCCAGTCCGTTTCCATCGCCGATCTCCTGCCACAGCTCGGCATCAAGCGAAGATCGAACCGGGACAGCAGCGGGTCAATACGCCCGCCCGCCTTCACAGGCACTCAACTGCACGACTGAGCATGATGATAGCAGAAGATCGCAGATCAACGTGCAATCGACCGAATACATTCCGGAATATATTCGAGACTGTATCCTGAAATGCATCCGCTCGTCTGCCTGCCGGACCACGTCGAGCGCGGCCCGGCAGCATCGAACTTCACCACGGCGCTTCAGCATAGCCCGGCAGCTTTGCAATCAGCGCCCGGGCCATCTGGGAGCCGAAGTCGTAGGCCAGGCTCTCCATCCAATCTTCGCACTCGCAGGCCTGGTACTCGAAGCAGGCCAGGCGCTTGGCAGCTCGGCCGGGCGGCACAGGGCGCCAGGTGAAGCGGTAGGCCTCGACCTCGGCCTCGTACTCTGCGGCCTCCTCGGTGCCGGATAGTCGATAGCGGTGAATGACGGAGCGGACGTTCTCGGCCCAGAGCATCCGGCCGAAGTCGTTGGCGTTCTCGTGGTTCACCTGCTGACAGGCTCGGTCGGGCGCGAGGCGGGCGCGGATCTCCAGATCGATGGCAGCCGAGACCAGCTCGTCGAGATGCTCCTGGTCGACGACAAAGGCGGACATTGGCAGTCTCCCCTTGCTTCGCGGCAGCGGGTTGATGCCGCTGCATCAACCCCTGCCCGTCCGGCGAGGACCGGGGAGTGGGGGCAAGGGCGGCCGTCAGGCCGGGACCGGAGCCACGCGCAGCCGCAGGAGCGCACGCGACGCGGCGAGCATGGCGAGGACCCGCCCCTTGCGGGGCGAGGGGCAGAGCCCTTCGCCCCTCCTCCGCCTTGGAAGACTGTGTCGCTCGACTAGCCGCTACGGCTGGTTCGGCTTCTTCAGGCGAACGCCGGGAACGTCGCCATTGGTGAACTCGATACCAGCTTGTTCCAGCGCTGCTCGGATCCGGGCTCGCATTTCGCCGCTCACCTTGAGCGCCTGGTCACTGTCACTTTCGCTACGCTTGATCGTGGGAACGGACACGCCAGCGGCACGGGCCAATTCGGCCTGCGAGAGCCCAAGGAAACCACGCGCCGCACGGATCTGACCAGGTGTCGTCAATTTTCTCTTGATCCCAAAAGGATCAACGGGCATGATCCCGTTGGTATCAATCCCGTCATATGGCAGAAGCGCCGTGTGAGCAACTGCTTGCGCGCGCTCGTCGGACGGATTGACCAGCAAGACTTGCGAGGCGGCCGAACGAGGTGCGGGAACACCTCGCCCGGCCTGACCACCATCCAGCTTCTGGGAGCCGGACAATGGCTGACTCGGACGATACCACGACTTTGCCTGCGCTCAGCCGCCGTGACCTGCTCGGCGGCGCTACCGTCATACCGATCAGCGCCGCCGATGCTCGGCGCCGCGGCGCCAACTCCGATCCCGTCCTCGACCTCTTCCGGGAGTGGCGCGCTCTCGATGCTGAACTGGATGCTTGGCAGGACGACTGGCAGAAAAAGGAAGGCGTCCTGCTCCGCACCGTCGGCATGCCGCGGGTGCTGGTCCCTGTGCCGGGCAAAGCCGAACCAGTCTCGGCTTGCGAACCCGCCGAGATCGATGAATTGCTCGAAGACCTCCCGGGAACGGAGGAGCTTCGACAAAGGCTACACCGGGAGTTCGCGGCGCACCGACGGCGCTGGGAGATCGCTGCGGCGGCAATCGGGCTCGGTCCGGTGGAGGAGCGCGTCAATCAAGCCTGGGACCGCTGGGACTCTCTGACGGAAACGGTATGGCAGGTGCCGGCCGGCACTGTGGCCGGTGCAGTCGCCAAGCTCGCTATGGTGCTCTCGATGGGCCAATCGCGCTCGGATGATGACGAGTTCCCATGGCCACCCTTGCGCTCAATCCTCGCCGACCTGCAGCGGCTCGTAAGTATGCCGGTGAGCCTGGACCCGGCGTAACCGCAGTGGAGTACGGCGCCGCATCGGAGAAAATTGATGTCCGATCCGCTCGAACATCCATGCCGGCGTTGCGGCGCCGCCTCGTACCAGCCCTGTACCGATCGCGCAGGGCATATCAGACGCGAAGCCCATGCCCGCCGAAGGCAGACAGCGCAATCGAGTGGCTTCGCCACGTGGACAACGCGAGCCTGTGGCCCGCTGACGAGTTGGCAGCCCGGCTCTACGTGACCTACGGCATCCTCGATCCGCGGACAGGCGGGTTCGTCTATGTCGGCCAGAGTGGCAGCTTCGCAAAGCGGATCGCAGCTCACCTGAAGGCACGAACGCAGCAGCCATGTCACCGCTTCCGTCCAATCCGAGCTTGGATTTGGGACGCGCTCGTGGCCGGGAACACACCCAGCTTCAGAGTGCTCGACGTCAGTGAAACCGAAGAGCAATCACTCGCTTCCGAAGCGCTCTGGGTCGAACAGTTGGCCGCGCAGGGCAACAACCTCCTGAACCGCTGGCTGGAACATCAGTCGCTGATTCAGAAGTCGCACAGGTTCGGCGATCACCGTGAACCCGGAGCTATTCGATCGAGTCTCCGTCGGCCATAGCCGCCGCTTCACCACCTCGCCTGCTTGATGGGGCGCGACCTATCGAGCCTCTCCTACAGCTTCGGCTCATGCAGATGGGTCATGAACTGACCGGAACTCACCGGATCGATCTTGTCTGCCTCGGCAAGCGCCCACTGCTCCCAAGCGGCAAGCGCCGAGGCGTCGATCTCAGCAGCCCCTTGAACGATCGCCTGCCGGACCCGTTGGACGAGTGCCCGGATATTCTGCGCCTGGCGCAAAAGCTCTCCACTCGCGCGCAAGTGCTCCAAACGCTTCCGATTGAGCTCAGCAAGCTGCTCCTGGCGTCGCCTCTCCTGTTCGATCCGCTCTTGCTTCGCACGCTCCTCTTGTTCCCGCAGACTTCTCCGGAACCCGGCCTCCCCTGCCACGATGATGGCGGCTGTGATAGGCGCGATCTTTGCCTCGAGCTTCCCGTCAGTATCATCCTGCCAAACTCGGTCGGGTTTGCGATCGAGACCCGGATCGAATCGAAGCATCAGCGGCGTTGACGCGGGGAGGTCGGGTGCTGGACGGAGATAGCCATGCTGGCGGACTGTCTGATGCTTGCCGGCGATGCTGATGTCCAAACTCAGGACGGTGTCGCCGATAACCGCTCTCGCATGGATCTCTCCGTCATACTCATTGACGTAGCCGCTGTGACCGCGCTTGCCGAGCGTCAGGAAAATGCCGTTGAGGATCCTCAAGCGACGTTGGGTCAGGGGTGTGTCGAACTTGGGCTGGTCCCAGTGCCAGTTGCTCGCGGCAAATTTCTCGCGTCGGCGCTGCTCTTGCTTGAGCAGTTGCACCAGCCCTTTGTGAGGCTTGTCGAGGGTCTTCGGCACGGAGGCCGAGCCGATCGCCTTTAACTCCAGCGAGTAGAGTTCATCGAGGTCCTCCGGGACCAACGCGGACGCGAAGGGCCCCTCGGATGGAAGCGGAGGTACCGGAGACAGGACATTCGCAAAGCGGGCATCGACCCTCAGCCGCCCCAACCCACCCGGGCGCCGTGGCGGCGCCTCAGGACGCTTCGGCACGGGCTTTCCAGCACGCACCTTGTTCCAGTATCCCTGGGGCGGCGGGGTCACACCGTGGCTCGCGAGAAGCTTCTTCAGCCCGACGTCGGACAGATCAACCTTGGACGCCAGATCGCGCATCGGCGCTGACCACGCGAAGGCGTGCAAATCGTCCGGCAGCACAAGGATGTCGTTCCAGCCGTATGATCGCCTCACGTTACCCCCAACCAAAGCCCACCTCGAAGATCGCGTTTTGCTATCACGTGCATCAAGCTGAGCCTATCGCCCGTCCCTGCGACGGAATGCGTCGTAATGCCTCCGACAGATCGAGGGACGCCTTACCCTTTGCGGAAGCCTTTAGCGCTTTGCTGAACTAGACATACTCGTCGATCCAGTCGCTCTGAAATCGAACGATTGTTCGTAGCTGGCTCGGTGCCTCTGGCAGGCTCTTGGTCGTAGCGATCCGGATAGGCACTTGTAAAAGGCGCCGAGATTTGTTCAAATTTTTACCCTGAGGGGCAGGCTATTTCCCTGCGCCGTATTGACCTTCTCACCAGGCTCACGCCTTTGAGCAGCAGTGTCTGTTTTAGTCAGAGCACGACAGTCAAACAAAGAGGTTATTGTCATGACAATCGACAAATATACTCTTCACAAGAACCAAAAAACGGATAAATGGCGCCTGGAGAAGGAGGGCTCGGATCAGACCGGGATCGGGTTGGGCTTCGCGAAATGGCAGGCGGCGAGATGCCCGTCGCCGACCGGCGCCAGAGGCGGACGCTCGCGGGCGCAGATCTCCTGCGCCAGCGGGCAGCGCGTCCGGAAGCTGCAGCCTGACGGGATGCTGGACGGGCTCGGCACATCGCCCTGCAGGATGATGCGTTTCTGCGGCCGGTCCGGATCAGGCTCCGGTGCGGCCGAGAGCAGCGCCTGCGTGTAGGGATGGTGCGGCGTGCCGTACACGGCGGCCTTGGGGCCCGTCTCGAC
>NZ_JAHVDK010000061.1:0-8364 GCF_051487185.1 Inquilinus limosus
GCTGCCATAGACGAAGCGGTCGGCGCCGGCGCCGCCGGTGAGCGTGTCCTTGCCGCCGGAGCCGGTGAGCACATCGTTGCCGTTCCAGCCCTGCAGGGTGTTGGCACCGCTGTGGCCGACCAGGCTGTCATTGCCCTGGCTGCCGGAGAGATTCTCGATGCCGGTCAGGGTGTCGCCCTGCGCCTCGCCGCCGTTGCCGATGCCGGTGACGAGATTGACCGAGATCCCGGCCGAGCCGGTGAAGTAGCTGGCGGTATCGGTGTCGGTGCCGCCGTCGAGATAATCCGCCCCGGCGCCGCCGCGGAGAATGTCGTTGCCATCGCCGCCATAGAGCGCGTCGTCGCCGCCGAGGCCGTTGAGCGTGTCGCCGCCGCCGAGGCCGTTGATCTCGTCGGCGACCTGCTCATGGCCGTAGAGCGTGTCGGCGTCCTCGTCGCCGGTCAAGATCCCGTCGCGCGGGTCGATGATCTGGGTCCGGATCTCCTCCGTCTTGGCGCTGTGCCATTGGACCACCAGCCGGCCGTCGGCCAGCGCCGCGACATGCGGGATGTACTGGCCCCCCACGCCGTCGGTGGTGGTGTTGACGGTGAACTGGCTGCCGACCCGGGCGCCGAAGGCGTTGAAGACTTGGCCGACGATATTGTAGTCGGCGCCGTTGATACCCGACGAGGAATCGGACCAGACGGCGACGAAGCCGCCATCCGGCAGGGCGACCAAGTCGGGGAAGATCTGATGGTTCTTGAACATCGCGTTGGCCACGAACTCGTTGCCGACCTGCCCCCCGGCGCTGTCGTAGATCTGGGCGTGGATGCTGACGCCCCGCCGGTCCTGCAGCGCGGTCGAGAATTCGTACCAGGCGATGACGAAGCCGCCATTGGCCAGACCGACCACCACGGCCGGGTGGTCGGGCGACCCGGCGACGCCCAGTGTGTTGTTGACCTGGATCGAAGCGGTGACGGGGTCGCCGTCCGCTTCGAACACGCGGTACCGGTAGTTGTTGCCGTTGCGGTCGAGCCAGGTGACGACGAAGCGGTCGCCGCCGTCGATCTCGGCGATCGCGGGTGCTTCCTGGATGCCGGTGAGGGCGTCGTCGTTGACAGTGCCGGCCCCGGCCCCGAGCTCGAGGATGTTGTCACCGAGCTGAAAGACGAGGAGCTGACCGGTGCCGAACGAGGTGATCGCCGCTCGGCTTTCGGACACGGCCGGGGTGGCGAAGCCCTGCTCGTTCTGGAACACCCCGTCGGCCGAATATGTTCGCATCCAGACGTCATTGGCGCCGGTGGAACTGGTGAAGGTCACGGCGAAGCCGCCATCCGCCAGCGCTGCGACCTGCGGCTCGGAATGCTCGCCGGCGATCCCGCTGCCGACCACGATCTGCGCGCCGACCGGGTTGCCGAGCGCGTCGAAGCGCTGGGCCAGCACCTGCTGGGTATCCTCCCACACCACGACATAGCCGCCATCGGCCAGCCCGGCGACATCCGCTTGGCTGCCCCCGACCGTGGTGCCGGTGGTTCCGACGACCTTTTCGCTGCCCCATTTCCGTACCGCCATGATGATCCCCCTTTCTATTCGATGTCCGCCGGATCAGAGCACGAAGTCGCCGGCGACAAGTGCGACGGTGCCGGTGAGCTGGATGTGGAAGTCCGAGGTGCCGTCGCCGTCGACGTCGCCGGCGATGGTGGTGACGCCGCCGGCCGCGGCATAGCGGAGCTGCCCCGCCACGCCGGTGTAGAGGCCGGTGCCGATGAAGCTGAACGCCTGGTCGCCGGCTGCGCCGCTGTTGGCGTCGATCGCCGCCAGATTGATCTTGTCCCCCTGGGCGTGGCTGAAATCGGTGATCCGATCGGCATCGGCCCCGACCACGCTGTGGGCCGCGTAGCCATAGACGAAGCGGTCGGCGCCGGCGCCGCCGGTCAGCGTATCCTTGCCGCCACCTCCAGTGAGTGCATCGCTGCCGTTCCAGCCCTGCAGGACATTGGCATCGCTGTCTCCGACCAGGCGGTCATCCCCCTGGCTGCCGGAGAGATTTTCGATCCCGCTCAGGGTGTCTCCCTCGGCCTCGCCGCCGCTGCCCGAGCCGGTCGCGAGGCTGACCGTGACGCCGATCGAGCCGGTGTAGTAGCTGGCAATGTCGATGCCAGTGCCGCCGTTGAGATGGTCGGCCCCGGCGCTCCCTCTCAGGATGTCGTTGCCGCCCTCGCCGATGAGATTGTCGAATTCCGCGCGACCCGTCAGCGTGTCGTCGAAGTCGCTGCCCAGAAGCCGCTCGACACTGTCGTAGGTGTCTCCTTCGGCATCGCCATTGTCGCCCGTGTTCGCGGCAAGGTTCACGATCACGCCGACCGCCGATCCGTGATAGGAAACAGCGTCGTTCCCACCGTCGCCGTAAAACCGGTCGGCGCCGGCACCGCCGACCAGATAGTCGCTGCCGCTGCCGCCATGGAGCGCGTCGTCACCGGCGTCGCCGAGAAGAGTGTCGCTGCCGCCGTCGCCCTGCAGCAGATCGTTGTCGGCCCCGCCATGAAGATTGTCCTGGCCGGTTCCGCCGTAGATCCGATCTCCGCCGTTGCCGCCATAGGCGATATCGTCACCGGACCAGCCGATCAGGGTGTCGTCGCCGCCATTGCCGTGGAAGCGATCGTCGCCGGCCCCGCCGTCGACGGTGTCGTCGCCGGAGCCGAGGAAGAATTCGAACACTTCGATGTTGGTGATCGACAGGCCGTTCGACGAGCTGAGACTGCTGCCGGTGGCCTCGCTGATGCTCAGGGAAAAGGCGGCCGGGGATGCTTCATAGTTGATGATCAGCCGATCCCGGTTGCCGCCGCCGTCGACCGTGTCGGCTCCGCCGCTGACGGTGATCGTGTCGTCCCCGGGGCCGCCGAAAATCTGGTCCGCGGTCGGGGCTGCGGAGGTCGGGCCGTCATAGAGACGGTCGTCGCCGGAAAATCCTTCGACGTGGTCGGTCGCCGCCGTGCCGAAATAGACGTCGTCCTCAACGGTGCCCGTGAAATGGGCCATGGTCTTTCTCCTGCCGGCAACCGGCGCGGAGCGTGCGGTCGGCGGCTGTTGGTTTCAGGGAATGCTGTCTCAGGGACGTGTCGTCGCCGGTTGCCGCAGCACGGCGCCAGCGAGCTGCCGCCCGGCCGCATGGCGCGGCGCCAGCACCGCCAGCTGGTGCGGCGAGGCCGGCATGGCGCCGAGCACGAGCGGGGATGATGGCGCCTGCTCCCGCAGGTCGGCCAAGCCGGTGAGCTGGGCCTGGTGCGGCGCGATCGGGAGCCCTTGCGTTTCGAAGATGGCGGTCTGTGCCCGCGCCGCGCCGGTGCTGCCGAGCAAAAGCGCTGCGACCGCCGAGATGAGGATTGTCTTCATGATCGCCTCCCTCACCGGCCGTGGCGCACGGCGTGATCGATCGCGCCGCGGGTGATGCCGATGTCGAGCAGAAGGCGATCGTCCAGCTGCCGCAGATAGCGGGCCTGGCGCAGCAGCAGGCTGGTCTCCCGGACGTGGCGGACGGCATCCCCCAGGCCGCGCACGATGCGGCGCCCGAGATCGCCCGGCGTCCGGCCGGCATCGAGGCCGGAAGGGGCAAAATTGAAGGTCATGACAGGCTCCTGAGCTGGGTTTGTTGGAACCCCTGCAGCCTGCCCTGCCGCTGTTTCAGTCCTTTGCCGCCGGTGTTTCAGCCTGTGCCGTCGCCCCCGCCGGGGTCGGATCGAACAGGTAGCCCTCGCCGGGCACCGTCCGGATGAGCTGCGGATTGGCTGGGTCGAGCTCGATCTTCCGTCGCAGCCGCATGATCCGCAGATCGAGGCTCCGGCTGCCGTTGTCGAGCGCCTCGCCATGGGCAAGGTCGGACAGCTGGTCGCGCGACAGGATCCGGCGTGGATGCAGGACGAAGGCGAGGAGGAGCTCCATCTCGCGCGCGGTCAGCTCGATCGGGCGCCCCGCCGCGTCGACCAGCCGCTTGGCGTCGAGATGGAGACTGTGCCGGCCGACCGGCTTGCAACGGGACGACGCGCTGTCGGGCGCGACCGCGATGCGGCGCAGCACGCTGCGGATCCGGGCGAGCAGCTCCCGCGGCTCGAAAGGTTTGCTCAGATAGTCGTCGATGCCGAGCGCGTAGCCCTCCAGCCGCGACTCCACCCCGTCGGCGGCGGTGAGCATGATGATGCCCAGGTCGCACCCGCTGCCGCGCAGCCGCCGGGCGACGGCGAAGCCGTTTTCCCCCGGCATGTTGAGATCGAGCACGATCAGATCGGCCGGCTCGGCGGCGAGACACGTGTCGAGTTCCGCCCCGCCGGACGCCGCCCGGACGCGAAACCCGTTCAAAGCGAGATAATCGGAGAGGAGCGCCCGGACGCCCGTTTCGTCATCGACGATCACGACACGATTCCGGCCAGTCACGACGCGGCCTCCTTCGCCTCATCGGCCAGGGCCGCCTGCGGCCCGTCCGGCCGCAGCAGGCGCCGCACCGCGCCGCGCAAGGTATCGAAGTCGAGCGGCTTCTCCAGCACCGGCAGCCGCCGGTCGGTGATGGCCGCGTCCAACTCCGCGCCCAGCGCATCGCCGGTGACGACGATGCTGCGATGGAGCAGCGCCGGGGCGATCCGCTCCACCTCCGCGATCAGCTGCGCCCCATCCATGTCCGGCATGCGCAAATCGGTGATGAGCACGTCGTAGGCGCGGGCGCGGATCAGCTCGATGGCCGCGGCGCCGCTGGTGGCGATGTCGATCTCCAGCCCGTCGCCGGCCAGACGCTCCGCGATCAGCTCGGCCAGTTCCTCCTCGTCGTCGACCACCAGGATCTGGCCGGACAGCGACCGAGGCAGGAAGGGTTCGCGGAACTCGACGTCGGGCGACTGCGCCGAAGGCGCGGCCGGCAGACGGACGGTGAAGGTCGCGCCTCGGCCGACAGAACTCGCCAAGGTCAAGCTGCCGCCATGCGCCTCGACGATGCCGCGGCTGACCGCCAGCCCGATGCCGGTCCCCATGCCTTGCGGCTTGGTGGTGAAGAACGGTTCGAAGGCCCGGCGCTGCACCTCGGCATCCATTCCGGGTCCGTTGTCGCTGATCGCGATGACCACGTCGCCCGCCTCGGCGTGTCCGGTGATGCGGATTCGCCGCGGGCCCGGCACGAGCGCCAAGGCATGCTGCGCGTTGACGATCAGGTTGAGGAAGACCTGGTGCAGCTGGTCACGGTCGGCATTGACCGGCGGCAGATCGCCGGGAAGCGCATTCTCGATGGTGACCGAATGGGTTCTGAGGCCGTAGGAGGTGAGCTTGAGCGCATCATCCAGGACCTCGGCCAGGGCGACCCGGCGGCGCTCCGACGGCTTGGCCCGCGCCATCGCCAGGAACGCCTTGACGATGCGGGCGCAGCGTTCCGCCGCGGCCTGCACATGGGCCGCACGCTCCCGCATCGGCTCGCTCTCCGCCAGCTCGGCCAGCATCCCGGCATAGCCGATCACCACCGACAGCGGATTGTTCAGCTCATGCGCCACGCCGGCGAGCATGGAACCGAGCGCCGCCAGCTTCTCGCTCTGGTGCAGCGCTTCGCGCTGGCGTTCCAAGGCCAGGGCCGTGGCCTTCCGCTCGGTCAGGTCGCGACCGACCGCCTGGGTCGCGACCAGCTTTCCTTCGTCGTCGAAGATCCCGGTGTCGGTCCATTCCTCCCAGCAGACGCGGCCATCCGGCATGATGACGCGAAGCTCCGTCCAGGTTGTCGGATTCTCCCGCGTGAGGGCCGCGACATTCTTGCGCAATCGCGCGAGATCCGACGGCTCGATCCGAAGGTATTGGTCGGTGGTTGCGCCGAGCAGCTGTTCCCGAGAGACCCCGATGTGGCGGCAATAGGCATCGTTGGTGAAAAGCACACGGTTGTCGGGCAGGAACCGCACCACGAATTCGGTCTGGGTCTCGACCACGGCCCGATACTCGGCCTCGCTCGCCTCCAGCCGCTTCTGATACAGCCGGGCCGAGGCGAAGGCGTGGCTGACCGCGTCGAACCAGGGCCGCCACACGGCGGGCGGCGCTGGTGCGGCCGGTTGCGGCTCGTCCTGCGTCTCCGCCTGGATATGGCGCACCAGCATCAGACCGGGGCGCACCAGATGGCGGCCAAGGATGATGATGGCGACCGCGAGCGTCACCAGCAGGCTCAGCAGGATCAGGCCGACCGGGGCGAAGCGCGGCAGCAGCTGCCGAAGCAGCTCGGCTTCCGAGACGACATGGATCAGCCAGAATGGTTCGGCCGCGGCCCGCTGGGCCAGGATGTAGGTGCCGTCGATGCTGCGGAAGCTCTCCGACGGTGTCAGGATTTCCACGGTCGGTCGCGTCGCCAGCCCCGATGGCAAGAGCGATGTCAGATCATCCGGCGTCGAATTTTCGCCGGTGGCCGCGTTGCGCGCGGCCAGCACCTGGCCCCGTTCGTTCGCGATCGCGATTGTCCCGGGGGTCTGCGACAGGTTTTGCAGCAGTTTGGCAAAGGTCTCCAGGGTGACATCGGTCGCGACGATGCCGAGGAAACGGTCCTGCCGATAGATCGGGGCGCCATGGGTGACCATCCGGCCGGCCCCCGCCGCGTCCAGATAGACCCCGGTCCAGTAAGGTTTGCGCTCCGGATCGGCACGCGGCGTGCCCAGCTGGAAGATGTCGTACTCGTTCCAGCTCGCCAGCAGGCTGCGGACGTCGTGGCCGCCTGCCGCGACCGAGGCCGCGAGCGTCTCCTCGGCGGGGGCTCCCGGATAGATGACCGAGAACAGCCGGCTCTGGGAGAAGTAGTAACTCCATTGCAGAGAGCGCGAGGTCAGATGGCCCAGCCGCATCGGCTCGACCAGGTCGAGGGCGGCGTCGAACTCGCCATAGGCCGGTCCCAGCGTCTCGACGAGCTTCGCGTCGGCCAGGACGAAGCTGAAGTCGGACGAGAGGTCGGCCCGCAGATGGTCGGTGTAGAAGCCCTCCATCCGCGTTGTCCCGATCATCGGCGCTTCATAGCGCAGGAATTGGCGGAAGGGTGTCGGTCCGCGCCCGATGTCGTCGGCCAGGCGCTCTTCCATGAAGGCCTTCAGCCGGGCGATATGATCGACCGGGGCTGCGAGCAGCGCCTCCAGCGCGGTGTGGCGGTCGTCGGTCTGCCGGGCGATGTCTCCGAGCAGGATGCGGCGCTGCTCGACATATTGCAGGATCCCGAGCCCGAGGATCAGCAGCAGCAGCGGGAGGCTTGCGACCAGAAGCAGCCAGGCGGCGCGCCGGGTCAGCGCTCGGGTCTGCCGCTGGATGCTGGTCTCCGTCATTGGCGCCGCGCCCGCCGCGGCGCCCCCATCTGCCCATGCCACCATATCAGCTCTCGTCGAACCCCGCTGCAACGTCCCGCTGCGGTCGAGGTTGGCATGGCGATGTATCAATCCGGTGTCGTGGGCGGTTTCCCGTCCCAGAAAAACGCACTATTCTCAGACGATATATTCGCAATCGATTGCTTTCGATCATGGCCGGGATCGTAATCGTCGACGATGAAGCATCCCTCCGGCACATGGTCCGCGACTATTTCGAACTGGCCGGCTACCGCGTGCGCGAGGCCGCGGACGGCAGCGATCTGCGGCGGCTGATCGAGATCGAGGGATACGAGCCGGGTGCCGAGGTCGTCCTGCTCGACGTGGCGCTGCCGGGCGAGAGCGGCTTCGAGCTCGCCCGCTTCCTGCGCGAGCGCCACGACCGGCTCGGGGTCATCATGCTGACCGCGGCGACGTCGGTGGTCGACCGCGTGGTCGGGCTGGAGGGCGGCGCCGACGACTACGTGACCAAGCCGTTCGACCTGCGCGAGCTGGTGATGCGCGTCAATGCCGTGCTTCGCCGCCGCGCCGCGCGATCCCACGCCCGGACCGGCTCGCCGGTCCGGTTCGGACCGTATCGCCTTGACCTGGCTCAGTTCCGGCTCTTCACGGAGGCTGGCGTTCCGGTCGACCTGCTGCCGACCGAGATCGATCTCGTCGTCGCCTTCTCGACCAACCCGGACAAGGTGCTGTCGCGGGAGCAGTTGCTGAAGCTTGCCCCGGCGCGCGGCGACGACGCGCTCGACCGCAGCATCGACAGCCGCATCACGCGATTGCGGCGAAAGCTGGAGCGCGACCCGCAGAACCCGATCCTGATTCAGACGGTGCGCGGCACCGGCTATATCCATCCGACTTTCTCGTAGGAAGGCCGATCGTCTCCTCGTCACAGCACGAAGTCGCCGGCCACGAGGGCGATGCTGCCGGTCAGCACGATGTGGAAGTCGGAGGTGCCGTCGCCGTTGACGTCGCCGGCGATGGTGGTGACGCCGCCGCCCGCGGCATAGCGCAACTGCCCGGCGACCCCGGTGAAGGTCGC
>NZ_JAHVDK010000062.1:0-7522 GCF_051487185.1 Inquilinus limosus
TTGCGGGCGTGGAAGTCCGACAGCCCGGTGGCCGGGTCGATCGCCACCGTCAGGATCTTCTCCGGCGTCGCCGCCGCCACCTCCTCGATCGCCATGCCGCCCTCGGTCGAGGCGATGATCGTCACCCGCCCGCTCTTGCGGTCGACCAGCAGCGACAGGTACAGCTCGCGGGCGATGTCGCAGCCCTCCTCGACATAGACCCGGCCGACCGCCTTGCCCGCCGGCCCGGTCTGCAGCGTCACCAGCGTCCGGCCCAGCATCGCCTCGGCCTGCGCTGCCACCTCCGCGACCGACTTCACCACCCGGACCCCGCCCTTGCCCGACGGATCCTCCTGGAAGTGGCCCTTGCCGCGGCCGCCGGCATGGATCTGTGCCTTGACGACGAACACACCGCCGCCGAGACCCTCCGCCACGCGCACCGCCTCCTCCGGCGTATACGCCACCCCGCCGCGCGGCACCGGCACGCCATACCGCCCCAGCAGCCCCTTCGCCTGATACTCGTGGATGTTCATGCCCTGCCCTTCCTGAGGTGCCCGGTCGAGATCGGCTCCGACGATCGACACCCCTCCCCCTCACCCTCCCATTCGCTGGCGCGAATGGGTCCCTCCCTCTCCCCAAGGAGAGGGGATTTTCACCTCTCCTTGGGGAGAGGTCGAAATCGCCTTGGCGATTTCGGGTGAGGGGGAGCGGTGTCGACGCCCCGAGAGGCCGACGCTCCCCGACGCCTTCGTTCAGTCGATCACAGCAGCCCGGCGGCGCGGGCCCAGCGGTACTTGGCGCCCAGCACCGCGACCGGCGTCTCGGTCGAGTACGGGTAGGCGACGATGCCGTGGTCGTAGAGGTACTGCGCCGCCTCCTCGACCTGCACGTCGCCGGCCAGCGAGGCCACGATCGGCTTGTTGATGCCCTTGGCCCGCATCTCGTCCACCACCTCGGTGATCACCTTCGCGAACACCATCGGCGGCGTGATGATGGTGTGCCAGTAGCCGAGGATCAGCGCGTGGATGCGGTCGTCCTCCAGCCCCAGCTTCACCGTGTTGCGGTAGGTGGTCGGCGGCTCGCCCCCGGTGATGTCGACCGGATTGCCGGCCGCGCCGAAGGGCGGGATGAACTTGCGGAACGCGGTGTCGAGGTCGGGCGGCATCGCCATGAGCGACAGGCCGTTGTCGACGCAGGCGTCGGACAGCAGCACGCCCGAGCCGCCGGCGCCGGTGATGATGACCACGTTCTCGCCCTTCGGCGCCGGCAGAACCGGGATGCCGCGGGCGAACTGCAGCAGGTCCTGCAGGCTCTTGGCCCGGATCACGCCGGACTGGCGCAGCACGTCGTCATAGACCTTGTCGTTGCCGGCCAGCGCCCCGGTGTGCGAGCTGGCCGCCCGCGCCCCGAGCGAGGTGCGCCCGGCCTTCAGCACCACCACCGGCTTCTTCTTCGACACCTCCTTCGCCACCTCGGCGAAGGCGCGGCCGTCCTTCAGGTCCTCGAGATGCATGGCGATCACGTCGGTCGCGTCGTCCTGCTCGAAGAAGGTCAGCAGGTCGTCCTCGTCGATATCCGACTTGTTGCCCAGGCCGACGATGGCCGAGACGCCCATCTTGGTCGACCGGCTGAAGCCGATGATCGCCATGCCGATGCCGCCCGACTGGGACGACAGGGCCGCCCGGCCCTGCACGTCGAAGGGCGTGCAGAAGGTCGCGCACAGGTTCTTCGGCGTGTAGTAGAAGCCGTAGATGTTCGGGCCCATCAGCCGGATGTCGTATGTGCGGCCGATGGCGATGATCTCCTCCTGGCCCTCATGGTTGCCGGTCTCGGCGAAGCCGGAGGGGATCAGGACGGCGCCCGGGATCTTCTTCTCGCCGACCTCGGTCAGCGCCTGGGCGACGAATTTGGCCGGGATCGCGAACACCGCGACGTCGATGTCGCCTGGCACGTCCTTGACGCTGGGATAGGCCCGGAGGCCAAGGATCTCGGTGGCCTTCGGGTGGATCGGGTAGATCCTGCCCTTGTAGCCGCCGTTGATCAGGTTCTTCATCACCGAGTTGCCGATCTTGCCGTCCTCGGCCGAGGCGCCGATCACGGCGACCGCGTCGGGCCGCATGATCCGGTTCATCTTGGCGAGAATGGCGTCCTTCGATGGCCGCGGCCGCGCCGGCCTGGCCTCGAAGTCGACGACCACGCGGACATCGGCGGCGATGGCGCCGTCGGTGCGGGCGAAGACCGGGTTGAGGTCGAGCTCGACGATCTCCGGCACCGCGTCGACCAATCGCGAGACCTTGACGATCAGGTCGGCCAGCGCCTCGCGGTCGACCGGCGGCGCGCCGCGGACGCCCTTCAGCACCGCCGCGGCCTGGATGCCGTCCAGCATGGACAGCGCCTCGTCATGGTCGACCGGGGCGAGGCGGAAGGTGATGTCCTTCAGCACTTCGACCAGCACGCCGCCGAGGCCGAAGGCGACCAGCTTGCCGAAGCTGGGGTCGGTGACGGCGCCGACGATCACCTCCTGCCCGCCGACCAGCATCTGCTGGACCTGGACGCCGACGATCTCGGCCTTCGGGTCGTAGCGCCCGGCGCTCTCGACGATGCGCTGGAAGCCGGCACGGACGTCCTCGGCCGACTTGACGCCGACCAGCACGCCGCCGGCCTCGGTCTTGTGCAGGATCTGCGGCGAGACGATCTTCAGCACGACCGGGAAGCCGATCGCCTCGGCCTGGGCCGCCGCCTCGTCGGCCGTGGTCGCCAGCGCCTCCTTCGGGATCGGGATCTGCCAGGCCTCGCACAGCCGGCGGGCCTCAGGAGCGGTCAGGCTGGTGCGCCCGTCCCGCTTCACAGTGTCAAGGATGCTGCGGGCGGTCGTCCGGGCGTCGTCCTGGACGTCGACATGGCCATTCATGGCGGTCCTCGCTCAGCAAAGGATGTGGGGGAGGACCGGACCCACCTGAGGCTATCCGGTCGTTGGTCGGGATGACTTCAGATCGCGCCGGCGGTGCGCATCGCGGCGATGGTGTCGGCGTCGTAGCCGATCGAGGCCAGGATCTCCTCAGTGTGCTCGCCAAGCAGCGGCGAGCGCTCGACCGGCACGTCGTTGTCGGAGAGCCGGATCGGCGAGGCGACCTGGACGTAGTGGCCGCGCTCGGGATGCGGCACCTCGACCAGCATGCCGCGCTCGTACATCGAGCGGTCCTCGATCAGGTCCTTCATGCTGAGGATCGGGCCGCAGGGCACGTCGATATCGTTCAGCGCCTGCATCACCTCGATCTTGCTGCGCCGGCTGGTCCAGGCCTCAATGATGCCGAAGCATTCGTCGAGATGGGACAGACGCGCCTCCGGCGTGGCGAAGGCCGGGTCCTCGATCAGCTCCTCGCGGCCGATCAGCCGCATCAGCGGTGCCCAGCCCTGCGGCTGGATGATGACATAGGCGTAGTCGTTCTCGCCGCCCGGGGCGCAGCGCAGCGCCTGGCCAGGCTGGCCGCCGCCCGAGGCGTTGCCGGAGCGCGGCACGGCGTCGCCGAACTCCTTGTTCGGGTACTCCCGCAGCGGGCCGGCGGCCAGGCGCTGCTGGTCGCGCATCTTGACCCGGACGAGATTCAGCACGCAGTCCTGCATCGCTACCTCGACCCGCTGGCCCTTGCCGGTCCGGGTCCGCTGCAGCAGCGCGGCGAGCACGCCGGCAACCAGGTGCATGCCGGTACCGCTGTCGCCGATCTGGGCGCCGGTCGAGGTCGGCGGGCCGTCCTGCCAGCCGGTCGTGCTCATCGACCCGCCCATGGCCTGGGCCACGGTCTCATAGGCCTTGCAGTCGGCATAGGGGCCAGGGCCGAAGCCCTTGACCGAGGCGTAGATCACCCGCGGATTGATCTTCTGAATCCGCTCCCACGGGAAGCCCTGGCGGTCGAGCACGCCGGGGCCGAAATTCTCGATCAGCACGTCGGACTGCTCGAGCAGCTTGACGAAGGCCTCCTGCCCCTGCGGCGACTTCATGTTGATGGTGATGCTGCGCTTGTTGCTGTTCAGCATGGTGAAGTAGAGGCTGTCGACATTCGACTTGTCGCGCAGCTGCGAGCGGGTGATGTCGCCGCGGCCCGGCATCTCCACCTTGATCACATCCGCCCCGAACCACGCCAGGATCTGCGTCGCCGAGGGTCCCGACTGGACATGGGTCATGTCGAGAACGCGCACCCCATCCAGGGCCTTGCCCATGGTCTCTCTCCCGTGTTTGTGCCGGTACCGGACGGGGCGCGGGCGGCCTTCCAGCCCGCGCCCGCGGCCGCTCACTTGTACATGGTCTGGTTCATGGTCCCCGGGGCGTAGGCGTCGGGGTCGATCCACACATTGATCAGCGACGGCTTGCCGGATTCCCGTGCCCGCTCCAGCGCCGGGCGGATCTGGCTGGCCTCGTAGACCTCCTCGCCGTAGCCGCCGAGCATCTGGGCGAATTTGGAGTAGTGCACGTCGCCCAGCTTGTTGCCGACATTGCCCTTCTCCGGCCCGTATTTCTGGATCTGGCCGTAACGGATCTGGTTCATGTGCGAGTTGTTGCCGACCACGCCGATGAAGGGCAGGTCGAACCGCACCATGGTCTCGAAGTCCCAGCCGGTGAGGCTGAAGGTGCCGTCGCCGAACAGACAGAGCACCTCCTTCTCCGGCTGGGCGATCTTCGAAGCCATGGCGAAGGGCACGCCGACGCCGAGGGTGCCGAGCGGGCCCGGATCCATCCAGTGGCCCGGGGCCCGCGGCTTGACCACGCCGCCCGAGAAGGTGACGACGTCGCCGCCGTCGCCGATATAGACGGTGTTCTCGGTCAGGAACTCGTTCAGCTCATAGGCCAGGCGCAGCGGGTGGATCGGCGAGGCGTCGGATTTCAGCTTCGGCAGCCGCGCCGCCTCCATCTTCGCCTCCTCGGCCCGCAGCTCCTCGAGCCAGGGCTCGCGGGCCCTGGCGCCATTGTCGACCCGGCCGGAGACGGCCTGGGTGACGGCGGCGAAGATGGCGCCGCAATCGCCGACAAGGCCGAGCGAGACGTCGCGGTTCTTGCCGACGGTGCGGTAGTCGAGGTCGATCTGCACCACCGTGGCGTTGCGGCCCAGGCGCTTGCCGTAGCCCATGCGGAAATCGAAGGGCGTGCCGACGATCAGGATGACGTCGGCATTGTCGAAGGCGTAGCGGCGGGTCTGCTGGAAGTGGTGCGGGTCGCCCGGCGGCAGCGTGCCGCGGCCGGCGCCGTTCATATAGGCCGGGATGTTGAGGGTGCGGACGAAGTTGATCGCGTCCTCGGTGGCCCGGCAGGTCCAGACCTGCTGGCCCAGCAGCACGCAGGCCTTCTTGGCATGCACCAGGATGTCGGCCAGCTTCTCGACGTCGCGCGGGTCGCCGATGCTCTTGGTCGACCAGCGGTAGTGGCCGGCCTCCGGCAGCCTCGCCTTCTTCAGCGGCACATGGCCGTCCAGGATGTCGCGGCCGATCTCGAGATAGACCGGGCCGGGGGCGCCGGCGAAGGCCTCGCGGAAGGCCATCGAGCACATGTCAGCGACACGCTCGGTGGTCAGCACGCTGGCGGCGAATTTGGTGATCGGCCGCATCATCTCGACATGGGGCAGGTCCTGCAGCGACCCCATCTTGTGCTGGTCGAGCGCGCCCTGGCCGCCGATCAGCAGGAACGGGCTCTCGGCGCGGAAGGCGTTGGCGACGCCGGTGACCGCGTCGGTGGTGCCGGGGCCGGCGGTGACCACGGCGCAGCCCGGCTTGCCGGTGACGCGGGCATAGCCGTCGGCGGCATGGGCCGCGACCTGCTCGTGCCGCACGTCGATGATGCGGATGCCCTCGTCCAGGCAGCCGTCATAGATGTCGATGATGTGGCCGCCGCAGAGGGTGAAGATGGTGTCGATGCCCTCGGCCTTGAGCGCCTTGGCGACGAGATGCCCGCCGGAGATCACCTCCTCTGTCGCGGCCGCTTCCTTCACTGTGGTATCGGGCATGATCGCTTCCTCCTTCACCTCTTGTCTCGGATGCGCGGCGCCGGACGGCGCCGGCGCGGTCATTCGAAGCCGGTGCCGTGCCGCTCGATCGACCGCGACAGGTCGAGGGCATGGTTTCGGACCAGCGTCTCGGCGAGATCCCCATCGCGCCGCGCCAGCGCCTCGACGATGGCGGCGTGCTCGGCCACCGATCGCTCGGCGCGCTCCGGCCGGCCGATCAGGGTCCAGCGGATGGCGCGGATGTGCAGGAACAGGGACTCGGTCATCTCGGTGATAAGGGCGCAGTCGCCGAGGCGGATCAGCGCCTGATGGAAATCGATATTGGCGGCGGCGAAGCGCTCCGAGGATTCGGCCTCCGCCGCCTGACCGGCGATCATGGCGCGCAGCCCCTGGATCTCGGCCGGGGTGGCGCGCGCCGCCGCCAAGCGGGCAGCCATGCCTTCCAGCGCCGCCCAGACCACGATCAACTCGCGGATCTCGTCCCTGGTCTTGCGCACCACGAAGATGCCGCGCCGCGGCATCGACCGCACCAGCCCTTCCTGTTCCAGTAGCGCGATCGCCTCGCGCACCGGGGTCCGGCTGATGCCCAGCGCCTCGCAGAGCTGCCGCTCGTCGATCCGGATCGGGCGGCTGTGGCCGTAGATGTTCATGCGCACGATGGCGTCGCGCAGGGCCTGATACGCCTTGGCCTTGTAGCTGGCCTTGGCGGCCAGCGGCGCGACATCGAGCGTCACCCCATCCACCAGCATGCGTTCCGTCCCAGAGCGTGCGACCGGCCCGCGGAGGCTCTTTGGTCGACTGAATTCAGAATTTTGTATACCAGAAGAATCGGTCCGGCAAGACGGGAAAGCGGATGTCTTCGTCTTTTTTTACTCGATCCGGCGACAGTTTGTGCTGCAACGCAAAAAGATGGCCGCGCCACGGCGTGACACGGCCCAGTCGGGAGGAAGCTGTATGACGGGTTGGCTTGCGTGCCTTTCCCTTTTCTGTCATGCCCGGGCTTGACCCGGGCATCCAGAGGGTCTCGACATCTCCTGGATTGCCGGGTCAAGCCCGGCAATGACAAAAAGGGAAGCGAGCCCTCCCCTTACGCGGCCAGACTCTTGGCCACGTCCTCGCACATTTTCTTGGCGTCGCCGAAGAGCATGAGGGTGTTGTCGCGGAAGAACAGCTCGTTCTCGACCCCGGCATAGCCGGACGCCATCGAGCGCTTGACGAACAGCACCGTCTTGGCGTTCTCCACATCCAGGATCGGCATGCCGTAGATCGGGCTCGCCGGGTCGGACTTCGCCGCCGGGTTGGTGACGTCGTTGGCGCCGATGACGAAGGCGACGTCGGCCTGGGCGAAGTCGCGGTTGATCTCCTCCAGCTCGAACACCTCGTCATACGGCACATTGGCCTCGGCCAGGAGCACGTTCATGTGCCCGGGCATCCGGCCCGCCACCGGGTGGATGGCGTAGCGCACCTCCACCCCCTCCCCCTTCAGCAGGTCCGACATCTCCCTGAGCGCGTGCTGCGCCTGCGCCACCGCCATGCCGTAGCCCGGCACG
>NZ_JAHVDK010000063.1:0-7213 GCF_051487185.1 Inquilinus limosus
GCCATCGCCAACACCCGGATCCACATCCTCGATGCCGACCTCAACCCGGTGCCGGAGGGTGTGGCGGGCGAGCTGTACATCGCCGGCGTCAACCTGGCGCGGGGCTATCTCGGCCGGCCCGACCTGACGGCGGAGCGGTTCGTGCCGGACCCGATGGGACCTGCCGGCAGCCGGATGTACCGCTCGGGCGACCTGGTGCGGCGGCGCGGAGACGGGGCGATCGAGTATCTCGGGCGGCTGGACCACCAGGTGAAGCTGCGGGGCCTCCGGATCGAGCTCGGCGAGATCGAGGCGGGGCTGCGCGCGTTCCCGGGCATCCGCGACGCGGTGGTGGTGCTGCGCGAGGGGCGGCTGGTCGGCTACGTCGCCGGTGAGGCGCAGCCCGATGAGGCTGCCGTCAAGCAGCACCTGTCGGCAATGCTGCCCGAATACATGGTGCCGTCGCGCATCGTGGCGCTGGCGGTCCTCCCGGTCTCTGCCAACGGCAAGCTGGACCGCAAGGCCCTGCCGGCGCCGGAGTGGGAGAGCGGCGCCGACAGCCGGGCCGAGCCGGAGGGCGAGACCGAGCTGGCCATCGCCCGCATCTGGATGGACGTCCTCGGCCTCGCCCATGTCTCCCGGCACGACGACTTCTTCCAACTCGGCGGGCACTCGCTGCTGGCGACCCGGATGGCGTCGCGGCTGCGCCAGACCCTGGGCGTGGAGCTGCCGCTGGCGGCGCTGTTCGAGGCCCACACCATCGCCGGCCTGGCCGCGCTGATCGACCGACATGGCCGCGCCGACGCCGCGGCGGAACTGGATGCGATGTCCGATCTCCTGGACGCGCTGGAGCTGTCCGAATGAACGACATGACCGTGCCACAGGCCGATCCGCTGCGCGCCATCGCCGAGCGCGTCGCCGCCCTGCCGGCCGACAAGCGCCGGCAGTTCCTGGCCCAACTCGAGGCCAAGGGCATCAGCGCCCAGCGCCTGCCGATCGTGCCGGCGCCGCGGGGCGGCGACCTGCCGTTGTCCCACGCCCAGCGCCGCCTCTGGCTGTTGTGGACGCTGGAGCCGGAGAGCGCGGCCTATCACATCACCGGCGGGCTGCGCCTGACCGGCCGCCTCGACGAGGCGGCGCTGCAGGCGGCGCTGGACGGGCTGGTCGCGCGGCACGAGGCCTTGCGCACGATCTTCCCGGAGGTCGATGGCGAGCCGCTGCAGCGCATCCTGCCGCCGTCGCCGCTGGTGCTGGCCCGGATCGATCTGTCGGCGGTGCCGGAGGGGGAGCGCCAGGACCGGCTCGACGACGCCTCGGCCACCGAGGCGCGGCAGACCTTTGATCTCGCCGCCGGTCCGCTGCTGCGCGCCACCCTGGTCCGGCTGGCGGCGGACGAGCACGTGCTGCTGCTGACGCTGCACCACATCGTCGCCGACGGCTGGTCGCTCGACCTGCTGGTCGAGGATCTGGCCCGCTTCTATGACGACCACCGGTCAGGCCGGGCGCAGCGCGCCGCGCCGGAGATCCAGTACGCGGATTACGCGGTCTGGCAGCGCCAGCTGATGGAGGCCGGCGAGGGCGAACGCCTGCTCGCCTCCTGGGTGGAAAAGCTGGGCCCGGAGCAGCCGGTGCTGGAGCTGCCGGCCGACCGGCCGCGGCCCAGCGAACCGAGCTGGCGCGGCGACACCGTCGCCTTCGATCTGCCGGAGGATCTTTCAGCGTCGCTGCGGGCTTTGGCGCAGCAGCAGGGCGCGACCCTGTTCATGGTGCTGCTGGCCGGCTTCTCCGCGCTGCTGCGGCGGCTCGGCGCACAGGACGATCTGCGCATCGGCGTGCCCGTGGCCAACCGCCAGCGCCAGGATGTCGAGGCGGTGGTCGGCTGCTTCGTCAACACCCAGGTGCTGCCGGTCCGGGTCGACGGCCGGGCGGATTTCCGGTCGCTGCTGGCGTCGGTGCGCGACACGGCGCTCCAGGCCCAGGCGCATCAGGCGCTGCCCTTCGAGCATCTGGTCGAGGCGCTCAACCCCGAGCGCAGCCTGAGCCGCAACCCGCTGTTCGAGGTGATGATGCAGCACGGACGGCGCCGCGATGCGGTCGCCTTGCGCCTGGGGGACGTGCGGGCCGAGACCCTGTCGCGGCCAAGCGGCGCGGCCCAGTTCGATCTGAGCCTGTCGACGGTGGAGGACGAGGCCGGGAGGATCTCCGCCGAGCTGACCTACGCCGCCGAGCTGTTCGACCGGGCGACGGTGGAGCGCTGGCGCGACGGCTTCATCCGGCTGCTGCAGGCGGTCGCGGCGCATCCCGACCGGCCGCTGGCCCGGCTGGACCTGCTGACCGAGGCGGAGCGGGAGCACCTGTCCGTTTGGAACGCGACGGACTGCGCCTATGAGCCGGTGCCGAGCGTGATGACGCTGATCGAGCGGCAGGTACGGACGAAGCCTCAGGCCGAGGCGCTGGTGTTCGGGGGCGAGCGGCTGAGCTATGCCGAGCTCGACCGGCGGGCCAACCGGCTGGCCCAGGCCCTGGCCGCCCGCGGCGTCGGCCCCGACGTGCTGGTCGGGGTGGCGGTGGAGCGCTCGGTCGAGCTGGTCGTGGCGCTGCTGGGTATCCTGAAGGCCGGCGGCGCGTATCTGCCCTTGGATCCCGAGTATCCGCGCGAACGCCTGGCCGGGACCGTCGCCGAGACCGGCCTGCGCCTGGTGCTGGCCCAGACCCGTCTCCTCGACCGGCTGCCGCAGGCGGACGGGACCGAGATCGTCGCCCTGGAGAGCTGGGATCTCTCTGGGTACTCCGACGAGGCTCCTGCCGTGGCCTGGCATCCGGAGGCCCTGGCCTACTGCATCACCACTTCGGGTTCGACGGGCAAGCCGAAGACGGTGATGGTCCGGCATGGCGGGCTGGTCAACCTGGTGCAATGGACCCAGGCGGCCTACGAAGCCTCCAGGCCGCCGGTGCTGCTGCAGAAGACGGTCGCCGGCTTCGACGCCTCGGTGTGGGAGTTCTTCTGGCCCTTGGCATCGGGCGGCCGGCTGGTGCTGGCGCGTCCTGGCGGGCATCGGGAGCCGGATCATCTGATCGAGACGATCCGGGCCGAAGCTGTGACCGCGGTCCAATTCGTGCCGTCGCTGCTGCAGCTGTTCCTCGAAGAGGAGGGGGTGGAGGGCTGCTCCAGCCTCACCGACGTGTTCTGCGGGGGAGGGGAGCTGACGCCGGGTCTCGCGGCGCTGTTCGCGGAGCGTCTGCCGGGGGCGCGCCTGCACAACCTGTACGGTCCGACGGAGACGACAGTCGACGTGACCTCCTGGGCCTGCCGCCCGGAGGAAAGGCAGCGGAGCGTGCCGATCGGGCATGCCATCGCCAACACCCAGATCCACATTCTCGATGCCGACCTGAACCCGGTGCCGAGGGGCGTGGCCGGGGAGCTGTACATCGCCGGGGCGAACCTGGCGCGGGGATATCTCGGCCGTCCGGACCTGACGGCGGAGCGGTTCGTGCCGGATCCGAATGGTCCGGCCGGAAGCCGGATGTACCGCTCGGGCGACCTGGTGCGGCGTCGGTCGGACGGGGCGATCGAGTATCTCGGCCGGCTGGACCATCAGGTGAAGCTGCGGGGGCTCAGGATCGAGCTCGGCGAGATCGAGGCGGGCCTGCGCGCCTATCCCGGCATCCGCGAGGCGGTGGTGGTGCTGCGCGAGGGGCGGCTGGTCGGCTATGTCGCCGGCGACGCCCAGCCTGACGAGGCGGCGGTCAAGGCGCATCTGGCCCGGACCCTCCCGGAGTACATGCTGCCGGCGAAGCTGGTGTGGCTGGAGCGGCTGCCGGTCTCGGCCAACGGCAAGCTCGACCGCGAGGCGCTGCCGGAGCCGGAGTGGGAGAGCGATGCCGACAGCCGGGCCGAGCCCGAGGGTGAGGCGGAGCAGGCGATCGCCGCGATCTGGAGGGAGGTGCTGGGCCTGCGTCAGGTGGGCCGGGACGACAACTTCTTCGATCGGGGCGGGGATTCCATTCTGTCCCTGCAGGTGATCGCCCGAGCCCGGCGGCAGGGGCTGGTCCTGACTCTCCGAGACACCTTTCAGCACCAGACCGTGCGGGCCCTGGCCGCGGCGGCGCGTCGGGGGCCGACGGCGCCGGCCGTCGAAGCTGTTCCGGCATCGACCGTCGGAGCGGAGGGGCCGGCGCGCCTGACGCCGTCGGACCTGCCGCTGGCTGGTCTGAGCCAGGCCCAGATCGACGCCCTGCCGGTCCCGGCCGCGGCGATCGCCGACGCCTATCCGCTGTCGCCGCTGCAGCAGGGGCTGCTGTTCCACGCCCTGCACGCGACGGAGGCGGGGCTCTACGTCAACCAGGTCCTGGCGACCTTCGAAGGCCCGCTCGACGCCGGCCGTTTCGCCCGCGCCTGGGAGGCCGCGATCGAGCGGCACGACATCCTGCGCACCGGCTTCCTGTGGGACGGCCCGGCGCCGCTGCAGCTGGTGCGGCGCAGCGTGCCCCTGCCGGTCGAGATCCGCGACGGCAGCGGCCTCGACGAGCCGGGGATCGCCGAGCTGGCCCGTTGGGAGCGCGAGCGCGGCTTCGACCTGTCGGCCCCGCCGCTGATGCGGGTGCTGCTGCTGCAAACGGCAGAGGGCCGGCACCGGCTGATCTGGACCTTCCATCACATCCTGATGGACGGCTGGAGCACGTCCCGGCTGATCGGCGAGGTGCTGTCGCAATATCGCGGCACGGCGCCGGCCGCCGGCCCGGGCCGCTACCGCGACCACATCGCCTGGCTGGCCGGCCGCGATGCCGCGGCGGACGAGGCCTTCTGGCGCGGCCAGCTGGCGAGGCTGGAAGCGCCGACCCGCCTGGCCGACGCGCTGCCGGCGCCCGTGGAGAAGGGCGGCGGGCACGGCGTCCTGGCCACCCGTCGCGAGGCCGACCGCACGGCGCGGCTGACCGCCTTCTGCCGGCGCGAGCGCATCACCGTGAACACGCTGGTGCAGGGCGCCTGGGCGCTGCTGCTGTCGCGCTACACCGGCCAGCCCGGCGTCGCCTTCGGCGCCACCGTCGCCGGCCGCCCGGCCGAGCTGCCGGGCGCCGAGACGCTGCTCGGCCTGTTCATCAACACCCTGCCGGTGATCCAGCAGCCCGACCCCGAGGCCCGGGTGGGCGACTGGCTGCGCCAGGTGCAGGACGTGATGCTGGCGCTGCACGAGCACGAGCACACGCCGCTCGCCGATATCCAACGCTGGGGCGGGCAGGGTGGCCTGTTCGACACGCTGCTGGTGTTCGAGAACTACCCGATCGACCGGGCCGCGCGCGCCGGCGGCGGCGACCTGCAGGTGTCGGCGGCGGAGACGGTGGAGGCGACGCACTATCCGCTGTCTCTGGCGATTCAGGCCGGCGACACGCTCGACATCGCCTATGGCTATCGCCGCGACGCCTTCACGCCGGCGCAGGTCGAGGCGCTGAGCCGCCATCTCGACACGCTGCTCGACCGCCTGGTCGAGAACGCCGAGTCCGAGCTCGGCTCCCTCTCCATGCTGGCGGAGGCGGACCTCGCGCAGCTTACGATCTGGCAGACCGAACCCTACCGGACCGAGCCGTATCGCCCGGTCCAGGACTGGATCTCGCATTGGGCGGCGGCGGAGCCGGGCCGGACGGCGGTGATCTTCGGCGACCGCGAGGTCAGCCGGGGCGAGCTGGACCGGCGGGCCAATCATCTGGCGCACCGGCTGGTGCGGGCCGGCGTGGGGCCGGACGTGCTGGTCGGCGTGGTGCTGGATCGGTCGATGGAGCTGCTGGTGGCGCTGCTGGCGGTGCTGAAGGCCGGCGGCGCCTATGTGCCGCTGGCGCCGGATGCGCCGGCGGCGCGGCTGGCGGAGGTGGCGGCGGACAGCGGGCTGCGCCTGGTGCTGACCCAGGCGTCGCTGACCGGAAAGCTGCCGCCGGGCGTGGATCGCATCCTGGTCGAGGCGGAGGCCGGGGAGGCGGAGGTCGCGCCGGCGGTGCGGCTGCATCCGGAGAACCTGGCCTATGTGATCTACACCTCGGGGTCGACCGGCAAGCCCAAGGGCGTCGCCGTCGCCCATGGCCCGCTCGCCATGCACTGCCGGGTGACGGCGCCGCTCTACGACATGGACGAGACCTCGCGCGAGTTCCACTTCATCGCCTTCAGCTTCGACGGCGCGCATGAGCGCTGGCTGACTGCGCTGACCTGCGGCGCCAGCCTGGTGCTGCGCGACGAAGGCCTGTGGCCGGCCGAGAAGACACTGGCGGCGATCGGCCGGCACGGCGTCACCAATGCCGGTTTCCCGCCGGTCTACATCAACGAGATGGCGGCCTGGGCCGAAGAGACCGGCCGCTGCCCGCCGGTCGACCTCTATTCCTTCGGCGGCGAGGCGATGCCGGCGGCGGGGTACGACCGGGTGCGGCGGGCGCTGCGACCGCGGGCGTTGATCAACGGCTATGGCCCGACCGAGGCGGTGGTGACGCCGCTGGTGTGGAAGGCGGAGGCGGACACGCCGTGCGACGCGGCCTATGTGCCGATCGGGCGACCGGTGGGGGACCGCCGGGCCTATGTGCTGGACGGCCGGCTGCAGCCGGTGCCGGTCGGCGTGGCCGGCGAGCTCTACATCGGCGGGGGCGGGCTGGCGCGGGGCTATCTCGGCCGACCGGACCTGACGGCCGAGCGTTTCGTGCCGGACCCGTATGGCGAACCGGGCAGCCGGATGTACCGGACCGGCGACGTGGTGCGGTGGCGCCCGGACGGGTCGATCGACTATCTCGGCCGGGCCGACCATCAGGTGAAGATCCGGGGCTACCGGATCGAGCCGGGTGAGATCGAAGCGCGGCTCCTGTCGCACCCACAGGTGCGCGGGGCGGTGGTATCGGCCATGGCGTCGCCCGGCGGCCGGCGGCTGGTGGCGCATGTCGCGGCGCCGGAGGCCGGCGACGGGCTGGAAGCCGAGCTGAAGGCGCATCTGGCCGGTCAATTGCCGGACTACATGGTGCCGTCGCGGGTGGTGGTTCTGGCGGCGCTGCCGCTGCTGCCGACCGGCAAGCTGGACCGCAAGGCGCTGCCGGCGCCGGAGTGGGGCGAGGGGGCGGCGTCGGTGGCGCCGGAGGGTGAGGCGGAGCAGGTCCTGGCCGGGATCTGGGCCGAGGTTCTGGGCGTGCCGTCGGTCGGAGCCACGGACAACTTCTTCGCGCTGGGCGGGGATTCGATCCTGTCGCTGCAGGTGGTGTCGCGGGC
>NZ_JAHVDK010000064.1:0-7117 GCF_051487185.1 Inquilinus limosus
TCGCCGTCGGTGTCGCGCAGCAGGGTGATGCGATTGGCGCTGTCGACCCCGGCACCGGCCCGGGCCTGCGCCGCCCGATAGATCCAGCCCCTGATGCCCTTCCCCTCCTCCGGCCGCTTCGGCGCGTTGCTCTCGGCCACCAGCACGTCGCCGTTCGGCAGCACCAGCAGCCAGCGCGGATGGTCGAGCCCCTGGGCGAAGGCGGTGACGGAGAGCCCGGCCGCCGGGATCGGCTTGGCGCCCTCGGGCCAGCCCTTCGCCGGGGCGATGTTGACGGTCGGAATCAGCGACCTATTGGGTTCGGGCAGGGTCGGGTTTGGCCCAACCGCCGCATGGTCCGGCAGCTTCGCGTAGTCGCCGGGGGCAGTCGGAAGATAGACACCGCAGCCAGTCACAGCGACCACAAAAGCCAGGATCACCAGCCCTTCGGCCCTTCCGGTGACTCTCATCGGCTGCACCGCTTCTGCATCTGACATTTCAATGGCGTCGCCAGAGGCCCGGTTCCGGCGTCAATAGCGCAGCGTGGCCGCAGCCGGGACCATGCGCGGCGGGCGATGGCGCTGCCGCCGGTGGCCACAGTGCACAGCGTGGCCATCCGTCCGGTTTCGGGAGCCGAGCGCAACGGCCGGTTGCGGCGCGCTTCGGCCGGGCCGGACTGTCGGAACCGGCCAGATCCGGCTGGTCTAATGAATGTCCGGTCTCGAGGCGTCGGCGCAACGACAGCTTTGGCGCCCTTCGGCCGGGCCAGGTCGCTCAGGGGGCACCCCTGCCCGCAACAAGAAGATCAGTACGCTCCCAGGACGGATGCAGGCGTGCGTGTTGACGCCGGCGATGACCATCTCGTCTACGCTGAGGGACCGGCCCTTGATGACGTCGGTGACGCCAAGGCGCTCGAAGAGCAACCTGCGCTTATCGTTCGCTTGTCCGCGATGAGCGCAGCACGTCGCGGAGCGGAACGAGTCCCGGGAATGGCCGCTGCGCCGACCCGTGCAGCGGCCTCCGGTCGTGTTCGCACCTAATTGACGTGGGGTGTCAACAGGTCCTGAAGACCGATGTTCCGGAACAGCTCCCGCCGCATGCGGTCGCCGACGCGGAATACCTCCTCGGCGCCGTCCTGCGACGGATCGACGAAGACGCGGTAGGGGCGCCTGCCGAAGGGCGAATCGACGACCGAGGCGATGGCGGCGGCCACCTGGCCCGCATCCGCATCCGCAGGTTCGAGGGCGGCCAATCCCTTCAACGCCTGCTCGGCAACGCCTGCATAAGGACCTTCCTCATACGCCGCCTGGACGGCCTTGTCGGCCGGAGCGCCCGCATGGGCGAAGTGGTTGGTGCCCTTGGTGAAGGCGCCGGGAACGACGATGGACGTCTCGATCCCCCAACGCGCAAGCTCGCTGGCGTAGGAGACCGCGAGCGAGTCCATCGCAGCCTTCGCGGCGAAATAGGGGGCGAGGTAAGGTGGGGTGCCGCCACGCGCCGAGGACGACGATACCCAGACGAGAAGGCCTCGCCCCTGCTGGCGAAGATGGGGCAGGGCCGCGCGGTTCACGCGCTGCGTCGAGAGGACGTTGACGTCATAGAGCTCGGCATATTGCTCGGGAGTGAAGGCCTCCGCCGGCCCGTACACCATATGGCCGGCATTGTGGACGATGACGTCGAGCCGTCCGTTGTCGGCGATCACCCTCTCGATGCCGGCCTTGACCGAGTCATCCGAGCCGACATCGAGCTCCACCGTCCGCAGGTCGACGCCATGCGACTTGGCATAGGCTTCGACCTCCGCCACCCGGGGGGCGTTCCGGCCGGTTGTCTCGCGCATCGACGCGTAGACCGTGTGACCTGCCTTGGCGAGCGCTTGTGCCGACAGCAGGCCGAAACCGCTGGAGGCGCCGGTAACGACAACAACCTGTTTCATGATGACCACCTCGGAAATGACGGAGGAGAGAGCGGGCGGGATGGTCAGCACATGCCGCCATTGGCGCGGATCGTCTGGCCGTTGATCCAGCCGCCTTCGGGCCCGACGAGGAAGGCGACCACGCGCGCGATGTCCTCGGTCTGGCCGAGGCGTTCGAGCGGGTTCATCTTTGCCATGCGGTCGATGATCTCCGGGCTCTTGCCTTCCAGGAAGAGCTCGGTGGCGACGGGACCCGGGGCGACGGCATTCACGCTGATGCCGCGTCCGCGCATTTCCTGGGCAAGGACCTGGGTCAGTGCCTCGACCGCCGCCTTGCTGGCGACGTAGACGCCGTAGGTCGGCAGACGCACGCCGATCACGCTCGTCGAGAAATTGACGATGCGGCCGCCGTCGCGCAGTCGCTTCGCCGCCTCCCGGCAGCCGTTGAACGTGCCCTTCAGATTGACCGCGATGGTCTGGTCGAAGGTGCGGTCGTCGAACTCGGCGATCCTTGCCAGCTTGAGCACGCCGGCGCAGTTGACCAGGACGTCGATGCCACCGAAGGCGTTCTCGGCGGCATCGAACAGGGCCGCGACGGCCGCGGCATCCGCAACGTCGGCCTGGACTGCGATCGCTTCGCCGCCGGCGCTCCGGATACGAGCGACGACGTCCTGCGCCGGGCCGGCACTGCCGGCATAGTTCACGACGACCTTGAACCCGTCATGAGCCAGGCGTTGCGCGATTTCGGCACCGATTCCACGTGACGAACCGGTGACGATGGCGACATTCGAGGTTGAAGCAGACATGGGGACGCTCTTTCCGAATGCGGGTGAAGGCCTGCACGGTCGGCGCTGGTCGCCGTCCGGATTCCAGTGGCATGACGCACCGGCTGCGGCCCGCATGGGGCCGCAGCCGCGCCGATCACTTGAGGTGGTCGCGGATCTCGTCGCAGATCTGCTGGAGGGCCGCTTCGGTCGACGGAACGTGGCGGAGCGCGTTCAGCAGCACGAAATCGTGGATCGTGCCGTTGTACCGCACCGCCGCGACGCTGACGCCCGCCTCCTTCAGCTTGCGGGCATAGGCCTCGCCCTCGTCGCGGAGCGGGTCGTTCTCGGCGGTGATGACGAGGGCTGCGGGCAGGCCCTTGAGCTCTTCCGCCGAGGCACGCAGCGGCGACACATACGGATTGTCCCGCGTCTTGGCGTCCGGCACGTAGAGATTCCAGCCGTATTCCATGAAGGCCCGCGCCAGGAACCGGCCCGTCCCGTAGGTGTGATAGGACTCGGTGTCGACGCTGGCGTCGGTGGCCGGGATCAGCAGCACCTGATAGCTGATCTTCGGGCCGTTGCGGTCCTTGGCCATCATGGCGATGGCGGCGGTCATGTTGCCGCCGACCGAGTTGCCGGCCACCGCGATCCGACTGCCGTCGGCGCCGAATTCGCCCGCATGGGCGGCCACCCACTTCAGGGCCGCATAGGATTCTTCGAGCTGGGTCGGGAACCTGGCTTCCGGCAACGGCGTGTACTCGACGAACACGCCAACCTGTCCGCTGCCGACGACCAGGTCGCGGAGCAGGCGCTGATGGTTGGCGAAGTTGCCGACGATCCACACGCCGCCATGGATGAAGAGCAGCACGCCCGGCTTACCGGAGACGTGCTCGGGCTTCATGATGTAGATCTTCACGCTGCGGCCGTCCTGCGTGATGGTCCGCTCGGTGGTGGTGACGCCCGACATGTCCACCGGCGTCTGGTTCTGCAGCGCCGTCAGGATCTCCTGCGGCTTCGGCTGCGGCAGCTCCCAGAACGGGCTGCTGTCCTTGTTGATCTCGGCCAGGAACGACCGGATCCGGGGATCGATGCGCGGATCGGTGGCGGCATCCGGGGCGGCTGCGGCGGTCTGGGTCATGAGGCTTGCTCCGATGATCAGGGCTGCGAGTTTCGGCATGAGGGGCATGGATCTGTCCGACTGCTCGTCTGAGGTGAGCGCGGTCACGCTGTCGTCATCGGCGCGACGGGCTCTGACCGGCCGAACCTAGGCAGCGACACCGATGTGCGTCTTTCCCCTGCCTGCTGAGCTCTTGACCGCGCTTGCGGTCAGCCCGAGAAGACCCGCAGCAAGGATCAGCGGAGCGCAGTGGATTGAGAGGAGGAGCCGGCAATAAGGCCGCACGCTCCGCCCTATACCTTGGTATTGCCCGCTCCCATCGGATGTCCGATCGGCTGGGCGGGCTCGCTTCGCTATCCTGTCAAAGTCGCTGCAATGAGCCCGCTACCAGCCCGTCGATGCCATGATTCCGAGTCCGCACGGCCAGGCGAAGTATCCGAATTCGACGCTGGTCATGTCGTCCGCGCAGCGTCATTGGTCCGCGATCGCGGCCGAGCTTCGCAGCCACAGGATGAGCGACGGCCCGGGCTATTCCGCTGACCAGATCGAGGTCACGTTCCTCGTCAAGGGCTGGGAAGGCGGCGCGGTTGCGTGCAAGTTCGGTAAGGAACGCATGCCCGTGACGACGCAGACGGGGACCGTCTGGGTCTGCCCGGCCGGCGTGCAGGCCGACGAAATCCTGATCGCCGCTCCCGACCTGACGAGCGCCCATCTCTACATCCCGCCAGCCAGGCTCAACGCCCTGGCGATGGACGGGGACTTCCGGCTTCCCGACAAGCCATCCCTGCGCAGCGCCGCCGTTCCCGAGGACGGCGTCATCAACCAGCTGGGCCGGATCGTGCTGACGGAAGCGGCGTGCGAGACCTCGGCCGGCCGCCTCCTGGTCGATTCCGCGGCAACGACCTTGGTCGCATGGCTGATCCGGAACTATGCCGAGCACGCTCCCCGCGCGACGGGAAGCCGCCCTCCGCCGCGGCTCGACGAGCGGCGGTTGCGTCGCGTGCTCGATTATATAGAGCAGCGTCTGGACGAAGATATTTCGCTCGAATCCCTGGCCCGTGAAGCATGCCTCAGCGAATTCCACTTCGCCCGGATGTTCGCCGGCGCCATGGGCGTGCCACCGTACAAATATGTCAGCCGCCGACGCCTGGAGCGGGCGGTGTCGATGCTGGCTGAAGGCGAGCTGCCCCTCAGCGAGATCGCGTTCCGCTCGGGCTTCTCCTCACAGGCGAGCTTCAGCCGGGCGTTCCGGCGCACCATGGGCGTCGCACCGGGGGAGTATCGTCGCCATATCTGCTAACTGCCCGAATTGGACCACAGCCATTGCAGAGAGTCGGCCCGATCATGAGTGGGTGGTGGCCGCCTCCCTCGTCGTCGAAGACGAGTGGATGATCGCTTCGACGATCGAGGCGATCGTGATCGGGGCTGGCTACGACGTCGCCGGCCCAGCGGGCAGAGACGTGCTGGAGGAGCTTGTCCAGCTGTCCACGCCCTCAACCGGCTGAGTGTTGGGCAAACCGGCGGGTATCCGCCTCTCCGTGCCGGTCCGACTCGTTGTCTTCCATTGCGCGCAGTACTACGGTTGTCAGGGCGCCATCTGCTGGTTTGCGCCAGCAGGATGTAGCGAGCCCGTTGAGGGACACCGGATGATTGGTCCCCAGGAGCCGGTCGAATCCGTGCTCGGGCCGCGACGGTTCAAGCTCGGGCGGCTGGCTACCGAGCTGCAGTGGCAATCGTTGCTGCGGACGCTTCCGGTCGCCGTCTACATGACCGACCCAGACGGCTGGATCACCTTCTACAATGACGCTGCCGCCCAGCTATGGGGCGTCCGGCCGGAGATCGGCAAGGCCAGATTCAATGGCGCCTGGAAGCTGCTCCGGCTGGATGGAACGCCTGTGCCGCACAGCCAGACGGCGATGGCGCGGACGCTTCGCGCGAAGCGGCCGATCCTCGGCGTCGAGACAGTCGCCGAACGCCCGGATCGCAGCCGGGTGCACTTCATTCCCTATCCGACGCCGCTGTTCAACGCGGTGGGCAGGTTGACCGGGGCCGTCAACATCCTGATCGATGTCACGGAGCGGCATCGGGCGGAGCAGGCGGCGCAGCGCCTTGCCGGGATCGTGGAGTCCTCTGACGACGCCATCCTGTCGAAGGACCTCGACGGCACGATCACGAGCTGGAACGGCGGCGCACAGCACCTCTTCGGCTACACCGCCGAGGAGCTCATCGGCAAGCCGATCATGATCCTGGTCCCTCTCGACCGCTACGACGAGGAAGCCCACATCCTTGCGCGTCTCCGAGCGGGTGAGCGCATCGACCACCTCGAAACAGTGCGGCGTCGCCAGGACGGCAGCCTGGTTGAGGTCTCGCTCTCGGTGTCGCCGGTCAGGGACGCCAGTGGCCGCATCGTCGGGGCCTCGACGATCGTGCGCGACATCACCGAACAGCGGCGGGCGCAGGAGCGGCAGGCGATGCTGCTCCGGGAGATGAACCACCGGGTGAAGAATCTGTTCGCTCTGGCCAGCGCCGTGGTGAACCTCAGCGCCCGATCCAGCACACGCGCGGACCAGCTGGTCGAGGCTGTCCAGGGGCGCCTCCGCGCCTTGTCCCGGGCTCACGAGCTCACTCTCGCCGACATCAGGCGAGCGAAGCCCGACACCCCGACTTCGCTGCATGCGCTGATTCGGACGATCGTGTCGCCCTACGAGGACTGGGCGGGGCACCGCGTCTTGCTTGCGGGACCAGACGTTACCGTCGAAGGCCATGCCGTGACCGGCCTGGCGCTCGTGTTTCACGAGCTTGCGACAAACGCGGCGAAATACGGCGCGCTGTCAGATCCAGACGGACGGGTCGAGATCAACCTGGGCACTGAGGCGGACCAGCTCGATCTGGATTGGCTGGAACGAGGCGGCCCGCCGATCGAAGCGACGCCCCGGGCGGATGGCTTCGGCGCCCGGCTGGTGGACGGCACGATCAAGGGTCAATTGCGGGGCACCCTGGTCCGGCATTGGCACCGCCACGGCTTGGAGGTCCGGATCGCGGTTTCTTTATCCGACCTCTCGTCCAAGCGATAGGACGGAAGCGCACTTCTCGGCCGACCGGCTGCCGTCCGCTCAGGGTCGGCAATCTGAGGAATGTCTCCTATCTGTTCATCGCCCATGATCTGGCCGTGGTGCGGCACATCGCCGACCGTGTCGCGGTGATGTATCTGGGGCGGATCGTCGAGACGGGCCCCAAGGCCGCCGTGTACGGCACGCCGCACCATCCCTACACGCAGGCGCTGCTCTCGGCCGCACCGGAGCCTGATCCGGACCGGCCGCAGAAACGCATCATCCTGCAGGG
>NZ_JAHVDK010000065.1:2500-5483 GCF_051487185.1 Inquilinus limosus
CGAATGGGGCAACCCACCGCTTATGCGGTATCCGCATCTGAATCCATAGGGTGCGGAGGCGAACCCGGGGAACTGAAACATCTCAGTACCCGGAGGAAAGGACATCAACCGAGACTCCGTTAGTAGTGGCGAGCGAACGCGGACCAGGCCAGTGGTCAGATCTACATAACCGGAACCGTCTGGAAAGGCGGGCCATAGCGGGTGATAGCCCCGTACGGGTAAACCGGATCTGATCCTCGAGTAAGGCGGGACACGTGAAATCCTGTCTGAAGATGGGGGGACCACCCTCCAAGCCTAAGTACTCCTCAGTGACCGATAGTGCACCAGTACCGTGAGGGAAAGGTGAAAAGCACCCCGACGAGGGGAGTGAAAGAGACCTGAAACCGGATGCCTACAAGCAGTCGGAGCGGGCTTGTCCCGTGACGGCGTACCTTTTGTATAATGGGTCAGCGACTTAGCGTGTGCAGCGAGCTTAAGCCGAGAGGTGTAGGCGCAGCGAAAGCGAGTCTGAAGAGGGCGATCAAGTTGCACGCGTTAGACCCGAAACCGGGTGATCTAGCCATGGCCAGGTTGAAGGCGGGGTAACACCCGCTGGAGGACCGAACCCACGTCCGTTGAAAAGGCCGGGGATGAGCTGTGGCTAGGGGTGAAAGGCCAATCAAACTCGGAAATAGCTGGTTCTCCGCGAAAGCTATTGAGGTAGCGCGTCGGATGATTGCCACGGGGGGTAGAGCACTGGATGGGCTAGGGGGCCGCGAGGTCTACCAAACCTAACCAAACTCCGAATACCCGTGAGCACAGTCCGGCAGACAGACGGTGGGTGCTAACGTCCATCGTCAAGAGGGAAACAACCCAGACCACCAGCTAAGGCCCCCAAATCGTGGCTAAGTGGGAAAGGATGTGGGACAGCGTCGACAACCAGGAGGTTGGCTTAGAAGCAGCCATCCTTTAAAGAAAGCGTAATAGCTCACTGGTCAAGCCGTCCTGCGCCGAAGATGTAACGGGGCTCAAGCCACGTGCCGAAGCTGTGGGTGCTCGAGCGATCGAGCGCGGTAGCGGAGCGTTCCGTAAGCCTGCGAAGGTCGACCGCGAGGTCGGCTGGAGGTATCGGAAGTGCGAATGCTGACATGAGTAGCGACAAACAGTGTGAGAAACACTGTCGCCGAAAGTCCAAGGGTTCCTGCGCAAGGTTAATCCACGCAGGGTGAGCCGGCCCCTAAGGCGAGGCCGAAAGGCGTAGTCGATGGGAACCAGGTTAATAGTCCTGGGCCTGGCGGAGGTGACGATGGCCGTAAGTTGTCCGTCCTTAACGGATTGGATGGGCAGCGAAGGACATCCGGGAAATAGCCCCGCCGTATAGACCGTACCCGAAACCGACACAGGTGGACTGGTAGAGTATACCAAGGCGCTTGAGAGAACGATTGTGAAGGAACTCGGCAAATTGCCCTCGTAACTTCGGGAGAAGAGGGCCCTGCGCTTGGGCAACCAGGCGTGGGGGGCACAGACCAGGGGGTAGCGACTGTTTAACAAAAACACAGGGCTCTGCGAAGTCGACAAGACGACGTATAGGGTCTGACGCCTGCCCGGTGCCGGAAGGTTAAGAGGAGAGGTGCAAGCCTTGAATTGAAGCCCCGGTAAACGGCGGCCGTAACTATAACGGTCCTAAGGTAGCGAAATTCCTTGTCGGGTAAGTTCCGACCTGCACGAATGGCGTAACGACTTCCCCACTGTCTCCACAGTCGACTCAGCGAAATTGAATTCTCCGTGAAGATGCGGAGTACCCGCGGCTAGACGGAAAGACCCCGTGCACCTTTACTACAGCTTTGCAGTGGCGTTAGGAATGACATGTGTAGGATAGGTGGGAGGCTATGAAGCCCAGGCGCCAGCTTGGGTGGAGCCACCCTTGAAATACCACCCTTGTTGTTCTTGACGTCTAACCGAGCCCCGTGATCCGGGGCCGGGACCCTGCATGGCGGGTAGTTTGACTGGGGCGGTCGCCTCCCAAAGAGTAACGGAGGCGCGCGATGGTGGGCTCAGAACGGTCGGAAATCGTTCGACGAGTGCAATGGCATAAGCCCGCCTGACTGCGAGAGCGACGGTTCGAGCAGAGACGAAAGTCGGCCATAGTGATCCGGTGGTCCCGCGTGGAAGGGCCATCGCTCAACGGATAAAAGGTACGCCGGGGATAACAGGCTGATACCCCCCAAGAGTCCACATCGACGGGGGTGTTTGGCACCTCGATGTCGGCTCATCACATCCTGGGGCTGGAGCAGGTCCCAAGGGTATGGCTGTTCGCCATTTAAAGTGGTACGTGAGCTGGGTTCAGAACGTCGTGAGACAGTTCGGTCCCTATCTACCGTGGGTGTTGGATGATTGCGAGGAGCTGTCCCTAGTACGAGAGGACCGGGATGGACGCACCTCTGGTGCACCGGTTGTGACGCCAGTCGCATCGCCGGGTAGCTATGTGCGGACGGGATAACCGCTGAAAGCATCTAAGCGGGAAGCCCCCCTCAAAACCAGTCATCCCTATCAGAGCCGTGGCAGACGACCACGTCGATAGGCCGGGTGTGTACGCGCAGCAATGCGTTGAGCTAACCGGTACTAATCGCTCGATCGGCTTGATCTCAGGCCCGGAGGCATCCGCCTCCCACCGCGCGCAGCGGCAATCGCCCTGCCAACACCGTCTCCCCCGCAGCAAGCATTCCCCAACACGAGTGGGCTTCGTCGACCTGGTGGCCATAGCGAGGGCCCCAGCACCCGATCCCATCCCGAACTCGGCCGTGAAACCCCTCCGCGCCAATGGTACTGTGGCTCAAGCCACGGGAGAGTAGGTCGCCGCCAGGTCCACCAAGCCCACTCAACCCCCCTCTTCGCATTCCCCTCACAATGCTCCTCCCTCACCCCCGCGGGGTGGAGCAGCCCGGTAGCTCGTCAGGCTCATAACCTGAAGGTCACAGGTTCAAATCCTGTCCCCGCAACCAAC
>NZ_JAHVDK010000066.1:0-5294 GCF_051487185.1 Inquilinus limosus
TTGTCCTCGCCGACATAGTCATCCAAACACTCCGGCAGCAGCGTGGTCTGGCGACGGTCCTGCCCCTCGACGAAACGCTTCACGCTTGCCCCCCGCTCAGTCACCTCGGGCAGCGTATCAGATCATAGCGTTTTCACACGGCCTGCACCCTTTGCGGTCAGGGGAGGGGCTAAGACGCCGTGGTCGATCCGGCTCGGACCCGCCGCCGATTCCCCGAGGTGAGGAGCCAATCGCCGCTGACGCTGGGTTGGCGGTCCGATGATCGCGCGTCGGCGTGCATGAGCGTAGATGGTTGCGGGTCCCCGCAACCACGCTCTTTGAAGACGCTATATCCCTTACCTGCGCCGAGCTACGATTTCAGGCCAGCTCAACCGAAGGTGAAGGCATAGGCCTGGACGCCGGGGTCTAGGAACCAGATCTCGAAGGTGCGGTCGGCAACCGGGCTGTCCTGTCGCACCAACTGGTACAAACGCTGGTCCGTGACTATGCCCCGGCCATCGGCATCGGTGTCGCTGCCGCGGCTGTCGCCCGGCGCTGCGCCGTCGATGGTGACGCGGAACCGCACCGGCTTCCCGTCCGCGCCAGGACCCATCACCAGGTGCAGGTCGCGGGCGTGGAAGCGGTAGACGATGCCGCCATCTGCCCGGTTCAGCGCGGCGCGCTCGCCGCTGACCGTCCAGTCGCCAGTCAGGCTCCACTGGTTCAGCTGCGGCGATCCGGCCGCATAGACATGGCTGGCGTTCCGCACGAAGCCGCCGGGCGAAATGAAGTTCTCCGCCCGGCCGGCGCCGAGATAGGTTTCGGGCGACTGCACATCGGCGAAGTCCGAGGCGGCCTCGGCGCCGGTGCCGTCGACCGAGATCAGCCCGCCGGAGACACCGGTGCGCCCGGCCTCGGCCAGCAGCTGCTGGATCACCCGTTCCGACCGGTCGTAGCCGCCTTCGCCGAACTGCTCGTGCCGGATCCGGCCCTGGGCATCGATGAAATAAAGCGCCGGCCAGTACTGGTTCCCGAAGGCGCGCCAGACGGCGTAGCTGTTGTCGATCGCGACCGGGTAGCCGATCTTCAGGTCCGTGATCGCCTTGCGGACATTGTCGACACTGCGCTCGAAGGCGAATTCGGGCGCGTGCACGCCAATCACGACCAGGCCCTGATCCTTGTACTTCTCGGCCCAGCCCCGGATATAGGGAAGCGTGCGCAGGCAGTTGATGCAGGAATAGGTCCAGAAGTCGACCAGCACCACCTTGCCCTTCAGCCCCTCCACCGTCAGCGGCGGGGAATTCAGCCAGTCGATCGCTCCGGTCAGGGGCGGAAAGGTCCCCAGCACCGGCAGGACCCGGGCCTGTGCCTTCATGGCGATAGAGGAGGACTCATCGCCGGCAGCCGGCTGCAGCCGGTCGATCAGCCGCTGCTCCAGCGACGAGGTGGCGGCCAGGGACACACGCGACAACAGGCCGGTGTCGAGGCCGAGCGCGACGGCCGCGACCCCGGCCAGCACCGCGGCGCCCAGGCCACGCCGGATCCGCTCGCCGGCGCCGAGCGACCGCTTCATCGTGGCGAACACCCGTCCGCCGACCAGGAGGGCGAGGGCGAGGGAGGTGGCCGCGCCCGAGGCATAGGCCAGCAGCAGCAGCGAGGTGCCGGCATTGGCGCCGTTCAGCGCCGCCCCGGTCAGGATCAGGCCCAGCACCGGGCCGGCGCAAGGTGCCCAGAGCAGGCCGGTGGCGACGCCCAGCAGCAGCGACGCCGCCGCCGGCGACCGCGCCTCGCCGCCCGGCTCGGCCGATTGCGACAGCCGGCTGCCCAGCGCAACCAGCGGCCGGGTCAGCCGGTCGGCCAGTTGCGGCAGCAGCAGCGTCAGCCCGAACAGGGCCAGCAGCACGATCGCGGCGACGCGGCCGTATTCATTGGCGGCCACGGCCCAGCCTCCGGCCACCGCGGCCAGGGTGGCGACGGCGGCGAAGGTCACGGCCATGCCGGTCAGCATCGGCAGCCCGTTCGTCAGGAACGGCCGGTCGGCGCGGGCGAAGACGAAGGGCAGGACCGGCAGGATGCAAGGGCTGACGATGGTCAGCACGCCGCCGAAATAGGCCAGCAGGATCAGGAGGAGCATTTGGATGTCTCGTGACTGAAAAGGCCGGAGAGTTGTGGATCGCGCAGGCGCTCGTCCCTGCCGGTCGCAAAGCGGGTGAGGGGCGGCGATTGCCGAGATCACATGTAGGCGGCGGCCGGAATCTTGCCCGTTAGCCGCTGTTAGACGTTGTTGGCCTTGCCGCTGGGGTACCGCCCGCGCGGCAGATGTTATTGACTGATCATTCCAGAATTCCTATGTCGCCGCTATGGCTCGACCCAAGGAATTCGACAGCGAGAAGACTCTGGACGCCGCGATCGAGGTGTTCCGGGAGCACGGCTTCGACGGCACCTCGACCGATATGCTGGTGCAGGCCATGGGGATCGGCCGTCAGAGCCTCTACGACACGTTCGGCGACAAATGGCAGCTATACTGCGCAGCGGTGCGTCGCTACGCCGGCGCCGAAACGCAGAAGCATGTCGCGGCGCTGCGAAGCCGGCGCCGGGCCGTGGACGGCATCAAGGCCATGGTCGATCGGGTGGTCGCGGAGGCCGGCAAAGCCTGCCTCGGCGTGAACGCGATCTGCGAGTTCGGCCGCTCGCGCCGAGAGCTCTCGGACATACAGGACGATGCGGGTCGAGCCTTGCAGGCCGCGATGGTCGCGCGCATCCATCAGGCGCAGGCCGAGGGCGACGTCGCATCTCAGCTCGACCCGGACGAAGCCGCCGAATTCCTGTCCGCCAGCTTCGCCGGGATCCGCATCGCGGCCCGCGGCGGCGCAGGAAGCGGGCAGCTGCGGGCCCTCGGCGCATTGGCGCTGCGTGCCTTGCGATGAGCCGCGCCCCTTTTTTTGCCGAATTCTGGAATGAACGTTCAAGAACAGGAGATGTGATCTTGAAAGCGATCGTGATGACCCGCCCCGGCGGTCCGGAGGTGATGGAGCTGGTCGAGCGGCCGGAGCCCGTGCCCGGGCAGGGCCAGGCACTGGTCGAGGTCGCCGCCGCCGGCGTCAACTTCATGGACATCGGCGTCCGGCGCGGCCAGTTCTGGACCGAAGAATCGGGTCCGGTGATCCTCGGCGTCGAAGGGGCCGGCCGCGTGCTGACGGTGGGGCCAGGCGTTGACGGGGTCAAGGCCGGCCAGCGGGTCGCCTGGGTCTACGTTCCCGGCAGCTACGCCAACCGCGTCCTGGCACCGGCCTCTGCACTCGTCCCGATCCCGGACGGGATCGACGACCGAACCGCCGCGGCGGTCATGATGCAGGGCCTGACCGCCAGCCACTTCGCCACGGACTTCTACCCGGTCCAGCCGGGCGACGTGGCGCTGGTGCACGCCGCGGCAGGCGGCGTCGGCCAGATCCTGACCCAGATCATCAAGCTGCGCGGCGGCCGCGTGATCGGCCGCGTCTCGTCGCCGGAGAAGGCGGTGGTCGCGAAGGCGGCCGGGGCCGACGCGGTGGTCGTGGACACGGAGGGGCGGTTCGCCGAGGAAGTGATCCGCCTGTCAGGCGGCGGGGGCGTGCATGTCGTCTATGACGGCTCCGGCCCCAAGACCTTCCAGGCCTCGCTCGCGTCGCTGCGGCGCTCGGGCACCTTCTGCTGGTACGGCCCCGTGCTCGGCGGTCCCGGGCCGCTCGACATCATGAGCCTGCCGAAGAGCATCAAGATCGGCTACGCCGTCTTCTTCGACCATATCCACACGCCGGAGCTGCTGCAGGCCCGGGCGCGGCAGCTGTTCGACTGGATCATCGGCGGGCAGCTGACAATCAGGATCGGTCGCTCCTACCAGTTGGCGGATGCCGCCGAGGCCCACGCCGACATGGAGAGCCGCGCCACCACCGGCAAGCTCCTGCTGGTCCCGTGATCCGCCCCGCCGTCCGGGCACCCGCCCTTCTGCCGCTCGGGATCCGGCCATGACCGACCTTGAGCGCCTGGTCGCCATCGAGGCCATCCGCAGCCTCCAGTCGCGCTATGTCCGACTGGCCGATGGCAAGGATTGGGGCGCGCTCGCGCGCCTCTTCCTGCCGCGCGGCACCTTCGTGGTCTACGATCTGAAGGCCGGCCGCAGCTGGTTCTGGCCGGCCGCGAGCAGATCATCGAGCGATTGTCGCTCACCATCGGCGGCGGCGCGACGATCCATCATCTCGTGAGGGGCAGGTAGCGCCCGAGGCGTCATGGCGCAAAGCGCGTGAAGACATAATCGTGATTCTTCACTCCGGCTTCGTGGCAAGCGAAGCAGGTCTGATGCTGCGCCTCGTCAACGGGAATGCCGTTGATGAAGCGACCGAAGCCCCAGCCGCCGGTGGAGGGGTATCTCTTGGAGTCCTTCACCATCACCTGAACCGTCGTCGCGGCTCCGGGAACGAAGGCGGGCTCGAACTCGGGCGACTGGACGTGCTTCCAGGCGAGCTTGACGAGAATGGTTCCGTCGGGAAACGGAAGGGTTCCATTCTTGTAGGCTTCGATCGCCGCGGAATTTCCGAGAACAACGCGGAGCTCATTCAGCGGATCGGTTTCGTGCGCCGGCGCAACAAGTTCCCACTGCCGATATCCTTCAGGGATCGTGACGCCATAGATGGGCGATGTGCGTTCGGCATCCGCGCCGCTGGACATCACCGGTACAATCAGGAAGCAAAGGACCGTGGCTGCCAGCAGCCTCACCTGGAATGATGTCAACGGAGTGCTCCTTCTGATGCTGTGCTTGTTTCCGCCGGCGTGCGGTGACGTGCAGGAGGGTGTCGGCGCGCCACCGCTTCAGCCGCGGCAGCGGCGGCTCGGAAGCGAGCGGGTCAGGGGAATAGGATCGCTGAACTGCTGGGCCGGCGCGGTGCAGGTCGCGGCGAAGCTGCCGATAGCGCCGAGCATCGCCCCGGCGGCCAGACGGCGGAGGAACGAACCGATCATGGGATGTCCTTTCGGGCTGAAGGGCCGGCGGCCGGTCACAGTTTGGCGACGTCGATCACCGCCTGGGCGAAGGCCTGCGGGGCTTCCTGCGGCAGGTTGTGGCCGATCCCGCCGGTGATGGTGCGGTGCTCGTACCGGCCCGAGAACTTGGCGCGATAGGCCGCGGGCTCAGGGTGCGGCGCGCCGTTGGCGTCGCCTTCCATGGTGATCGTCGGCACCGTGATCACCGGGCCGGCGGCGAGCCGCTGCTCGAGGTCGTCGTACCGCGTCTCGCCCTCGGCCAGGCCGATCCGCCAGCGATAGTTGTGGACCACGATGTC
>NZ_JAHVDK010000067.1:0-4166 GCF_051487185.1 Inquilinus limosus
AGGTTCAGATGCACCTCCTCGCACAGCCGGCGTTCCGAGCGGATGCCGAAGCAGTACCCGATGAGCAGCATCCGGATCATCAGCTCCGGATCGACCGAGGGCCGCCCGATCTCGCTGTAGAAAGGCCGCAGATGCGCGCGGATGCCGGACAGCTCGACGAACCGGTCGATCGAGCGGAGCAGGTGATCGGCCGGCACGTGGCGCTCGAGGTTGAACTCGTAGAACAGCGCCTCCTGCATCACCGTCCGCTCGCCCATCATCGTCGCGTCCTCCTCTGCCCAGGAGGACTGAATCAGGACTTCACACCGCCGGCAACGACGACTTTTTCAACACAATCGGAACGAACCAGCCGAACTCAGACCGGTGCCGATTGAGAGCCGAGGCGGCTTGACCGCCGCTGTAGGCGATACGGTTCACGGACACCGGTGCTCGTGGAGCTGCCCGCTCACGAGCACCGGGCCCAGATCATCAGCTCGCCTTGCGAGAGCGGCGGGCCTTCGGAGCGGCGGGTTCAGGTTGGGGCGCCGGAGCTGGCGCCGCTGCAGGGCGACGTGTCCCGAGCCCGATCGTCTTGGCCAATGCGCTGCGCTGGCTGGCGTAGCTCGGCGCGACCATCGGGTAGTCTGCCGGGAGGCCCCACCGCTCGCGATATTGGTCCGGCGTCATATTGTAGGCTGATGCCAAGTGTCGCTTGAGCATCTTCAGCTTCTTGCCGTCCTCGAGGCAGACGAGGTAGTCGGGCGTCACCGACTTCTTGATCGGCACCGCCGGCTGCGGCCGCTCCTGCACCGGCTCGACAGGCTTTCCGAGCCCGCTCAGGGCCTTGTAAACCTGATCGATCAACGCCGGCAGATCATTCGTCGCAACATTATTATGAGCCACATGAGCGGCAACGATCTGCACGGTCAGCTTTCGTGTCTCGTCGGCAGTGCCATGTTCTAGTCCGCTAGCTGCGTCTCCCGCCATTTCTGTTCTCCTTTGGGAATCGATGAGCGACTTTTGTCACAGCCGCTCATCAAGTCCAGGATTTTCGGATGCTCTTACCAGTTATTCAGATCGAGCGGCTTTTCTCGCAGGCAGCTTGGATCACGTGCATCTTTTATCGTGAGATCGACACTGCACTGTCCGGCAGTTTCCCGATGCGCTGCAGGTCGACGAGGATGGAGCGCAACGGCGGCCACGGGAACTCCTCGTCATCGCAGCGGGACTGGCCGATTGAGAGCACCATCGCGAGTTTGGCGGCAACGCCAGCCAGGCTGCCGGCCGGCACCTGCCACACGGTTTCGGTGAGGGCATCCCAGCGGTCCCAGGCTTGATTGACACGTTCTTCCACCGGGCCGAGCCCAATGGCCGCCGCGGCCATCTCCCAGCGGCGCCGATGTGCCATGAACTCGCGGTGCAGCCTTTGCCGAAGCTCGTCCGTCCCCGGCAAATCCTCCAGCAATTCGTCGATCTCGGCAGGCTCGCAGGCGGAGACGGGCTCAGCTTCGCCCGGCACCGGAACCAGCACGCGCGGCATGCCGACAGTGCGGAGCAGGACGCCTTCCTTCTTCTGCCAGTCGTCCTGCCAGGCATCGAGCTCGGCATGGAGAGCCCGCCATTCCTGGAAGAAGTCGAGCACGGGATCGGGGGCGGCGCCGCGGCGCCGGGCATCGGCCGCGCCGATTGGCAGTACGGTGGCGCCGCCGAGCAGGTCGCGGCGGCTGAGCGCAGGCAAAGTCGTGGTATTGTCGGAATCAGCCATGATCCGGCTCCTATCAGCTGGACTGTGGTCAGGCTTGGCGAGGTGTGACAGCACCTCGCCAGGCCGCCTTGTGAGGCCAAGAGAATCGCTACATAGTCGCCAATTCGTGTTGCATGTCAATGCAAAATCGCTACACTGTATCGAAAGACGAGCAATGACTCCTGAGCAGTGCCGGATGGCAAGAGCCGCACTGAATCTGGGAGTTCGGGAAGTGGCTAAGCTCGCTGACGTCTCAACAAACACGATCACGCGTCTTGAAAGGGGTGAGCAGTTGAAGGACAGCACCGTCCACGCGGTCCGAGCGGCCCTTGAGGCGGCTGGGATCGAGTTCATCCCGGAGAACGGCGGTGGTCCTGGTGTCCGGCTGAAGAAGCCAAGATCCCAGGGCTAGGGACATCTCCACCGTCGGGAGCCCGCTCCTCCCGCCCCTGCCGGCCTCGGCGGATTGATCCGCCGGCGTCGCGGGCGCAGCTCTGTTCCCCAGGAGCCACTGGCACGGAGCGGAGCGATGCCGGAGGACGCGGACCGGTGGGAGCGGATCGACGCGGCGGTGCTGCGGATCGCGCGGCTGTTGGGCCGGCAGCTGGCCCGCGAGGAGCACGAGCGGCTGCAGCGTCAGGCCGCCAACGAGAACAGAGAGGAGAAGGAGGACCGATGACCCGTGTCGCGCTCTACGCCCGCTACTCCTCGGACGCGCAGCGGGACGCCTCGATCGAGGACCAGCTGCGGCTGTGCCGGTCGCATGCCGAGCGGCAGGGCTGGACCGTGACCCTCTGCTACACCGACCGGGCGATGTCGGGCGCCTCCCTGCTCCGTCCCGGCATCCAGGAGCTGATGCAGGACGCGCAGCGCGGCGGCTTCGATCTGGTGCTGGCCGAGGCGCTCGACCGGATCAGCCGCGACCAGGAGGACGTGGCCGCGGTGTTCAAGCGGCTGCGCTTCGCCGGCGTCGGCATCGTCACCCTGGCCGAAGGCCAGATCAGCGAGCTGCATGTCGGGCTGAAGGGCACGATGAACGCCCTCTTCCTGAAGGACCTGGCGGCGAAGACCCATCGCGGCATCCGCGGCCGGGTCGAGGCGGGCAAGATAGGCGGCGGCCTCTGCTACGGCTACCGCGTGGTCCCGGGCGCCCACGGCCGCGGCGACCGCGAGATCGTCGAGGCGGAGGCCGAGACCGTCCGCCGGATCTGCCGCGAGTTCGCCGCCGGCGCCAGCCCGCGGGCGATCGCCCGATCCCTGAATGCCGAAGGCGTGCCCGGCCCCGGCGGCAGCGAGTGGACCGACAGCACGATTCGCGGCCACGTCTCCCGCGGCACCGGGATCCTCAACAACGAGCTCTATGTCGGGAAGCTGGTCTGGAACCGGCTGCGCTACATCAAGGATCCGTCGACCGGCAAGCGCGTCTCCCGGATCAACCCGCAATCCGAGTGGATCACCAGCGAGGTGCCGGAGCTGCGGATCGTCGACGACGCGCTGTGGCATGCGGTGAAGACGCGGCAGCAGGCGATCCTGGCCAGCCAGGCCAACGCCGTCTCGGCGCTGCAGGCGAATCGGCTGAACCCGATGCGCCGGGCGAAGACGCTCCTCTCCGGCCTCCTCACCTGCTGCGTCTGCGGCGGCCCTTACGCCCTTCACGGGCGCGACCGCTACGCCTGCTCGACCAACGTCAACAAGGGCACCTGCTCCAACGGCCGGACCATCGACCGCCTCGACCTCGAGCGCCGGGTCCTGGTCGGCCTGAAGGATCGGCTGCTGGCGCCGGAGGCCGCGGCCGAGGCGATGCGCGCCTACACCGAGGAGCTGAATCGCCGCAACCAGGCGCGCCGGGCGTCCTCGGAGGCGGACAGGCATGCCCTCACCACCCTGGAGAAGGCCGGCCGCGAGATCGTCACCGCGATCGAGAACGGCGGCTTCAGCCAGATGCTGATGGACCGCCTGCGCGAGATCGAGGCGAAGCAGGAGCAGATTCGCCGGCGCCTGGCCGAGGCGGAGGAGCCGCCGCCCGACGTGCACCCGAACATCGCCGAGCTGTTCCGGCGGAAGGTGGAGCGGCTGGCCGAGGCGCTGAACCATCCGGAGAACCGCCGCGAAGCGGCAGACGCCCTCCGGACGGTGATCGCCGGCATCACCCTGCGGCCGGGTCCGGAGCGCGGCGAGCTGCACGCCACGCTGCACGGCGACCTGGGCACGATCCTGGGCTGGCTGGGCCGGGGCGGCGGGCGCCCGGAGCGCGGACAACAAAAAACCGACACCCCGTCAGGAGTGTCGGTATCGTTGGTTGCGGGGACAGGATTTGAACCTGTGACCTTCAGGTTATGAGCCTGACGAGCTACCGGGCTGCTCCACCCCGCGGGGGTGAGGGAGGAGCATTGTGAGGGGAATGCGAAGAGGGGGGTTGAGTGGGCTTGGTGGACCTGGCGGC
>NZ_JAHVDK010000068.1:0-2560 GCF_051487185.1 Inquilinus limosus
GCACAGAGCACGGTCGCCTATTCGGGCAAGGACACGATCGCGGACTTCGCGGCCGGCGACAGGATCGACCTGTCGGCGATCGATGCGGACGGCGACGCCGGCAACGGCGACACCGCCTTCGCCTTCGGCACCGGCGGCTTCACCGGCGCTGGCGCGGAAGTGCGGATCGTCGCGTTCGCGGACGGCCGCCAGGGCGTCTATCTCGACGTCAACGGCGACAGGAACCCGGACGCGATCATCAACGTGATCGCCGACCACGCCCTGACCGCGGCGGATTTCGTGCTGTAGCGGTTGCCTCGGACCGGGCGCTCGCGCGGCGCCCGGTTGTTTTCACCGTGAAGTCCGGGCGCTCTCGGCCGCCGATTTGATTAAAATTTTATGGGTTTGTTTATAGCAACTTTATCTGCCGCTCCAACTGAAATGTTGCCTCGCCTCGTGAGAAATTGTTCTTGCGGCCACCACGCCTGTTTCACACCAGCAACCAGCCCCGCATGCGCCAAGCTTATCTTCTAATAATTTTCGTCCCTAAGTACAGGGCCGCAGAATTGGGCGTCTGACAGGCGCAAATCTCGTTGGCGAAGCCGCCGAATCGGAGATCACATAACATGTTATTCACACGTGTTTGGAGGGACACTCAAATGGCAGTTATCGACGGCACTCCTGGCAACGACACCCTCAACGGCACCGCTGAGGAGGACACCCTCAACGGCTTGGCCGGCAACGACCTGTTGTACGGGTCCCATGGTGCTGACACCCTCGATGGTGGGGATGGCATCGACTCGGCGAGTTACGGCTTATCGGTCGGCGTCACCGTCAATCTGGCCACCGGCACGGCGTCCGGAGGGTTTGCCGAAGGCGACATTTTGATTGGCATCGAGAACCTGTACGGCGGCGACTGGGACGATACGTTCACTGGCGATGCCGGGGCGAACCTGCTGCATGGCGGTCAGGGCAACGACACCCTGGACGGTGGCGACGGTGACGACATCCTGGCCGGCGGCAGCGGACCGGGGACGGGTTCGACCTTCGGCAACGACGTCCTTAACGGCGGCGCTGGGAACGATACCGTCGATTACAGCCTCGAAGGTCAGCGCGCAGCCGTGATCGTGAACCTGGCGACCGGCGCGGTCGATGGCCAGGCCACCGGAGACACACTGATCAGCATCGAGAACGTCACCGGCAATAACGTCGGCGACACCCTCACCGGGAGTGCCGCCGCGAATGTGCTCAACGGCCTTGGCGGAGACGACACTCTCAACGGCGGCGCGGGCGCCGACACCCTGATCGGCGGCGATGGCATCGACACGGCGAGCTACGAGGGCTCGGCGGCCCTGGTCGCAGTCAATCTGGCCGCCGGGACCGCCAGCGGCGGCGACGCTCAAGGCGACACCTTGACCGGGATCGAAAATCTCACCGGCTCCAGTTTCGCCGATTCTCTGACCGGCGATGCGGGCGCGAATGTACTTAACGGCGGTGACGGCGACGACCGACTCATCGGCGGCGGCGGGGCCGATACGCTGATCGGCGGCAACGGCACCGATACGGTGAGCTACGTCGCGTCGGCGGCCGGCGTCACGGTCGACCTGGCGCTCGGCACCGGGACGGGCGGCGACGCCGAGGGTGACACGCTGACCGGAATCGACGACCTGACCGGGTCCGCCTTCGCCGACCGCCTGCGCGGCGATGCGGGGGCGAACTTGCTCGGGGGCGGCCTCGGTGACGACGTGCTCTGGGGCGGCGCGGGCGCCGATGAGTTGAGGGGGGGCGTTGGTTCGGATTTCGCCAACTATCAGGGCTCGGCGGCCGCGGTGACCGTCAACCTGAGCAATTTCACCGCCTCGGGCGGCGACGCTGAGGGAGACATCTACACCCTAAGCTCCAGTATCGAAAACCTCTACGGCTCCAGCCATGACGACCAGCTCACCGGCACCAACGCCCGCAACATCATCGGCGGCGAGCTCGGCAACGACACGCTCGCCGGCCTTGGCGGCGACGACAGCCTCTCCGGCGAGGCGGGCGACGACAGCCTCGCCGGCGGCGACGGCAACGACCGGCTCGTCGGCGGGGCCGGAATCGACGCCATCCATGGCGGCATCGGTAATGACTCGATCGATGCCGGCAGCGAGAACGACATCGTCTTCGGCGAAGCCGAGAACGACACGATCCATGGCGGCGCCGGCGACGACCAGATCGACGGCGGCGATGGCAACGACGTCGTCCAGGGCGCGGCCGGGGCCGATGCGCTGACCGGCGGCGCCGGGATCGACACCGCCTACTACAGCGCCAGCGCGGCCGGGGTCACGGTCGATCTGCTGGCCGGCACCGGCCTGGGCGGCGACGCCGAGGGCGACACGCTGACCGGCATCGAGCAGGTCCACGGCTCGAGCTTCGACGACCACCTGACCGGCGACGCCGGCAACAACACCCTCTGGGGCGGCGCCGGCGACGACACGCTCAGCGGCGGGATCGGCGCCGACTTCCTGAAGGGCGGGGCCGGCAACGACGTCTTCGCCTATTCGGACGTGGCACAGAGCACGGTCGCCTATTCGGGCAAGGACAC
>NZ_JAHVDK010000069.1:0-2522 GCF_051487185.1 Inquilinus limosus
ACTTCACCCGCCAGGCCGGCGAGCTGCGGGTGGTTACGGCGGGGGCGATCCAGGTGGTCTATGCCGACGCCAACGGCGACAAGATCCCGGACTTCGCCATCAACGTCATCTCCGACCACGCGCTCACCGCGGCAGACTTCGTGCTGTAGGACAATCGGCCGGTCCGGCATCGCCCCCGGCGTCATCTGGACCCATCGATAGGGGCGATCTGGACCCATCGGAGCCGCATCTGGACCCACGGGTTTGTCCGATCTGGACCTAACCGCATATGCGTCGGGTCTGCAAGATCCCACCCGTTCCGTGTCTGCCCGGGCCAGCCGGGCGCATTGCGAAGCTCGGCCGCCCACAGGGAGGCCTGACAGGAGGACGATCCGATGACGCAGACCATCAACGGCACCCCCGGCAACGATCCCCTCACCGGCACCGATCCGGGCGCCCCGGCCAATCCCGACGGCATCGATATCATCAACGGCCTGGACGGCAACGACGACCTGCGTGGCCAGGGCGGGAACGACACCCTCGACGGCGGCAGTGGTGACGATGCGCTCCGGGGCGGCGGCGGGGCCGACGTCCTGACCGGTGGCGCCGGCACCGACTTCGTCACCTATGACGCCTCGGGCGCGGGGGTGACCGTCAACCTGATCACCGGAACCGGCACGGGCGGCGACGCCCAGGGCGACACGCTGACCGGCATCGAAGTGCTCTGGGGCTCGGCCTATTCCGACACCCTCACCGCCAATCAGGACATCGGCACCACCCTGCTCGGGGCGGACGGCGAGGACACCCTCAACGGCGGCAACGGCGACGATATCCTGATCGGCGACGGTTACATCTTCGGGACCGTCGGCGGCGGCGGCGACAAGCTGAACGGCGGGGCCGGCAACGACACCCTCGATGGCGGAGCCGGGAGAGGGGTCGACGTGCTGGACGGCGGTGACGGCAACGATACGGCGGTCTACACCCGCCTTACCAATGCCTCGGTCGACCTCACGGCCGGCACCGGCGGCGGGAGCATCTTGATCAACGTCGAGAACCTCACCGGCTGGATCACGGCCGACACCCTGACCGGAAACGCCGTGGCCAACATCCTCGACGGCAGCGACGGCAACGACCGGCTCGACGGGCGCGGCGGCGCCGACACCCTGCGGGGCGGCAACGGCACCGACACGGTGACCTATGCCCAATCCGCCACCGGGGTCTCCGCCGACCTGACCTTCGGCGTGAATTCGGGCGGCGACGCCCAGGGCGACGTGCTGCAGAGCATCGAAAACCTGATCGGCTCGGCCTTCGCCGACATCCTGCGCGGCGATGCCGGGGCCAATGCCCTCGACGGCGGCGACGGCGACGACCTGATCAACGGCTATGGCGGTGCCGACGCCATCAACGGCGGCAACGGCGTCGACATGATCTATTACGACGCCTCGAACGTCGGGGTGCAGGTCAACCTGGCGACCGGCACCGGCACCGGCGGCGATGCCCAGGGTGACACCTTTATCGCGGTGGAGAACGTCGTCGGCTCCGGCTTCGCCGACACGCTCACCGGCGACGCCGGCGCCAACAGGCTCACCGGCGGCGCCGGGGCTGACGCGCTGCAAGGGGGCGACGGCATCGACACGGCGAGCTACGCCGGGTCCGCCGCCGCTGTCGCGATCGATCTGCGAACCGGCACGGGCTCGGGTGGCGATGCCCAGGGCGATACGCTCACCGGCATCGAGAATGTCATCGGCTCCAACTTGGCCGACAATCTGATCGGCAACGGCGGCGCCAACCGGATCGATGGCGGCGCCGGCGACGATGCCATCGCTGGAGAGGCCGGTGCGGACGCCCTGATCGGGGACGCCGGCGTCGACACGGCCTGGTACAACAACTCGGCCGTCGGGGTGCAGGTCAGCCTGGCGACCGGCACGGGGATGGGCGGCGACGCCCAGGGCGATACCTTGAACGGGATCGAGAATATCGTCGGCTCGAGCTTCGCCGACGTTCTGGACGGCGACGCCGGGGCGAATGCTCTGCGCGGCGGCGGCGGCGACGACGTCCTCCGCGGCGGGGCGGGGGCGGACGCGCTCGATGGCGGCGCCGGCACCGACACCGACACCGCCAGCTACGACACCGGCGCGGTCGGGGTCACGGTGAACCTGACGGCCGGCACCGGCAGCGGCGGCGATGCCCAGGGCGACACGCTGGCCGGTATCGAGAACCTCTCCGGCAGCCAGGGCCACGACACCCTGATCGGGACCAGCGGCGCCAATGCGCTGCAGGGCTGGAACGGCAACGACCTGCTCCGCGGCGGGGCCGGGGCGGATGTGCTGGACGGCGGCGCCGGCATCGACATCGCCACCTACCACACCGGCCTGACCGGGGTCGTGGTCAGCCTCGTCACCGGCATTGGCGCCGGCGGCGACGCCGCGGGCGACACGCTGACCAGCATCGAGAACCTTCTCGGCAGCCAGGGCAATGACAGCCTGGTCGGGAACACCGGCGACAACGTGCTTCAAGGCCTGAACGGCAATGACGTGCTCACC
>NZ_JAHVDK010000070.1:0-2096 GCF_051487185.1 Inquilinus limosus
GTCCCCATTGCCGACGTTCGGAGGCCTCCCGGGCTCCCCCGGAGCGGACGCTCGCGTCGATTGTGATAAGCCCCGAACCAGCCCCCAGTGGTCGGCCACGTCGCTCCCATGTCCAGGCATGGGAGAGATAGACGAAACCAAGCCGTTGGCGTCAGCGTCCCGATAGCGAACACCCGCCGGACCGGCAGCTGCCGATCCTGTTACGGACCTCGGTCGCTATTAATATGTGCTTCATTCGGGCGGCGTCGCCTCAATCCTGATTGCTGCGTACCATGCGGCGAGATCGATGATCTCTTCATCCGTCAAATCCTTTGCGACGATAGACATGATTTCGTGTTGCCGCTGTCCGGTTCGAAAGGCATGGAGCTGCGCCTGCAGGTAGATCTCGTTTTCGCCTGCAAGATTGGGGGCTTCCGGAATGGTGGCAATGCCGTCAATGCCGTGGCAGGTTTGACATCGCGCAGCGGCCAAAGCTCTGCCGGTCTTGATGTCGGCTGAATGGGCGAGCGCCGGAAAGGCCACGATCACAACAGCCAGGGTTCCGACTGAGTGCGTCTTCATGTCTTTGCCTGTAAGAAGGCGCGCCGGCTCCGGTGCGGCCGGCGCGCCTGCCCCTAGTCTTCGTAGGAAATTCGGTAAACCGCTCCGACGAGATCGTCGGACACCAGAATCGACCCGTCGCGCRGCTGCGCGATATCAACCGGGCGGCCGAGATATTCGCCACTCTTGTCCAGCCACCCTTCGGCGAAAACTTCCGTTGCCCCAGCGCTACCGTCCTCGTTGATCGCGGTGAACATCACTCGGGCGCCGATGGGCGTTGTGCGGTTCCAGGAGCCGTGCTGGGCCACAAAAATCCCGCCGCGATATTTTTCCGGAAACCGATCGCCCGTGTAGAAGGTCATCCCGAGATCGGCAGCGTGCGCGTCCATCTCCACTGCCGGCATGACCACATCCGCTGGTGGCTCGGAATCCTTGTATTCGTTGGTGCGGACCGAGCCTCCGCCATACCATGGGAATCCGAAATGCTGACCTGCGGCCGTCTGCCGGTTCAGTTCGCCGGGGGGAGTGTTGTCTCCCATCCCGTCGACTTGGTTGTCCGTGAACCACAGCTCGCCGTTCGCACGATTGAAGTCGATTCCTACGGAGTTGCGGACGCCGTAGGCGTAGACCTCGCGGCCGGTGCCGTCCTGGTTGACACGAATGATTCCGCCTATTCCCCACTTCTTGAAGAGATCCAGCTTTTCAGGCGGAGGCACGTTGAATCGCTGGCCGATCGAGATATAGAGCTTGCCGTCCGGCCCAACGCGGCACACGCGGGCGGTGTGGTTGTAGCTCTCCTCCTCAGGCGGGATCAGCTCGCCTTGCTTGATAACGTTGAAAGCGGCGACATCGGGACCTTCGTAATAGAACTCGGCCGCCGGGAATGAGAGCACCCGGTTCCGCTCGATGAGGTAGAGAATGCCGTCCGGCGAGAAGCAGGGGCCATTCGGGACCGCAAAGTCCAGAGACGGTGCGAAATCCTTGACCTCGTCGGCGACCCGGTCCTTATCGCGATCGGTGACGGCCCAGACCTTCGCCTTGCGGGTGCCGACGATAGTGACGATGCCCTGCGGCCCGACCGCCATGTGACGCGCGTCGGGCACGATGGCATACAAGCTGATCTTGAAGCCTTCCGGCAGCTTGACCTTTTGGAGTATCGCATTGATGGATTGGGCTTTCTTGCCTCCCTGCTCGATGATTGTGAAATCGACTGGCCCTGTCGTTTTAAATGTCGACAGCTTTTCGAGATTGTTCTGTGCGTGGGCCGAGAGACTTGCGCCGGCAAGGAGCACGGCAGAAAGCAGTGTCTTTTTCCGCATGGTTTTCCTCCCTGAGACACCCTGTGAAGAATACCACCGGGACGGGCGGAGACTGTGTGGAAACGCGCTTCAGGGAAATGCTGGAGAGCGTGCGGCCATGTCCGCTGTCGGGAGCCTACTCCGATGGCCGGTTTGGATGCGTCCACGTCGGGCTGGGCCAACCGAGAAGGGCCGGATCCGGACGATTCGGTCGATATCCGGTGTCGGGGCGCTGGCGCGATGACCGCATATGGCGCA
>NZ_JAHVDK010000071.1:0-1991 GCF_051487185.1 Inquilinus limosus
ACCTCGCCGCGGCCGCCCAGAACCTCCGCAAGCTCGCCAAGCTCATCCCGATGCCGCAGCCGACACCGGCCTGAGAGGCCTCAGGCTCCACAGCGCCTGCTCGCCGTCGCTCCAGCGCCCTCTCTGCCGCCGACTTCTTCAACAGAATCCGCCCGATGCCGCCGGCGCCGCCAGGCCGGGGTGCGCCATTACCGGTCATCGAATAAGCGCCCCAACAGCGGACATTGACCGCCCCCGCGGGAGCTCGGCGCCTTCGGCCGATCAGGCTGGACCAAGGCGCCCGAAACTGGCCGTCGCGCTCGAGGCCGGATTGCGGACATGGCTCGATCCGATCCTTTGCAGCCATCCGGCGGGAAAGGATTAACGAACTCCGTCTATCGATTGAGAAGCAAAACTCAGGTGATCGCGCAGTTGGCAGGGGTTACCGTCCGGGTCAGCGAACTTCCCAATGGTGCCCCAGTCGAACCTCATGATGAGGACATCTACGCCCAAGCTCCTAAGATGCTCGGCCGCAGCATCAACATCTGGGACGTTCAGTCTAATAGTAACGGGATTTTCATGTGTAGATTTAACACCACTCTTCGCAGATCCTCCTCCCTCCAGCATCAAATATGATCCGCCGAGCTTCAGGCAAGTGAGCATTTGCTGAGGCTCGTTTTTCTCGAACTCTATCGGCAACCCGATCACGTCACGATAAAATGCGACGCATTCTCGATATCGCTCGGTGTGCAGGATCAGTCCCGCTTTCTCGACGTTGAGCATCGACGTGGCTCCTCCAGGTCCTGCCAGCGACAAACATCGCAGGAAGCACCAATGGCTGCAATTCGCTCTTCCGCACCCGCGCGACAAGGCCGGGGGGCGCCATATGCGATCATCGAGGCGGCGCCCCGAAACCGGACATCGTTCGCCCCCTGGAATCCGGCCATTCTCGATCAACCCGGCCCCACAGTGTGCCCGAAACCGGCCGTTGCAGCCGGTTCTACGAAGCGGACATGTCGGGACGTGACCCGGAACGGACTCGCCGACTTCATTCCGAGGTGGTCTCCACTGTCTGAAGCGCGCAGACCTAGCGTACGATATGCGGGGCACGTCATTCGACACAGCATGATGGTGTCCATTGCTCTCCCGATGCTAATTTCCAAATATGCTTCGCTGGCAACGCAATAACTCGATTATAATTTTAACAGAGAGGCGATGGTGAGAATGTGGCAGAATTTATTTGCCATCATAGTGTTCGCGTTCTATATCGGCGGATGCGGCAGAGAATTTGTAGATAGAAGGTCACCGATAGTAATCGCAGACGAATATATGAGACGCGAGAACCCTCAGCTACTGATAGAGCATCCTATCCGTAGTTTGGATCAGAACGCCCATGGCTGGCTGATTTATTATTTTCGGGATCCTCGTAAGCCAGAGCCGAAAGTGTTTGGTAGTGGCTTTATTGTTTTTGTTGAGAAAAAAAGGGTAGACCAATGTTTGGCGGCTTCCAGCAATAGCATCGAAATCACTGTTGAAGTGTGCAGCGGCTAAGGGTTGTTGCCTTAAGAGGTTTGTTTTCAGCCGACCTGTTCGATGTCCACCTTAGTGATGCGCCACTCGGGATTCGACGCTGTACTGACGCGTCCTCCTCTGCGCCGGATAGGTCCGGAATCCGCCCATCGGCGCCGGCGAGATTAGGCGGGACTGCGCCATAACGAGACATCCCATGGGCGCCTCGACACCGGACATCCACTGGAGCGGCCGGGCGCAGCCCTTTCCAACCAGCCGGGGCGCATCAGGGGAACCAATAGCGGACATGGCTCGGGCTCCCTAGGAGCGGACAGTGCCCTGGTCGACCGGAGCCGACCGAGGCCGTGTGGAAACGCGTGTGCGATGAGCGCTGGATGGGTTGCGGTGCAGTCGTTGTGACGGAATGTGAGGCCAGGCGTCAGGCCCGGATCGCCTGGAGTAGGCCGCCAACCCCGAGGATGGAGATCACACGCTTCATATTA
>NZ_JAHVDK010000072.1:0-1920 GCF_051487185.1 Inquilinus limosus
GTCCGGGTCGAGCGGCAGGTAGGCGGCCCCGGACTTGAGGATGGCGAGCAGCGCCACCACCATCGCCGGCGAGCGCTCCAGGCACAGCCCGACGATCGTCTCCGGCCCGGCGCCGCGCGCGATCAGGTGATGGGCCAGCCGGTTGGCCCGGGCATCGAGCTCGGCATAAGTGAGGCTCTGCTCCTCATAGATCAGCGCCGTCGCTGTGGGGGTTCGCGCGGCCTGCGCCTCCAGCAGCTCGGGCAGCGTCGCCTCGGGGGAGGGATGCACCGTGGCGTTCCACTCCTCCAGGATCCGCCGCCGCTCGGCCGGCGCGAGGATCTCGACCGCCCCGATCCGCTGCGACGGATCTTCGGCCACCACCTCGAGCAGCCGGATCAGGCGTTCCGCCAGCGCCTCCACCGTCGCCCGGTCGAACAGGTCGCAGGCGAATTCGACGGTGCCGTCGAGCCCCTCCGGCGCCCCATCGGCACCGCGCCGCTCGGCGAAGCTGAAAGAGAGGTCGAACTTGGTGGTCCCGGTGCCGACCGCGAGCGACCTGACGGTAAGACCGGGCAGCTCCAGGCGCGGCGCCACATTGTTCTGCAGCACCAGCATGACCTGGAACAGCGGGTGCCGCGCCAGCGAGCGGGCAGGGTTCAAATGCTCGACCAGGCGCTCGAATGGCAGGTCCTGATGGGCGTAGGCGGCGAGGTCGGCCTCGCGCACTCGGGCCAGAAGCTCCGCGAAGCTCGGATCGCCCGCGGTATCGGTCCTGAGCACCAGGGTGTTGACGAACAAGCCGACCAGCTCATCCAGCGCCTGGTCGGTGCGGCCCGCGATCGCGCCGCCGAGCGGGATGTCGGGGCCACAGCCGAGCCGGGCGAGGAGAGCCGCCAGTCCGGCCTGCAGCACCATGAACAGGCTGGCACCCCCGGCTCGGGCGAGCTCCAGTAGCCGGCCGTGCAGCCCGGAATCGAGGCGGAAGCTCAGGGTCTCGCCCCGCCGACTGGGCCGCGGCGGGCGCGGCCGGTCGGCCGGCAGTGGCAGCTCCTCCGGCAGCCCGGCCAGGGTCTCGCCCCAGAACCTCAACTGGCGGGCGATCGCACTGTCCGGATCGGTCTCCTCACCGAGCCACTCGCGTTGCCACAGCGTATAGTCGGCATACTGAACCGGCAGCGGCGCGAAGTCCGGTGCCCGACCCCTGAGCCGGGCGGCATAGGCCTGGCCCAGGTCGCGCAGCAGCGGCGCCAGCGACCAGCCGTCGCCGGCGGCATGGTGCAGCAGCACGAGCAGCACATGCCGCTCCGTCCCGACCCGCAGCAGCGTCGCCCGGAGCGGCAGCTCCCGCGCCAGGTCGAAGCCGTGCCCGGCCGCCTCGGTCAGCACCTCCGCGACCCGGTCCGCGTCGGTCTCCACGACCTCGAGCGCCGGCTGCGCCGCGGCCAGGATCCGCTGCTCCGGTCCGGCCTCGCCCTCGACCAGCAGGGTACGCAGGCTCTCGTGCCGCCCGGCCACATCGGCCAGCGCCGCTTGCAGCGCCCTGGCATCGAGCGGGCCGTCGAGGGCCAGCGCGAGCGGGATGTTGTAGGTCGGGGCCGGCCCCTCGAGCTGATCGAGAAACCTCAGCCGAGCCTGGGCGAAGGACAGCGGGATCACCGCTGGCCGCGGCATCGGCCGCAAGGCCGGCCGGGCAGCGGCGGCGCGGTCGAGGCGGAGTGCGAGCCCGGCCGGGGTCGGCGCCTCGAACAGGCTGCGGATGGCGAGCTCGATCCCGAGCGCCGCCCGGAGCCGGGAGATCAGACGGGTCGCCAGCAGCGAGTGGCCGCCGAGGTCGAAGAAGCCGTCCTCGGGGCCGACCCGCTCGAGCCCGAGCACCTCGGCGAACAGGCGGCAGAGCAGGGCCTCCTGCGGCGTCCGCGGCTCCCGGCCCCGGCTCTC
>NZ_JAHVDK010000073.1:0-1876 GCF_051487185.1 Inquilinus limosus
GTCGGGTTCGACCACCCCGAGTGGTACAACGGCTTCGAGCATGACCCCGAGGAGGCGGCCCGCGTCCGGACCCGTCTGTTGCGGGAGCTGGCGGGGACCGGCGAGCTGCTGGTGGCCACCCACCTGCCGTTCCCGTCCGTCGGCCGGGTGGCGGCCGCCGGCGACGCCTTCCGCTGGGTGCCGGTCTTCTGGGATTACTGACCGCTTGTCGGGTTGGGGCCGGATTGGGGCGCGCGCTCATCGCGTCAATGAGGTCGCGCCCCAGTTTCCACGCTGCAACCTTCGTACACCGCCGCAGGACACGGCCCGTAGCGTCTCGATTTATCCAGCAAGCAACGGAGTTCTTCGATGGCCGAATTCACGATCTCTGGGCCGGTCGTCCCGGCTCGCCGTGACTTTCTCGCACTCGGCCTCGGCGCTGCGGCGCTCGCCACCCTCCCGCCCTGGCCGACCGCGGCGCAGAGCCCCCTTCTCTTCACCCCCACACCCGGAGAGACCGCAAACATGGGAACGATTACAACGAACGACGGCGTTGAGATCTACTTCAAGGACTGGGGGCCGAAGGCCGCGCAGCCTCTGGTCTTCCATCACGGCTGGCCGCTCAACGCCGACGATTGGGACGCTCAGCTCCTTTACTTTGTCGACAAGGGCTATCGCGTCGTGGCCCACGACCGGCGCGGCCACGGCCGCTCGAGCCAGGTGGCTGACGGCCACGACATGGATCACTACGCAAGCGACATCGCCGCCGTCGTCGAGCATCTCGACCTCAGGGAAGCCGTCCATATCGGTCACTCGACCGGTGGCGGCGAGGCGGCCCGCTACGTCGCCCGCTATGGCCAGCCGCAGGGTCGTGTTGCCAAGCTGGTATTGATCGGCGCAGTGCCGCCGATCATGGTAAAGACGCCGGCCAACCCCAACGGGCTTCCAGTCGGGATCTTCGACGGCTTGCGGCAACAACTCGCTGCCAATCGCTCCCAGTTCTACCTCGATCTCGCAAGCGGCCCCTTCTACGGCTTCAACCGGCCCAACGCGAAGCCGTCTCAGGGGATGATCCAGAATTGGTGGCGGCAGGGCATGCTCGGCGGGGCCAAAGCGCACCACGATGGAATTAAGGCCTTTTCGGAGACGGACTTCACTGAAGACCTGAAGGTCATCGACGTGCCGACGCTCGTCATGCATGGCGATGACGACCAGATCGTGCCGATTGCCGACTCCGCGCTGCTGTCCTCCAAGCTGCTGAAGAAGGGGACGCTCAAGGTATATCCGGGATTCCCGCACGGCATGTGCACGACGCATGCCGAGGTGATCAATCCCGACCTGCTCGACTTCATCAGGGCCTGAGCAGGCCGCTGCCAGGGATGCAGGCAGCGGTCGTCCTTACATCGCCGGGCGTCGCCGGCGCCCCGGCCGCCACAGGCTAGGGCGGCGGCGCGCTCGCCCGCTCATTCGGTGATGAGCCTCGGGCCGCCCTCAAGCAGATCGCCGCTTTCCTCCCGAGCCGCTCTTGAGCGGCCTGGCTACCCCGGCGAGAGATCGCCATCACCGGCCGTAGCTGAGGCGCACCGATACCGGACATCCCTCGATCCCGCAGGATCCGGTCCTTTCCGGTCAGCTCGTACCTTGGAGCGCGCTCGAAAGCGGCCGTCCCGGTCGGCGCTACGAAGCGGACATGACCGCACGCGACCCTGAGGCGACATCAGAAGCTCCCCGAACTGGCCCGGACGGTCATCATCACCGCCCTGCGAAACCGGCGAAGGTCACAGTCGGGCCAGCCGGTTCCTTGCATGGCGCTTGATCGCGCGTGGCTTCAAGTGCCGCCCTGATCCGCGGGATAGTCAGTGGACACGCTCAACTTCCGCCATGCTCTGAGGTCCTC
>NZ_JAHVDK010000074.1:0-1652 GCF_051487185.1 Inquilinus limosus
CTGGACGAGGCGCCGATCGACGGCACCATCGGCATCGGCCACACCCGCTGGGCGACGCATGGCCGGCCGAGCGAGAGCAACGCCCATCCGCACGCGACCGACCGGGTGGCGATCGTGCACAACGGCATCATCGAGAACTTCCGCGCGCTGAAGCGCGAGCTGGAGGGGCTCGGCCACGTCTTTTCCACCGAGACCGATTCCGAGATCGTCGCCCATCTGGTCAGCCATTACCTCGACCGGCAGATGGCGCCGCGYGAGGCCAGCGCCGCCGCCCTGAAGCGGCTGGAGGGCGCCTTCGCSCTCGCCTTCCTGTTCACCGGCGAGGAGGACCTGCTGGTCGTCGCCCGCCGCGGCTCGCCSCTGGCCATCGGCTTCGGCGACGGCGAGATGTATGTCGGCTCCGACGCGCTGGCGATCGGCGCCTGGACCGACCGGATCTGCTATCTCGACGAGGGCGACTGGGCGGTGATCGCCCGCAGCGGGGTCGAGATCTACGACGCCGCGGACACCTCGGTGGCCCGGCCGGTGAAGCCGATCGCCCAGACCGGCGCCCTGATCGGCAAGGGCGATTTCCGGCACCACATGCTGAAGGAGATCTACGAGCAGCCGGCGGTGGTGGGCGACACCCTGCGCACCATGCTCGATCCCGCCACCCGGGCGATCGCGCTGCCGGCGCTGCCCTTCGACCTCGCCGCGGTGCCGCGCGCCACCATCGTCGCCTGCGGCACCGCCTTCTACGCCGGCATGGTGGCGAAATACTGGTTCGAGACCGTGGCCCGGCTGCCGGTCGAGATCGACATCGCCTCGGAGTTCCGCTACCGCGAGGCGCCGCTGCCGGCGGGGGGCCTGGCCATCTTCGTCTCCCAGTCGGGCGAGACCGCAGACACGCTGGCGGCGCTGCGCTACGCCCGCGCCCAGGGCCAGCACGTGCTGGCGATCGTCAACGTGCCGGACAGCTCGATCGCGCGCGAGAGCGACGCGGTGATCCAGACCCTGGCCGGGCCGGAGATCGGCGTCGCCTCGACCAAGGCCTTCACCACCCAGCTGACGGTGCTGGCCTGCCTCGCCGTCGCCGCGGCGCGGGCGCGCGGCGCCATCGACRCCAAGCGGGAGGCGGAGCTCTCCACCGCCCTGACCGAGCTGCCGAGCCGGCTGGCCGAGGTCTTGAACCACGACGCCACGATCCGCGACCTCGCCCACCAGGTGGCGCTGGCGCGCGACGTGCTGTATCTCGGCCGCGGCCTGTCCTATCCGCTGGCGCTGGAGGGCGCCTTGAAGCTGAAGGAGATCAGCTACATCCACGCCGAGGGCTACGCCGCCGGCGAGATGAAGCACGGGCCGATCGCGCTGATCGACGACCAGGTGCCGGTGATCGTGCTGGCGCCGCGCGACCCGGTGTTCGACAAGACCGTGTCGAACGTGCAGGAGGTGATGGCCCGCGGCGGCAAGGTGATCTTCGTCTCCGACCCGGACGGCATCGAGAGGCTGGGCCCGGGCCCGGTCGCGGCGATCGGCCTGCCCGGCGTCGACCCCTTCGTCGCGCCGATCCTCTACGCCGTGCCGGTGCAGCTCCTGGCCTATCACACCGCCGTGGCCAAGGGCACCGATGTCGACCAGCCCCGCAACCTCGCCAAGAGCGTCACCGTGGAGTA
>NZ_JAHVDK010000075.1:0-1588 GCF_051487185.1 Inquilinus limosus
CTGGTCGACCGCAAGAGCGGGCGGGTGACGATCATCGCCTCGACCGAGGGCGGCATGGCGATCGAGGAGGTGGCGGCGGCGACGCCGGAGAAGATCCTGACGGTGGCGATCGACCCGGCCACCGGGCTGTCGGACTTCCACGCCCGCAAGGTCGCCTTCGGCCTCGGCCTCGAGGGCAAGCAGGTGGGGGCCGCGGTCGGCTTCCTGAAGAGCCTGTACAAGGCCTTCGTCGAGCTCGACGCCGCGCTGGTCGAGATCAACCCCTTGGTGGTGACCGGGGCCGGGCAGCTGATCGCGCTCGACGCCAAGATGGGCTTCGACGACAACGCCCTGTTCCGGCACGCCGAGGTCGAGGAGCTGCGCGACGAGAGCGAGCAGGACCCGACCGAGACCGAGGCGGAGAAGGCGTCGCTGAACTACGTCAAGCTCGACGGCAACATCGGCTGCATGGTCAACGGCGCCGGTCTGGCCATGGCGACCATGGACATCATCAAGCTGGAGGGCGGCGAGCCCGCCAACTTCCTCGATGTCGGCGGCGGCGCCACGCGCGAGCGGGTGACCACGGCGTTCAAGCTGATCCTGTCCGACCCCAATGTCGAAGGCATCCTGGTCAACATCTTCGGCGGCATCATGCGCTGCGACGTGATCGCCGAGGGTGTGGTCGAGGCCGCGCGCGAGGTGTCGCTGCACGTGCCGCTGGTGGTGCGCCTCGAGGGCACCAATGTCGAGCGCGGCAAGCAGATCCTGGCCGAGAGCGGGCTGCCGATCGTGGCCGCCGACGACCTCGGCGATGCCGCCGTGAAGATCGTCCGTGCCGTGAAGGAGGCCGCGTGATGGCCGTGCTGGTCGACAAGAACACCAAGGTGATCTGCCAGGGCTTCACCGGGGCCCAGGGCACCTTCCACTCCGAGCAGGCGATCGCCTACGGCACCCGCATGGTCGGCGGCGTCACCCCGGGCAAGGGCGGCACCCGCCATCTCGACCTGCCGGTGTTCGACACCGTGGCCGAGGCGGTGGCCAAGACCGAGGCCAACGCCAGCGTGATCTACGTGCCGCCGCCCTTCGCCGCGGACGCGATCCTGGAGGCGATCGACGCCGAGATCCCGCTGGTGGTGTGCATCACCGAGGGCATCCCGGTCCTGGACATGGTCCGGGTCAAGCGGGCGCTGGCCGGCTCCAGGACCCGGCTGATCGGGCCGAACTGCCCGGGCGTGATCACGCCGGGCGAATGCAAGATCGGGATCATGCCGGGCCACATCCACCGGCGCGGCCGGATCGGCATCGTCAGCCGCTCCGGCACCCTGACCTATGAGGCGGTGGCCCAGACCACGGCCGCCGGCCTCGGCCAGACCACCTGCATCGGCATCGGCGGCGACCCGGTCAACGGCACCAGCTTCGTCGACGCGCTGGAGCTGTTCCTCGGCGACCCGGAGACCGAGGGCATCATCATGATCGGCGAGATCGGCGGCGACGCCGAGGTGATGGGCGCCGAGTTCCTCCGCGCGAGCGGCACCAAGAAGCCGGTGGTCGGCTTCATCGCCGGCCGCACCGCGCCGCCCGGCCGCCGCATGGGCCATGCCGGCGCCGT
>NZ_JAHVDK010000076.1:0-1379 GCF_051487185.1 Inquilinus limosus
GTTCGGGGTCAGCGGCAGCGCCGCCAGCACCACCACCGCCGCCGGCACCATGTGATCCGGCAGCCGCTCGGCCACCATCCGGCGCAGCGCCTGCGGCTCGACCGCCGCCCCGGCCCGGGCCACGACATAGCCGACCAGCTGCTTCTGCCCCGGCCGGTCCTCGCGCGCCACCACCGCCGCCTGCGCCACCGCCGGATCGGCCAGCAACGCCGCTTCGACCTCGCCCGGCTCGATCCGGAAGCCGCGGATCTTGACCTGATGATCGGCCCGGCCGCGGAACTCCAGGACCCCATCGGACCGCCAGCAGGCGAGGTCGCCCGTGCGGTACATCCGGCTCCCCGGGAGCCCGAACGGATCGGCCACGAACCGCTCCGCCGTCAGCCCCGGCCGCCCGTGGTATCCCCGCGCCAGACCCGCTCCCGCAATGTACAGCTCCCCCACCACCCCCGCCGGCACCGGACGAAGCGCAGCATCAAGCACATACGCCCGCGTGTTCCAGATCGGCGAACCGATCGGCACCAGTCCATGCGTGCTCCCTCCGGACAAGCCGCACTCCGCAAAGACGCTGTCGCCGGCCGCTTCCGAAGCACCGTAGAAGTTGAGAAGTCGCGCATCGGGGCAGGCCGTCTTCAGGCATGTCACATGGGATTGCGAGAGCGCTTCGCCGCTGGTGATCCACAGTCGGCACGAGGCGAACCGCTGCGGCTCGCCCTGTTCGAGGAGAGGTGCCAGCAGGCTGGGCACCAGGGTGATGCAGCCGATTGAATGGCGCTCGATCAAGCGCGCCATCTCGGCCGGACTCCTGGTTGCGGCGGAGGTCGCGAGAACGATTGTGGCGCCGTGCAGAAGAGGGCCCAGGAGCTCCGTCGAGCCATCGATGAAGCTCGAAGAGCTCTTGGCCAGTGCGGGGCCCTCTCCATAGGAGTGAAGCTCACCGACCCACCGCAGACGATTGACCATGCCGGCATGCAGGCCAAGGACACCCTTTGGCGTCCCGGTGGAGCCTGAGGTGTAGATGAGATAGGCGGGGTGGCGGGGGTCGAGCGGGGCGGTGCGGTCGGCATCGGCGGGGGCGGTGGCGGGCCGGGCGGCGAGCTCGGCGGCCARGCCGGGGTCGTCGAGCGCGAGCCGCGGCGCGGCCGCGGGCAGCCGGGCGGCGAGCGCGGTGGTGGTGATGACGCACAAGGGGGCGGCGTCGGCGACCATGAAGGCGAGGCGCTCTGCAGGGTAGTCCGGGTCGAGCGGCAGGTAGGCGGCCCCGGACTTGAGGATGGCGAGCAGCGCCACCACCATCGCCGGCGAGCGCTCCAGGCACAGCCCGACGATCGTCTCCGGCCCGGCGCCGCGCGCGATCAGGTGATGGGCCAGCCGGTTGGCCC
>NZ_JAHVDK010000077.1:0-1347 GCF_051487185.1 Inquilinus limosus
GATTCTGTTGAAGAAGTCGGCGGCAGAGAGGGCGCTGGAGCGACGGCGAGCAGGCGCTGTGGAGCCTGAGGCCTCTCAGGCCGGTGTCGGCTGCGGCATCGGGATGAGCTTGGCGAGCTTGCGGAGGTTCTGGGCGGCCGCGGCGAGGTGGAACTCGTCKCGKGCGCCGTTGGGTCCCCGTAGCCGCAGCCGGTCGAGCTTGAGGATGCGYTTGAGGTGGGCGAACAGCATCTCGATCTTCTTCCGCTSGCGGCACGAGGTGGCATAGGCGTCGGTGGCGGCGATGTCGCGCGCTATGTCGCGAGCCCCTTCGTGGATCGAGCGCGGGACCTYGCGGGCGGGGGTGTTCGGGCAGCAGCGGGGCTTCAGCGCGCAGGCGTCGCAGTCCAGCTTGCTGGCGCGATAGCGGATCAGGCCATCCGCGTCGACGAGCGGGCGCGGCGTCCGATAGACGACCTGGCGCGGCCTGAGTTGCTTGCCGGCGGGGCAGAGATAGGCATCCGCCTGGTGGGCATAGGTGAAGTCGGCCCGCTCGAAGGTGCCGTCGCTGCGCTCGGATTTGTCGAAGACCGGGATGTGAGGCTCGATCCCGCGCTCATGGACGAGCCAGCTGAGCATCTCGGCCGAGCCATAGGCGCTGTCGGCGGCCAGGCGCTCGGGATAGAGCCCGARGCGATCCTGGGTGCGGTCGATCATGGTACGGGCGGCGCCGACCTCCGCCTGGCGGATGGCACGGCTCGCCTCGACATCGACGATGACGGCGTGGTCGAGGTCGATCAGATAGTTGGCGGCATAGGCGAAGAAGGCGTGGCCCTTCAGCGCCCCCGTCCACTGCGCGGCCGGGTCCGACCGCGAGACGAACTTGGGCTTGGCCTCGCTGGCGGCGCCCCAGGCGGCCTCATCCAGTGTGTCGAGATACTCCCGGACCGAGCGGCGGGTCGCCGCCATCGCCTCCCAGTCGACCGCCTCCGATCCCTCCGCCGAGCGCTGCTTGTTCGCATCCGCCCGGATCAGGCTGGCGTCGGTGGCGAAGCCGTTGCCGCCGACCAGCCCGGCCTCGATGCAGCGCCGCACCGTCGTCTCGAACAGCTCGCGCAGCAGGTCGCTGTCGCGGAAGCGGCCGTGCCGGTTCTTCGAGAAGGTCGAATGGTCCGGGACCTCGCCCTCCAGGCCGAGCCGGCAGAACCAGCGATAGGCGAGGTTCAGATGCACCTCCTCGCACAGCCGGCGTTCCGAGCGGATGCCGAAGCAGTACCCGATGAGCAGCATCCGGATCATCAGCTCCGGATCGACCGAGGGCCGCCCGATCTCGCTGTAGAAAGGCCGCAGATGCGCGCGGATGCCGGA
>NZ_JAHVDK010000078.1:0-1314 GCF_051487185.1 Inquilinus limosus
GACATCGTGGTCCACAACTATCGCTGGCGGATCGGCCTGGCCGAGGGCGAGACGCGGTACGACGACCTCGAGCAGCGGCTCGCCGCCGGCCCGGTGATCACGGTGCCGACGATCACCATGGAAGGCGACGCCAACGGCGCGCCGCACCCGGAGCCCGCGGCCTATCGCGCCAAGTTCTCGGGCCGGTACGAGCACCGCACCATCACCGGCGGGATCGGCCACAACCTGCCGCAGGAGGCCCCGCAGGCCTTCGCCCAGGCGGTGATCGACGTCGCCAAGCTGTGACCGGAAATGGCGGATTGAAGAAGATGAAGCTTGCCCATCTTTCGTTGACTATCGCCGCGACGGTGTTGGCCGCCGTCGCGACCATGGGTGCAGTGGCCGGTGGGGGAGGCGACAAGGAGGCCTCGCCGATCTATGGCGTAACGGTGCCGGACGGATACCGCAGCTGGGAGCTTGTCGCTCCCGCGCTGGAAGGCGACCCGCTCAACGAGCTTCGCGCGGTGGTCGGAAACGATGTCGCGATGGACGCGTATCGTGCCGGCACGCTGCCGTTCCCGGATGGCACGGTCCTGGTGAAGCTCGCCTGGAAGCGCGTTCAATCGCCGGAATTTGAACCGGCCTCGATTCCGGGTCCAGCCACCACCGTTCAGGTCATGGTCAAGGACTCCAGCAAATATGCGTCCACAGGAGGGTGGGGGTTCGGCAGATTCATCGACGGGAAGCCGGTCGATCTGGCACAGCACGAGACCTGCTTTGCCTGCCATGAGGCCCGTGCCCAGGGGCACGACTACATCTTCACGCGATATGCGCCTTAGCAAAATCTTCGAAGAGACTGAGTAGCCGCGGCGAACATCGGCAGAGAGGAGAGATCATGACCCAAAGATGGCTCGTCACCGGGAGCACGCGCGGCATCGGTCGCGCCCTGGCGGAAGCCGTCCTCGACGCGGGCCACCGCCTGGTCGCGACCGCACGTGAACCCGCGCTGCTGTCCGATCTGGTGGAGCGCTATGGCGACGCCGTCAGGACGGCGTCGCTCGATGTCACGGACCCGGCCGCTGCCGAGGCGGCGGTCGACATCGCCGTGGACAGCTTCGGTGGGCTGGATGTCCTGGTCAACAATGCCGGATACGGCAATGTCAATTCCGTTGAAGACACGACGTTGGATGACTTCAGGCAGCAGATCGAGACGAACCTTTTCGGCACTATCATCGTCACGAAGGCCGCGATCCCGGTGATGCGTGAGCAGCGGAGCGGTCACATCATCCAGTTTTCTTCCGTCGGAGGCCGCATCGGTGCTCCTGGCCGCGCCCC
>NZ_JAHVDK010000079.1:0-1281 GCF_051487185.1 Inquilinus limosus
GGGCCACGACAGCGCCAGGCTGCGGCTGGATGCAGCCGCGACGGAGGCGCTGAAGGCCTTCGCCCGGCGCGAGCGGGTGACGCTGAACACGGTGCTGCAGGGGGCCTGGGCCTTGCTGCTGTCGCGGATCACCGGGCAGCGGCGGGTGGCGTTCGGGGCGACGGTGTCGGGGCGTCCGGCGGAGCTGCGCGACGCCGAGGCGCTGCTCGGGCTGTTCATCAACACCCTGCCGGTGGCGCCGGACCTGGATCCGGTCGAGCCGGTGGGCGACTGGCTGCGGCAGCTGCAGGCGGAGAACGCGGCGCTGCGCGAGCACGAGGCGACGCCCTTGTACGAGATCCAGGGCTGGGCGGGGCAGGGCGGACGGTCGCTGTTCGACACGATCCTGGTGGTCGAGAACTACCCGGTCGACCAGGCGCTGCGCGAACGCGACGTCCAGGGGCTGCGCTTCGGCGCGGTCGCGAATCTGGAGACCACGAACTACGCCCTGACCCTGACGGTGCAGGCGGGCGGGGATCTCGAGATCGGCTGGAGCTGGCGGCGCGACGCCTTCGACCAGGATCGCATCGACCAGCTGATGCGGCAGCTCGAGGCGCTGCTGCTGCGCATCGCGGAAGACGCATCGATGCCTTTGGGCCGGATCGCCCTGCCGACCGAAGAAGACAGGCAGCGCCTGGCGCAGTGGAACGCGACGGACACGGCGTATGAGGCGGTGCCGACCGTGCTGGCGCTGATCGCGCGTCAGGCGCGGGCGACGCCTCAGGCCGAGGCGCTGGTGTTCGGAGACCAGCGCCTGAGCTACGCCGAGCTGGACGGCCGGGCGAACCGGCTGGCCCAGGCCTTGGTCGCCCGCGGCGTCGGGCCGGACGTGCTGGTCGGGGTGGCGGCGGAGCGGTCGGTCGCGATGGTGCTGGCGCTGCTCGGCATCGCGAAGGCGGGCGGGGCCTATCTGCCGCTCGACCCCGAGCATCCGCGCGAGCGCCTGGCCGGCACCATCGCCGAGACCGGCCTCAGGCTGGTGCTGGCCCAGGCGCATCTCATCGAGCGGCTGCCGGACGGGGTCGAGGTGGTGGCGCTGGAGGGCTGGGACCTGTCCGGCTATCCCGATGAGGCACCGGCGGTGGACTGGCATCCGGAGGGGCTGGCCTACTGCATCACCACCTCGGGCTCGACCGGCAAGCCCAAGGCGGTGGGCAACAGCCACAAGGGGCTCTTGAACCGGCTGCAATGGATGCAGGCGGAATACGGCATCGGTCCGGGGGACCGGGTGCTGCAGAAGAC
>NZ_JAHVDK010000080.1:0-1280 GCF_051487185.1 Inquilinus limosus
GAGGACCTCAGAGCATGGCGGAAGTTGAGCGTGTCCACTGACTATCCCGCGGATCAGGGCGGCACTTGAAGCCACGCGCGATCAAGCGCCATGCAAGGAACCGGCTGGCCCGACTGTGACCTTCGCCGGTTTCGCAGGGCGGTGATGATAACCGTCCGGGCCAGTTCGGGGAGCTTCTGATGTCGCCTCAGGGTCGCGTCCCGCCATGTCCGCTTCGTAGAACCAGCAATGACGGCCGCTTTCGGGCATGCTCTGACGCCCAAGCTGACCGAAAAGGCCTGAATTCAGTGGGTTTCAGCAGCGTCCGTTCTCAAGAGGCTGGCGTGGCGGCCGGATATGGCGCCCTCCTGCCGGGCCCGGCTGTGAACGGCGGAAGGCAGCCCCTCAGGCGAGGAGTTAGAAAGATGCGGGTCCCCGGCCTCGGTCAGAACTCACGTTTGCGTCTCGGAAGCGCGGCATCTTGGACGGCTTGATAGAGAGTTGGCAGGGTATAGGGTGAGCGCACTTACCTTGAGGTGGACCCGTCCTTCAAGCCGCTTTCCGAGATAGGAATGATCGTGCGAGAGATTTCCCGGGCGATCATCCAGCCAGGACGCTCCCTAGACTCACACGACTCGGACTGTAAGCGGATGGCAAAACCTGCCGTGAAAGGCCGGTCCCAGTTGAACATGACACAGCGTTCTCCTGAGGAGCCGTGCGTTTCGCCGATTTTTTGAGCGGCGTAATTGCCGTATTGGCTGCCGATGCCATTGCCAAAGCTCAGCGGAAGATTGGCGTTGGAGGTTGCTCCGACGGATAAGCATCCGGATAATGCCAATCCTATGGACACAGAGCAGCAAGCAACTAGCAGCCGCATTGGCTTTCCTCTCTGTCTATTTCGCGCTCTGCTTCTGAGTCAAATGCGGCATTTCTACGGTATACATCCGGCCTCGGTAAGGTGTGGCTGATTTCTCGATTTACAGATTTGTAAGTTGCCAATATCGGCGAACGAGAATGTCATATATGTTTTTCATTGTGCTCGCCGCGGTGCATTCGCGATGCGACGCATGCGGCCGATGGTCAGGCAAGGGCAATTGGGGCCGCCGGCTGGGCAGTCGCCATTTAGCCGGCGTCTGGCCAATATCCGCAAACGGTGCAGGCCGTGTGAAAACGCTATGATCTGATACGCTGCCCGAGGTGACTGAGCGGGGGGCAAGCGTGAAGCGTTTCGTCGAGGGGCAGGACCGTCGCCAGACCACGCTGCTGCCGGAGTGTTTGGATGACTATGTCGGCGAGGACAA
>NZ_JAHVDK010000081.1:0-1251 GCF_051487185.1 Inquilinus limosus
CTGCCGGAGACGAGCAGCGGCTTCGGGGCCTGGGGCCGGGCGCTGCAGGCCTATGCTTCGAGCCCGGAGCTGCTGGCGGAGCTGCCGTACTGGCAAGGCGTGCTGGCCGGCCCGTCGGGCTTCCCGGTGGCGCGGCCGGAGGGCGCGAACACGGTSYTGCWRCGGGCSGAGCACCGGCAGCGCTTCGATGCGGCGCTGACCGAGCGGCTGGTGACGGCGGGCCGGGCCTGGCGGGCCGGGGTGGAGGACCTCTTGCTGACCGCGCTGGCGCGGGCGCTGTGCCGGCACACCGGGCAGGGCTCGGCGCTGGTGGCGCTGGAAGGGCATGGCCGGGAGGAGCTGGGCGGGCTCGACCTCAGCCGGACGGTGGGCTGGTTCACCAGCCTGCACCCGGTGCGGCTGACGCCCGAGGCGGATCTGGAAGCCTCGCTGAAGGCGGTGAAGGAGCAGCTGCGGGCGGTGCCGAACCGCGGCCTGGGCTACGGCGTGCTGCGATACATGGGCTCGGAGGAGGCGCAGGCGTCCTTGTCGGGCCTGCCCTGGCCTTCGGTGACCTTCAACTATCTGGGCCGGTTCGACGGGGTGACGGCAGGCGCCTTCGCCCTGGCGGCGGAGAGCGCCGGGCAGGACCAGTCGGAGGGCTCGCCGCTCGGCGCCGAGCTGGTGGTGAACGGCCGGGTGGCCGAGGGCAGGCTCGGCCTGACCTGGCTGTTCAGCGCCGCCCGGCACGATGCCGGCACGATCGAACAGCTGGCCCGGGCTTTCGCGTCCGAGCTGGAAGCGCTGGTCACGCTGTGCGGCGCGCCGGGGGCGGGCGGGCTGACGCCGTCGGATGTGCCGCTGGCCGGTCTGGGCCAGGCCGAGCTGAATGCCCTCCCGGTGCCGGCCGCGGAGATCGAGGACCTGTACCCCTTGTCGCCGATGCAGCAGGGCATGCTGTTCCACAGCCTGCAGGCGCCGGAGCTGTACGTGACCCAGCTGCGGGTGGACGTCGAAGGCCTCGATGCGGGGCGCTTCGCCCGGGCCTGGGAGGCGGCGGTGGAGGCGCATGCGATCCTGCGCACCGGCTTTCTGTGGTCGGGCGAGAAGCCGTTGCAGCTGGTGCGGCGGCGGGTGCCGTCGCCGGTCGAGCCGCTGGACTGGCGCGGCAGGCCGGACATCGAACAAACTCTGACGGATCTGGCGGCGTCGGACCGGGCGCGCGGCCTCGACCTCGCCGCGCCGCCGCTGCTGCGGGTGCGGCTGGTGCGG
>NZ_JAHVDK010000082.1:0-1190 GCF_051487185.1 Inquilinus limosus
AATGGCGAAGGCGAAGTTTGAGCGGACGAAGCCGCACTGCAACATTGGCACGATTGGTCACGTGGACCATGGCAAGACGTCGCTGACGGCGGCGATCACGAAGGTGCTGGCGGAGAAGGGCGGGGCGACGTTCACGGCGTACGACCAGATCGACAAGGCGCCGGAGGAGAAGGCGCGCGGGATCACGATCTCGACGGCGCATGTGGAGTATGAGACGGACAACCGTCACTACGCGCATGTGGACTGCCCGGGCCACGCGGACTACGTGAAGAACATGATCACCGGGGCGGCGCAGATGGACGGCGCGATCCTGGTGGTGTCGGCGGCGGACGGTCCGATGCCGCAGACGCGCGAGCACATCCTCTTGGCGCGTCAGGTCGGCGTGCCGGCGCTGGTGGTGTTCCTGAACAAGGTCGACATGGTCGACGATCCGGAGCTGCTGGAGCTGGTGGAGCTCGAGGTGCGGGAGCTGCTGTCGAGCTACGAGTTCCCGGGCGACGAGATTCCGATCGTGCCGGGCTCGGCGCTGGTGGCGCTGGAGGATGGCGACCCGAAGCTGGGGCGTGAGGCGATCCTGGCGCTGATGGCGAAGGTGGACGAGTACATCCCGCAGCCGGAGCGTCCGAAGGACAAGCCGTTCCTGATGCCGATCGAGGACGTGTTCTCGATCTCGGGCCGCGGCACGGTGGTGACGGGCCGGGTCGAGCGCGGGGTGATCAAGGTCGGCGAGGAAATCGAGATCGTCGGKCTGCGKCCGACGCAGAAGACGACCTGCACCGGCGTGGAGATGTTCCGCAAGCTSCTSGAYCAGGGCGAGGCGGGCGACAACATCGGGGCGCTGCTGCGCGGCACCAAGCGCGAGGAGGTCGAGCGCGGCCAGGTTCTGGCCAAGCCSGGCTCGATCACGCCGCACACCAAGTTCAAGGCCGAGGCGTACATCCTGACCAAGGAGGAGGGCGGCCGGCACACGCCGTTCTTCACCAACTACCGGCCGCAGTTCTACTTCCGGACCACGGACGTGACCGGTGTGGTGCATCTGCCGGAGGGCACCGAGATGGTGATGCCGGGCGACAACATCTCGATGACGGTCGAGCTGATCGCCCCGATCGCCATGGATGAGGGCCTGCGCTTCGCCATCCGCGAAGGCGGCCGCACCGTCGGCGCCGGCGTCGTCGCCTCCATCATCGAGT
>NZ_JAHVDK010000083.1:0-1130 GCF_051487185.1 Inquilinus limosus
CGTGGCCTCGGTTCAACGGGTGGAAACGCATGCCTCGATCGTCTTCCTCGCCGGCGGGCACGCCTACAAGCTGAACCGCCCCGCTCGACCCCCGCCACCCCGCCTATCTCATCTACACCTCAGGCTCCACCGGGACGCCAAAGGGTGTGCTGGTGCCGCACCAAGGCGCGGTCAATCTTTACCGGTGGTATGCCCAACAATATCACCTATCCTGCGACACTCGCGTCCTCGTCATCTCGTCTTATGCCTTTGATTTAACACTCAAGAACTTTTTTGCACCGCTGATCTCGGGCGCGCCGATTGTCCTCGGGCCGAACGTGCTGCTTGACGGGCAGCGGCTCGCACGGCTCATTCACGCATCACAAGCTACTCTCCTGAATTGCGCTCCGTCGCAGTTCTATGTCCTGACCGATGGCATTGCCGAAAGGGCAACAACACTTCGCACCCTCAAGCTTGCAATTCTTGGCGGCGAGAGCATCAAGGCCGATGCACTTCGAGCAATCGGTTCATCTGTTCCAGGGCTGCGCTTCATCAATAGCTATGGGCCGACGGAGATCTCAGATGTCTGCGTCGACTCCCAGATTGAACTTCAGGACGAAGGAGAGCTCGTCACCACTCTTGGTTCGCCGATCTGGAACACGCGGGCGTATGTGCTTGATGCTGCGCTTCGTCCGGTGCCGGCGGGGGTGGTGGGGGAGCTGTACATTGCGGGGGCGGGTCTGGCGCGGGGATACCACGGGCGGCCGGGGCTGACGGCGGAGCGGTTCGTGGCCGATCCGTTCGGGGTCGCGGGAAGCCGGATGTACCGCACGGGCGACCTCGCCTGCTGGCGGGCCGACGGGGTCCTGGAGTTCCGCGGCCGGGCCGATCATCAGGTCAAGATCCGCGGCTTCCGGATCGAGCCGGGCGAGGTCGAGGCGGCGTTGCTGGCCGATCCAGCGGTGGCGCAGGCGGCGGTGGTGGCGCGTGAGGACCGGCCGAGGCAGAAGCAGCTGGTCGGCTATGTCGTGGCCCGGGCCGGGGCGGCGGTCGAGCCGCAGGCGCTGCGCCGGATGGTGGCCGAGCGGCTGCCGGATCACATGGTGCCGGCGGCGGTGGTGGTGCTGGCGGCGCTGCCGCTGACCCCGAAC
>NZ_JAHVDK010000084.1:0-1103 GCF_051487185.1 Inquilinus limosus
ATAGACGTCTTCCTCGGGGATGTAGACGAAGTCCTGCTTGCCGAACCGCCCCTCGGCCTTGGCGCCGGAGGTCAGCGGCTTGGGCACGAGCGGGGTCATGCCGGCCTGGTCGCAGGCCAGGATCTCCTCGCCCTTGAAGTAGCCGCGGTCGGCGAGGATGATCAGCGCTTCATAGCCCCCGGCGTCCCGCGCCTGCTGCGCCATCTTCGAGAGCTGGGCGCGGTCGTTGCCGACATTGGTCACCTCATGGGCGACGATCAGGTGGTGCTTGGCATCGACCGCGGCCTGCACATTGTAGCCGACGATGCCGGTGCCCTTGCCGCTGGTCGCCATCGAGCGCGCATCCGGGTCGGTCAGCGAGATCTGCTGGTCGGGGGCGGCCTGGACCACTGCCTCCATCGCCCGGAACTCCTGCATTTGCGTCCGCAGCGCCGCGATCTTCTCCCGCAGCCGCGCCGACTTCGCCTGCGCCACCGCGCCGTCCTGCCGGTCGGCGGCATCCATCGCCGACAGGTAGCGCGCGATGCTGGCCTCGATCTGCTCGATCCGGCGCTTCAGCTTGGCCGGGGTGTAGTTCCGGTCGCGGTTGTTCACCGCCTTGAACTTGCTGCCGTCGATCGCGACCACCGCTTCGGAGAACAGCTTCAACTGTCGGCACAGCAGCACGAAGTGCCGGCAGGTCGCCTGGATCGCCGGTCCGTTGTCGCGGCGGAAGTCGGCGATGGTCTTGAAGTCCGGCATCAGCCGGCCGGTCAGCCACATCAACTCCAGGTTGCGCTGGGTCTCCCGCTCCAGCCGTCGGCTCGACGCGATCCGGTTCAGGTAGCCGTAAAGGTAGATCTTGAGCAGCGTCGCCGGGTGGTACGACGGACGGCCGGTCGCCTCCGGCACCACGCCGGCAAAGCCCAGTTCCGCCAGATCCAGCTCTTCGACGAAGGCCTCGACAGCGCGAACCGGATTGTCCTCGCCGACATAGTCATCCAAACACTCCGGCAGCAGCGTGGTCTGGCGACGGTCCTGCCCCTCGACGAAACGCTTCACGCTTGCCCCCCGCTCAGTCACCTCGGGCAGCGTATCAGATCATAGCGTTTTCACACGGCCTG